>NZ_JBQFQT010000003.1:0-559699 GCF_056537025.1 Ruegeria sp. CH5 | reverse complement strand
CTGCGGTCAGCGTCGTCTTGCCGTGGTCAACGTGGCCAATCGTGCCAATGTTGACGTGCGGTTTTGTACGCTCAAACTTTTCCTTTGCCATGATGGCCTCCTTTTTCGGAAATGAAGGGAGCCCGGGCAGCAGGCTCCCTCTATTTTTCGGTTATGCGTATTTTGCCTGGATCTCTTCCGCGATGTTCTGCGGAACCGGATCATAGTGGTCGAACTGCATGGTGAACTGGGCACGGCCCGACGACATCGAACGCAGAGTGTTGATGTAGCCGAACATGTTGGCCAGCGGCACGAATGCGTCGATTGCAATCGCGTTGCCGCGCGGCTCTTGTCCAGACACCTGGCCCCGACGCGAAGTCAGGTCGCCGATGATACCGCCGGTGTACTCTTCCGGGGTGATCACTTCGACCTTCATGATCGGCTCCAGCAGTTTCGCGCCGGCCTTTTTCAGACCTTCGCGCATGCACATCCGCGACGCGATTTCGAACGCCAGAACGCTCGAGTCGACGTCGTGGAATTTACCGTCCAGCAGGGCAACCTTGAAGTCGATCACGGGGAAGCCGGCCAGCGGGCCGCTGTCCATGACGGACTGGATGCCTTTTTCGACACCCGGGATGTATTCCTTCGGAACGGCACCACCAACGATGCGGCTTTCGAACGAATAACCTTCGCCCGCTTCGGTGGGAGTGATCTCGAGCTTGACCTCAGCAAACTGACCCGAACCACCCGACTGTTTCTTGTGGGTGTAGGTGTGTTCGATCGGCATCGAGATGGTCTCACGATAGGCCACCTGCGGCGCACCGATGTTGGCTTCGACCTTGAACTCGCGCTTCAGACGGTCGACCAGGATGTCCAGGTGAAGTTCGCCCATGCCCTTCATGATGGTCTGACCCGATTCCAGGTCGGTTTCCACGCGGAAGGACGGGTCTTCGGCGGCCAGACGGGCCAAACCCTGGGACATCTTTTCCTGGTCGCCCTTGGTTTTGGGCTCGACCGCAATCTCGATCACCGGATCGGGGAAGGTCATGGTTTCCAGAACCACGGGATCCTTCGGATCGCACAGGGTATCACCAGTGGTGGTGTCTTTCAGACCCGCCAGAGCGATGATGTCGCCTGCGAACGCTTCTTCGATCTCTTCCCGATTGTTCGAGTGCATCATCATCATACGACCGATGCGCTCTTTCTTGCCTTTGGTCGAGTTCAGGATCGAGTCGCCCTTGTTCAGAACGCCCGAGTAGATCCGGGTGAAGGTCAGCGAGCCAACGAAGGGGTCGTTCATGATTTTGAACGCCAGGCCCGAGAAGGCCATGTCATCGTCAGCGCGACGCGCGATGTTGCGGACTTCTTCCTCGTCACCGGGTTTGAAGCCCATGTAGTCGACAACGTCCAGCGGGCTGGGCAGATAGTCGATCACAGCGTTGAGCAGCGGCTGAACACCTTTGTTCTTGAACGCCGAACCACCCAGAACCGGCACGAAGTGCAGCGCCAGGGTGCCCTTGCGCAGCAGTTTGCGCAGGGTCGGAATGTCGGGCTCGTTGCCTTCCAGGTATTCCATCATCGCGTCGTCGTCTTCTTCGACGGCCGCTTCGATCATCTTGCCGCGCCATTCTTCAGCCATGTCCTTCAGGCTGTCGCGGATCGGAGCTTTGACCCAGCTTGCGCCCAGGTCTTCGCCCTGCCACAGCCATTCTTCCATGGTGACCAGGTCGATCAGGCCTTCCAGCTCGTTCTCTGCACCGATCGGGATACCGACAGGGACGGCGCGCGCGCCGGTGCGGTCTTCGATCATGCGAACGCAGTTGAAGAAGTCGGCGCCGATCTTGTCCATCTTGTTGACGAAGACCATGCGCGGAACTTTGTAGCGGTCAGCCTGACGCCACACGGTTTCGGTCTGTGGCTCAACACCTGCGTTTGCGTCCAGAACGCAGACGGCACCGTCGAGAACCGCCAGCGAACGCTCGACTTCGATGGTGAAGTCAACGTGGCCGGGGGTGTCGATGATGTTCAGGCGGTGCTTGGGGGTATCGGCGGTCTGACCGTCCTCGGTGCGCTCCCAGAAGGTGGTGGTCGCAGCCGAAGTGATGGTGATGCCGCGTTCCTGCTCCTGCTCCATCCAGTCCATGGTGGCTGCACCATCGTGCACCTCACCGATGTTGTGGGATTTGCCGGTGTAATACAGGATACGCTCCGAGCAGGTGGTCTTGCCTGCATCGATGTGCGCCATGATACCGAAGTTACGGTATAGTTCGAGCGGATATTCGCGTGCCATTTGGATAAGCCTCTGGGATTACCAACGATAGTGGCTGAAGGCTTTGTTCGCCTCGGCCATCTTGTGGGTGTCTTCGCGCTTCTTAACGGCAGTACCGCGGGACTGTACGGCGTCCAGCAGTTCGCCGGCGAGGCGTTCTTCCATGGTGTTTTCGTTGCGGCCGCGCGCGGCGGTGATCAGCCAGCGGATGGCCAGAGCTTCGCGGCGCTCAGGGCGCACTTCGACCGGAACCTGATAGGTTGCACCACCAACCCGGCGCGAGCGAACCTCGACCGACGGCTTGATGTTGTCGAGTGCTTCGTGGAACACCTCGACAGGAGCGCGCTTGATCTTGCTCTCAACGCGGTCGAAGGCGTTGTAGACGATACGCTCTGCGACCGACTTCTTGCCGTCGATCATCAGGTTGTTCATGAATTTGGTCAGGACCTTGTCGCCAAATTTGGCGTCAGGCAGGACTTCGCGTTTTTCGGCGGCGTGACGACGTGACATATCAGCCTCTCCTTCTTACTTGGGACGCTTCGCGCCGTATTTCGAACGGCGTTGCTTACGGTCTTTGACGCCCTGGGTATCCAGAACACCACGCAGGATGTGGTAGCGGACACCCGGAAGGTCTTTCACACGGCCGCCACGGATCAGAACAACCGAGTGCTCTTGCAGGTTGTGGCTTTCACCCGGGATGTACGAAATGACTTCGTAACCGTTGGTCAGGCGCACCTTGGCAACCTTACGCATAGCCGAGTTCGGCTTCTTCGGCGTGGTGGTGTACACGCGGGTGCAGACGCCGCGCTTCTGCGGGCACTGCTCCAGGTGCATGGACTTCGAGCGTTTTACTTTGGGCTGCCGCGGTTTGCGGATCAGCTGTTGAATAGTTGGCATTCCGGTTTCTTCCCCGTTTTGCAACACACATGACATGCACGCGCGTTGCGTGCGGCTAACTTCGCTGCGCCAATGCGTCCACAAGCGCAAAACCCGCGAGCGTTCCCATTCCGAGGTGAACGTCGCGGTTGGTTATCAGAGGGCGCGAACTGCAAAATTGTCCGGGCCTTGACCAGTTCAATACTGAAATCGGTTTTGGGGCGGCCCCCGGTACCGAGATGACGGGCGTATAGGGGGAGTCGGCCCGACTGTCAACAGCCCCGGCAGATGCCTGCCCGCCTTGCAGCCGTGCGTCGCGGCGGAAGCGACATCGGTTGCGGTGTCACATCCCTCGGGGCATAGTCCGCACTGGTGTATTCCTACCGGAAGTGAAGATGCAAGTCATTGGTCTGTGCCGTTTCTCCTACCCGGCCATCGGCGGGTTCCAGACCATGCACGAGTCGGTCGAAGCGCGCCGGCGCTATCTGTATGACCCCCGGCGTCTGGACGAGCGGTTCCGCCTGTTCGAGGCCTGCGCCCTACCCGCCCTGCGCGCCCAGACGGATCCGCAGTTTCAGTTTGTGATCGTGACGGGGACCTGCCTGCCTCGGGTCGCCCGTGATCGTCTGAACGACCTGACTTCGGGCATGAAACAAGTGCAAATCGTCTCGCGGGAACCCGGCCGGCATCGCTCTGTCATGAAGGACGTCCTGAACCAGGCACGCTTGAACCCTGACCTGCCATGCCTGCAATTCCGTCATGATGACGACGATGCGGTTGCGGTGGATTTCATCGAATTGCTGCGCCGCGCGGTTCAGGACGCCGAAGGGCTGGTACGGCGCAACAAGATGGTTGCCATTGATTTCAATCACGGCTTCCTTGCCCGGTTCAACGCCAGCGGAATCCAGGCCACGCCGTTTCACCAGTCGCTGCTGGGTGTTGGTTTTGGGATGTATGTGCGCGGCGGGTGTGAGCTGACGATCATGAACTTTGCCCACCACAAGATCGGCAACTTCATGCCAGTCATCAGCCAGAACGAACCGCCGATGTGGGTGCGCAGTCTGAACGGGTTCAACGATTCACCCAACACCCGTACAAGCAAGGCCAAGCTGGAACCGTTGACCCCCGCTCTGGCAAAGCAGTTCGAAACCCGGTTTGCAATTGATCCGGCGGTGGTCCGACGCGTCTATTCGGACGCCTGAAGTGCCCGCTCGCGAAAGAGGGTGAACAGGCCCGCGGTGACCACCAGTGCGGCACCCAGCATGGTGATCCGGTCAGGCCAATCTCCGAATACCGCCCATCCCAGACCCAAGGCCCAGATCAGGCTCGAGTATCGGAACGGCGCGACAAAGCTGACCTCGCCAACGCGCATCACCATGACGCTGAAGAGATACCCCAGCAGGACGAAAACTGCTGCCGAGGCAATCAACATCCCCGACCCGGCCGTCATCGGCACCCAACCCTGGAAGACCGAGGCAATTGCCGCACCGGTGGTAATCGTCAATGAGGTTGCCAAAGTGACGACCATCGACGGCACCTCGGGCGACATTCGGCGGGTGATCAAATCCCGAGCCGTCACGCAGATGACGGCAATCAAGGCATACATGGCATAGATGCTGAATCCGTCCGGACCCGGTCGCACGATCAGCAACATGCCTGCAAACCCCAATGCAATGGCCATGATCCGCCGCCACCCGATCTGTTCCGAAAAGAACAGGGCCGCACCCAAGGTGACGGTCAGCGGCAGGGCCTGCAGAACCGCGGTCACATTGGCCAGCGGCATGTGCATCAAAGCCGTGAGGAAGAAGAACGTCGCCGACAATTCCGCCACGCAGCGAAAAGCCACCAACCAGCGGTCGTGCCGCCCAAACCGCAGATGCAATGCCCCCAGATGCCGCGCCAGCGCAAAAACCAGGATCGTCGCCAACAACCCACGCAGTGCCACCAACTGGAACAGTGGCACCTCCTGACCGGCCGCCTTGACCAGCGTATCGTTCACAGTGAATGCGGCCATGCTGCCCATCATCAGCAGGGCGCCTTTGACGTTCGGTGTCATTGCCATGGCCCGGTTTCAATCTGGTCCCGGCATTGGCATCTCACCTGAGCAGATTGTCAACTTGTGATCCGGCCAATTCGGTGTTGTTTGGTCCGATCGCAGTTGTACCTGATCGCTGCCATGGGGCGGTTTTCTGTGTTCCAGCCTACAGGTAGTTCAGCTTCTGCGTGACCCAGAACAGTATCTCTGCAAGTGGCGAAATCGGCCCGGCCTTGTCTGTCATCACAAGCGCGGTGCCCGACGCGCCGAATTGAAGTGTTTCCAGAGGTACATCGCCAGGAAGTTCGATGAGGACCGGAAAGCTGGTGATCCCGACAAGTTCGCGCATCGAGGGCAAACCGGAGCGGAGATCCAGTGCGCCCTCTGACAGGGCCGGCGGAAACCCCGAAATAGTTCCCGTGATCTCGGATCCCGGCTGGGTTCGCAGCGCCACACGGATTTCATCGCCAAGGCCGACATTGGATCGGCTGGATTGGGGCAGCGAGGCCACCAACGCGTGGTTCGTCGGGTCTATGAAGGTCAATGCGCCCTGGAAGGTCGTCGCGCGATTGCCCGGGCGCAGCGTGACCGCACTGACGATCCCGTCGCCCGGCGCGAAGACTTCTGTCTGCTTGAGGTTCCATTCGGCCTGCGCAAGCGCCTGTTCGGCCTCCACGACCGCCACATCCTCACCGTCGATCTGAGCCGCGATCCGGCGCTCCAGCCCCGCTTTTCGCGCTTCTGCTGCACGAATGCTTGCGGTGAGCTGTTCGATCGTCGCAACCGCTTCCTGCAGTTTGAAGGTGGTGGATGCGCCACGCTCTTCCAGTTGAACGATGTCATCCCGCCGCTGCTGCCCAAAAACGAGTTGCGCGGTCAATGAAGCGATATCGGCTTCGGCAGCCGCCAGATCCGTGGTCAATTGGTCCGCTGCAGACCGGGCGGCTTCCAGAGATGCCTCCAGCCGCGCTACCTCGAGCACGTAGAACTCGGGATCGATTCTGAACAAGAGATCGCCTTCGTTCACCTTCTGGTTCGGCTCAACGGCAACTTCGACGACCGTTCCGGAGACATTGGGCACAATGCTTGTCTGAACGCCCAGAACCGACACTGGCCCCGTAGGCGCCGTGTGGTTGAGTGCGCCGATGACAACCAACGCGACGACGCCGGCCCCACCGTACGAAACGGTCTTCCAGAAGCCATTCCAGGGCAGCAGGCTGAACTTGGAAAAGACCAGCCAAATCACGCCGAAATACAATCCGAGGACTATGAGCATCCGAGCAAGACCCGTGTTGAGTTTCAAACAGTGATGGCGGGAGTAAGTCCATTACCACATTCTGATTTTTGAGTATGCAGCAGTTCCGTTTGAAATCACAG
The DNA here is from genome assembly GCF_056537025.1 of Ruegeria sp. CH5. Lineage (NCBI taxonomy): Bacteria > Pseudomonadati > Pseudomonadota > Alphaproteobacteria > Rhodobacterales > Roseobacteraceae > Ruegeria > Ruegeria sp. CH5. The sequence goes on along the minus strand of NZ_JBQFQT010000003.1, from coordinate 553,163 downwards.
TGTTTGGATCGAACCCTGGCCGCTTCCGGCACCGGCCGAAACAAAAAAAGGCCCCGCGGAACCGCAGGGCCTTTCTGAGTTTCTCGTCGCCGATATTATTCGCGGCTTTCCGGAGTTTCCACCAGCGAGTCCAGCTCGTCGCCGACCATGTCATCATCCATCATCGGAGCGGCCAGCGCGGCTGCGGCCTCGGCCTCTTCGCGACGTGCCTCGATGACGACATTGTCACGCTGCTGCGCGATCTGGCGAACACGCTGTGTCGCACCACCGGTACCGGCCGGGATCAGACGGCCGACGATGACGTTCTCTTTCAGGCCAACCAGCTTGTCCTTCTTGCCTTGAACCGAAGCTTCGGTCAGCACACGGGTGGTTTCCTGGAACGACGCCGCCGAGATGAACGAACGCGTTTGCAGCGATGCCTTGGTGATCCCCAGAAGGATCGGCTCGCCCTGGGCCGGACGACCACCGCGTGCGATGGTCTTCTCGTTGGCCGCGTCGAACTCCTGTTTGTCGACATGCTCGCCCTTCAGCAGGGTGGTGTCGCCCGAGTCCAAGATCTCCCACTTCTGCAGCATCTGGCGCACGATGACTTCGATGTGCTTGTCGTTGATCTTCACACCCTGCAGGCGGTAGACCTCTTGCACCTCGTTGATCATGTAGTCAGCCAGCGCCTCGACACCCATGATCGACAGGATGTCATGCGGAGCCGGGTTGCCGTCCATGATGTAGTCACCTTTCTGCACGAAGTCGCCTTCCTGCACCGGGATGTGCTTGCCCTTGGGCACCATGTACTCGATCGTCTCCAGCGACTCGTCGACCGGCTCGATGCTGATGCGACGCTTGTTCTTGTAGTCGCGGCCAAAGCGCACGTAACCATCGGCTTCCGCGATGATTGCGTGATCTTTCGGACGACGCGCTTCGAACAGTTCGGCCACACGCGGCAGACCACCGGTGATGTCCTTGGTCTTGGCGCCTTCACGCGGAATACGCGCAACAACGTCACCGGCTTCGATCTTCTGACCGTCTTCGACCGACAGGATCGCGTCCACAGACATCGGATAGTGAACCGGGTTGCCCGCATCGTTTCGGACCGGCTCGCCGTTGTCGTCCACCAGAATGATCTCGGGCTTCAGATCGCTGCCTTTGGGGGCGGCGCGCCAGTCGATCACGATCTTCTGGGTCATGCCGGTTGCATCGTCGGTCTCGTCGCGGACAGCAATGCCCGAAACCAGGTCGACGTATTTTGCGGTACCGGCTTTCTCGGCGATGATCGGCAGGGTGTAGGGGTCCCACTCGAACAGCTTGTCGCCGCGCTTGACCTTGGTGCCTTCCTTGACGAACAGCTTCGAACCGTAGCCCAGCTTGAAGCTGGCGCGCTCTTCGCCGTGTTCGTCGTTGATCACCAGCTTCATGTTCCGGCCCATGACCAGGCTTTCGCCGGCGGCATTGACCAGAATCTGCGGGTTCTCAAAGGCAACGACACCGTCCTGGTTCGCTTCCTGGAACGACTGCTGACCACCTTGCGCAACACCACCGATGTGGAAGGTCCGCATCGTCAGCTGCGTACCCGGTTCACCGATCGACTGCGCGGCGATGATGCCGACAGCCTCACCGGTGTTCACCATGGTCCCGCGTGCAAGGTCACGACCGTAGCAGGTTGCACAGACGCCTTCCTCGGACTCACAGGTCAGAGGCGAGCGGATGCGCATCGAGGCAACACCGGCCTCGTCGATCGTATCGGCCATGCGTTCGTCGATCAGCTGTCCGGCGGCGACGATGACCTCGTCGGTTCCCGGACGCAGAACGTCATCTGCGGCCACACGGCCCAGAACGCGTTCCGCCAGCGACGCGACGACTTCACCGTCATTGACCGCGGCCTCAGCCGTGATCGCACGGTCGGTTCCGCAATCAACCTCGCGCACGATGCAATCCTGCGCCACGTCAACAAGACGACGGGTCAGGTAGCCCGAGTTCGCCGTCTTCAGAGCGGTATCCGACAGACCCTTACGGGCACCGTGGGTCGAGTTGAAGTATTCAAGAACGGTCAGACCTTCCTTGAAGTTCGAGATGATCGGCGTCTCGATGATGTCGCCGTTCGGCTTGGCCATCAGGCCGCGCATGCCGCCCAGCTGCTTCATCTGGGTTACCGAGCCACGCGCACCGGAGTGCGCCATCATGTAGACCGAGTTCGGCTCTTTGTCGGCGCCGCCCTCATCCTTGGCCACGGCCGAGATGGTGCGCATCATGGCTTCGGTTACGCGGTCGTTACACTTCGACCAGGCATCGACAACCTTGTTGTACTTTTCGCCCTGAGTGATCAGGCCGTCCATGTACTGCTGTTCGAAGTCTTTCACCTGTTCGCGGGTTTCGTCCACGATGCCCCACTTGTCCTCGGGGATCACCATGTCGTCCTTGCCGAACGAGATACCGGCCTTGAACGCTTCCTTGAAGCCCATCGACATGATCTGGTCGCAGAAGATCACCGACTCTTTCTGTCCGCAGTAGCGGTAGACGGTGTCGATCACCTGCTGCACTTCTTTCTTCCGCAACAGGCGGTTGACCAGTTCAAACGGTGCCTTGTTGTTCTTGGGCAGCAGAGCCCCCAAGCGAACACGGCCCGGCGTGGTTTCAAAACGCTTCTGAACCTCGTTGCCTTCTTCGTCGATCTGAGTGATCCGCGCGGTGATTTTCGAGTGCAGGTGCACCTCGCCCGCGTCCAGCGCGTGCTGGACTTCGTCGATCGAACCAAAGACCTTGCCTTCGCCTGGCATGCCTTCGCGTTCCAGGGTCACGTAGTAGAGACCCAAGATCATGTCCTGCGACGGAACGATGATCGGCGCGCCGTTTGCAGGCGACAGAACGTTGTTCGTCGACATCATCAGAACACGCGCTTCCAGCTGCGCCTCAAGGCTCAGCGGGACGTGAACGGCCATCTGGTCACCGTCGAAGTCGGCGTTGAAGGCCGAACAGACCAGCGGGTGCAGCTGGATTGCTTTACCTTCGATCAGGACCGGCTCGAACGCCTGAATGCCAAGACGGTGCAGCGTCGGCGCACGGTTCAGCATGACAGGGTGTTCGCGGATCACTTCGTCGAGGATATCCCACACTTCGGGACGCTCTTTCTCGACCAGTTTCTTCGCCTGTTTCACGGTCGAAGACAGACCCTTGGCTTCAAGGCGCGAGTAGATGAATGGCTTGAACAGTTCCAGCGCCATCTTCTTGGGCAGACCACACTGGTGCAGCTTGAGCTCGGGGCCGGTCACGATGACCGAACGGCCCGAGAAGTCGACGCGCTTACCCAGAAGGTTCTGACGGAAGCGGCCCTGCTTGCCTTTCAGCATGTCCGACAGCGATTTCAGCGGACGCTTGTTGGCACCCGTGATCACGCGGCCACGACGGCCGTTGTCGAACAGAGCATCCACGGACTCCTGCAGCATCCGCTTTTCGTTGCGGACGATGATGTCAGGCGCGCGCAGTTCGATCAGACGCTTCAGACGGTTGTTCCGGTTGATGACGCGGCGATACAGGTCGTTCAGGTCCGAAGTCGCGAAACGGCCACCATCCAGCGGAACCAGCGGACGCAGTTCCGGCGGAATGACCGGGATCACGGTCATCACCATCCACTCGGGGCGGTTGCCCGACTCGAGGAAGGATTCAACAACCTTCAGACGCTTGATGATCTTCTTGGGCTTCAACTCGCCGGTTGCTTCGGCCAGATCAGCGCGCAGCTGCTCGGCTTCGGCTTCCAGATCGATCTGGGCCAGCATCTCACGGATGGCTTCGGCACCGATATTCGCGGTGAACGCGTCCATGCCATAAGCATCCTGCGCGTCCATGTACTCTTCCTCGGTCAGCATCTGGCCGTAGGTCAGGTCCGTCAGACCGGGCTCGATGACGACATAGTTTTCAAAGTACAGAACGCGTTCCAGATCGCGCAGCGTCATGTCCAGCATCAGACCGATTCGGGACGGCAGCGACTTCAGGAACCAGATATGTGCGACGGGCGCGGCCAGCTCAATGTGACCCATACGCTCGCGGCGGACTTTCTGCAGGGTGACTTCCACGCCACACTTCTCGCAGACAACGCCGCGATACTTCATCCGCTTATATTTGCCGCACAGACATTCGTAATCTTTGATCGGGCCAAAGATACGGGCGCAGAACAGGCCGTCACGTTCGGGCTTGAACGTCCGGTAGTTGATGGTTTCGGGTTTCTTGATCTCGCCATAGGACCAAGACAGGATCCGCTCGGGCGACGCCAACGAGACCTTGATCTCGTCGAAAACCTTGGGCGGCGTCAGCGGGTTGAACGGGTTGTTGGTGATTTCCTGGTTCATTTGTTACCTCAAATCTTGCGGAAGGGGGGACGGGAGAAAGGGCAGCGCCCTTACTCCTCAACCTCCGCATCCAGGAGTTCCATATTCAGGCCGAGGCCACGGACTTCTTTAACCAGAACGTTGAACGATTCCGGTACGCCCGCCTCGAAGTTATCCTCGCCCTTGACGATCGACTCATAGACCTTGGTCCGGCCGGCGACGTCATCCGATTTCACGGTGAGCATCTCCTGCAGGGTGTAGGCGGCGCCGTAAGCTTCCAGAGCCCAGACCTCCATCTCACCAAAGCGCTGACCACCGAACTGCGCCTTGCCGCCCAGCGGCTGCTGGGTCACCAGGCTGTACGGCCCGGTCGAACGCGCGTGGATCTTGTCGTCCACCAGGTGGTGTAGTTTCAGCAGGTACTTGATGCCCACGGTCACCGGACGCGCGAACTGCTCGCCGGTGCGACCGTCGAACAGGATCGACTGACCGCTTTCCGAGAAACCGGCGCGGATCAGCGCGTCGTTGACGTCGGCCTCTTTGGCGCCGTCAAAGACCGGGGTTGCGATCGGAACGCCGCGGGTCACGTTGCTGGCCGCTTCGATCAGCTGATCCTCGTCCATGCCGCTGATGCCCTCTTCGTAGACATCCTCGCCATAGGCGTGTTTCATCGCGTCACGGACCGGCGTCAGGTCGCCCGAGCGGCGGTATTCCTGCAGCGCCTCGTCGATCTTCAGACCCAGACCGCGAGCGGCCCAACCCATGTGGGTTTCAAGGATCTGACCGACGTTCATACGCGACGGCACGCCCAGAGGGTTCAGACAGAAGTCTACCGGAGTACCATCCGCAAGGAACGGCATGTCCTCCATCGGCACGACCTTCGAGATCACACCCTTGTTCCCGTGACGGCCGGCCATCTTGTCGCCCGGCTGCAGCTTGCGCTTCACGGCGATGAAGACCTTGACCATCTTCATCACGCCCGGCGGCAGGTCGTCGCCACGGCGGACCTTCTCGACCTTGTCTTCGAAACGGGCATCCAGGGCGCGTTTCTGCACCTCGTACTGCTCGTTCAGAGCCTCGACGATCTGGGCGTCCTTCTCGTCTTCCAGCGCCAGCTGCCACCACTGACCGCGGGTCAGCGACTCGAGCAGCTCTTCGGTGATCTCCGAGCCCGCCTTGACGCCTTTCGGCCCCTTGACGGCGGTTTTGCCCAGGATCATCGACTTGAGACGCGCATAGATGTTGCGGTCGAGGATCGCCAGTTCGTCGTCCCGGTCACGGGCCAGACGTTCGACTTCCTCACGCTCGATCTGCAGCGCACGCTCGTCTTTCTCGACACCGTGACGGTTGAAGACGCGGACTTCGACGACCGTACCGTAATCGCCCGGTTTCACGCGCAGCGAGGTATCGCGCACGTCAGATGCCTTTTCACCAAAGATGGCGCGCAGCAGCTTTTCTTCCGGGGTCATCGGGCTTTCGCCCTTCGGAGTGATCTTGCCGACCAGAATATCGCCCGGCTCGACGTCCGCACCGATGTAAACGATGCCCGCCTCGTCGAGGTTGCGCAGCGCTTCTTCACCGACGTTCGGGATGTCGCGGGTGATCTCTTCCGGACCCAGCTTGGTGTCACGGGCGGCGACTTCGAATTCCTCGATATGGACCGAGGTAAAGACGTCGTCACGTGCGATACGTTCCGAGATCAGGATCGAGTCTTCGTAGTTGTAACCGTTCCACGGCATGAACGCGACGACTACGTTCTTGCCCAAAGCCAGTTCACCCATATCGGTCGACGGGCCATCAGCGATGACCTCGCCCTTCTGGACGGTGTCACCCACCTTGATCAGCGGACGCTGGTTGATGCAGGTGTTCTGGTTCGAACGCTGGAACTTGCGCAGACGATAGATGTCAACGCCGGCATCGCCCAGCTCCAGATCTTCGGTGGCCCGGATAACGATACGCTGGGCATCGACCTGGTCGATGATACCGGCGCGTTTAGCCTGGATCGCAGCACCCGAGTCGATCGCAACCTTTTCCTCGATGCCGGTGCCGACCAGCGGCGCCTCGGCCCGCAGCAGCGGAACCGCCTGACGTTGCATGTTCGAGCCCATCAGAGCCCGGTTGGCGTCGTCATTTTCAAGGAACGGAATCAGCGAGGCCGCAACCGAGACCAGCTGCTTCGGCGAAACGTCGATCAGGTCCACGTTCTCGCGCGGGGCAAGCGTGTAGTCACCGGCCTGACGGGTCGAGACCAGATCGTTGATGAACTTGCCATCCGTATCCAGGGTCGCGTTGGCCTGCGCCACGGTATGACGCATTTCCTCGGTCGCGGACATGTAGTGAACCTCATCGGTCACCTGCCCGCCTTTCACGACGCGATAGGGGGTTTCGATGAAACCGTACTTGTTCACGCGGGCAAAGGTGGCCAGCGAGTTGATCAGACCAATGTTCGGACCTTCAGGCGTTTCAATCGGGCACATCCGGCCATAGTGGGTCGGGTGCACGTCGCGCACCTCAAAGCCCGCACGCTCGCGCGTCAGACCACCCGGGCCAAGCGCCGACAGGCGGCGTTTGTGGGTGACTTCCGACAGCGGGTTGGTCTGGTCCATGAACTGCGACAGCTGCGAGCTGCCGAAGAATTCGCGGACTGCGGCCGCCGCCGGTTTCGCGTTGATCAGGTCCTGCGGCATGACGGTGTCGATCTCGACCGACGACATACGCTCTTTGATGGCGCGTTCCATGCGCAGCAGGCCGACGCGGTACTGGTTCTCCATCAGTTCGCCGACCGAGCGCACACGACGGTTGCCAAGGTGGTCGATGTCGTCCACGTCGCCCTTGCCGTCACGCAGCTCCACCAGTGCCTTGATGCAGGCCACGATGTCTTCGCGGCGCAGAGTCCGCAGGGTGTCCGGAGCGTCCAGGTTCAGGCGCATGTTCATCTTCACGCGGCCAACGGCCGACAGATCATAGCGCTCGCTGTCGAAGAACAGGGTGTCGAACAGAGCCGACGCGGCCTCGACGGTGGGCGGCTCGCCCGGACGCATGACGCGGTAGATGTCCATCAGCGCGCTTTCGCGGCCCATGTTCTTGTCCTGCGCCATGGTGTTGCGGATGTACGGACCGACGTTGATGTTGTCGATGTCCAGAACCGGAATATCGGTGATGCCGGCATCGATCAGCTCCTTCACGGTGCCGCCGATCAGCTCGCCATCCTTGTCATATTCCAGCGTCAGCTCATCACCGGCTTCGACATAGATCGCACCGGTTTCTTCATTGATGATGTCCTTGGCGACGAACTTGCCGACGATGTGGTCGAACGGCACCAGTAGGTCGGTGACCTTGCCCTCGTCAATCAGCTGCTTGACCGCGCGCGGGGTGACCTTCTTGCCGGCTTCGGCAATCACTTCACCGCTTTTTGCGTCGATCAGGTCATAGGTGGGACGGGTGCCGCGCACACGTTCGGGGAAGAACGGGGTGACCCAGCCCTTCTTCTTGTTCAGCTTGTAGGACACGGTGTCGTAATACGCGTCCATGATCGCTTCCTGGTCCAGGCCCAGGGCATAGAGCAGCGTGGTCACCGGCAGTTTGCGGCGACGGTCGATGCGTGCGTAGACGATGTCCTTGGCGTCGAACTCGAAGTCCAGCCAGCTGCCGCGGTACGGGATAATGCGGCAGGCAAACAGCAGCTTGCCCGAGGAGTGAGTCTTGCCCTTGTCGTGGTCGAAGAACACACCGGGCGACCGGTGCATCTGGGACACGATCACACGCTCGGTGCCGTTCACGATGAAGGTGCCGTTCGGTGTCATCAGGGGCATGTCGCCCATGAACACGTCCTGTTCCTTGATGTCCTTGACCGATTTGGCCCCGGTGTCTTCGTCGACATCAAACACGATCAGGCGCAGGGTGACCTTCAGCGGCGCGCTGTAGGTCATGTCACGCTGCATGCACTCTTCAACGTCGTATTTCGGTTTTTCCAGCTCGTATTTCACGAATTCCAGCACGGAAGTTTCGTTGAAATCCTTGATCGGAAAGACCGATTGGAACACGCCGTTGATACCTTCGCCGTCGGTCGGCTGATCGGCATCGCCAGAGCGCAGGAATAGATCATAGGAGGATTTCTGGACCTCGATGAGGTTCGGCATTTCCAGGACTTCGCGGATTTTGCCGTAGTATTTCCGAAGACGTTTCTGGCCAAGGAACGATTGAGCCATGTCAGATGTCACCTTTCGATGTTCTCAGCGGGCAAAAACACCGTCGGGCCCCGGCGCCTTGCACATACGAGACGACACGTCCGGATCAATTCGTGGCCACCGTCCCGAATGGTAGCCTCCCGATCCGCGAACCGCGTCTTAGAAAACGCCCCAGCACATGAGGCCCTTTCTAAGACAGGTTCGGCTGGACCCGGATTTCTCCGGGCCCAGCCAAATTCCACGGCGCATCCGCGATGCACCGAAAGACAGGCTTAGGCCAGCTCGACCTCGGCGCCAGCTGCTTCCAGCTTGCCCTTGATCTCTTCGGCTTCTGCCTTGTCCACGCCTTCTTTGATCTTGCCGCCGGCTTCGACCAGTTCCTTGGCTTCTTTCAGGCCCAGGCCGGTGATGCCGCGAACTTCTTTGATGACGTTGATTTTCGAAGCGCCGGCGTTCTTCAGAACGACGTCGAATTCGGTTTTCTCTTCCTCAGCTGCACCGCCGGCATCGCCAGCTGCGCCTGCGACCATGACGGCGCCGCCAGCTGCGGGCTCGATGCCGTACTCGTCCTTGAGGATGGTTTTCAGTTCTTGTGCTTCCAGCAGGGTCAGACCAACGATCTCTTCTGCCAGTTTCTTCAGATCAGCCATTGTATCAGCTCTTTCCGTTTACAGTGTGTGTTCCAACGTCAGGGCATGTGCCCCACGCAGATCATTCAGTGCCAACCGCTTACGCAGCTTCCGCCTTCTCTTCGATGGTGGAAAGGATGCTTGCGATGTTGCTTGCAGGTGCGCCAATTGCACCGGCGATGTTCGAAGCAGGCGCGCCGATGCAGCCCACGATCGAAGCAATAAGCTCTTCACGCGACGGCATTTTCGACACGGCTGTGACACCAGCCCGGTCCAGAGCGTTCTCGCCCATTGCACCGCCAAGGATCTCGAACTTCTGGTTCTCCTTGGCGAAGTCCTCGGCCACCTTGGCTGCTGCCACGGGGTCCTCGGAATAGGTCAGAACAGTCATACCCGTCAGCAGGTCAGCAATGCTCGCACATGGCTTACCGTCGAGGGCGATTTTGGCGAGCCTGTTCTTGGCAACACGCACGGAGCCGCCCGCGTCACGAGCACGTGCGCGAAGGTCCTGCATCTCGGCAACTGTCAGACCGGCGTAGTGAGCAACCACTACGACGCCAGAGCTTTCGAAGATTTGGCCGAGTTCCTCGACCACTTTCTCTTTCTGGGCTCTATCCACAGTTCTCTCCAAGTTAGGGGCGATGTTTCACCCCGGCTCATATTTGCCGAGGGCTGCGCCCCGGCGTTCAGGTCCGTTGTTACGGGATTGGCCAAAATGCGCCCGAGGGTCAGGACCCTCGAAATTCTTTGGTCTTACCCGTCTCAGGCAGGGAATTAAGGGGCCGGAAGGACCCACCCACCGTCTTGGACGAAACGAAATAAAGCGCACGACGAATCGCACGCTTTATTCCGCAGCCCTCTTTAGGGCAGATGGCCGGGGTTTCCAAGGGGTAAATTGCCCGAACCCCAAGCCGGTAGACAATGACCGCAAACCCGAACAGGATCAACGGATGATCAAGTTGAAATCCATTTCCAAGCCGCAATTCCTGTTTCGTCAGATTTCTCGCCAATTATGGGTTCGTACCAGCCTGATCGCCGCTCTCGCCGTGGTCAGCGCGGGGATTGGCACCTACCTCGGCGGCTTCGTCCCCGACTTTCTCGCACAACGGCTGAGCACCGAGGCCGTGGCAAAGATCCTCGGCATTCTGGCGTCGTCCATGCTGGCGGTGACGACCTTTTCTCTGTCGATCATGGTCGCGGCACAGCGATGGGCGTCGAACCAGTCCTCTCCGCGCGCCCAGCAGGTGATCGAAGAAGACAGTGTCTCGCAAAACGTGCTGGCCACGTTTCTCGGCGCATTCATCTTCGCGCTCGTATCGTTGATCCTTGTCGAAACCGGGGTCTATACCCAGCAGTCCATCGCCGTTGCGCTTGCGTTCACCTTGGTGGTGATCTTTTTGGTGACACTGGCGCTCTTGCTCTGGATCGACCAATTGCCCAGCTATGGCAGCATCTCCGAAACGGCGCGCAAGATAGAAAAGAACGCCAAGGACACCATGACCCGAGCCATAGAACTGCCGTGCCTCGGCGCCATTCCGTATCAAGCCGCCGCGGATGTTCCGCAAACCGGTCACGACGTGCGGGCCAGTTCGACAGGGAACGTGCGCCACGTGGATGTCGGCATGCTGCATTCCTGCGCCGAAGAGAACGACTGCGAGATCTGGATCATGGCGCTGCCGGGGCAGTTCGTGACCGAAGGCCAACCCCTGGCCAGAGCGACCCGGAAAATGGATGGTGAAACCATCCGGGAAGCCTTCGTGATCGGGACCGAGCGCAGCTTCAATCAAGACCCCCGCTTTGGCATTCAAACCCTGTCCGAAATCGCGCAGCGCGCGCTCTCACCGGGTATCAACGACCCGATGACTGCAATTCAGATGGTCGAGAGGTTGCTGCGGGTTCTCCTCCCACTTGGCTCGCGGCCCACCCAGCCCGCCGACCCGCAATTCCCGAGAATCCATGCCCCGGAGATCGCGATCGACACGTTCCTACGTGACGCTTATGCGGCCATTTCCCGGGATGCCGGTGACAAGGTCGAAGTCCACGAGGCCATTCTCAGCGCGCTGACCCGACTAACGCAGACTCAAGACGGTGCAATGACAACCGCGGCCCACGCGGCTGCGAACCAGGCATTGACCGTTGCCGAGCGCGACCTCAGGCTGGAGTCCGACAAGGCACGCGTGCGCGAAATACCCAATCAGGTCACAGTCGAACCTGCTATCTGAGAGCAAAAGAAAACCCCGGGCAGCATGACCGCCCGGGGTTCGAATTTCCGAAAGAACGTTTCGGCTTATTCGCCCGAAGCTTGCGCCACATCCACGGTCACGCCGGGGCCCATGGTCGAGCTCAGCGCGATTTTCTTCATATAGGTGCCCTTGGCGCCCGACGGCTTCGCCTTGGCAACGGCCGAGATGAAGGCGCGGACGTTTTCCGCCAGCTTGGCTTCGTCGAACGACGCCTTGCCGACGCCTGCGTGTACGACACCACCTTTTTCCGCCTTGAACTGGACTTCACCACCCTTGGCTGCTTCCACGGCCGCTTTCACGTCCATGGTCACGGTGCCGACCTTGGGGTTCGGCATCAGGTTGCGGGGGCCCAGAACCTTACCCAGACGACCGACGATCGGCATCATGTCCGGGGTTGCGATGCAACGATCAAAGTCGATGTTGCCGGCCTGGATGCTTTCCATCAGGTCCTCGGCGCCGACGATGTCCGCACCAGCTTCTTTCGCCTCATCAGCCTTGGGGCCGCGCGCGAAGACAGCAACGCGCATGTCCTTGCCGGTGCCGTTCGGCAGACCGACGACGCCGCGCACCATCTGGTCTGCGTGACGGGTGTCAACGCCCAGGTTCATGGCGATTTCGATGGTTTCGTCAAACTTCGACGTTGCGTTGGCCTTGACCAGTGCAACTGCCTCTTCGACCGACAGGTTTTCCTTGCCGGCGACGGCTTCGCGCGCTGCGCGGGTACGTTTACCGAGTTTTGCCATCTTACTTCACCTCGATGCCCATGGAACGGGCCGAGCCCAGGATGATCTTCATTGCGCCTTCGACGTCGTTGGCGTTCAGATCCTTCATTTTGGCTTCGGCGATCTCGCGCACCTGCTTGGTGGTCACGGTTGCCACGGTCTCACGGCCGGGGTTCTCCGCGCCACGGGGGCGGTTACGCTTGCCGACCGGCTTCAGACCGGCCGCCTTCTTCAGGTAGTAAGACGCGGGCGGCGTCTTGATGTCCATGGTGAAGGACTTGTCCTGATAGTAGGTGATCACGGTCGGGCACGGAGCGCCGGGCTCCATGTCTGCGGTTTTGGCGTTGAACGCCTTGCAGAATTCCATGATGTTGATGCCGCGCTGACCCAGCGCCGGGCCAACTGGCGGCGACGGGTTCGCCTGACCTGCAGGAACCTGCAGCTTCATCGTACCAGCAAGCTTCTTGGCCATTTGGTTTTCCTTTCAACGTGAATGGGACGCGTCCCATCCGGTTTTATGTTGCGTGGTCCGATCCGGAATCGCGATCCCTGCGATCTCCCACGAGAGAATCTCGCCCGAAGACGATAGGGGCGGCGTTTACAGGGGAACGAATGGGTTGGCAAGAGCATGCCACTGAAAACCGGATGGCTGGCGAAGCCGCCTTCCCAAGGCGTTCGTCGGCATGCAGGCTCCGCCCCCGCTATCGATCGGCAGACGCCTCCGGCTGAACGGCGCGCTGGTAGAGATGCCAAGTAGTATGCCCAAGGATCGGCAACGTAAAGACAAGCCCCAGAAACGCCGGCACCAGCGACAACAGCATAGTGACCGAGATGATGGCCGCCCAGCCAAGCATGACCACAGGACTTTCAGCGACAACACGGAGCGATGTAAGCATGGCCGTTACGAAATCGGTGTCGCGATCCAGCAGCAAGGGCATGGCAACAACAGTCACCGAAAACAGAACGGCGGACAGAAACGCGCCGACGCAGGTGCCAACTGCCAGGAAAGCCCAGCCTTGGGGGGTAAAGAACACGGTGTTCAGGAAACCGTCGAAATCCGAAAACGAGGCATTCTGCAGGATGATCGCCAACCAAAGCCGAACCTGGTAGATCCATACCCAGAAAACGAACAGCGTAACGAAGGCCATCCAGCCCATCTCCCGCTTACGCTGATTGGCCATGACCGTCAGTATTTCCGACCAGCCAAAATCCTCTCCGGCCTGAAGTCGACGCGACATCTCATAGAGGCCTGCAGCGGCGAAAGGGGCGACCAGCGGAAATCCCACGACGGCGGGAATGATCATCCAAATCTTGCCAAGCCAGACCAGGCTCCAGACCAGCAGAAACCCGAAAACGGCATAGAACAGTCCGAAAAATCCGCTCATTATGGGACGCGCCAGAAAGTCGGAAAACCCGGCCTTCAGCGAGTCGGTGATGTCGGCGGCGGTGACCGTGTTGACCACAGGGATCGTCCGCTGAGGCGGGGTCAGCTCGTCGGGTGGCGTGGGGCCTGCAGCCTTGGATGTCATGACAGAGTCCTCCCAAAGCATCACTGCGCGCAAATCCTCTGGCCCACGAGCCCGGCTGCGCAACGGTCATACCTGTACCAAGCACAAGTGTGCATCAGGCAAGGAGTTAGGGCAAGCGGCCAAGGCTGTGGCGTAACCTTACCGGCAACCACCAGAAACAGTTGCGCCGCCTGTTACGGCGGCGCGTTCGATTTCTGCACGATCAGTTCCTGCAGGAAAGATCAGCTCTGCTTGGTGACCTGCGTAAAGTCCAGCTCGACCGGAGTTTCGCGCCCGAAGATCGAGACGGTAACCTTCAGCTTCTGGTTCTCGTCGTCCACGCCCTCGACCATACCGTCGAAATCCTCGAACGGGCCGTCGTTGACTTTGACCTTCTCGCCAACCTCGAAGCTGATCATCAGCTTGGGTGCTTCTTCACCTTCCTGAACACGGTTGAGAATCTGGTTCACCTCGGCGTCGCGCATCGGCATCGGGCGGCCCTGCGGACCCAGGAAACCGGTGACCCGGTTGATCGAGTTGATCAGGTGATAGCCCTGATCCGACATTTCCATGTGCACCAGAACGTAGCCGGGCATGAAACGGCGTTCAGTCGTGACCTTCTTGCCCCGGCGCACCTCGATGACCTCTTCGGTGGGAACCAGAACCTCGTCGATCTCGTCCTCAAGGCCGTGCTCGGCCACCGACGTGCGGATCTGCTCTGCGATCTTCTTTTCGAAATTCGAAAGAACGCTGACCGAGTACCACCGTTTCGCCATGAACCTGTCGTCCTTGTTTGCCTTTGGCGCGCCGCGTCGGGCGGACGCACCTGAATTGAAATTTTGTCGCGGTCCGGCCGCGTGTTCCGGAATAAAAAGCGGCGCGCAGTCCGAATCGCCGCACGCCCATCCCGAAAGGTCCCGCGTCAACTACTCTGACATTGCCTGCTGTGCAAGGGGGCAGTGCCGGTCGGGCGCCCGAAGCGGGCGCGTCTCGGTGCGATCCGACGGGACCCGGCAGTCGGCTTTAGCTGAACATACCCAGGATCAGTTGCAGACCGCCGCGAATGCCCAGATCCACCAGAGCAAAGAACACGGCAGTCAGAGCCGCCATGATGAACACCATGACCGTGGTCAGCAGAACCTCGCGCCGCGTCGGCCAGACGACCTTTGCAACTTCGGCACGGACTTGCTGAATGAACTGGATCGGGTTTGTGGTGGCCATTAGGCTTGGTCTCTCTGCTAGCGGATGGGCCGGACATAGCCGGGCATTGAGGCAATTTCAAGGGCCGTCGGCATCACGATTGCACCCGGTCAGGACTTGGGGCGATCATCCCACTCGTTGCTCAGAATCCGTCGGGCATCGCCTTCGGGGTCGTCATATTGGTTGCTGCGGACCGTGTAGATGAACGCCACCAGCCCAACACCGCCCAACAGCAGCGAAATCGGTATCAAATAGGCCAGAACTTCCATAAGGATCACCTCAGGCGCAGAGCGTTCAGGGATACGGTAATCGACGATGTGGACATCGCCAAGGCCGCGATCAAGGGCGTCGCAAGGCCGGCAACGGCCAAAGGCACCGCGATGACATTGTAGATCGTCGCAATCTGAAAATTCTCGCGGATGCGCTTCGTCGCCCGGACAGCAGTATGGCAGGCATCGGCGATCGGCGACAGGTCATTGCCCAGCAGGACGATGTCCGAAGCCACGCGGGCCGCATCCAGTGCCGATGCCGGAGAGATCGACGCATGGGCCGCCGCCAGCGCGGCTGTGTCGTTCAACCCGTCACCGACCATCAAAACCCGGCGGCCTTGGTCTGCCAGCTTCTGAATGTGTCGCGCCTTGTCCTGCGGCAGCGCCCGCGCGATCCAAGTCTCGATCCCCAGCTTCTCGGCCAGAGCTTTCACGGCGTTGGTCGTGTCCCCGGACATGAGGATGACGTCCTTGCCCGCATCGCGCAAAGCCGCGACCGCATCGGAAGCGCCGGGGCGCAATGAGTCTGCAAAGCGGAATTCGACCGGGCGATCGTCCCCGACCGCCAACCAGGCCGCGGTGTGATCACCTTCCGTCGCGCCCACCCATTCGGCTCGGCCCAGCCGCACGAGTTGCCCCTGAAACTGGCCCTCGGTCCCGTGACCGGGAATTTCGGTGACGTTTTCAACCTCGGCCGGGGTATACCCCTCGGCCCGAGCGGCCCGGGTCAGGGCGACCGCCAGCGGATGCGCCGAAGCCTGTGCCAAGGCCAGAGCGATCTCGATCTCACGGCATGTGTGTTCGCCACCGTTGACCAGTTGGGGCGCGCCTGATGTGAGCGTTCCGGTCTTGTCGAACACCACGGTGTCGACTTCGGCCAACCGCTCTAACGCCGTGGCGTCCTTGATCAGCATCCCCTTGCGGAACAGCCGCCCTGAGGCTGCGGTGGTGACCGCAGGAACCGCCAACCCCAAAGCACAGGGGCAGGTGATGATCAGCACAGCGGCGGCGATGTTCAGCGCTGTGCGCAGATCGCCAGAATAGATGTACCAGCCAACGAAACTGAGTGCGGACAGGATATGAACCCCTGGGGCATACAGCTTGGCCGCCTTGTCCGCCAAGGACGTATAGCGCGACCGCCCGGATTCCGCGATGGCCACAAGATCTGCCATGCGGTGCAGCGAAGTCTCTTCGCCCACCGCCGTTGCCTGAATGGTCAGCGGCCCGGTCAGGTTGACCTCACCCGCGCTGACTTGCGTGCCCGGCTGGGCAAATACCGGCAGGGTTTCACCGGTCAGCAACGACCGATCCAACTCGGATTCACCGGTCACGATCTTGCCGTCCACCGGCATCCGCCCCCCTGGTCGCACCAGGATCAGGTCACCGACGGCCAGTTCGGCAACAGCGACCTCGCGCTCGGCCCCGTCAACAAGGCGGGTGGCGCGCGGCACCTCGAGGGCTGTCAGCTCTTCGGCGGCGGAGCGGGCCGCGGCACGGGTGCGGTAATCCAGATAGCGCCCCGCCAGCAGAAAGAACGTCAGCGTCAAAGCCGCATCGAAATAGGCGTGCTCACCGCTCAGCGCCGTTTCCCAAAGCGAAGTGACCAAGGCCAGCAGGATTGCCAGAACGATCGGCACGTCCATGTTCAGGCGGCGAACACGCAGCGCGCTCCACGCGTTGGCAAAAAACGGTTGGGCCGAGAACGCAATGGCCGGGAGGGCGATGGCCGCCGATATCCAGTGAAACATGTCGCGCGTCGCGTCAGTGGCGCCGGACCAGACGGACACTGACAGCAGCATCACGTTCATCGATGCAAAGCCGGCGACCGCGAGCCGCATCAAAAGGTCTCGTCCGGCCTTGTCTGATTGCGTGGCTGACAGGGCACCCGGATCCAGCTCATGCGCCTCGTACCCGGCCCGATCGAGGACCGGGATCAGGTCCGTTGCCCGAACCTCGGGGCCTGCCTTGATCAGAGCGCGCTTGAGCGTCAGGTTGACCCGCGCGTCCTGTACGCCGGGGTGCGCGTTCAACGCACGTTCGACATTGGCAATACAGGCCGAGCAATGAATGCCCGGCAGTGACAGCGCGATCTGAACGTCGACCGGAACCGGCCTGGCCGGTTCCGCCGGAGCCGCGATGCAGCCCGGACAGGCTGCGGTCCCGGATGTCACCTGCGACGACATCAGCCTAACCCTTGATGTACAACGGAATGCGCCGACTGAATTCCGCGCCGTCCGCATCGCGCGCGACGATACGGACATTCCAGTTGCCTTTTCCAAGTATCGCCGGGGTGGAATACGCCACACCGTCAAAGGTGAAGTCCGGTGAAAAATCCTCGCGCATATGAGTCGCGCGGCCGACCACGGCCTGCAGTTCGGCCACCCGCACAGGCACGCCTTGCGCATCCGTGATGCGAAGGATCAGCAGGCCGCCCTTGGTTTCCACGTCTGCATCCCAGCCCAGAGACTGCTGCTCCTGCAGCTTTTCATTGAACTCCTGACTGGCAACGTAGGAGTTCTTGACCTCGAGCCCGGGAAATGTCGCGACTGCTTTGTATGCCAGAACCAGATTGACGGCGATGATGACCCCGAAGGCCCCGACAAAAACCGCAAGAGCGTGCTTTCCCGTGAATTTGCGCTCGGCCATGGTTCAGTTCCCCCGCCCGTTGAACGTGGTGTCCTTGTAGGCGCGCTCGCCGCTTTGCAGGTCTTCGACCCAGATCCGTACCGGTGTCGTTTCCGCCGATGCGGGCGCTGTATCTTTCGCGGCGACGATGTAGACCCGGGTCAACTGCGCCGTGTCCGCAGTTACGTTTACCGTATCCAGGTCTGTTCCTTCAATCTGAACCTGCAGGCTTGGGTCACCGACCAGAGACAGTTTGAACAGGCGGTCTTCGCCATGTTTGTTCCGCAACCGCACGTCGTAGGTGTTGCGGATCGAACCGTCGGACATGGTCACGAATGTCGGATTGCGCACCGGCGCCACCGTCAGATCGATATCCGACCGGATGAACAACGCAAACAGCAGGCCAAAACCAACCAGCGACCAAAGCGCGGTATACATGATCGTCCGGGGCCGCAGGATGTGTTTCCACACGTTCTTGGGAGGCTGGCCTGCGCGTTCACGCGTTTCGTCGCTGAGCGCCATATAGTCGATCAGACCGCGCGGCTTGCCGATCTTGGCCATCATGTCGTCGCAGGCATCGATGCACAGCGCGCAGGTTATGCACTCCAGCTGTTGGCCATCACGGATGTCGATCCCGACCGGGCAGACATTGACGCAGGCCATGCAATCGATGCAGTCGCCCAGTTCAGAGTCGGCCGTCCGTTTGCCCTTGCCGCGCGGCTCGCCCCGCCATTCTCGGTAGCCAACCACCAGCGTGTCCTCGTCCATCATCGCCGCCTGAATTCGCGGCCACGGACAGGCATAGATGCAGATCTGCTCGCGCGCGAACCCGCCGAAGAAAAAGGTCGTGCCGGTCAGAACCAGCATGGTGGTATAGGCGATCGGATGAGCGTTGCCGGTCACAAGATCCCGCGCAAGGGTCGGCGCATCCGCGAAATAGAACACCCAGGCCCCGCCGGTCGCCAGACCGATCAGGAACCAGACCACCCATTTGGTCAATCGCAGGCGAGCCTTGCGGAAATCCAGCTTCTTCTGACGATGAAGGCGCAGGCGGGCGTTTCGATCGCCCTCGATCCAGCGCTCGACCAGAATGAAAAGGTCGGTCCAAACCGTCTGTGGGCAGGCATAGCCGCACCACACTCGGCCCAAGGCCGACGTAAACAGGAACAGGCCCAAGCCGGCCATGATCAGCAGACCGGCTACAAAATAGAATTCGTGTGGCCAGATCTCGATCCAGAAGAAGTAAAAGCGGCGGTTCGCAAGATCCAGCAGCACCGCCTGATCCGGAAGGCTGGGCCCCCGATCCCACCGGATCCACGGCGTCACATAATAGATGCCAAGCGTGACGGCCATTATGATCCATTTGAGGTTCCGAAACTTGCCGGAAACGCGCCGTGGAAAGATCGGTTCCCTTGCGGCGTAAAGGCTGGGGGCTGGGGTGTGATCGCTCACGGCATGGCTCCGGATCTTGCTGTTTGTCGGGCGACTTGTTCCAGATCATACACCGGACAACTTTGACATGGGTCAAAAGCGCATCGCGCAGACACCTTTTGTCACACCTGGTTCGCTTGGCGTTTCAGCCATCCGACGAACGTCTTCACCGCCTTTCTCTGCGGCGTTTGCGCGGTCACGATGTGGTAGCCTCGGGCGTCAGGTGCGACATGAAGTTCAACTAGTCTTCCGGCCACGATATCACGTTCGACGAAATGTCGCACCGTCACCGTGACCCCCTGCCCCGCGCGCACGCCCTCAAGGACCAGATTGCCCGGCAGACTGGTCCGTCCGGCGCCGGGGTCCATAGCCGCCCCATGTTGTGCCAGCCATGTGCTGGCTTCGGTCGTGCCCACCTCTTCCAGCCACGGCAAACGGGCCAGATCAGCCGGCGACCACTCGGACCTGGACCCTAAGAGACTGGGCGCGGCAACGATGACCATCGGGGTTTTCAACAACATCTCGGACCGGACGCCCGGCCAACCGCCTGCCCCGTATCGAATCGCGACATCCACCCCGCCGGGTCGCAGATCGACCAGTTCCGGTGACGGATCCAAGGTCAGATCGATCCCCGGGTGATCCGACCGGAAAATCGGCAACCGCGGCATCAGCCACGAAGCCGCAAATGAGGAGGTCAGCGAAACGTGTACCGGCCGATCCTCGCCCGCGTTCACCAGGTCCGAGACCGCCGCATGGATGGCGCCAAACCCCAGCTGAACGCTGCGCGCCAGGTGTTCGCCATCCGACGTCAGGACCAGCGTCTTGCCCGACCGGTCCAACAGGGTCACGCCCATATGCGCCTCAAGCGCGCGCAACTGCTGGCTTATGGCGGCATGACTTACATTCAACGCATCGCCAGCTTTGACGATATTTCTGTGCTCGGCAAATGCAGCGAAAGCCCGTAGCGCCGATAGTGGCGGAAGGTTCAGCCAGTCCATATGTAACCTCTGCTTACATTTGAACACGGTAATTGAGTCGCAAATATCCGGTCAAGAGCCGATGCTGGAACCCGAGTTCATCGCATCAGGAGAAAGACCATGCTGAACATCTACGCTGCTTCCTTCATGACCGCCACGCGGCTGAACGCCCCCAAGCTGCGCGACGCGCCCAAACCGAATGCGCCAAAAAGGAAAAAATGGCTGCCCGCCGGACACTGGTGGGTCAGCAAGAGCCGCGAGTTGGATCCGCGCAACCTTTAGGATCAGTTTGCGTGCCCGCGCTGGACCGGGGCCATTGTCGGCACTATTTTCGGAAAATGCGGTGCCGGCTGTTCAGGAAACGCGCGAACAGATGGAACAGCCGGCACCTGGGCCTTCGGGCGGCACGCCGCCCGAAGGTGTTCTCGGATCTTATTGACCGCCACCCAACTGGTGGACATAGGCCGACACGGCGCGGATCTGCGCCTCGGTCAGACGCGTGTCCCAGGGGGGCATGACGCCAAACCGGCTGTAGGTCACCGTTTCGGTCAGCGTTTTCTCATCGCCGCCATACAGCCAGATCGCATCCGTCAGGTTCGGTGCGCCCTGCGCGATATCGCCCTTGCCGTCTTCACCGTGACAGGCTGCGCAATTGTCCTCGTAGACAACCTTGCCCGCCTGCGCCGCAGCATCGTCGGTTTGGGCGTTGGTCAGCGACATCACATATTGCACGACCTGGGTGATTTCCTCGGGCTCGAGGATCTCGCCGAACGCCGGCATTTCGGAGTAGCGCGCGTCGTCGCTTTCTTCGTTGCGAATGCCGTAGCTGACCGTTGTGACGATGTCATCCAAGGTACCGCCCCACAGCCAGGCGTCGTCCAGAAGGTTCGGGAAACCCTTTGCGCCCTGCGCGCCCGAACCGTGGCACTGAGCGCACCAGGTGCGGAACACGGCACCACCGGCGTTGACCGCATATTGCTGCAGCTCGGCATCCTTGGCGATATCATCCAGCGGTGTCTCGACCAGCTTGGCGTTCCACGGAGCGTTGGCCTCTTCGAACGAAACCATTTCCTTCTGCACCAGCTCGCGCGAGGACCAGCCAAGCACACCGGCGGTTGCAGATTGCACCAGCGGCCACGCCGGATACATGATCGTGTAGATCACACCCCAGAAGATGGTCGCGTAGAAGGTCCACAACCACCAACGCGGCATCGGGTTGTCGAATTCCTCGATGCCATCCCAGCTGTGACCGGTCGTCTTGGGATCACCCGGCTGTTTTTCAGGTGTCTTGCTCATTTCCGCGCCTCCTCGGATGTGGCGGGTTTGTCTTGATGCCGGAACGGGATGTTTGCGGTGTCCTTGTATTCCTTGCTGGCACCGGGGCGGAACACCCAGATGACGATGCCGACAAAGAAGGCGAACAACAGAAGCAGCATCCAGCTATCCGCGAATTGCCTCAGGATCGTGTATTCTTCCATCACACCCTCCTTTAGCGGCTTGCATCCGGGGTGAAGGTCGAGAAGTCGACCAGCGTTCCCAGCATCTGCAGATATGCAACCAACGCATCGGCTTCGGTCAGTTCCGGCTGACCATCGAAGTTGCGCACGTTGACGTTTTCGCCATAACGCTCCAGCAGCCCGTCATAGTCGCTGTCCGGATCGGCCTGCGCCCGGAAATCGGCAACTGCGTTTTCCAGCATCTCGTCTGTGTAAGGCGTGCCCAAAACCGCATTGGTGGCCATGATGTCACCGATATACCGGCCGTCGATCTTGCGGTTTTCCAGAAAGCCGTATTTCGGCATCACGGACTCCGGCACCACCGATTGCGGATCACGCAGATGGTCCACGTGCCATTGATCCGAGTAGCGGCCACCCACACGGGCCAGATCAGGCCCGGTGCGTTTGGACCCCCACTGGAACGGGTGGTCGTACATCGACTCGGCCGCCAGCGAGTAGTGGCCATAGCGCTCGACCTCGTCCCGCATCGGGCGGATCATCTGACTGTGGCAGACATAGCAGCCTTCGCGGATGTAGATCTCACGCCCCGCCATCTCGAGAGGGGTGTAAGGGCGCATGCCCTCCACCTTCTCGATTGTGTTCTCAAGGTAGAACAGCGGGGTGATCTGAACGATGCCACCGATGGTCACGACCAGGAAGCTGAAGATCAGCAGGAGGGTCGCGTTGGTCTCGAGGATCTTGTGTTTGTCGAGAAATGCCATTGCTCCGGCCCTCCTTATTCAGCCGGGACCGCGACGGTCAGGCTGGCCTCTTTGGCCGGAGCCCACCGGACGGTCATCCACAGGTTGTAGCACATGATCAGCGCACCAGCGACGAACAGAACACCGCCCAGCGCACGCACCACATACATTGGGAACTTGGCCGCCACGGTGTCGGCGAACGAGTTCACCAGGAAGCCGTTGGCATCCACTTCGCGCCACATCAGGCCTTCCATGATACCGGTGACCCACATCGACGCGGCGTAGAGCACGATACCGATGGTGGCGAGCCAGAAGTGCCAGCTGACCATCTGCAGCGAGTACAGACGCTCGCGCTTCCAAAGAACCGGCACCAGGAAGTACAGCGCACCAAATGTGATCATGCCGTTCCAGCCCAGCGCGCCGGAATGCACGTGACCAATGGTCCAGTCGGTGTAGTGCGACAGCGAGTTCACCGCGCGGATCGACATCATCGGACCTTCGAAGGTGGACATGCCGTAGAAGCCGACCGAGATCACCATCATGCGGATGACCGGGTCGGTACGCAGCTTGTCCCAAGCGCCAGACAGGGTCATTAGGCCGTTGATCATGCCACCCCACGAAGGCATCCACAGCACGACCGAGAACACCATGCCCAGCGTCGAGGCCCAGTCAGGCAGCGCGGTGTAGTGCAGGTGGTGCGGACCAGCCCAGATATACAGGAAGATCAGCGCCCAGAAGTGGATGATCGACAGTTTGTAGCTGAAGACCGGGCGTTCGGCCTGCTTGGGAATGAAGTAATACATCATGCCCAGGAAGCCCGCGGTCAGGAAGAAGCCCACGGCGTTGTGCCCATACCACCACTGGATCATGGCATCCTGAACGCCCGACCAGACGATGACCGATTTCGAACCCCAGATGCTGACCGGAATGGTCATGTTGTTGACCAGGTGCAGCATCGCGACGGTGACGATGAACGCCAGGTAGAACCAGTTCGCCACATAGATGTGGGGCTCTTTCCGCTTGACGATCGTCCCCAGGAACACGGCCAGATAGGCCACCCAGACGATGGTCAGCCACAGGTCCACATACCATTCAGGCTCGGCATATTCCTTGGACTGGGTTCCGCCCAGCACATAGCCGGTCGCGGCGAGAACGATGAACAGCTGATAGCCCCAGAACACGAACCAGGCCAGGTTTCCACCCCACAGACGCGCGGCGCTTGTGCGCTGTACGACGTAGAAGGATGTGGCGATAAGGGCGTTGCCGCCGAACGCGAAAATGACCGCTGATGTATGCAGCGGGCGCAACCGGCCAAAGTTCAGAAGCCCCTGCGCCCATTCGAAGTTCAGCACCGGAAAGGCCAGCTGGAACGCGATGAAGGTTCCCACCAGGAAGCCTACGACACCCCAAAAGGCGGTTGCGATCACGCCATAGCGGATCACGCCATCCATGTACTCACCCGAACGATCGACAAGAATATCCGGCTCATCCGTGTTTCGCAGCGTCCAGATGAACAGGCCACCGGCGATGAGCATCACCAGTATCGCGTGCACCTGATACGCCAAATCCCGCGCATAGTTGGATCCGATCGCTGCGAACAGCACGACCAGACCAAGCGCGATCAGCTTGATGTAATTCGACATATTGCGTCCCTTTGCCATGCTCCGGGCGATTCTTGTGCCGCATAGAGCTTTCGTTGACTGGTTGCTGTATGATCCATGCACAACCAATGCTGCTTTGATCTGCATCAAGACAATAGCCTGAAAACTGTGACAGGCATAAGCAAATGAATGGGTTACCTGGTCGCACAGGTTTCAGAACCCGAAACACGAGGTCGAAATGGCTTATAAATCTCTTCTCACCGTCATGACGGAAACCAAGTTTGCCAAGCCGGCTCTGGCCCAGTTGGTCGCCTTGGCCGAAGCGCAGGACGGCCATGCCGAAGCGCTGTGCCTCGGTGTCGACCGTAGCCAGACCGGCTACTACTACGCGGGCGCAAACGCCCTGATCCTTCAGGAAACCTTGAAGCGTGCAAATGCCGAGGCCGATGAAGTGCTTGCCTTTGCCGAGGATTTCCTGGGCAAGTCGGGCGTACGCTGGTCCGCTGAAAACGGCGTGGCGCAGATCGCCGACCTGGGTCGGCACGTCGCGCATCGGGCCCGTTTCTCGGACCTTGTCGTTCTGCCGCAGCCCTATGGCAAAGATCGCGGCGCCGAGGCCGAACCGATCATCGAGGCCGCCATGTTCGAGGGTCACGCCCCGGTTCTGGTGGTCCCGGATGACGCGAAACCATTCGCCAGCCCTCGGACAGTGCTGATCGGCTGGAATGAGAGTGTCGAGGCGATGAATGCCATTCGGCGCGCGCTGCCGTTCCTGCGGGCGGCCGAACTGACCCGGATCGTTGTGATCGATCCGCCGCGTCACGGCCCTGATCGCTCGGATCCGGGCGGTATGCTGTCGCAAATGCTGTCCCGCCATGGCGTGAAATGCGAAATCGACGTGCTGAGCAAGACGATGACGCGTGTGTCCGACATTCTGAACCGTCACGCCGCAGACGTCGAAGCCGACATGATCGTGATGGGCGCCTATGGTCACTCGCGGTTCCGCGAGGCCATTCTGGGCGGTGCGACCCGGAACATGTTGGAACAGTCCTCGGTTCCGGTTTTCCTGGCCCACTGAACTGCGGGCATGGCAAAAGGAATATCCGCCCCAGACGGGGCGGTTATTTCGTCAGACCTTTTTGACCAAACCGATCAGGAACAGAAGGATGACGGCTCCGATCGTTGCAAAGAAAATCGACGACACCATACCGCCGCCGACGGAAAACCCGAGTGCGGGAAAAATCGTTCCGGCGAGAAAAGCGCCAACGATCCCGACGATGATGTTCCCGATCACGCCAAAGCCGCGGCCCTTCATGATCCTGCCCGACAACCAGCCCGCGATCGCGCCGATGATCAGCATTGCCAATAGGCTACTGAATTCCATGCCTTGCTCCTGAATATTGTTTCACGCAAAGGCATTAGAACACGGCCGGGCCGTTGGGTCACGCACGAACGTAGTGCATCCCCTGGAACCCGGATCGCAGATCCCGCACCTTGGGCGCGACCGATGCGGGATCATCCGCAGACAGCGCCTCGGCGAACAGGGCCACAAGTTCGCTGGCATGTTCGGGCGTCACGCCCCGCCGGACCAATTCGGGCGTTCCGATCCGCAATCCGTTCATGTCACCCGCAACCGGGGCGATCGGCAAACCGATACCACATGCCAGGAACCCAGCCCGCCGCAGGTGTTTTGACACCGCCTGCCCGCCCCCATAGTCGGCGGCCTTCAGCGCGAATTGGTGCGAGGTGGTGGCTCCACCAGCCCCTTTGAACACTGGCAATCCCTGATCTTCCATCTTGCTGGCCATTGCCTGCGCAAGATCGATCATCGCTTGTCCATAGGCCGGCCCGAAGTCGACCCAGTCCAGCAACGAGATTGCCAGAGCCGCCGATTTCGCGGCATCGAAATTGGCCGTCATTCCGGGAAATGCAATGGCGTCCAGCCGTTCGGCAATTTCGGCGTCGTTGGTGACGATCAGCCCACCCGCCGGGCCGCCCAGGCTTTTGTAGGTGCTCATCGTCATCAGATGCGCGCCTTCATCCAACGGATTCGCCCAAGCCCCGCTGGCGATGATCCCGCATTGGTGGGCCGCATCGAACAGAACCTTGGCCCCGATTTCGTCGGCAATTTCGCGCACGGCCGACACAGGATGCGGAAACAGGTTCAGCGAGCCACCGACGGTGATCAACCGGGGCCGGTGCGTTCTGGCCATGTCGCGCAGAGCGGCCAGATCCAGACTGTACCCGTCCGCATCCACTGGTGAATTGACCGTTTGCAGACCATAAAGCCCTGCGCAGCCACCCTCATGGTGGGTGACATGCCCGCCGATCGCGGCCGGAGGCGCGATGATCGTATCGCCCGGCCGTGTCAGAGCCATGAAGCCATACAGATTGGCCAAGGCGCCGGATGCCACTCGGATTTCGGCGTATCGCGCGTTGAACACGCGGGCCGCAAGCTCGGCCGCGATCACCTCGATCTCCTCGATGGCCTCGAGACCCATCTCGTATTTGTCGCCCGGATAGCCCAAAGATGGACGACTGCCCAGACCCGCGGCCAGTGCTGCCTCGGCCCTTGGATTCATGACATTTGTCGCCGGATTCAGATTGAAACACTCGGCATCATGAATATCCGAGTTTCGCGCTATCAGCGCGTCGATCCGAGCCTCGATCGCCTCCGAGTTGCTGTCGGCAACCTTCCGGGCGATGGTCTGAACAAGGTTTTCGCAGTGGCCCGGGACCCAGGCACGGTGAGCAAGGTGCTGCATCTGATCCTCCGTCTTTGCGGCCAACGATGCAAAGATCCTGACTTGCGCGCAAATCAGTTTTGCGAAAAATTAGGGTCAGAAAAATTGAGCCTAAATCCATGCCCGTTGCTCCACCGCGCCCCAAACCCCTACCTCTGAACGCGCTGCGTGCGTTCGAGGCCGCAGCCCGCCTGGGCGGATTCTCGGCGGCGGCTACGGAACTTGGCGTCAGCGCCGGCGCGGTATCAGCCCATGTCAAAACGTTGGAAGACGAACTGGGTGCGCCCCTTTTCGAGCGCACCGCAAGAGGCGTTGCCCTGACCGCGCTGGGACAGAAGGCGTTGCCGGACCTGACCAAGGCCTTCGACACTTTGGGACAAGCCACATTGTCCATGCGCGCCCAGGCACAGCCGCAAGTGGTGCACATCGTGACGCTGCCCTCGATTGCACAGCTGTGGCTGTCGCCAAGGTTGCCCGAACTTCGAGCCGCAGAGCCCGAGATCGAAGTTTCACTCACGGCCGAGGAAACCCCGCCCAACCTCAAGCGCGCGCCCTTCGACATCTACCTGTTTTTCGGCGGAGACTTGGGGGACCCCATCGCCGAAGACGCCATCTTTCCGGTTTGCGCGCCGGCCTTGGCGCATCGCCTGACTACGCCCGAGGACTTGGCGAATGTGACCTGCCTGTCCGATTCGACCTGGTTCGACGATTGGCAAACATGGGTGGCGGCGGCGCGACCCGGATGGGCGTTCACACCCCGCGGGCCGGTCTTCTCTTTGTACGCGCTGGCGGTCGAAGAAGCGCTGAACGGTGCGGGTGTGTTGATGGGACACAAAGCGCTGGTCCAGCCGCATCTGGACAGCGGTCGACTGGTGGCTCCGTTCGAAACGACGGTCACTCTTCCCGACCGGCTCAAGCTGTGGTCGCCACGTGCCGTCCGACCGCAGACACCGGTCGGGCGCGTCGTCGGGTGGCTCAGAAAAACCGCTTAGACCAGAAATCCACCGTCCGAATCATCCCCGGCCTCTTCCATCAGGCGGCCGATATCCGGAACGGTCACGTGGCGCTTGCCCTGCAGCAGGATCACTTCATCCTTTTTCAGCGCAGATATCTGACGGCTGACGGTCTCGAGCGTCAGACCAAGGTAGTCGGCCATCGCCTCGCGGGTCAGCGGCAGGTCAAAGACGATGGGGCCAGATGAACCCTTCTGGCTGGCAGACGCATCCCGGCGCGCGATAATCGACAGCAGGCTGGCGATCTTCTCTCGCGCGGTCTTGCGGCCAAGAACCAGCATCCATTCACGCGCCGCGTCCAACTCGTCCAACGTCATCTGCAGCAAGCGGTGGGCAATATGCGGTGTGCGGCCCATGAGGTCCTCGAACGGTTTCTTGCGGAAACAGCACATGACCACGTCAGTGGTCGCTTGCACGTCATAAGGCGCCGAGTCGCGCCCCGGCCGCCCTACGAAGTCGCTGGGCAGCAGCAGGCCCACCATCTGGGTGCGCCCGTCCTCCATGGTTTGGGTCAGAGACGCGATCCCGGACACGACCGAGCCCACGAAATTCATCTGATCGCCCGACCAGATGATCGTCTGACCGGCCTCGAAGCTGCGGTAATACTTGATCTCTTCCAACGCGACCAACTCGTCCGCATCGCAGCGCGCGCAGACGGCTCGATGCCGAATTGGGCAATCTTCGCAATTGGAGTGGTCAACGAGGGTATTCAGAGTCATGCGCGCGTCCACTTGATCTCGGTCAAGGTTTTCTGGTCGTCGAGCCTATACCGGTGTCGTCATGATAGTAAAACCTCAATTGGCAAAGCTCGGACTATTTGACGCGAAGGTACCGCGTTATACCAGCTATCCGACCGCCCCCCACTTCAGCAATGACGTGGGGCCCGACATGTTCAGCGACTGGATCTCCGCCATCCGGCCGGGCAGTTCGATCTCGCTCTATGTCCATGTGCCGTTCTGTCGCCGGCTGTGCTGGTTCTGCGCCTGCCGCACCCAGGGCACCCAGACCGACAACCCCGTCATCGCCTATGTCGATGTCCTCAAGGCCGAGTTGGACCTGCTGGCCGCGCGCCTGCCCAGCGGGGTGACCCTGTCGCGCCTGCATTGGGGCGGGGGCACGCCCACGCTGTTGAACCCCGACCTGATGCGCGAACTGGCCGCGCATATTCTGGGGATCGTCCCACTTGGACCCAACGCGGAATTCTCGGTCGAGATCGACCCCAACGAGGTGGACGCCGCCCGTCTGGATGCGCTAGCCGAGGCCGGGATGAACCGCGCCTCGATCGGAGTTCAGGATTTCGACGACGAGATCCAGAAGACGATCGGGCGCATCCAGAGCTATGACACCACCCGCGAAGCGATCGACATGATCCGCGAGCGCGGCGTGCCCAGCCTGAACGCCGACATCCTGTACGGACTGCCGCACCAGACCAAGGCGCGGATGACCGAAAGCGTACAAAAGCTGCTGTCCCTCAACCCCGACCGGGTGGCCCTGTATGGCTACGCGCATGTGCCGTGGATGGCGAAACGCCAGCAGCTGATCCCGTCCGACGCCTTGCCGACGCCGGAACAGCGGCTTGATCTGTTCGACACCGCCCGCCGTCTATTCCTGTGGGACAATTACGAAGAAATCGGCATCGACCATTTCGCCACGAAGGATGACGGGCTGACCCATGCACTGAAAGCCGGGCGGCTCAAGCGGAACTTCCAGGGCTATACCGACGATCAGGCCGAGGTTCTGATCGGTGTCGGCGCCAGCTCGATCTCGCGCTTCCCGCAGGGCTATGCGCAGAACGCCCCAGCCACGTCGGTCCATACCAAAGCGGTGCGCGATGGCCGGTTCTCGACCTCGCGCGGGCATCTGTTCAAGGATCAGGACATTCTGCGCGCCCGCCTGATCGAGGCCCTGATGTGCGACTTCCGCATCGAAACGGCCGAGATCCTGCGCGACCACGACATCTCGGCGGCCAAGCTGACGGCGATGTACCAGCGCGCCAATGACGCCTTCGACGGGTTGTTGCAGATCACCGATGACGGGCTGTTCATCCCGCCCGAGGCGCGCGCCTTGACCCGGATGATCGCCCGGACCTTCGACGCCTATGACCTGAGCAAGGCAGGCCACAGTTCGGCGATCTGACGACGGGCGGCAGGCCGCAAGCCGGCCAGTCGCCACAATGCAAAAAAGCGGGGGGTTGACGCGCGCGGTGGGTTTTCCCCACACTCGGAAGGCGGGCGGCCGGCCGCCCGACGCCGAGGCAGGCCATCATTCAGACAGACTCGCCGGCGCATCCGCGTTCGACAGTTCCTTTCGTGCAACCACTCTGCAACTTGACGAAGGGACAGCACCCATGCGCGTTTTTACCGTCCTCGGCCCCAGCCAATCGGGCAAGACAACACTGGTCGAGGCCATCAGTCGCCTTGATGGCCGGCCCACCACATTCGATCTGTCCGGAACCGTGCATCTGCACGGTTTTTCTTATCTGGACGAACCGTGGTGCGCGATCGACGTGGATGGCGGGGGCGATGCGCTGGCCAATGCGGGGCCCGCCATGGCCATTTCCGACGCGGCGGTGGTGGTGGTTCCGCCAGACCCGGACTCGGCGGTTCTGTGCGCCCCCTATCTGCGGCTGGTCGAGGAGGCGGGCATTCCCTGCTTTCTGTTCATCAACCGGATGGACAACCCCAACGGCCGCATCCGCGACATCATCGCCGCGCTGCAGACCTATTGCAGCCATCACATTACCCTGCGACAGGTGCCGATCCGTGAAGGCGAAACCATCGTCGGGGCCGTCGACCTGATCTCGGAGCGCGCGTGGAAATATCAGGAAGGTCAGCCCTCGGCGCTGATCGAGCTGCCGCAGTCGGTGGCAGATCGCGAGGCCGAAGCCCGCACCGAACTGCTCGAGACCCTGTCGGATTTCGACGACCACCTGCTTGAGCAGCTGATCGAAGACAAGCAGCCGCCCAGCGCCGAGATCTATGACCTGGCCGCGCAGGTCTTGCAGAACCATCAGTTGATCCCGGCCTGTCTGGGCGCAGCCAGCCATGGCAACGGGCTGACCCGCCTGATGAAGGCCCTGCGGCACGAGGCGCCCGAATTCGACATCGCCGCCGACCGGGACGCGGCGCCCGAGGCCGCCCGCGCCATCGCCGGGTTCGCCGACGTCAAAAAGCACATTGGCAAAATCATCGTCCTGCGGGGGCTGGGCGACGGGATCAAGGCGCATGACCCGCTGGGCGGCGAAACTGTTGGCAACCTGACCGCGCTGGACGCAAAGACCCAAATCGACGGGCTGAAGGCCGGCGAGATCGGGCTGGCGGTGAAATCCGATCACCTCAACCCCGGCAATATCTATGACAGCAGCGACTCCACGCCGCTGCCGGATTGGGCCACGGCGCATCCGGTCGCCTATCGGCAGGTGGTGTCGTCGGCCCATGAACGCGACGACGTGCGCCTGTCCAACGCGCTGTCCCGGCTGGTCGAGATCGACCCGGGCCTGACGCTGGAACAGGACGAGCTGAGCGGCCACGCCGTTCTCGGTTCCCAAGGGCCGCAGCACATGCGGCGGGTGGTCGCCAAGCTGGCCGAGGATTTCGGGATCGAGATCGAAACCTCTCCGGTCGAGACCGCGTATCGCGAGACCATCCGCGCCACGGTCGAACACCGACACCGCCACCGCAAGCAATCCGGCGGAGCGGGGCAGTTCGCCGATGTGGTGATCTCGGTCGCGCCGCTGCCGCGCGGATCGGGATTTCAATTCGACGAGGTGGTCAAGGGCGGCGCCGTGCCCAAGAACTATATCCCCTCGGTCGAACAAGGCGCGGTCGATGCATTGGCGCAGGGCCCCGAGGGCTTTCCGGTGGTGGATGTGAAGGTCACCCTGCATGACGGCAAGCATCACAACGTAGACAGTTCCGATTTTGCCTTCCGGACGGCAGGCAAGAACGCCGTGCGCGAAGCCTTGCCACAGGCCAAGCCGGTTGTTTTGCAGCCGATCCTGAACGCCGAGATCCATGTTCCGTCGGCCTTCGTGGGCGATCTGGTGCCCACGATCAGCTCGCTTCAGGGGCAGGTACTGGGGTTCGAGGGCAACCCGAACGCGCCGGGCTGGGAGATATTCAACGCCCAACTGCCCGCCGTGGCCGAGGACGAACTACACCGCACACTGGCCAGCGCCACACGCGGCACCGGCTGGGTCAAGCTGCAGTTCGACCACTATGAAGAGCTGCGCGGCCCGGTGCCGAAATCGGCGGCGCGCGAAGCGGCCAACGCCTAGCCTGCCGCAGCGATCAGTTCGCGGGTATAGTCATCCTGGGCGTTGACGAAAAGATCTTCGGCAGCGCCCATCTCGACCACGTCTCCGTTGCGCATGACGATCACCTTGTGTGACATCGCCCGCACCACCTTCAGGTCGTGGCTGATGAACAGGTAGGCCAGCCCGTATTTCTTCTGCAGGTCGCGCAGCAATTCGACGATCTGCACCTGCACCGTCATGTCCAGCGCACTGGTCGGTTCATCCAGCACCAGCAGCTTGGGCCGCAGCACCATGGCGCGGGCAATCGCGATGCGCTGGCGTTGCCCGCCCGAAAACTCGTGCGGATAGCGGTCCATGGCCGCCGGGTCCAGGCCCACCTCGGTCATCACCTCGGCCACCAGTTCGCGCGGGGCACGGTGCGGGTCGACCTTGTGGATCGCCAGACCCTCGGCAATGATCTGCTGGCAGGTCATCCGCGGGCTGAGGCTGCCGAACGGGTCCTGAAACACGATCTGCATGTCCTTGCGCAAGCGGCGCAGCTCGCGCGTGGACCAGCGGCGCACATCCTGCCCGCGGAAGGTGATCCCGCCCTCAGAGGCGATCAGCCGCATGATCGCCAGCGCCAGCGTGGTCTTGCCCGAGCCGCTTTCGCCCACGATCCCAACGGTTTCGCCCGCCCGCACGCTGAGTGTGGCGTCGTTCACCGCCTTCACATAGCCGACCGTGCGCTTCAGGAACCCGCGCTGGATCGGAAACCAGACCTTCAGATGCTCGGTCCGGGCCACTTCTTCGGCGGCGGGGTCGATCGGGTCGGGTATGCCCGTGGGTTCGGCCGCCAGCAGCTTGCGGGTATAGGGGTGCTGAGGGTTGTCGAAGATCTCGGCCACGGGGCCGGTCTCGACGATCTCGCCATCCTTCATCACGCAGACCCGGTCGGCGATGCGTCGCACGATGCCCAGATCATGGGTGATGAACAGCATCCCCATGTTTTCCGATTTCTGCAGTTCGGCCAGCAGTTCGAGGATCTGCGCCTGAATCGTCACGTCCAGCGCAGTGGTCGGCTCGTCCGCGATCAGGATGTCGGGCTTGTTGGCCAGCGCCATGGCGATCATCACCCGCTGCCGCTGTCCGCCGGACAGCTGATGGGGATAGGCGTCCAGCCGTTCCTCGGGGTCGCGGATACCGACCTTGTTCAACAATTCGACGATCCGGGCGCGCGCCGCGTCGCCCGTCAGACCCTGGTGCAGGGCCAGCGATTCCGCCATCTGCTTCTGGATCGTGTGCAGCGGGTTCAGCGAGGTCATCGGCTCCTGGAAGATGAAGCTGATGTCGTTGCCGCGGACCTCCATCAGGCGCTGCTCGGATGCGCCAATCATCTCTTGACCGTCATAGGTAACCGACCCTTCGACGATCGCGCTGTCGCCCAGCAGCGACACGGTGGACAGCGCGGTGACCGATTTTCCCGACCCGGATTCACCCACCAGCGCCACAGTTTCCCCGCGGTCGACATGGAACGACACGCCCCGAACCGCCGTGGTCACCTGCCCGTCCTGACGGAACGAGACCTTGAGGTTTTTCACATCCAGCAAGCTCATGAGAAGGTCTTTCGCGGGTCGAACGCGTCACGCACGCCTTCGAAGATGAAGACCAGCAGCGACAGCATGATGGCAAAGGTGAAAAAGGCAGTGAAGGCCAGCCATGGCGCCTGCAGGTTCTGCTTGGCCTGCAGGGTCAGCTCACCCAGCGAGGGCGCCGAGGACGGCAGACCGAAGCCCAGAAAATCGAGGCTGGCCAGCCCCCCGATCGTGCCGGTCACGATGAAGGGCATGAAGGTCAGCGTGGCCACCATCGCGTTGGGCAGCATGTGGCGGAACATGATGGTCAGGTTGCCCACGCCCAGCGCCTTGGCCGCGCGCACGTACTCCAGATTGCGGGCGCGCAGGAACTCTGCCCGCACCACACCCACCAGACCCGTCCACGAGAACAGGATCATGAGGAACACCAGCAGCCAGAAACTTCGCCCCAGCACCGCGAACATGATGATGATGACGTAAAGCGAGGGCGTCGCCGACCAGATCTCGATGATGCGCTGGAAGATCAGGTCCAGCCAGCCGCCGAAAAAGCCCTGCAGCGCGCCGGCGAAAATGCCGATCAGGCTGGCCGCGCCGGTGACGATCAGGGTGAACAGGATCGACAGGCGGAAGCCATATATGACACGCGCCAGAACGTCGCGCTTGGTGTCGTCGGTGCCCAGCAGGTTCTGCCCGTTGGGTGGCAGGGGCGCCGCACCGGGACGGTCGACGCTGGTATTGTAGGAATAGGGGATCGGCGGCCAGATCGCCCAGCCGCGCTCGAATCCTTCGGCCTGGAACGTCCCCGCCTCGATCTGCTCGATGATGCCTTCGGGGTCGTCGAAACAGTCTTCCAGCCCACCGCTGTCGATCAGGCAACGGACCTCGGGGTCACGATAGATCGCCTCGGTTTGGAAGTCGCCGCCGAACTCGGTCTCGGCGTAGAAGTTGAAGATGGGCGTGTAGAACTCGCCCCGGTACTTCACCAGGATCGGTTTGTCATTGGCAATGAATTCCGCGAACAGCGACAGGCCAAACAGCACCGAGAAGATGATCAGCGACCAAAAGGCCCTGCGGTTGCGGCAGAAATTGCGCCAGCGGCGCTGGTTCAGAGGAGAAAGTGCCATTTACCCCTCGCGTTTCTCGAAATCGATGCGCGGATCGACCAGCACATACATCAGGTCGCTGATGATGCCGACGACCAGACCGAGCAGGCCGAAAATGAACAGCGTCCCGAAGATCACCGGATAATCGCGCGCCACTGCGGCCTCAAAGCCCAGACGACCCAGACCATCCAGCGAGAAGATCGTCTCGATGATGATCGACCCGCCGAAGAACACGCCGATGAACACCGCCGGAAAACCGGCGATCACGATCAGCATCGCGTTGCGGAATACGTGGCCGTACAGAACGCGCTGCTCGCTCAGCCCCTTGGCGCGGGCGGTCATGACGTATTGTTTCTTGATCTCGTCCAGGAACGAATTCTTGGTCAGCAGCGTCAGCGTGGCAAAAGCGGAAATCGTCAGTGCGATGGTCGGCAGGGCGATGTGCCAGAAATAGTCGGCCACTTTGCCCAGCAGGCTGAGGTCTTCCCAATTGTCCGAGGTCAGCCCGCGCAGCGGGAAGATCTGCCAGTAGGAGCCGCCCGCAAACAGCACCAGCAGCAGGATCGCGAACAGGAAGCCGGGAATCGCATAGGCCACGATGATGGTCGCGCTGGTCCATGTGTCAAAGCGTGAACCATCCTTGACCGCCTTGCGGATGCCCAGCGGGATCGAGACCAGATAGGCGATCAGCGTCGACCACAGGCCCAGCGAGATCGAGACCGGCATCTTTTCCAGCACCAGGTCGATCACCGAGACCGAGCGGAAATAGCTCTCGCCGAAATCCAGCGTGAGATAGTTGCCCATCATGTTCAGGAACCGCTCGACCGGCGGCTTGTCGAAGCCGAATTCCTTCTCCAGTTCGGCGATGAATTCCGGCGGTAGGCCGCGGGCGCCCACGTATTTGTCATCGAAGACGCCACCGCCGGGTTCGGCCCCGGCGCCCGCGTCACCGGACCCCGCAAAACCCGCGAACACATCGCCCTGCCCTTCGATCTGGGCGATGATCTGCTCGACCGGACCGCCGGGTACGAACTGCACCAGCGTGAAGTTGACGATCATGATGCCCAGAAGGGTCGGAATGACCAGCAACAGGCGTCGAAGAATATATGCGCCCATGTTAACGCAGCGCGCCTTCTGCTTTCAGGGCCGCTTCCTTCTCGGGATTGATCCACCACAGATCAAGGTATCCCAGCGCATAGGGCGGCAACTGATCGGGGTATTCGTACATGTTGTAGTAGGCTGTCCAGTATTCCGCGATATACCCATCCGGTATGATGAAGAACTCATAGCGCAAGGCGCGATCCAAGGCCATAAGCGCTGCGTCCTGATCGGTTTGATTGTTGGTCGCGAAAGACGCCTCGATGATGGCGTCCACCAACGGGCTGGCAAGGCCTGCCGGGTTGAACAGGCTGAACTCGGCCTCTTTCGAGCCATACATCTGACTGAGGCCGCCGCCAGTGGACAGGAACGCGCCATAGCGTGTCGAATAAACCATGTCATAGTCACGCTCGCGGCTGCGCAGGGTGTACTGCGCCGGATCGACCTTTTCGGCCGAAGCATCCACGCCCAGCGCCTGAAGGTTCTGGACAAAGGTCTCGATCATCGTGGCCGTCGATGTCGGCAGGTTGGACGGATAGGGGATGTTCACCCGCAGGGTCTGACCCTGAGCATTGCGGCGCAAGTTGCCGTCGCCCACGGGCCATCCGGCTTCGTCCAACAGTTTCGAGGCTTTGCGCAGGTTGCGCCGATCGTTCAGGCGCGCCGGGTTGGATTCGTGAACGGTCGTCACCGGTTCGGTCAACATCTCGGGTGGAACCACGTCGCCCAAAGCTTGCAGAAATGACAGCTCTGCCCCCTGCGGTGTATCCATCGCTTCAAGCGGTGTGCCTTCGATGAACGAATCGCGGGGTGAGTTCAGGCCGAACAGCAGAGATTCATTGGCCCATTCAAAGTTGAATGCCAGCGCCAGTGCCTTTCGAACATTCTTGTCCGCGAATTGCGGACGCGCGAGGTTGAACACAAAGCCCGACGGGGTCGGTGGGCTGCCATTCGCAATCGCGTCCTTGACGACGTAGCCCTCTTTCAACTTGGGGAAGTCATAGCCGGTCGCCCACAGCTTGGGGTCGCTTTCGATCCGCAGCGTGTATTCGCCTGCCTTGAAGCCTTCAAAGGCGGCTGTCTGGTCCGCGAAATACTCGACTCGGATGGTATCGTAGTTGTGCCGGCCCTTGTTGAACGGCAAGTCCTTGCCCCAGTAGTCGTCCCGGCGTTTGTAGACGATGCGCCGGTTGATATCGTAGCTGTCCAATTTGTAAGGCCCAGATCCAACGGCGACTTCCAGGCGCGGCTCGTCGAGACGGCGGGACGGGTCTGCCTCGAACCACGCTTTCGAGAATACGGGCGTCGCGCCGACGGTTTCGATCCGGCTGCGGGCCGTCAATTCGGGATTGAACGTGAACTTGACCGTGTGCGTATCCAGCGCCTCGGCGCCGGTCACCATCCGCCCGACGGCCTGCGCATATGACGGCAGGCCCTGTTCGATGAACAGGCGGTGGCTGTAGACCACATCCTCGGCGGTGACGGGCGTGCCATCCCAGAACGTCGCTTCGGGGCGCAGGTGGAAAATGACCCAGTTGCGGTCGGCGTCATACTCCAGGCTCTCAGCCAATACGCCGTAGTACTGGCCGACACTGTCATCGGTGCTGTCCATCAGCCGATCGTATTGCAGTGTCGTCAACGCTCCGGGGCGACCTTTGCGTGAATATGGATTCAGGGAATCAAACGTGCCCGATGCGGCCAATGACAGCTCGCCGCCCTTGGGTGCATCCGGGTTGGCATAGTTCAAGTGCGTGTAGTCGGCGGGGTAGTCGAGATTGCCGAAGTACGAGTAGCCATGGCTGCGAATGATCTGGTCCTCGTCGGCCCGGACTGGCCCCGCCTGCCCCAGAACCAACGCCGCCGAAATGCCCAATGCCGCGACCCAATGACGAAAACCTTGTTCGCGCGCGCCAGGCAGATGGGAAATCATACGGGTCATCCTTCGATGTTGTCTTCTGTCCATGTCCTTGTGGGCAAGCTAAAAGCCCAGCACTGACACTTGCAAGTTTAGAATGCGTGAGCGCTTTGTGAAGTTTTGCTCAGACAAAAAAAGCCGCTGCACATGGCAGCGGCTTTCGCTTTTCGGTGACTGGGTGGGCAGATCAGCCGCCAATCGTCTGCAGGTACGCGATCAGGTCTGCGCGTTCCTGAGCCTTTTTGAGACCGGCAAAGCTCATCGAAGTGCCTTGGATATAGCCTTTGGGGTTTGCAATGAACGCATCCAGCTCTTCCGGGGTCCAGTTGCCGCCATGCGACTGCATCGCCGCCGAGTAGCCGAAGCCCGCAGCCGCCGCCACAGGGCGGTCCACGACGCCATACAGGTAGGGACCGGTGCCATTGGCGCCTTCTTCCAGCTTGTGGCAAGCCGAACACTTGCGGAAAACCTTCGCGCCCTTTTCCGGGTCAGCTGCGGCCAGCAGATCGGCAAAGACCACTTCTTCGCCGTCAGCGCTTTCGCCCGAGCTTTCGGTTTCAATAACATAGGCGGCTTCGCCGTGCCCGCCGACATGGTAGAGAACATCGCCCCCCCATTTTGCCAGGAGGAGTACAAGGAAGGCACCGAACAGGCCGGCTGCGGCCTTGGTAACTGTCATCGTGTCGAACATTGATCGCGTGTCCATTTCAGCTGTCTTCGGGGTGTCTAAGGCTTCCCCTTGCAAGAGGCAAGGTATAGACACCGCGACGAAACGCCCAATTCTGGAACTTGTTGCACGGAATCGACCAAATGACCAAACGCATCGCCTTTCAGGGGGAACCCGGCGCCTACAGTCACGAAGCCTGTCGCAATGCGCGTCCGGATATGGAGGCGCTGCCCTGCCGAACATTCGAGGACGTGATCGAATCGGTGCGCTCGGGCGAGGCGGATCTGGCCATGCTGCCGGTCGAGAACAGCACCTATGGACGAGTGGCCGATATCCACCGCCTGCTCCCGCACAGCGGGCTGCACATCGTGGACGAGGCCTTTGTGCGGGTTCACATCAACTTGCTGGGCGTGCCGGGCGCAAAACTCGAAGATATCACCGAAGCCCATTCGCATCTGGTGCTGTTGCCGCAATGCGCAAACTTCCTGAAGGCCCACGGCATCCGCGGGCGCGTCAGCCCTGACAACGCCCGCGCGGCGCGCGAGGTCTCGGAAGCGGGTGAGAAACATTCGGCGGCCCTGGCCAGCGAACTTGCTGGCGAAATCTATGGCCTTGAACTGCTGGCGCGCCACATCGAAGACAGCGACGACAACACGACCCGCTTTCTGGTGATGTCGCGAGAGGACGACCGCCGCCGCCGTGGCGAGCACGGGATGATCACCAGCTTCGTGTTCCAGGTCCGGAACATTCCGGCGGCGCTGTACAAGGCCATGGGCGGTTTTGCCACCAACGGCATCAACATGACCAAGCTGGAAAGCTACATGGTTGATGGCTCGTTCACGGCGACTCAGTTCTACGCCGACATCGTCGGCCACCCGGAGGACCGCAACGTGCAACTCGCGATGGATGAACTGCAGCATTTCACCACGAATGTGGAAGTTCTGGGCGTGTACCCCGCTGCTCGACCACGCGGTTAGTCTGCTCCCACGCGCAAGCAGCTGGGGACTGTTCACCGCCAGTCAAACGCCGGCTCTCAAGCCCCGTGCAGATAGCGTTCTTCCATTTCGCGCGCAAAATCGCTCAGTCGCATCTGGAACTGGCGCCGGAATCTGGCCTTGCCCAGCTTCAACGACTGCAGAAGCAGACGCGCAGGCAAGGTCTTGGCAGCCAGTGACATCTCGATGCTCAGCCGCGTCTGCTTTTGCGACAGCGACAGAAGATCAATCGTGGTCAGGCCGTTCATCCCCTTGCTGGTCGATCGAAACCGCATGGCTGTGGGGCGATCGAACTCGGCCACCTCGATCGCGACGTGGCGTGGCTTGCCACGGATCATGATATCGGCTTCCCAGCACGACCCGACCCAGTGGCCCGGCATTTCGACAGTGCGTCGAACCTCGACACCGCGGCGCATCGCCATGCGCTCGAACCGTTCGAAGTCCGCGACCATGGCGAACACCGCATCGATCGGCGCCTGGATATCTTCGCGTGCTGAAACCTGCATGTCGGCCTTTTCTGCTCAGTCAGGGTGTCAGTGTTTCGTCAGTCCAGCGTATCTGCAAGCCAGTTACGCAAAAGAAAATGCGCGATTGCCCCCTTTCGCGCCGGCAGAAGCTTGGGGTGCTCGCCTGCAAAAGCCTGCATCATCTCGGACTTGGAGACCCACATCGCGTCCTCGATCTCGACCGGGTCGATCGTGATCTCGCGGGACAGCGCCTGCGCTGCACACCCGAACATCAGCGACGACGGAAATGGCCAGGGTTGACTTGCCAGATAGCTGACGGGTCCGACCGGAACGCCGGCCTCCTCCATGACTTCGCGTCGCACGGCGGCCTCAAGGGTTTCACCCGGTTCGACGAAACCGGCCAGCAGTGAATACATACCGTCGGGCCACCCCGGAGATCTGCCCATCAGGACAGAATCACCATGCGTGACCAACATGATCACCACCGGATCGGTGCGTGGAAAGTGCTGCCCGCCACAGGCCGGGCACAGCCGTTGCCACCCGGCCTGTGAAATGTTGGTCGGGTTGCCGCAGCGCGCGCAAAACCTGTGCGTCTCGTGCCAGCCGATCACGGCCTTGGCGGTGGCTGCCAATTCGGCGTCCCGGGCCGACAGCCGGGTCATGATCCGACGAAGCTCGGCGAACACGTGGCCCACGGGCAGCCCCGGATGCTGCTGTTCGGTTCGATCCACGAACGCTCCAACGCCCGACAGGTCCAACCCGTCGGCAGACCAATTCGAAATGTCCATTGCAAACAGCGGCGCATCCGCATCACTGCGCCCCAGCAAGATCGGTTGGTCGATCGCCCCGCCGGGTCCGTTCGTAACCAGATCGTGGTCCATCGGAACCAAGGCCAACTGGTCCAACGCTTCGCCCATGACCAGCGGTTTGCCCCGCCACATCAGGACGCACCGCGCCGTGGTATCGGACCGTGCTTCCTCCAAAGCTCTGGCATCGGTACGGATCTGCGCCGCCCGGTCCAGTCCAGAGCCGCCAAATGTCACGCTTTCCGCCCGTTTCATGCCTGTCCCTTTGGAATTTGCATAAGGGCTGCCACGACTTGGGCACTGGTGCAATGGGAATTCACACTCGCAAAAAGCATCGTTGTCGCAAAGGACGCATGGAAGCCCTGACGATTACCTGTATTCTACCTTTCAGTGAAAACGTATGCTCAACAGCACCTAAAAGAAGAAAATTGGCTCTGAAATCCTCCCTGCTTCAGGCACATCCCCACTTGAAAACCGCGCACATCCGGATTCTTGCAACGACCGATCTGCACATGAATCTGACCAGTTTCGACTATTATGCTGACCGGCCGGAACCAGGTGTGGGCTTCACCCGAACCGCCAGCCTGATCC
The DNA here is from genome assembly GCF_056537025.1 of Ruegeria sp. CH5. NCBI lineage: Bacteria > Pseudomonadati > Pseudomonadota > Alphaproteobacteria > Rhodobacterales > Roseobacteraceae > Ruegeria > Ruegeria sp. CH5. The sequence goes on along the minus strand of NZ_JBQFQT010000003.1, from coordinate 512,030 downwards.
GCTCTGCACGTCAAGAGGCGGAAGAGGCAAATGCAACTGTCCTGCTGTTCGACAACGGCGATTCCCTTCAGGGGACACTTCTGGGTGACTGGGCGGTCGAACAGACCGACGCGACCCACCCTTTGATGTCCGCCTTTGGGCGCTTGGGCTACGACGCAATTGCGCTGGGGAACCACGATTTCGGCTTTGGCTTGCCGGCTCTGGGCCGGATCGTTTCTCGGGCAACTTGCCCGGTTTTGTGCAGCAACATGCAGTGTCTGACCGGGGTCGCGCCCTGGCAGAAACAGGCCATCCTGACCCGTCATGTCCACATCAACGGCCAAAGCACTCCTGTCCGAATTGGCGTGTTCTCGATCCTGCCGCCGCAGACGGTGAAGTGGGAAGCACCACAATTGGAAGGCCAGGTTGCAGCCGAGGATGCTGTCGCCACGGCGCGCCGGATGGCCGAGAAATTGCGTCGTCAGGGCTGTGACCTGATTATGGCCCTTGCACATTCAGGGATGGGCGAGCCCGACGCCGCGCCGATGTCGGAAAATGTGGTCGCACAGCTTTCTGCTCTGGACGGTATTGATGCAATCGTGGCCGGACACACGCACCTGACACTGCCCGACCCAAGCGATGGTAACCCGCAGCAGGCCAGACCCGTGGTCATGCCCGGATCAGCGGGGTCGCATTTGGGGGTGATCGACCTCACGCTTGCTATGAACGCCGCGGGAGAAGCGAGAATTGCTGGTCACAGCGCGCATCTGCGCGCGATCTGCCCGGGCAGGGCTGAAGCCGGAGATTGGGTCGTTCCTGAAGACCCTGAGATGGTCGAACTTTTTGCCGCAGCCCACAAAGCGACCCGCAAAGCCGCTGCCCAGCCGGTGGGCCGGATCAATCGTCCTTTGCATAGCTATTTCACCTTCTGCGGGGTGGATCAGGGGCTGAACTTGGTCGCCGCAGCCCAGGCGGCAGCCCTGCGACCGGTTCTGGCCGGGACGGCCTTTGAGACTCTGCCAGTTCTGTCCGCAGCCGCACCTTCGAAATTCGGAGGCCGGGCCGGCCCAAGACACTACACCGAAGTCCCGGCTGGCGATGTCACCGTACGGCATGTCTCGGACTTGCATGTGTTCCCGAACCAATTGGCCGCCATGCTGCTGGATGGCCGCCAGATCGCCGATTGGCTGGAGATGTCGGCTGCCCAATTCTCGCAACTTGGCGATAGCGACGAGCAGGTTCTGATCAACCCCGAGGGCACCGGGCACAATTTCGACGTGCTGCATGGGGTGACCTACAGGTTCGATCTGACGCAGCCCGCGCGATATGATTTGGGCGGCCAGTCGATCGACACGTCCCATTCCCGCCTGCGCGATCTTGCCTATCAGGGTCGCCCCGTCGATCCGGATGAACAATTCGTCGTTGCATCAAACAGCTACCGAGCCAATGGCGGCGGCAACTTTCCCGTCCCAGACCCGTCCCGCCTGATCCCGGTGCCGCCGCTGAGCCTTCAGGGTATCTTGCGCGACTACCTGGCGGGACGATTGGGTCCGGATCCGTTGGAAAACACCGCCCAAAGCTTTTCCTTTGTTCCGCAGGCGGGCTGGTCCGTGATTCTGAAAACCGGACCAAGCGCTGCGAACTACCTGCACGAGCTGGACCACTTTGCAGCCACCACCGACGGGCAGGACGCGCGCGGGTTTCTTCGGATACGCCTGTCTTTGTGACGGGTTGCCAAGCGGCTGCGTGATGCCTATATCGGCGGTCGAGAGGTTGGCGCGGGCAAGCGCCTCGCCAACCTGGTCAGGTCCGGAAGGAAGCAGCCACAACGAGCCCCGCTTGGGTCGATGTCCAACCTCTCACTTGACGCCGCGCCGCGTATTCGGCCGGGTCAATCCAACCTCTGCATTTCGTCGTTGTTCCTGAAAACCGCGCTTACGGGCGGGTCAGGCGATCAATCGCGGCCAAACGGCACTGCTGCGGCGGGCGAAGGCGCCGATATGACCGATTTCGGACAGTCCGAAATCCTTGGGCTCCAACAAGTGCCGACGGGCGGTCGGACCATAGAGTTCAGCCAGCCGCCAGACGGCGGGCGGTGGCACTGTCTGGTCATCCTCAAACGCAATGATATCCGCCGTGGCGTTCGCCCGGCTCCAATCCGCCTGGGGAAGCGTGTCACCAAGTTCGGGCAGATAGCTGGTGGGCGATGTACACCACTTGCGCCATTGCCAATAGACGCCAGCCGGCAAGTCGGCTCCGAATCCCAGTAGTTTCCCTGGCAGGTACCCCAGGAGACGCACCAGAGGTGGCACATGGCCATACCAGAACAGAGTCGCCAAGCCCTTGTAGGGCCACGGGTGATCAGCCACCGTCACCAAACCTGCGCACACACAGATCATCCGGTCGATCTGTTCGATTTCCGGTTGCAGCGGAGCCAGCATTCCACCGACCGAATGCCCGATCACCCACAGTTTTGCCTGCGGGTAGCGACGGCGCATCTCGGCACGCGCTGCGGGCATGTCGATCAGCGCCCAGTCCGCCATCGTGGCCTTCGAGTCCTTCAGCCGCCCGGTCAGCGAATGCTCGAAATCCCGGTAATCATATGTCAGGCAAGCCATACCGCGCTCGGCGGCCAGCCAGCGAGCAAAGTGCTGATAGTAGTCACGTGGCACTCCTGTTGCGCCGTTCAGCACAACAACGGTTTGCGGCTCGACCGCCGGAGTGTAAAGCCGCGCCGCCAGCTGGGTCTGGCCCGACGGAAACTTAAAGTCTCCCACGTCAACCGCGTGCTGCGAATCCAACATCTTTGCCTCCAAACACTCTGGACCGATCGGTCTAATGCTTTGTGTCTGGACCAATTGGTCTAGGCCTGTCAATATTTGGCCTGCATGACCCAACGTCCACCAAACACCAAAGATCGCCTGATCGTGACTGCCGCCCAACTGTTCCAGCGCTCGGGCTATAACGGTGTCGGTCTGGCGGAATTGCTGGCCGAAGCGCAGGCCCCCAAGGGTTCGCTTTATCACCATTTTCCAAAGGGCAAGCCGGATCTGGCCCTGGCGGCGGCCAGTTGGGCCTCGGACGGGATGTTGAGCATGATCGCTGCGGCATTCAACGAGGCCGCCGATTTTCGCGACGGGGTCACCACCCTGTGCCACAAAATCGCGAAGCTGTTCGACACCTCGGCCCAATGGGAGACCTGCCCCATCGCCGCCACCCTGTTCGAAAGCCCCGACAACCGCGCGTTTCGGGAACATGCCGACCGTCTGTATGAAAGCTGGATCATCGAAGTTCGAAACCACGCCGCGCGGTTTGAAGTTTCCGACCCTGAAAATGCTGCGGACACCCTGTTCATCGTAATGCAGGGCGGCTGGCAATTGGCCCGTGCCCGCAGGGATTCGAATGTACTGCGCAGACTGCCTGATCTGTTCCCTTGGGACTCACTCCGGCAACCGGGCTGAAACCGTCTTGACTCGATCCCGGATACACCGCTAGCGATGAGGGGATGGTTCCCGGGCCGTTTCGGTCCGGGATGAAAAGGGAACACGGTGCGGTCCAACCCGGAACTCCGGAGCGGACCAAGGCCGCGACTGCCCCCGCAACTGTAGGCGGAGAGCGATGCCTAAATACCACTGACCGCAAGGTTGGGAAGGTTGGCAAAGCAAAGACCCGCAAGTCAGGAGACCTGCCATCAAACGTGAAACCGAAACTCGGACGGGGTGTCCGGGCAGGGTCTGGCCTTGAAACCGGCGTCTGTCCAAATCCACCTCGCCCAGCGCGCGGAGGGCGCAACATGATTTGGAAGACCGATACCCATGAATTCGCGGCAACCATCTGCCAGCGCACCGGAAAGACCTGCCCGGCATTGGCGCGCATGGCACGGGCCATCGCGCAGGCAATGGCGACGGCGCAGGCCGCTACATCCCCCGACTTCCAAGTGGAAGGCAGTAGCGAACTGGCCCATTGCGAACATGGCTGCACGGCGCGGTTCGATGCACGTCCCGAACGGATCCGCGTGTATTGCGGAGCGGCCGCCGACACCCCGTCCGACTGCCTTGATACCTACGCCGACATGCTGTTTGACGACCAGAGCGACGCCCTGCCTGCGCAGGTCATCAGTGATCGACCCTGTGCGATGCTGCAGGCCACGGCGATCATGCCCGCGGTCAGGGCCGAGCGCGAGTTCCGCGCAACCGCCTGAATGTCAGGTCGCCAGAGCCTCGCGCGCCGGGGCGATGGCCCAGTCCATCTGAGCATCGGTTTCGACCGCGCAGGGACGTACGGCCCGCAGGCGTTTCAGGGCCTGTTCCGGCTGCTCGCCGCTTTCGATCATCAAGCGCAGAACAACCATGCCAGACCGCCCGCAACCGCCCCGGCAGTGGACCAGTACGCGCCCGCCGCCCGACAGCGCATGGCGGGCGGCGGCGCTGACTTCGGGCCATCGGCCGGATATCTCGGTCGACGGCGCCGAGAAGTCGGCGACCGGCAGATGTGCCCACCGACAGGCGCGCCGATGGATGTCACAACCCAATTCGCCTGCACCCACAGAAACCAGTTCGGCAAGGGTAGTCATCGAAATTACCAGCCCCGGCGCCCAGGCTGAAATCAGGTCCAGGTCTCCCTCATAGTCGCCGCCACCGCCGGGAACCGAGGTCAGGGCCAGCGTTCCGCCGCCCACCTGCAATGCATGAACCACAAGATTTGTCATCAGACGTTCCCCCCGAAACTGGCTGATTGAACTTGATCCGCGCAGTATGCCTCACACCGCGCGCTCGCCAAAGCGAAAAACCTGCACCGGTGCTGTGGACGCGGGGCACCTGGAACTCTACCCTGCATCGTCAGTACGAATCCGTCAGAGCAGACATGACCACACAGTCCAGCCCCGCCTATCAGGTTCTCGCCCGAAAATACCGCCCGGAAACCTTTGCCGACCTGGTCGGTCAGGATGCCATGGTGCGCACGCTGAAAAACGCGTTCGAGGCGGACCGGATCGCGCAGGCCTTCATCATGACCGGCATCCGCGGCACCGGCAAGACGACCACGGCCCGGATCATCGCCAAGGGCATGAACTGCATCGGACCCGACGGCAATGGCGGCCCAACGACCGAACCCTGCGGCCAGTGCGAGCATTGCGTGGCCATCATGGAAGGTCGCCATGTGGACGTGCTGGAAATGGACGCCGCCAGCCGCACCGGCGTGAACGACATCCGAGAGATCATCGACAGCGTGCGCTATCGCGCCGCCAGCGCGCGTTACAAGATCTACATCATCGACGAAGTCCACATGCTGTCGACCAGCGCCTTCAACGCGCTGTTGAAAACGCTGGAGGAACCGCCCGAGCATGTGAAATTCATCTTCGCCACGACCGAGATCCGCAAGGTTCCGGTGACCGTGCTGTCGCGCTGCCAACGGTTCGACCTGCGCCGGATCGAGCCCGAAGTGATGATCGGCCTGCTGCGCAAGATCGCCACCGCCGAGGGCGCGGAAATCTCGGATGACGCGCTGGCACTGATCACCCGCGCCGCCGAAGGCTCGGCCCGGGATGCGACCTCGCTGCTGGATCAGGCAATCAGCCATGGTGCCGGCGAAACCACCGCCGACCAGGTGCGCGCGATGCTGGGACTGGCCGACCGGGGCCGCGTGCTGGACCTGATGGACATGATCCTGCGCGGCGATGCGGCCGGGGCCCTGACCGAACTGGGCGCGCAATATGCCGAGGGCGCCGACCCGCTGGCGGTGTTGCGCGATCTGGCCGAAATCACGCATTGGGTCTCGGTGGTGAAGATCACCCCCGACGCAGCCGAAGATCCCACCGTCTCGCCCGATGAACGCACCCGCGGCCAGCAGATGGCCGAGGCGCTGCCGATGCGGGCGCTGACCCGGATGTGGCAGATGCTGCTGAAGGCGCTCGAGGAAGTCTCGGCCGCCCCCAACGCGATGATGGCCGCGGAAATGGCGGTGATCCGTCTGACCCATGTGGCCGACCTGCCCAGCCCTGAAGAGTTGATCAAGCGCCTTCAGGACAGCCCTCCGCCGCCCGTCGGCGGGCCGGGGGGCGGCGTTCCGGTCGCCGGAAACAGCGCCCCGCCCGTGACCGCGACGGCCTCGGCCCATGCGCCGGGCCCGCGCGGCGTGGGCGGTGCGCCGACGGCGGCGTTGGCTCAGGACGTGCAGACCGCGCTGGCGCGTTATCCAACTTTCGAGCATGTGGTCGAGCTGATCCGCGCCAACCGTGACGTGAAACTGCTGGTCGAGGTCGAGAACGGCGTCCGCCTCGTCTCGTACCAGCCGGGCCGGATCGAATTCACGCCCACCGAAAAGGCCCCTACCGACCTGGCCGCGCGGCTCGGGTCCGCGCTGCAGCGCTGGACCGGCAATCGCTGGGCGGTCTCGATCGTCTCGGACGGCGACGCCCCCACCATCGCCGAACTGCGCGACGCGGCCGAGCTGGCGCTGAAGGCCAAGGCCGAAGGACACCCTCTGGTGCAGGCGGTTCTGACTCAGTTCCCCAAGGCCCGCATCACACGGATCGAAACCCCCGAGGACCGTGCGGCCAAGGTCGAAACCGAAGCCCTGCCCGAGGTCGAAGACGAATGGGACCCGTTCGAGGAAGACTGATCATCCGCGCAGAAGGCGCGCTGCCCTTGTGAAGGACGCAGACGGCCCGTATTTAGGCCGCAAATCGAATGACAGGAGACATACAGATGCTCAAAGGACTCGGTGGTCTGGGCGACATGGCCAAGATGATGAAATCCGCGCAGGAACTGCAGACCAAGATGGCGCAGATGCAGGAAGAGCTGAACACCATCATGGTCGTCGGCGAATCCGGCGCGGGCCTGGTCAAGGCCACGGCCTCGGCCAAGGGCGAGCTGAAAGGTCTGGACATCGACCCCTCGATCTTCAACAGCGACGACAAGGAAGTGGTCGAGGACCTGATCCTGGCCGCAATCAAGGACGCGCAGACCAAAGCCGCCGAGCGGTCGCAGGAAGAAATGGCCAAGCTGACCGAAAGCATGGGCCTCCCGGCGGACGTCAAGCTGCCGTTCTGATCTTCGCCCCTCAAACCCCCGACGCCAAAGCCACGCAGGACAGGCCATGAGTTCGAACAGTGACATCGACGCCCTGATCGATCTGATGGCCAAGCTGCCGGGGCTGGGACCGCGCTCGGCCCGGCGGGCGGTGCTGCACCTGATCCGCAAACGCGCCCTGCTGCTGACGCCGTTGTCGGACGCCATGCAGCAGGTCGCCGCCACCGCACGCGAATGCCTGAACTGCGGCAACGTGGGCACCACCGACATCTGCGACATCTGCAATTCCGAAGACCGCGCCACCGGTGAGCTGTGCGTGGTCGAAGACGTGGCCGACCTGTGGGCGATGGAACGCGCGGGCGTGTTCAAAGGCCGCTACCATGTGCTTGGCGGAACGCTCTCGGCGCTGGACGGCGTCGGCCCGGATGACCTGCGGATCCCCCGGCTGCGCGACCGGGTGACCGCCGAAAACATCTCCGAAGTGATCCTGGCCCTGAACGCCACGGTCGACGGGCAGACCACGGCCCATTACATCGCCGACCAGCTGGAAGGGCGGGTCCGCCTGACCTCGCTGGCGCAGGGCGTGCCGATCGGGGGCGAGCTGGACTATCTGGATGACGGGACCATCACCGCAGCGCTGCGGGCGCGGAAAGAACTGTAGCCGCCGCGTGCTGCCTGCAAGCAGCACGCTCTCGCCCCTCCTCGATTGCAAGGTACCACTTTACCCATCGGTCAGGTGTAGGCACCCGACGAGTAGGTCAATTCATAGGAATGGCTGTAGATCTCGAAGACTATCCCGAACGGATCCTCGACATAGACCATGCGGTAGGGTTTCTCGCCGGGGTAGTAGTATCGGATAGGCATGCGTTGTTTCCCGCCGGCCGCCACGATTTTTTCCACCAAGCCTTCGACATCAGGATCCTGGACGCAGAAATGGAACGTCCCGTTCCTGCGAAAGTTGATGTTGTTTTCCGGCGCGTAGTTTCCATCAAACTCAAAAAGCTCGATCCCGATACGATCGGCTGTCGCCAGATGCGCGATACGCAGTTTTTTCCAATTCGGGCCAAACACGTCCGTGCACATCACGCCGATGTCCGTGTCATCCTCGACCACGTCGGTTGGCGGCATGATCACGTAAAATCCCAAAACCTCGGAATAGAATTTCACGGCTTCGTCCACGTTCGGGACGGACAACCCGATGTGAGAGAATGTTCTTGGATGTTGAGGCATGGCTTGCTCCTTGGTCTATTGGGCAAGACGTATTTTGCAACGTCCTTGTTTCAAGCGCCCGCCCCACAAGGCAAAGCCGTGTTGTTCCATGCACATAGATCATCATGCACTGCTGCCGAGGCCTAGAATGATCTTTCCGTCGACCCCGCACCGTGTACTATGCCCTAGCCTGACCCATTTGATATCGGAACCCGCCATGAAACGCCTTCTCGCCCTGACCTTCGCCGCCTTCACCGCCACTTCCGCGTGGTCACAGCAACTGGTCGACAAGGGGTTCGTCGAAGGCTGGAACATCATGATGGACCCCAATCTGGGCAACGGCTGTCTGATCCAGACGGTGTATCAGGACCTGTCCGTGGTGCGCCTGGGCTACGATGCGCTGGACAATCGGGGCTATTTCACCGTTTTCCACAAGGGGTGGGGCAACATCGAGCCCGGCAAATCCTATCCGATCCGGTTCGAGCTGGACGGCAAGAGCTTTGACGCCACAGCCATCGGGTTCAAGCAGGATCGGGTGCCCGGTGCGACCGTGTTCTTCACCGACCGGAACTTTGTTGCGGCCATCGCCCAGAACAAGACGATGACTATCTACAACCCCGCAGGCGAGCGGGTTTTGGCGATCGATCTGAAGGGCACCGCCAAGGCATTGGACTATGCGCGGGACTGCCAGAACAAGAAGCTCTAGCGAATCGGATCGAACAACGCATCCGAAGCGGTGCAGTCCCGGATCACGTCCCGCCCACAGGGCACCGGGTCCAGATCACGTGACAGACAGACGCGCACTTCTTCGATGTAACCGTGCTTGCAAGTGACGGTGATCATGTCTGGCTCGAGCCCCGGATTGGCGTCGAGGAAGGCATCCTCGACCACGCGCGCCGGCAGTTTCACGGCTTTGTCCAACTTGCGAAACACCGGCGGTCGGGTGATGCGGTCATAGGCTTGCCGGGACAACGCGTAGTAGTCCGCTGCGGACAGGCCCGAACAGGTGCCGTGTTTCTTCCACTGGTGCCAGGCCAGACCCGAACTGCCTTGAATATCTTCCATCTGTCGGGTCATCGCACGGGACGGCGGCGCCTTGGCTGTCGGGCAATAGGAGGGCCAGCCTTGGTGGTATTGCGGCCACAACCCGTGCAGGATCCAGCCGTGATCGTGGCGCGCATCGCATTGGTCGGATCCGCGCGCGTCGCCTTCGCGGGCGCACCAGTTGGGCGACCAGCTCAGCGACAGGACGTAATAGTCGAACTCGCCTGACTTCTCGCCATCGGCCAGCGCGGCCATCGCGCCGAAAATCCACACCAGCAGCCCCAATAACGCCCAGCGCATTCGCCTCTTCCCTTCTTGCATCTGCACGACTATATACGGGCCAAGTTCCCCGACAACGGAAACCTGCCCCAAGACCACGGGGCCGCCGAATTCCGGCGACGGGACAGATGTATTCAAAGGAGACGGGCTGATGGCAAAACCCCTGATGGCCAAGGCAACCGCCGTTTGGCTGGTGGACAATACCACGATCAGCTTCAAGCAGATCGCGGATTTCGTGGGCATGCACGAGTTGGAAGTGCAAGGCATCGCTGATGGCGATGTGGCGGCAGGCGTCAAAGGGTTCGACCCGATCGCCAACAACCAGCTGACCCAGGAAGAGATCGACAAGGCCGAGAAAGATCCGCTGCACAAGCTGAAGCTCAAGTTCAACCCGGCCGCCGCCGGCGAGGAAAAGCGCCGCGGTCCGCGCTACACGCCGCTGTCCAAGCGCCAGGACCGCCCGAACTCGATCCTGTGGCTGGTCAAGTTCCACCCGGAGCTGAGCGATGGCCAGATCGCCAAACTGGTTGGCACCACCAAGCCCACGATCCAGTCGATCCGCGAGCGCACCCACTGGAACATCGCCAACATGCAGCCGATCGACCCGGTCGCGCTGGGCCTGTGCAAACAGTCCGAACTGGATGCCGCCGTCCAGAAAGCCGCCGCCAAGAAGGCCGCCGAAGGTGGCGTCATGAGCGATGACGAGCGCCGCAAGCTGGTCTCGACCGAACAGTCGCTGGAAATGGATGCCGCTCCCAAGATCCCCACGGCGATCGAGGGGCTGGAAACCTTCTCGCTGTCCGATGACGGCGACGAGGAAAAAGAAGACGAAGCAGTGGTGGATGCCGACAGCTTCTTCAACCTGCCCAAGGGCGGTGCCGAAGAAGACGACGAGGACGATCTGCGCAACTGACACTGTGCTGGCCCCGGTCCGATGGACCGGGGCCTTTTTGGAACTGGACCATGCTGAACATTCTATCGTCTATCTTCGGGCCGCACCGGGCGGTTTCGATTTACGCTTTCGCAAAAACCAAGGGACTGGCCATTCTGGGCGGCGTGGCCGTTATCGCCGTAGCTGCCGGTCTGCTGCTGTTCAGCGGCGATGGGAAACACGAACACGAAGCGTTTCTGACCGTTCCCGTACTGTCGGCTACGCCAATCAATGGTGATCTCAAGAACGGGGTCATCGCGTCGGTTCGATTGCCGGACGGATCGGCAACTTCAATCACCGCGACCGAGGCGCCGATCGCGCGCAGTATCGGAACCACGGCCTGTGTGGAAAAACGGGTTTACGTGGACAGCGGCGAACCGCGGTATCGGTTCAAATTGCCAAGCAACTGCGGCGCAAGCTGATATGCAAAACCGCCCGGAGTATTCTCCGGGCGGTCTTTCTCTTACAAAAGCTGGAACAGGATACCGGCTGCAATAGCTCCGCTGATCCCAAGCCCGATATAGGCTGCGAACACACGGGGTTTGACCAGAGACCAGACAGCCGCCATGGCCGGAATGGAACTGACGGCCCCGGCGATCATGAAGGACATCGCCGCGCCCGCGCTCATCCCCTGCTCCATCAGGCCGGCCAGAAGAGGCGGCGCGACATACGAATTCAGGTAGGCCGGCATCCCGACAAAGGCGGCGATCACGATCGGCAAGGCACCGTCGCCACCGACCAGCCGCGCGATCAGATCAGCCGGAACATAGCTGACCAGCAGCGCCTCGAGCACATAGGCCAGAGCGAGCCACTTCAGCAGGAACAGGCCGTTCTGCACGAATTCCCGACGGAACCGGACGCGGCGTTCGGGCTCTTGCCAAAAGCGCCAAAGCAGCGTGTCTTTCTTCGGACCGCAGCCACAGCATCCGGCCGGTTCATAGTGGCGCAGAGGTTGGGAAAATGCACCCTGACGCATGAGAAAACGCACCGCGAACCCGCCGAACAATCCCAGTGCCACGGCAGCAACGGCTTTGCCGATCGCAAACGGCCAGCCCAAAGCGCCCGCCGTAATCAAAAGCGTGGGCGGGTCAATCAACGGCGAGCTCAGCCAGAAGGCCATGACCGCCGACAAGGGCGCACCCAATGCAAGCAGGCCTGCGATGAACGGGATCACCTCGCAAGAGCAGAACGGAGCCAACCCGCCAAACAAAGCGGCCAGCAGGATCATCCGGGTTTCGCGGCCCTCGAAGGCCCGGGCAACCATAGTCTCGGCCCCGCTGGCCTTGAGGTAGGACAGCAACAGCACTGCAAACAGGATGTACTGACCGGTGTGCACCAGAGCCTTGGCTGCAAAAGTCGTGACGTTCACCCAATTGCCCGGGTCCAGAATGGCCACAAGAACAAGGATCACCACGATCAGGGCCGAGGGTGTCTTCAGCAGACCGGACAGGGTTTGACCAACGGCCTTCGGGGATTGCGTCAATTCAGCCATCGTTGGCAACCTTTCTGGATTCATCCGCGCAGCATTCGCTGAGGATGAACTGCGCCAGTGATCTCAATTCATCGAAACATGCACGGTTGATTGTGGTCCGCCCGGATTTCTCCTGCTCGACCACGCCGCCTGCCGCCAAGAAACGCAGGTGATGAGCCAGGGTGGACGGTGCCATCCCAGTCCGGCTTTGGATTTCCCCGACCGTCAGACCCGCCTGTCCGGCCCGTACAAGGGTTTTGAGCACCTGCAATCGCGCCTCGGACCCCATCGCGGAAAACCCTACAGCAGCTTTTTCCCACATTTGGTTATCTCCATTAAACTAGATTTCTAGTTTCTTAGTGATGAGCTATGCCCGTGTCAACCGTATGGGTAAATTTCCGTTGATCCTGAATAAGTCCAGATTGCCCTGCATTTAAGTCCAACATATAACGAGGCATGGGAATTTCGGTCGAAACCTTCTTTCTGAAACCGGGCGGTCAGGGCACTCTGCAGGCGCAGATCCAGCAGATGATTGCCGAGGGCATCCTGTCAGGCCGCTTTCATGTCGGTGAGAAACTGCCGTCGTCGCGCAAACTGGCCGCGCATCTGGGTGTCAGCCGCATCACCGTGACGCTGGCCTATACCGAGTTGCTGGCAAATGACTATCTGACGGCCAAAGGCCGGTCCGGGTACTACGTGTCGCAGAACGCGCCAGTGCCGCCGAAATACACACCGGTTCAGCGCAGCGAAGAAACCGTCAACTGGGACGCCGCACTGGCCCGCCGTTTTTCCGACGGTGATTTTCTGGCCAAGCCACCGGATTGGCGGGAATACAGCTATCCGTTCATCTACGGCCAGGCCGACCGCACCCTGTTTGATCATGCGAACTGGCGCCTCTGCGCCGTTCGGGCCCTTGGCCACAAGGATTTCGACTCGCTGACCGGCGACTACGTGGATCAGGACGATCCATTGCTGATCGAGTTCATCGCTCGCCACACGTTGCCCCGCCGCGGTATCGCTGCACGGCCCGAGGAAATTCTGATCACGCTGGGCGCTCAGAACGCCCTGTGGCTGACCTCGCGCATTCTTCTGGGCCAAGGGCGCAAGGCGGCGATCGAGGATCCCAGCTACTACGCTCTGCACGAACTTATGCGCTGCTCGGATGCCTCGATGACACCATTGCGGGTGGACAAGGATGGGTTGCCGCCCGAGTCCATCCCGGACGGCACCGATGTGATCTACACCACGCCCAGCCACCAATGTCCGACAACTGCGACAATGCCCGTCGCCCGGCGTCACGACCTGTTGAAACGCGCCCGCGAACTGGACGCGATGATCGTCGAAGATGACTATGAGTTCGAGATGGCCTTTCTGGGTGCCCCGTCACCGGCGCTCAAGTCTTTGGACAAGGACGGGCGTGTGGTCTACGTGGGCAGCTTTTCCAAGTCGTTGTTCCCGGGGTTGCGGCTGGGGTACATGGTCGGATCCGAACCGTTCATCCGCGAGGCCCGCGCGCTGCGGTCGCTCGTTTTCCGACACCCACCCGGCCATATCCAGCGAACGGCGGCCTATTTCCTGTCGCTCGGGCATTATGATGCTCAGATACGGCGTATGTCCAAGGCTCTGATGCAGCGGCGCAAGACGATCGAGGACGCGATCGAGGCGAACGGGTTGACCGTGGCCGGGCGCGGCGTCTTTGGTGGATCGTCGATGTGGATGAAGGCACCGGACCATGTCGACACCGCGGAATTGGCGAAAACGCTTCAAAATCAGAGTGTTCATATCGAGCCCGGTGCTGCGTTCTTCTCGGGGCCGGATCGGCCCAGGAACTATTACCGCCTGGGGTATTCCTCGATTTCGGCTGACCGGATTCCTGCGGGAATCGAGCGGGTTGCGGCCGCAATCCGAGCCTGCTGAGACAACACTGGACCTACTCCGGCGCCGTGTCTGGCCCTAACCCAGATGCCCCCGTTGCGCCAAAACCAATGGCAAGCCAAGGCGTATCGCCTGACCGTTTCCACCATTGCTTGGAGAGCGTCCAAATGAAAATGACGACAGAAGAGGCCTTTGTTAAGGTTCTGCAGATGCACGGCATCGAACACGCGTTCGGGATCATCGGCTCGGCCATGATGCCGATCTCGGACCTGTTCCCCAAGGCCGGGATCATGTTCTGGGACTGCGCTCATGAAGGCAGCGCCGGCATGATGGCCGACGGCTACACCCGCGCCACCGGCAAGATGTCGATGATGATCGCGCAGAACGGCCCCGGCATCACCAACTTCGTCACTGCCGTCAAAACCGCCTACTGGAACCACACACCGCTGCTGCTGGTCACACCGCAAGCGGCCAACAAGACCATCGGTCAGGGTGGTTTCCAGGAGGTAGAGCAGATGAAACTGTTCGAGGACATGGTCGCGTATCAGGAAGAGGTCCGCGATCCGTCCCGCGTCACCGAGGTTCTGAACCGCGTGATCATGAAGGCCAAGCGCGCCAGCGCCCCGGCCCAGATCAACATCCCGCGTGACATGTGGACTCAGGTCATTGACGTCGAACTGCCCGCGGTCGTCGATTTCGAGCGTCCCGCAGGCGGTGAAACCGCAGTCGCAAAGGCCGCCGAACTGCTGTCGAACGCCAAGAATCCCGTGATCCTGAACGGAGCGGGCGTGGTGTTGGCCAAAGGCGGCATCGAGGCCTCCAAGGCTCTGGCCGAGCGTCTGGATGCGCCGGTTTGCGTCGGCTACCAGCACAACGACGCCTTCCCCGGCAGCCATCCGCTGTTTGCCGGCCCGCTGGGCTACAACGGGTCCAAGGCAGCGATGGAGCTGATCAAGGAAGCCGACGTGGTCCTGTGCCTCGGCACGCGCCTGAACCCGTTCTCGACCCTGCCGGGCTATGGCATGGAATACTGGCCGGCTGACGCCAAGATCATCCAGGTCGACATCAACCCCGACCGGATCGGCCTGACCAAGAAGGTCTCGGTCGGTATCGTCGGCGACGCGGCCAAGGTGGCGAATGGCATCCTGGCGCAGCTGAGCGACACGGCCGGAGACGAAGGCCGCGCCGAACGCAAGGCCAAGATTGCCGAGAAGAAGTCGCGTTGGGCCCAGCAGCTCAGCAGCATGGACCACGAGGACGACGATCCAGGCACCAGCTGGAACGAGCGCGCACGCGCGGCCAAGCCCGACTGGATGAGCCCCCGCATGGCATGGCGCGCCATTCAGGCCGCGCTGCCGAAAGAAGCGATCATCAGCTCGGACATCGGCAACAACTGCGCCATCGGCAACGCCTACCCGTCCTTTGAGGAAGGTCGCAAGTATCTGGCCCCCGGCCTGTTCGGACCGTGCGGATATGGCCTGCCCGCCATCGTCGGCGCCAAGATCGGCTGCCCGGACGTGCCCGTAGTGGGTTTTGCCGGTGACGGCGCCTTCGGCATCGCGGTGAACGAACTGACCGCCATCGGCCGCGAGGAATGGCCTGCCGTGACGCAGATCGTGTTCCGCAACTACCAGTGGGGCGCGGAAAAGCGCAACTCGACCCTGTGGTTCGATGACAATTTCGTGGGCACCGAACTGGACACAAAAGTGTCCTATGCCGGCATAGCCCAAGCCTGCGGCCTTAAGGGTGTTGTCGCCCGCACCATGGACGAGCTGACCGCCGCCCTGAGCCAAGCCATCGAAGACCAGAAAAACGGCATCACCACCCTGATCGAAGCCCTGATCAACCAGGAACTGGGTGAGCCGTTCCGCCGCGACGCGATGAAAAAGCCTGTGGCCGTGGCCGGCATTTCGGCCGACGACATGGTGCCGCAGCAGGTCTGAGCGGGAACGGAGCTGGAGCGGATGACCCTGACACCCATTGAGTTGTTGCGTCAGCAAGCTCCGGCAATCCGGCCAATCGTTGCTCTGAGCGAAGGCAGTGATCCCCGCATCGTTGCGGGGGCGCTTGCCGCCCGGTCCGCAGGGCTGTCCGACATCATCCTTGTCGGTCCGCGGGCAGAAATCGAAGCCGAGTTGCTGGCGCAGGGCGCCGCACCGGGAGATGACCTCTCCATCCATGACCCGACCGAGTCGCCGCTGACCGAGGAGTTCGCGGCCATCTACCACGATCTGCGCCGGCACAAGGGCGTTGATGCAGCGTCGGCCCGGTCCGCGGCCGAAACGCATTTGGTCTACGCGGCCATGCTGGTCCGGACGGGCCGCGCCACGGGGACCGTCGGCGGCGCGGTTCACACGACCGGTGATGTGGTCCGTACGGCGATTCAGGTGATCGGCCTGGCACCGGATGCCGGATTGGTGTCCTCGTTTTTCTTGATGTATCCGCCGGACCCGGGCGGACCTGATGCCCGCGCGATGCTGTTTTCCGATTGCGGGCTCGTGATTGATCCGACCGCATCGGAGCTGGCCCATATCGCGGCGGCCTCGGCCCAGTCGGCCCGGGCCATCCTGCGGGAACAGCCGTCGCTGGCGATGCTGAGCTTTTCAACCAAAGGCAGCGCAAGACATCCCGGTGTCGACAAGGTTACCGAGGCAACGCGCCTTTTGCGCGAACAGCATCCCGAGCTGCATGTCGACGGCGAGCTGCAATTCGACGCGGCTTTCCACCCCCCCGTCGGCCAGAAAAAGGCTCCGGGATCGACTGTGGCCGGCAAGGCCAACGTCATGATCTTTCCCAATCTGGACGCGGGAAACATCAGCTACAAAATCACCCAGAGGATCGGTGGATACATGGCGATCGGTCCGGTGCTGCAGGGTCTGGCCCGACCGGCGAATGATCTGTCCCGGGGCTGCAGCGCCGAGGATGTCGAACAGATGATCGCCGTGACCGTGCTGCAGGCATTGGGAACATGACCATCAAATCTGGCGCCATCGTCAGAACAGTATTCTAAATCCGGGCTGAAAGTGACAAGTTCGTCCCGACGCAAACGACTGGATCCGCAAATGACCCATCAGCAGCCAATCCTCGACACGTCCCCCAAGGTCTCGGACGAGGTTCGCAAGACAACCTGCTACATGTGTGCCTGCCGGTGCGGGATCAACGTCCACATGAAGGATGGCAAGGTCGCATATATCGAGGGCAACCGTGACCACCCGGTGAACAAGGGGGTTCTGTGCGCCAAAGGCAGCGCGGGCATCATGCAGGTCAACGCCCCGTCACGCCTGCGCGCTCCGCTCAAGCGGGTGGGTCCGCGCGGGTCGGGTGAGTTCGAGGAAATCAGCTGGGACGAAGCGTTGGACATCGCCGTCGGCTGGCTCAAGCCGCTGCGCGAGGACAACCCCGAGAAGCTGGCCTTTTTCACCGGCCGCGACCAGTCGCAATCCTTTACCAGCTTCTGGGCCCAGAATTTCGGCACCTGCAACTATGCGGCCCATGGCGGTTTCTGCTCGGTCAACATGGCGGCTGGCGGCATCTACACGATGGGCGGCGCGTTCTGGGAATTCGGCCAGCCCGATTGGGACCGCACCAAGCTGTTCATGCTGTTCGGCGTGGCCGAGGACCATGACAGCAACCCGATCAAGATGGGCATCGGCAAGATCAAGGCGCGCGGTGCCCGCGTGATTGGGGTGAACCCGATCCGCACCGGCTACAACGCAGTGGCCGATGACTGGGTCGGCATCACGCCCGGGACCGACGGGCTGTTCATCCTGTCGCTGATCCATGTGTTGATGAAAGCCGGCAAGATCGACCTGGATTACCTGAGCCGCTATACCAACGCCCCTGTCCTGGTGAATGCCGCCGAAGGCCCTGAAAAGGGCCTGTTTCTGCGGGACGCGGACGGCAAGCCGCTGGTGATTGACCGGGCCACGGGGCAACCGACGGCCTTCGACAAACCGGGCGTCCGGCCCGACCTGACCGCCACCTATGACATGGACGGCATCACCCACCGCCCGGTCTTCCACCTGATGGCGGAAAAATACCTCAGCGACGAATACGCCCCCGAAGCGGTGGCCGAGAAATGCGGCATACCCGCCAGCCGGATCCGCGCCATCGCCGGTGAGCTGGCGCGCGTCGCCTTTGAAGAGGCCTTTGAGCTGGACCAGGAATGGACTGACTTCCGGGGCGAAAAGCACAGCAAGATGA
This sequence comes from Ruegeria sp. CH5, assembly GCF_056537025.1. Lineage (NCBI taxonomy): Bacteria > Pseudomonadati > Pseudomonadota > Alphaproteobacteria > Rhodobacterales > Roseobacteraceae > Ruegeria > Ruegeria sp. CH5. Next base: position 494,011 of record NZ_JBQFQT010000003.1, on the reverse strand, counting down.
TCGGCCGGCCGGTGGCCATGCACGCGATGCGCGGCGTTTCGGCCCATGCCAACGGATTCCAGACCTGCCGCGCGCTGCACGTGCTGCAGATCCTGCTTGGCACGGTCGAAGTCCCGGGTGGGTTCCGCTTCAAGCCGCCCTATCCGAAGCCGGTCGAAGCACACCCGACCCCCCATTGCAAGGTCACGCCAAACTCGCCCCTGGACGGCCCGCATCTGGGCTTCGTGCGCGGCCCCGAAGATCTGGCCCTGAAGGCCGATGGCAGCCCGGCACGCATCGACAAGGCCTTTACCTGGGAAAACCCGATGTCCAGCCACGGGCTGATGCACATGGTGATTTCGAATGCTCACGCGGGCGATCCCTACAAGATCGACACGCTGTTCATGTACATGGCCAACATGTCCTGGAACTCGACCATGAACACCAAGGGCGTGATCGAGATGCTGACGGACAAGGATGACAACGGAGACTACGTGATCCCGCGGATCATCTACTCCGACGCCTATTCCTCGGAAATGGTGGCCTATGCCGACCTGATCCTGCCCGACACGACCTATCTGGAGCGCCATGACTGCATCTCGCTCCTCGACCGCCCGATCTGCGAGGCTGACGGCGCCGCAGATGCGATCCGCTGGCCGGTGATCGAACCCGATCGCGACGTGCGCGGATTTCAGACGGTGCTGATCCAGCTGGCCAACAAGCTGGGTCTGCCGGGCTTCACCGATGAGGACGGCTCGGCCAAATACACGGACTATGCCGACTACATGGTCAACCATCAGCGCAAGCCAGGCATCGGCCCACTGGCTGGATTCCGCGGCGCAGATGGCTCGCAGGTGGGTCGAGGCGACGTGAACCCGAACCAACTGGACCGCTATATCGAGAATGGCGGCTTCTACCTGGAACACATCCCGGACGAGGCCCTGTTCTACAAACCCTGGAACGCCGCCTATCAGGACTGGGCAGTGGGAATGGGCCTGTATGACAGCCCGCAACCCTACCTGTTCCAGCTCTATTCCGAACCGATGCGCAAGTTCCAGCTGGCCGCCGAAGGCCATGGTGACCGCCAGCCGCCCGAACACCTGCGCGGCCGCATCAAGGAAACCATGGAACCGCTTCCGATCTGGTACGAAACCGACCAGACCGGAAACGAAGGCTTTACCGTCAACGCCCTGACCCAGCGCCCCATGGCGATGTATCACAGCTGGGGCACCCAGAATGCCTGGTTGCGGCAACTGCACGGGCGCAACCCGCTGTATGTTCCCACCAAGCTGATGCGCGAACACGGACTGAAGGACGGGGACTGGGCCAAAGTCAGTTCTCCGCACGGAGAAATCACTGTGCCGGTGATGGAAATGGCCGCGTTGAACGACAACACCGTCTGGACATGGAACGCCATCGGTAAACGCAAAGGGGCATGGGCGTTGCAGCCCGACGCACCCGAGGCGACCAAGGGCTTTCTGCTCAACCACCTGATCCACGAACTGCTGCCCCCCAAGGGCGACGGCCTGCGCTGGGCCAATTCCGACCCGATCACGGGACAGGCCGCCTGGTTCGATCTGAAGGTCAAGATCGAAAAAGCCGAAGCACCGGCAGACGCCCAAAGCCAACCGGAATTCCCGCCAATCAAATCTCCGGTCGGCACCGGCCCCAAGGATCTCGCATGGAAGGTTGGCAAATGACGCTGCCCCACACTCCATTTGGCCCGCAATACTCCGGGGATGAATTGAGCCGAGCGGCTCAGGAGGGGGCTGCCCCCCTTTCGGCCCCGGCCCTCGACAAAGAGCAGACGCCATGACCCAACTTCCCCAATCCACCGAGCGAAAAATGGGCCTGGTCATTGACCTGGATACCTGCGTCGGCTGTCATGCCTGCGTGATCTCCTGCAAGGGCTGGAACACCGAGAACTACGGCGCCCCCCTGTCCGATCAGGACGCCTATGGCGCGGACCCCTCGGGCACATTCCTGAACCGGGTGCACTCCTACGAGGTGCAGCCGACCGAAGGTGCCGCCCAGCTGATCCATTTCCCGAAATCCTGCCTGCATTGCGAGGATGCGCCCTGCGTCACCGTATGCCCCACCGGCGCCAGTTACAAGCGGGTCGAGGACGGGATCGTGTTGGTCAACGAAAGCGACTGCATCGGCTGCGGCCTGTGCGCCTGGGCCTGCCCCTATGGCGCGCGCGAACTGGACGCAGCAGAGGGGGTCATGAAGAAATGCACCCTGTGCGTCGATCGCATCTACAACGACAACCTGCCCGAGGAAGACCGCGTTCCCGCCTGCGTGCGGACCTGCCCCGCGGGGGCCCGCCATTTCGGTGATCTGGGCGACCCCGACAGCGAGGTCAGCCAACTGGTGGTCGAGCGCGGCGGAATGGATCTGATGCCCGAAATGGGCACCAAACCGGTCAACAAATACCTGCCACCCCGCCCCAAGGATACGGTCGAAGAGCAGATCGACATCCTGGCGCCCCTGCTGGCGCCGGTCGCTGACGAGCCGAAGGGCTTCCTTGGCTGGCTGGACAAGGCATTGGAGAAGCTCTGACATGCATCCCGCACCTTCCGTCATCCTGTTCACCACTCTGTCGGGGCTGGGCTTCGGCCTGCTGTTTTTCCTGGGCCTCGGCTTTCCGAATGTCTCGGGCTGGGTGGCCTTCGTGTTCTTTGCCATCGCCTATGCGCTGTCCGTGGGTGGGCTCATGGCCTCGACCTTTCACCTCGGCCACCCCGAGCGCGCGCTCAAGGCGTTCACCCAATGGAAGACAAGCTGGCTCAGCCGCGAGGGCTGGTGCGCAGTTCTGGCCCTGTTGGTCATGGGGCTCTATGCGATCGGCGCGATCTTTCTGGACCAACGCTGGTCCGGTCTGGGTCTGATCGGTTCGCTGCTCTCATTGGCGACCGTATTCACGACCTCGATGATCTACACGCAACTCAAGACGATCCCACGGTGGAACCTGACACTGACGCCCGTAATGTTTCTGAGCTTCAGCGTGGCCGGTGGCGCGCTTCTGGCGGGGCAGACCGCATTTGCGATCCCGCTGCTGTTGATCGCCGCGCTGGTTCAAATTCTTTACTGGCGTTCGGGCGATCAGGCCGTGGCCAACTCGGGAACCAACCTTGGTACGGCAACTGGTCTTGGCGACCGGGGTTCTGTCCGCGCGTTTGAACCGCCGCATACAGGAACCAACTATCTGCTGCGCGAATTCGTTCACGTTGTCGGACGCAAACACGCAGACAAGCTGCGGGCCATTTCCTTTGCCTTGGCCTTCGTGGTTCCCGTCGGTCTGTTGATCCTACCGATCAACCACCTGGTCGGAGCGCTGGCGGTGCTGTCTCATATGGCGGGTATCGCAACTTCGCGCTGGCTGTTCTTTGCCCAGGCTGAACATGTGGTCGGGCTGTACTACGGCAAGCGCTAAGTCACCCTGCAAACAAGAAAAGGGCGGTGCCGGTTCTCCCGGACACCGCCCTTTTTCTTTCGGAACGCGCCTGATCAGATCAGGCCTGCATGCTCCATCGCGGCATCAATCGCGGCCTTTGTGCTGTTTTCCAGCGTCGTCAGCGGCGACCGCACTTCTTCGGTGCAGCGTCCCAGTTTGCTGAGCGCGTATTTCGCACCCACCAGGCCCGGTTCGATGAATATGGCTTCGTGCAGCGGCATCAACCGATCCTGATACTCCAGCGCCGTCGCATAGTCGCCGGACAGGGTCGCCTGCTGGAACTCGGCACACAGCTTCGGGGCCACGTTTGCGGTGACCGAGATACAGCCGACGCCACCATGGGCGTTGAAACCCAGGGCCGTCGCGTCCTCACCCGAAAGCTGGCAGAAGTCTTTGCCGCAGGCAGCGCGCTGCTGGCTGACGCGGGCAAGATCGCCCGTGGCGTCCTTGACACCGATGATCCGAGGCAGTTGCGCCAGCGCACCCATGGTGTCAGGGTTCATGTCGATGACCGAGCGGCCCGGAATGTTGTAGATGATGATCGGAATATCCGCACAGTCATGCAGCGCCCGAAAATGGGACAACAGGCCTTTCTGAGTCGGCTTGTTGTAGTAGGGCGTGACGACCAATGCCGCATCCGCACCCACTTTCTGTGCGAATCGCACGAACCGGATGGCTTCGACCGTATTGTTCGACCCGGCCCCGGCGATGACCGGCACGCGCCCCGCGGCGGCCTTGACCACCTCGGCCACTACGGTTTCGTGTTCCTCGTGGCTCAGCGTCGGGCTTTCGCCGGTCGTGCCGACGGGCACCAGACCGGTCGACCCTTCGGCAATCTGCCATTCCACCAATTGTTTGAGCGTATCCAGGTCCAACTCGCCGTTGCGGAACGGGGTGACGAGAGCTGGCATCGAGCCTTTGAACATGGAACGCTCCTTGAGGTTCAATCGTGTGATGTGCGCCGCGGGCCGACACGAATTTAGGTTTCTTGAGTTGATCCCGGCGGCGCAAGGTTTATCCTGAATGGCTGTATCCTCGGTTGGTCGGGAAATGCAAGGGATGACACAGATTCTGTCGCTGATCGCGACGATGATTCTAGCTTTGACGCTTCAAACTCAGGCCGTGCGGGCCGATGCGGTGTCCGATCTTCGGGCCGCAATGTCCGAAATGCGCAAAGGCGACTGGAACGCCGCGTTGCGCGTGGCCGGCACCCGCGGTTCGGTCGCGCGCGACATCATCGTGTGGCACTGGCTGCGCCAAGGGTTCGGCAGCTCGGGCGATGTTCTGGTCTTTCTGGATCGGCGGCCCGATTGGCCGGGCCTTGCCTGGCTGCGCCGCAAAAGCGAGCCGTCCTTTACCGGCGCGGACCCGGACCGGGTGCTGAAGTTCTACAAGGACACCCCCCCGCAGACCGCCGAAGGAGCTCTGAACTATGCCGTGGCACTGAAGGCCAAGGGCCGAACCGGTGAGGCCGAGGCGGATATCGTCACTGCCTGGCGGACGATGCCGATGGGCTCGGGCCTGCAGCAGGACTACGTTCAGAACTTCGGGTCACTGCTGAAACCGCATCACGAGGCTCGTCTGGACCGGATGCTGTGGGATGGTCATCTGATCAGCTCGGCACAGATGCTGCCGCTGGTCAGCGAACACTATCGCAAACTGGCCGAAGCGCGGATCGCCCTGCAAAAGCGCCAACCCGGCGTGGATGGCAAGGTTGCCTCCGTTCCGAAGGCGCTTGCCGATGATCCGGGGCTGGCCTTTGACCGGTTCGTATGGCGGGACCGCAAAGAGCTGGACGACAGCGCCATTGACCTGATGCTGGCGCGCTCGACCAGCCCGCAGGCACTGGGCGAACCCGACAAGTGGGCCGAAGGGCGACGCAGGCTGGCTCGGCTGGAAATGCGCCGGGGTGATGCGAACCGGGCCTATGCCATCGCCGCCAATCACCACATGACACCCGAGATGGGGTATGGATATGCCGACCTCGAGTGGCTGTCGGGTTTCCTGGCTTTGCGCAAGCTGAACGACCCGGCCACAGCCGTTCGGCATTTCCAGAACTTCCTGGGGGCTGTGAAGTCTCCGATCTCGATGGGTCGGGGCGGGTATTGGTTGGGCCGGGCCTACGCCGCAACCGGAAACGCCGAGAAAGCCTACGAGGCTTATGCAATCGGCGCCGACTACCAGACCTCGTTCTATGGCCTGTTGGCTGCAGAACAGATCGGACGGCCATTTGACAGCGACCTGGCCAACCCGCGCCGGGCGCCCCATTGGAAACAGGCCGAGTTCGCCAAGTCCAGTGTGCTTGAGGCGGGGCTGCTGCTGATACGAGCTGGCGAGCCGGAATTGGGCGAACGGTTCCTGACGCACCTGGTCGAAAGCCTGGATCCGGTGCAGGCCGGCCAGCTGGGTGATCTGGCGGTCGAGTTGAAGGAGCCGCATCTGGCGGTGATGATCGCCAAACGGGCCGCGACGAATGGAGTCGTATTGCCCGCGGCGTATTACCCGGTGCATCCCGTTGCGGATATCGGATTGCCCATGGCCAAGGAAATGACCCTGGCCATCGCCCGTCGCGAAAGCGAATTCGACCCGGTTGTAATCAGCGGTGCCGGCGCGCGCGGCCTGATGCAGGTAATGCCTGCGACCGCCAAGCTGGTCGCGCAGGAACTGGGCATTCTCAGCGGCCATCAGACGGGACGTTTGACCTCGGATTGGCGATACAACGCCAAACTGGGGGCAAATTATCTGGCCAGGCTGGCTGACGAATTCAACGGCAACGTCGTGATGATGGCCGCAGGTTACAATGCCGGCCCCAATCGCCCGAAATCATGGATGGACCGCTACGGCGACCCGCGAACGGGCGCGGTGGATATCGTCGACTGGATCGAGACGATCCCATTCAACGAGACCCGCAACTATGTGATGCGGGTGACCGAAAGCCTGCCCGTCTACCGCGCTAGGCTGGGCAAACCCGCGCTGCCGATCCCCTTCTCGCAGGAGTTGGTCGGATCAACCCTGTCTGCGTTCGCGCCATAGGGTGAACAGACCCGCCGCCACCACCAGCCCCGCCCCCGCGACCACCGCGGGGCGCAGGGTCTCGTCAAAGATCGTGATGCCCAGGATTGCGCTCCACATCAGGTGGAAATAGGCAAAGGGCTGTACGGCGCTGGCCTCGGCCATCTCGTAGCACTTGATCAGCAGCCAATGCCCCAGAACACCGGTGATGCACAGCAGCCCCATCCAGAACCAATCCCGCGGCAACATTGGCTCCCAGAACCACAGGCCGATGCAGGTCATGACCAATGCTCCCACGATCCCGGTCCAGAAGAAACTGGTTGCGGTGCTGTCCTGACGCGCGGCATAGCGGGTCAGCAGACCGTAGAACGCAAACATCAGCGCCGAGATCAGGGGGATCACTGCCCACGGATTGAAGACGCCCATGCCGGGCTGCAGAATGATCAGCACACCAACGCATCCGACCCCGATGGCCGACCAGCGCCGCCAGCCGACCTTCTCGCCCAGCACCGGCCCGCTGAGCGCGGCGACCAGAAGCGGATAACAGATGAACACCGCCTGGCTTTCGATAAGGCCGAGAATGGTAAAGCCGTAGACGGCGACGCAGATCTCGCCGGCAAGCAGCAGGCCGCGCAGGATCTGCAGGCCCGGTTGCCGGGTCCGGGCCGCGGCCGCCAGACCACCGGGTGCACGCGCCGCCAAGGCAATCACGAAAGCCGCAAAGAACCAATATCGCAGCATGACCACCATGTAGGTGTTGTACGTGCCGGCCAGATGGCGCGAGATGCCGTCCTGCAACGCAAACACGATCGTGGCCGCGATCATCAGCACAATACCCGCCCGCACGTTGTTTGTCTGGGTCATGCCTTGGTTGCTCGCGTCATGTGCCGTTTGCGGCCGTACCCCGGCGCGCGGGACACCGAAAACCCGGCATCCTGCAACCCACGCCGCACGAACCCGGCTGCGGTATAGGTGGCGGCCGTCCCTTCGGGCGCTGTATGGGCCGCCACTTGCCGCATCAATTCCGGCTGCCACAGCTCAGGGTTCTTGGCGGGCGAGAACCCATCCAGGAACCAGGCATCGGCAAGCCCGTCCCAAAGGGGCAGGGTCTGGCGGGCATCACCTTCAATCACGGTCAGACGCAGCGTGTCCAAATCACAGCGGCCACCCTGCCATCGGTCAAGGAACCGGCCGGCCCAGGGCGCCAGCTCGGGAAAGGCCGCAAGCGCGCGTTTCATGTCGGCAGGGGCTATTGGAAAGGCTTCGAAACTGGTGAACGTCAGCGGACCCGATTGTCCGGACTTCTCCCATTCCGACCAAGCGGTCAGCATGTTCAGTCCGGTCCCGAATCCCAGCTCGGCGATTTGAAAGCCGGGGGCAAAGCGCGCGGGCAGATCGTTGCCCAGCAAAAAGACATGACGGGTCTCCTCCAGCCCGTTCTGAAGGCTGAAATAGGGGTCGTCGAAACGATCAGAAACAGGGACTGTCTCATCCCTCCACGACAATTTGGCGCGCTGGTCTGCCATCGGGAATTCCTGTAGCTAAGCGGCGCGACACTGAACAAGGAAAAGGGGATTGGCAATGGTCGATGTGACGATCCGCGGGGCTGGGATATTCGGCCTGTCCATCGCCTGGACCTGTGCACGACGTGGCGCCAGGGTCCGGGTCGTCGATCCCTACGGCGCGGGTTCAGGGTCCAGCGGCGGGCTGGTGGGCGCGCTTGCCCCGCACGTTCCGGAAAACTGGAACGACAAGAAAGCATTCCAATTCGAAAGCCTGCTGATGGCCGAACCGTTCTGGCGACAGGTTGAAGCCACCGGCGGCGTTTCGCCTGGCTATGCGCGTCTGGGGCGGATCCAGCCCATCAACGACCCAAAGAGCCTCGACCTAGCGCATCAGCGTGCGACCTCGGCCCGCGACCTGTGGCAGGGCCGGGCTGAATGGACCGTGGTCGAGGCGCGCTCGGTCGGATCATGGTGCCCGCCCAGCGCAACGGGTTTCGTCATCCACGATACGTTGAGTGCACGCATGCATCCCCGCCGGGCCTGCGCTGCGCTGGTCGCCGCGCTGGCCGTGATGGGGGTTGAGGTCGTGCCCGAGGCCCCGGACACCGGGGCAGTCATTCATGCGACCGGGGTGTCCGGCCTGTTGGAACTGTCCGATGCTTTCGGCAAGGCGGTCGGAAACGGGGTCAAGGGACAGGCGGCACTGCTGCGGTTCGACGCGGGCCAGGTGCCGCAGCTGTTCGCGGAGTCGATCCATTTCGTACCCCACGCCGACGGGACACTGGCCATCGGCTCGACATCCGAGCGGGACTATGACGACCCGACCGGCACCGATGCTGCCCTCGATGATGTGATCCAGCGCGCATTGCAGGCGGTTCCTGTTCTACACGGCGCGGAAGTGATCGAGCGTTGGGCCGGAGTCCGCCCCCGCAGCAAGAGCCGAGCGCCGATGCTGGGCGCACACCCGCTGCACAAGGGTCAGTTCATTGCCAATGGCGGCTTCAAAATCGGGTTCGGCATGGCCCCCAAGGTGGCCGCGGTCATGGCAGACCTGGTGCTGGACGGACAGGATACGATCCCCGAAGGCTTCCGCCCCGAGGCGTCACTGTGACCGTGGAAGGGCCACGGCCTGCATGCACTGCCGACCGTCCGGACCGCGGACCCATAAATCGTTCCCGTTTCGGCACAGCGTGGCAGGCTCGAAATGCATCAGCGGAGAGGACGCGCGAAAGGAAAACTCGGCCAGCGACCCCATGAGATCGGTGGCGAGCAGCATCAGATGCTGCGCCAGAAGCGGTCCATGGACCACCAGTCCGGCATAGCCTTCGACATCGCGGGCATAGTCAAGGTCATAGTGGATGCGGTGGCCATTGAAAGTCAGCGCCGAGTACCGAAACAGCAGTGTGGTGTCGAACTCGACCCGGCGCAGGTCTGTTTCGTCCGTCCGGGCAACCGGGGCCGCTGGTTTTGGTGCATCGGACGACGGATCCTCGCGATAAACAAGGTCCTGCCATTCGGTCAGACACAGCGTGTCGTCCTGCCAGATTTCGTGCTTGAGGGTCACAAACCCCAAGGGCCCAGTCCGTCCGGTCTTGGTGCTCACATTGCTCAAGGTCGAGCGGCGTTCGGCTGGTGTGCCAGCGATCAGCGGAGCGGCGAACCGCAGTCGCCCACCGGCCCACATCCGACGCGGAAGACCGAGATCGGGAACCAGCCCTCCGCCCACCGCGGGATGGCCGTCGCGCCCCAAGCCCTCGGGCGGGCGCGGTGACCAGAAATACAGCTGGTGAAAGAACGGCGGCAGCGACGTGCCCATGCCGATCGAAGGTGCCTGCCCCAACGCGACCTGAAACGCCGCCGCCCGGGCAGGGTCCATCACGTCGTATTGAATTTCCGAGGAAGCTTGATCCGTCATGGCCGCACCCTAAGCAGGCTCGGCCAGCCGGACAAGGCTCAGAAACCTGCTTCGGCCCGCAGCTTCTCCATCAACTGGCCCAGCGTCCGTTCGTACCGGTCGCTGCGCAACCGACCTGCATCGTCGAACTCGTTCGAGCTGTCGGCCAGATGAATTTCGGGGCCCTGCAGGATGCGCGGCTGAAACGGCACCATGAAAGACCGCAGGATCATCTGCGCCCGTTCGCCGCCGGCCCGGCCCGCCGCCGCGGACATCACCGCAACCGGTTTGTCGGCCCAGGGATTGCCCTTGGTCCGGCTGACCCAGTCCAGCGCGTTTTTCAAAACGCCTGACGGCCCTTTGTTGTATTCCGGAGTGGAAATGACCACCGCATGGGCACCGGCGATCTGATCCGCCAGGATCTGAACTTCGGCCGGGATCCCGTCGGCCTCCTCAGCATCTCCATCATAGAGTGGCAGGTTCAGATCAGCTTCGATGAACGTTCCCGCGCCGAACAGGCGCGCCGCTTCACGGATCAGGCGTCGATTGGTGGCGTTCTGCCGCAACGAGCCGGACAGGCCCAGAAGGATCGGTTCGGACATCAGGATATCTCCGTCATGTGTTTCGGCTGCAGTTTAGTCATCCCGACCGCAAACCATAGCCCGCCTGACGCGCAGTCAATGTGCAAAAAAGAAAGGGGCCGCTTGCGGCGGCCCCCGTCGGTTGGCAGTTGATCGGCTCAGGCGTTGCCGCTGGGCACGATCACGATCTCGACCCGGCGGTTCTGCGCCTTGCCCTCGGGCGTCAGGTTCGAGGCGATCGGTTGGTTTTCACCGCGGCCGATCGTGGCGATGCGCGCATAGCTGACGCCATTGGCCTGCAGAACATCCGCCACCGCATTGGCGCGGCGTTCGGACAGGATCTGATTGTAGCCGGCTTCACCATCGCTGTCGGTGTGCCCGATGATCTGTACGTTCGAGTTGGGATAGTTCACCAGGTTTTGCCCCACGCGGACCAAATCCGCTCTCAGTGCAGGCCGGACCGTGGCGCTGTCGGTGTCAAAGGTGATGTCATTCGGAACCGTGACGATCAGCCGGTCTCCGGCGTTGACGATGGTGATACCGTCATTGGCCAGTTGCTGACGCAGTTCGGCTGCCTGCCGGTCCAACTGGTTGCCGATCAACCCGCCGCCGGCAGCACCGATGGCCGCACCGGCAACGGCACCCAGCCCAGGGTTCGAGTCATTGGCGATGGCACCAACTCCGGCGCCAATCAGACCGCCCAACAACGCTCCCTGCTTGGCGTTCTGGTTCGGGTCGTCCTGAACCCGCAATGTACCGGGGTCGGTACAAGCCCCCAGCACAAATGCGGCGCTCAGCCCGACCGGCAGCAAGAATCTGGAAATTTTCATGGGTTCACCTTCTGCTCCTGCACCCGTTTTTCCGGGTTACGTGTTTGACGTGATTATAGCACGCCTGACACAAACAGGCTCAAGCGACAAAAACGTGAGATCGGCGAATACCCGCCGCCCCCAAGGCGCTCAGAAATCCGGCAGAGCGCGAAATTTCATCGATATGCCATCCTCGGGGTGTTTGACGCGCAATTCCTCGGAATGAAGCATCAGCCTGGGGAAATCGCGCGCCGGTCCTTCGGCATAGAACGGGTCGCCCAGGATCGGATGGCCCAGTGCCTGCATATGGACACGCAACTGGTGCGAGCGACCGGTTTTTGGAAACAGGCGAACGCGGGTCGTGTCGCCGTCGTATCGGACGACCCGCCAATCCGTGACCGCCGGCTTTCCGGTCTCGTGGCACACCATCTGGCGCGGCCTGTTGGGCCAATCCACGATCAACGGCAAGTCTACCGTACCGGTCTTTGGTTCCACCCGGCCCCACACACGGGCGACGTAGGTTTTTCGTGTCTGCCGGTTTTCGAATTGCTGTCCCAGATACCGTTGAGCGTGCGGTGTCTGGGCAAAGATCATGACGCCTGAGGTATCGCGATCCAACCGGTGGACCAGCAAGGCCTGCGGGAATGCGGCCTGCACACGGACCAGCAGGCAATCCGCCAAGTGCTCTCCCCGGCCGGGCACCGACAGCAGGCCCGACGGCTTGTTCACCACGATCACCTGCGCATCCTCGTGCAGCACGTCCAGCGGCGTTTTGGGGGGATCATAGGTATCGCTCATGCGCGCTGCCTATCGCAGGGCGCCGCCTCTCGCAACGTCGTCCTTGCGATAAGAAGGCTTCTCGGCAACTCTCGCGCCAGGCAGAGGAGATGACATGCACCCGACGATCGAACGAATGCAGGAAGTGGTCGCCAAGGGCGACGAGAGCCTGATCCATGAATTGCTGGCCGAAGACGTGCAGTTCCTTCCGCCGACCTACTACAGCACCTGGACAGGCCGCGCCCCGGTGGCGGCGGTTTTGGGTCATGTTGGACAGGTTTTTTCCGAGTTTCGCTACCGCCGGATCATGGGCGATGGCAAAGACTGGGCATTGGAGTTTCGATGCAAGGTGGGTGAACTGGACGCTGTTGGCGTTGACCTGATCAAGCTCAACGATGACGGGCTGATTCAGACATTCGAAGTCGCCATGCGTCCCTACAAGACCGTTGGCGCCCTGCGCGAGGCCATGATGGCGCGCGTCATGAAAGACCCCCGGTTCCTGGAATTTCGGAACGCTTTGAGCTGAGCCACCCGTGCCCATTGCCGCCGATCAGCTTCTGAGAGTTCCGCTGCTGCCGGTGCTGGCGGCACAGGCTCTGCTGGTGCGACGAAGGGCCGTGCAGCTGCCCGAACCTTCCGGTGCGCGTGAGGGCCGGCAAGGCCGCGGGCCGAGACTGCGCCTGCTGATCGCCGGCGACAGTTCAGCCGCAGGCGTTGGGGCAGGCACTCAGGAACAGGCGCTGTCGGGCCAGTTGGTGAAACTGCTCAGCCGCCAGTTCAGCGTTGAGTGGCGCCTTGTCGCAACGACCGGCCACACGACCGGTAACGCGATCGAAGACCTGCGCAGGATCGAAGGCCAGTTTGACGCGGCTGTTACGGCCTTGGGCGTCAACGACGTCACCCGAGCCGTGACCTGCAACCGGTTCAAACGTCAACAGGCCGAGTTGATGCGCTTGCTTTCCGTCGATCTGGGCGTGCGAACTGTGATCGTGACGGGCGTCCCGCAGATGGATCGGTTCCCGGCGCTACCACAGCCCTTGGCATGGATTTTGGGACGCCAATCCGCGCGCCTTGACGAAGGGCTGAGAGAGGTGATCGCGAGCTTCCCCAAGGCCCGGCATCTGGCGCTGCACCTGCCCGACGATCCGGCCCTGGCGGCTGTGGACGGCTATCACCCAAGCCCCAAAGCCTATCGGCTTTGGGCAGAGCAGGCCGCGCGAATGATCCTCGATCAGGTCTGACCGCGCACCTGACGGATCATGGGCACTGAATAGACAACCAGTGCGGCCCAGATCAGCGGAAAGGCAATCATGCGCCCGCGGTCGATCTGCTCACCAAACAACGTGATCGCCGTGATGAATATCATGGTCGGCGCGATGTACTGCAGGATGCCCATGGTCGAAAGTCGCACCAGCTTGGCCCCGTTGGCATAGACCAGCAGCGGAACGGCGGTCACGATACCCGCCCCGGCCAACAGCATGGTATCTGTTGCGGCGCCTCCAAAATGTCCGGTGCCCTGCACGCCCAACCAGGTCACATAAGCCAGCGCAGGAACCAGCAAAATCAGAACCTCGAGCAGGAATCCCTGGTTTGGTCCGATGGGCAACGAGCGCTTGAAGAACGCATAAAATCCCCAGCTGACCATCAACCCCAGCGCCGCCCATGGCAGACGGCCGGCCTCGACCACCAGAACCAGAACGCCCAAGGCGGCAAGCCCCACGGCAATTAACTGTGTTCGGGTCAGGGACTCGCGCAGCAGGATCGCTCCCAGCGCTATGCTGAAAAGCGGGTTGATGTAATACCCCAGCGCCGCGTCCAGAGCGTTGCCACTGGCGATCGCCCAGACGTAGATAGCCCAGTTCACCGAAATCAGGGCCGCCGTCAGACATGCCATTCCCAACATGCGCGGATCACGCAGCGCCGCCTTCAGATCACCGGTTCGCCCCAGCGCGACCAGCAACAACCCGGCCACCGGCACCGACCAGATGATGCGATGCGCCACGATTTCGACGGGACCGATATGCGCCATTGCCTTCATGTAGAGCGGCAGAAAACCCCAAAGGACATACGCCGTAACAGCCAGCGCAAGGCCTTTTGGCGAATCCGTGTTCTGGGTTTGGGTCGGGCGCTCGGCCATGAATGGTCTCCAGCTGATACCTCCCGTCTTTAGGCAAAGTCCTTTGCCATTGAAACTCAGAAAAGCTTGAAGACGCCCATAACGAATTGTGATGAGTCGGCGGCCCTATCGTCCGGTGTGCGACCGGCAGAACCATGTTCGGCTCTGCTTTGTTTTTCGCTAAAGTCGTGGCCAGACAGAGGCCTCGTCAAGAACCTCCGTCCGGCGCTCTGCAACTTAGTGGGAGCAACGCCCCCAACCCGCCATCAGACCTTCACACGTTCGGATTTCGGATCGTACATGGGTTTGAGCGACGCCTCGGCGCGGACCTTAACTCCACAGACGTCAATCTCGTATGTCGAGGACAGCACGTCGGCCGCGCTTTCGCCCTTGCAGGGGACATAACCCATGCCGATCGCGCCACCCAAAGTGTGGCCATAGTTTCCTGAGCTGATGTAACCCACATATTCGCCATCGCGGATAATCGGTTCGTTGTGGAACAGCAGCGGTTCAGGGTCGGTCAGCTTGAATTGCACCAGGCGGCTGTGGGGGCCGCTGTCCTTGCGGGCAATTACCGCATCTCGGCCAATGAAATCACACCCCTTGTCCACCTTGACGGCAAAGCCGAGACCGGCGTCCACCACGTGATCTTCGCAGGTGATGTCATGACCGAAGTGACGAAATCCCTTTTCGATCCGGCAGCTGTCCATCATGTGCATACCGCACAGCTTCAGGCCCATGTCCTGCCCAGCCTCGTGCAGCGTTTCGAAAACGTGCCCGGCCATATCCGACGACATGTAGACCTCCCACCCAAGTTCGCCCACATAGGTCACGCGGTGAACGCGTGCCAGGCCCATTCCGATCTCGATTTCCTGCGCGGTGCCGAATGGGTTTGCCGCATTCGAGAAGTCGTTGGGCGAAACTTTTTCAAGCAACGTCCGCGCGTTGGGCCCCATCACCGCCAGAACGCCTTCGCCGGCCGTGACATCGGTGATGACCACATTGAAATTGCCCGAATGACGCATCATCCAAGTCTGGTCGGCCAGTCGCGTCGCCGCCGGGGTCACGACCAGATAGGCGGTCTCGGAAAGGCGGGTCACGGTCACGTCTGCCTCGATCCCGCCATGCCGGTTCAAGAATTGGGTGTAGACGATTTTGCCGTTTGGAACCGCGTAGTCGCCGCCACCGATATAGTTCATGAAAGCCTGGGCATCGGGGCCTTCGACCCGAATTTTTCCGAACGAGGACATGTCATACATGCCCACGTTCTCGCGCACTGCGCGGTGTTCGGCGGCCGAGTTCTCGAACCAGTTCTGGCGCTTCCAACTGTAGCGGTATTCGCGTTCCTGCCCCTCATTGGCAAACCAGTTCGCGCGCTCCCAGCCGGCCAGCTCGCCAAAGACGGCCCCGTTTTCTTTCAGGTGGTGGTGGAACGGCGTCCGGCGCACGCCGCGCGCCGTGGCCTTTTGCCGATAGGGGTAGTGGTCGGCATAGAGCAGGCCCAGCGTTTCCTTGGACCGCTCGAATAGATACTGCTTGTTGCCCTGGAATGGCTGCATCCGGCTGATGTCCACGTCGCCCAGGTCAAAGGGTTTTTCACCCGAGTCCATCCATTCCGCCAGCGCCATTCCCGCGCCGCCCGCAGACTGGATCCCGATCGAGTTGAACCCGGCGGCGACCCAGACATTGTCCATCTCGGGCGCAAGGCCAAGGTGATAGGCGTCGTCGGGAGTGAAGGATTCCGGCCCGTTGAAGAAGGTATGGATGCCCGCCTCGGCCAGCATCGGCATGCGGTTGCAGGCGGCCTCGAGGATCGGTTCGAAATGGTCGAAATCCTCGGGCAGTTGGTCGAACTCGAAACTGTCGGGGATGCCGTCCATCGCCCAGGGCTTGGCGTTGGGCTCGAAGGCGCCCAGCAGGATTTTCCCGGCGTCCTCCTTGTAATAGGCGCATTCGTCCGGCACCCGCAGAACCGGAAGCTGGGTCAGGCCGTCGATGCCCTCTGTCACGATGTAGAAATGCTCGCAGGCATGCAGCGGAACGTTCACGCCCGCCATGCGCCCCACCTGATGCCCCCACATGCCGGCGCAGTTGACCACCATGTCACACTCGATATGGCCCGAGGCGCTGCCATCATCCGCCACCCAGTCGACGCCGGTAACTTTGCGGCCCTGCTTTGCGATCTCGGTGACCTTGACCCGTTCCTTGACGACGGCGCCGCGCTGACGGGCACCCTTGGCCAGCGCCAGCGCGATATTGGCCGGGTCGCCCTGGCCGTCCAGCGGCAGATAGACGGCGCCCTTGACCCCATCCAGATTCAGATGCGGATAAAGCTCGGCCACCCGCTCGTTCGAGATCTCCTCGACCTCGACCCCGAAGGCGCGGGCCATGGCGGCCTGGCGGTAGATCTCTTCCTTGCGCTCATCCGTCAGCGCCACGGTGATCGAGCCACAGCGTTTGAAGCCCGTGGCGACGCCGGTTTCCTCCTCGAGCGCGCCATAGAGTTCCTGGCTGTATTTCGCCAGTTTGGTCATGTTCGCGGTGGCGCGCAGTTGGGCGATCAGGCCGGCCGCGTGCCAGGTCGTGCCGCTGGTCAGCTGCTTGCGCTCCAGCAGAACAACGTCGTTCCAGCCTTTCTTGGTCAGGTGATAGGCCACCGAGCATCCGATCACACCGCCACCGATGATCACCACGCGGGCCTTGCTGGGAAGATCAACCATTCCGAAGCCTCCAATCTCGAGTCGGCGTCAGAGTGCCACGAACAGGCGACAAAAAATGCAGCAAAAACGTCAACTGCGGCACAAAAATCACCGCAGCGCCGATTGGCGTTTCTGGCGGCGCAGAGCGAATGGCGTGATCCCGAAAAAGCTTTTGTAGACGGATGAGAACCCGTTGGGAAAGCCGCAGGCGAGGCCGATTTCGCGCACGCTCATAGTGGTATTCAAAAGCAGGTTGTTGGCCTTGGCCAACCGCATCTCCCGGTAGAACCCATTCGGTGTGGTGCCAAAAAACGTTTTGAATTTGCGCTCCAGCGAGCGGTTCGACATTCCAAGCTCTTCGACCAGTTGATTGATGGGTAACGGATCTTCGATATTGGCCTGCATCAACTTGATGCACTGATCCAGCCGGGCGTCCCCGGTCGTTGTCGTCTTGGCGCCCGAAAACGGCTGCAACGACGAAAAGTCGCGGATGTGTTCGTGCAGCATGATGTCAGCCACCGTCATCTTGGCCGGCCCCGAGATGTGACGCCCGATCACCGCCAAAGCAATATCGGCCGTGGCCCCCATTCCCGCGCAGGTCACGACCGGGCCCTGCTCGGTCGCGATCGAAAGCTTAGCCTCGAACCGGGCACCGCGTTCGCGGAAGATCGACGCGTTTTCCCAATGTGTTGCCATGTCGGGCGTTCCGTGTTCGTCGATGTATCGGCTGGCGGCCTCGGCCAGCAAAAAGACCTGCGCACCGCGATAGGTATAGTCGGACACAACCCGGCCCAGCGACAGCTCGGGCTGGTCCGGGTCGGTGTTGCCGATCACGAACAGATAGTCGGCGTCCGGTTGGCGCGTAACGGGCTGGGTCGGAATGCTGGCGCCGCTGCTACTGACGATGGTCCCTCCCTTGAGCGACCGATAGGCATAAGTGAACGGCGGGTGCGGGCAAACCCGATTGGCAAGACGAAGCACATCCACCACCGACGCCAGTTCCAGCAGAACGAAGCCCGGCGCGGTGATGATGTCAAAATGCCACTGCGCCTTGACGCCTTCGGGTTTTCCAGGGTCCGGTTTCTCCGCCATACCCGCCACTCACACGATCCTGTGCCCGGCCGAGCGCAGGGCGTTGGCCAAAGCTTCGATGTGCTCAGGGCCCACTTCGCAGCATCCACCGATGATCGTGGCCCCTTGGTCAACCCAACTCATCGCATGTACGGCATAGGCCGACGGGTCCAGATCGTGGCGCGCCTCCAGCGCGTCGACTGTCGGAGCGTCTTTCAGGAAGCCGTCGGAAATCCGGGTGAAACCATTCGCGTAGGCACCGTAGGGCTTTTCAAGTTCCGCAAGGATCTCCAGCGCCGCGGGCACCGCCTCGGGCCGGGTGCAATTGATCAGAACCGCCTGGGGATCGAAGCGTTCGACCAGTGGCGCGATCGCGCCCAGCGGTTCGCCCGACCTCAGCCGCGTACCGTCCTCGTCCATGACCGACAGGGCCAGCCAGACCGGCTTGCCACAGCCTTCAGTTCCACGCAGGGCGCCTTCGGCCTCGGTCACGGACGAGACGGTTTCGATCAGAAACAGGTCCACCCGGTTCTGCATCAATCGCACCAGTTCCGAGAATTTCCGCGCGGCCTCGTCGGGATCGGGGTTCAAATCGGGGCGATAGGTGGCCAGCAAGGGGCCCAGCGCGCCGGCGATACGCCCCACCCGCCCATCGCACGCCAGTTCGGCCTGTGTCAGAGCCGCATCAATAAGTTGCTCCAGCTGGTCCTCGATCCCCGCTCGTACGAGGCGAGAGCGGTGCACGGCGTAGGTGTTTGTCGTGGCGACGGTTGCCCCGCAGTCAAAATAATCCCGATGGATGTCTCCGACCAACCCCGGCTCGTCGATCATTACGCGGGTTGACCACAAGGCGGTTGGCTGTTCGCCACGACGTTTGACCAGCTCTTGACCGATCGAACCATCCAACAGCGTGATGTCTGCCATCTCGGTGCCTCCTTACGGTATGAGAACCAGCTTTCCGGGCAGGGTCTTTGATTGAAAGTCCGTCTGCGCCTGCACGATCTCGCGCAGCGGGTAAGTCTTGGAAATCAACGGCTTGATCCGACCCGCGTTCATCAACTCGACCAACCGGCCGAAGACCTCGAAAGCCTGATGGGTGCAGCCGTGGATCGTGATGTCACGCAGGTAGATCTCGCGCAGGTCGGCCTGCACGATCGGGCCGGCGATGGCCCCGGACACGGCATATTGGCCGCCCGGCTTCAGCGTCCGGATCAGTCCGGGAAAGGCCGGGCCGCCGACTACGTCGATCACCACGTCAAAGCTGTCCGGCGGCAGCGGCGTGTCGCGGTCGAACGTCCCAGCCGCACCCTGCGCCCGCACCACTTCGGCCTTGGCCGCACTGGTCACCGCCCAGACGGTTGCTCCCCGCAAGGCTGCCAATTGCACGGCCGCCAGCCCGACGCCGCCCGAGGCGCCGGTGATCAGCACCTTGTGCCCGGCCGTCACGCAGGCGCGGGTCAACAGGTTCTCGGCCGTGCCAAACGCACAGGGGATGGCGGCGATTTCCACATCCGACAGCGGTGAGGCGGTCACGTCATAGAGGTCATCCGCCTCGAGCAGGCAGTATTGCGCAAAAGCCCCGTCGATCTCGGACCCAAGCGCGATGAAGCCTGTCGGGTTACCCGGGCGCGGGCGCGGCAGGTTGATCGGGCAGGTCACGCGTTGCCCCGGTTTGAAGCCGGCACCCGGCCCGATCTGCTCGACTATGCCGCAAAGATCTCCGCCTTGAATGCGGGGAAAGGACAGCGCGCCGCCCCACCCGCCGGCTTCGACCTCTTGGTCAACCGCGTCCGTCGCGCCGGTGACGTCCGAGGAATACCATCCGATCCGCGTGTTGATGTCGGTGTTGTTGACGCCTGCCGCGACCACGCGGACCAGAACCTGCCCGGGCCCGGGTACTGGAACCGGAATATCCTCGCGCCATTCCAGAACTTCTGGACCACCGTGACCTGTCAGATAGACACCGCACATCGTCTTTGGAGCATTCATTTCGCTGGCTTCTCAGGTCTGGTCGTCGGGATGGGGCGGCACCGGCCCCATCGGCACGATGTCGTAGCGGGCATTCAGATCGGCCATCTTGGCCTCGTCCTCAGAATCTGCCTGGGTCATGGTTGCCAGTTCCGCAAGGAAACCGTCAAACCCGGAGGGTTGAAAGATCATGAGCATTCGTGCCGGTTTGTTGTCGGCGACGCGGCAGGCATGCGGCACACCCGGCGGAACATGCATGGTGGTGCCCGGCGTGCACAGGTGCCAATCTCCGTCGACGTAGAAATCCACGGCGCCCTCAAGGAAATAGAATGTCTCGGCGTGGCTGTCGTGGCGATGAAGGCCAAGCGCGAAGCTGGCCTTCAAGTTGTCTTCCATCAGGGTGTAGGCCCCGCCCGTGTCCTGACCGGAAACCTTCACGAAGGTATGGTCATTCTCCCAGTCATAGTTGGGACCCTCACCGGGTCCCTGCTTGGAATATCGCGGGCGCATATGGGCCTCCTTGTGTCAGGCGCGCAGCCGCTCGTTTGCGGGATCCCACAGCGGCTGATCCTCCTGTACCACGGCGCGACACTTTTCGCCGTAGATTTCCACCTCAAGCTCGGTGCCCGGGTTGGCCAGATCGGCCTTGATCATACCCAGCGCGACGGACTTGCCGACACGATAGCCCCAGGCGCCCGATGTGGTCTCGCCCACGATCTGATCGCCCTGCCAGATGCAGGACATGTAAGGCGCATCGCAGTCACCGGCCTCGACGACCAGAGTAACGAAAGACTTCTTCGCTCCACGCTGCTTTTCCGCCAGCAACGCGGTCTTGCCGGGGAAATCCTGCGGCTTGTCGAACTTGATGAAGCGCTCCAGCCCGCCTTCGAGCAGCGAGTAGTCGGTGCTGAGATCGCCCTTCCATGCGCGATAGCCCTTCTCGATACGCAGTGAGTTCAGCGCATACATGCCAAACGGCTTGGCCCCGGCGGCGAGGATCGCGTCATAGATCGCGGGCATGTGCTCGTTTAATGCATGCACCTCCCAACCCAACTCGCCGGCAAAGGATACGCGGATCAGGTGGGCGGGCTGTCCGGCCACGGTGGCCGCCTGATGGGTCAGCCAGCCCAGCGAGAGGTCGGCATCGGTCAGGCCCGACAGGATCTCACGCGATTTCGGACCGGTCACGATCAGCGTGTCGCGGGTGGTGGTCACGTCCTCGACCGCGACGCCCGCGGGCATTGCGTTCATCAGGATGTCGCGGTCGTGCCATTGCGCGGTGGCGGCGGTGATCATCACGAACTCATCCTCGCCCAGGCGCATGCAGGACATCTCGGTCAGGATGCGGCCGCGATTGTCGGCGATGTAGACGAGGTTGATCCGCCCCACCTTGGGCAGGCCGCCGGTGACCAGCCCGCGCAGCGCCTCGGCCGCGCCTTCGCCCTTGACGACAAAGCGCGAGAAACCCGGCAGGTCGAGCACGCCGCAATGGTCGCGCACGGCCTCGCATTCTTCCTTGATCCGCTGCTCCCACGGACCCGAGCGGCCCCAGGTGTGGGTGCTTTCCTCGGAGGTGTCGTCGCCCGGCTGCGCGAACCAGTTGGCGCGCTCCCAGCCGTTGTAGGCCCCCATGACGCCGCCCAGTTCGTTGACCTTGGCATGCACGGGCGACAGCTTCTTGTCGCGCGCGGCGGGCCATTCGTGATGGGGGAAGTGCATGGCGTATTCGTTGCCGTAGACCTCCATGCCCTTCTGGTTGCAGTAGTCCTGATCGGTGTAATCGGTGTAGCGTCGCGGATCGACGGCCCACATGTCCCATTCGGTGGCACCATCCACGATCCATTCGGCCAGCACTTTGCCTGCACCGCCGCCTTGGGCGATGCCGAAGGTGAAGGTATGCGCCTCGAAGGCGTTCTTGACGCCGGGCATCGGCCCGATCAGCGGCAGGCCGTCGGGCGCATAGGGGATCGGCCCGTTGATCACGCGGCCCACGCCCGAGGTCGCCATCAGCGGCACCCGCTCCATTGCGTCAGTGACGATGTCCTCGATCCGGTCCAGATCGTCGTTCCACAACTGGAAGCTGAAATCCTCAGGCATCGGGTCGTCCTCGGTCATCCAGTGGCCCTTGCAATTGGGCTCGTATGGGCCAAGGTTGAAGCCGTGCTTTTCCTGTCGCAGGTAGTAGGAGATATCCACGTCGCGCAGCAGCGGCAGCTTGCCGCCGTTTTCCTTCGACCAGGCTTCGACCTCAGGGATCTCGTCAGTCAGCAGATACTGGTGGCTCATGACCATCGCGGGTACGGTGCGGCCGCCAAAGGGTTTGAACCATTCGCCCACACGCTGCGCGTAGTAGCCGGCGGCGTTGACGACATAGTCGCAGTCGATGTCGCCCTTTTCGGTGTGGACGGTCCAGGTGCCGTCGTCATGCTGGGTCACGCCCGTGGCCGGGCAGAACCGGATGATCTTCTGCCCCATGTCGCGTGCGCCCTTGGCCAGCGCCTGGGTCAGCTGCGCAGGGTCGATGTCCCCATCGGTCGGGTCATAGAGAACGCCCTCAAGATCATGAGTTTCCAGGAACGGGTAGCGTTCCTTGGCCTGCTCCGGCGTCCACATTTCCATCGGGATCCCCTGATAGCGGCCCATCGACATGGCCCGCTGGAACTCCTGCATCCGCTCTTTGCTGTGCGCCAGACGGATCGAGCCGGACACGTGGTAGTTCATCGGGTAGTCGACCTCTTCGCCAAGACGTGAATACAGCTCGGTCGAATAGCGCTGCATGTTCATGATCGCCCACGAGGTCGAGAAGGTCGGCACGTTGCCCGCCGCGTGCCATGTCGAGCCTGCGGTCAGCTCGTTCTTTTCCAGCAGAACGCAGTCGGCCCAGCCCTTTTTGGCCAAATGGTACAGCGAGGACGCCCCTACGACGCCGCCGCCGATGATGACCACGCGGGCCTTGGTCGGAAAATCGCTCATGTTTCTAGATCCCTGTCATTGTGCCCTTTGGGGCAGTTCATCCGTGATGTCGTAGTAGTCGCCCTTGTCCGCCACGAAGATGTGGCGGGCCAGTTTCAACTGAGTGGGCTGGTCCAGAGCCCCCATCGAAACCGAAATCGTGTCTTCGTCCTTGTGCTGCCAGAACAGAAAGCTTCCGCATGCCTTGCAGAAACCACGCCGGGCCGTGTCCGAAGCCTGAAACCATCCCAGAGTATCGCTGCTGTTCAGGGTCAGGTTGTCCTGGTGGGTCGCGGTCGAGGCCCAATAATGCCCAGACTGCCGACGGCATTGCCCGCAGTGGCAGGCCGAGGGCGGTGACAGCTCTCCGTTGATCGTGAAGGCCACCGAACCGCAAAGGCACGATCCTTTTTGCATGGTTCTATCCCTTTCCTGCAGGTGCCGCGCTGGTTCCCAGCAGGACGCCATAAATGATGAAACAGGTGGCCATGACGCGGCGCACCCAGACGTTGAACACGGCGCCCAGCGCCGCCCGCCCCATCACCGCACCCAACAGTGTGAACCCGGTGTAGCTGAGCGTCGTGATGATCAGCGCCGTCGGCATGATGATCGCCATTTGCTGCCAGATCGGCACATCAGGCTGCACGAACTGGGAAAACGCGGCCAGGTAACCTGCGACGCTCTTTGGATTGATCGTGGCGACGGCCAAGGCATGGAGATAGACATGGCGGGCCGGGCGCTGGCTGGCCGGCGCGGGACGCGCGGCGTTCATCCACCCCCGGAGTCCCATCCAGATCAGGAACCCCGCCCCGATCAGCTTGGCCACAAAAAACCCGGTTGGCGAGGCCGCGATCAGGGCTGTCACCCCCAGAGCCGACAGGATCAGAAAGGCGCTGGCCTGGGTCAGGATCGCCAGAACCCCAAGCATCGCCTTGGGAAATGGCAGGCTCATCCCGTTCGAGATACAATTCACCGCATTCGGACCCGGCGTGGTCACGAACACCACCCAGAACAGCGCGAATATGGTCCAGGCCTCAAAGCTCATCAGTACACCGGCGGAGCAATCACCCAGACGGCCACGGCGGGTTCGTCGTAAGGGTTCGCCCATTGATAGGGTTCGTGCTTGATCCGAAAGCTGTCCCCGACGCCGACGGTGAAATTTCGGCCTCCGATCGTAAGGTCGAGACGGCCCGAGATCATGTATCCAACCTCCTGCGTCGGACGGTTGGCCGGGGTCTGCATCCGGGAATGGGGCTCAAAGGTGGAATGCACCATCTCGAAATCATCGGTCAGGTCAGGCGACAGCAATTCCTCGATCAGCCCTTCCTCGCCCGACCCCATCGGCCGGCGCGAACCGGCGCGCACCACATAGCCCTGTTCCCCGGCCAGAACGCCGGTATGGGCGAACAGCATCGACATCGGCACGCCCAGGCATTCCGCGATCAGGCGCAGATCCGAGATCGACGGAGCAGACAAATCGCGCTCGACCTGGCTGAGCCAGCCCACCGACCGGTCCAACCGCGAAGCGATATCGGTCAGCGTCAGCCCGCGCGCCTTGCGCAGCGCGCGAATGTCCGCCCCCAGCGTCGCAGCGATATGGGCCCGGTCGTTCACGCTACCACCCCCGATTCATGAAATTTACGTCACATTTTTCACGATGTCCCGAATCGGTGAAAATTCCAAGAGATTTTTCACTACCGATCCTGATCCTTCCACGCTATGGCTGCGGAATGTGGATCGTCATTCTGTATTTCTGGGCCATCAACGCGTTGACTTTGCTGGTGTTCGGCTGGGACAAGCTGCGGGCGATCCGACGCAGGCGGCGTGTCCCGGAGAAGTGGCTTTTGCAACTGGCGCTGTTGGGCGGCAGCCCCGCAGCTTTGTTGGGTCGCTGGATATTCGGGCACAAGACCCGGAAAAAGCGGCTGACGACTGTGCTGTATGCCATTACGGCTCTGCAGGCGGGCGCGATCTACCTGTTCCTCACCTACAGTTCTGTTTGAAACTGGCATTTGGCAGTGCGATCGGGCAATGGTTGCACATGATTGACAGAACTTCGTCCCAGGCGCTGGCCATCGGGTCAGTGGCGGTGTCCCTGCTGGTGCTGCTGCTCAAGGTCCTGGCATGGCATTTGACCGGGTCGGTCGCTCTGTATTCCGACGCAATGGAGTCTTTGGTCAACGTGGTTGGCGCGCTGCTGGCGTGGTTTGCCATTCGGATGGCAGAGCGTCCTGCCGACAGCAATCACCCTTTCGGACATCACAAGGCCGAGAACTTCTCGGCCATCGCCGAGGGGACCCTGATCGTTCTCGCCGCAATCCTGATCATTCAGGAAGCCTGGGGCGCCTTGTTCGCGCCTCACCTCGACCAGCTCGGACCGATCGGACTGGCCGTGAACGCAGCGGCCATGGTCCTGAACCTGGTCTGGGCCCGCGTCTTGATCTCGGCGGGTCAGAAACGGCGCTCGCCGGCCATGACCGCCAATGGGCGCCACCTGATGACCGACGTCTGGACCTCGGCCGGGGTCTTGTTGGGACTGATCCTGGTATTGCTCACAGGCTGGGCCGTTCTTGACCCGTTGCTGGCCATTCTGGTGGCCGCGAATATTCTGCGCGAAGGTTGGAAGGTCATTTTCCATTCGGCCGGAGATCTGATGGATTCAGCTGCCCACACCGAGGACACGGACATCATCGAGGCCGCCGTTCGGAACTCGTCTCAGGGAGCCTTGCAGATCCACGATCTGCGCACCCGACGGGCCGGCAAAGCCGTGTTCATCGAATTTCATCTGGTCGTCGATCGCAACATGACAGTCGGTGACGCCCACGACATCTGTGACGCGATCGAAGATGCAATCGCCGAAAAGCTGCCCGAGGCCCGGACCATCATTCACGTGGAGCCGGACTCTCAGCTCAAAGCCTCGGGAATCGAACCGGGATAAAGGTTCTACAGACGCCCGAAAACCTGCGCAAGGATACGCGACAACCCATCGGCATCGGCCTGCTCGAACGCATCGGGCTGATCGCTGTCGATATCAAAGACCCCGATGACCTGCCCCGCAGAATCCCGCACCGGCAGAACCAATTCGGACCGGGTCGACGAGGCGCAGGCAATGTGCCCCTCAAACGCATCCACATCCGGGACCAGCTGAACCTCTCCGGTGCGCGCTGCTGCCCCGCAGACCCCGCGCGAGAACGGAATGACCAAACAGCCGTGCCCGCCTTGATAGGGTCCGATCTTCAACAACTCCGGCTCGGTCACACGGTAAAACCCTGTCCAGTCAAAGCGGTCGTCGCTGTGATGCACCTCGCAGGCGACGGTGGCCATCAGAGCGACCTGGTCAGTTTCACCTTCCGTCAGGGCTTCGATGGTTTTGGACAAGAGCGCGTAGTCAGCTTTCATGGGGTCATTTCCAATGTGCAACCGGGCCGCAACCTCTGCGGCCCGGTTCAGCTAATGGCAAAATGCCAAAGCGTCAAACCCGCTCGATCGCGATTGCGGTGCCTTCGCCGCCTCCGATGCAGATCGCGGCCACTCCGCGCTTCAGGCCACGCTTCTCGAGTGCATTTAGAAGCGTCACCATGATGCGTGCACCTGAGGCACCGATCGGATGACCAAGGGCGCAGGCGCCACCGTTGACGTTGACCTTGTCGCGCGGCAGGCCCATTTCGTGCATGAAGGCCATCGGAACAACGGCAAACGCCTCGTTCACTTCCCACAGGTCCACGTCGTCCTTGCTCCAACCGATCCGTTCCAGCAGCTTCTGCGCGGCCGGGACCGGAGCCGTCGTGAAAAGGCCGGGCGCCTGGGCGTGGCTCGCGTGGCCCAGGATGCGGGCACGGACATTCAGGCCGCGCGCCTCAGCCGTGTCAGCCGCGGCAAGAACCAGCGCCGCCGCGCCATCCGAGATTGACGAGGAATTGGCCGCCGTCACCGTGCCATCCTTGCGGAATGCCGGCTTCAGCGTCGGTATCTTTTCCGGCCGCGCCGATTTGGGCTGCTCGTCCGAATCCTGAATGATTTCACCTTTGCGGCTTCGGACCGTGACGGCTGCGATCTCGTCCGAGAAGGCCCCGCTGGCCTGCGCTTCGAGCGCATTCGACAGCGATTTCAACGCGTATTCGTCCTGCGCCTCTCGGGTGAATTGATAAGCCTCGGCGCAGTCCTCGGCAAAAGTGCCCATCAGGCGGCCCTTGTCATAGGCATCTTCCAACCCGTCCAGGAACATGTGATCCACCACCTGGCCGTGACCGATACGTGCCCCGCCGCGCATCTTGGGCAGCAAGTAGGGCGCATTCGTCATGCTTTCCATCCCGCCCGCAACCATCGAGTCTGCATGGCCAAGCGCGATCTGATCGAACGCCATCATCGCCGCCTTCATGCCCGACCCGCACATCTTGTTCAGTGTGGTTGCAGGCACCTCTTCACCCAGACCTGCCGCAAACCCTGCCTGCCGCGCCGGAGCCTGCCCCTGACCGGCGGGCAGAACGCAGCCCATCAAAACCTCGTCGACCGTCTGCGTCCTGGCGTTTTCAAGCGCCGCACGAATGGCGACGCCACCCAGTTCCGCCGCAGGCACGCCGTCGAACATTCCTTGAAACCCGCCCATCGGCGTCCGGGCCGCACCAGCGATCACAACCTCTTTCATGTGACGACTCCTCCTTTTGTCGAGTGCTTGGATACCGAATGGTAAGAAATGCCGTCTAGCGTATTTCTACGATCGATCGACGGAATCCGAGGGGAGTCACGTGGCACTGAGCAGCAAAACGACAGGCGAGACGCAGATCATCACAGTCGACGCCGCCCGCATCGACGCCGCCATGGCGATACAGTTCAAGGAAGACATGCGGACCCAAACCGCAGATGGCGCCGGTCGGATCATCCTGGACCTGTCTGCGGTCGAGTTCATAGACTCCAGTGGATTGGGCGCGATCGTGGCGTCCATGAAGCAACTTGGAAATGGGCGCAGGCTGGAACTGGCGGGATTGCAGCCTGTCGTGGCCAAGGTTTTTCGGCTGACGCGGATGGATACGGTTTTCAAACTGCATCCCAACTTGGATGACGCGCTGGCCTCCGAGTTGGAGTGAAGCGTCAGGGGGCAAATGGCGTGACAGTCAACTGCGAAGACGGCCGACTCGAAGTGGCGTTCCCTGCCGTCGAAGCCGAGGCCAGCCGCGCCATCGCTTCGTTGCACGCGGGGCTGTCGAATCTCGGTTTGCCGGGGCAAAAGACTGCCGACATCAAGATCGTGTTGGCCGAGGCGATCAACAATGTTGTCGAACACGCCTATGCTGAGCGCGCGCCCGGAATGGTTCGGGTTTCCGTGCTGGACTCCAAAGATTACCTGGAGGTCCAGATCACTGACACCGGGCACCCCTTGCCCGGCCTGAAGATGCCTGATGGTATTCCCGCCAGTGTGGAAACCGATACTTCAAACCTGCCCGAAGGTGGATTCGGTTGGTTCCTGATCCGCACATTGGCCGACGAGGTGCGGTATGACCGCAGAAACGGCCAAAACCTGCTATTCTTGCGGTTTGAGCGCACAAAAAAAGCGGATCGGCCACAATAACGCCCAGATCGGACCATTGTCGCGCCGCAAACGACCGGCAGAAACAAGGGGTAGCTCAGATAGCTTCCCTCGGCGCCATGTGTCACAGCCCCCACCCAGTGAACGGCGCCGAGGACCTTCTCCTTGAAATGACTGGACATCAGCCAACGGCACCCTAGTGTCGACGCGTTCAGGAGGAGACCCATTCCATGCGCGATTTCCACGCCCCCGGCCGTTCCGAGGTTTTATCGACCGAAGGGATGTGCGCAACCTCGCATCCGCTGGCTGCAAAGGTGGCGCTGGATATTCTGGGCCGCGGCGGAAACGCAATGGACGCCGCCATTGCCGCGGGCGTACTTCTGGGCATCTGCGAACCGCAGATGACAGGTCTGGGTGGCGACTGTTTCGTTCTTTACAATCGCGCTGGCGAAACGAAGGTGCGCGCGCTGAACGGATCCGGGCGGGCGCCCGCTGGCGCCTCGGCCGAAGATCTGCGGGCCCGTGGGTTGGCTGCGGTGCCACTTGACGGCCCCGAAGCGGTGACGATCCCCGGGGCTGTTGACGCATTCTGCCACCTGTCAGAGGCCGAGGGTCGATTGGGGATCGAGGCCCTTCTTCAACCTGCAATTCACTATGCCGAAACGGGCGTTCCGGTTGCACCTCGCGTCGCGCATGACTGGTCGATCGGGGCCGAAACGCTGCAGGGCGCAGCGCGGGATCACTATCTGATCGACGGCCGCGCCCCAACGACAGGTCAGGTGTTTCGCGCTCCGGGTCAGGCAGAAGTCCTGCGTCGCGTGGCCCGAAGGGGGCGTGACGCCTTTTACGAGGGCGAAATCGCCGATGACATGCTGGCCGCGTTGAATTCTCGAGGCGGGATCCATTCGGCCACGGACTTTCACGACACAAAGTTCATCGAAGCCTCACCGGTCGGAGGTGACTACCGCAACGCTGAACTGCTGGAACATCCGCCGAACGGACAAGGCGCGACTGCGATCCTGCTTCTCAACATCCTCAAGCATTTCGACATTGCAGGCATGGACCCGTGGGGCGCCGAACGGGCGCATATCGAAGCCGAGGCGACCAAGCTGGCCTACGATGCACGCAACCGGTTCATCGCCGACCCGGATCAGTCGTCGCGCATGGAACATTTTCTGGCGCCGGAAACGGCGGCAAAGCTGGCCGAGCTGATTGATCCCCGGCGCGCCATGACCGCCGCCGCCCCGCTGACCGAAGCGGTGCACAAGGACACGGTTTATGTCACGGTCGTCGACCGGGATCGTATGGCTGTTTCTCTGATCTACTCCATCTTCCACAGCTTCGGATCGGGCATCGCCTCGGAAAAGTTTGGCATTCTCCTGCAGAACCGCGGATGTGGTTTCAACCTTGAACCGGGACATCCGAACGAACTGGGCGGCGGCAAGCGCCCGATGCACACAATCATTCCCGCGATACTGAAGCAAAACGGGCAGATAGCCATGCCGTTCGGCGTGATGGGCGGGGCCTATCAGCCGACAGGCCACGCGCGCCTGGTTTCCAACCTTCTGGATTTCGACTTGGGGCTGCAGCACGCCGTCGACGCACCCCGCGTTTTTGCCGACGGTTCGATCTTGAAGATCGAACCCAGTTACGATCGCAGGGTCGCGCAACAATTGTCGGAAATGGGGCACAATGTCGTCGAAACGGAAACGCCTCTGGGCGGCGCCCAGGCGATCCGAATCCGTCAAAGCGGAGTATTGGAGGGCGCCAGCGACCCCCGAAAGGATGGTTGCGCTTTGGGTTACTGACGCCGCAACGGCGTCAACACCGTATCAGTTCAGTTGGAAGTGCAGCGGATAGCTGCCGTCCTGAAACGGCCCGAACATGTTGGGAATATCAGGATGATCAACAGGTTCGCCAGACTGGTCGGCAATCAGATTTTGCTCTGATACATAAGCCACATAGAAGGATTGATCGTTCTCGGCCAGCAAATGGTAGAACGGCTGATCCTTGATCGGGCGGCTGTCTTCGGGAATTGCCTCGTACCATTCCTCGGTGTTCGCAAATTCCGGATCCACGTCAAAAATCACCCCTCGGAAGGGATGTTTCTTGTGACGAACCACCTGGCCCAGGCGGTACTTTGCATTTGTCTTCAGCATTGTCTCAGCCCCCAAGGCACTTACTAAACCTTTCCGCCGGCAATTGCCAATCATTGATCTGAAATTCGCGGAAACAGTCTGTGAACCTATGCCTGACAGTCGACGGCCTGCTGCAGGGTTTCTTATACGATTGTGATTTCCTCGGCCTGCAATCTGCGCTAGAATAAAGAAAAAAGGCACGAGGCACATGAGCAGAAAACTTCTCGTACTCTTCGGGGTGCTGTTTTTGGCATCCTGTGGGGGCGGCGCACAGCGTCCGCCCAGCAACCTCAATGACGCTTGCGCCATCGCACGCGAGCGGCCGGACATGATCAAGGCGTTCAAGAGCACCGAACGCAAATGGGGTGTCCCGGTTCATGTCCAGATGGCAACCATCTACCAAGAAAGCCGCTATCGTCACGACGCGCGGACGCCCCACAAATATGTTCTGGGGGTTATTCCGATGGGCCGTCAGAGCAGCGCCTATGGCTTCAGCCAGGCCCTGGACGGAACCTGGGAAGAATATCAGCGCGAAACCGGGAAGCGGCGCGCCAAGCGTGACCGCATTCGTGACGCATCAGATTTCGTCGGTTGGTACATGAACAAAAGCAGTCAGAAGATCGGCATCTCGACCAGCGACACGCGGAACCAGTATCTGGCGTATCACGAAGGTCGCGCGGGTTACGCACGCGGCAGCCATTACGGCAAGACCTGGCTATTGAACGTGGCCAATGACGTGGACGCACGTGCGCAGATGTACCAGGCGCAGCTGTCCAGCTGCCGCTACTGAAAGAGCTGCGGGTCAGCGGTTTTCTGACCCGCGCCGCGCCTTGTTCGAAAACAGGCCGCTGTCGATTCTGACATCTTCGTTGAGGGGGCCCAGCAGCACCGTGGTTTGACCCCCGGCGTTGTCGTAGATGACCCATTTCCTCAACTCGATCGGATTTGCCGTGAACATCAGCTCGATCCGCCCGGACTCGGGGTTTTTCGGGTCCTGCGCGGTGACGACCGTGGCTGTGCCATCAAATGTATGGCCGACTACCATGTTGGCCTGCGACAGGTTCACGTTGCGCGCCAGAACCAGCGATAGCGGTGTGCGCTTCAACGGGTACTGCTCAGGCGGCTGGTTTGATTTGGGGTCGAACACCATCACCGTGCCGGCATTGGCCAACACGACCGCACTGTTGGGCGGATCGTATTCGAACCGCATCTTTCCGGGGCGCTGCAGCCACAGCTTGCCGGTACTCAGCGATCCGTCATCGTTGACTTGGGTAAACGTCGTCTGAACGGCCTTCAATCCGTTCAGATAGTTCGAGATCTGCGACAAGGGAAGCTTGTCGGCGGCCCAGGCTGCAGGGGCAGTCAAAGCAAGGGCAAGGGCAAAGGCAATCTGTTTCATGACACACAGATATGCGCTCTGCCCTTGTTATTAAATATCCTACTGTTCCGGGACGAGGATTTCGCGTTTGCCCACGTGATTTGCTGCCGAAACAACGCCTTCGTCCTCCATCTGCTCGACCAGCCGTGCAGCCTTGTTGTAGCCGATGGCAAGTTTCCGCTGGATGTACGAGGTTGAACACTTGCGATCCTTGATCACGATGGCAACCGCCTGATCGTACAGGGCATCCTCACCATTGGTGTTACCGCCGGTGTTCAGCCCCAGAACCGCGTCGATATTGTCGGCCTTGTCCTCGGACGGGCCGTCCAGCACGCTGCCGACATAGTCGGGCGGGCCATACTGCTTGAGGTGGTTCACGACCTCCTCGACCTCTTCATCCGACACGAACGGCCCGTGGCAGCGAGTGATCTTGGCGCCGCCAGCCATGTACAGCATGTCGCCCTGCCCCAGCAGCTGTTCGGCCCCCATCTCGCCCAGGATGGTCCGGCTGTCGACTTTCGACGTCACCTGGAACGAGATCCGGGTCGGGAAATTGGCCTTGATCGTGCCGGTAATGACGTCCACCGAGGGCCGCTGCGTGGCCATGATCAGGTGGATGCCCGAAGCCCGCGCCATCTGCGCCAGACGCTGGATGCAGGCTTCGATCTCCTTGCCGGCCACCATCATCAGGTCAGCCATCTCGTCGACGATGACGACGATATAGGGCATGGCCTTGGGTTCGAACTCTTCCGTCTCGAAAACGGGTTCTCCGGTTTCGTCGTCGAACCCGGTCTGGACCGTGCGGCTGAACATCTCGCCCTTGGACAGCGCGTCCTTCACCCGGCCGTTGTAGCCGGCGATGTTGCGCACGCCCATCTTGGACATCTTGCGATAGCGGTCCTCCATTTCGCCGACGACCCATTTCAGGGCAACCACCGCCTTTTTCGGGTCGGTCACGACCGGCGACAGCAGATGCGGGATGCCGTCATAGACGGAAAGTTCCAGCATCTTTGGGTCGATCATGATCAGGCGGCATTCGTCTGGTGTCAGCTTGTAGAGCAGCGACAGGATCATCGTGTTGATCGCCACCGACTTGCCCGAACCGGTCGTCCCGGCGATCAGCAGGTGGGGCATCTTGGCAAGGTTGGCCACGACCGAGTCTCCGCCGATATCCTTGCCCAGCGCCAGCGGTAGCGCATGGGTGCCGTCGCCGAAATCGCGGCTTGCCAGGATTTCGCGCAGGACCACCATCTCGCGGTTCTCGTTGGGCAGTTCGATGCCGATGACCGAACGTCCGGGCAGGGTCGAGACCCGCGCGGACAGTGCCGACATAGACCGGGCGATATCATCGGCCAGCCCGATCACGCGGCTGGCTTTCAGGCCCGGTGCGGGTTCCAACTCGTACATCGTGACGACAGGGCCGGGGCGGACACTGACGATCTCGCCTTTGACCCCATAATCATCCAGCACGTTCTCCAGCATCCGCGCGTTTTCCTCCAGCGCTTCGTCACTGAGGTGATGACGCTGAATGCCCGACGGGTTCGTCAACAGGCTGAGCGGCGGCAGTTCGAAATCCGTGTGCCGCTCTTCGAAAGACAGGCTGGGCTGCGCTTCGGCCTGAGCCCGTCGCGACGGCAGGACGTTGCGCCGGACGGGTTGCGCCACGACCGGCTTGCGCGGTTCGGCAACCGGGATCTTCAATGCCGGGCGTGCCTCGGCGATTGAGTCCTCTGCATCCTCGAACACCTGATCGTCGTCGATATCCTCCGGCGCATAGGCCGAGACCGGGTCTTCCGCGAACGTCTTCATTTCCGCAGAAGGCTGCGCCGGGTGACCTGTCAACGGCGGCTCGGGCGGGAGCCCGGCAGCAGTCAGCGGAGGTTCGGGCGGAAGGTTGCCCGCTCGCGGCGCATTCAGGATCAGCGGGTCAGGGCCACGGCCGCGCCCCTTGGTCAGCGGGCGGTTCGGATCCGGCTCGGGCGCGATTTCACCGGTGGCGACCTTGCGGTTTTGGATCACCGCGGAGATCTTCGAGCGGATCCGGTCCTCGCCCGGCATCTCGTCATATCCGGTAACAGGTTCCGGGTCGACCAGTTCGGGTTCGGGCATCGGCTCGGGGCGGCGGATCAGGCCAGGCATGCGCGCAAGCAGGCCCGTTTTGACGGGCTCGGGGGCTGCGATCTCGGGCTCTTCAAAGACCGGATCGGCATAGGCCAGTTCATCCTCGAATTCGGCACCGGCGGCCTGGGTTGCCTTGCGTTCCTGCCACTTTTCCCGGCGCGCCTGCGCGGCACGGGCCGTGGCCGAGGCCCCTTGCCCCAGCGCGGTCATCAGCATGTCATAGGCCATCACCAGACCCAGCAGGAAAGCTCGGAACCCGCGCCGGACGTCCGATTTGGTGAAGCCCAGCACAAAAACGCCCAATGCAAGCATGCCGGCCGCCATGGCCAGCGACATCAGCTTGACCATGAAATGCGACGAAATCGGCAAAAGCGTCAGCAGCGCGCCCATCACCGTGTCGCCGAACAGACCGCCCAGACCAAAGCTGTGCGTCGCGCGCCATTCGGCGCCGGGCACCAGCGTTGCGGCATAGACCGAGAGGACGGCGATCCAGATCGGCGCGAAAATCAGGCGGGCCACGGCGCGATCCTCGCCGAAATGGCCGGCAAAGCGCACGCCCCAGCCGACCAGCACCAGCGCGATGCCAAAGCTGCCCCAGCCCACGATCATGAACAACGGCGCGGCGATCGAAGCGCCGAACCGGCCCAGCCAGTTCTGCACCGGCGCGTCGGTCGAGACCATCCAGTTCGGATCATCCGGCGTGTAGGACCAGATCATCGCCGCGGCGGCCAGGCCGGCCAAGATCAAGGCGATCCCGATCAGTTCCTTGCTGCGCCGCTCGATCGCGGCCTGGGTGGTGCTGTCCAACAATGGGTCGCGGTTGCGCGCGTTGTAAGATGCCATGTGCCCTCGTACCTCACGAATAGATGCAGTCGCGGAGCGTGATCAGCCCGCGCTGCATCTCTGTTTTTGGGGCCACCATCGCGACCCTGATAAAGCCTTTGCCCGGGTTCTGCCCCGGATCCCCTTGTGAAAGATATGCGCCCGGCAGGACCCGAACCCCGGTTTCCCGCCACAGCTTCAATGCGGCCTGCTCGCCATCCTCGACAGGCAGCCAAAGAAAGAACCCCGCCTCGGGCGGCATATAGCCCTGAACGCCCGCGAATACCTGATCGGCGATGGCGTATTTTTCCTGATACAGCGCGCGGTTTTCCTGAACATGCGCCTCGTCGGCCCAGACCCTGGCCGCGGCGGCCTGCAACGGCAGCGGCAACGGCGCCCCGGCATAGGCGCGCAACTGCTTGACCCGCTTGATGCTTTCCGGCCCGCCCGCGATCAGCCCCGACCGAAGCCCCGCCAGGTTCGACCGTTTCGACAGCGAGTTGAACAGCGTGATCCGCTCGGGATCGGCGCCCAGCTCCTGCGCGACGGTCAGGATGCCGGTGGGCGGCGTATCGCGGTAGATCTCGGAATAGCACTCGTCGGCGAAGATGCGGAAATCGTACCGCTCGGCCAGCCGGATCAGCTCGGCCCAGTAGTCGCGCGAGGCGACGGCACCCTGCGGGTTGGCGGGCGAACAGATATAGGCGACGGCGGTGCGGTTCAGCACATCCTCTGGCAGGCCGGCATAGTCCGGTAGATGCCCGGTGGCCGCGGTGGCCGGCACGAAATACGGCTGCGCCCCGACCGAGATCGAGGCCACCATGTAGACTTGATAGAACGGGTTGGGGCACAAAACGATCGGCTGCTGGCCGTTCTTCTGCTCGGGGCAGAGCGCCATGGCGGCGTTATACAACCCCTCGCGCGTGCCGTTCAGTGCCATGATGTTGGTCTCGGGGTCCATCCGCACGCCATAGCGACGGTCGATCCAGTCGGCGATGGCCCCGCGCAGCGCGTCGGACCCCTCGTTCGGCGGGTATGTCTGAAATCCGGCGGCATTTTCCACGATGACATCGGTCACCCAGGGCGGAAAGTCATGCTTGGGCTCGCCAATCGTCATATGCACGACATCACCGCCCGGCACGTGATGGTCGAGCAGGGCGCGTAGACGCGGAAAAGCATAGGCCGGTAGGTTCGAAAACCGCTCGGGGAAATTCATGACTGCTGCCTCGATACCGGGATCATTGGCGCCCCGGTTTTCCAGCAGATTACAGGCCGAACCCCCGCGCGTCCAGACAAAGAGGTTCCGAATCAGGGGATTGTGGCATTCAGGTCAGAACCGCCTCGGCCGCCGCACCCAGCCGCAAAAGCGCCTCTTCCGAGCCCGGATAGCCCAACATCATCAGCCCGCAGGACGGTGTCGAAGTGGGCAGCGACAGCGCCGCCAGCCCCATCAGGTTGCCGATCCGGGTGTTGCGCAGAGCCAGA
The DNA here is from genome assembly GCF_056537025.1 of Ruegeria sp. CH5. NCBI lineage: Bacteria > Pseudomonadati > Pseudomonadota > Alphaproteobacteria > Rhodobacterales > Roseobacteraceae > Ruegeria > Ruegeria sp. CH5. The sequence continues at coordinate 457,723 of NZ_JBQFQT010000003.1, read as the reverse complement.
AGGTTCTCGGTGACATAGTAGTCATGGTCGTTCATCAGCCGGTCCAGATCCGGCGGCAGGATCGGCGCAGTGGGGGCCAAAACCGCGTCGAAGCCGGCGGTGGCCGCGTCCCAGACCGACCGGCAGGCCTTCAACCGAGACCATGCGGCCACGTAATCCGGGCCGGAATGCCCCTTGCCCGCGCGGAACCGTTCAAGGATTTCGGGATACATCGCCTCAGGGTTGGCCTCGATCACGTCGCGCCACAGGCCATAGGCTTCGGTGGTGTAAAGGACACCGGACAGGCCCATCGCCTCGACCAGTTCCGGCACCTCCAGCGGCACGATCGCGGCCCCTGCATCACGTAAGCGGTCCAGCGCCTCGGCATAGGCCTGGCGTGGTGCGTCGCGCAGATCGTCCTGCGCGATTGTCTGCAGATCGGCAAACCGACGCCCCTTCAGGCTGGCGCCCCGCAGATCGGCCGGCGTTCCGCCCCCCAGCAGCGCCAGCATCTGCGCCGCATCCTCGACGGACCGCGCCAGCGGGCCAACCGTGTCAAACCGCAGGCACAGGGGCACCACGCCCTCAAGGCTCAACCGCCCCGAGGTGGTCTTCAGCCCCACCAGATCGTTCCACGCGGCCGGAATGCGCACCGATCCGCCCGTGTCCGAGCCGATTCCGCAGGCCGCCAGACCAAAGGCCACCGACGCCGCCGCGCCCGAGGACGACCCGCCGGGAACCGCCTTTTCGTCATTCACGCAGGGCGGCGTCGCGGTGACGGGGTTCAGACCAAGCCCCGAGAAGGCCAGCTCGCTCATATGCGTCTTGCCCAGACAGACCGCGCCCATGGACGTTGCGTTGCGCAGGACGGTTGCGTCGTTCTCGGGCACCCGGCCGCGCAGCAGGGCCGATCCGGCCTCGGTTCCGATCCCGGCGGTGTCGAACAGATCCTTCCAGCTGATCGGCACCCCATCCAGCAACGACCGGCGCAGCCCTTGGGCCGCCCGCTCCTTGGCCGCGCGGGCTTCGGCGCGGGCGCGGTCATGCGTGACGCGGGCATAGATGCGGTCGCGGTGCGGATGGGCGTCGATGGCCGCCAGATAGACCTCGGTCAGCTCCTCGGGATCGATCTGACCCATGCCGATCCCCCGGCCCAGGTCACATGCCGTCATGGTCAGCCAGTCCTGCATCTTTGCCCCCTTGTCGGAAAAATTCGTGTTTCGGCGACGGTAGCGACAGGACTGCACATGGACAATCCCGAAAGGGCGCGCATATTGCACCGCATGACACAGGTTTCCGATATCTTGATCGTGGGCGGCGGGCTGAACGGCCCCGCCCTGGCGCTGGCGCTGGCGCAGACCGGGCACAGCGTTACCGTGATCGACGCACTGGCCGAGAAGGTGCGCAAGAACGCGGCGTTCGACGGGCGTGCCTATGCGCTGGCGCTGGCCTCGCAACGGTTGCTGGCCGCGATCGGCGTCTGGGAGTGGGTCGCGGAGCACGCCCAGCCGATGTTGGAGATCAAGGTGACTGATGGCCATGCGGGCGCAGGTCCGTCGCCGTTTTTCATGCATTTCGACCATGCCGAGATCGAGGAAGGCCCGATGGGCTATATGGTCGAGGACCGTCACCTGCGGCGCGCATTTCTTGCGGCGATGGAGGCGGACCCGGCAATCACCCGGGTCAGTGGCAAAACCGTTGTTGCGCAGGAAACCGGTCCAGGCAGCGTGACCGTGACGCTGGATGACAGATCGGCGCTGACCGGCCGGCTTCTGGTGGGCTGCGACGGCCGCCGCAGCGGCACCGCCGTCCGCGCCGGGATCAAGCGGACCGGATGGGACTACGGCCAGACCGCGCTGGTCTGCGCCATCGAACACGACCTGCCGCATCACGGCATCGCACATCAGTTCTTCATGCCCCCCGGACCGCTGGCGATCCTGCCGCTGACCGGCAACCGCAGCTCGATCGTCTGGAGCGAACGCTCTGACACCGCGCAGCGCATCAACGCGCTGGACGAGGCCGAGTACCTTCAGGTTCTGCGGCCCCGGTTCGGCGATTTTCTGGGTGACATCCGCCTGCAGGGCGACCGGTTCACCTATCCGCTGAACCTGACCATCGCCAATTCCTTCATCGCCGAGCGGCTGGCGCTGGTGGGTGATGCGGCACATGGCATGCACCCGATCGCCGGTCAGGGGCTGAACGCCGGGCTGCGCGACGTCGGCGCTCTGGCCGAGGTGCTGACGCTGGCCGGGCGACGCGGCGAGGACATCGGCTCGGTGCTGGTTCTGGAGCGTTATCAGGAATGGCGCCGCTTTGACACGGCGGCCCTGGCAATGGCGACAGATGTGTTCAACAAGCTGTTTTCGAACGACAATCCGATCCTGCGGCTGGGGCGCGACATCGGAATGGGCATCGTGGGCTCCCTGCCCAACCTGCGCCGCGGCTTCGTGCGCGAGGCCGCCGGTTTGACAGGCGACCTGCCCAAGCTGCTGCAGGGCCGCCCGATCTAGTCGAGCTTGCGCGCCTCATCCACCAGCATCACCGGAATCCCGTTGCGGATGGGAAAAGCCAGACCAGCGGCTTTCGAGACCAGCTCCTGCCGCTCGGCGTCATATTCCAGGGTGGTGTGGGTCTGGGGGCAGATCAGCGCCTCGAGCATGTGGCGGTCGAACCCCGGTTCCGTTTCAGTCATTGCAATTGTTCCTCGTTTGAACCCCCGCGCAGCGAGAATTCGATCAGTGTGACAAGCGTTTCGCGCCGGGTGCGCAGACAGGGCGCCTCAAGCAGGGCCTGCTTGTCCTCAGGGTCGAAATCCAGAAGCATCGACAGGGAGTTGACCAGTAATTCGTCATCCGCCTCGTTCAGCGACTCCCAATCGGTCGACAGTTGGCGGGCGGAAAAGTAACGCCCCAGCAAACGCAGGAAGCCGGACCGGTCGAACGTATCGTCTATTTCCCCTTTGCCCAGATCGCGGTTGAACCCGTCCCAAGTAACGGCGCAGCGACGATACGGCGTGAAACCATCCAATTCGGATTGTATGCGAAACCGGGATACACCGGACAACGTGATCAGATAGCGCCCGTCTTCGGTCTCGGAAAACTGCGTGACACGTCCGGCGCATCCGATCCGATGCAATTTGGTGTCGTCGTTTTGACAAGGGTTCGGCTGGACCATGCCGATCAACCGCTCTTTGGTTTTCAAGGCGTCATCCAGCATTTGCAGGTAGCGGGGCTCGAAAATATGCAGCGGCAGGCGTGACCGGGGCAGCAACAGCGCCCCGGGCAGAGGAAACACGGACACCGTGTCCGGCAGATCGGCGGGATGCATCATGTTTCCGATTCTAGCTCTGATGCGCGGTTAGGCAAATATCATCGAGCTGAGTTTGCGGCGGCCGTTCAAAACGATCGGGTCATTGGCCTTGAGCGCATCGAAGATGGTGAACAGCTGCGCCTTGGCTGCGCCATCATTCCATTCCCGATCGCGGCGGAACAGCTCCAGAAGCTGGTCAACCGCCTCGGCGGCCTTGCCGTTGGCATAGAGCGCCTGCGCCAGGTCAAACCGAGCCTGATGGTTGTCGGGGTCAGCTTCGACCGCTGCCGTTAACTCGGCCACCGGCCCGGCATTTGCGGCCTGTTTGGCCAGTTCCAGCTGCGCATGGGCAGCTTCCAACTCGGCTGTCGTTGAAATCTCGGCCGGAGCGCCGTTCAGGATCGCCTCGGCCTGATCAAGGTCACCCATCGCGATATGCGCCCGCACCAAACCGCTATAGGCTGCGGCATGTTTGGGGTCTTCGCCAAGAATGGCGGCAAAGGTCTGGGCCGCATCCACTGCCGCGCCATCATTCAACATCTCTTCGGCGGCCTCCACGGCCTCGTCCAGCTGCCCGCCCGGGCTCTGGCCCCCGGCGGCCTCGATCACACGGTCGATAAAGGCCTTGATCTCCGATCCTGGCAAAGCGCCTTGGAATCCGTCAACCGGCTGCCCCTTGAAGAAGGCATAGACGGTCGGAATCGACTGGATGCGCAATTGCGAGGCGATCATCTGCGCCTCGTCCACGTTGATTTTCACCATCTTGACCGCGCCCTTGGCCGCGGTCACGGCCTCTTCCAAGGCCGGACCCAAGGTCTTGCACGGACCGCACCAGGGCGCCCAGAAGTCTACGATGATGGGCATTTCCTGCGATGCCTCGACGACATCGGCCATGAAAGTGGCCTCGGTTCCGTCTTTGATCAGATCGGTGGCTGCGGGGCTGCCTGCGCCGTTCAGAAGTTCCATGGCATTCACTCTCCGGATTCAGTCTTGGGCCTTATATGCAACCAGCCGACCGGGAAACCAAGGGCCGAGTTGCGGAAACCCGCACCGATCAAAGATCGAAACTGGCAAAGACGGGCGCGTGGTCGCTGGGCTTCTCCCAGCCGCGCGCGTCACGCAGGATGCGGCTGGAATGGCCGGCGTTCGAGATATCAGGCGTCGCCCAGACATGATCCAGGCGCCGCCCTTTGTCAGCCGCATCCCAGTCGCGGGCGCGATAGGACCACCAGCTGTAGAGCTGTCCCTCGGGGATGTCCTGCCGGGTGATATCGACCCAGCCGCCCGCATCCTGCGTCTCGGCCAGTTGCTCGACCTCGATCGGCGTGTGCGACACGACCTTGAGCAGTTGCTTGTGCGACCACACGTCATCCTCGCGAGGGGCGATGTTCAGGTCACCGACCAGAATGGATTTCTGCGGCTTTTCAGCGTGGAACCAGTCGCGCATGTCGGTCAGGTAATCCAGCTTCTGGCCAAATTTCTCGTTCACCTCGCGATCGGGAACGTCGCCGCCTGCCGGGACGTAGAAATTGTGGATGATCACCCCGTTTTCCAGTTGCCCCGCCACATGCCGGGCATGGCCCAGCCCGGCAAAGTCCTGATCGCCCAGGTCCGTGATCGGCAGGCGCGACAGGATGGCCACGCCGTTATAGCCCTTTTGACCGCGGGCGATCATGTGGGTGTAGCCCAGTTCCGCGAATCCCTCGGTCGGGATCTTGTCGACCGGCGATTTGCATTCTTGCAGGCACAGCACGTCCGGCGCTTCTTCCTGCAGCAGCTTCAGCACGATCGGCTCGCGCAGGCGAACGGAATTGATGTTCCAGGTGGCCAAAGTGAAAGGCATGATCGGGGTTCCCTTGTCGCGACTCGGGCAAACTAGCGCGGCAGGTGCCGGGGTGCCATCCGAAAAAAAGCCGGGCCAAAGGCCCGGCAGTCCAACAGGGAGGTACATGTCATGACCCGGACATGCACGGGATGGGATTATCCTAAAGATGCTTGCAGAGTATCACTTTGATCCACATCAATCCACCTATGGTTACGACACCAGTCGATATCCACCAGATTCTGTGACCAAAAGGCGCGCATTGGAGGGATCGGGCTCGATTTTCTGACGCAGGCGGTAGATGTGCGTTTCCAGCGTATGTGTGGTCACACCGGCGTTGTAGCCCCAGACCTCGTGCAGCAGCACATCGCGCGCCACCACGCCGTCGGTCGATCGATACAGGAATTTGAGAATGTTGGTTTCCTTCTCGGTCAGCCGAATCTTGCGGTCGTCCTCGGTGATCAACATCTTCATCGCGGGTTTGAAGGTATAGGGCCCAAGGACAAAAACCGCGTCCTCGGATTGTTCATGCTGGCGCAGCTGCGCGCGGATCCGGGCCAGAAGCACCGGGAACTTGAACGGCTTTGAGACATAGTCGTTGGCGCCCGCGTCCAAACCCAGGATCGTATCTGCGTCGCTGTCATGGCCGGTCAGCATCAGGATCGGGCTTTTGACCCCCTGCTTGCGCATCAGGCGGCACAGCTCGCGCCCATCTGTGTCGGGCAAACCCACATCCAGGATCACAAGGTCATAGATGGCTTCGCGCGCACGCTCCATCGCGGATTGGCCGTCGGAGGCTTCGAATACATCAAAGTCCTCGGTCATCACCAACTGCTCGCTCAGCGCCTCGCGCAGGTCTTCATCGTCATCGACCAGCAGGATTTTCTTGAGTTGCGCCATGTCCCGGTCCTCCTAAACCTTTTGCAACACTTGAGCGTGGAAGATGCAATCAACAAGTTTTGCTGCAATGCTCTCACGCCCTCGTGTCTGTTGGGCCGGAAATGTTTCACATTTCCTTTCGAACGGGCTAGGACGAGGGTCGAACGTTACAGGATAACATCAATGAGTCTCATTCCAGACATCACCGAGTTGCTGGCCCGGGCGCGTGCCGACCTTCGGATGGGCGTTCCGGTCGTGCTGACGGATGACGGGGATCTCAGCGTTGTCGCCGTCGCCGTAGAGACACTCAACCCGCAGCGTCTGGCGGACCTGAGGGGGCTGGGCGACACGCCTGTGGTTGCCATCACAGGACGACGGGCCGAAACGCTCAAAGCCCGCGCCTATGACGGTGATCTTGCTCGGGTCGTGATTCCGGCCGAGGCTGATCTGGGGTGGGTGCAGGCGGTTGCAGACCCGTCCGATGACCTGAATGCCCCGATGAAGGGGCCCTTAATGACTCAGCGCCAGGGCAATGCACACCTGCATCGCATCGCAATCGCACTGAGCAAATCCGCCCGCCTGCTGCCCGCCGCGGTGGTGGTTGCGGTCGAAAACGGCCGGGCCTTTGCAGCGACACACGGACTGACCTGCATCGACCACACACGCGCCGCGCCGCATCTGGCCGATCGCAGCCCCTTGCACGAGGTGGTGGCCGCGCGCCTGCCGATGGAGGTGTCCGAGGCCGGTCGTCTGCACGTCTTCCGCCCAGAGGACGGTGGCGAGGAGCACTATGCCATCGAAATCGGCCGCCCGGATCGCTCGAAACCTGTTTTGGCTCGGTTGCATTCGGCCTGTTTTACCGGTGATCTGATGGGCAGCCTGAAATGCGACTGCGGCCCGCAACTGCGCGGTGCCCTGGCCCAGATGGGGGCCGAGGGGCATGGCGTTCTGCTGTATCTCAACCAGGAAGGTCGCGGGATCGGCTTGGCCAACAAGATGCGCGCCTATTTCCTGCAGGATCAGGGCTTCGACACGGTCGAGGCCAACCACCGGCTTGGGTTTGAAGATGACGAACGCGACTTCCGCCTGGGATCGGACATCCTGAAATCGCTCGGGTTCAGTTCGGTCCGGTTGCTGACCAACAACCCGGCGAAGATCGCAATGATGGAACGGACCGGGATTGCCGTTACCGAGCGTGTGCCGTTGAAGGTCGGGGAAACTGCCCACAACCGGGCCTATCTGGCGACCAAGGCCTCGAAATCGGGCCACCTGCTGTGAGCCCTCTTGATCTGGTGGTAACGCCGACCGGAGTGCGGTTCTTCGGCCGCAGGTTTCCCTGCACCGTCGGCAAAGGTGGCCTGAGCAACCACAAGCGCGAGGGCGACGGGGCCACCCCCACAGGGCACCACCACATTGTCGGGATGCTGTACCGTCCGGATCGGATTGCGCCGCCCGTCCCGTGGGCTTTGCCCATCGGGCCGGGCGATCTGTGGTCGGATGACGAAAGGGATCAGGACTACAACCAACACGTTCGGTCGCCCTATCCAGGCAGTCACGAACGCCTGCGTCGGGCTGACCCGCTGTACGATCTGGTGCTGATTACCGATTGGAATTGGCCCGTTGCCACACCGGGCAGCGGATCAGCGATCTTTCTGCATCAGTGGCGCAGACCGGGTTATCCGACCGAAGGTTGCGTGGCGTTCCAGCGCGACCATCTGCACTGGATCGCGCGGCGCGTCGCACCCGGAACCCGGATCATCATTCCTCGGGTTTGACCCGGTCACCAAAAATGGCCGACCCCACCCGGACATGAGTTGCACCCAGCGCAATCGCCGTTTCAAAATCGCTGCTCATCCCCATGGACAGGCCATCCAGCCCGTTCCTGCCCGCGATCTTGGCCAGCAAAGCAAAATGCAGCGCAGGCTCCTCGTCGACGGGCGGAATACACATCAACCCACGCACCGGCAGGTCAATTGATCGACATTCGGCGACAAAATCATCGGCCTCGGCGGGCATAACCCCGGCTTTCTGGGCCTCTTCGCCGGTATTCACCTGAATGAATAGATCAGGACACTGCCCCACCTCTTGCGCCAGCCGCGCAAGGGTTTTGGCCAGTTTGGGACGGTCGACCGAGTGGATCGCGTTGCACAGTTCCATCGCCTGCCGCGCCTTGTTGGTTTGCAGCGGACCAATCAGATGCAGATCAATATCGGGATAGCTTTCACGGAAGGCGGGCCACTTGCCGGCGGCCTCCTGCACCCGGTTTTCACCAAAACACCGGTGACCCTGCTTCAACACGGCCTCGACCCGATCGTTGGGCTGCACCTTGGATACGGCAATTAGCCGGACCGAGCCCTTGGGGCGGCCGGCTGCGGCTTCGGCCTTGGCGATGCGGGCGGTGATTTCTTGCAGCGACATGGATTCCCTCTGTTTCCATTTGTCCGCAGAAAAACACCATGTCGGGACAAAAGAAAAGGGCGGGTCCGAAGACCCGCCCTCAAACCTTGCGGTTCAGATCAACTTAGAAGTTGAACTGAGCACCGAAGTCAGCGCGCAGGCGGCTGTCGCCGTCACCGGCTTTCGACTGGCCGATACCACCGCGCAGCGATGCACCGCCGCCCAGGTCGTAGATGGCGCCAATGCCGTACTGCTGGGTGTCGTTGTCAGCCGAACCGTCGCCGTAAGCGAAGGTCAGGGTGGTTGCAGCGCCAACGTTGTAGGCTGCCGACAGACCGTATGCGGTACCGTTCAGGTCCTCGTCTGCAACGTCATCGTCTGCGACGAAGATGGTGCCCGAGAAGTCGCCGAATTCAGCACCCAGGGTCAGAACTGCCAGGCTCTGCTTCTCAACAACGTCGCCGATGGCGCTGGTTTCACCATAAGCAACAGCTGCGGTGAAGTTGTTGAAGCTGTAGGTGAAGCTGATGTCCCAGCGGTCTGCGCTGTCTGCAACACCGTTCAGGCCAAAGGTTGCCTGGTCGTACGATGCGCCGAAGGCGAAGTCACCAACTGCGTACTGGAAGAACACAGCGTTCGAACCTGCACCGGTCGACGAGTAGCCCAGGAAGCTGTAGTCAACGCCCGAGTACTGGCCGATGAAGTTTTCCAGACCCGGCTCGTTACCGTAGTAGTTTGCCAAGTTGTCGAACGAACCAGCAACGTTGCCGGCGTCAACACGCAGACCACCGTAGATGACCGAGAAGCGAGCGCCGTTCAGGCCGGCTGCGTTTGCTTCGCCGTTGCCGGCGTTTTCGTCAGCCTGCAGACGAACACGTGCTTCAAAGCGGACGCCACCGTCGGTTTCCGCGATGCCGTCGATGTTCAGGCGGAAGCGCGAGACCAGGATGGTTTCGTCGGTCGAAACGGTCGTGGTGTTGGTGGTGGTCTGACCAGTGTTCTGGTTCTGGTTGGTCGTAGTACCGGAAGTGGTGGTCGTGGTCGTGGTCACGCCGGTGTTGAAGTTGGTCACAACGCCGGTACGGTCTTCCAGGTAACCGATACCAAAGCGGCCATAACCGCTGAACTTAACTTCGGCCGCGGCAACCGATGCGGTTGCGATCAGTGCGGTCGATGCGAAGAGAACTTTTTTCATCTTGTTTCCCTCGGTTTCAATAATTTCTACTCGACACATACCTGCTGCATATGTCTCAGCACGCAGACCGTTTCGCTCTTTTTGCCCCTGTTGCGCAAGCGTGCCTTGGACAGCTTCGGTTCTTTGGCCCCAAATTGGTGCAAGGATGCCACAGTCGAATTCACCCCGATATTTCAGCGGCACCGGTACGTAAGCCAAGAATGGGGTTGTTGCAGCACAGTACGTTGTCTAGGAGTATCTCCTAGCAAAGCAAAACATGTGAAAACAGGACCTGCCGACGATGCGCCTGCTGACGATTTTGGGTTTGACCGTTTTGACTGCCTCCGTTTCTGCGTGCGGACAGAATCGGAGCACGTCGCCCAACCCCAATGTTCTATCCGCCGACGGCAGCTCGTCCGAGGCCCGCGAGCTCAACGATCCGAATCGTTCGACCATCTGGGATGTGTTCGGCCCCAACAACTCGGAACAGGTCACCCAGGTCAACCGGTACCTGTGGGCGGCGTCGCTGGATGTGCTCAGCTTCCTGCCGGTGCAGGAGGTGGATCCGTTTACCGGCGTTATCATAACGGGTTACGGCAAACCGCCGGGCGGTGGGCGGTCCTATCGGGCAACCGTGCACATCAGTGATCCGGCCCTGGCGGCGCGGTCCCTGTCGGTGGCTCTGCAGACCAGCGGAGGCGCTCCGGTCAGCGCGGCGACCACGCGTGCGGTCGAAGATGCGATTCTTTCGCGGGCGCGCCAGCTGCGGATCGCGGACAACAAGCTCTAGCAACCCGCAGAAAATCACAATATTACCACGCCGGGCCCCTGCCCGGCGTTTTCATTCACGAAGGACCGCATGATGTCGCGTTACTCGGCCAACGAAATCGAAGCAAAATGGCAAGAGGCCTGGGACAAGGCCGGGATCTTCACCGCCAAACGGACGGCGGACAAGCCGAAATACTATGTGCTGGAAATGTTCCCCTATCCGTCGGGGCGCATCCACATGGGGCATGTGCGCAACTACACCATGGGTGACGTGATCGCGCGCCACAAGCTGAGCACCGGGCACAACGTTCTGCACCCGATGGGCTGGGATGCTTTCGGGATGCCGGCGGAAAACGCGGCCATGGCCATCGGCGGCCATCCCAAGGACTGGACCTATGGCAACATCGCCGACATGCGCGCGCAGATGAAGCCGCTGGGCCTGTCGATCGACTGGTCGCGCGAATTCGCGACCTGCGACCCGGAATATTACGGCCAGCAGCAGGCGCTGTTCCTCGACATGCTGGATGCGGGCCTGGTCTATCGCAAGAACGCCGTGGTCAACTGGGACCCGGTGGACATGACCGTGCTGGCCAACGAACAGGTGGAAAGCGGCCGCGGCTGGCGCTCGGGCGCATTGGTCGAGCGGCGCGAGCTGACCCAGTGGTTCTTCAAGATCTCCGAGTTCTCGGAAGAGCTTCTTGATGCGCTGGATACGCTCGACAACTGGCCCGCCAAGGTGCGGCTGATGCAGGAAAACTGGATCGGCAAGTCACGCGGTCTGGAGTTTTCCTTCGAGCGCACCGACGGCAGTGCACCCATCACCGTCTACACCACGCGGCCGGACACGCTGTTGGGGGCGTCTTTCGTGGGTATCTCGCCCGATCACCCGATAGCCAAGCAGCTTGAGGCCGAGAACCCCGAAGTTGCTGAATTCGTTGCGGAATGCCGCAAGGGTGGCACCACGGAAGAGGCCATCGAGACCGGCGAGAAGCTGGGTTTCGACACCGGCATCCGCGTCAAACACCCGCTGGACCCGAACTGGGAACTGCCGGTCTGGATCGCGAATTTCATCCTTATGGATTACGGCACCGGCGCGATCTTCGCCTGCCCCGCGCATGACCAGCGCGACCTGGATTTCTGCCGCAAATACGACCTGCCGGTGATCGACACCTTCTTTGCCCTGGATGACGACACGCCGGTGGACAAGATCGCTTTCGTCCCGCCGAAAGAGCAGAAAGTGCGCTGGGTCAACCATTTCGCCGGCCTAACCGAGGCCACAGGGCAAGAGGCGATCGACGCGACCATCGACTTTGCCGAGAAGGCCGGCTGGGGCAAGGGCGTGACCAAGTACCGCCTGCGCGACTGGGGCCTGTCGCGCCAGCGCTATTGGGGCTGTCCGATCCCGGTGGTGCATTGCGACGATTGCGGCGTGGTGCCCGAAAAGAAGGAAAACCTGCCGATTCGCCTGCCCGACGATGTCACCTTCGACAAACCGGGCAATCCGCTGGATCGTCACCCGACCTGGCGGGACTGTGCGTGCCCGTCCTGCGGCAAACCGGCCAGGCGCGAAACCGACACGATGGACACGTTTGTCGATTCGTCGTGGTATTTCGCCCGTTTCACCGCCCCGCGGGCGGAAACGCCGACCGATCTGGCCGAAGCCGGGTACTGGATGAACGTGGACCAGTATATCGGCGGCATCGAACACGCGATCCTGCACCTGCTGTATTCGCGGTTCTTCGCCCGGGCCATGCATCTGACGGGGCATCTGCCGAAAAAGGCGATCGAGCCGTTCGACGCCCTGTTCACACAGGGCATGGTCACCCATGAAATCTATCAGACCCGCGACGACAAGGGCCGCCCGGTCTATCACCTTCCCGAAGAGGTCGAGGACGGCAAGCTGAAGGCGACGGGCGAGCCTGTCGAGATCATCCCCTCGGCCAAGATGTCGAAATCGAAGAAGAACGTGGTCGACCCGGTCAGCATCATCTCGGCCTTCGGGGCGGACACCGCGCGCTGGTTCGTTCTGTCCGATTCGCCGCCCGAGCGTGACGTGGAATGGACGGCCGCCGGCGCCGAGGCCGCACACAAGCACCTCAGCCGCGTGCATCGCATCGTGTCCGAGATCGCCGCATCCGACGCCCCGGCCAATGCCGAGGACGAAGCGCTGCTGCGCGAGATGCACAAGACCATCCATGACGTGACCGGCGGAGTCGAATCCTTCGGCTTCAACGCCTCGATCGCCAAGCTCTATGCCTTTACCAACACGCTGGCCAAATCCAAGGCGGGCGCACAGGCCAAGCGGCAGGCGGCCAAGACGCTGGCGCAGCTGATGTCGCCGATGACGCCGCACCTGTCCGAAGAACTGTGGCAGATGCTGGGCGGCGAAGGGCTGGTGGCGCTGGCGCCCTGGCCGGTGGCAGACGAGTCGATGCTGGTCGACGACACCGTCACCCTGCCCATCCAGATCAACGGCAAACGCCGTGCCGAAATCAGCGTGCCCAAGGATCTGGACAAGACGCAGGTTGAAAGAATCGCGCTCAGCACCGAAGCTGTGCAGAAGGCGCTGGATGGCGCTGCTCCGAAAAAGGTGATCGTTGTTCCGGGCCGGATCGTGAATGTCGTTGTTTGACCGCAGAAACCTGCTGCTTTCGCTGGCGGCGTTGACCGTGGCGCCCGCTTGCGGGTTCCAGCCGGTTTATGCCCCGGGCGGCGCCGGCAGCGAATTATACGGCAAGGTCGCCGTGTCAGCGCCAGATTCGGTCGAAAGCTACCTTCTGGTGCAGAATCTGGAGCAGTCCCTCGGGCGCAGCGTCAGTTCAGCCAAGGATTACAGCCTGAATGTGCAGGTCTCTACGGTGACCCGCGGGGCCGCCATCACGACCTCGAACGAGACCAACCGGTATTCGATTGACGGGCGCGCCAGCTATACGCTGAGATCCAATGAAACGGGCCAGATCCTTGTGTCCGGCACTGTGGCCGATTTCGTAGGCTACTCAGCCGCGGGGTCCACCGTTTCCACGCTCGCTGATGAACGGGATGCCAAAGAGAGGCTGATGGTCATCCTGTCCGATCAGATCGTCACGCGCCTGTATTCCGCACCGGGCCTGGCTTCATGAAGCTGTCCCCGCGCGACGCCGAGGGGTATTTCGCCAAACCTGACCCCGACAAGACGGGATTGTTGATCTACGGCGCCGACGCGATGCGCGTCGCGCTCAAGCGCCAGCAGGTATTGGCCGCGCTGTTGGGCCCGGGTGCCGAAGAGGAAATGCGCCTGACCCGTCTTCCGGCCTCGGATCTGCGGGCGGATCCTGCCCTTCTGCTGGATGCCGTGAAGGCTGTCGGGTTCTTTCCCGGCGCGCGCGCCGTATTCGTCGAGGATGCAACCGACGCCGCAACCCCGGCGATCACCGCCGCGCTCGAGGATTGGGCGCCAGGCGACGCTCAGATCATTGTGACCGCCGGGCAGCTCAAGGCCAGCTCGAAGCTGCGCAAAGCGTTCGAAGGCCATCGGGCCGCCTATGCGGTCGGGATCTATGACGATCCACCGTCGCGCGCGGAGATCGAGCGTGTTCTGGCCCAAGCCGGACTTGCGAGCGTTCCCCGTGACGCGATGTCCGTGCTCAGCGATCTGGCCACCGAACTCAGCCCGGGCGACTTTGCGCAAACCGTTGAAAAGCTGTCTCTGTACAAACGCGGTGATGCCTCAGACGTTGCCGTCGAAGACATCGAGGCCTGCGCGCCGCAATCCAATGAGGCGGCCCTGGATGACGTTCTCAACGTCGTTGCCGAAGGCCGATCCGGTGAAATCGGGCCCCTGATCCGGCGGTTGCAGGCGCAAGGAACAAATGCAGTGTCCCTGTGCATCGGCGCGACCCGCCATTTTCGCACGCTCTATGCCTGCGCCTCGGACCCCGGTGGCGCAGCGCAAGGGATCGGCAAACTCCGGCCGCCGGTTTATGGCAAGCGGCGTGACCGCATCCTTCGGCAGGCGCAGACTTGGGGCGCGCACAAGCTGCAGACGGCTTTGACCGTGCTGACGGATACGGATCTGTCTCTCCGGTCGGCAGGGCAGACTGCCCCGGCCATGGCCCTGGTCGAGCGCGCTCTGATCCGGCTGGCCATGCTGGCGCGGTCACGCTGAATTGAACTGACGGTGCGTCCGACTTGACGCGGCGGCGCAGTCCCCCACCCTGACGCCAGAGCAACCACGTAGGAGCATGACATGTACAAGATCTACGGGCGCATCCAGAGTCGTGCCTCTCGGGTGATCTGGCTATTGGAGGAACTGGGGCAGGACTATGAGTGGATCGATGCGGGCCCGCACGACCCGCGCGTTCTGGACCTGAACGGCACGGGCAAGATTCCTGTCCTGCAAGATGGTGATGCAGTCATTTCGGACAGCGCGGCGATCATGACTTATCTGGCGGACAAGCACAGGGCCTTCACCTACCCCGCCGGCACCCCGGAACGGGCCGAGCAGGATTCGTTGTTGCACGCGCTGTTGGAAGAATTCGATGCTCCGCTGTGGCTGGCCGCCCGCCATATGTTCATCCTGCCCAAGGACAAACGCGTTCCACAGGTCGTCGAAACCGCCCAGTGGGAGTTTGACCGCAGCTTTCAACGCATGGGGCAGCGATTCAAAGGGCCATTCCTCCAGGGCGAGCAGATGACGATCGCGGACATCCTGTGCATTCACTGCATGAGCTGGGCAAAGTCGGCTGGATTCCCGATGAATTCAGACAGCCTGAAAGCCTACGGCAAGCGCGTTCGCGAGCGTCCGGCCTACAAGAAACTGGGTGAAATGGCCAAATCCGCCTAATCCGCTTGGGGCAGCCCGGCCCATTCTGCGGCCGAGCGCCCCGCCCAACGACCTGTCGCCAGGCATGCGGTCAGCAGATAGCCACCGGTCGGGGCTTCCCAGTCCAGCATCTCGCCTGCGCAGAACACGCCGGGCTTGGCGTTCAGCATCAGCCCCGAGTCCAGCCCGCTTCTCGCAACCCCGCCTGCGGTCGAAATGGCTTCGTCCAGCGGGCGCAAGCCTGCGTTGCGAACAGGCAAAGCCTTCAAAGTCTTGACCCAATCATCCCGGCGCAGATTCTGCCCATGTGTCATTTCGTGGAACAAGGCGATCTTTGGCGGCGGCAGTCGCAGGCCGTTCTTCAACCAACGGGTCAAAGTGGTTTTCGGGCCAGCTTTTGACAAACGCCTGGACAGATCCTGAATCGTGCGGTCCGGCGCGAGGTCCACATACAGATCAGCACCCTGCCGCAGCGCGGGTGTCAGCGGGTAAAGACCGCCCCCTTCCAGGCCTTTGGCTGAAATGACCGCCTCGCCACGGCTGGCAAGGTCGCCCGCGCGCCACCGAACAGATTTCAGCGCCTGACCGAAATACGCGGCCATATGGGGGCTCCATTCGACGGACAGTGCGGCGTTCGATGGTGCAAAAGGGAACAGCGAAACCCCGGCATCGGCCAGAGCCGGCGCCCAGGCGCCATCCGACCCCAGACGCGCCCAGCTGGAACCGCCAAGCGCCAGAACCGTGACGTCAGCAACCACTTTCTGCCGACCTGCCGGCGTATCAAAGACCAGCGCGGGGCCGTCCCAACCCAGCCAGCGCCAACGGGTACGGATCTCGACCCGCATCTCTTCCAGCCGCGCCAGCCAGGCGCGCAGCAATGGCGAAGCTTTTTTTGATTTGGGAAATACCCGCCCTGTGGACCCCGTGAACAGATCTTGACCCAAGTCCCGCGCCCAGCTTTGCACGCTCTGCGCATCGAAGGCGGCAATCATTGGGTGCAACCAGTCCGCCGCATCGCCGTAGGCCGAAATCAGGCGGTCAAACGGCTCGTCCTTTGTCAGGTTCAGACCGGACTTCCCCGCCATCAGGAATTTGCGGGCCACCGAGGGTTTGGCCTCGGCAACCAGCACATTGTGCCCGGCCCCGGCAAGTTCTTCGGCGGCCATCAGCCCGGCGGGGCCTGCCCCGATCACCACTGCCTGTGCCATATCTGCCCTCTTGCCTCACTTGCGTTCAGCCGCGACTGTGTTCCGGTGATGACGAACAGCGATCCGATCTGCCCGCTCTGCAACCGCCCGATCCCGAACGGGACCGGCAGCCTGCACCATCTGATCCCAAAACTCAAAGGTGGCAAGGGCGGTCCCACGGTTCTGCTGCACAAGATCTGCCACAAGGAGGTGCACGCCACCCTGACCGAAGCCGAGCTTGCGCGAGACTTCAACACTGTCGAAAGCCTTCGCACGCATCCCCGGCTGAACCGATTTCTGGACTGGGTACGCAAACGTCCGCCTGGATTTCAATCCAAAGTCCCGGGCCGACGCCGCGGCCGTTGATCAGGCTGGCAAGAACGGGTCACCCATCGGGTCTGTTTCCGTTGCAGCCAGGCCCTCGACCTCGATGCCCAGAAAGTCTGGCGCGGGAACGATCCGCGCATCGGGAATATGCTGGTATTCCAAGGTGGTATAGGGACGTTTCCACAGCCATTCGCGATTTGCGACCGCCCAGGGATCAGGGTCCGGCGGCACCTCGGTCGTGAAGGCATAGAAATGCAGATCAAACCCGCGCGAGGCCACGTCCTGCATGGAGAGCAGGCGCAGGCCCAAATCCCTGCAAAACGCATCCTCTGCCGAAATGTCGCCGGTCCGCAGAGTGATCTGGCCCACGGCGGCCTGTCCGAACGGGGTCGCATCCCGCGGCTTTTCGGGTCGGTTCCCCTCGAAATCATGCTGAAGAAGCTCGATCGAGAAGTCTTCGGGGTCCGACAGATGGCACATGTAACCGATATCTCGAAACTGGGCCGGACGGCTAACGTTGATGCCAGCGCGCCGAAGCCATTCCGCAGCTTTGTCGAGATCCGGCAAGGTGATGCCGATTTTCCAGTATCTCTGACCCCGGTCGTGGGCGTATCCGCCGCCTCCGGGCAACAGCAGAAGGTCGGCGCTGGGTCCCGGATAGCCCACTCGCCGCGCATCTCCCTCGGCACGCACGATCATGCCGAAGTTTGCCCTGTAGAAATCGGCCAGCCGTGCGGGATCAGCCACACGCAGGCGAAGGGCAGCGATCCTCATCCGCACATCCCGGCGATACCGGCCGCCGTCTGCGGATCAGCGGCCAGGCTGTCGGCAACCAGGTCCCGCGCGGTCTGCATCAGATCTTCCGAGGCGACCACCCGGTCCACCAGGCCAAAGGCAAGCGCTTCGTCCGCCGTGACCTTCTGGCCTGCCATCAGGATCAGCTTGGTCCGGGCGGGGCCGATCAGCGCCCGCATGCGTTTCACGTCCGATGGCTGCGGCAGGAACCCCAACCGCATGACCGGGTAGAAGACCTTGGCCGTGGGCACCGCGATGCGCAGGTCACAGGCCAATGCCATACCGTTGGCCCCGCCCGCCATGGTGCCGTTCAACGCAGCGACGGTCAGGCAGGGCAGCGCCGCGATGGCTCCGGACAAACGCTCCCACAGGCCCGAGGTCGCAAGGCCTGCCCGCGCCTCGTTCAGATCGGCACCGGCACTGAACACCTTGCCCGCTCCGGTCAGGATCAGGGCGCGCGCCTCTTGGGCCGCTTCGGCGATCTGCAACAGGTCCGACAACATGGCCCCGGTCAGTGCATTGGCCTTGCCGGGGTTGTTGATCGTGACCGTCCAAAGACCGTCCTGCTGGGTCAGGTCGATCACGTCAGGCCGATCCTCTGGCGAATGTCGTCACGGCGCAGCGAAATCTCGGTTCCCAGAAACTCGTCCGCATCTTCCGAGCACATCCACAGCAGCGCCCGTGCGGGCCAGTCGGCAGGGATGTGATCGTCCCAGTCCAGCTGGCTGACCGGGTTGATGCCGCTGGCCTTGATGACCCGCTGCATATCGGTCGCCACCGTGCCCGGGGACAGGCCCATGGCGCGAATGCCGTGATGCGCCTCTTCCAGGTGCAGACATTCGGTCAGCATTTTCGCCCCGGCCTTGGACGCGCAGTAGTGGCTCCAAGCCTCGACCGGATTCGAGGCGGCTCCGGAGGAAACGGTCAGAACCGTCCCGCTGCCCGCCGCCCGCATCAGCGGCAGAACCGCGCGCATCCCGTGGAACACCCCTTTGAGGTTGATGTCGATGGCCTTGCTCCAGGCTGCTGGATCGGCATTTGACAGGTGAAAGATTGGATCGATCACACCCGCATTGCCGATCAGCACGTCCACGCGGCCAAAGCGGTCGGCGCAATCCGCAACCGCTTGTTCCACCTGCGCAAAATCGCTGACGTCGCAGGACAGCGCGATGGCGTTCTCACCCAGTGCCGCGGCCAATGCATCGATCTGATCATGGCTGCGCGCTACCAGCGCGACATTGGCGCCGGCTGCGGCAAATACGCGCCCTGCTTCGGCGCCGATGCCGCGGCTGGCTCCGGTGATCAGTACTGTTTTGCCCTTCATATGCATCCTGTAATCCTTTTGGATTGAAATCGGGTAAAGTGGTACCGCGCAAACGGGGAAATCGTCCAGCCCTTGCCCCTTGACGGCAGCCGCGACAACCACGACCATGCGCGCAATTTTTACCGAGAAGGGTTCCCTAATGTCCGTTTTCTTCCGCCGCAGCTGCGGTGCCGCGCTGGCCTATGCCGTTGCAACCCAAGGCGCTTTTGCCGATCTGTCCGCCAACGATGTCTGGTCGGATTGGCAGGCCTACATGGGCAGCATGGGGTACACCATCACGGGCGAGCAGAACACCTCTGGCGACGTCACCACCATCACGAACATGACCATGAAGATGGACCTTCCCGAGGGAGAAGGCTCGTTCGACATGGTCGTTCCGGAAATGACCCTGACGGAAAACGGCGACGGAACGGTCAGCATCGAATTCCCCGAAAGCTTCCCCATGACGGTATCCGGCCAGGCCGAGGAGGAAGAATTCTCGGTGGATATCCTGTACTCGCAGACCGGGTTGAAAATGCTGGTTTCGGGGTCGCCCGACGACATGACCTATGACTACTCTGCCAGCAAGCTGGCGCTGGCGCTCGACAACATCATGGTCGATGGCGAAGCGATGCCCGACGACGCGCTGGATCTGGGTTTTGAGATGATCAACCTGGCCGGTGCATCCCGGATGCAGATCGGAGAGGGCCGCAAGGTCGACCAGAATTTCACCGCGGCAAACCTGACCTATGACCTGAGTTTCCAAGACCCGGAAACGGGCGAAGATGCCCGCATCAACGGCAAGCTCGACCAGCTGGAGTTTGAAGGAAAGAACGTAATCCCCGAAGGCTTCAGCCTGGCGGACGTGGAAGGCGCATATGAGGCTGGTTTTGCCTTTGACGGGACCTTCACCTACGGCGCCGGCCAAACCAGCATCGCAGGCACCAGCGAGGGCGAGGCTTTCTCGATGGCCAGCAGTTCGGACGGTGGCCGCTTCGGTGCCAGCATCGACGCCGAGCGTCTGGCGTATGACGTCGAACAGAACAATGCAAAGCTCGAAGTAACCACGGCAGACCTGCCGTTTCCCATCGAGATTGCAATGGCGAAGGCCGGTCTGAAACTCGAGGCACCCATTCAGGCATCCGAAGAGGTCGAGCCGTTCGGCTTTGCGATGAATCTGACAGACTTCACCATGTCCGACATTCTGTGGAGCATGTTCGACCCTGCGGGCGCCTTGCCGCGCGATCCAGCCACGATCGCGCTGGATGCGACGGGCACCGCAAAGGTCCTCCTGAACTTCCTGGACCCGGAAGTTGCCGAAGCATTGGAAGGCTCGGACGAGGTTCCGGCCGAACTGCATTCGCTCAAAATCAATGAACTGCTGGTCTCGATGGTCGGTGCCAAGCTGACCGGCACCGGTGATTTCACCTTCGACAACTCCAACACCGAAGAGTTCGGAGGCGTTCCGGCGCCGGCGGGTGAGGCAAACCTCCAGTTGGTGGGTGCCAACGCCCTGATCGACAAGCTGATCGGAATGGGGTTCATGTCCGAGAACGACGCCATGGGCGCGCGCATGATGATGGGGATGATGGCCGTTCCTGGCGACCAGCCCGATACGCTGAACTCCAAGATCGAGTTCACCAAGGACGGCCAGATTTTGGCCAATGGTCAACGGATCAAGTAAGAAATTTTTCCTCAGTGAGGACGCCAAAAAAAGGCGGCCTCACACGTATACTACAGTTGCACGTTATTGTTTTCGAACGCGGCGGAACAGAACTGACCCGCCGCAACTAACTCTTTGATCGTATGCGAACCCCAATGCGGACAAGGAATCGAAACAAGACTGAATGCCGCGCAACCCGATCTTCCGAGTGTGCACTTCTAGGTAGATTTTTTGGATACCTACCAAATCTATGTCATCGAATAGAGTTCTTTCGCCCCCTTCAATATCGACAATCAAAACATTTGCTCTGGTCTCCCTTAGCACATCGGACAAAGGAATCTTGTCCACTTCTATTGACTTTTTGTACTCAGGCTCAGGATCAAGTGACGACGACCAGAATGGCTCCCGCAAGTAGAACCTTGATTTTCCCGCAACTTCACTGGCCCCTACTGCCACCGTGTTTAGTACGTTCAATCCGGTTGCGTCATTAGCTCTGTGAACACGACCGATGAACTCGCAGAGCGAAGGATTTGCTTCTATACAGGTTAACTTTGACACTCCAAGCTGCGTATACAGAAAGGTCGAAATAAAACCTATACCCGCACCAAGCTCAACAACGCGGTCGTCAGCCTGGATGAACTTCGGCAACCCCCCAACCTCGTCCCTCTCGTATCTTCCAGCGAGTATCGAGCGTTTAACTTGGGGGGTTATGATTTGAGGGTCGTCGGGAATCTGGACACCGCGTAGCGTAAGGTGTTTCTGCATCTTTCTCCTGTCTGTGACTGGCACTCCGATATTTCGTTTATGGCAGTGCTTGTTCCTTCGCATGAGCAGGTTGTGCGAACAACAACCAGCTCTTCCACGAAAAGGATGCTTCAACAAGTTGAAGAGAATTGCAAACGATCACAGGGCTTGCGAGGCGGGTTGACCAAGGCTAGGTCCAATACAATCAATTGGAGGCACCATGACCCGATCACTCGAAGCAATCAGCCACGAAATGCTGGACCTGGCCCGCAAGGCCGGAGCCGAAGCGGCCGACACGATCGTGATCGACGGATCCTCGGTCTCGGTCGAGGTGCGTGGCGGCGCTTTGGAGCACGCCGAACGCGCCGAAAGCACCGACGTGGGGTTGCGTGTTTTCATCGGCAAGCAGCAGGCCATCGTGTCCGGCTCGGACAGTCGTCCCGAAACGCTTGCCGCCATGGCCGAACGGGCCGTAGCGATGGCGTGCGAAGCGCCCGAGGATCCGTTCGCTGGCCTTGCAGATCCGGAACAACTGGCCAGCGATTTTTCCGTCGACTCCTTGGAGCTTTTTGACCCCACGCCCGAACCTTCAGCAGACGCTCTGATGCAGGACGCGCTGACCGCCGAGGCTGCGGCCCTGGCGGTGGAAGGCGTTACCCAGGTATCTGATGCGGCGGCATCCTATGGCACGCACCGGGTTCATCTGTCCGCGACAAATGGATTTTCCGGTGGCTATGGGCGCAGCAGCCGCTCGGTTTCATGCGTGGCGATCTCGGGCGAAGGCACCGGGATGGAACGCGACTATGACGGAGACAGCCGCAGCTTTCAGTCCGACCTGCGCAGCCCCGACGAGATCGGCCGGATCGCGGGAGAGCGTGCCGTGCAGCGAGTGGGTGCCCGAAAGCCGGAAACAGGACGTTTCCCGGTATTGTTCGACGAGCGGATTTCGTCCTCATTGATCGGGCATCTTCTGGCGGCCAGCAACGGCGCGGCGGTGGCCCGCGGCGCCTCCTGGCTCAAGGACAGCCTGGGCCAGCAGGTGCTGCCTGCACATCTGTCGCTGATCGAAGACCCCCATCGCCCCAGAATTGCAGGATCGCGCCCGTTTGATGCCGAAGGATTGCCGACCGCGCGCCGGATGATCGTCGAAAACGGCGTGCTGACCGGATGGACACTGGATCTTTCAAGCGCGCGCAAACTGGACATGAATTCCACCGGGAACGCCGCCCGTGGCGTGTCCGGTCCTCCATCTCCCAGCAACTGGAACCTGAGCCTGACCCAGGGCGAGTTCAGCCGCGACGACCTGCTTCGCGATATGGGAACGGGGTTGCTGGTGACCTCGATGATCGGGTCCACCATCAACCCCAATACCGGCGATTACTCACGCGGTGCGTCGGGTTTCTGGGTCGAAAACGGAGAGATCTCGCACCCGGTCAACGAATGCACCATTGCCGGAAACCTGCGGGACATGCTGATGCGGATCATCCCGGCCAATGACGCGCGTACCTATCTGTCCCGGGTTGTGCCCTCGCTTCTGATCGAAGGGATGACACTTGCCGGAAACTGACCTGTCCCTGCTGATCGACGCCGCACGTGAGGCCGGCCGGATTGCCGTCGCCTATGCAGGCCGCGAGATGCAGAGCTGGGACAAACCCAAGGGCGCCGGGCCGGTGACCGAGGCTGATCTGGCCGTCAACGCGATGCTGGAACAACGCCTGCCCAGCGCGCGGCCCGGATATGGCTGGCTGAGCGAGGAGACCGAGGACAATCAGGACCGGTTGACCCGTGACCGAGTGTTCATCATCGACCCGATCGACGGCACCCGCAGCTTTGCCGAAGGGTCGCGCACCTGGGCGCATTCATTGGCGGTCGCCGATCGCGGACAGGTCATCGCCGGCGTGATCTACCTGCCGATGCGCGACATGCTGTTTGCAGCCGCGCGGGGACAGGGGGCAACCCTGAACGGTCAGCCGATCCGGGTGACCGCGGCGGCCACAGAGGCCGAAGCCGAGGTTCTGGCCGCAAAGCCGAACCTGAAACCGGATCATTGGCAGGACGGGGTCGCGCCGATCTTCCTTCGGGCCTATCGTCCGTCGCTGGCCTACCGAATGGCACTGGTCGCACAGGGCAGGTTCGACGGGATGCTGACCTTGCGCCCAAGCTGGGAATGGGACATCGCGGCCGGAGACCTGATCCTGCGCGAAGCAGGCGGCACCTGTACTGACCGTACCGGGCACCCGCTGCGGTTCAACAACCCCAACCCACGGCTGAACGGTGTTGTTGGCGCCGGGTCTGAATTGCATAAGGTGCTGATGGGTCGACTGGATCAGCCAATTCAGGGGCAGCGGGCATGAGCAAACCGCGATCCCTCAGCCTGGCGGCCTATCGCGCGTTGTCCTGGGGTGTTCCCAAGCCCCCTGGACACAACACACCGCCTCGCCCCGCAGGTGAGTTGCTGTGGATTCATGTTGCCAACGTTCAGCGCCTGCGCGCGGTGAACGACTTTTGCAAGCGGCTGCAGCAGTCCCGGCCGGGGCTGTCGATTCTGTTGACCGTCCCGCCTGACGCTGACCTGACACGCTGGGCAGGCTGCGACATGGAACTGGTTCCGCTGCCTGACGAAAAAACCGGCGCGGCGCGTGGATTCCTGGAGCACTGGCAACCCGACATGGGGCTGTGGGTCGGCGGCGGCCTGATGCCCAACGTGATCACCCGCGCGGCCGAACGCGGTATACCCATGGTCCTGCTTGAGGGCGAGAACGACGTTCGTGTTGCCTTTGTCGGGAAATGGCTGCCGGACATCAACCGCTATACCTTTGACTGCTTCCGTGCGATCCACGTCACGTCCGAGGACGCAGCCCGGCAAATCCGACGTCTGGGCGTCCCGGCTTCGAAGGTGGCACTGTTTCCGCCGCTCAGTATCAGCCCCACCCTTCGCCCCTGGCCCGAGGACGAACTGATCGAGACGAACCATGCGTTGGCAGGGCGGCCGGTCTGGCTGGCGGCGTGGGTCGACGCCAAGGAATTCATCTCGGTTCTCAGCGCACATCGGCAGGCCATGCGGATGCTGCCGAGGCTGGCCCTGATCCTGCATGTTGCGGACATGTCCGAGGCGGCGCCCCTGCGCAAAAGGCTGGAAACGATGGACCTACGCTGTGCCAACTGGGAAGATGGGGACATGATCGAAGACATGACCCAAGTCATCCTTGCGTCGGACCCCGAGGCCCTTGGCCTTTGGTATCGCGTCTCTCCGGTGACGTTCATGGGCAGCACGCTCGAGTCGGGAATAGGCGGGCATGACCCGATCGCGGCCGCAGCCCTGGGCTCGGCCCTGATCCATGGACCGGACGTGAGCGGCCACAAGGCCCTGTATGACGCGCTAGATGGTGTAGGAGCCGTTCGAGAGATTCGCACCGCCACCGAACTGGGCGACACTGTCGTTGAACTGCTGGCCCCGGACCTGGCCGCGAACATGGCCCTTGCCGGCTGGCAACTGGTGACCGAGAGCGCGCCCCAGGTGGATACTCTGATCGACATGGTACAGGAACATCTGGACCAGCACGGAGCGGAACATGAGGGCGCCTGAATTCTGGGACAACGCGCCGGATCACCCCGGCCTGCGCGCAAGACTGCTGGCGCCGCTGGGCCGCGTCTATGCGCGGGCTACGGCCCGGCGGGTGGCGTCGGGGCCCGGGGTTGATCCGGGTGTACCCGTGATCTGCGTCGGCAACCTGAATGCTGGCGGCACCGGAAAAACGCCGACGGCGATCTGGGTTCTTGAACAGCTGCGCGACGCGTATCACACGCCGCATGTGGTCACCCGCGGCCATGGCGGATCGCTTGAGGGGCCGGTTCGGGTCGACCCGGTCCGACACACGGCGGCGCAGGTTGGTGACGAGCCATTGTTGCTGGCGGCCTTCGCCGAGGTCTGGGTCGCCAAGGACCGTGCCGCCGGCGCCCGCGCCGCAGCCGAGGACGGCGCCACCGCGATCGTGCTGGACGACGGATTCCAGAACCCTTCGGTGGCCAAGACATTCTCGGTCGTCGTGGTGGACGCGGTCCGTGGCTTTGGCAACGGCTTGTGCCTGCCGGCCGGACCGCTGCGCGAGCCGGTCGACGTGGGGCTGCAACGGGCCGATCTAGTACTGTCGCTGGGCGACTTGGCCGCGCAGGAACAGTTCGCGCAGCTATGGGGCAACAAGCTGGGCGTTGCGCACGCCACCGGTCAGGTCACGGCACTGCAAACCGGGATGGACTGGAGCGAGACTCCGGTTCTGGCCTTTGCCGGTATTGGCCACCCCGAGAAGTTCTTTCAGACATTGCGCCAGCAGGGCGCGCGCCTGCTGCGGGCCGAGGCGCTGGACGATCACCAGCCGCTGACGCCGGCCCTGATGACCCGGCTGGAAAACGAGGCGCGGTTGCTGGGTGCGCAGATGGTCACCACCGAAAAAGACGCCGTGCGCCTGCCGCCTGCTTTTCGCAGCAAGGTCATCACCCTGCCGGTGCGCCTGCAGGTGGATCAGGCCGACGACGTGCGTCAGCGGCTGCTGACGGCCGCGCCGCCGCCCTAGTCGTCTTCGCCCAGTTTCGGGGCAGGGCGCGAAAGGTTCAGATCGGCATCCGAAAAGACGAATGGCGCGCGAATCCCCGGCACCCCGTCCAGGTCGAACTGCATGCCGCGCGCGATCACCTGCGGATCGGCCATGACCTCGTCCAGTGTATTGATCGGCCCGGCGGGGATGCCTTGCGCCTCGCAGGCGGCCAGCAGGTCGGCTTTGGCCCAGGTCGCCGTGGCCCCGTTCAGCCGTGCAATCAGGGTGCGGCGATTGGCCAGCCGGTCCTTGTTGTGCAGATATTCGGGCGCCTCGGCCATGTCAGGCAGGTTCAACACCTGGCACAGGCGCCGGTACTGCCGGTCATTTCCGGTGGCGATGATGATGTGACCGTCGGCACAGTCGAACACCTGGTAGGGCGCCAGGTTCACATGCGCGTTGCCCATGCGCTGCGGCACCTGGCCCGTGGTCAGATAGTTCAGCGCCTGGTTTGCCGTGACCGCCACGGCCACGTCCAGCAGAGCCATGTCCACATGCTGCCCGCGCCCGGTGCGCTGGCGCTGGTGCAGCGCCGCCAGAACCCCGGCCACCGCATAGATGCCGGTGAACACGTCGGTGATCGCCACGCCTGCCTTCTGCGGCTGGCCGTCGGGCTCTCCGGTCACGGACATCAGCCCGGACATGCCCTGGATGATGAAATCATACCCGGCCCGATGCGCATATGGCCCGGTCTGCCCGAACCCGGTGATGGAGCAATAGACGAGGCGCGGGTTCAACTGGCTGAGGTTGTCAAAGTCCAGCCCGTATTTCTTCAGCCCGCCGACCTTGAAATTCTCGATCACCACATCGGCGTCAGCGACCAGCGCGCGCACCTTCTGCTGCCCTTCGGGGGTCGAGAAATCGGCGATCACAGACGCCTTGCCGCGATTGGTCGAATGGTAATAGGCCGCCGAGACATCCTGATCGCGGGTCACGAAGGGCGGACCCCAGGCGCGGGTGTCGTCGCCGGCCGGGGATTCCACCTTGATGACCTCGGCGCCCAGATCGGCAAAGGTCTGGCCGGCCCAGGGGCCAGCCAGAATGCGCGCCAGTTCGACAACCTTGAGACCGGCCAGAGGCCCGGTCATCAGTTGCCCAGTTCCTTTTCGATCAGCGCCTTGAACTCGTCATAGGACTGGTTGTCGACCTTCTTGCCGTTGACGACAAAGGACGGGGTGGCCTGGATACCGTCTTTCTCGGCGTTTTTCTGATACCAGGCGACGAGGGTCTGCGCCTTTGTGCCGTCCTGCAGGCAGGCTTCCAGCTGATCGTTGCTCAGCCCGGCCAGACGGCCGATCTTGCGCAGTTCTTCCACGATCTCGGCCGGGCCGCCGGCGCGTGTCCATTCGGACTGGCCCTGATAGATCAGGTCAGTGATGCCAAAGAACTTTTCGGGGCCACCACAGCGCGCCACCATCGACGCCCAGATGCCGTAGCGGTCGAAATAGACCTCGCGGTAGATGAACTTGACCTTGCCTGTGTCGATGTATTCCTTCTTGAGCTGCTTGTACGGCCCCTGATGGAAGTTCGCGCAGTGCGGGCAGGTATAGGACGCGTATTCGATGATTTCGACCGGTGCATCCTCGGCCCCCTGCACCATCTCGACGATGATCGAGGTGTCCAGATCGGCGTTTTGCGCTTCGGCGCTGCCGACCAGTTGTGGCACAGGCACGGTGCTTGGCGATTGGGTCAGCCAATAGCCGCCTGCGGCTAGCGCCACGGCCGCGCAGATTACGGTTGCAATACGGCTCATACTCAGCCCTTTCTCAGCGTTTTTGTTTGGATAGAAC
Organism: Ruegeria sp. CH5; assembly: GCF_056537025.1. Classification (NCBI taxonomy): domain Bacteria; kingdom Pseudomonadati; phylum Pseudomonadota; class Alphaproteobacteria; order Rhodobacterales; family Roseobacteraceae; genus Ruegeria; species Ruegeria sp. CH5. The sequence goes on along the minus strand of NZ_JBQFQT010000003.1, from coordinate 430,193 downwards.
GTTCCGGCCCAGTCGTTCAAGGGCAGCACGCAAGTCTTGGTCGTGAACCTCGCGCGTCACTTTGTCTGCCTCGGCAACGATTTCCGGTGCGATGGTGGGTTTCGCCTGTTTCGGCCGATGCTCGAAACTGGCCTGCCCCTCGGCAAATCCTGTGGGAGCGGTCTGGGTGATGCGGATGCGGCTGATGGCACTGTAGCCATAGACGGCATTCACCTTGTCGCGCAGACGGTCCTTCTGCATCTCGAGCATCGGGGCCTGAGGTCCGGTGGTCAGCACGGTCAATGTGGCGCCGAACCCACCCTTTCCATAGCCCACCTTGACCGGTCGGGCGATGGCGGCGATGTCGGGGCCCACGATATCGGCCCAATGGGTCAACAGGCGCGACACGGCAAAGCCGCGGCTTTCACCGGCTTTGCGGATCCGATCGCTCAGCAAGGACGCGGTGCGTTTGAACCCGCGGGTGGTGGACCGTCTTGGTTGCATCTGGTTTCCAGCTCCTGCGCCGCTATTGTAATGGGCGTGCATCCGGGCGCCAGCGAAACCCGACAGAGAAATGGATAAAACTTGCGTGACACCGCCACTTTCGACCTGAGCCGCAGCCTGCTTGCCTGGTACGACCGCCATGCCCGCGACCTGCCGTGGCGGGTCAGCCCCGCCGACAGGGCGGCAGGCGTGCAACCCGACCCCTATCGCGTGTGGCTGTCCGAGGTGATGCTGCAGCAGACCACGGTGGCCGCCGTGCGGGATTATTTCCTGCGCTTCACCGCGCGTTGGCCGGATGTCCGGGCGTTAGCCGCTGCGCCCGATGACCAAGTGATGGCGGAATGGGCCGGGCTGGGTTATTACGCCCGCGCGCGCAACCTGCTGAAATGCGCCCGCGCGGTGGTGGACCAGCACGACGGACGCTTTCCCGACAGCCATGATGCGCTGCTGAAGCTGCCCGGCATCGGCCCTTACACCGCCGCTGCCATCGCGGCCATCGCCTTTGACCGGCCGGAAACCGTGCTGGACGGAAATGTCGAGCGGGTCATGGCCCGGCTGCATGACATCCACGACCCGTTGCCGAAGTCGAAACCTCTGCTGAAGGCGAAGGCCGCCGCGCTGACCCCTGACGAACGCCCCGGCGACTATGCCCAGGCGGTGATGGATCTGGGGGCCACGATCTGTACGCCGAAATCTCCGGCCTGTGGCATCTGCCCCCTGCGAGACCCGTGCCAAGCCCGCGCTGCCGGAACACAGACGGACCTGCCGCGCAAAACACCCAAAGCGCCGAAGCCCACCCGTCTTGGCCACGTCTACATCGCGCAGCGCGCCGATGGCGCAATCCTGTTGGAGCGCCGACCGGAAACGGGGCTGTTGGGCGGGATGCTGGGCTTTCCGGGCTCGGACTGGGCCGAGGACGCGGCCGAGACGCCGCCCTTTCCGGCTGATTGGACACTGTTGCCCGCCGAGGTGCGCCATACCTTTACCCATTTCCACCTGATCCTGCGCGTCTGGACCGCCGCCGTACCCGCAGAGGTGGACCCCGTGGGGTTGGTCGTGATGCCTAAACATGCCTTTCGCCCCGGCGACCTTCCGACCGTGATGCGCAAGGCGCATGATCTGTGGCGCGGCAGTTCTGCATCTGGGAAAATGGATCGGGCAGGATTATCCTGACGGCAGAGTTTCGGAGCCTGACCATGATCTCGACTGACACCCTGTCGCGCTGGCAAACAGCCCTTCCTTTCTGGGTTTCGTTCCTATTGATCCCGATCCTGTGGTTCACCGCTTTCGCCGGCGGCTGGTGGGTATTGCTGGTGCCGCTGTCCACCTGGTGGTTGTTTGCAGCGCTGGACGGGCTGACCGGGCTGAACCTTGAAAACGCCGACCCCGAAACGCCTGAGGACGCGCTGCGCTGGTACGTTCTGCTGACCAAGGCCTGGGTTCCGGTCCAGTTTTTCACGCTCTATGGCCTGATCTGGTACGCCACCCGCGCCGAACATCTGTCATCACTGGAAAAGATCGGGCTGTTCTTCGGGATGGGCGTGATCTCGGGCACGATCGGCATCAACTACAGCCACGAACTGATGCACCAGAAGGGCCGGCTGGAGCGGTGGCTGGGCGACATCCTGCTGGCGATGGTTCTGTATTCGCATTTCCGGTCCGAACACTTGCTGGTGCACCACCGCTATGTCGGCACGCCCCGCGACCCGGTGACCGCGCGCTACAACGAAGGGTTCCACCGCTTCTACCCGCGCGTCCTGCGCCAGTGCCTGGTGTCCGCGTTTCATGCCGAAAAGGCCAAGCTGGCGCGCAAGGGGCTGAACTGGACGGACCGGTCGAACCCGTTCTGGCGGTATTGGGCGCTGCAGGGATTGATGCTGGTGCTGGCGCTGCTGCTCGGCGGATGGGCGGGGCTGGGGCTGTTCCTTGTTCAGGCCGGCACCGCGATCTGGCAGCTGGAGCTGGTCAACTATGTCGAACATTACGGGCTGACGCGCAAATACCTGGGCGACGGAAAATACGAACATGTCCGGCCGCGCCATTCGTGGAACGCAGCGCACAAGGCCTCGAACTGGCTGCTGATCAACCTGCAACGCCACTCGGACCATCATTACAAACCCAACCGGCGGTTTCCGCTGCTGCAAAACCATCCTGCCGAGGCGGCCCCGCAACTGCCCTATGGCTATCCCGTGATGACGATCGCGGCGATGGTCCCGCCGCTGTGGCGGCGTGTGATGAACCCGCGGGTGCGGGCCTGGCGGCGACAGTACTACCCCGAGATCACGGACTGGAAGCCGTACAACAAGGCAATGCTTCCGATGCCGCGGTCCTGAGAGCGGTCAACGCAGCGCCCAGATATCGACCGGCCGCTCGACGCCGCCAACCGCCTGTGCATCGTGGCGCTGGAACCCGTCCATCAGATCGGCAGCCGTTGACGCTTCGCTTAGGGCCTTTTCGCGCAGCGCGTCGCTGATGACGATCCGCGCACCCATTTTTCGCGTCATTGCTTCAAGCTTGGCAGCCAGATTGACCGCGTCTCCGATCACCGCGAATTCCAGCCGGTTGGCCCCGATGTCGCCCAGAACGACCGGACCGTAGTGAACACCGATGCCAACCTGAATCTCCTGCTCGCCTGCCCGTCGGCGTTCCAGATTCCAACGGTCGATGATGTCAGCCATTGACCGCGCGCAGGACAGGGCATTGACCGCGTCCAGCGGGGTTGGAACCGGCGTGCCGAACGTGGCCATCAGCCCGTCGCCCAAATACTTGTCCAAGGTGCCGTGGTGATGGAACACCTCGGCCTCCATTCGCGCATGGAAGCCCCGCAGCACCTCGATCACCTCATACGGGTCGCGGCCGGCAGCGAATTTCGTGAAGCCCACGATGTCGATGAACAGAACCGCGATGTTTTCCTTGCGCACCTGCTTGAGCGGCTCGTCGTTCTGGCTCAGTTCCTCGACCACGTTGGGCGAGAAGTATCGCGACAGGTTGGCGCGTTCCCGCTCCAGCCCGGCATTCGACATCAACAGGCGATTGAGCCGCCGCATCGACACTCCCAGCGTAACCGCGACCATCATGAATACGATCACCTCTTGGACGCGCATCGGAACCATGAAGCTGTTGGGGTCCAACAATTCAGCCACGGCCGGATAGCCCTGCAACGCGGCCGCAACCTTTTCGCTGAGCCCGGGGATGGGCGTGGCCACCCACCAGGCGACGACCCAGCCCGCCGTCCACATCAGGGCCGTCCAGCTGCCCATGGCGATCACCGTGCGCCAGGAATAGGCCAGCGTACCTGCGGCCAGGATGATGAAGAAGTACTGGAAATTGTCGAACCGGTACTGCATCGCCAGCGGGCGTACATCGTCGCTGAACGGGTTGGGAACGACCATGCCCAGCGTCATGATCAGCAGATCGGCGAATATCAGCAGAAGCTCGATCCGGGATTGGCCCACACGGCCAGCGCGCCGGATCAGCCAGCCGTTGCCGCAGAGCAGCAGCAGGATGAAATGATACCACATCACATCCCAGTTCGGATTCAGAAACACCAGCAGGACACCGGTCAACGCCATGGCGATCCAGCGGGCGCGGACGGCCAGTTCCAGCCCCTCGCGCTTGTGCCGTTCCAGCGCGGCTTCGGTGTATTTGTTGTCCAAATTGAGTTTGTCCGGCGTGGTCACGAAAAACCGCTGAAACCGGGATTGGCGGGCCGTGGTATCAGACATTTCTGATGCTCCCTCGCTATGTAGCGGGATATGGGGTCGAACCATCCAAACATCACGGGGCCAAAAACAAAAGACCCCGCCGGGTTCGGCGGGGCAAGGCTTGGTACCATGTGTCAGGCCACAGGCACCGGCGGTATTGGTGTGATCAGTTGTGCAGTTCGGCCCGGATCTGCTGGCGCAGCACGTCGATCGGAACGGTTTTTCCGTCGCGCTTGAAGCACCAGTATGTCCAGCCATTGCAGGACGGCGCGTTTTCCAGATGCGCGCCCACCTGATGGATCGAGCCCTTGATGTTGTCGCCCACCAGCGTGCCGTCGGCCCGCACCTTGGCCTTGTGCCGCTGGTTCATCGAATACAGCTCTTCGCCCGGGCGCAGCATGCCGCGTTCGACCAGCTGGCCGAAAGGCACGCGCGGCTCGGCGCGTTTGCTGGCGCTGACCTCGAGCGCGTCACGGTCGAACTTGCGCACCTTGGCGATGCGCTTTTCGGCCACCTTGCGATAGCTGTCCTCTCGCTCGATCCCGATGAACTCGCGGCCCAGCATCTTGGCCACCGCGCCGGTGGTTCCGGTGCCAAAGAACGGATCAAGCACCACGTCGCCCGGATTGGTCGAACCGACCAGAACCCTGTGCAACAGTGACTCGGGCTTTTGCGTTGGGTGCGCCTTGTCACCATTTTCATCCTTTAGACGCTCGTGGCCCGTGCAGATCGGCAGCACCCAGTCGCTGCGCATCTGCACGCCTTCATTCAAGGCCTTCAGCGCCTCATAGTTGAAGGTGTATTTCGCGCCTTCCCGCTTGCTGGCCCAGATCATCGTTTCATGCGCGTTGGTGAACCGCTTGCCCCGGAAATTCGGCATCGGGTTCGATTTGCGCCAGATCACGTCGTTGAGAATCCAATAGCCCGCATCCTGCAGGGCCGAGCCCACGCGGAAGATGTTGTGATACGAGCCGATCACCCAGATCGCCCCATTGGGCTTGAGCAGGCGATGCGCGGCCTTCAGCCACTCGCGGGTAAACTGGTCATAGGCGGCAAAGCTCGAGAACTGGTCCCAATGATCATCGACCGCATCCACCTGGCTGTTGTCCGGGCGATGCAACTGTCCTTTCAGCTGCAAATTATACGGCGGATCCGCAAAAATCAGGTCGACCGACGCCTCGGGCAGACTGTTCATCACCTCGATGCAGTCGCCAGATAGAATCGTGTTTAAAGGGAGCGCGGATGCGCCCTTTGTCTTGGTAGTTGTCATGTCTCTGCCTCAAGTTCCACGGCGCTTTTGCGCTCATTTGGTTGAGACTAGGATGAGTCAAACCGGATTCGGCGTCAAATTCTTTTTTGAATCAGAGGGTTACGATTTACTCTTGATACAAGATATTGTGGACGGGCTTGAATGAACGTCTATGGTGTGGGGTTACCCCAAGATTTTGCAGCGCCTCGCGGTGTTGTTTGGACGGATAGCCCGCATTGGTTTCCCAGCCGTAGCCCGGATGCTGTTGCGCCAAATCCACCATCAGCTGATCGCGCCAATTCTTTGCAAGGATCGACGCCGCCGCAATCGAGACTGACTTCGCATCCCCTTTGACCACAGCCTGCGCCGGCAAGGTCAGCCCTTTGGGGATCAGATTGCCGTCGATCAACAGGTAGTCCGGCGCAGGATGCAGGGCGGAGACTGCGCGCTCCATCGCCAGATGAGAGGCATACAAGATATTGAAGTCATCAATTTCCTCAACCGACGCCTCGGCAATGGCAAACTCGGCCCGGGCGCGCAGATCTTCTTCAAGGGCGAGCCGCCTGCGCGCCGTCAGCTTCTTGGAGTCATTCAAACCGTCGGGAATGTCTTGCGGATTCAGAATGACCGCAGCCGCCACGACCGGACCGGCCAATGGGCCGCGGCCAACCTCATCTACACCTGCTATTCGGGGGTAGCCCTGCGCAATCAGCGCCTGTTCCAATTCAAACGTCGGAGTCGTCATCCCATCGGCAAACCGTTTTTTGGCCCGAACCGCAACAAAAAAGAAGGAGGCGACCCAGGCCGCCCCCCTCCCGCACAGCGCTTCTGCGGCGCTGCTCCTGCTCGAAACCGATTACTGGTAAACCACGCGGTATCCTTTCTGGCGCAGGCAGGCGGGTTCGTAGGCCCGCTTCACCTTCTTGCCGTCCCAGAACCCCACTTTGCACTGTTGTGGTAGGCTATTGGCATGTTTGTAGTGTTTCTCGAGGCAGTTCGGCCCCAGCAAAGGACGTTTCTTCGAATAGCCGTTGTAGGTCTTCAGGCAACGTTGCGGCAGGTCATAGCGGGCGACACGCCGGGGCAGAGGGCGGATATGATCCGGCCGAACGTTTTGCGGCTGGTGGACATAGTTGTTCTGCCGGGTGACACGCTCTTTGCGCTTTTCCTTGTTATAGTGATTGACGGCCGCGCCGATGATGGCAATGGCCGCCAACCCGCCCAGAATGTCATGGGCGTCGGCCGCCTTGGCCTGGGATGCGGAAACGCCGGTGATGGCGACTGCGGTGGCGACGACGAGGGCGATGAACTTCCGGTGCATGACAAGTGTCCTTTCAAAGCTGGACGCGGCGCCACTGGCTAACCGCGAAACTGATGCAACAGCTTTCGGCCACCCGCCGACAGACAAGCAATAACGGCCCGGTGTTATCCGATATCATCGCCGCAAACCCTTTGAGATATTGAATATCGTGCCAAGCCATGCGCAGGATGCAGCCTATGAAACAGATCCTCTCTTTCCTGGTCGTTGCGACGTTGATATCGCTGAGCACCACCGTTTCGGCGGCCGAATGCTATGCCGATTACAAGGCCAAACAGGACAACCCGCTGCGCCTGCACTATGGCGTGATGCAGGTGTCCGCCTGCAAAAAGGGGCAGGCCAAGCAAGAGGTGGCCAAAAGGCTGAAATCCTCGGGGTGGACGTTGCTCAACGTGATCAGCGTTTTCGGACCGGAAGGGTTGGATCAAAGGAAGGCCAATGCCGGAAAATTCTATCTCCGTTTCTGAGGCGCGGCGGTCTGGCACCCGGCTGGTGGGAGCAGGCATCGCCGCAATCGTCGTGATCCTGATTACGGCCGCCGCCTTCTTGTTCTGGACCCTGCCCGATGCCAATGCGTTCAACGCTCGGGTCGAGCGGCTGTTCGTCGAAAGTGATCTGACCACCCAGGCTGAAATCCGATTGCTGGAGATCCTCGCGCAATCCGGAACCGCATTTGCCGATACGCTGGCCAGCTACCGGATGGTGATCTTCGTGCTGCTGATCTTTGCCACGGCCATGCTGTTGGCCGCCTTGGTGTTTCTGGTGATGCTGGTGACGTTGAACCGTCGAATGGCCCAGATCGAGCGCACGGGGATCCAGGTCACGTCGCTGCTGATCAGTCGCGAAGAGAACACCGTCTACCTGAACAACATGGATTTCAAGCTGACGCCCGCAGCGATGGAAACGCTGGCCGTCCTGGCCGAGTCCCGCCTTGACGACGAAGTGCTGTCGGGGGTTCAGATCGAAGCCATGATCTCTGGCCGAGACATATCGGACTGTGACGAAGCTGCCGGGGCCACGCGCATCAAACGGTTGCGCGACGCGCTGGGCAATCAGATGGTCAGCGAGTTGTTGGTCAAAAACATCGCCAAAAAGGGCTATATGCTGGCGATCGAAAAAGACGTGATCCAGATGGTCTGACCACCTCGGCCGTGGATCGCGATCGGTAAATTCTGTGTCGCGCCCCTTGGAAATCGGGCTGCAAAAGCCCATCCTCTAGGGACCCGGGCAAGGGAGACGGCCGATGAATGTCCACGCCACACGGAATACGAACGGCTACGGAATTTCGATCGAAACGCTTGACGGCAGGGTTGCCATCTACCGCGATGACATCCTTCTGGCTGAAAGCACGAATGCCAAGGTCATGTATGAAACCCGCCTGCCGCCTGCGATTTATGTTCCGCGCGAAGACGTGCGCGTTGATCTGAGCGGCGAGACCGAGTTGCAGACCTTCTGCCCGTTCAAGGGCACAGCAACCTATCACGATGTCCTGATCGGCGACGAACGGTTGGCAAACTCGGTTTGGGCCTACGAGGATTCCCTGCCTGAAAGCAAAGCCATCCAGAGTCACATCGGCTTCATGCCGGCGGCCTACACTCATATCGATCTGGGCGACAATCAATTGCGCCAACCGCGAGACGGCAACATCAGCGGCCCGTTGATCGATTGGTTGATGCGTGGCGCGGGGTCGATCTCAACACCGGAAGATTTCACCAAGACCCTGGCCGAAAAAATGCTGGAACACGGCATCGCCATTCAACGCCTCAGCATCCTTGTCTGGTCGCTGCATCCCCTGATCGCAGGCAAGCACTACATTTGGGAAAAGGGTGCCGAGGAGATTTCGACCAATATTCCAACCTACGAGATTCACGACCACCCCGCGTTCATCAACAGCCCCTTGCGGCATGTCTCGAACGGGTTGGGCGGCGTTCGGCAACGGCTGAACGTCGACAACCCCCACAACAGCTTCCCCATCATGGAGGACCTGCGCGCCAAGGGGGGCACCGATTACGTGGCAATGCCTCTGCCGTTTTCCGACGGGCGTATCAATGTCCTGACGTTGACCTGCGACCACCCCAACGGCTTTACCACGGAAAACCTGGGGCTTGTCTTTGAGTGCTCGGCCGTCATCGCCCGCTACTATGAGGTGTTCATGCAGCGCGAGAATGCCCAGGCCCTTCTCGAGACCTATGTGGGCAAACGAACCGGGGCCCGCGTTTTGGGCGGCGACATTCGTCGCGGCGACGGAGACGACATCGACGCGGCCATCATGTTCTGTGACCTGCGCAACTCAACCAGCCTGGAAGAGGATCTGGGCCGCACGGAATACATCAACCTGTTGAACGAATTCTTCGAAACGGTGTCCGGCATCGTCCACGACAACGACGGTGAGGTTCTGAAATTTATCGGCGACGCCGTTCTTGCGGTTTTCCCGGCAGATGAGGACCCCGGCAAGGCACGGTCAGACGCTCAGCGCAGTGCCGTTGAAATCGTCGAGAAATTGGCCGAGCTGCGTCGCTCCGACAAGAACCGGCAATGCGATTGTTCGATCGGCGTATCGTTCGGACGTGTCACGTACGGAAATGTCGGTTCGCGCGAGCGGCTTGATTTCACGGTAATCGGACATGCAGCCAATGTCGCGGCGCGGTTGGGCGAGTACGGCAAGCTCAATGGCCATCGGATCGTCGTGTCCGAAGATATCGAGCCGGCCTGTTCCCGGGCCGTCCCACTGGGGCCGGTCGACCTCCACAACGTTTCGCATCCGGTGAAGTCTTTTGCCTTGCAGACATCCGCTGACACGGTTCTGGACGCCTGAGCATCCGGCACCCTTGCCCCCCGATCCCAAATAGCCACTCATAGCTGCGCACGGCACTGGTGCGCATTCTGATCCTGGCGCGAGGTACTGACCTTAGCCCGAACGGTTCAACTTGTGGCGCCCAGCAAAATCAACGCAGTCTGCGCGGGAGAAATCGAACTTTGCATCTGTGCGATCTGAGTTCGGGCGAGATAAGTATCCGTCAGTTCGGCAATTGCATCGGCATCGACGAAGTGCGAAAGGTTCGGCGAACCAGTCACTCTGCTCAGCTTGTCCCGAAATACGTCCAACTGCTTGTCGATATCCAGCTGCCCAAAGCTTGACGGCAGGCCCAGCGCTGTTTCCATCATGCTGCGCAACGGCGGCAGGCTCATCAGATCGTACCACTTCTTGGTCTCGCTTCCGGACTGCCCGGCAAGGTCTTTCAAAGCGTGCTGGGCAAAAAGTGCGATCCGCATGGAGTCGTCGGTTTCTCCGACCGAGCTTTCGAACCGGGCGACGGCATTTTTCTGAGCGATCTTTTCCATGTCAGTGATCAGTGCGGTTTTCCGAACCTCGCCCGGACCCAAGCCGAATGCTTCGGAAAACTCCCGATATCTGCTGTCAGCAAGCCGGTTCGCAAGGGTGTCATCCGAACTCGTACCGTCTGACAAGACCTTTTGAACGAAGTACCGATTGTCCAGGTCACCTTCCAATCCGAACGCGCCCAACGCGACCTGCAGCAGGCGTCGGTCAGAGACCAGATCTTCTGCCGATCGGACGTTTCGGATGTTTTCCACAAAATACTGCGTGTCCCGGTCATTGACCGCCGAGGTGGAAAAGGCCTGCAACTGGGCGTCATAAGTGCGCTGCAAAAAGCGCCACCCCACGATACCCCCAGTTGGAACGACCGGCAGGAATGTCATTGCCGATAGGCCATCAGACGCTCTTCGCGCGGCAGCAACGATCGAAGCGCCTTCAGGCATTTGTAGTACTGCTCGGTCACCAGGGCTTCGGTCGCCTGTGCAAGGACCCTGCGACTGTCGACATCCGTGAAGACCTGGCTCAGTTCCTCGATCCGTCGCAGCAGCTGTTGTTTTGCGTCTCCGGCTTCCAGATCTCCTGACAGGACCAGCTGGGCCGCGTAACACACGCGCCGGACCGGGGTTGTCACTTCGTCGGGATGTATCGCGTCGCGCAACCGAAGGACATTTGCCTCGGGCGTCATGATTGAAAAGCGGGTCCGTCGGTCGCCGTTCTCGATCACTACGCCATTGATCAGAACCTGCTCTTTCGGAGCCAGCTTCAGAACCAGCCCGCCCATTACGCGGTCCCCCGCTGACGCAGCCCGCGCAAAACCGCCAGATTGATTTCAAGCAGCGGCTCGACTCCGGCCTTGCTGGCCAGAACCTGGCCCGTGTGCTGCTCGGTGAACTCGGCCAGATAGAAGATCCGCGCGCGCAGCTCATTCGGCAGTGCATTATCCGAGTCCACGACGCCATTGGCCAGGACGGACCACAAGCGGCGGTTTTCATGCAGGGCCTGAACAAAGCCCGCGAAATCCGAGGCTTTGCGCGCAGCCGCTGCCTTGAGCTGATGCGTGATCTTTGAAATCGCCTCATACTCGGTATCACGCGGGGTTCGCGTCGGAGCGGCGGACTGAGCATATGCCCGTTGTGCAAGCGTTTGCGGGGTCACTTGAAATCCTTTCAAAAGGCCGTCGTATTTGCAGTCACAGCCGGGGCGCGTTGGTGACGCCCCGACCAAGTTTCCGCCTTAGCGGAACAGCGACAGGATCGACTGCGGGGCCTGGTTGGCGATCGACAGCGATTGTGTCGCCAATTGCTGCTGGACCTGCAGGGCCTGCAGACGGGCCGAGGTTTCTTCCATATCGGCGTCCACCAGCGAGCCGATGCCGGATTTGAAAGAGTCAGTCAGGTTCGAGATGAACTCCTTCTGGGTCTCGATCCGGCCTTGCGCCGAACCGAACGCGGCCGAAGCGTCAATCGCCGTATCGATCAAGGTTTCGATCGTGCCCAGTGCTGCGGCAGCGCCGGCGCTGGTCGAAACGTCAATCGACGACAGCGCGCCAAGACTGCCAGAACCGGCATTGGTGAACTGGGCCGAAACGGTTACGTCGCGATCTGCGTCAGCACCAGCGGTTGCGGTCCCGGTCACGAAGGACAGGGTGCCCGGCGCGCTGGAGTCATAGTCGATCGCTACACCGGTGATCCCAAGCGCGTCGATCTGGTTCTTCAGCCCCACTGCCACGATGGCATCTGTGTAGGCAGAGTCATAGGTTCCCGAAGGGTCCAGATCGCTGGCTTGCACGGTGTATGATGCAACTTTGTCCCCGATGGTGATCGACACCTTGTCACCGACGGCGAAGTTGTCGGTCGAACTGTCGATCACGATGTCACCGGACCCGCCGGACTTGTCCATTGTGAACCCGGCGGCGTCATTGTCAGTGGTCGCGTTGTCCGAGCCGGCCAGAACGCCCTTGCTGGCATACCCACCGGTCGACAGGTCCTGGCTGGCCACCGAAATCGACGACGCGGTCACGTTGCCTGCGCTGTCGCGATCCAGCGACGACAGGATCGATGCGGTGCCCGCTGACCCATCCACAAGATTGAGGCCGTTGAACTGTGCGGCACCGACAACCGATGCGATCTGGTCCCGCAGGGCGGTTACGTCATCATTGATCTTGCCGCGGTCGACGTTGTCCTCCTGTGCGGCGACGATCTTGTTCTTCATCTGGGTCAGCAGGTCGGTCACGGTTTCCGAAGCGTTCCGGGCCACGGCGACAGTCGATTCACCCAGTGCCAGGCTATCCTTGATCGCATTGAAACCGTTGACGTCGGATTCCATCACCTTGGAAATCGCCCATACGGCCGAGTTGTCCTTGGCCGTAGCGACATCCTTACCTGTCGAAATCGCGTTCTGGGTTGCTGCAAGGTTCTTGTTGACCGATTTCAGAGTCTGCAGCGCAACCATCGCGCCGTTGTTTGTCAGAATGCTGGACATGTTTTTCATCCTTTTCCATTCGGGCCTTCTTCGCCCAGTGACGCCCAACCATCATTGGCGGACGTGTTGTCGTTCTGACCTGTGCGAGCTACCGATCGGTGCTCGCGCCACCTTCTTTCGAGGTGCGGGACCACTTTTGGGCCTGATCTCCTAACGGAGTGCTAAGGCGGCCCGACGGAAAAAGACGGATTTGAATCAAACCCGCCGCTAGGCACGTTTTTCCAGCTTGGGGTCCTGACGGACGGCGAAACCATTGCGTTGCCCAGCCGAGTCATAGGTCGTGAATTCCTGCCGGATTTTTTTGAGCTCAGCCATCCGGTTCATGACCGCCCGAATCCCTTCGGCCGCGCTGTTCAGCAGGCCTTGATTGCGCTCGACCTTCTTGTGCAACCGAATCAAGTCGTCACTGTCGTGCACCTGCATCTCGTTGAGTGCGCCGATCAGTTTTTCCTTCTGCGGCATCATCTGGCCCAGCCGATCCAGGTCTCCTTCGACCAAAGCCCTGCGCTCGAGATCGAGAACCTCCTCGAGAGCCTGAATCAGTCCCTGCTTGTGCTCAGTCGGCATGGGTCTTCTCCATCATTGCATTGAATAGGGTTTCCGACAGTCCGATCCCGCCGGATCGGGCCAATTGCCTGGCCTGCTCCTGCAGCAGGAAAGACGAGAACTGGTCTTCGCCCGCGCCACCTCCGAAAGCCTGCCGCGCCTTGTCCAAGCCTGCGGCTTTCAGCATTTCGGCTAGAAAAGTTGCCTCAAGCTCGACCGCTGCGGCCTTGAGTCTTTGTTCGGTCATATTGCTGCGTGGTACCGGCGCGAGGTTTGGGATTTCCATCGCCCTCTCCGAAAATTGTTTCGATCTTTGTCGATCAAAGCGAAGAGCGGTTAAAATAAACGTAACTACCTTGAGGGCAGGTTTGGGCCAAACAACCGGAGCCGGAGCAAAATGCCCAACGCCCTGACCATGATGACCAATGTGATTTCCGGCGGAAAGCCGAATTGGGCCGCAAAGTCCGAGCCCCAAACAAAAGGCGACTCTGATTTCGCGGAACTCATGGCCGAAGATGAGATGCCGAACCTAGAGGCCGAGGCGAAACCTCATCCGGACAGCCGCGCGGGTCCGGAAATCGTGGATGGCGATGAAAACACCGACCCTGACGTCCCGCAAGCCGAACCCGATTTGGCTGAACCGCTGGATTTGCAGGGATCACAACAGGACGCCCGACAGAAAGACACGCCTCTGTCCGCGGCAACGCCCGGTGAACTTCCAAAGCGCGAGGCGACGGCGCACGCCACTCTCGAGGCAAGTCCCCCCGCGGACGGGCGCCAGTCAACTGCCGCCGCGGCCATGCGCGCAGCAACCTCTGATCCCGATCGCCGATCGCTCGCGGGCGACACGGGCAAGGGAACCGAAGCGCCCGAGCGTGTCGCGAGCACAGCGTCTCAACATGGGTCAGCGGCAAAAGAGCAGTTGAACACCACCGAACCTGGAATGAGTGGAGGGCTGCAGAACCGAAAGGACGAATTGCGCACTGCAACCGGTAAAGATGCCAGGCGCGACGAGCAGACCACCGGATCGTGGGGGGTGGATCAACGGCCGGCCAAACCTGCGGGCCAAAGAACGGACTCCATCATCCGGGCGCAGATCGTCGGTACATCGGAACGCGCAGCACTGAAGGACCGGATGCCAGAGGACAGTCTGCACGACCGGATGCCAACGCCGGACTTGGGTACGACCCCAGCGCAAAGGGATACAGGCCCGACCAACGGCGCCCCGTTCTCGGGCCGGGCGGAAATTGCTCGGGCGGTCGCCGGGCAAATGGCGGCCACCATCGTCGCAAAGCCGGGAAGCGGTAGCGTGGAGATCGCACTGACTCCGGAAGAGCTGGGCAAAGTTTCGATCAAGGTGACCGCGCGCGAAGACGGGTTGCACATGATGATCGTCGCTGACCGGCCTGAAACCATGGACCTCATGCGCCGGCATGTTTCGATCCTGTCAGCCGAATTCAAGGAGATGGGGCTGGGCGATCTCTCCTTTGATCTGGGCACCTCGGCGAACCCAGATCAGAATGCTGAGCCACCTGAACGCAGCACATTCATCACCGCGGGGGAGCTTGCCCCCGCAACGGAAACACCCGCTCGGGCCCGCCCAACCCAGGTGGACCGGGCGTTGGACCTGAGGCTTTGACCCATGATCACCACAGCGGCATCCGCGACACAAACGCCCTCAACAGCGCAACCAACAGGAACGTCGGCGGCAACAGGCCTGACCTCGGACTTCGAGACGTTTCTGATGATGTTGACGGCGCAGGCGCGCAACCAGGACCCTCTGGAGCCACTTGATTCGTCGGAATATGCATCGCAGCTCGCCCAGTTTTCGATGGTCGAGCAGCAGGTTCAGACCAACGACCTTCTGGCAAACCTCACCGCCGCCCTGAGCAGCGTCAACCTGGATGAGCTGTCCAACTGGATTGGGGTCGATGTGCAGGGGGCAACCACCTTCCGGTTTGATGGCCAGCCACAGACCATATTCACTCAGCCCGACCTGGGCGCGGATGCGTCTGTGCTGGTCATCAAGGATTCTGACGGAGCCGAAATCGACCGAATCTCTGTTCCGGTATCTGAAACCGAGTTTCTTTGGGCTGGAGTGGATGCATCGGGCAACCCGCTGCCCAACGGCACCTATTCCGCAACACTGGAAAGCTATTTGGGTGATGAACTGTTCTCGGCGCGGCCCGCTGCCACCTACAGCCGCGTCGTCGAAGCACAAGTCGGGGCCGGTGTCGTCATGTTGACCTTGGACAGCGGCGTCGTGATTCCGGCGACCGACGTCGTTGCCGTTCGTACCGGCGCTTGAACTTGGGAGCGCTGCGGGCCAAGGATTGGCCGTCCAGATTCGCAACGCTCCGGTGTCCCAACTGTCCGTTCCAACCGCTCCTCCACCTGGCCTTTCAGACCAACTTGTCGAAAGCGGGTTGATCGCAAAAGACGCCCAGTTCGAGACGCTGTATGGCGGACGCACGAACCAGGTGTGGAAGGTATTGGACGCCGAGCCGGACCGGGTTTTGAAGTTCTACCGGTCTTCGCTACAAAACCCGCTGTTTCGCAACGACGCCCAACTCGAAGCAGCCTGTCTGCACGCGCTTGCAGCGACGGGGTTTGTTCCGCGGCTTCGCGCGTCGGGCAGCTTTGGCCCGGATCGCTGGGTTTTTTATGACCATGCGGCTGGGACTCCATGGCGAGAAGGCACCGCGCAGGTGGCGAAACTGCTGCATGATCTGCACACTCAAGAAGTCGTGCTTGAGGTCCCTAAGGGATGCAATGGAAGCGTTGATCTCGATCATCACGGCACCCGTATCTTGAAGGGTTGCCGCTCGGAACTCAGCGCCGTTCTGGCCGACTGCAAACCCGGGACCCAGGTGCCGCCAACCCCCCGAGTATGCCTGATCCATGGCGACCCGGTGGCCGGCAACATCCTCGTCTCCTCTGCGGGACTGACACTGATCGACTGGCAATGCCCGGCGATGGGTGACCCATGCGAGGATCTTGCCCTGTTCCTGTCACCCGCTATGCAGCACCTCTATCGCGGCAAGGCGCTGAGCCCCGAGGAAGAGGCTACGTTTCTGTCGGCCTATGACAGCCCGCAGACGGTGCGCCGATACCTCGCGCTGAAGCCCTGGTACAATTGGCGCATGGCTGCCTACTGCCTGTGGCGGGCCGAGAATGGCGCGCCAGCCTATAGGGCCGGCTTTGACCTTGAGGTTGCGGCCCTCTGACTGTGGGCCGTATCACAAATCGGCAAGTGCCATCGCCGCATAAGCCGGTGGCATCAGAAGTCGCCGCCAGCGCCCGAAGGGGAACTTTGACGGCGGTTTGGCGATGACGTCCGGAATATTCGCGGGCTCACCCAAAACCAAGCGGGCCAATGCCCGCCCGCAATAGCTGCCCATCGCCACGCCGTTCCCGTGATAGGCCAGACCGGCAAACAAGCCCGGGTGGCCCGGAACCTCCCCGACAAAGGGCAGCAGGTCACGGGTCAGGCAAACCATACCTGACCACATATGAGTTGCCTCAACCTCGGCCCAACCCGGGAACATGCGATCAAAGTCACTGCGTACTTTGCGACGGATCGCAGCTTCGGCGCGCGGCGAGGACATTAGGCCTCCTCGCATTCCGAAAAGGAACCGGTTGTCCGGCATCAGACGGAAATAGTGCAGCAGGTTGCGCGTGTCGTACGCCATCTGGCGCGAAGTCCAACCCTGTTCCTGCAATTCAGCTTCGGTCAGCGGACGTGTCACCATGACCGTAGACTGGGCGGGCATGTAACGGGCGTCCAACCAGTCGGGCAGATCGTCGCTGGAATAACCGTTGGTGCAGATCAACACCGTCTTGGCCTGGATACGGCCCGCGGGGGTGGTCATCTTGTACTCGGACCCGGCTTTTCTGATGTCCTGAACCGGGCTTTTCGAGAATACTGCGGCACCTTGCGCCTGCGCGGCCCGGGCCAACCCGAACAGGTATTTCTGCGGGTTCAGCCCAAAGCCGACTGGATCGGTATATCCGCCAAAGAAACGGCCCCCCATACCGAGGCGTTCCAAATCCGACGGCTCATGCAGAACCCCACCGCTTTCCGCGCGACGCCGCAGCCGCTCCATCGCGCGCGGGCTGTGCGCAAGCTGCGTCTCTCCTTCGGAGTGAACGTCTGCGTCGATCCGAAAGCGCTGCAAAAGATCCGCAACCAAGGCGACCGCGTCGGTTTCGGCCTGCGCGTAATCCTGTGCCGCCGAAATCCCATAGCGCCGCGCAAGTGTCGCCGAACCAAGCTTGGACCCTCCTTGGCAGCAAAACCCACCATTGCGCCCCGAAGCGCCCCAGCCCGGAGTTTCGGCCTCGAACACTGCGACAGACACACCGCGTTCGGCGAGGTGCAGGGCCGCAGACAATCCGGTGAACCCGCCGCCGACAATCGCAACGTCGGTCGACAAATCACCCGAATGAACGGGCCAGTCAGGCGCCGTAGTGGTTTCATCCCACCAACACCCCTCACGGGGGCCGGGGCCATAGGTATAGGCCGGAAAGATCCGCCTCATTCGGTGCGCGCGGCGGCTTGTTCCTCTTGCCGCTGCCGGACCATCGCACGTTTCGACACCAGCGACGCAGTGATCACACCGACGGTGACCACGGCGATCATGATGGTCGACAGCGCGTTGATTTCCGGGCTGACCCCCAGACGCACCGCCGAGAAGATCTTGATCGGCAGGGTCGTGGCCGAGGGGCCGGACGTGAAGGACGCGATCACCAGGTCATCCAGCGACAGGGTGAAGGCCAGCAGCCACCCCGAGATCACCGCCGGCGCGATGATGGGGAGCGTCACCAACCTGAAGGCCTGTGCCGGCGAGCAGCCCAGATCCAGCGCCGCCTCTTCCAGCGACTGATCGAACGTCACCAACCGCGAGGACACCACGACCGACACGTAGCACATCGAAAAGGTCGTATGCGCCAGCACGATGGTCAGGATTCCCCGTTCCAGCCCGATCCCGATGAACAGCAGCAGCAGCGACAGGCCGGTGATCACCTCGGGCATCACCAGCGGCGCGTAGATCATCCCGGAGAACAGCGTGCGGCCGAAGAACCGCCCGCCGCGCACCATGACATAGGCCGCCATGGTGCCCAGAATGGTCGCCAACGTCGACGAGAACACGGCAACGCGAACGGTGACCCAGGCCGCATCCAGAAACGCCTGGTTCTGCATCAGCTCGCCATACCATTTGGTCGAGAACCCGGCCCAGACCGTGACCAGCTTGCTTTCATTGAAGCTGAAGATGATCAGGATCACCATCGGGATGTACAGAAACGCAAAGCCCAGCGTCAGCGAGACCGTGTTGAACCAGCTCAGCCTGTTCATTGCTCTGCCTCCGCCTGTTTCTGCTGGTTGCGCTGGAACAGCACGATCGGGATCACCAGGATCAGCAGCAGGATCACCGCCACGGCGCTGGCCACCGGCCAGTCGCGGTTCGAGAAGAACTCCTCCCACAAGACCTTGCCTATCATCAGCGTGCCCGACCCGCCCAGCAGCGAGGGGATCACGAATTCACCGATCACCGGGATCATCACCAGGAAGCATCCCGCAATGATGCCCGGGCGCGACAGTGGGATGGTCACCAGCCAGAAGGCCTGCGTGCGCGAACAGCCCAGATCCTCGGCCGCCTCGATCAGCGAGCCGTCCAGCCGATCGAGCGCGGCGTAGATCGGCAGGATCATAAACGGCAGATAGGTGTAGACGATGCCGATATAGACGGCCGTCTGCGTGTTCAGAATGGTCAGCGGGGTCGAGATGATGCCCGTCCACAGCAGGAACTGGTTCAGGTAGCCTTCGTTCGACAGGATCCCCATCCACGCATAGACGCGGATCAGGAACGAGGTCCAGAACGGCAGGATCACCAGCATCATCAGCGTCGGACGCCATTCCTCGGGCGCGCGGGCCATGCCATAGGCGATGGGATAGCCCACCAGCAGGGTCAGCGCGGTCGCGATCAGCGCGATCTTGACGCTGGACAGGTAGGCTTTCCAGTACAGGTCATCCTCGGTCAGCCAGACGAAATTCTCGAAATCCAGTAGGCTGAAGAATTCCTTTATCCCGGCCCAGCCCTGCGACAGATCAAGGGTCGGGGTGTAGGGCGGGATCGCAAGCGCGATGTCCGACAGCGAGATCTTCAACACGATGAAGAACGGCACCAGGAACAGGGCCAGCAGCCAGACATAGGGAATGGCGATCAGGACCGCGCGGCGCATCAGTCTGCCAGCAGAACCGCCGCCGTGGCTGTCCAGGACAGCCAGACAGGGTCTTCCCAAGTAAAGGACCGGCGGGAAATCCGCCGTGTGTTGGCCGTTTGCGCCTTGATGATCGTCCCGTTTGGCAATTCGACATGGTAGGTCGACAGGTTGCCCAAATAGGCAATGTCATGCACCTTGCCCTGCACTGCGTTGACGGCATCGGCAGGACGCTCGGCCGAGATCGTTACCTTTTCCGGCCGGATGGCCAGGTGGCAGGTCTGACCGTTTCCGAAGCTTGCCGCGGACGTGGCGGTCAGAGGCGGCTGGCCCTCGGCCCATTCGATACTGTACGTGCCCTCACCGGCTGCGGTTGCACGACCTTCGATAATGTTCACGTCCCCGATGAAATCGGCGACATAGACGGAATTGGGGTTTTCATAAATGCGGTCGGGCGTTGCGACCTGCATCAGCTTGCCCTGATCCATCACCGCAACACGGCTGGCCACCGTCATCGCCTCTTCCTGGTCGTGGGTCACGATCACGAAGGTGGTGCCGGTCTTTTCCTGAATGTCCATCAGTTCGAACTGGGTGTCCTGGCGCAACTTTTTATCCAGTGCACCAAGAGGTTCGTCCAGCAGCAGCAGTTTGGGCGCCTTGGCCAGCGACCGGGCCAGCGCCACGCGCTGACGCTGGCCACCGGAAATCTGGTGCGGTTTGCGGCGGGCGAATTTCTCAAGACGGGTCAGGCGCAGCATCTCCTCGACCCGGTCTTCCAAATCATGCTTGGGCATGTTGTCCCGGCGCAGGCCAAAGGCGATGTTGTCCCAGACGTTCAGATGGGGAAACAGCGCATAGGACTGGAACATCATGTTGACCGCCCGCTTGTTCGGCGGCACCGGGTCGATGTCCTGACCACTCAGCATGATGTGGCCTTCGGTGGGTTTCTCGAACCCCGCCAGCATCCGCATCATCGTCGTCTTGCCGCAACCCGACGGCCCCAGCAAAGCAAAGAATTCCCGCTCGAAGATGTCCAGCGACAGATTGTCGATGGCAGTAAAGTCCCCGAATCGCTTGGTCACATTTTTGAACTGGATCAAGGGTTTCGCCTGCGGATCTTCCCACGGCGCAAAGACGGTAGAGTTCAAATCGGCCCCCGTAAGTCAGCCTGTACAGGTTGTGCGCAAGGCAGAACCATTCTGCCTTGCGCAATCATTTCGGATCAGGTGCCCGATTTGATCTTGGTCCACAGGCGGGTCACGACCCGCTGCGTTTTGGCCGGGTAAGGCGTGGTGATGTAGAGGTTCTGCATCGTGGCATCATCCGGGTAGATCGCCGGATCGCCGATCACGTCTTCTTCCAGAAACTCCTGCGACGCCTTGTTGCCGTTGGCGTAGTAGACGTAGTTCGACGCCGCCGCCATGTTGTTGGCATCCAGGATGAAGTTCAGGAATTTATGCGCGCCGTCCGGGTTGGGTGCATCCACCGGAATGGCCATCTGGTCGAACCACATCAGCGAGCCTTCGGCAAACGGATGGTATTCGATGGTCACACCGTTGTCGGCCTCATCCGCCCGATCGCGGGCCTGCAGAATGTCGCCCGACCAGCCCACGGCCACGCAGATGTCGCCATTGGCCAGCGCATTGATGTATTCCGAGCTGTGGAACTTCTGGATGTAGGGACGCACGCCCATCAGCACTTCTTCGGTCTTGGCGATCACGTCGGTGTCATGGCTGTCCGGATCTTCGCCAATGTACTGGAGTACCATGGGAATGATCTCGGACGGGGCGTCCAGGAAATGGACGCCGCATGAGGCCAGCTTTTCCATGTTCTCGGGCTTCAGCACCAGGTCCATGCTGTTCAAGGGCGCATCGTCGCCCAGCACTTCCTTGACCTTGTCGACATTCACGCCCAGCCCCGTGGTGCCCCACATGTAGTTGATCGAATAGGCGTTGTCCGGGTCATAGCCGGCCGTGCGTTCCTGGATCACGTCCCAGAGGTTAACTGCATTGGGCAGCTTGGACATGTCCAGTTTCTGGAAGGCTCCAGCCTGGATCTGGCGCTGAAGGAAGGTGCCCGACGGCACCACCACATCGTAACCGGATCCCCCGGCCAGCATCTTGGTTTCCAGAACCTCGTTGCTGTCGAACACATCGTAGATCAGGGTCAGACCCGTCTCTTCCTGGAATTTGCTCAGCAACTCCTCGTCGATGTAGTCCGACCAGTTGTATACGCGCACCTCTTCCGCAACAGCGGCCGACGTCCCCAATGCGACAATTGCCGTCATCGTCAGCGTTTTGATTTTCATTTTCTTCTCCCTGCAAGTGTACGGGCATTTTCCCGTTTTTTTGGATTTGATCAAGTTTTGCGTTTTCCCTCGATACGTCGTATGGTTTCACGGGGC
This sequence comes from Ruegeria sp. CH5, assembly GCF_056537025.1. NCBI lineage: Bacteria > Pseudomonadati > Pseudomonadota > Alphaproteobacteria > Rhodobacterales > Roseobacteraceae > Ruegeria > Ruegeria sp. CH5. The sequence goes on along the minus strand of NZ_JBQFQT010000003.1, from coordinate 408,449 downwards.
AAGAAACCTGACAAGCCGGGAGCATTGGGATTGGGGTGAACCAATTGGATTTGATCAAAAATAAGGCATCTGCTGCAGTGACCCAGACCGAAAAACGACCAGCACATGAACAGGTGTACCAGACACTGAAGTCGCAGATCATGTTCGGCGATCTGGTGCCGGGGCAACCGGTCACGATCCAGGGCCTGACCGATTCGCTGGGCGTGGGCATGACCCCGGTGCGCGAGGCCATCCGGCGCCTGATCTCGGACGGTGCGCTGATCTTTCAGGGCAACCGGCGGGTCAGCGTTCCCCTGCTGACCGCAACAGATGTCGAACAGATGATTTTCGCCAGAAATGCTGTAGAATCAGAGCTTTCCCGGCGCGCAGCAGTCAACATGACCACGGCGGATATCGACCAGCTTGAAAAGATCGACGAACAGCTGGATCGCACGATCGCCGACGGGGACGTTGGCGGCTATCTTCGCCTGAACCATGCATTCCACGAAAAGCTCTATGACCACGCCGGTGCGCCGATTCTAAAGGATCTGGCCGAGCGCCTGTGGCTGCGATTCGGGCCGTCCTTGCGCGTCGTCTGCGGGCGTTTCGGCACCCAGAGCCTTCCGGACCGGCACAAGGACATCATCGATGCCTTGCGCGCCAGCGACGCTGAAAAAGTCGCAAAAGCAACGACCCAGGATATCGAACAGGGCATGGAACTGATGGCCGAGGCGCTGGCGACCGAATAGGTCAGCGCGATTCGATTGACAGAAAAAAATTTGATCATATTGTGACGGCAACCGCTGTTTCAGGAGTAGAGACCGATGTCGACCATCACCAACCACATGCCGACCGCCGAATTGCAGGCTCTGGACGCGGCGCATCACCTTCACCCATTTTCGGCCAACGGCGCACTGGGCAAGGAGGGCGCACGCGTCATCACTCGTGCCAAAGGCGTTTATCTGACCGACAGTGAGGGCGAAGAGATCCTGGATGCCATGGCCGGTCTGTGGTGCGTGAACGTCGGCTATGGCCGCGACGAACTGGCCGAAGTGGCGGCGCGCCAGATGCGCGAACTGCCCTACTACAACACCTTCTTCAAAACGACCCATGTCCCGGCGATCGCGCTGGCCGCGAAACTGGCCGAGCTGGCGCCGGGTGACCTGAATCATGTATTCTTCGCCGCCGGCGGGTCCGAGGCCAATGACACCAACATCCGTCTGGTCCGCACCTATTGGGCGGAAAAGGGCCATCCGAACAAGAACATCATCATCAGCCGCCACAACGCCTATCACGGGTCGAGTGTGGGGTCGGCCTCGCTGGGCGGCATGGCCGGCATGCACGCGCAGGGCGGCATCCCGATCCCGAACGTCCACCACATCAACCAGCCCAACTGGTGGGCCGAGGGCGGCGACATGACGCCCGAAGAGTTCGGTCTGGCCCGCGCGCGCGAGCTGGAAGAGGCGATCCTGGAACTGGGCGAAGACCGCGTTGCCGCCTTCATCGCCGAGCCGGTCCAGGGTGCGGGCGGCGTGATCGTTGCGCCCGACACCTACTGGCCGGAAATCCAGCGCATCTGCGACAAGTACGAGATCCTGCTGATCGCCGACGAGGTGATCTGCGGCTTTGGCCGCACCGGAAACTGGTTCGGCTCGCAGACCATGAACATCCGCCCGCACATCATGACCATCGCCAAGGGGCTCAGCTCGGGCTATGCGCCCATCGGTGGCTCGATCGTCAATGACGAGATCGCCGAAGTGATCGGCGGGACCGAGTTCAACCACGGCTATACCTATTCGGGCCACCCCGTCGCGGCGGCCGTTGCGCTGGAAAACCTGCGCATTCTGGAAGAAGAGAAGATCGTCGAGCATGTGCGCGATGTCGCGGCCCCCTATCTGAAACAGAAATGGGAGGCGCTGGTCGATCACCCGCTGGTCGGCGAGGCCAAGATCGTGGGCATGATGGCCTCGATCGCGCTGACGCCGGACAAGGCCAGCCGGGCCAAGTTCGCCTCCGATCCGGGTACTGTCGGGTACATCTGCCGCGATCGCTGCTTTGCCAACAACCTGATCATGCGCCATGTGGGCGACCGGATGATCATCTCGCCGCCGCTGGTCCTGACCCCGGCAGATATCGACGAGATGTTCGTGCGCATTTACAAGTCGCTGGACGAGGCGCAGGCCGAGATCATCGCCCAAGGCTTGATGAAAGCGGCCTCGTGAGTTCAGCGAAATATCAAAAAAGGGCGGTCCGGTAGGGCCGCCCTATTTCGTTCACCGCATCCGTTCCAGCAATTGCACGGTTGCGTACCCATCCGGCAAAAGACCACGCGCCATCTGATAGGCCCGCAGCGCATTGATGGTGTTCGGACCGATCCGCCCGTCGATGGCCTGCGTGTCGAACCCGGCCAGGGTCAGGCGCAGCTGCAATTCCTTGCGTTCGGTAAAACTCAGCACCCGGTCACCGCGCGGCCAGCTTGCGCGGAACGGACCCTGACCGGCCAGCCGGTCCGACAGGTGACCGATGCCGATCACATAGGCATCGGCGCCGTTGTAGCGCTCAATCACGCTGAAATTGTCAAAGATCATCAAGGCCACGCCACCGCTGCCGGCCGGCAGCAGGATCGAGGCGGGTCCAAAATCTGCGATGCCACCGCCGTTTGCAGCGCGGACGCCGCGTGCGGCCCATTCCGAGGGCAGCAGACTAACGTCCCGACTGGCGCTGGCATAGTCGAACCCTTTCGGCAAACGCACCTCGACCGCCCAGGGCTGACCTTTGGTCCACCCGAACTTGGCAAGGTAGGCGGCAGCGGACGCAAGCGCATCCGTAGGATCGTCCGACCAGATGTCGCGGCGTCCGTCGCCGTCGAAGTCAACCGCATGCTCCAGGTATGAGGTCGGCATGAATTGCGTGTGCCCCATGGCACCCGCCCAACTGCCCTTCATTCGGTCCGAGGTGATGTCGCCGGCCTGCACGATTTGCAATGCCGCCAGCAACTGCGTTTCAAAAAACTGCGCACGCCGCCCGTCATGGGCAAGCGTTGCAAGCGATCGGATTGTCTGACTGCTGCCCCGATACGTGCCGTAGGACGTTTCCAGCCCCCAGACCGCGACCACCACCTCTTTTTCGACCCCGTACCGGGCTTCGATCCGGTCCAGCGTATCGTTGTACCGCACCAGCGCCTTGCGCCCATTCGCGATGCGCAGGTCTGACACCGCCGAATCCAGATACTCCCAGATCGGTTTCGAAAACTCGGCCTGACTGCGATCGCGCTTGATGGCGTCGGTGTCATAGGTCAGGCCGGACAATGACCGGTCCAGGACCTGTGGCCGGATACCTGCCGCAACTGCCCGGTGCCGGAAGGCGTTCAACCAGGTCTCGAAGCTGGTGTTGCCTTCGACGACCACCCGGTGCATGCCCGTGGTCGGCCTTGGCACCGGCCGGATCGAAACCGTCAGATCGGCCGACGCCAACTGGATCGAATCCAGCGCCGGTCTGATCTGTGGTCGTTTGGTTGTATTCGAAGTCTCCGCCTGCAAGATGGATGCCCAAAACGCGGCGGCCACAAAGCCACACACATATTTCATGATTCAGGTTTTCCTGATTACTGCTCGCGGACAGGGTACCCCAGATTGCGCAAATCACAAAGCGCTCAAGACTGGCTCTCTTGATCTTTTGCTTCACGCTCGGCCCGGATCTTGGCCAGGGCCTCGCGCAGTAAAGGTACCCGGTTGGGGCGGAAACTGTCCTCGGTGACGGACATTGAACGCATCCGGTCCAACCGAAACACGCGAAAATCCCGCCTCAGATGGCACCAACTGAGAAGCACGCTGGCATGATCCATGTACACGATGCTCAGTGGGCTCACGTGGCGCTGCGTGTCGTCACCTTTCGCGTCGGTATAGTCGAACTCGACCACACGCTCGTCCCACGTCGCCTGCCGCAGGTCGGCAACTTCTATGCTGGGTGCGGCGGGACGGTCGAACCGGGTGGCGGTCAGGACTGCGTGGCTTAGGCGGTGGGATTGGCGGTGGGGCAGCCGGCCCTGCAATTTGCGTAGTGCCGCGCCAGCGGCGTCGGACAGAGCCGGGTCTCCGATCAGTTGCACCTCGCGCAGGCCAAGAACCAGCGCCTCCAACTCGTCATCGGTGAATCCCAGCGGCGGCAGTGTCGCGTCTTCGATCAGGGTAAACCCGAACCCGGCCTCGCCATCAATGACTGCACCGAGACCACGCAGGGCGTCGATGTCGCGATGCACCGTGCGGGCCGAAACCCCCAGATCCTGCGCCAACTGCGCCGAGGTCTTGGGCGACGGGCCAGACCGCAAGGCCTGCATCAATTGGAACAGTCGGGCGGTTCGGGACATGATGTCATTCAATCTAAACCTATTGACAGAAACTGTCATTAGCTCGCGTTAGACCGGCGGCACCCCAATTTCGGAGCCTATTGTGTTGACCCTTCTTACCTACCCTTCCGCTTTCGGACTTTTCAGCGCCAGCCCCTTTTGCGTCAAAACCGCCTATATGCTGCAGCTGGCCGGGCTGCACTGGCGCCGCTCGGACATGGTTGATCCGCGTCAGATGCCGCACAGCAAGTTGCCGGTTTTGCGCACACCCGAACGTCTGGTGCCGGACAGCGACCAGATTCGCGACTGGTTGGAAGCGCAGGGCGCCGAATTCGACCGTGGCCTGAGCGATGTGCAAAAGAGCCAGTCCCGCGCGTTGATCCGTATGGCCGAGGAACATTTGTACTTCCAGATTGTTATGGACCGCTGGGCCAACGACGAGGTTTGGCCAGTTCTGCGCGACACCTTCTTCTTTGAGATTCCCCGAATCGTCCGACGCCCGATCTCGAACTCGGTCCGGAAATCGGTCTTGAAAGGCCTTCGGTCCCAAGGGATCGGGCGCTTCTCCGAGGCCGAACGGATGGCACGGGTCGAACGCGACCTCGAGGCGATCTCAGCCTATCTGTGGCAGTCCCCGTATCTTTTGGGCGATCACCCCACTTCGGCCGACCTCAGCGTTGGCCCGATGCTGGCTGCGATGCGGGCCACTCCGGCCGATACCCGGCTGACCCGGCGCATCAAACAGGATACGCTGCTGAACAGTTATGTTGACCGGATGGAACAGGCTATCCCCCTGCCATGAGGCTTTTCGATGACCCCAACGTGGCGTCTGCTTACGAGGCATTCGCCGCGGACACCAGAAGCGGCGCTCTGGCTCTGCGCGATCTGGTCTTCGCCACTGCGCAGGAACTTCAGCCGGCGGTTTCGGTGACCGAGGCTCTGCGATGGGGTCAACCGGCCTATCTGAGTCCCAAGGGGACAACCATCAGGCTGGGTGGACACACCTCCGCCCGGTTTGCCCTGTTTGTCCACTGCCAGACCCGGCTTATCGGTGAGTTTACCTCGGCCTTTCCCGACGCTGACAGGATTGACGGCAATCGCGCCATCCTGTTCGACGGGATCGAACAGATCGACCCCATCCGGCATGGACGGCTGATCGCCCGGGCGTTGACCTATCACCGCTGACGGCGTTTGCGCTCGACCTTGCGTTTGATCTTGTCCTTTTTGCGCTTGGTGCTGACCGCCTTGCGCCGTGTCGGACGGCCAGGCCGCCCACGTCCGCCGCCGCGCGGCATGGCCTGATCTTCGATCGACAGCAGCTCCAACTCCAGCCCGCCGGTCACCGGTGTGGCCTCGGTCAGGCGCACTGTGACACGCTGGCCAATGGCGATGGTCAGGCCGGTATCGGCCCCCATCAGGGTGCCGGCCTCGGCGTCGAAGTGAAAGAACTCGCGCCCCAGCGACCGCACCGGCACCAGCCCGTCGGCCCCGGTTTCGTCCAGTTTGACGAAGGCCCCGAACCGGGCGATGCCGCTGATGCGGCCGGTGAACTCGTTGCCGACGCGCTCGCTCAGATAGGCCGCCAGATAGCGGTCAGTCGTGTCGCGCTCGGCCATCATCGAGCGGCGCTCGGTGTCCGAGATGTGGGTAGCAATCTCCTCCAGCCGCTCGATCTCGTCGGCGGTCAGCCCGTCCTTGCCCCAGCCATGGGCCGAGATCAGCGCCCAGTGCACGATCAGGTCGGCGTAGCGGCGGATGGGCGAGGTGAAATGCGCATAGTTGCGCAGCGCCAGCCCGAAATGGCCAAAGTTCTCGGGGCTGTAATAGGCCTGCGCCATCGACCGCAAGGTGCTGAGATTGATCAGCTCGGCATCCTCGGTGCCGGCGGCGGCATTCAGCAGCGCGTTCAGGTGACGGGTCTGCAACACCTGCCCCTTGGCCAGGTTCAGCCCGGCGGCCTGCGCCGTCTCGCGCAGGCTTTCCAGCTTTTCGGGCGCGGGTTCCTCGTGCACGCGGAACAGCAGCGGGCTGCGCTTGGCGATCAGCGTCTCGGCCGCGGCCACGTTGGCCAGGATCATGAATTCCTCGATCAGCCGGTGCGCGTCCAGCCGTTCGCGGAAGGCCACGCTTTCGACCTCGCCCTTGTCGTTCAGCACGATCTTGCGTTCCGGCAGGTCCAGGTCCAGCGGCTGGCGTTCGTTGCGCGCCGTCTTCAGCGCGCCATAGGCGGCATAGAGCGGCTTCAGAACGCTCTCCAGCAGCGGGCCGGTCCGGTCATTGGGGGTGCCGTCGATGGCCGCCTGCACCTCGGCATAATGCAGAGACGCGGCCGAGCGCATCAGCCCCCGCACAAAGCGGTGGTCAATCTTGTTGCCGTTTGCATCGATCCGCATCCGCACCGCGATACAGGCGCGCGGCACGCCTTCGTGCAGCGAACACAGATCGCCCGACAGACGGTCGGGCAGCATCGGCACGACGCGGTCGGGGAAATAGGTCGAGTTGCCCCTTCTGCGCGCCTCGCGGTCCAGCGTACTGCCGGGGCGCACATAGGCCGCCACATCGGCAATGGCGACCCAAATCACGTGACCGCCCGGGTTTTTCGGATCATCATCGGCATGGGCATAGCAAGCGTCGTCATGGTCGCGCGCGTCCGAAGGGTCGATCGTCAGCAGAGGGATGTCCCGCAGATCCTCGCGCCCTTTCAGCCCGACGGGCTTGGCCCGGTCGGCCTCGGCGATCACGTCATCGGGAAAATCATCCGGGATGCCATGCTGGTGGATCGCGATCAGCGACACCGCCTTGGGCGCGGACGGATCGCCCAAACGTTCCACGATACGCGCACGCGGCAGCCCCATACGATTTTTCGGCCCCGCCTGCTCGGCCTCGACCAGTTCGCCATCCCTGGCGCCCAGCGCCGCGTCTTCAGCCACCAGCCATTCGGTCGATCCGGCCTTGTCGATGGGCACGATGCGCCCGCCCTCGGCGCCCTTGCGGAAAATCCCCACGACCCGGCGCGGATTGGCGCCGATGCGGCGGATCAGGCGGGCCTCGTAATTGTGGTCCTCTGCATGCACCTGGGTCAGGCGGGCCAGGATGCGGTCACCCTCGCCCAGCGCCGGGTCGCTGGCGCGCGGAATGATCAGCACGATCGGCTCGACCCCTTCGCCATGCCATTCCAGCGGCCGCGCGAACAGGTCGCCATCGGCGTTCGGCGCCTTGACCTGCAGCACGCTGACCGGCGGCAGGCGGTCCGGGTCGCGATAGCTGCGCTTGCGCTTTTCAAGATGGCCCTCGGCCTCAAGCTCTTTGAGAATCCGTTTCAGGTCGATCCGGTCCGCGCCCTTGATGCCAAAGGCCTTGGCAATGTCGCGTTTCGAGGTGAGCGTGGGGTTCGCCGAGATCCAGTCGAGGATCTCCTGCTTGGTCGGTATGCGTTTCATGTTTTCCGCCTAGCACGCCGATACGACCGCGTCATGACCAAAAAGTGGCCGGGCGCATCAATCGCTCAGGCGAAATAGTCGGCCAGGATCCGGGCATAGATCGCCTTGAGCTGGCGGATCTGCTCGACCGGGACGGATTCGTCCACCTGATGCATGGTGCGCCCGACCAGGCCGAACTCAACCACGGGGCAGTGGTCCTTGATGAACCGAGCGTCCGAGGTGCCCCCGGTAGTCGACAGCTCGGGCCGGCGGCCGGTCTCGGCCTCGACGGCTCGGGCGACCAGATCCGACAACGGCCCCGGAGGGGTCAGAAAGCTTTCGCCCGAAACTTTGATCCGCGTGTCGATCTGCACGCTGAACTCGGTCGCCACGTCGGCCGCCTGCGCCTTCAGCCAGTCGCTGAGGCTGGCGCCTGTATGCAGGTCGTTGAACCGGATGTTCACCGCGCCACGGCACTGGGCGGGAATGACGTTGGTGGCCGCGTTGCCGGTGTCCATCGTGACCACCGCCAGGGTCGAAGCGTCGAAATGGTCCGTCCCCCGATCCAGTTCGTGACTGGCCAGCCGATCCATCAGCCGCGCTAACGCGGGCAGCGGGTTCCTGGCGCGATGCGGATAGGCCGAATGACCCTGCACGCCCGTCACCTCGAACCACGCGGTCATCGACCCGCGGCGGCCGATCTTCATCATCTCGCCCATCTCGTTGGGGCAGGTCGGCTCGCCCACCAGACAGACCGACATCCGCTCGTCTTGCGCCTGCATGTAGTCCAGCAGCGCGGTGGTGCCGTCCACCGCATCGCCTTCTTCGTCCCCCGTGATAGTCAGGATGATCGCCCCGTCGGGCGGGGTGTCGCGCACGAAATCCACCGCCGCCGCGACAAAGGCCGCCACCCCCGATTTCATGTCGGTGGCGCCCCGACCGTACAGAATGCCATCATGGATTTCCGCGCCGAACGGCGGGCGGGTCCATGCGGCCTCATCGCCCACCGGCACCACGTCGGTATGGCCGTTGAACCCGAAACTGCGCGCATGCCCCTTGTCGCCCCACCGGGCGAACAGGTTGCAGACGCCGCCGCGATCCACCCGCGTGCAGGTGAAACCGGCCCGCGCCAGGATATCTTCCAGCAGAATCAGCGCCCCGCCTTCCTCGGGTGTGACCGAGGGGCAACGGATCAGGTCTGCGGTCAACTGGACAGAGTCGGTCATTCAGGGGCCTCGCAGGGTCGGCAGGATGTGGGTTCACGCACAGATTCAACGAATTGGCCGCAATGCCAACCCCGATCGGTGGTTTTCCGGTCGCCCAGCCCGAAAAAACGGCAAAAAAGAAATCCCGGTCGATGACCTCGCGACGACCTTGCCGCGCCATGGCAAATTGCGCTAGAGCGCCGCGAAACAGGTGAACCAGCCATGACGCGCGCCCTTTTCGCATTGATCTGCCTGACCTTCGCGGTCTTTGCACGACACAGCCAAGCCGAAACTCTGACGGTCACGACGGTGGAGCGTCCTCCGTTCTCGTATGTGGATGAGGGCGAGGGCACCGGCTTCTCAATGGACCTCTTGGCCGCGCTGGCTGAAGAACTGGGCTGGGAATACACGGTCGTTCGTGTCGACGCGTTCGGGGACATGCTTTCGGCGGTCGAGAACCGCGAAGCCGACATGGCGATCGCGAATATTTCGATCACAGCAGGCCGAGAAGCCCGGATGGATTTCAGCCAGCCGATTTTTGAAGCCGGCCTTCAGATCATGGTACCATCAGACGCGGCGCGCAGCCCGTCCCTGATGCAGGCGCTGCTGTCGCGCGAACTGTTCATCGCCATCGGGCTGGCCTTTGCCATCCTGCTGGGTGGCGGGATGCTGATGTGGGGGTTCGAACGCCGATCCCAACCCTATTTCGACCGCGACCTGAACGAGGCCTGGTTCCCGTCCTTCTGGTGGGCGTTGAACCTGGTGGTCAATGGCGGCTTTGAAGAGCGGATGCCCCGGACCCCATTCGGGCGAATTCTGGGTGTGATCCTGGTCGTATCCTCGCTGTTCATCGTGTCGGTTTTCACCGCACGGATCACCTCGGTCATGACGGTGGATGCGATCACCAGCAACATCAACTCGGTCAATGATCTGTACGGCAAACAGGTCGGGACAATCTCGGGTTCGACCGCCGCCAGTTTCCTGAACCGGCGCGAGGTCGAATTCAACGGGTACGAAGACCTGGACAGCATGTTGACCGCATTCAAGGATGGGGACCTGGATGCCGTCGTGTTCGACGCACCGATCCTGTCGTATTTCGCCGCACATGAAGGCCGCAAGATTGCGGCAATGACCGGCGGCGTCTTCCTGCGCGAGAATTACGGTATCGTCTTCCCGACCGGGTCACCTCTGGTCGAGGATGTGAACCAAGCGCTTCTGGGCCTCCGCGAAGATGGCACCTATGACCAGATCTATCGCAAGTGGTTCGGCACGCGCCGCTAGGCGCCTTCGGGCTTGTCGCCGAAAAACGGTGTCATCTGCGCAACAATAACCGCATTTTCCTCAAGCGCCCTCTGCATCAGAGCGCGTTCGTCCGGGTCGATCTCATGCCCCTGCGCCTCGCGCTCGGCCAGGGTGCCATAGCCGGTCACGTCCAGCGGAGCCGTATCGGCCTGCTTGAGAATGGCCACGGTTTCGCGCACGGCCTCGGCCTCGTCCACGCCGCTGGCATAGCACATCAGCGCCGCGCCGGTGGCGCCTTCGGGCAGGCCGTCGCCATCCTTGCGGCCAATCTGGACCAACAGAGTATAGACCTGCTGGCGCGAGGGTTTCTTTTGCTTTTCCATGCCGTGGGCCTTAGCCGGGGGGCGGTCGATGGTCAAGCATGGCAGCTGGACGCGGTTCCCGGATGCCGTGTCGTTTTTTGACGCGCTCAAGCCCACCGTCCAGTCAGACTGGTCCCGAAAAACGACGGAGGACATCATGACCAAACGCGGCCGCTGCCTGTGCGGTGAAACCCGCTGGGAGTTTGAGGGCGCCGAGACCTGGAGCTGCTATTGCCATTGTGACGATTGCCGCCGCAATTGCGCCGCGCCCGTGGTCGCGTGGTTGGGCGTACCCTTGTGCAATTTCCGATGGACCGCCGCAACACCGCGTAGTTTCGCTAGTTCGAAAGGCGTCCAGCGGCATTTCTGCGCCACGTGTGGCTCTCCCATGGGGTTCGAGGCCGACCACTATGAGGGCGGGATGCACCTGTACGCGGCCTCGCTGGAAGACCCGTCAGACTTTGCGCCAACGTTTCACGTCAATTATCAAAGCAAGCTGCCCTGGCTGGATCTGCGCGATGACTTGCCGAAATACGAAAGCACCCTGCTGCACGCGCAAGAGGATCTCGCCGACTACGAGGCGGGATAGGTCCGACCCTGCCAAACAAAAAAAGGCCGCGGACCAGAGCCGCGACCTTTGAGACGTTGAATAATGTCTGCGATCAATCGCGCAGCAGCTCGTTGATCCCGGTCTTCGAGCGGGTCTTTTCATCCACCCGCTTCACGATCACCGCGCAGTACAGGTTGATCCCGTTCTTCGACGGCATCGAACCGGAGACCACCACCGAATAAGGCGGCACCTCGCCATAGAAGACCTCGCCCGACTCGCGGTCGACGATCTTGGTGGACTGGCCGATGTAGACGCCCATACCCAGAACCGAGCCTTCGCGGATGATGCAGCCCTCGACCACCTCGGACCGCGCTCCGATAAAGCAGTTGTCCTCGATGATGGTCGGGCCGGCCTGCATGGGTTCCAGAACGCCGCCGATGCCGACGCCGCCCGAAAGGTGCACGTTCTTGCCGATCTGCGCGCAGGACCCGACCGTGGCCCAGGTATCGACCATGGTGCCTTCGTCTACATAGGCGCCGAGGTTCACGAAAGACGGCATCAGCACCACGCCCGGCGCGATATAGGCCGATTTGCGCACCACGCAGTTGGGTACCGCGCGGAAACCGGCCGCGCGCCACTGGTTTTCACCCCAGCCGGCAAACTTGCTGTCGACCTTGTCCCACCAGCCGCCGTCCTGCGGGCCGCCGGACTGGATTTCCATGTCCTTGATGCGAAAGCCCAGCAGAACCGCCTTCTTGGCCCACTGGTTCACATGCCAGCTGCCATCGGCCTGCTTCTCGGCGACCCGCAGCGTGCCGCTGTCCAGCGCGTTCAGCGTGTCCTCGATCGCTTCGCGCTGTTCACCGGTGGTGGCGGGCGTGATCGTGTCACGGGCCTCCCATGCGGCCTCGATGGCGGTTTCCAGTTGGGCGTTGGACATGGGGTTTCTCCGTGCTGACTCTCGTTTGTTTGGTGTTGCCTATATGAAAGCCGGGGCCAATGCGCAATGCGACGTTGGCGGAGCTGTTTGCGGCCACCCGGCGCGAAACCCCGGCGGTCTCAGCTGGCGCGGCGGATATGGCGCACCAGAATCGCGGTAGCCGTGGCATTGTCGCGGCGCTTCATCGCCTGCACGATGGCGGCGTGGTCGGTATCCTTCCGCTGGACCCAGCGGTGACGCCAATGGGCGAACAGATGGCGGGCGCTGGCGATATGCAGATCGTCGATCGTATGCAGAAGGCGCGGCCGCGCACTGGGTGTCAGGATCGCCCGATGAAAGGCGCGGTTCCGGGTTTCCCATGTGGGCATGTCCTGCGCCTCGTCGCAGGCGATGCGGGCCTTGTCGGCCGCCTTGATATCCGCCGGTGTCAAATTCTGGATCGCATGTTGCAGGGCCAACGATTCCAAGGCCACGCGCATCTCGATTACCTCGCGCACCTCGGCCGGGTCCAACGCGGTGACGCGCATGCCGCGCCGTGGTTCGCTGTGGGCCAAGCCATGCGCCTGGAGCCGCAACAGCGCCTCGCGCACTGGGACATGGCTGGTGTCGAACGCCCGCGCGATGTGGTCCTGCCGCAGTTTCTCACCCGCAGGCAGCTCGCCCGTGATGATGCGCTGGCTGAGCCGGTCATAGATGGAATCTGCAATCGTGGCGGTCATGAGATTTTATCTATAATCCCAAGGCCCGGGCCTCAAGGCGCAAATTCAGGCGGTCAAGGGGTCAGGTGCGATATTGCCCCCGCAGACCAGAACCGCGACCCGCTCGCCCGGTTCCGGCGTGTAGACGCCCGAGGTCAAGGCCGCCAGGGCCGTCGCGCCCGCCGGCTCGACCAGAATGCGATGCGCCTGCCACAGGCGCTGCTGCGCCTCGGCGATCGCGTCATCGCTGACCAGCACCGACGTCATCCCCTGCGCCAGCCCGAAACAGATGTCGCCGATCCGCCGCGCACCCAGCGCGTTGGCGGCTATGCCGGAAACGGACACATCCACGGGCGCTCCGGCCTGCAACGCCGCGTTCAAGGCACATGAGGTTTCCGGCTCGACCGCAACGACCTTGCGCGCGCCCTGAAACCAGGCCAGCGCCCCCGCAATCAGCCCGCCGCCGCCCACTGCCACCAATACGGTATCGGCCTGCAGGCCCTGGCTGTCCCATTCGGCAAAACAGGTGCCCTGCCCGGCCACGGTGGCCGACGCATCATAGGCATGGATCTGCATCGCACCTGATCGATCTTCGTGGTCACGCGCCATCGCCAGGGCGTTTGCGTATTCACCCGGCACCACGCTCAGATCCGCGCCGATCTGTTCGATCAGAGCAATTTTGGACGGTCCGGCCATTTCGGGCACGAAGATCTTGGCCGGATGGCCCAGCGCCTGCGCGGCATAGGCCGCAGCCGCACCGTGGTTCCCACCCGATGCCGCCACGACCCCTGCCGCCGGCACATCGAGGCTGAGCAACGTGTTGAACGCCCCGCGCGCCTTGAAACTGCCGGTGTGCTGGAAATGCTCCAGCTTCATCTCGACCGGCTGCGCCAGTCCCAGCGCGTCGCTTGTCATGACCGGTGTCACCTGCGCGTGGCCATTGATGCGTTCGGCTGCGGCCGAAATTTCCGTCTTCCAATCCATTCTCGTCTTTCCGTGACTGGCACTCTGCCCGCGAACCCTATAGCTGTTTGAAAAACACGCAAGCAGGGAACCCCCAGCAATGAGAGAAGACCGCCTCAGCCCTTTCCGCGATGCGCATACCGACCGCTCGACCGCAAGCGAAGTCCCCGACACGCCGCAGACACGCTCGCCCTCGTACCGGCTGGCCTTTGCCGATGACGATTTCCTCTGCCGCGAGGAACTGCGGCCCGTGCGTCTGCAACTGGAACTGCTGAAGCCCGAAATGATCATGGCCGAACGCCAGATCACGTCGACCATCGTGATGTTCGGCGGCGCGCGTATCCCGGAACCAGCCAAAAAGGACAGCGCCCGGACGGCCACGCTGGCCGGTCTGTCGCAATACTATGACGAGGCGCGCGAATTCGCCCGGCTGATGACCGAGAAATCCAAGCAAAGCGGGTGCCGCGAGAACGTCATCGTCACCGGCGGTGGCCCCGGCGTGATGGAGGCCGGAAATCGCGGCGCCAAGGATGCCGGTGGCTGCTCGATCGGGCTGAACATCGTGCTGCCGCACGAGCAGGCGCCAAATGCCTATGTCACCCCTGAACTGAGCTTCAATTTCCACTATTTCGCCATACGCAAGATGCATTTCCTGATGCGCGCCCGTGCGATCACCATCTTCCCCGGCGGGTTCGGCACGATGGATGAGTTGTTCGAGTCCCTCACCCTGATCCAGACCGGCCGGATGGAGCGCGTGCCGTTCCTGCTGTTCGGGCGCGAGTTCTGGGAGCGGGTGATCAATTGGGAAGCGCTGGCCGATGCCGGAACCATTTCCGAAGAGGATCTGGACCTGTTCCGCTTTGTCGATACCGCGCAGGAGGCGGTCGACATCATCGAGCGCTGGGAACCCGCCCCGCCGCGCGACGACATTCCGGGGCGCTGAGCGATGGAGCGCACCCCCAAGACCGGTGAGATGCTGCATCTGCGCGGCAATGCCCTGAGCAAAGGCGAACCAGTGGCGCTGCCGCTGACCCAAAGCAGCATGTTCCACCTGCCCGGCGCGCCGGACGGGCACCCTACCTATGGCCGCGTGGACAACCCGACCTGGACGCAGGTCGAGCATGTGCTGGCGCATCTCGAAGACGCACCCTGCCTGATCTTTCCGTCCGGCATGGGCGCGATTTCGGCCGCGTTGTTCGCCACCGTGCGGGCGGGGTCGCGCATCCTGATCCCGTCGGACGGGTATTATGTCACCCGCCTGCTGGCCGACCGGTTCCTCGCCCCGCTGGGCGTGTCGGTCGAAGAGCGCCCCACGACCGCATTTGCGCAGGGCGGATTCGACGGGTTCGATGTTGTCTTCGTCGAAAGCCCGTCCAACCCCGGGCTCGACATGATCGACCTGGCGCAGGTGGCCCGCGATGTGCGCGCCGCGGGTGGCATCACCATCGCCGACAACACGACGCTGACCCCGCTGGGACAGCGCCCGCTGGACCTGGGCATCGACATCGTCGTCGCCTCGGACACCAAGGCGATGGGCGGGCATTCCGACCTGCTGATGGGCCATGTGGCCAGCCGCGATGCCCAGATCATGGAACGGGTCGAGGAATGGCGCCGCGTCTCGGGCGCGATCCCAGGCCCGCACGAAGCCTGGTTGCTGCATCGCGGGCTGGAGACGCTGGACGTCCGGTTCGACCGCATGTGCAGCTCGGCGCAGGTTCTGGCCGAACGGCTGGCCGATCATCCGGCGGTCACGCAGATCCGCTATCCCGGCCTGCCGACGGACCCATCGCACGATCTGGCCCGAGAACAGACCGCACGGTTCGGCTTTCTGCTGACGATCACGCTGGCCTCGGAAGACCAGGCCGAACGGTACATCAATGGCTGCCCGCTGTTGCGCCCGGCCACCTCCTTCGGTGGCGTGCACAGCTCGGCCGAGCGGCGCGCGCGCTGGGGGGATCAGGTCGATCCCGGTTTCGTGCGCCTGTCGGTCGGGTGCGAACCGGTGGACGAGCTGTGGCAGGCTCTGAACGACAGCCTGAATGCGCTGGCCTGAGCCTTATTTCTTGGGCTCGCGCAGTTCAGTGAACACATAGATCGGCAGCAGAACCCCGGCGATCAGGGCGCCCAGCCAAACCAGCAGCGTCGCCGCAAGCAGGTTCGAGATGCCCCCCACGGTCAGCCCCGCGGCGACCAGATCGGTGATCAGCAGGCCCACGAAGGTGACCACCAGCGCGATGCCGCCCTTCAGCGCCGGCACGTTCTTTTCCCCGATCTTCAGGATCAATGGCTCGGCCACGACCTGAACCAGGGTGAACACGATCACCACCACGATGAAGGACACCGGCTTGATCGAAAAGCCGGTCAGCAACAGGCTGGCCAGCAACAGACCGATGGCATTGCCCGCCAACAGGGCCAGGGCCGACTTGATTCTGCGTGACATGCGTTTGACTCCATCCGCAACAGTTCGAAACATGCGGATACTATCAGGATGCCGGAATTTTTCGAGAAAATTCAATCTCCTCGGTATTCGGTCCTGTTGAAATTCCATGACACGGCACAATCTGAAAGGTTAACTGCCAACAACATCCACTGGCGAAACCCATCAGAAACGAGAGATATATGAGCGACAATCCATATTCGGTGTTGGGCGTCTCGAAAGACGCCAGTGCCGCCGAAATCAAGAAAGCCTACCGGAGCATCGCCAAGGACTGCCACCCGGACCTCAAGCCCGGGGACGCCAAGGCCGAAGCCAAGTTCAAGGCCGCCGCCGCAGCCTATGACCTTTTGAAAGACCCCGAAACCCGGGCAAAATTCGACCGGGGCGAGATCGACGCCTCGGGTCAGGAACGCCCGCAGCAGCAATACTACCGCGAATATGCGGAAACCGCGGGCAACCCCTATCGCGCGGGCGGCGGGGTCGAGGACGACGACATGTCGGACATCTTCGCCCAGTTCTTCGGGAACCGTGGCAACGGTGGCTTCAGCGGGGGGAGTGCGCGCGAGTTTCATGCGCCCGGTCACAACGTGAACTACAGCCTGCAGATCAGTTTCCTGGATGCCGTCTTTGGCGCCACGCAAAAGCTGACCCTGCCCAGTGGTGACCGGATCGAGGTGAAGATCCCCGCCGGCATCACCGACGGCCAGACCATCCGCCTGCGAGGCAAGGGTGCCCCGGGCTATGGTGAAGGGCCACCGGGCGACGCGCTGGTCACGATCCGCGTGGCCGAACACCCGGTGTTCAAGCGCGAGGGCGACGACATCCGCATCACCCTGCCGATCACCATCGACGAGGCCGTTCTGGGCGGCAAGGTCCCCGCGCCCACGATCGACGGCCGCGTGAACGTGACCGTGCCCGAGGGCACCAGCAGCGGCAAGACCCTGCGCCTGCGCGGCAAGGGCGTCAGGAAACGCGGCTCGGACAAACGCGGCGACCAGCTGATCGAGCTGAGCGTGGTGATGCCCGACAAGATCGACGACGAACTGAAGCAGTTCATGCAGAACTGGCGCAAGTCACACAGCTATGACCCGCGGAAAGGAATGCCGGCATGACCCGTTCTCTGACCGAAGCCGAACTGATCGAAGCCGTCCAGAACCTGACGTCCGAGCGGTTGTCCCGATTCCTGTCCGCCCGGATCGTGATCCCGCGCCAGTCCGACCAGGGGCTGGTCTACGAGCGGCTGGACATGGCGCGCCTGCAACTGGCCTGCGAGCTGGACGACCAGTACGAGATGGAGCCCGACGCCCTGTCGATGGTGCTGTCGCTGATCGACCAGATGCACGGCCTGCGAGCCGAACTGCGCGAGGTGCTGCGCGCCATCGACGCCCAACCCGACCCGGTGCGCAGCCAACTGGTCGAACGGATCGGAACAGCGCGGTTCCGCCGCAGCTAGGGCCTGCGTGCAAGGCGGGTTTGCCCTTCTGGACTCGGTGGTTTTGCCTTAGAAGACGCCATCGAGTCGGAACCGGGTGATGCGATGACACGGACCAAGTCGGAGCTGCTGATGCCTGCGGGCAATCTGCGCAAGCTGAAACTGGCCATCCTGTACGGCGCGGATGCGGTGTATCTGGGCACGCCCGACATGTCTCTGCGCACCAAGTCCGAGTTTTCGCTGGACGAGGTGATTGAAGGGGTCGAGTTCTGCCACGCGCATGGCCGCCGCGCCTATCTGACGCTGAACCTGTTTTCGCACAACAAGGACATCCCCAAGCTGGACGAATACATCGACACCGTGCGTAAGGTACGGCCGGACGGGTTGATCATCGCCGACCCCGGCGTATTCCAGTATGTGCGCGACCGCGCGCCCGAACTGCCGCTGCATATCTCGACCCAGGCCAATATCTGTTCGTGGCTGTCGGTGAAGTTCTGGCAGGATCAGGGGGCCGAACTGGTGGTGCTGGCGCGCGAGGTCTCGTACCCCGAACTGGTCGAGATCCGCGAGAAATGCCCCGACATCCGGCTCGAGGCTTTCGTGCACGGCGCCATGTGCATGACCTATTCGGGCCGCTGCCTGCTGTCGAATTTCATGGCGGAACGCGGCGCCAACCAGGGCAACTGCGCCAATTCCTGCCGCTGGAACTATGCGCTGAAGCTGCGCCTGAAGGACGGCACCCATCAAGACCTGCGGATCACCGAGGAAAACGCCAACCTGTTCGAATTCCTGCTGGAAGAAGGCTGCCGCCCGGGTGAATTGATGCCGATCGAAGAGGATGATCGCGGCTCGTACATCCTCAATTCGCGCGATCTGTGCATCATGCCCAAGCTGGACGAATACCTGAAGATCGGCGTCGACAGCCTCAAGGTCGAGGGGCGCGGCAAGTCGGAATATTATGCCGCCATCGTCGCGCGCGCCTATCGCATGGCCATCGACGATTATTATGCCGACCCCGAGAACTGGGACCCGAAGCCTTACATGCGCGAGTTGGAGACCGTGGGAAACCGCGGCTACACGCTGGCCTTTCACGAAGGGCGGCTGACCAATTACGCCCATGATTACGAACACACCGCGACCATCGCCCAATGGGAATATGCCGGGCTGGTGACCGACGTGACCGAGGATGCCTTCCTGGTCGAAGTGAAGAACAAGCTTGAACCCGGCGACGTGCTGGATTTCGTCTCGCCCATCTCGCGCGAGACGGTCCTGCTGCGCGTCTACGAATTCGAGCGCGCCAGTGACGGCGCCAGGCTGGACGTGGTGCATGGCAGCACGAAAACCGTGATCCGCCTGCCGTTTTCCCTGTTCGATCACGAAGACCGCGACGACCTGCGCGCCCGTTTCCCGGTATATTCGGTCCTGCGCAAGGAACGCGCCTTGACCGACGAACATTGGAGCCGCATCCGCTTTGACAAGCTGGTGCAGGGCTTGGAAACCTCGGGGCGCGACAATCCCGCCGCCTATGCGCGCCGCCGGGACGAGCTGGTGGAGAAGATCGGTCAGCACGGCACCGAGCGCCGGTTCAAGACCAACCGCGTGGGGACCGAGGGCTGCTGTGGCAAGGGGTGCAACGGCTGCCTGATCTTCTGGCAGGATGACAAATACGCCCTGGCGCGCGAGGTTCTGTCAAAACGCAAGCAGGGAGAGCAGCTCAGCCGGCGCGAGGCCGCCGCCCTGAAACTGCCCGGCGACGCGGCCCGCGATCAGTTGCCGACGCGGTAATCCTCGGGCACGAAGAACGTATAGTCGCGGTCAGCCACCGCTTCGTGGCAGTCATGGCAATAGGCAACCGCCCCCGCGCGATCCCCCATCGTGTCACCGAACAGAGACCCGTCGGGCATCACCATGACATAGCGCCAGTCGGCGGTGTCGGGGCTGGTGCCTTCGGGCAGTTTCTCCATCACGAACAGGGCGCCGGGATGCACCCGGCCCTCATCCGTGACGGTCATGCTGTCCTTGGCCAGAACCGAGCCCACGGGCAGCTTTTCCCCCGGTTGCAAGGTGCCGTAATTGTGGGCCATCCGGTTGGCATAGCTGTTGACGTAGCGCTGCCCATGCGTGGCCGACAGGTACGGCGCGTCGTTGAACAACGGCCAGTTCTGATAGTTCATCAGTTGATCCAGATGCGCGGTGGCATAGCCGCGATCCATCTGTTTCCTGAGGGCGCGATAGTGCTGCCGCGCGTCCTCTTTGCTCAGGTCCGCCGGATTCTCGATCGCCAGATGCGCCTCAGTCTCGTTGGATTGCGCCCATGCAATGGCGGCGCCCGATGCCACCAATACGGCGGTCATGCAGATCGTGGACAGGTTCGTCAGTGCGTTCATGTATTGGCCCACCCTGTTCCAGGCTTGCCTGAATTCCGCAGATTTCCCCGACAAATTTGAGCGGACTGGACGAAACGCACCAGAACCGGACTGTCCAACTCACCGTCTTGTGCGCAGATTTTACGTGCGCGCAACCGCGCACCTCTCATGCCTCAAGACTACCAAATTCAGCCGTAGAATTACAGACCATTTGCCCGCGAACCCGCGGGCATCGGATCAACCTTTCAGCCCGGCCTCGGCCTCGATCTGGCGGCGCGACTTGCGGGCGCGCTCGGTGGCCGATTTCAACTGACCGCAGGCGGCCATGATGTCCTCGCCCCGCGTCTTGCGGATGGGCGAGGCGTACCCGGCCTGATAGATGATGTTGGCAAAGGCCCGGATCCGGTTGTTCGAGCTGCGCTTGTAGGGCGCGCCGGGCCACTCGTTGAACGGGATCAGGTTGATCTTGGCCGGAATGTCGTGGCGCTTGATGTGGTCGATCAGGCGATGCGCGTCCTCGTCGCTGTCGTTCACGCCGTCCAGCATCACGTATTCAAAGGTGATCCGCTCGGAATTCGACGCGTTGGGATAGCTGGCCAGCGCCTGCAGCAGTTCCTCGATGTTCCAACGCTTGTTGATCGGCACCAGAACGTCGCGCACCTCGTCGGTGGTGGCGTGGAACGAGATCGCCAGCAGGCAGCCGATCTCTTCCGCCGTGCGGGCGATCTCGGGCACCACACCCGAGGTCGACAAGGTGATCCGCCGGCGCGACAGGGAAATGCCCTCGGGGTCCATTGCGATCTTCATCGCGTCGCGGACGTTTTCGAAATTATAGAGCGGCTCGCCCATGCCCATCAGCACGATGTTGGACAGCAGGCGCGTCTCGTTCTTGGGCGCGCCTGGGGTGGGCCATTCGTCCAGATCGTCACGTGCCATCATCACCTGACCGATGATCTCGGCCGCAGTCAGGTTGCGCACCAGCTTCTGCGTTCCGGTGTGGCAGAACGAACAGGTCAACGTGCAGCCCACCTGCGACGAGATGCACAGCGTGCCGCGATCCTCTTCGGGGATGTAGACGACCTCGACCTCGTGCCCACCGGCGATGCGCACCAGGTACTTGCGGGTACCATCCTCCGACACCTGGCGGGTAACCACCTCGGGGATTTCGATCACGAAATTCTCGGCCAGTTGCGCGCGATAGGCCTTGGCCAGATTGGTCATCTGGTCAAAATCGCGCACGCCCCATTGATAGATCCACTGCCAGATCTGGTTCACCCGCATCTTGGCCTGCTTTTCCGGGGTGCCGTGTTCGATCAGAACCTCGCGCAGCCGGTCGCGGGTGAGGCCCACAAGGTTGATCTTTCCCTCGGGCAGTTTGCGGGGAATGGTCACGACATCCTGGGTGATCGGCGCTTTGGCGGTCATGGTGGTACTCGAGCGTTCTGGCTTGGGATGCGCCTCTATATAGGAACGCCGCCAAAGATCAAAAGGATTCGTGCAGCCCAGGCGTCAGTTGACGAACCGCAGCAACTCGGTCACCCTCGCCCGCCCCAACTCGACCCGGCACGAGGTGATCGCAATGCCCGTTCCGGATCCACCACCAAAAGACGCGCCAACTGCTTCGCACTGCGCATCGCGGTAGGTCTTCCAGGCCTCTTGAGAAGTTTCAAGCGCCGGCAAAGCAACAGCCCGACCCGTCACTTCGTCCAGTTCCTTCGCCGCATCGACTGCGAACCCAAACGCCGCGACCAAAGCGGCCTCGACATTGGTCTCGGCCCGACCGACGCATGTCCCGATCTCGACCTGAGATCCGGCATCGGTACATTCCAGCGCCGGGTCTGCAAATGCCGATACCGGAAGAAGAATTGCTGCCCAAACCCAACGCATGTCCGTCTCCTCGCCTGTCTACCCATGGTTTCAGACAGAGCTTAGCACAGTGGTCAGGCTTGGGCACGTTTTAGGTGCAGCGGGCGATCACACCCCGGCTGGCGGGATGTAGCAGTCCTCGGCATCCAGTGTCTTGACCGGATCATTCGGGCCGCATTGCTCGCCCGTGACCGGATAGGTTTCGGTGGATTTCTCGCACGCGCTCAGAGTTGCCGCTGCAACAATCAGAACCGCAATAAGGGGTTTGGTCGACATGTCTGGACTCCTTCTTTGTTGTCTGAACCGATTGGTTCAGAAATCGAATCCGTCAGCCTTGATGCGGATCAAGTTTTGGTGCCGACGTTGCGTAATCGGATGGCACAAAAACGCAAAACCCCGCCATTTTGGCGGGGCTTGAGATCTGGACGGGTTGGGCAGTTACTTGGTGCAGCGCTTCTCGGCGTCTTCGATGGCTGCGGTAAAGCCCAGCAACGAGAACGTGTCCTTGGTCTGGGTGCCGCGTTCGGACCGCGCGGTCAACACGGCCTCGGTCCCGCGCTTCATCGCCGTGACGATCTTGGCATCATCCGCGGCGCTGGCGGGCCACGCCCACTCGCCCTCGGTGAACAGTTCAAACTCGGACCCGTCGATTTCCAGATTCACCGTGGACCCGGGGGCGAATGGGTAGCCTCCGGTGAATGTCACCTGACCTTTGACCTCGGCGTTGGGGCGATAAAACACGAACAGCAAAATGTCGCTGCGACGCACCGATACCACACGGCCACCGCGGGTATTCACGGTCTCCTTGGGGGCGGATACGCTCCAGCACTCGGTCGGATCGTCTTCGACGAACACGCTCCAATCAGTCTGGGCGGACACACGGTTCGTACTGGTCGCCTGCTGGGCGATCGCTGTCGTGGCCATCCCTGCCACACAAAGGCCCGCGCATACGCGGGCGAGCATTGTTTTCATTCGTTCAGCCTCCTGGCTCGACCCACACCTCAACTTCATCCCGGAAGGCCGCGAACCCTGACGGTCCGTCTGTTGCAGTTGCGCATCCGGATGATTGCCGACATACACACACTAACGCAGGTTTCGCCACAGGCGAAAGGGCGATTGGCAGAATTTTGCGCACATTCCGGAGGGACGACATGACGCAGCCAGTACCGATGACCGAACTGTGGCGCGGACCGCTGTTGGAGAGCCTTCATCTGGGCCATGCGGTGATCTGCGACGACAGCGGTCAGATCGTGCGCAGCTGGGGCGATCCGAACGCGGTGATCTATCCGCGGTCGTCGGCCAAGATGATCCAGGCGCTGCCGCTGATCACTTCGGGCGCGGCGGCCAAATACGGACTTGGCTCCGAGCATCTGGCGCTGGCCTGCGCCTCGCACAACGGCGCGGCGATCCATACCGAGCGCGTGACCGCCTGGCTGGATCATCTGGGCCTGTCCGAGCCCGATCTGCGCTGCGGCCCGCAGGAGCCGGCCGACATGGCCGCGCGCGACGGCCTGATCCTGGCCGATGACACGCCCTGCCAGATCCACAATAACTGCTCGGGCAAGCATTGCGGGTTCCTGACCCTGGCCCAGCACATGGGCGCAGGCCCGGAATATATCGAGATCGACCATCCCGTGCAGCAGGCCTGCCTGTCGGCCTTCGAAGAGACCACGGGCGAGGACAGCCCGTGCTATGGTATCGACGGCTGCTCGGCGCCCAATTTCGCCACTTCGCTGGTGGGGTTGGCGCGGTCGATGGCGTGGTTTGCCTCGGCCGGCGACCGGTCGGACCGGGCCAGCGACGCGGCCCTGCAATTGACCCGGGCGATGGTCGCCCACCCCGAGCTGGTGGCCGGCGAAACCCGCGCCTGCACCGAACTGATGCGGGCGATGAACGGCCGTGCCGCGATCAAGACCGGGGCCGAGGCCGTGTTCGTTGCGATCATCCCGGAAAAGAAGATGGGTGTGGCGCTGAAGATCACCGATGGCACCACCCGCGCCAGCGAGTGTGCCATCGCCGCCATTCTCGTCAGCCTCGGCGTGCTCGAGGCCGATCACCCGGCCACGCGCAAATTCATGAACGCCACGCAATACAGCCGCCGTGGGCTGGAATGCGGCGTGATCCGCCCCGCGCCGGATTTCCCCGGCTGAGGGTCACATCTCGATCTCGTGGATCTCGGCCACCTCGACCGAGCCCGAGCCGTTGACGACCATGGGGCAGCCCTTGGCCATCTCGGTGGCGGCTTCGATGCTGTCGGCCTTGACCACGGTAAAGCCCGAGGCCGGGTTCGGCCCGCCATTGCCGGCCACGCCATCGGCGCTGACGGTATGGGACTGGCCCACCGGGTTGCCGGGGATTTCCAGCGCCGGCCCCATGTTCTGGAACCACGCGCCCCAGGCGGCCATGGTGGCTTCGATCTCGGCCGGGTCGGTCGGCGTGGTGCCGCCGTGATAGACAAACAAGTACTGAGGCATTTTCTGGTCTCCCTTTTGGTCAGACGGGGTTGGCAAGCCGGGCTTCCAGCTTGCGCAGCGACGAAGTCCAGCCGCTTTCATGATTGGCCGAGACGTCGTCATCG
This sequence comes from Ruegeria sp. CH5, assembly GCF_056537025.1. Lineage (NCBI taxonomy): Bacteria > Pseudomonadati > Pseudomonadota > Alphaproteobacteria > Rhodobacterales > Roseobacteraceae > Ruegeria > Ruegeria sp. CH5. The sequence goes on along the minus strand of NZ_JBQFQT010000003.1, from coordinate 384,067 downwards.
CCCAGATCGCGGTGATCCAGGATCAGGCGCGCTCCGGTGTCGGTCGGCTCGACCGCCAGCTTCACATGGCTCTCGGCGCCGCGCTGGTCCTGGTCGTCATGCCAGCCCCAGGTGAACCCGACCGAGTTCGGTGGGTCCACATGGGTCACATGCCCGGACACCTTGAAACGCTGCCCCTCGCGATTGACCATGACCGAATACCACGGACCTAGGCGCGAGAAATCCAGATCGTGCTCCGGCACCTCGACCCCTTCGGGCCCCCACCACTGCAACAATCTGGTTCCGTCGCTGATCCAGGCGAACAGGGTTTCGGCGCTGACCGGAAAGTCACGCACCAGCTTCAGGTCGGCCATGAGGAGTCCTCCTGCAGAATGTCGCCCAGGCGGTTCAGGCTGGCCTCCCAGAACTGGCGTTTCGAGATGGTCCATTCGGCAATCGCCCGCAGCCCCTCGGGGCGGATCGAATAGATGCGCTGGGTGCCGTTCACGCGCTGGTTCACCAGCCCGGCCTGCCGCAGCACCTTCAGGTGCCGGGAAATGGCCGCGCCGGACATGCCCTTGCCCTGGGCTAGGTCTCCGGCAGGCAGTTCGCCGTGATCCATCAGTTGTTCAACGATCGTGAATCGGGTCGGGTCGGACAGGGCCGAAAAGGCTTCGAGCAGCGTGTTCATAACCATTGATTAACATGAATGTTAAACAATGGAAACCCGAAACCTTCGAATCAGCCCTGCGCAAAATCCGATCGGGCATATCCCTGCAGGTACAGCAGCGCGGTCAGGTCGCCATGGTTGACGCGAACATCGCATTGCGCGGCGACCGAGGGTTTGGCGTGCAGGGCCACGCCCGTCCCGGCACGCTCCAACATGCCCAGATCATTCGCCCCGTCGCCCACGGCGATCACTTCGGCCTCGGAAATACCCAGCCGGGCCGAGATCTGTTCCAGGGCCTCAACCTTGGCCTGACGGCCCAGGATCGGGCGCTGCACGTCACCGGTCAGTTTGCCGTCGGCCGCCAGCAGCGTGTTGGCGCGGTTCTCGTTAAAGCCCAGCAGCTCGGCCACGCGGGCCGTGAACGCGGTGAACCCGCCCGAGACCAGCGCGGCATAGCCACCATTGGCCCGCATCGTCGCAACCAGTTCGCGGCCGCCCGGCATCAGGGTGATCCGCTGGTTCAGCACCCGGTCGATCACCGACACGTCCAGCCCCTTCAGAAGGCCCACCCGCTCGGTCAGCGCGCCTTCGAAATCCAGTTCGCCATTCATGGCGCGGGCGGTGATGTCCTTGACCCGCTCGCCCACCCCGGCCTCGTCCGCCAGTTCGTCGATGCATTCCTGCTGGATCATCGTGCTGTCCATGTCGGCCAGCAGCATCTTCTTGCGGCGGCCCTTGGCGGGCTGCACCACCAGATCGACGCCCAGTTTCTGCAGTTCGGCCCAGTCATCCCAGCGGTTGGCCGGAACCGCCGCCAGGGCAAATTCGGCCGCCTCGTCGGGGCTCAGCCACTGTATGTCGCCCCCGCCCCAGGCATTGCGCAACGCGTCGATCAGCGCCCCGTCCAGCGAAGGCGTCTTGGGGTTGGTCAACAGGGTGGCAACGTACATCTTGATCCTCCGGCAGCCTGCCCTGCGCATATCGCAGGCGCAGCATTTCCGCCAGAGGCCAATTCCGCGCCGCTACCCCAGAATGCCCGGCAGGCACAGGCCGTGTTCGCGGGCGCAGTCCTTTGCGATGTCATACCCCGCATCCGCATGGCGCCACACGCCCGAGGCCGGGTCGTTCCACAACACCCGCTCCAGCCGCCGCGCGGCGTCCTCGGTGCCGTCAGCGCAGATCACCACGCCCGCGTGCTGGCTGAAGCCCATGCCGACTCCGCCGCCGTGATGCAGCGACACCCAGGTCGCGCCACTGGCGGTGTTGATCAGCGCGTTCAGCAGCGGCCAGTCCGACACGGCGTCGGACCCGTCCAGCATCGCCTCGGTCTCGCGGTTGGGGCTGGCGACCGAACCGCTGTCCAGATGATCCCGTCCGATGACGACCGGTGCGCTCAGTTCTCCGTTCGCGACCATCTCGTTGAAGGCCAGCCCGGCGCGGTGCCGGTCGCCCAGCCCGATCCAGCAGATCCGCGCGGGCAGACCCTGAAACGCGATCCGGTCACGGGCCATGTCCAGCCAGCGGTGCAGATGCTCGTTCTCGGGGAACAGCTCCTTCATCTTGGCATCGGTCTTGTAGATATCTTCGGGGTCGCCCGACAGCGCGCACCAGCGGAACGGGCCGATGCCACGGCAGAACAGCGGGCGGATATAGGCCGGGACGAAGCCGGGAAAGGCAAAGGCGTTCTCAAGCCCCTCGTCCTGCGCGACCTGACGGATGTTGTTGCCATAGTCCAGCGTCGGCACGCCCGCGTTCCAGAAATCGACCATCGCCGCGACATGCTGCTTCATCGAGGCGCGCGCGGCCTTTTCCACCGCTTTAGGGTCTGTTTCCCGCTTTTCGCGCCACTGGGCGAGGGTCCAGCCCAGCGGCAGATACCCATTGATCGGGTCATGGGCGCTGGTCTGGTCCGTCACGATGTCGGGGCGCATCCCGCCGGCGGCCATGCGGCGGTAGATCTCGGGAAAGATCTCGGCCGCATTGCCCAGCAGACCCACGGACTTCGCCTCGCCCGCCTTGGTCCAGCGGTCGATCATGGCCAACGCCTCGTCCAGCGTTTCGGCCTTTTCATCCAGGTATTTGGTGCGCAGGCGAAAATCGATGCTGTCGGGGTTGCATTCCACCGCCAGACAGCAGGCCCCGGCGAAGACTGCCGCCAGAGGCTGTGCTCCGCCCATGCCGCCCAGCCCCCCGGTCAAGATCCATCGGCCGGTCAGGTCGCCGCCATAGTGTTGGCGCCCGGCCTCGGCGAAGGTTTCATAGGTGCCCTGAACGATGCCCTGCGTGCCGATATAGATCCACGACCCGGCCGTCATCTGGCCGTACATCATCAGGCCCTTCCGATCCAATTCGTTGAAATGGTCCCAGGTCGCCCAATGCGGCACGAGGTTGGAATTGGCGATCAGCACCCGCGGCGCGTCCTTGTGCGTGCGGATGATCGCCACCGGCTTGCCGGACTGCACGATCAGGGTCTCGTCGGCCTCGAGATCCTTCAAACTCGCAACAATAGTGTCGAAGTCTTTCCAGGTCCGCGCCGCACGGCCGATGCCGCCATAGACCACCAATTCGTGCGGGTTTTCGGCCACATCGGGGTGCAGGTTGTTCATCAGCATCCGCAACGGGGCCTCGGTCAGCCAGCTTTTGGCATTCAGGTCCGGCCCGGTCGGCGGAAAGACGTCACGGGTGTTCTTGCGCGGGTCACTCATTTCGGGGCTCCTTTTTCGGCCAGCGCGCCCGACAGGGCCAAAGCACGCAGGCGGTCAAGCATCTCTTGCAGGTGCGGGCGCAGGCGTTCGGCCCGGTCCGCGCGCCATGTCCAGGGCGGGGTCTCGTCCATGTAAGCGCGTTGGGCGATCTCCATCTGGATTGCATGTATGCCCTTGTCCGGGCGGCCATAGTGCCGGGTGGTCCAGCCGCCCTTGAACCGGCCGTTCTGCACTGCGGTACAGCCCGACGCCCGGGCCACGGCGTCCACCGCCTGCGCGACCTCGGGTGCGCAGGTGGTTCCGTCATTGGTGCCCGTGTTGAAGACCGGCAACTCTCCGTCGAACAGGAAGGGGATCCGCGACCGGATCGAGTGGCAGTCGAACAGGATCGCCACGCCATGCCTGGCCCGCACCCGCTCCAATTCTTCCTGCAACGCGGCGTGATAGGGGGCGTGGAACTTCTCGCGCCTCTCCTTGATTTCATCCTTCGACGGCTCCTGCCCTTCCAGCCATATGGGGTGCCCGTCGAAATCGGTCAGCGGCACCAGAGTCGTCGTGTTCTGTCCCGGATAGAGCGACTGACCTGCGGGGTCACGATTGGCGTCGATCACATAGCGGTGCACGCAGGACTGGACCACCGTCGCATCGCCAAAAAGCCCCTCATAGAGCCTGTTTATGTGCCAATCCGTGTCGGCCAACGCCCGGCCGATCTGGTTCAGGCGCGCATGGGTCTCCTCGGGCACGACGGTTCCCCCATGCGGTTGGCCCAGCACGATCGGGCCCTGCCCCCGCTGCACCTCGACCACGGTCATGCCGTCACCTCCGGCAGCGGTACGCCGAGCGCCCCCAGGATTGCGCCGCTGGCCACAAGATCCTTGGCCTGCTCCAAGTCGGGGGCCAGGTACCGGTCCTCCGCCAAAGGCGGGATATCGGCGCGCAGCCGCGCAATCACCCGCTGCAAGGGCGCGCTGGTGACCAGCGGTGCGCGAAACTCGACGCCCTGGGCGGCACAGAGCAGTTCGATCCCCAGAATGTGGTTCAGGTTTTCCACCATGCGCGTCAAACGCCGCGCCCCGTGGGCGGCCATCGAGACGTGATCTTCCTGGTTGGCCGAGGTGGGCGTGCTGTCGGTGACGCACGGATTGGCCAGATGCTTGTTCTCGCTCATCAGCGCGGCGGTCGTGACCTCGGCGATCATGAATCCGGAATTCAAGCCCGGATCGGGGGTCAGGAATGGCGGCAGATCGAAGCTGAGCGTCGGATCCACCATCAGTGCGATCCGGCGTTGCGCGATGGCGCCGATCTCGGACAGGGCCAGCGCGATCATGTCGGCGGCAAATCCCACCGGTTCAGCGTGAAAATTGCCGCCCGAGACGATCATGTCGGGATCGGACAGCACCAGCGGGTTGTCAGTGGCCGCGTTGGCCTCAGTCTGCAAAGTCGCGGCAGCCTGCCGGATCACGTCCATCGCTGCACCGGTGACCTGCGGCTGGCAGCGGATGCAATACGGGTCCTGCACGCGGCTGTCGCCCTCGCGATGGCTTTCGCGGATTTCCGACCCCTGCAGCACGGCGCGCATGGCGCTGGCGGCCTCGATCTGGCCGCGATGACCGCGCAGGGCATGGATCTCGGGCTGCAGCGGCGCGGTGGAGCCCATGATGGCATCGGTCGATACGGCCGAAACGACCAGCGCGTTCTGCGCCGCGCGCCAGCCTTCGAACAGGCCCGCCAAGGCGTAGGCCGTCGAAAACTGGGTGCCGTTGATGAAGGCCAGCCCCTCTTTCGGCCCCAGTTGAACAGGCTCTAACCCGGGCTTTTTTAAGGCCTCGGCGCCCGGCATGACCGTACCGTCCAACTCGGCTTTGCCTTCGCCGATGACCACCGCCGTCATGTGGGCCAGCGGCGCCAGATCGCCCGAGGCCCCGACCGAGCCCTGCGCCGGGATCACCGGGGTCACGCCACGGGCGAGCATCTGCTGCAGCAGGTCCACCAACGCCCATCGCACGCCCGATGCGCCGCGCCCGAAGGACAACAGCTTGAGCGCCATCATCAGGCGCGCCAGCCGCCGCGGGACCGCCGGACCGACCCCGCAGCAATGGCTGAGGATCAGGTTGCGCTGCAGCGCCGAGGTGTCCTTGGCCGCGATCTTGAGGCTGGCCAGCTTGCCGAAACCGGTATTCACGCCATAGACGGGCTGGTCACCGGCGGCGGCCTCGGCGATGCGGGCGGCGGCGGCCTCAACAGCCGGGCGACAGCAATGATCCAGAACCACCGGCGTTTCGTTCCAGTAGACATCCGCCAGTTGGGCCAGCGAGACCTGCCCCGGAACCAAGGTCAGAGCGCTCATGCCTCCCCTCCGAAAATGCGTGCGTGCAGCGGGTTGAACCCGATCCGATAGGCCAGCTCGGCCGGGTGAGAGACGTCCCACACGGCCAGATCAGCCCGCTGCCCCGGCGCGATCGTGCCGGCATCGGTCAACCCAAGCGCGCGGGCGGCATTACGGGTGACCCCGGCCAGCGCCTCGGCCGGGGTCATGCCAAACAGGGTGCAGCCCATGTTCATCGTCAGCAGCAGCGATGTCAGCGGCGAGGACCCCGGGTTGCAATCGGTGGCCAGGGCCATCGGCACCCCGGCCTTGCGGAACAGATCGACCGGCGGGACCTGCGTTTCCCGCAGCGTGTAGAATGCGCCGGGCAGCAGAACCGCGGTCGTTCCAACCTCGGCCATGGCCGCCACGCCGGCGGCGTCCACATATTCGACATGATCGGCTGACAGGGCGCCGTAGGAGGCCGCCAGCCGGGCCCCTCCCAGGTTTGACAATTGCTCGGCATGCAGCTTGACCGGCAGCCCCAGTTCACGCGCGGCGTCGAACACCCGCGCGATCTGAGCCGTATCGAAGGCGATGCCCTCACAGAACCCGTCGACTGCGTCGACCAGCCCCTCGGCATGGGCCGCGCTCAGGGTTGGGATGCAGACCGTGTCGATATAGGCGTCCGCGCGCCCTGTAAATTCGGGCGGCACTGCATGAGCGCCCAGAAAGCTGGTCCGAACCCGCACCGGGCGCTGCTTTGCAATTTCCCGGGCCGCGCGCAACATGCGCAGCTCGGTGTCCTGATCCAGTCCGTAACCGGACTTGATTTCAATGCAGGTCACACCCTCGGCCAACAACGCATCTATGCGAGGCAGTGCCTCTTGGATCAGGTCCTGAATACTGGCGGCGCGTGTGGCGGTGACCGTCGACAGAATTCCCCCGCCGGCGCGCGCGATCTCCCCGTAGGTTGCCCCGTTCAACCGCATTTCGAACTCAACCGCCCGGTTGCCCCCGAAAATCGCATGCGTGTGCGGATCGATCAGGCCCGGAGTGATCAACCGATCTGCGAAATCGACGATCGGCCAGTCGGCGTGATCCGGCGGCAGATCTCGGTGCGGCCCGACCCATTGGATCCGGCCCGATGAAACAGCAATCGCTGCGTCTTCAACCAAGCCATAGGACGCAACCCCATCCGCCATGGTTGCGATCCGCCGACAACAAATCACCGAATTTCTGGTCATCGCGATTCTTTTGGACTCCCCTCGGGTTTCAATTTTTCGTATACGTGTAAAAAATTAAAGTCTACACAAAAAGAGACGCCGATGCAGATCCACGCCAAAACCGCCTTGTTAGGCTCTAACTGGGTTTCAGACCTGCGGGTCGAAACTGCGAATGGCGTCATCACGGGATTGGAGACCGGCGCGCGTCCGCAGTCGGCCGACACCTGCGTTGATGTCCTGCTGCCAGCCTTGTCGAACCTGCACAGCCACGCGTTTCAGCGCGCCATGGCCGGTATGACCGAGTTTCGCGCAGCCGGGCGGGAAAGCTTCTGGTCCTGGCGAAATCTGATGTACCGCTTTCTGGACAGGTTGACGCCCGAGCAGATGGAGGCCATCGCCGCGCTGGTGTTCCTTGAGATGCAGGAGGCCGGATATGCCGCAGTCGGGGAATTCCACTATGTGCATCACCAGCCCGGCGGCGCGCCCTACGACCAGCTTTCCGAGCTGAGCCAGCGTATCTTCGCAGCAGCTTTGCGTACGGGAATCGGTCTGACCCATTTGCCGGTTCTCTATTCCTACGGCGGCGTCCGCCAAGAGCCCCTTTTTGGCGGCCAGCTGCGGTTCGGCAATGACGTGGACCGGTTCACGGACCTGTATCACGAGTGCCGGTCGGCTGCCGCAGATCTTGCCGCGGACACGGTGGTCGGCATCGCGCCGCACTCGTTGCGCGCCACCTCACCCACGGACTTGGTCCTGCTGCTGGCGCAGGTTCCGGAGGGTCCGGTTCACATCCATATCGCCGAACAGGTGAAAGAGGTCGAGGACGTGCAATCCGCTTTGGGCCAACGCCCGGTCGCCTGGCTTCTGGACAATGCCCAGATCGACTCACGCTGGTGTCTGATCCATGCCACCCAGATGAACGACGCCGAAACACGCGCTCTGGCGCGTTCGGAGGCCGTGGCCGGCCTGTGTCCGATCACAGAAGCCAACCTGGGCGACGGGATCTTCAACGGAGTGCCCTACCTTGACGCTGGAGGACGGTTCGGTGTCGGATCAGACTCCAACGTGCGGATTTCTCTGCCAGAGGAGTTGCGCAGTCTGGAATATTCCCAGCGCCTTCGCGACCGATCCCGCGCGGTTCTGGCGGCAGCCAACGGTTCCGTGGGACATGCGTTGTACACCGGCGCGGCACAAGGCGGGGCGCAGGCTCTGGGCCGCAACGCCGGAGAGATCGCGGTCGGCAAACTGGCCGACCTGGTGGCAGTTGACCGGTCGCACCCGACGCTTTGCGCGCTGGCGGATCATCAACTTCTGGACGGCTTGTGCTTTGCCGCACCCGATGGTCTGGTAACGGATCTGTGGTCGGCGGGCCGTCATATGGTGCGGGATGGCAGGCATATTGTGCGCGAGACGATAATCAGAGACTACAAAGCCGCGATTGCAGACCTTTTGACCGACGTCTGACCCGACAAAGAACTGAGTTGAGATCAAGATGACCCAGACCGCTGACACGACCGGCTACAAGGAAATCAAGCAGACTGTGCTTGACCGCATCCGCTCGGGCCAGTGGCTGCCGGACATGTTGCTGCCCAACGAGCAGGACCTTGCGGTCGAATTTTCGTGCACGCGTACCACGGTCAATCGGGCGCTGCGCGAATTGGCCGAGGAAGGATTTCTGGAACGCCGCCGCAAGGCCGGTACCCGGGTGCTGAGCGCGCCGCAGAGACAGGCCCGGTTCACCATCCCGCTGGTCCGGGAAGAGGTCGAGGCTCTGGGCGGCACCTACCGCTATGCACTTGTCTCGGCCCAAGCCGAACAGGCGCCCGACTGGCTGGCCGCGCGGCTGGCACTGGGTTCGGATCGGCGGGTGATGCATGTGCGGTGCATGCATTTTTCGAACAACACCCCGTTTCAGTTCGAAGATCGCTGGATCGTTACAGCCAGCGTCCCGGCTGTCGAACAGGCTGATTTCTCGACGCTGGGACCAAATGAATGGCTGATTCAGACGGTCCCCTTCACCAATGTCGAGCTGTCTTTTCTGGCAAGCCGCGCCGATGCCGAACTGGCCGGGTTTCTGGACGTAACGGTTGGCGAGCCGGTCTTTACCGCGGAACGTATCACCTGGTTGCAAGGCAGCCCGGTTACCTTCGCCAAGATGTATTTCGCGGCCGGTTACCGGATGACCACCCGGTTCTGAGGCTGTCCGGGCCTTTACCGCGGCCCGATTCCGGTACAGGTTCGCCTTGACCGAGCAACGGCAACACGGAGAACGGGATGAGCAACCCGCTATACGATCGACTTTTCGGCATTCACGCGGGTAAGACAACGCCGTTCCTGCATCTGCCGGACGGACGCGTTCTCTCACATGCCGATTTCCTGGACATGGCGGCCCGGATCGCCAACGCTTTGACGGCCTGCGGACTGGAACCGGATGACCGCGTTGCGGTGCAGGTCGCGGAATCGCCCGAGGCGCTGGCGCTTTATGCAGCCTGCGTTCAGGCCGGGCTGATATTTCTGCCGCTGAACACCGCCTACACGACAGACGAGCTGCGGTATTTCATCGAAAACAGCGGTGCTCGGATGGTTGTCGCGGATGCCAATTCACAAGCCGATATCGAGCCGATTGCCCAAGCGCAGAATGCAATGCTCGAAACCCTGAACGCGGACGGTTCCGGCAGCCTGATGCGGCGCGCACTTGGGATGTTGCCAGCCTTCGAACCCGCGCATAGGACCGAGGATGACCTCGCAGCTTTCCTTTACACATCGGGCACCACCGGGCGGTCCAAGGGTGCAATGCTGACGCAGGCGAACCTGCTGTCGAATGCCGAAACGCTGGTGCAGGAGTGGCGCTTCACCGCGGACGACGTGTTGCTGCACGCGCTGCCGATCTTTCACACCCACGGCCTGTTCGTGGCCACCAATGTCATGCTGTCGGCCGGTGGATCGATGATCTTTCTACCGGGCTTCGATCTGGACGACATCCTGCGCCTGATGCCCAAGGCCACCTCGATGATGGGGGTGCCGACCTTCTACACCCGGCTTCTGGACGACGACCGGTTCACCGGAGATCTGACCCGGCACATGCGGCTGTTCATTTCCGGCTCGGCGCCGCTGCTGGCCGAAACCCACACGCGGTTCGAGCGACGCACCAGTCACCGCATCCTTGAACGCTATGGCATGACCGAGACCAACATGAACACCTCGAACCCCTATGACGGCGAACGTCGGGCCGGAACCGTGGGCTTTTCGCTGCCGGGGGTCGAGTTGAAGATCACCGACCCCGAAACGGGCGATCCGCTGCCGCAGGGCGAGATCGGCATGATCGAGGTGCGCGGCCCGAACGTGTTCAAGGGTTATTGGCAGATGCCCGAGAAAACCGCCGCCGAACTGCGCGAGGACGGGTTCTTCATCACCGGTGATCTGGGCCGCATCGACGCGGACGGCTATGTGCATATCGTTGGGCGCGGCAAAGACCTGATCATCTCGGGCGGCTACAACATCTATCCCAAGGAAGTCGAGCTGGTTCTGGATGACCAGCCCGGCGTGCTGGAAAGCGCGGTGATCGGCGTACCGCACCCGGATTTCGGGGAGACCGTGCTGGGCATCCTGGTGCCCGAGGCCGGCGCGGCGCCGGATCTGGATGCGATCATGGAGGCGGTGAGCCAAAGCCTTGCCCGTTTCAAAAATCCCCGCAGGCTGATCCTGATGGACGAACTGCCGCGCAATACGATGGGCAAGGTGCAGAAAAACGCCCTCCGCGAGGCCTACAAGAACATGTTCGCGGGCGGCTGATCAGGGGCGCAGCGGCACGCGTCCGGCTTCGGTCAGCAGCCAGCAGTCGCGCCCCTCGAACACGGCAACCCCGGTTTGGCGGCCATAGCCCGCGCCGCTGTCCAGGTTGATGCGGTTCCCGTAATGGGTGGGGCGGTCCACCACCGTGTGGCCATGCACGATCAGCTTGGGATGCGGGGTTTCGCAGGCGTGAAAACTCTGACGGATCCAGACCAGATCGTCCTCGGCCTGCGCGCCCAGCGGCACGCCCGGCCGGATGCCGGCGTGGACAAAGGCAATCTCGGGGGTCTGATGCATCCGCACCAGGTCGCGCAGAAAAGCCCTGTGCGCGACCGGCACTGCCGCAACGGCCGCGCGATGCACATCCTGCAGCCGGGTGCGGTCTTCGAACTCGACGCCATAGCTGCGCAGGGTTTCGGTGCCGCCCAGCCGCTCGTGCAGCCAGTGGTAGCCGACCAGAAGATGCGGATCATGGCGCGGCTCATCCTGCAGGAACCACGCGAACATCCGGTCATGGTTGCCCAGCAGCGTGACCCAGTTCCGCCCGGCGTCGCGCCCGGCAATCAGCCGGTCCAGCAGGCCCTTGCTGTCGGGGCCGCGATCGACGTAGTCGCCCAGAAACACGATCCGCGCATCGCGCCCGCCATCCTGCTCGATCAGCGACAGGGCGCGGTCGAACTCAGCCGTCTGGCCGTGCAGATCTCCGATGGCGTAGATGGGCGCGGTCATGTCCATGTCTCCGTTCCGGGCGGGGTTGGATTTGCGGGCTTTTGCAACGACAACGCCTGCACCGGGCGGGTGCAGGCGTCAATCGCTTTCATCCGGGTCTTGCCGGATCAAACCACGTCGAACTCCAGCGGCTTGATCTGGGTGAACAGCCCGGTTTCGGCCAGCTTGGCGCGGGCTTCTGCCGGAACCGGCTCGTCAACATACAGCAGCGCGATCGCCTCGCCCCCCGCCTGGGCGCGGCCCAGGGTAAAGTTGGCGATGTTCACGCCATGCTCGCCCATGGTCTTGCCCAGGGTGCCGATGATGCCCGGCACGTCCTCGTTGGTGGTGTACAGCATGTGCGCACCGACTTCGGCATCGATGTTGATGCCCTTGATCTGGATGAAGCGCGGCTTGCCGTCGCTGAACACGGTGCCCCCGATCGAGCGTTCGCGCTTGTCGGTCACCACGGTCACCTTGATATAGCCCTCGAAGGCGCCCGACTTGTCCTGGTTGGTGGTCGAGATCTTGACGCCGCGCTCTTTGGCCACGACCGGAGCCGAGACCATATTCACCTCAGGGTTCGAGCGTTTCATGATCCCCGCCACCACCGCGCAGTTCAGCGCGGCCAGGTTCATCTGCGCCGCAACGCCGTCATACAGGATGTTGATCGCCTTGATCGGCTCGTCGGTCATCTGGCCGATGAAGCTGCCCAGATGGCCGGCCAGCTTGATCCACGGTCCCATGACCTTGGCCTCTTCGGCGGTGACGCTGGGCATGTTCAGTGCATTCTCGACCGCCCCGGTCAGCAGATAGTTCGAGATCTGCTCGGCCACCTGCAGCGCCACGTTTTCCTGCGCTTCTGTGGTCGCGGCGCCCAGATGCGGGGTGCAGACCACGTTGGGCAGGCCGAACAGCGGGTTCTCCTTGGCCGGTTCCTCGCTGAACACGTCGAAGGCGGCCCCAGCGACATGGCCGGATTTGATCAGTTCGGCCAGCGCCTCTTCGTCGACCAGACCGCCGCGGGCGCAGTTGATGATGCGCACGCCCTTCTTGGTCTTGGCCAGATTCTCGCGGCTGAGGATGTTGCGGGTCTGGTCGGTCAGCGGCACGTGCAGGGTGATGAAATCGGCCCGTGCCAGCAGCTCGTCCAGCTCGACCTTTTCCACGCCCATCTTGTCGGCCTTCTCCTGGCCCAGATAGGGATCATAGGCGACGACCTTCATCTTGAGGCCCTGCGCCCGGTCGCAGACGATGCCGCCGATATTGCCGGCACCGATCACGCCCAGCGTCTTGTTGGTCAGTTCGACCCCCATGAATTTGGACTTTTCCCACTTGCCCGCATGGGTGCTGGCATTGGCCTCGGGGATCTGACGCGCCACGGCGAACATCATCGCTATGGCGTGCTCGGCGGTGGTGATCATGTTGCCGAAGGGCGTGTTCATCACGATCACGCCTTTTTTCGAGGCCGCGTCCTTGTCGATATTGTCGGTGCCGATGCCGGCGCGGCCGATCACCTTCAGCTTGTCGGCCTTTTCCAGGATCTTCTCAGTGACCTTGGTGGCCGAGCGGATGGCCAGGCCGTCATAGTTGCCGATGATCTCGGCCAGCTTTTCCTTGTCCTTGCCCACGTCGGGCATGAAATCCACGTCGATGCCGCGGTCGCGGAAGATCTGAACCGCGGTTTCGCTGAGCTTGTCGGATACGAGTACTTTGGGGGCCATGTGCGTGGTCCTTGAATGGAATGATGACTCCGGGCCGAACGCGGCCCGGATCTTGTTGGGGGAAACGGGTCAGGCGGCTTCGGCCTGTGCGGCGATCTCGGCCTCGAACGCCCATTTCAGCCAGGGCAGCATCGCCTGGATGTCGGACGTCTCGACCGTGCCGCCGCACCAGATGCGCAGCCCAGCCGGCGCATCGCGATACGCGCCGATATCCAGCGCCACGTTCTCGGCCTCCAACCGCTTGGCGACCGCCTTGGCAAAGCTGGCGCCATCGCGAATGCGCGGATCGGTGAACTTCAGGCAGACGCTGGTGTTCGACCGGGTGGCCGGGTCTTCGGCCAGGTTCTCGATCCAGTCGTTCTGGTCGCAGAACTCGAAAATCGCCTGCGCATTGGCATCGGCGCGGGCGATCAGGCCCTGCAGCCCGCCGACCGAGCGCGCCCAGTCCAGCGCGAACAGGTAATCCTCGACCGCCAGCATCGACGGCGTGTTGATGGTTGCGCCCTGAAAGATGCCCTCGATCAGCTTGCCGCCCTTGGTCAGGCGGAAGATCTTCGGCAGCGGCCATGCGGGGGTATAGCTTTCAAGCCGCTCGACCGCGCGGGGGCTGAGGATCAGCATGCCATGCGCGGCCTCGCCACCCAGAACCTTCTGCCAGCTGAAGGTGGTGACATCCAGCTTGTCCCAGGGCAGGTCCATAGCGAAAGCGGCGCTGGTGGCGTCGCAGATGGTAAGGCCGGCGCGGTCATCGGCGATCCAGTCGCCATTCGGAACCCGTACACCCGAAGTGGTCCCGTTCCAGGTAAAGACCACGTCATTGTTGAAATCGATGGACGCCAGATCGACGATCTGCCCGTAATCGGCGGTTTTCACCTCGGCGTCGATCTTCAGCTGTTTGACCACGTCGGCGACCCAACCCGCGCCAAAGCTTTCCCAGGCCAACATCTCGACCTTGCGTTCGCCCAGCAGCGACCACAGCGCCATTTCCACCGCGCCGGTATCCGAGGCCGGAACGATGCCGATGCGATAGTCAGCCGGAATGCCCAGCAGCTCGCGCGTGCCTTCGATGGCGGCCTTCAGCTTGTCCTTGCCGACGGCTGCGCGGTGCGACCGGCCCAGCGCGGCACCGGCCAGCTTGTTCAGCTCGAATGTGGGGGGTTTGGCGCAGGGGCCAGAGGAAAAACGCGGATTGGCCGGCCGCGTTGCCGGTCGTTCGATGGTCATTGGTGTTACCCTTCCAGATATACGCCCCTCGTTGGGGAGGGGTGTCCCGCGGCCAGACCTAGGGGGCCGCAGATGGACGGGCAAGCGGAAAAGACACTTTGAATATCAAAAACGACACAGGCGGTGACGCCAAATCGGAACACAGGTTTCCGATCGGCGCATTTTGCACCCGCAGAAAGACCTCAGCGATCCAGCCGGACGGTTTCACCCGTGGCCAGCGATTGCTGCGCCGCCAGCCCCATGCGCACCGCCCACATGCCGTCGGTCAGGCTGACCTCCGGGGCGTCGCGCTCGCCGCGCACCAGCGCCAGAAAACCCTGATGCTGATAGAAGGTCGAGCCGTTGTGGTCACCCGCCGCCAGCAGGCGCGGATCGACGGGGATGTCGCGGGCGATAGGGCCCTTGGGGTCGCGCGGGCTGACGATCAGCTGCGGCACCGGCGGCTCGCCCAGATATTCGGGCCAGAACCGGCCCGGCCCGGGGACCAGCGCCTCGATCTTGGCCTTGGGGCCGACGACGGAGATTTCCTCCTGATACCGCGCGCCCTCGGCGAACATGCACAGTTCCAGCATCGCCCGCGCGCCCGAGGCGAAATCGATGTTGACATAGCCGTGGTCGAGGATGTCGGGCGTTTCGCCGTCATAGGTTTCGTCCAGATGGTTCACGGCCTGCCCGCCGCTGGCGCTGATGCGCACCGGGTCGGATTGCAGGATGAGGCGCATCAGGTCGAAGAAATGACAGCATTTCTCGACGAACGTGCCGCCGGTGTTGCGGTTGAACCGGTTCCAGTTGCCGACCTTTTCCAAGAATGGAAAGCGGTGTTCGCGGATGCTCAGCATCTTGACCCCGCCGCTGGTGTCCTGCGCCTCGGCGATCAGGGCGGCGATGGGCGGCATGTAGCGATATTCCATCGCCACCCAGATCGGACAGGGATAGCTGCGCTCGATCTCGGCCAGACGGGCCGCATCGTCGGGGTTGGTGAACAGCGGCTTTTCCACCAACAGGGGCAAGGGACGCGTTTCGGCGATCTGGGCGATCTGATCCACATGCAGATGGTTGGGGCTGGCTATGACCAGGCAGTCCAGCGCCTCGACCGCCAGCAGGTCCTGCAGCGACGGCACCATCCTGGCCCCCGGCGCAATCGCCTGCGCGGCGCGCGCCATCTCGGGGTCGGGTTCGAAAATGGCGGCCACTTGCGTGCCCTCCAGCAAGGCGATGTTGTGCAGGTGTTCCTGCCCCATCATTCCACATCCGATCAGCCCGTAGTTGATGGTCCGGGTCATGCGCGTTTCCTCGTCATTTCAGTCGTTGGACGTAAGTTGCCCGGTCCGGGTCGAACCAGGTTTTCGAAAACTCGACGGGTTCAGGCCGTTCCGACCAGCTGAACCGCTCGATGTAACCGACGGTCTCGCCCGCCGGCCGTGTGAAGTTCGCGGGGGTCCAATCGGGCAGCCGACCGACCGAAACCCGATCCTCGGCGCGGGTGATCCAGAACCCAAGCTGCTGCTGGTAATAGCGATACAGCGAGTCCGACAGCAGCCGCCGGTCGATCAGACCGGCTGATTCGTCCAGCCAGATCTCCTCGACCGCGATGATTGTGTCATTCAGATAGCGCATCCGCCGCACGCGCGACCCGCGCCGCGAGGTGCCGAAATCGGGCAGGTCGGCGGGCTTGTCCAGGTGATCGACCGACAGGATGTCGGCGCGCGGCAGGCCGCCGCCCTCGGGCAGTTCCAGCCGGAACATGGCATAGACGCTGTTCTGGGTCCCGGTCTCGCGCACATAGTTGCCCGAGCCCTGGATCCGCTCGAGCATCCCCTTTTTTTCCAGCTCGGCGAGCGATTTTCGCAGCGTCCCGACCGAGACGTTCAACTGCGCCGCCATGTCCCGCTCGGGCGGCAGACGCTCGCCGTCGATCAGCCGGCCGGCGGCGATGTCGCGGATCAGCAGCTCGGCGATCTGCACATAGATCGGCAGGGCGTTGGGGTTTCTGGTGGATGGGGGCACGCGGGCGCTTCACTTGGTCGCAGAAAAAATTGATACACTATTGATCTACATCAATGTGGTTGCTACGCAAGAGAAAAGTTGAGCCCGGCAGGAGAGAGAATCAGATGACGATCGTCCCCATCACATCCCCCGATCTGGATGCGGCCGAGGTTTCGTGGTTCGCGGCGCTGTGCTCGGACGATTATCAGTTTCTCGGCGTGCCCGACGGCGATTTGCGCTCCAGCTGGGTACATTGCTCGGGCATCGTGAAAGAGGCCGAGGCGCAGGGCTTTCGCAACATCCTGTGCCCGTCCTCGTATCAGGTGGGGCAGGACACGCTGAGTTTCGTGGCCGGCTGCGCGCCGATCACCGAAAAGATCAACCTGCTGGCCGCCGTGCGCTGTGGCGAGATGCAGCCGATCATGCTGGCGCGCACCATCGCGACGCTGGATCACATGCTGAAGGGTCGGCTGACAGTCAACATCATCTCGTCGGATTTTCCGGGGGAAAAAGCCGAAAGCAGCTATCGCTACCAGCGCTCGCGCGAGGTGGTCGAGATTCTGAAACAGGCTTGGACGCAGGATGAGATCAATTACCAGGGTCAGGTCTACAATTTCTCAGGCCTGACGACCGATCCGGCCAAACCCTATCAGACCGGCGGGCCGCTGCTGTATTTCGGGGGCTATTCGCCCGATGCACTGAAGCTGTGCGGGCAACATTGCGACGTCTATCTGATGTGGCCCGAAACCAAAGACCAGCTGGCCGAGCGGATGAAGGCCGTGCACGCGGTGGCCGACGAGTACGGCCGCACGCTGGATTATGGCCTGCGGGTGCACATGATCGTGCGCGATACCGAGGCCGAGGCCAAGGAATACGCCGACTACATCGTGTCGAAGCTGGATGACGAATACGGTCGCGCGATCCGCGAACGGGCGCTGGACGCCACCTCGCTCGGTGTTTCGCATCAGGCCAGGAACCGCGAGCTGGCCGACAAATACGGCTATGTCGAGCCGGGCCTGTGGACGGGCGTCGGCCGGGCGCGGTCAGGCTGCGGCGCGGCGCTGGTGGGCTCGACTGATCAGGTTCTGTCGAAGATCGAAGAGTATCAGAAGATGGGCATCCGCGCCTTCATCTTCTCGGGCTATCCGCATATGGACGAGGCCCGCCATTTCGGCACCCGTGTGATGCCACATCTGAAAACCTGCTCTCTTCCCGAAGCCTACGGAAGGGTCCCTGCTGACACCCCGGCGACGCCGCTGGGCAACGGAGTTCGTCGTTGATGCAACGTATCAAGCTTTCTGACAACCTAGAACTGAGCCGCCTTGTCTATGGCATGTGGCGGCTGGGCGATGACAGCGACACCTCGGCCGCGCATGTGGCGGCCAAAATCCACGCCTGTCTGGATCAGGGCATCACCAGCTTCGATCAGGCCGACATCTATGGCGACTATGGCGCCGAAGCGATTCTGGGCAACGCCCTGCGCGCCAATTCCGGCCTGCGCGACCGGATGGAGATCGTCACCAAATGCGACATCGTCGCCCCCTGCAGGCGCTATGCGGATGCCAAGGTGAAATACTATGACACCTCGCGCGCGCACATCCTGAAATCGGTCGACACCTCGCTGCGGGAAATGGCGATCGACCATATCGACCTGCTGCTGATCCACCGCCCCGACCCGTTCATGGACCACCATGAAACCGGCGCCGCGCTGGACGAGGTCGTGGCCAGCGGCAAGGTCCGCGCAGTGGGCGTGTCGAATTTCCGCCCCTGGGACTGGCAACTGCTGCAATCAGCCATGAAGACCCCGCTGGTGACCAACCAGATCGAGATTTCTCTGGGCGCGATCGCTCCGTTCACCAATGGCGATCTGGCCTTTCACCAGCAGCACGGCCACCCGGTGATGGCGTGGTCGCCGCTGGGCGGCGGAGCGCTGATGGCGGGCAATCCTCCGGTGGGCGTGGTCGCGGACGAGATCGGCGCGCAGTTCGGCGTCGACCGTGCCGCGGTGGCCGTGGCCTTCCTGCTGGCCCATCCGGCCGGCATCCTGCCGGTTCTGGGCACCAACAGCCTGGACCGCATCAAGCGCGTCTCGGACGCAATGAAAGTCAATCTGGATCGTGAAACCTGGTTCCGCCTCTACGAGGCGGCGCTGGGGCATGAGGTACCATGATGAACGCGTTTTCGAACGACATGGCGCAAACCTTCATTCCGCACAAGGACGACACCCGCACCCTGCGGGACGCTTTCGGCCGGTTCGCCACCGGCGTCACCGTCGTGACCTGCGACAGCCCCGACGGGCCGGTCTGCATCACGGCCAACAGCTTTTCCTCGCTGTCGCTGGACCCGCCCTTGGTGATGTGGGCCGGCGACCGGAACTCGCGCCGGTTCCCCTATTTTCACAAGGCGCGGCATTTCAGTGTTCATGTTCTATCGGCCGACCAGGCCGAGCTGTGCTTTGGCTGCTCGAAAGACGCCTTTGCCCTGCGCGACATCAACCACGACCGCTGCGAAAACGGCACGCCGCTGCTGCGCGGATGCCTGGCGCGGTTCGAATGTGAACAACATGCGTATCACGATGCCGGCGATCACGTTATCGTGGTGGGCAAGGTCTTGCGGGCCAGCATGGCGGACGGAGACGCGCTGACCTTTTACGCCGGCAAGCTCGGCCAATTCGCGCACCAATAAGCGCGGGACACGGCCGCGGGCCAAACCCGCGGCCTGAACAGGGAGGATCCGCATGGGCGGATTGACATCGGCGCTTGCGCCGATCGCATTCGTGAACGAAACCGCGCTGCGTCTGGGCCGCGCGGTTGGTGTCGTTGCGATCGCCTTCATGGTGATCGCGATCCTGATTCAGGTGTTCTTCCGATACGTTCTGGGCAACGCCCTGCCCTGGCCTGACGAGGCCGCGCGGTTCTGCATGTTGTGGATGACGGGCCTGATGGCACCCACCGCATTCCGGCGCGGCGGGTTCGTGGCCATCGACATGCTGGTCCGCTTTCTGCCGCGCGTACCCGGCCAGTTGCTGAACCTGTTTCTGCTGCTGCTCAGCCTGACGGTTCTGGTGGTCGCCGTGCGCATCGGCTGGTCCGAGGTCACCGGTTTTGGCGGGCGTTTCGCCACCGCCGCGCTGTATTTGCCCACCTCGCTGGGCTTTGATGAATGGTACCGGATCCCGCGCAGCTGGATGATGGCCTCCCTGCTGGTGGGCGTGATCCTGCTGCTGTCGGTCAACATCGAACTGATCCTGCGGTCGATCATCACCATGCTGGGCGGCGGTGACCTGCTGCCCGAAATCCCCGAAGCCGCCGTGGGGGCCGAATAGATGCTGGTCTGGTTCCTGCCCGTCTTTCTGGTGTTTCTGCTGATCGGCCTGCCGGTCTTTTTCGCGCTGCTGGCCGCACCCGGCCTGCTGCTGTGGCTGAACGGCCAGACCAACGACATCACCCTGCTGTACCGCAATGTCTACAACGGGATGGACAGCTTTCCGCTGATGGCCATCCCCTTCTTCATGCTGGCCGGAGAGCTGATGAACCGCGGCGGCATCACCATCCGTCTGGTCGAGTTCAGCCAGGCGCTGATGGGGCACCTGCGCGGCGGGCTGGCGCATGTGAACGTGCTTAGCTCGATCCTGTTCGCGGGGCTGTCGGGCTCGGCGGTGGCCGATACCTCGGCGCTGGGCTCGATGCTGATCCCGGCAATGGAGAAGCAGGGCTATACCCGCAAATTCGCCGCCGCGATCACCGCCGCCAGCTCGGTCATCGGGCCGATCATCCCGCCCTCGGGGATCATGATCATCTATGCCTATGTCATGGGCGAAAGCGTCGCGGCCCTGTTCCTGGCCGGCATTGTGCCGGGTGTCATGGTGGGCATCGGCCTGATGCTGATGATCAAGGTCATGGCCAACCGGTATGATTTCCCGGTGGCCAGCCGCAAATACACCTGGCCCGAGCGCGGTCAGGCCAGCCTCAAGGCCTTTTTCCCGCTGATGACGCCGGTGATCATTCTGGGCGGCATTCTGGGCGGCATCTTCACCCCGACCGAGGCCGCCGCCGTCGCGGTGGGTTATGCCTTCCTCATCGGGTTTTTCGTGCTGCGCACGCTGACCTTGAAAGAGGTGCCCGACGTTCTCAGCAATGCGGGTATGACCTCGGCCGTGGTGCTGCTGCTGGTGGGGGCGGCGATGGCGTTCAAGACCGTGGTCAGCCTCAGCCACGCGCCCGAGCAACTGGCCGCGCTGATCCTCGGACTATCGGAAAACCCGCTGATCCTGCTGTTCCTGATCAACCTGCTGCTGTTCGTCGTAGGCATGTTCCTGGATGCCGGTCCGGCGATCATCATCCTGGGTCCGATCTTGAGCCCGATCTTCACCAGCCTGGGGGTCGACCCGATCCATTTCGCCATCATCATGAGCGTCAACCTGACCGTTGGCCTGGCCACGCCGCCCATGGGGCTGGTGCTGTTCGTGGCCGCCGCCGTGTCACGCGAACGGGTGGAAACCATCGCCAAGGCGATCCTGCCGTTCCTGGCCGTCGAAATCGCGGTGATCTTCCTAATCACCTATGTCCCCGCAATATCCATGACGATCCCGCGTTTGACGGGATTTGCAAACTAGACTGAGTACCACAGGGAGGAAACGCATGCTCAGAACATTCTTCAAAACCACAGCACTCGCCACGTCGCTGGTGGCGGCCTCGGCGCTGGCGGCCTCGGCGGCCGACTATACGCTGCGCGCCACCGCCAACTCGAACGAAAACGACGAGGACTATGATGGCCTGGTCGTGTTCAAGAACTTCGTCGAGAACGCCTCGAACGGCGCAATCGAGGTCGAGCTGTTCATCGGCACGCAGCTGTGCTCGAACGGCGCCGAATGCCTGCAGGGCGTGGCCGACGGCACCATCGACATCTACATCTCGACCTCGGGCGGGGCCTCGGGCATCTTCCCTTACGTACAGGTTCTGGACCTGCCCTATCTGATGGCCGACGACCGCATCGCCGAGCGGGTTCTGTCGGGTGATTTCACCCGCAAGATGCGCGAAATGGCGCTGGAAGATTCGGGCGGCGCGATCCGTCTGATGACCATCGGCAACACCGGCGGCTGGCGCAACTTCGCCAACACCAAACGCCGCGTGACCCAGCCGTCCGACATGGACGGGCTGAAGATCCGCACCGTGGTCGCAGACCTGCCCCAGGAACTGGTCAAGGCCCTGGGCGCCTCGCCCACTCCGATCCCGTGGCCGGAACTGTTCACCAGCTTCCAGACCGGCGTGGTTGACGGCTCGAAGAACGGCATCACCGACATCATGGGCATGAAATTCCCCGATGCCGGCCTGCAATATGTCACGCTGGACGGGCACGCCTATATGGGCGCGCTTTGGTGGATGAACAACGCCAAGTTCCAGGAAATGCCCGAAGACCTGCGCCGTGTCGTCGTCGATGGGTTCTATGCGCTGCAGCAGGCCACCTTTGCCTCGCCCAAGCGCAAGTCGATACAGGCCTACGAGGATTTCGTGGCCGGTGGCGGCGACCTGTACGTGCCGACCCCCGAGGAAAAAGAAGCGTTCAAGCAGGCCGCGACCCCGGTCTATGACTGGTTCCAGCAGAACGTCGCGCGCGGGGACGAGATCTATGGCGCTCTGACCGCGGCCGTGGCCGAGGCCGAGGCCGAGATCAACGCGGAACGCGCCGCCGACCTGAACTGATACGGTTCGGGCCGGGGTGTCGCGTCATCCCGGCCCGCCTTTACCGAAAGGGGTACATCCACCCCTTGTAGTCATTGACCAACACATGGGCCTTTTCGATCTGTTCGGGCGTCATCTTCTTGACCACCTCTTCCAGGCTGATCGCCGCATCGGGGTCGCCGCCGATGGCGCTGAGCGTGTACCACATGTAGGCCCGAACCAGGTCGGGCGCGGGCAGTCCCAGGCCCAGCTCGTAATACCACCCGACACCCGATTGCGCGCCCGGATGCCCCTTCATCGAGGCGCGCAGATACCATTCGAACGCGCGCTCAAAGTCCTGCTCGACCCCAAGGCCAAGGCCGTACATCACGCCGATCAGCTCCTCGGCCTCGGCGTTGCCCGACCGGGCCGCGGGCAGAAGCTGTTCGCGCGCGGCGGCAAACTCGCCCGCCTCCATCAGATCGCGGGCCTGTTCCAGTTCGGCCCAGACGGGCGTGGCGGCAACACAAAGGGCAAGCACAAGCTGGCGCATGGGGCGGCGGGTCTCCTGTTTTGCGGGGCGGCCTGGGCGCAGGAGCTGCCCGCGCCGCTGACCGATGACGACTTTCTGTTCTTTGATAGGGAACAGGCCGCGATCGGTCACCAGCTATTTTACGACCCGATCCTGTCGGGCAACCGCAACATCAGCTGCGCCCATTGCCACCACCCCGATTTCGGCACCTCCGACGGCCTGTCGCTGGGCATCGGCGAGGGTGGCCGGGGTCTTGGCCCCGACCGCACGCCCGGGACCGGGGCGGACCGCATCCGCAAGCGCATCCCGCGCAACGCGCCGGGCCTGTGGAACCTGGGCGCGCGCGACATCCACACGATGTTCCATGACGGGCGGCTCAGCCTGTCGGATGTCTATGGCAACGGGTTCAATTCTCCCGCGCAGGAATGGCTGCCCGAAGGGCTGAACTCGCTGCTGGCCGCGCAGGCGCTGTTTCCGCTGACCGCTCAATTCGAAATGGCCGGGAACGTGGCCGAGAACGAAGTTACAGGCGCCGTGCATGACCGGATCGACAAGGGCTGGCCGATCATCGCCAAACGGGTGCGGACCGACCCGAAATACGGCCCGGCGATGGTGGCCGCCTTTGACGACGTGGACAGCACCGAGGACATCACCATCACTCATGTCGCCAACGCTCTGGCCGCTTTCATGGCCATCGAATGGCGCAGCACCGACAGCCCGTTCGACCATTTCCTGACCGGAGACGAGACCGCCCTGACCCCCGATCAGAAGGCCGGGATGCGGCTATTCTACGGCAAAGCGCGGTGCGCCACCTGCCATTCGGGGCCGCTGCTGTCGGATCAGAAATTCCACGCGCTGGCCCTGCCGCCATTCGGCCCCGGCCGCACCCGGCAATGGGACGCCTATGCCCGCGACGTGGGCCGCATGGGCGAAAGCAACCGGCTGGAGGACGCCTACCGGTACCGCACGCCCATGCTGCGCAACGTGGCGCTGACGGCGCCCTACGGCCACAACGGCGCCTTTCCCGACCTCGAAGGGATCATCCGCCATCACCTGAACCCGGCAACCAGCCTGTCGCGCTGGACGTCCGATCAGGCCGCACTGCCCAAGGTGCCGTGGCTGGAACAGGCCGATTTCATCGTCTGGCAGGACCAGTTCGAGATGGCACGCCAACGCGCCAAGGTCGACATCACGCCAGTTGACCTGAGCGACGGTGAAATCGCGCAACTGGTGGCGTTCCTGCACGCCCTGACCGGGACGAGCGTGGAGACGCCGCCCTTTGGCGTGCCCGCGGACTTCAAGCCCTGAGAAAACCCCCGCCGGATCGGGCGGGTGTTTCGGTGTTTTTATTCTGCGGCTTCTTCGTATGCGTCCATGGGCGGGCATGTGCAGACGAGGTTCCGATCTCCGTAGGCGTTGTCGACGCGGTTGACGGGCGACCAGTATTTGTCGACGCCCATGGAACCCGGCGGGAAGCAGGCCTGTTCGCGGGTGTAGGGTCGGTCCCACTCGCCCACCAGGTCGCGCACCGTGTGGGGGGCGTTCTTCAGCGGGTTGTTCTCGGGGTCGATCTTGCCGTCGATGACATCCTGCGCCTCGGCGCGGATCGACAGCATGGCGTCGCAAAAGCGGTCCAGCTCGTCCTTGGGCTCGGATTCCGTCGGCTCGACCATCAGCGTGCCGGCCACCGGCCATGACATGGTCGGCGCGTGGAAGCCGCTGTCGATCAGCCGCTTGGCCACGTCGTCGACGGTAATGTTGCCGGCCTCGGCCAGTGGGCGGGTGTCGAGGATGCATTCATGCGCCACCCGGCCAGATTCGGAGGTGTAGAGGATCGGATAGGCCTCCTGCAGGCGCGCGGCGATGTAGTTGGCGTTCAGGATCGCCACCTTGGTCGCCTGGGTCAGACCCGCGCCGCCCATCAGCAGGACATAGGCCCAGCTGACCGGCAGGATCGAGGGCGAACCGAAGGGCGCCGCCGAGACCGGCCCCACGGCGGTGCCGTATTCCGGGTGGCCCGGCAGGTAGGGCTTCAGATGCGCCTTGACCCCGATAGGGCCCATGCCGGGGCCGCCGCCGCCATGCGGGATGCAGAAGGTCTTGTGCAGGTTCAGGTGGCTGACGTCGCCGCCGATGTCGCCGGGGCGGGACAGGCCCACCATGGCGTTCATGTTGGCCCCGTCGATATAGACCTGACCGCCGTGGTCATGGGTGATCTGGCAGACCTCCTGCACGGTTTCCTCGAACACTCCGTGGGTCGAGGGGTAAGTGATCATGCAGCCGGCCAGGTTTTCCGAGTGCTTCTCGGCCTTCTCGCGGAAGTCGGTCAGATCGATGTTGCCCTTCGCGTCCGCCTTCACCGGCACCACCTGCCAGCCGACCATCTGCGCCGAGGCCGGGTTGGTGCCATGCGCCGAGGTCGGGATCAGGCAGACATTGCGATGCCCCTGCCCGTTGGCGATATGATAGTTGCGGATCGTCAGCAGGCCCGCATATTCGCCCTGCGCGCCCGAGTTGGGCTGCTGGCTGATCGCGTCATAGCCGGTGATCTGGCACAGCTTGTCATTCAGGTCGGCGATCATCTCGTGATAGCCCTGCGCCTGATCTTCCGGCACGAACGGGTGCATGTTGGCGAACTCGGGCCAGGTGACCGGGATCATCTCGATCGTCGCGTTCAGCTTCATGGTGCAGCTGCCCAGCGGGATCATCGCCCGATCGAGCGCCAGGTCGCGGTCGGCCAGGCGGCGCATGTAGCGGGTCATCTCGGCTTCGGCCCGGTTCTTGTGGAAGATCGGGTGGGTCAGATAGGGCGTCTCGCGTAGCGCATAGTCCGGCAGGCGATACTGCTTGTTCGAGCTGTCGTCCTTCTTGTCGATGCCGAAGGCACCCCAGACCGCTTCGATCGTCTCGGCGCGGGTCTGTTCATCCAGGCTGATGCCGACGCGGGTCTCGCCCACCTTGCGCAGGTTGACGCCTCGGGCTACCGCCGCCTCCATGACGGTCTTTTGCAGCGGGCCGACCTCGACCGTGATGGTGTCGAAGAACACCTCGGGTTCGACCTTGAAGCCGTGTTCTTCCAGCCCGGCCGCCAGGCGCGAGGTCTTGCGGTGCACCGACTGGGCGATCGCCTTGATGCCGTCGGGACCGTGGTACACGGCATACATCGAGGCGATCACCGCCAGCAGCGCCTGCGCGGTGCAGACGTTCGAGTTGGCCTTCTCGCGGCGGATGTGCTGTTCGCGGGTCTGCAGCGCCAGGCGATAGGCCTTGTTGCCGCGGCTGTCGATGCTGACGCCGATGATCCGGCCCGGCATCGCGCGTTTCAGCTTGTCGGTGGTGGCCATGTAGGCGGCGTGCGGCCCGCCAAAGCCCATCGGCACGCCGAAGCGCTGGGTCGAGCCCACGGCGATGTCGGCGCCCATCTCGCCCGGCGATTTCAGCAGCGCCAGCGACAGGATGTCGGCGGCCACGATGGCAATGGCGTTGTGTTCATGCAGCGCCGCGATCTCGGCGGTGAAGTCGCGCACATGGCCATAGGTGCCCGGATACTGGAAGATCGCACCGAACACCGCGCCCGCGTCCAGCTCGTCAGGGTCGGCAACCTTGACGTCGATGCCCAAAGGCTCGGCCCGGGTCTTGATCACCGCGATGGTCTGCGGGTGGCAGTTGCGGTCCACGAAGAAGGCCGCGTTGTTGGCCTTGGACCGGCCGCCGCGCTTGGCCATCGCCATCGCCTCGGCCGCTGCGGTCGCCTCGTCCAGCAGGGACGCATTGGCCACGTCCAGCCCGGTCAGGTCGCTGACCATGGTCTGGAAGTTCAGAAGCGCCTCGAGCCGGCCCTGGCTGATCTCGGGCTGATAGGGCGTGTAGGCGGTGTACCAAGCCGGGTTTTCCAGGATGTTGCGCAGGATCGGCGCCGGGGTGGTGGTGCCGTAATAGCCCTGACCGATCAGCGAGGTCAGAACCTTGTTCTTCCCCGCCACCTTCTTCATGTGATAGAGCGCGTCGCGTTCCGTCATCGCCGGGCCCCAGTCCAGCGGGTCTTTCTGCCGGATCGCCGGGGGGACGGTGGCGTCGATCAGATCGTCCAGCGTCTTGAAGCCGATCACCTTGAGCATGTCGCGCATCTCGGTCGGGCTGGGACCGATATGGCGACGGTTGGCAAAGTCATAGGCTTCGTAGTCGGTCAGTTTGAAGGCCATTGCAGCGCTCCCATGGATAGGTCAGGCCCGGCGGAGACTGCGGGAGCCTCCGGCGGGGAGTAAGGGCCGTCCCGGGAACTGTCCGGTGGACAGTTTCAGGCCCGAACGGGCGGAGCCCAAATTCGGCGGCACAAGTCAAAACGATGGAGCCCCAGGCCGGGACTCCGTTTGGGTTTAGCCGATGAACGCCTTGTAGCCGGCCTCGTCCATCAGATCTTCCAGCTGCGCGGCATCGGTGATCTTGATCTTGTAGATCCACGCCTCGCCCTCGGGATCCTCGTTCAAAGCGCCCGGATTTTCGGCCAGCGTCTCGTTCACCTCGAGGATCTCGCCATCGACCGGGGCATAAATCTCGGAGGCCGCCTTGACGGATTCGATCACCCCGATCTCGCCGTCCTTCGCAAACTCTTCACCCACGTCCTGCTGCTCGACGAACACCACCTCGCCCAGCTGCTCGGCCGCATGCTTGGTGATGCCCAGCGTGGCCGTGTCGCCCTCGACCGTCAGCCATTCATGTTCTTCGGAATAATAGGTTGCCATGCTGTCTCTCTCCTGACTTCAACGCTTGTAATTCTGTTTGACGAAGGGCAGCGCCACGATCTGCGCCGGCTGCGCCTTGCCCCGGATGATCAGATTCACCTGTTCGCCCGGCTCGGTGTGGCCGGCGGCGACGTAACCCATCGCAACCGGGCCGCCGACCGTTGGCCCGAATCCGCCCGAGGTGATCTGACCGATCGTGTTGCCCTGAAGATCCTGCACCTCGACCCCCTGTCGCGCCGGGGCGCGGCCATCGGGCTTGATCCCCACCAGCTTGCGCGCCGGGCCTTCGGCCAGTTCGCGCTGGATGCGATCCGCGCCGGGAAAGCCGCCCTCTTCCTTGCGCCGCTTCTGGATCGCCCAGGCCAGGTTGGCCTCGATCGGCGAAGTGCTCTGGTCGATGTCATTGCCATACAGGCACAGACCCGCCTCCAGCCGCAGGCTGTCGCGCGCGCCCAGGCCCGCCGGTTCGCAATCCTCATGCGCCAACAGGGCGCGGGTGACCTCGATCGCCTTGTCCTCGGGGATCGAGATCTCATAGCCGTCCTCGCCCGTGTAACCAAGTCGCGAGATCCGGCATTCGACTCCGTCGATCGGGGCCACGGTGGTTTCCATAAACTTCAGATCGCGCGCCGCCGGGCACAGCGCGCCCACCACGTCCTCGGCTTTCGGGCCCTGAACCGCCACCAGCGCGCGGTCGAAGATCTCGGTCACCTCGACCCCGTCCAGGTGCGCGCGCATGTGCGGAATGTCCTGATCGCGCAGCGCCGCGTTCACCACCACGAAGAAATGATCGCCCGCGTTCGACACGATCAGATCGTCCATAATCCCGCCGTCCTCGTTGGTGAAGAACCCATAGCGCGCCTTGCCCTCGGGTAATGTCGCAAAAGCCTGCGGGCACAGCGCCTCGAGCTTCTCGCCCACATTCTCTCCCCGAAGGATCACCTGGCCCATGTGGCTCACATCGAACAGCGCCGCCTTCTCGCGGCATTGCTTGTGCTCGCCCATGATTCCCAAAGGATACTGAACGGGCATCTCCCAGCCCGCAAAATCAACCAGCTTGCCTCCCAACTCAACATGAAGGTCATACAACGGCGTGCGCTTCATTCCAGGCATGTCAGTGTTCTTTCTTTTGGCAAAAGTGGCGCGATGGACCGGATCCAAAAGCACATGGCTGGGAATACCATGCCACGGCAGCCTTTCCGGATCGAGTCAGTGGAATTCTGGCTGGTCGACATGCATTTTCCTGTACCGGCAACTTCACGGCTGGCGGTGCTCCGTCCGACTTCAGATCGCAGGTATTCATCACAGCCTAAATCGCTCATGGACAAGGAGTATACATCTGCATGCTGCAGCTTTGTGTCGTATAGGAAACTTTTTTCCGTTACGCAACAGCTGAAATTGCAGTATTCGCGGTCGGCGGTCACTTACCTCAGCGATCGGCAAGTGCCGCCTCCAAGGCCTTCAGCCCCGTCACCAGATCGGCCTCGGCGGTATCCTCCGCGAAGTCATGACTGATACCGTTAATGGATGGCACGAACAGCATTCCGACCGGCATCAGGGCTGCCACGTTCGACGCATCGTGCAAGGCCCCGGATGGCATGACCCGCCAGTTGCCGGGCGCGACGGTCTGGGCTCCGTGTTCCAGCGACCGCCGGAATATCGGATCCATTTCAACCGGTTCGATGCCCAGCATCGGCCCGAACTGCGCATCGCCCCCGATGGTTTCACTGACCTCTTGGGCGGTCGTACGAACAATGCTTTCCATTCGGGCCAGACGATCCGTGTCCTGATCGCGCCACTGCATCGAGAAACGGACTTGGCCAGGAACGATCGACGAGGCATTCGGAGACAGTTCGACGTGTCCGATCGTCCAGACCGTCTGCGGGGTCACCACGTTGCGGAACCGCTCGTTGATCAGGCCATTGAAGATCGTCAGAGCCTGGAACGCGTCTCGGCGCAAGTGCATCGGCGTCGTGCCGGCGTGGTTCTGCTGGCCGGAAAACTCGATGACCATGTCGCGAATGCCCACGATGTCCGAGACCACACCGATGGCCTCGGCGTTGGCATCCAGAATCGGACCCTGCTCGATATGCATTTCGATGAACCCCGTGAATTGGGCGGGGTTCACAAAATCCTGCATCAGACTTTGCATCCGAGCGCGCGCGTCACCGAACCGTATGCCCGCGTGGTCGGTCAGGTCGTCAGCCTGCGCAAGGGGCAACTTGCCGGACCAGATGGCTGATCCGGTCGTGACGCCGAACCGGCCTTCCTCATCCTGAAAGCTGACCACCGAGATCGGGCGCTGGCTGGAGCGACCCAGCTCCAACGCCGCGATCACACCCAGCGCGCCATCCAGCCAACCGCCCTCGGGCTGGCTGTCTGAATGCGATCCCATCAACAGCGACGGCGCGGACGCCAGACCGAACAGGTTTCCGACCGGATCAAAATGCGGTCGCAGCCCGGCCTCCTGAAACCGGTCGGCCAGCCATCGCCGCGCCGCAATGTCCGCGTCTGAATATGCCGGGCGCACGACGCCCTTACCCACCCCCGCAGCTCCGAATTCCCGCAGCTTGTGCAGATCATCCAGAAACCTCTGCGCATTCACGGCCATTGCGCTGTCCTTTCTTGTCGCTTGCCGGAACTCTATCGCCGGGCCGTCCACCCGCAAGCCCGGTTGCAGGCTGTCCCGGTTTTTTGACGGCAACCGGCCGAACACCTCTGGCCCCTGCGGGCAAGCTGCCCTAAGACTTCGGGCCAAGAGGGACCGACATGTCATACATCACATTGGTACGCCACGGGCAGGCCAACACCACCGCACGAGACGAAGACAGTTATGACAAGCTCAGCGAGCTTGGGCATCAGCAGGCGCGCTGGCTTGGGGCCCATCTGCGCGAGACCAAAGCCCATTATCCACGGGTGTTTTGCGGCACCCTGACCCGGCATGTGGAAACGGCGGCAAGCATGGGTCTGCCGGAACCCGTCCGCGATGCACGTCTGAATGAAATCGAGTATTTCACCCTTGCGCAACTGTTCGAGGAACAGCACGGCGTGACGATCCCGACGGACCGCGAAGGCTTCGTTCAGCACCTGCCGCTGACCTTCAAGGCCTGGGCCAACGGCGACATTCGGAACGCGCCCGAAACCTTCGAGCAGTTTGAAACCCGCGTCTCGGACGCTCTGCGCGAAATCCATGACGGCGACGGGCCGGCCATCGTGGTGACCTCGGGTGGGTTAATCTCGATGGTGGTGCGGCAGGCGAT
Source organism: Ruegeria sp. CH5 (assembly GCF_056537025.1). Lineage (NCBI taxonomy): Bacteria > Pseudomonadati > Pseudomonadota > Alphaproteobacteria > Rhodobacterales > Roseobacteraceae > Ruegeria > Ruegeria sp. CH5. The sequence goes on along the minus strand of NZ_JBQFQT010000003.1, from coordinate 353,554 downwards.
GGGGCTGGACATCCCGGCGATGGCGCGCGTGGCCCTTGCCATCATGAACACCTCATTGCATCGTCTGCACCCGATCGGAGCGGACCTGAGCCCGGTTCTGTTCAACGCGGTTCCACATCTGGAAGCGCCGGACCGGCATTTCGCCCAGACCCACCTGTAACCGGATCGGAGGTCCCAGATGCAGATCTACTACGCACCCCGCACTATCTCGATCGCCGTCGTCATCGCGCTGGAGGAAGCCGGTCTGGACTATGAGGCGATCAGGCTCGACTTCGCAGCGGGCGAGCAGACGACGGCGGCCTACAAGCAGATCAACCCCAAGGGTCGCGTTCCCGCTCTGGTGGTCGATGGTGGCATTCTGACGGAAACCGGCGCTCTGCTTGAATACATCGCAGCCAAGGCCCCGAAGGCCGGGCTTGTTCCGGACGATCCGGTCCTGGCCGCGCGGATGCGCGAGGTGATGTACTACCTGGCTTCGACCATGCATGTGAACCATGCGCACAAGATGCGCGGTCACCGCTGGGCGGATCAGGAGTCCAGCTGGCAGGACATGAAGGGCAAAGTGGCCGAGACGATGACCGAGTCCTGCGCTTACATCTCGTCAAACGGGCTGCGCGGCCCGTTTGTTTTGGGCGAGGCATTCTCGCTGGCCGACGCCTATCTCTACGTAGTTTGCAGCTGGTTGGAAGGTGACGGTGTCGATGTCACTGCCTTTCCCAAGATCCAGGCCTTCCGCGCGGCGATGGAGGCCCGACCCTCGGTTCAGGCGGTACGGGCCGCCGGAATGCTCTGACAAAAGGACATCGCATGACACATCTTTGGGTCCGGGCTGAACAACGCCCGAACGAGGAACGGGTGGGCCTGACGCCCGATGGCGCGGCGCAACTGATCGCCGCCGGCATCCGCGTGACGGTCGAGGAAAGCCATGTCCGGGCCATCCCGATCGACGGCTACCGCGACGCGGGCTGCGAAATCGCGCCGGAGAACTCGTGGCCGGAGGCGCCGCTGGATGCGGTCATCTTCGGCCTCAAGGAACTGCCCGAGGACGGTACGCCTCTGCCGCATCGCCACATCATGTTCGGCCATGCCTTCAAGGGTCAGCATTCGGGCCGCAAGCTGCTGGAGCGCTTCAAGGCCGGCGGCGGCACGCTGTATGACCTGGAATACCTGGTGGACGAGAACGGCCGGCGGGTCGCGGCCTTCGGCTATTGGGCCGGGTATGCCGGCGCGGCGGTCACGCTCAAGACTTGGGCGGCGCAGCAGCGCGGCGCGATCTGCGGCCCCGTCGGCGTCTATCCCGGCAAGGACGCGTTGAACGCCGAACTTCTGGCCGAGTTGGACGCCACTGGCGCTCCCCGCCCCCGCGCCATCGTCATCGGCGCGCTTGGAAGGGTCGGCACCGGCGCGTCCGATCTGTGCGAGGCGATGGGGGTCGAGGTGACCAAGTGGGACATGGCCGAAACCGCCGATGGCGGGCCGTTCCCGGAGATCCTTGCACACGACATCTTCCTCAACTGCATCTTCGCGCGCCCCGGCACCCCGGTCTTCGTCCCGCGGGAGGCGCTGAATGCCCCGCGCAAGCTGACCGCTATCGGCGACGTGGCCTGCGACCCCGACAGCGACTACAACCCGGTGCCGGTCTATGACCGCGCCACAACCTGGGAAGAACCCGCCCTGCGCGTGGCCACCGACCCGGTGCTGGACGTGATGGCCATCGACAACCTGCCCTCAATGCTGCCGGTCGAAAGCTCGGAAGACTACGCCGCGCAACTTCTGCCCTCGTTGCTGACCCTGACAGACCTGACCTCGGGCGTTTGGGCGCGGGCCGAGGACACCTTCAAATCCCATATCGAAAGGATCTGAGCCATGACGATTCACTGGTGTGGCACCGGCCTGTCGGCCATCCCCGGCCTGCGCCGCCTGATCGAGGCCGGCCACAAGGTCACCGTCTGGAACCGGACCGTCGACAAGGCCCGCGCGGAGGTCGGCGACCTGACCGACGACATCCGGGCCTTCGACATTGATGCTCTGAGCGCGGTGCTGGAAAAGGGCGACGTGATCGTCTCGATGCTGCCGGGCGACTGGCACGTGCCGCTGGCGGAACTGGCGATCGCGAAGGGCGCGCATTTCGTCTCGTCCTCGTATATCGCGCCCGAGATGCGCGCGCTGGACGACAAGGCCCGCGAAGCCGGCGTCGCGCTGGTCAACGAGGTCGGGCTGGACCCCGGCATCGACCACCTGATGGCCCATGCGCTGGTCGATGACTACCGCGCGTCCGACGCCTTCGACCCGGAAAACCACCTCAGCTTCATTTCCTATTGCGGCGGCATCCCCAAGAACCCCAACCCGTTCCGCTACAAGTTCAGCTGGTCGCCCCTGGGCGTGCTCAAGGCGCTGCGCTCGCCCTCGCGGTCGATCCGCGACTATGCCCCGCTGGACGTGGCCCGGCCCTGGGACGCGATCAGCACCTATGTCGCGCCGCTGCCCGCGCCCGAAAGCTTCGAGGTCTATCCGAACCGCGACTCGATCCCCTTCATGCAGCAGTACCATTTCGAGGAGCACTGGCCGGTCAAGGAATTCGTCCGCGGCACTCTGCGGCTGAACGGCTGGTCGGATGCGTGGTCGGACGTGTTCCGCGAAATCGAAACGCTGGAAGGCCCCGAGGGCGATGCCAGGCTCAAGGAAATGTCCGACCAGTTCTGGGCCGAGAACGCCTATGAGGAGGGCGAGCCCGACCGCGTCGTGCTCTGCGTCGGCCTGAAGGCCGAGAAGGACGGCGTACCGGTCTGGCACAAGACCTATGTGATGGACGCCTGGGGCGACGCACGCGGCAGCGCGATGGCGCGTCTGGTGTCGATCCCGGTCTCGCTTGCGGTCGAGGCGGTGCAGGACCGCGCCATTCCCGCCGGTGTCCATGCCGCGCCCAGCGATCCGAAACTGGTTCAGAGCTGGATGGCCGAGATCGACAAGCTGGCACAGCACCTGCAGGTGGTCGACCACCTGGGTTAACCCAACCAAAAAGCCATTCCGGACGCACCGGAATGGCTTTTTACTGGTGTTTTCACCAACCGTTGGATCGGCGCCTGTGATTCAGATGTAGCGCTCGATCGTTTCCTCAAGATCGCTGCGGTTGATGCCAAGCTCGGATAGCTGCCGGTCATCCAGACCACTCAGATGTTGCGCTGCGCGTACGATGTCATCCTTGACCGCCCGGATGCGCATGGCGCGGTCGAACAGAAGCAGCGCGCTGGCGGATGGGCAGGGTTGTTGAGTCGGTTGCATTGTGTCGAGCATCGGCTGTTTCCTCCCTGTTTGGCCGGTGTCCTGGTGGGGCGCGGCACCGGTTACTGCGTCAACGCGGCGCGCTGATAGACGCTCTGATAGGCCGTTTGGGGAATGTCTGAGCGGCTGATGCCGATATCGTGGAGCTGCTGGTCGCTCAGGCGTTCGAGGTCACGGACCGTCTTCGCAAAGATCTGCTTCCGAAACCGTTCGGTCTTGGCCTCGGCGTATTTTGCAAAAAGGTCATGAAACAGGCTGTGGTTCGACTGTGTGGTTTGTGCGGTTGCCATTGGTTTGTCCTCCTGAAATCCGAACTGCATCGCAGTACTGTCATCAGATAAAAGGACGCCGCATTAACGGTTCCGGACCAACGGATTAAGCTTTGTTAACCTAACGTAAGGGTGGGCGGGGTCACTGACCGGATGGCAGGGCCACCCGGATGGCGAAGGCGGTGGCGGGGTCGATCTGCGGGTCAGCCAGAAGCGCCCGCAGCGCAGGGGCAAGCGTATCATCCCCCCAATCGCGCGTGGCCAGGGCGATCTGCCCGGCCGTGCTTTGGTCGCGCGCTATCTCACCGACAAAGATATCCAGGATCTTCCCGCGGTGTTCCGGCATCGCATCGCCGCCGTCGATCAGCGCCGCGATGATCGCCTGCCGATCCTGTGGGGTAAGCGGGCTGGCGGTCAGAGCCTCCTGGATCGTATTCAGGGCTTGGTCGCCGTCGATTTCGATACCGGCAAGCGCCCATTCGCGCAGGTTGAACCCTCCGGTGGCGACCGCCTTTGGATAGACCGCGCGCACCGCCTCTGCCGCGGCCGGATCAGATTGCAGGCCCAGCAGCCGGATCGTTGCCGGGGCATAGGCTACGCGATTCAGGCTCCGCAAATCGCGCAGAAGATCCGGGGTTGCAGCAGCGTCGCGCAGGCCGCGCACAGACGCATAGGGTGCCCGGTGGAGTTCGATGAGAGCGGTGTTCCGCAACAACCGGTCTCCGGAATTCAGATAGGCCGCAAAAAACGCGGCGCGCTCGGCGGATCGGGATCCGTCCAACCGCCAGCCTTGGCCTTGCGCCTGTACCTCGGCAACAAAATCGGCCCGCTGCGGCGTCATCAGAAATCCCTTGGTCCAGGACTGATCAAAGGCGCGCCCGGCCTTGTCTCGGCGGCCTGGGCCATAGATCATCAGGACCACCCGGTCAGGATCGGCCCGCAGAGCATTCCGCGTGCTGCTGTCCACCAGAAACGGTATCTGGGGGAGGTCCGCAACCTCGTCCCAACTGCCTTTCAGCAACCCGACGGGTGCATAGCGGAACGGGTCGTCGGGCGCGGGCGCGGCCAGAACGATGACCGAAGCAGACAACAACCGGTCGGCCAGAGAGTTTTCGGGAAGTGCCAGACAAACGGTGCAGGCCAGCGCCGGACGCTGCGGCCACGCCGGAACGGACATAAGGGCCAACACCAATATCGTCTTCAACATACGCGGCATCTGGCGCCCCTGCTGTGGACCGGGCGCTGTGCAATACACGGCGCCCTCTGCCCCGGAGCATAGCGCAGAAACACCGTGCGGGCGACCAAGTCTACATCAGGTCGTTCTCGACATCTTCGGCCGAGATGCCCAGCGCGTCCAACCCGTTCTCAAGGTGATCCGACAGATGCGGCGTGCCGATGAGGTAATCGGCACATGGCGTCGAGGCCTCGGCCTTGGCCGTAGCGATCGCCTCGCTGAGGTCGTCCGGGAAAAAGCTTTCACGTCCAATCCACATGATCGCGACCAACTCGGCTTGCTCGTCCTCGTCCATGCGATCGATAAAAGCCCGCAGCTCGCCCTCGGCGCGATCCAGTTCGCGGCCCATCATGGCGACCTGGGCGACTTTGGTTGGCGAGATTTCCAGCATTGGTTTCAACTCCTCTGTCCGCAATTGGAGTCCATCTCAACCATTGCACAGCGCCTGCGTCCTTGATCTTGCGCAAACTGCAGATCGTCACTCGTGCGGGCGCGAGACGGGGTGAGATGGCACCGGTGCGGTGCGGAACGGTCGGAAGGTGGCCTTCTTGACCCACAGTTTCAGCGCCTGCCAGTGGATCAATGCAACCGCCCGCCGCGCGCCAAACGGGCGTCGCAGCAGCGAACGAAGGATCGCGCCATTGGTGAGAGGTTGCCGGATGCCCGTGAGCGTGGCAATCAAACCGCCCCCGTCGCGGCCGTAGTCGATCCAAACCCCGACCCGGTCCGGGCGCAGGTCGAACCGGAAAGTGTAGGTGCCCTCGATCTTTTGAAAGGGCGAGACATGCATGACCTTGGTCGCGCAAATCCGGTCAGAAGGAGCGATCACGTCAAACCCCGGCTTGTGGCAGACATAGCTGTGCCGCGTTCCATGAGTGTTGGTGACCTCGGCCACCACGGCAAACAGTGCGCCTGCGTCATTCAGGCAAAACCAGAAACTGACCGGGTTGAATACGTGGCCCAGCACCCGGGGTTGGGTCAGCAACAGCACCTGCGCGGGTTGGGGGATTTGCATGGCCCGCAGGCTGTCGCGGAGCCACGGGGCACCCCGACCAACACCGGGCTCCCCTCCATGATCGCGGGTCCGCCATCCAGTTAGGTTGGGTTTGTCCACCGAAAACAATGCGGGCGTTTCCGCTGCCTTTTCTGGATCAAGTAGGATGTAGTCGACCGAGTAGCGAAAAGCGTTCTCGATGGCGCCTTTCCGTCCGTGAAAGGTATGGGCCGGAACGAAGTCGATTTCTGGCATGGTCGGACTGATCTTTTCTAGCGGTCAACATTCTGGATCGGCTGGGTTTTTCAGCGAACATCCATGGTCATGATACGAAAAAAACGCGCGACCGGATCAAAAATCTCGGTCAGGCGTGATCCGACTTGGGTGCGGCAGCGTAATACAGTTATGTTTACCGAGATGGACACCGTTGTTCCGAACGATGTCGCGACCGCCCCGGCGGCGCGGCAGGCTGGGCGCGGTACGAAACGAACCAAGGGATCGTCGGTGAACGGTACGAAGAATAATGGCGCGGCAAAATGCGAGTGGGTGTCCCACGTCCAACGCATCCGGCAGTCGCAGGATCAGGCGGCGTTTGCCGAACTGTTCCAGCACTTTGCCCCTCGGGTCAAAGCGTTCCTGATCCGGTCGGGTTCGGACGCGACGTTGGCCGAGGAGTGCGCGCAGGAAGTCATGGCCACGTTGTGGCACAAGGCGCATCTGTTTGATCCGTCACGGGCGACCGTGGCGACATGGGTCTTTACGATCGCGCGGAACAAACGCATCGACGCCATTCGCAAACAGCGGCGTCCTGAACCGGAAGAACTGACATGGGGTCCCGAAGCGGAACCCGAACAGGAAGACGTAATCGCGCTGCAACAGGAAACGGCGCAACTTAAGACGGCCCTGCTGCAATTGCCCGAGGCACAGCGAGAACTGATAGAGAAGGCATATTTTGGTGACCTGAGCCATCGCGAGATCGCCTCGCAGACCGGGCTTCCGTTGGGCACCATCAAATCGAGAATACGGCTGGCGCTGGACCGCTTGCGCCACGCGATGAACTGAGATGATAGAGATGAGCAACGAGATCAAACATCACCTGACGGACGACCTGCTGATGGCCTACGCCTCGGGCACACTGCCCGAAGCGTTCGACCTGATGGTCGCGACCCACCTGTCCCTGTGCGACCATTGTCGCGCCCGCGCCGAGAGTTATGACGCGGTGGGCGGACACATGCTTGAGGACCAGGTCGAAGCCGCGCCTTTGTCCGCGGATGCCCTGTCGTCGACAATGGCTCTGATCGCGCAGGGTGCGCCGACCCCCAAGCCTGCGCGCGCGAAATGCGACGTGCTGCCGGCCCCGTTGCAGGATTACGTCGGCGGTGACGTGAACAGCATCCGCTGGAAGCCGATTGGCATGGGCGTCAAGCAGGCCATTCTGCCAACCTCGCGCGATGCCACGGCACGCCTGTTGTTCATTCCGGCCGGTGCCGCGGTACCGGACCACGGCCACAAGGGCATGGAACTGACCATGGTTTTGCAAGGCGCGTTTTCCGACGAGGTGGATCATTTCGCCCGCGGCGATGTCGAGATTGCAGACGAGGATCTGGAACACACACCAGTGGCCGACATGTCCGAGGACTGCATCTGCTTGGCGGTGACCGACGCTCCGCTGAAGTTCAACAGCCTTATCCCACGATTGGTGCAGCCCTTCCTGCGAATCTGAACGGCCTCTCGCTTGTGCTAGGCTTGCAGCCGGGAATCACCGGGAGGATATTCAGAATGTTGAAACAAGCTCTGGCAGCCCTGTTCATTGCCGTTGTGGCCGTGCCCGCATCGGCCCAAAGGACAGCCGAGGTGGAATTCCAGCCCGGAAATTTTGGCACAATGGTCAACGGCACCATTACGGGTGATGAATATTTCGACTACGTGCTGGGTGCGAAAGGCGGGCAGGAATTGTTTGCCGAACTTCAGGTCAGTGATACCAACGGCAGCGGCGTAGTCTACTTCAACATCCTGCCGCCGGGCAGCGACGGGGTCGCGATCTACAACGGCTCGATCGACGGCAACACAGCCCGGATCACCCTGCCCGAGGATGGAGACTATACCATCCGCGTCTACCTGATGGGCAACGACCGCGACACCGGCAAGACCGTCGGCTACAATCTGGACCTGTCGATCCAGTAGGCCTCAGCCCTCGGACTTGCCCAGCGGCACCACGTTGGCGTGGTCCTCGGGGGCCAGTTCCTCGAAATCGAAATTGTCCAGCCGCTGCGCGCGGCGACCGGCCTTTTCGGCGCTGATCTTGATTTCCGAGATATCCTTGGCCGCTTGTCCAAAGTGACGATCCAAGTTGCCGACCCGTTCTCCGAGGCGTTCCACATCCTTGTGCAGCAGGCCAAGCTCCTTGCGGATCGCGCCCGCCTGTTCGCGCATCCGCGCGTCCTTGAGGATGGCCCGCATCGTGTTCAGCGTGGCCATGCAGGTGGTCGGCGAGACGATCCAGACCCGTTTCGAGAAACTCTCCTGCACCAGTTCGGGAAACTTGGCGTGCAACTCGGCATAGACAGCCTCGGAGGGCAGGAACATCAGCGCCCCGTCGGCGGTTTCACCATCCAGGATGTACTTGGTCGAGATGTCCGTGATGTGCTTGCGCACCGTGCTGCGGAACATCTGCACCGCCGCCTTCAACTCCATGTCATTGCCCGCGCCCACCAGCGCCTCATAGGCCTCAAGCGGGAACTTGCTGTCGATCACGATGGGCCCCGGCGGGTTGGGCAGGCGGATCAGGCAGTCGGCGCGTTTGCCGTTCGACAGGGTCGCCTGCAGCACATAGCTGTCCGAGGGCAGCGCCTTGGACACGATGTCGTTCAACTGGATCTCGCCGAAGGCACCGCGGGTCTGCTTGTTCGACAGGATGTCCTGCAGCGACAGCACGTCGCCCGACAGCTTGGTGATGTTGTCCTGCGCCTTGTCGATGGCGGCTAGACGCTCTTGCAGCTGGGTCAGCGAGGTCGCTGTCTGCTTCGACGACCCATGCAGGGTTTCCTTCATCCGCTCCTGCATTTCGGCCAGCGCGCGGGCGGATTTCATGGCGTTGTCGGCCAGCCGGTCGTTCATGTGCTGCTGCACCGCCGACAGGCGCGACTCGACCGTCTGGATCACCTGCACCTGCGCATTGGCCTGCGTGTCCGAGACATGCTGCAACCCGCCGCGCAATTGCTCCTGCCCCTGCCCCAACTGCTGCACATGCTGGCCCAGATAGGCCAGCTGCTGCGCCAGTGGCTCGGCCATCCGGGCCGAGCGGTTGGCCGCGCGCAGGGCCAGAAACAGCAGAACGAGGATCAGCAGAACCACCCCCGCCCCGATCAGGGCGGCCATCACCATGGGATCTTCCAAAGAATATGGGGTGCCTGCAATCTCGATCATCTCAACCTGCGCGTTCTTGTTTTGTTTCTTCTTTTCTACCGCCGACCGGCGGCCGGATCAACTGCGGCCGAACAACCGTTCGATATCGCTCAGCTTCAGTTCCACATATGTCGGCCGCCCGTGGTTGCACTGGCCGGAATGGGGCGTCGCCTCCATCTCGCGCAGCAGGGCGTTCATCTCTTCGGCGCGCATCCGGCGGCCCGAGCGGACCGAGCCATGACAGGCCACCCGGCTGAGGATCGCCTCGATCCGCGCCTGCACCGTCTGGCTTTCGCCCTGATCGGCCAGCTCGTCCAGAATGTCCAGGATCATCGCCCGCGCGTTGACCTCGCCCAAAATGGCCGGGGTCTCGCGCACCGCCACCGCGCCGCCGCCGAAGGGCTCGATGGTCAGGCCCAGGCGCGACAGGTCGTCGGCCACCGCGAGCAGGCGGGCGCAGTCGCCCTCGGACAGTTCGACGATCTCGGGGATCAGCAGCGCCTGCGCGGCCACGCCGTTCTCGGCCATCTGTGTCTTGAGTTTCTCATAGACCAGCCGTTCATGCGCGGCGTGCTGGTCCACGATCACCATGCCGTCGGCGGTCTGGGCGATGATGTAGTTTTCATGCACCTGCCCGCGCGCGGCCCCCAGGGGTAGGTGCTCGGGCGGGGTCTGGTCGGGCTGCTCGGCTTCGGCCACGGGCTCGACCACGCTGCCGCTGTAGGCATTGGCCAGATCGGCAAAGCCGGGCGCCTGCGCTTGATAGGCCACGGCCCGCGCCGCGGGCAAGGGCCGGTCCATCTGATAGACCCGCGCGGGTATCGCGGGGGCCGGCTCGGGCCGCATCGCACCCAGCGTTGCGTTGGCCACGGTGGTCGAGGCGCGGTGCCCCGCCTCGGCCAGCGCGTGCCGCAGGCTCGAGACGATCAGCCCGCGCGCCACGCCGGGATCGCGAAACCGCACCTCGGATTTCGCGGGGTGCACGTTCACATCCACCAAGGTGGGCTCGCAGTCGATGAACAGCGCCGCCGCCGGGTGCCGGTCACGACTAAGGAAATCGAAATAGGCCGCCCGCAGCGCCCCGGTCAGCATCTTGTCGCGCACCGGTCGGCCGTTGACGAACAGGAATTGCGCCACCGCCGCGCCGCGCGAATAGGTCGGCAGCGCGGCATAGCCATACAGCCGGATCCCCTCGCGGGTGGCGTCGATCTGCAAGGCATTCTCGGCAAACTCGCGCCCCAGAATGCGGGCCAGCCGGGCGTGCAGCGCGTCGAACAGGTCTCCATTCTCACGGTCGGCGCGGAACACCACGCGCCCCTCGCCCCCGCCCGAGACATCGCGCAGGGTGAAGGTGATGGAGGGTTCCGCCATGGCCAGCCGCTTGACCGTGTCCGAGATCGCCTGCGCCTCGGCCCGGTCGGTGCGCATGAATTTCAGTCGCGCGGGCGTGGCATAGAACAGGTCGCGCAGCTCGACCACGGTGCCGGCGCGCAGGGCGGCGGGCTTCACCGGCTCCATCTTGCCGCCAGCCACGCGGATCTGGGCCGCCTCGGTCCCCGGCGCGCGGCTGGTGATGGTCAGACGCCCCACCGCGCCAAGCGAGGGCAGCGCCTCGCCCCGGAACCCGAAGGTGTGGATGTTGAGCAGGTCCGACCCGTCGATCTTGGAGGTCGCGTGGCGCGACAGGGCCAGCGGCAGATCCTCGGGCGCGATGCCGCACCCGTCGTCGGTGACGCGAATCAAGGTTTTGCCGCCGTCGGCGATGTCGATGGCGATCCGGGTCGCGCCTGCGTCGATCGCGTTTTCCACCAGTTCCTTGACGGCGGAAGCGGGGCGTTCGACCACTTCACCGGCCGCGATGCGGTTGATCGCGGCCTCGTCGAGTTGCCGGATTACCGGGCGATTTTCGCTGATATTGGGGTTTGCCTGCGCCATACCGCTAGACCTAGCACAATCGCACACGATTCTGCCACCGGTTTACGCTGCTTTGGTATAGGGGGTCGGATCGCCCGGCCAATCGAGATGCGCAACCCGAATTGGTTGCCAAAAGTTTCACGATTGCCCGGACGATCCGTGGTGAGTGGTGGTCATTAACTGTGTAATGGCGCGGTGTCTAACATGGTGCGTTGGACAAATCTGCTTAAGGTTCGCTTGCCCCGTTTGGTGGGCAAAGTTTGGCCGATCACCGACCGGAGCGGGTGGCGGGAACACGCCGGGTCAGCCCGGACCCGGCGCCGCAGCGCGCATCCGGCAGGGGCCAAACACGGCCGCGACAGCCAGAATCAGGCCGGACATTGTGGCGATCATCCCGGCCGCACTGACGGCGTCCGATCCGCCCAACCACAGCGGGCCATACCCAGCAAGAATATAGCCGGACACGGCGGACAGGATGGCGAAGACAACACTCCAGGCAATCTGGGTCTCAAGCCGGTCGGTCATCATCCGGGCGGCGGCCGGCGGGCAGATGAACATTGCGATCACGATGATCGAGCCGACGGCATCAAACGCGGCTACGGCCGCAATCGCCGCCGCAATCACCAGCGCCATTCCCAGCGCCCCGGTTCGAATTCCGATCGTCCGGGCAAAGCCTTCGTCGAATGTCGAGATCTTGAGCGGCCGCCAGAACAGCCAGACGAACAGGCTGACACCCACCAGGGTCAGGGCGATCCGAGCAAGCTCGGGCGGCAGGCCGGCCAGCGCAACCGGATCCAGCAGCGAGGACCAGCCGGTCGCGTCGAGCCAGATCAGGCTTTCCAGGCTGCCATAGAGTGCGTGCTCGACATCCAGATGAACGCTCGAGGTGTCGGTCTGTTCCAACAGCAGCACCCCTCCAGCAAACATAGTGGTGAATACGACGCCCATTGCGGCGCCCGGTTCTATCTGGCCCAACCTCCGGATGGTCTCGATCAGCACAACGGCGACAACCGCCGCGCCGGCGGCGCCCAGCATCATCGGCCAGGTCGAGATCGCGCCGGTGACGAGAAAGGCCACGACGATTCCGGGCAGAACCACATGACTGATTGCGTCGCCGATCAGTGCCTGTTTGCGGAGTACAAGGAAGTTTCCGGGCAATGCGCAGGCGATGGCTGCAAAGGTTCCGATCAGCAGCGGCGTCAAGGACAGGGGAACAAACTCTTCACCGCTCATGGGCGAACCTCCCGTGGTCCGCCGATGCGGCGGTCAATGTCGTCGATCTGGTCCCGGGTCAGAACGGTTTCGATGTCGCGTAACCCGTCATACAGGGCAGCGGCTGCCTCGTGCGCATTGTCGGCGCGTACGATTTCCCAGCGTTTCTCGTCGCGCAGCGCCTTGGCCGCCTGCGCTCTGCCCGCATCCGTAGCCACCCCGTCGGGCCGGGCCAGTCCAGCCCGACGCAGCAGGCGCAAAGTGTAGGACTCATAGATGTTCTGGCCTTGCGCAAGCGCCAGCAACCCCTGACGGATGTGAACCCGCCGCTGGAACCGCAGATGCCGCACGATCGCGGCCAACACGCCGCGCACCGGAGCAAGAAACAGAGATACAACAAAGAAGCCAAAGCTGAACAGGACGATGATCGGTCCGGTCGGCAAGTTGGGCGCTGAGGCGGACACCGCCGCACCCAGATAGCCCGACAACCCGCCGATGACCCCAGACAACAGCACCACATGGTCGGACCGGTCCGACCAGAACCGCGCCGTGACCGCGGGTATGATCAGCAAAGCCACGATCAGGATCAATCCGACGATCTTAAGCCCGACAACCGTGACCGCCATGACAAGCCCCATCATCGCAAGGTCGATGCGATGCACGGGCAGCCCCAAGGCGGCCGCATATTCGGAATCGAACGCCACCATCATCATGGGGCGGCGGATGATCAACACAAGCAGCAGCGTTGCAGCGCCGCCGATCGCGATGATCAGAGCGTCAGACCACAGCATCCCGGCCGTCGAGCCCAGCAAGAACCCCTCAAGCCCGGCCTGTCGGCCCACCCCCATGGTCTGGATGATTGTCAGCAGAACGATACCGAAGCCGAAGAAGACCGACAGGACCGCCCCGATCGCCGCGTCTTCGGCCAGACGGGTGCGGCGGATCAGCCAGTTCATGCACAACAGACCCACGGCGGCCGAAATCGCGGAGCCGGACAGCAGTCCGATCAGGTTTCGCCCGGTTCCGCCCAGCGCCACCAAAACCATAAAGGCGATGCAGACGCCCGGGAGGGTCGCATGGCTGATGGCGTCACTGACCAGCGCCCGCTTGCGCAGAAACAGGAAGGTGCCTGTCACGCCAGCCGAAAACCCAAGCAGCGTGGCCCCGATGGCAACCAAGGTGGCGTTGTACCCCAATTGCAGGGTCAGTGCGTCCCACAGCATGTGTCAGCCCGCAGTGCCCGAGATCTGGTTGATCTGGGCGGTGGCAAGCCGCCCCCCGTACGCGGCCTGAAGAGTTTCGGCGGTAAAGGCCTGCTCCACCGGGCCCTCAGCGACCTTGCGGGTATTGATCAGGAACACGTGGTCGAAATAATCCGTGACCGTGGCAAGGTCATGGTGGACCACGACCACCGTCTTGCCGCCTTCCTTCAGGGATTTGAGGACCGAGATGATGGCTTTTTCGGTGGCGGCATCGACCCCGGCAAACGGTTCATCCAGCAGGTACAGATCGGCATCCTGAGCAAGTGCGCGCGCCAGGAACACCCGTTGCTGCTGACCACCCGAAAGCTGGCCGATCTGGCGGTCCGCAAACTCGTGCATCCCGACCCGATGCAGACACTCCATCGCGTGGGCCATGTGTCGCATCCGGGCCCGGCCCAGCAAGCCCAGTTCCCGTGACAGGCCCATCAGGACCACGTCGATGACACGCGTCGGGAAATCCCAATCAACGCTGGCGCGCTGCGGCACATAGGCGATTCGGGCCCGCTGCCGGTCCAACGCCTTGCCGAACACCAGCACCTGTCCCGACAGCGGCTTGACGATACCCAGCGCCGCCTTCAGCAGCGTCGATTTGCCAGCGCCGTTCGGTCCGATGATGGCCGTCATGGCTCCGGGTTGCACCGTCATGTCTACCGAGAAAATGGCCGGTTTCTGACCGTAGGATACTGTCATCCCCCGGATCACGAGCGGGCTGTCCTGCACCGTCAGGTCCCCGTTTGATGACGATTTGCCAGCCGCAAGCTCCAACATGGTCAGAGCCCCGCCGACAGCTTGCCGGACATGCCGCGTTCGGGCACATCCGCACCCAAGCCCCGTGCAATGACCGTGATGTTGTGATCCAGCATCCCGATATAGGTGCCCTCATAGGTGCCCGGCTCGCCCATGGCGTCCGAATACAACTCACCCCCGACCGAGACGGTATGACCCTTCGCCGCCGCCCCCTCGATCAATGCCCGCATCGACCGATCCGAGACCGAGCTTTCAACGAAGACGGCGGTCAGATTGCGCTCGACCAAAGTGTTGACCAATTCTCCGATCCGGTTCAGCCCCGCCTCGGACTGGGTCGAGATACCCTGTATCCCCAACACTTCGAACCCGAATTCCTCGCCGAAATAGGCAAAGGCGTCATGGGCAGTGACCAGCACCCGGTTGTCTTCGGGTACCTGGGTCAGCACCTTTTTCCCATAAGCGTCCAACTGGTCAATTCCAGCCAGAAAACGCTGGGCGTTGGCGGCGAAATAAGCGGCGGAGTCTGGCCGCACGTCGGTCAGCGCCTTTTGCACCTCGACGACGACATCCTTCCACAAGACCGGGCTCATCCACACATGTGGATCATATTTGTCGGCATAGTCGGCATGCGCACGCAGTTTCTGCTTGTCGATGGCATCCGCCACGGCAACGACTTTGCGTTTGCGCCCGAGGTCGTGGAAGAAGTCTTCCATCTGCGCCTCAAGATACAAGCCGTGCCACAAGACCAGGTCGGCCCTTGTCGCGGCAACGATATCGCTGCGTGTCTGGCGATAGCCGTGCGGGTCGACACCGGGACCCATCAGCCCTTTGACCTCGACCTGATCACCGCCGACCTGCTGCACGGCGTCCGCAATCATTCCGGTCGTCGCCACGACCTTCAGCGGCGCCTCGGCCCACGCCGCCAAGGGCAGCGCGGCACCAAGAGCAAGGGCAAAAAGAAAACTGCGGCGAATCATATGTGACCTCGTTCCGAGTACCAGTTGAGAATGAATATGCGAACCATTCGCAACTAAGTCAACCGCGTTGCGAATTACTCGCAAGAAAAAGCCGAATTTGTCCATTTGGTCAAAAAAATGGCCGAAGGCGCCCGGTTTGCCTTTCCTTTGGCCGTTTCCCGTGCGATTTTGGCGCAAACCTCCCAAAGGACGTGACAATGGATACGCAGAGCTCAGAAAGCCCCGTGCGCACCGCGCATCTGCCGCAAGTGACCGAGCCCCGAAACCCTGGCATGGATCTGGACCTCGACTGGGTGCGCGCCGTGCAGGCCAACACCTCGGCCATCGAGCGCCGGGCCGCGACCCTGCCCGGGCGCCGGTCGGTCAAGAAAGAGCATCAGGCCGCCTGGCTGCTGAAGGCGATCACCATGATCGACCTGACCACCCTGTCCGGCGATGACACCGAGGGCCGCGTGCGCCGCCTGTGCGCCAAGGCCCGGCAGCCGGTGTCCCCCGCCCTGCTGAGGGCGCTGGACATGCCGCCGATCACCACCGGCGCAGTCTGTGTCTATCACGACATGATCGAAACGGCGGTGGATGCGCTGACAGGCACCGGCATTCCGGTCGCGGCCGTGTCCACCGGCTTTCCGGCGGGCCTGTCGCCCTTTCACCTGCGCGTGGCCGAGATCGAGGAGAGCGTGAAGGCCGGGGCCGAGGAGATCGACATCGTGATCTCGCGCCGCCATGTGCTGCAGGGCAACTGGCAGGCGCTGTATGACGAAATGAAGGCGTTTCGTGCGGCCTGCGGCGAGGCGCATGTAAAGGCCATTCTGGCCACCGGCGAACTGGGCAGCCTGCGCAACGTGGCGCGCGCCTCGCTGGTCTGCATGATGGCCGGGGCGGATTTCATCAAGACCTCGACCGGCAAGGAAAGCGTCAACGCCACCCTGCCCGTGTCGCTGGTGATGATCCGCGCGATCCGTGACTACTATGACCGCACCGGCTATCGCGTGGGCTACAAGCCCGCCGGCGGGATTTCCAAGGCCAAGGACGCACTGGTCTACCTGTCGCTGATCAAGGACGAGCTGGGCGACCGCTGGCTGCAACCCGACCTGTTCCGGTTCGGCGCGTCGTCGCTGCTGGGCGATATCGAGCGGCAGTTGGAACATTTCGTCACCGGGGCATACTCGGCCGGCTACCGGCACCCGATGGGCTGAGGACAGGAACAATGACAGTCAAAGAGATTTTCGAGACCATGGAATACGGACCCGCCCCGGAAAGTGCCGCCGAGGCCCTGGCATGGCTGGTCGATCAGGGCGACAAGTTCGGCCATTTCATCGGCGGCGCCTTCACCAAGCCCGGCAAAGGGTTTGAAAGCCGCAATCCGGCCACGGGCGAGGTTCTGGCCAAGCTGACCCAGGCCACCCAGGCCGATGTGGACGCCGCCGTGGCCGCGGCCCGCAAGGCGCAACCCAAATGGGAAAAGCTGGGCGGCCCGGCCCGCGCCCGGTACCTCTATGCCATCGCGCGGCTGATCCAGAAGCATGCCCGCCTGTTCGCGGTGCTGGAAACGCTGGACAACGGCAAGCCGATCCGGGAATCGCGCGACATCGACATTCCTCTGGTGCAGCGGCATTTCTACTATCACGCGGGTATGGCCCAGCTGATGGAAACCGAGCTGCCCGACGCACAGGCGCTGGGGGTCTGCGGCCAGATCATCCCGTGGAACTTCCCACTGCTGATGCTGGCGTGGAAGGTGGCCCCGGCGCTGGCCATGGGCAACACGGTGGTGTTGAAGCCTGCCGAATACACTTCGCTGACGGCGCTGCTGTTTGCGGATATTTGCATGCAGGCCGGACTGCCCAAGGGCGTGGTCAACATCGTCACCGGCGACGGCGCGGTGGGCGAGATGATCGTGAAGGCAGACGTGGACAAGATCGCCTTTACCGGTTCGACGATCGTGGGGCGCCGCATCCGCGAGGCCACCGCCGGGTCGGGCAAGTCCCTGACGCTCGAGCTGGGCGGCAAGTCGCCCTATATCGTCTTTGACGACGCCGACATCGACAGCGCCATCGAGGGGCTGGTCGATGCGATCTGGTTCAATCAGGGGCAGGTCTGCTGCGCGGGCTCGCGACTGCTGGTGCAGGAGGGCATCGCCGAGCGTTTCTATACCAAGCTGCGCGCCCGCATGGACACGCTGCGCATCGGCAACCCTCTGGACAAGTGCATCGACGTGGGCGCCGTGGTGGACCCGGTGCAGCTGCAGACCATCAAGTCGATGGTCGAGGGCAACGCGGTGGGCCAGGTTTACCAGCCCGCCTGTGAGTTGCCCGCCAACGGCTGCTACTACCCGCCGACGCTGATCACCGGACTCGAGACCTCGGACCCGCTGATGCAGGAGGAGATATTCGGCCCGGTTCTGGTCTCGTCGACCTTCCGTACCCCGGCCGAGGCGGTCCAGCTGGCCAACAACACCCGCTACGGGCTGGCCGCAACGGTCTGGACCGAGAACGTCAACCTTGCGCTGGACATCGCGCCCAAGCTGGTCGCGGGCGTGGTCTGGGTCAATGCTACCAACCTGTTCGACGCGGCCGCGGGCTTTGGGGGCGTGCGCGAAAGCGGCTTTGGCCGGGAAGGTGGCTGGGAAGGGCTGAGCGCCTATACCAAGCCCAAGGGCAAAGCCAAGCCGGTGGCCAAGATCGAACCTATAGTGGGCGAAGGCGGCCCGGTCGATCCGGTCGACCGCACGGCCAAGCTCTATGTCGGCGGCAAGCAGGCCCGGCCTGATGGCGGCTATTCCCGCGCGGTCTGGGGCAAGGCGGGGCTGCTGGGCCATGTGGGTCTGGCCAACCGCAAGGATGTGCGCAACGCGGTCGAGGCCGCAGCAGGCGCTACGAGCTGGTCGAGAACCACCGGCCATCTGCGGGCGCAGATCCTGTATTACATCGGCGAGAACCTCTCAGCCCGCGCCGACGAGTTCGCGCATCGCATCGACGCGATGACCGGCCGCAAGGACGGCGCGAAAGAGGTAGATGCCGCAATCCAGCGCCTGTTCACCGCAGCCGCCTGGGCCGACAAGTATGACGGCCAGGTGCATGGCGTTCCGATCCGGGGCGTGGCGATTGCCATGAAGGAACCGGTGGGCGTGATCGGCGCGCTTTGTGCCGACGAGGCGCCGCTGCTGGGTCTGGTCTCGGCCATGGCCCCGGCGATCGCGATGGGCAACCGGGTGGTTCTGGTGGCGTCCGAGCCCTATCCGCTGGCGGCCACCGATTTCTATCAGGTGCTGGACACCTCGGACGTGCCTGCAGGCGTGGTCAATATCCTGACGGGCAGCCATGAGGAGTTGGCCAAACCGCTGGCCTCGCATCTGAACGTGGATGCGGTGTGGTCCTTCTCGTCGTCGGACCTGTCAGCGCAGATCGAGGTCGTCTCGGCCGGGAACCTGAAACGGACCTGGGTCAATAACGCGACGGCATTCGATTGGGGCATGGACCACACCCGCCGCTTCCTGCAGGCTGCGACCGAGATCAAGAACATCTGGGTGCCCTACGGCGAGTAGGGCCCCTTCCAAAGCGGGAGGCTCTACATGGACTTTGCAGGAAAGACGGTCGTCGTCATCGGCGGGACCAGCGGTATCAATCGGGGCATCGCCGAGGCCTTCGCGGCCTCGGGCGCGAAACTGGCCGTGGCCAGCCGCTCGCAGGAGAAGGTGGACGACACCATCGCCGCGCTGAAGGCAGCCGGCGCGGCCGAGGTCATCGGCGCGGCCTTCGACGTGCGTGATGCCGAGGCAGTCGCGGCAGGGCTGCAACAATTCCACGCTGCGCTCGGTGATTTCGACGTGCTGGTTTCGGGGGCGGCGGGCAACTTTCCCGCGCTGATGGCGGAAATGTCGGTCAACGCCTTCCGCACCGTGGTCGAGATCGACCTGATGGGCACCGTGCATGTTCTGAAAGGCGCCTATCCCTATCTGAAACGGCCCGGCGGCAACATCATCAACATTTCGGCCCCGCAATCCTATCTGCCCTACGAGGGCCAGGCCCATGTCTGCGCGGCCAAGGCGGGGGTCGATCAGATCACCCGCACCCTGTCGATGGAATGGGGCGTGGAAGGCATACGGGTGAACTCGGTCGTGCCGGGTTTCATCGAAGGCACCGAAGGCGCCAAGCGTCTGGCCCCCACCCCCGACGCGGGCGAGCAGCTGCGCCGAGACGTGCCGCTGGGCCGCTGGGGCACCCCGAAAGACGTGGCCAACGCCTGTCTGTTTCTGGCCTCGGACATGGCCAGCTATATCAGCGGTACGGTTCTCGCCGTGGACGGGGCGCTGTATCAGCGCGGCTCGGGTCAGTTCGGCCAGATGATGGGGCAGATGCTGCGCAGCATGAAAAAGGGGTGATCCGCGTCCGACAGGCTTGGCCGGCCTTGCCGAACACAGGCAGGGCCGTGGCCGATTGGCAAACCGCCCCTACTGCAACTGCAGGATATCCGGGATGCAGAGCTTTCTTTGTGCCGGCATCTGGTCTGCACCATCCGACCGCTTCAGCCTTTTCGGACCATCCTTGACTTTGACCTTGGGCTCAGCGAGCGCTCCCCTCAGTGTCACTGGCCACGGGCTGCGCGCAAGTGGCTCGCCAATCTTTCTTGGCTGGATGTTAAGGTCCAACACCTTGTCCGTCAGGTCGACAGCGCCAAAGACAACGACCTGAACATGATCTGTTTCCAGCGTCGTCTGTTTCGTCTCGATTTTTCCGTTGGAAATGCTGATCGGCGCGCGCAGGCACACGATTGGCGCCACTTTCTGTTTTTCCTTGGTAAATACCCACGGAAGAATACCCAGCCCGGCCAGATCCAGAAGCTGGGTTTCGATCGAACCGTCGCGCATTGAAACCGTGGCATTGCCACTCATGCTGCCGACGAATTGCTTGACGGTATCCGTGCCCCCCGTAACCGAGAAATCTGCGTACACCGTGCCGCTGGCGCCTTTCTTGAAGTTCAGGTTTTGCAGAAGGTCATCCAACTGCCATCCGCCCGCCTTTCCGGTCAGGGTCAGCAGATGCGCTTCATTCGAAAGATCCATTTGCCCGCTGACGTCGAAATGACCACCTCCGTATTCAAACTTCAGAGGTCCGGCCCGCAGCTCGTTTTCGTCCAGAGTCAGTTCGCTCTGCAGGCTGCTGATTCCCTTTGCACCCTCAATGTGACGCAGGTGTATGTCGACATCTACATTCACACCCGACAGCAAAATGGCCCTCCCGATGGGTTTGAGGGTCACATCCCTCAACGGACCTGTGTCACCGTCGTCTTTCTCGGCATCTTCCTGCTCAGGCGGTGAACCACCTATCTTGCGCAGTTGGGCGGCCGCCTGAACGATGGTTCTGATTTGATCGATTTTTATCAGATCGCTCTCGATCGACCCCTGCAGCACGGGATCGCTTGTTGCATCATCAAGATCCGCCGCGATTTTCAAGACCGACTCGGAAACCTCGACATTGGCTTTGGCATTCCAATCGGTGCCTTCACTTACCAGGTCGATTTCAAGATGGGCCCGACCGGTGTCCACCGGCTCCAGCGACAAGGCCTTCAGAAGGTCCGCGCCCGACGGAACATCCACGTCGATCGCCAGATCCAGATTCTCGAACTTGAGGACATTTTCTACGGACCCGTGCACCTCCAGGCTCCAGACCTCGGTTTCGCTTGTCTGACCATCCAGATTGGTCAAAGCAAGCTGTTCGATGTTTCCGTTCAAATGAAAGTTTCCCGAAAACCTGCCCAGCTGGTCATCGGGGCCCAACAGTTCGGGCGAGATCAGACTGCTTGCCGGAATATCAATCAAACCCTCGGCGGATACGCCCTGCAACTGCAACGCATCCTCGACCGAACCGGTCAGAATGATAAACGGATCGGCGGGGTTTCCGATCCTCAAATTGATGTTGCCCACGCTCAGGGCACCTTCGGGCGTTCTGGCAAGCTCGGAGAATTTGATCGGCGGCGGGCCCTCACCAGAGGTGTCCAGCGTGAAACCGTTCGTCTTGATGACCATCTGCCGTTGCGGGACCTGTCCCGGGACACTGTCGATGACCATATCCACGGCAATAAGCTTGAGGTCATACCGCGAGGCAGCCGGAGCCGGCTCGGCATCCTCAGGATACAGGCGAATGCGGGTCGTCAGAGAAACATCTTCCGGATTGCCCAATTTCCCGATTTGTCCGGTGACGGAAAGGCTTTGGCCACCATCCAGCTCGGCCAGAACAGACAGGTCATCAACCCGTGCGACGCCGTCTGCCAGTTTGAATGTTGCACCAACACTGCCCGAACCCTCCAACACGCGGTTGAGTTTCAAGACATCGAGCAGTTGACCCAACTGATCGACCTCGAGGGTCGCCTTGACCTGAAGGCCGGTCTCCACAGGAATCTGTTGGGCTTCGACCGAAATCTGATCAAAGTTCAATGCCACTTGGAACGGGTCCTGGGGCGGGAACGTGCCCTTCAAGTCAAAACTCTGACCGTTGAGCGACCCCGTTCCGACCGCCGAGGCAACATCGGTTTCGGCATCGCGCTGCAAAACCAGTTCTGGAAGCTGCAAGTCCAGTCCAATGCCGTTCAGGTCGTTCTGATAGAGTACGGTGACATCCTTGAGGTCGATCGTGCGATCCGTCAGGATACCGGCCAAAGGTTGGGTCGGGCGTTCCGAAGTCTTGTCGGTTTCGGCCCCGGTGCGCGAAAAGGACTGCCAGTTGGTCACGCCTTCTTCGTCTGTGATCAGGTTCAGACGAACCCCAGACACTGAAAGACTGCTCACCGACAGCTTGCTGTTCCACAGGTCCCGTGCAGATACGTCGAACTCGATCTGATCAATCGCTGCCAGATCCGCCTTGGGTGTGGCGGGCAATACCAGTCCAGCTGCTGATACCTGCAACTGACGACCAAGGCCCAAACGCACCTCATCCTCAATCAAGACCTGCTGACCCAGCTTCCTTGAGATCAGGTTCTCAACGAAACTGGTCCGCACCGACGAGAACAAAGCGGAAGACAGAAACAACCAAGCCGCGGCAAAAACCACAAGCGCGACCGCGCAACAGATCAAGACACCTTTGACAATTATTCGCACGTTATCCCTCAGCGTCCCGATTCAGCATGTGATTACCCTAGAGCATTTATCCATCATGTTAATGGAATACATGTTTCGCGCGCCTTCTGAGGCCACGAGATTGCCGTTGCCCGGGCCAACTCACCCTTTGGATTCACACAATCATCCAATTACTGCTATACGTGAATTCTTTTGCGAATGAGGGCATGATGAATTCACTGACCAGAATAACGCGTGGGATAGGCGTCGCTTTCAAGGACGGCAGAGTGAAAGGCATACTCGCCTTCACCGTCGGAATGATCCTTTGGGCGTCAGTGTTCTACCATTTTGTCGAGGGGTGGAGCTGGTTGGACTCCGTCTATTTTTCCGTAGTGACGATCTCGACAGTGGGTTTTGGCGACTTTTCTCCTGAAACCGCTGCGGGCAAGATCTTTACGATGGCGTACATAATCGTGGGTCTGGGTATCTTCGTCACCGCCGCTACGACCGTGGCCGACACGATCCTGTCCCAAGACGACGAGACCCCGCAAAAATAGGCTCTGGCAAGGTGAACTACGGCGTGCTTTGCGCCCCGGGATCCGCTTGCATTTCGGGGCTGAGTCAAACACCGCACTGCCGGGCATCCCCTAAAAGCTCAAAAAATATACATATTTACTTTTTTGAGTGTAACATACGGAAAAACATACCAGGGGGATGGAATGGAAAAGACTCAGGACGCAAAGATTGTCGACCTTGCGATAAGGTTGCTGTTTCTCGGGCTGTTTCTCTACAGCGCCTTGGTCATGGTCGCCCCGCTTGCAAGCGTGGTCATCTGGGCCACAATTCTTTGCGTTGCGCTTTATCCGGCCTTCGATTGGCTTCAGTCCAAGCTGGGAGGACGGAAGAAGCTGGCAACGACGATCCTGGTTTTGCTGGGTCTGGTTCTCACATTGGGGCCGGTCGCAACGGCGGTATCTGGGGCCGCGGAACTGGGGTCCGAGTTTGCCGAGCAAGCTGACAAGGGCGAGTTGAAGATACCTCCGGCGCCGGAAGGCCTGAAGGATCTGCCTCTGGTCGGTGCCAAGCTTGCCGATGCCTGGGGCATGTTCGAACGGAACCTGGATGGTGCGCTTGCAAAATACGGCCCGCAAATCCTCGAGATCACCAAATCGCTCTTTGGCAAAGTTCTGGGGATCGGAATCGGGCTTCTCGGCCTTGCGCTGTCGGTGGTGATCATGGGCGCCCTGTTCAGCCCCGGACCGGATCTGGTGCAGGGCCTTCAGCGCTTTGCCAACCGCGTCTTTGCGCCACGCGGCGGCGAATTCGTCACTCTGGCTGGGGCCACGATCCGGAACGTCACCAAGGGAGTAATCGGGGTTGCCGCCATTCAGGCCGTCGTTGTCTGGGTCCTGTTGGCGCTGTTCGGGATATCCTCGGCCGCGACGCTGGCGTTCATCTGCCTGATACTCTCGATCATCCAGATCGGCCCCGGCCTCGTCCTTCTGCCGCTGGTCATCTATGCATGGAGTTCCATGTCCGGCGGTGCGGCGCTGATCTTCACCGTTCTGGCCATTCCCGTCAGCATAATGGACAGCTTCCTGCGGCCGGTTTTCATTTCAAAAGGCCTGGAGACCCCGATGCTCGTGATCCTCATCGGGGTTCTGGGCGGGATGATGGCCTATGGCCTGATCGGCATCTTCATGGGGCCGGTCTTGTTCGCCGTCTTCTACGAGTTGTTCAAGGTCTGGATCGACGCCTCACCAGCGACGGATGACACCGCCGAGGGAGCCGCAAAATGAGGAAGACGATCTGGACGACACTGGCCGTCATTCTCATCTTCCTTATCTGGTATCTGGTTGCTGATCGAAAGACACCGTTCACCGGGAATGCGCGGGTAAAAGCCGTGGCGACCCAAATCGTTCCGCAGGTCACGGGAACCGTGATCGAAGTATTGGTGGAAAACGGACAGATCGTTTCGGCCGGCGATCTGCTGGTTCGGATCGACCCGAGACCCTACGAGATTGATCGCGACAGAGCCCAGGCCGACCTTGAGGCGGCCACTCAGGAGGTCGGCGCATCCTCGGCCGAGGTAAGTGCGGCGCAAGCCAAGTTGGCCCGCGCGCAGAGCGATCTGGATACGATGCGCATTCAGACGGAACGAGTCTTCGCGCTCGAGAAGAAAGGGCTGATTTCCATCTCGAAAGCCGACGATGCCCGAGGCCAGCTGGCCGAGTCCGAGGCGAACTATGAAAACGCCAAAGCAGATCTGGAGAAGGCCAAGCAAAGGCTTGGGGACGAAGGGAATGAGAATCCCAAAATCCAACGTGCCTTGGCGGCTTTGGCCGATGCCGAGCTCAATCTGGAATGGACCGAACTGCGCGCGCCGGCTACGGGCGTCATATCCAACTTGTTGATTGCACCCGGCACATACGCCCGGTCCGGCCAGGATCTGCTGACGTTTCTTGATGCGACGGACGTGTGGATCGAGGCGTATTTCACCGAGAACAATCTGGGGCGCGCCACCGTCGGGTCTCCGGTGGATGTCGTGCTGGATATGCACCCCGGTCAGATCATCCCGGGCAAAATCGAAAGCTTCAGCGCGGCGGTCTCGCTGAGTGGCGGCGACACACCCGGACAATTGGCAAGCCCGCCGAGCGCCAAAGGGTTTCTGCGCGAACCTGAACGGTTTCCCGTGCGCATCATACTGCCGGGCTACGAGGCCGGAAGCGCGGAAGACGACCTCAGGTTTCAGTTGAACGGTCAGGCGGATGTCATCATGTACCTCAGCGACAACGGGATACTGAACGCGGTCGGTCGGACATACATTCGTTTGGTTTCGATCTTTTCTTATGCGTACTGAGGACAGACACGCCGTTTACAGACTTGCACTGGGTGTGACCGCCGTCTTTTCCCTGGGGCTTTTCCTTGGGTGGCCATTGGCGGTTGTCGGCGCGGTGTTCACCGCGCTCTTCCTTCAGGCACCTACCGCATTACCGCTGGCCGCGTTTGCGAAACTGTTCATCTTCTCGATTGCGTTGATGTTCGTTTCTTTCCTGCTTTCATCGGTTTTCGCGCCCTATCCGGTCGTGTTTCTGATACTGGTGGCGATCGGGATAATCCTGTCCTTCATATGGTCCGTGTCTGGTGCCGGTGTCCTGCCGGGCGTCATCGCCCTGATGGGGGCGCTGATGATCCCCAACCTCGTTCTGCAATCTTCGGATCTGGCGCTGGTGCTTGTATTCTGGATCCCGCTGAACCTGTTGTTTGCCGGTTTCGTATCGACGCTGATGTTCACGCTTATTCCGGCCGCCCCCCAGAACGCCACGCAGGCCAAAGACGCATCCGCCGCTGATTTTGACAAGCATCGGCGCATCGTCAGAATGTCGCTTGTCACGGTTCCTTTCGCCCTGGCATTCTTTGTGTCTGGGGCGTCTGCCCTGCTGGTTCTGTTCTTTGTGGCCCTTCTCAGCCAGCAGCTCGCTGCGATGCCTGCCGCCGGCAAAGCCGTGGCCAAGGCGATGCTGACGGCAAACCTGCTCGGCGCAGCAGCGTCCATCATCTGCTACGAAGTCAACGTCATCGCGCCGGTCATTCTCACGCCGATCCTGCTGTGCTTTTTCGCTTGCGTGACGCTGGGCGCGCTCGGCAAATCCCAGATCCCGCTGGCCGCCGCCGCCGGATCGGCCCTGACGACGGTCCTGATTGTCTACGGCGGGTCGATTTCACCGTTTTCGGACGAGGCCGATGTCAAAAGCATCACTCGCGTTCTGCAAGTCGCAAGCGCAGCCCTGTTCGTCATCATAGCCTACGTGGTCGTGGATGAGTTCTGGCCGGAAAAGAAACGCGAAAACCCGGTGAATGCTTGACGCAGCCGCCAACTTTGGCGCCCGCGGTAAATTGGAACGACGTCAAAGCTGCAGGGGCGGCCCCAGAAACTCGATCTGCCATTTCTCGGAGAATGCGTTCAGCACGTCCCGGTCGGGAACTCCGTCTGCCATGATGTCTCCCAGCCCGTTGAAAAAGGCGACCGTGTCGAAGGATGGCAGTATCATGACCAGTTGCCGCGCCGGCCCGTCGGAAAGGTTCCGAAACGCATGCGCGGCGCCCCCGGGGATCGTTACGACGTCCCCTGTTTCTGCAACAAAGCGCCTACCATCGCACTCATAGAGATACTGCCCGTCCAAAACGCGAAAGATTTCAGTTTGTGGGTGACGGTGCAGAGGCGGGCCAAACCCCGGTTCATTTATTGTCTCTATGACCGATATATTCTCGTCGGTGGTGTCGTGCGGTATCCGGACAAACAACTGCAGTCCAATCGCCGGGACGTGGATGGGAGGGTCGGTCAACTTCGAATGCCAGAACTGATAGGGCATCAATGACCCCTCCTTCCTTACCCGCGAAAATAGTTCCGCTTCATGATGACATCTGTCCATCAAATGAAACAAGCCAGTCGGCGGAATCGCATGACCGCGAACACCGTAGAGGTTTCGTGGAACGGGCGCCGGAAACGTGGACGATCCAGAGGTTGCACACGCTTCCGGATCACGGGGTCCCGGGGCGAGCGGCGCTGAATGACCGCTCGTCGGGAATTCTGCAAAAGGCCTGCCGACTGCCGGCCCTTCGCGTCAGTTCGTGGTCTCAAGCCCCTCGGGTTTGCCTACAACCACGAAATGCAGCCCGTCCGGGTCCAGCAGCTCGGCCGCGACGCGGTTCACCTCGTCCAGCGTCACCGCGTTCACCTTGTCGTTTCGGGTCGCGATGTAGTCGATCGGCAGATCTTCCATCTGCATGCCCACCATGATGCCCGCGATCTGGGCATTGCCGTCAAAGCGCAACGGATAGGCACCGGTCAGATAGGTCTTGGCGTCGTCCAACTCTTTCTGGGTTACACCTTCGGTCGCGGCGCGCCGCCATTCGTCGCCAATTACCTCGATAGCCTGCGCGATCCGGTCATTGGCCGAGGATACCGACCCCAGATAGACCGAGGCCAGATCCTTGGGCACCAGATAGGTCCCGACGCCATAGGTCAGGCCGCGTTTTTCGCGCACTTCCTGCATCAGGCGGCTTTCAAAGCCGCCGCCGCCGATGATGTGGTTCAGGATGTAGGCCGCAAAGAAATCCGGATCGTCGCGGTCGATGCCCTTCTGGCCGAACAGCGCCACCGATTGCGGCGTGTCGAACTCGACCACGGTGACGCCGCCGGGGATCGTTACCTCGGCATTCCCGGGAATCGGTTTGCCCGTTTCGGGCAGGTCCGACAACAGATTGTCCAGCAACGCGCCCAACTCTTCGGGTGTGATGTCGCCCACCGCGCCCACATACAGACGGTCCTTGGCGAAGACGCCTTTGTAGGCGTCGATGATGTCGTCCCGGGTCAGGGCCGATACGCTGTCGATCGAGCCTTTGCCGTTGGATCCATACGGATGATCGCCATAGGCCATTTTGGCGAATGCCTCACCCGCGATGTCATTGGGGTCGGTCTGTTCCGAGCGCAGCCCGGACAGGACCTGCGCCCGAACCCTGTCGATCGCGTCCTGATCAAAGCGCGGCTGCTGGATGGTGGTGCGCAGCAGGTCAACGGCGTCGTCCCGGTTTTCAGTCAGGAACTGGGCCGAGATCGCAACACTGTCATCAGTGGCCCTGTATCCGATCGACGCGGCCAGAGATTCCAGCGCTCGCGCATAGGTGCGGGAATCCATGTCGCCCGCGCCTTCTTCGAGGAGGCCGCTCATCAGATAGACCGCGCCGCGTTTGTCGGGATCGTCCAGTGACGTGCCCCCGCGGAACCGCAGTTCCAGCGCAGTGAACGGGATCGAGTGATCCTCGACCAGCCAGGCCCGGATGCCGCCGGGCGAGGTGACCTCCTGAATCTTGATCTCGGCCCAGGCAGGCAGCGCGATCAGCAGGGCGATCAAGGGGGCAAGGAAACGGATCATTGGGTCACCTCGTCATCACGCATCAGCCAGCCGGTGACCGACGCTTCGGGCTGAAGCACCTCGCGCGCGGCGGCGATGATTTCGTCGCCGGTGACGGCCTGCAGGATGTCGGGCCAGGCCTGCACGTCCTCGACCGTCAGGCCGCTGGTCAGCGCCCGACCATAGCGGTTGCCGATTCCATCGACATTGTCTCGGGCGTAGACCTGTGCGGCGCGCAGCTGCATCTTGATCCGGTCCAGATCTTCCGGGTTGACGCCTTCGGCGATGAAATCGGCCACCGCCTGATCCATCGCATCCTCGGCCTCTTGCAGCGACACGCCTTCAGCCGGAACAACGATCAGGTCAAAGGTCGTGTCATCCAGCGACACCCCACGATAAAACGCCCCGGCATATACAGCCAGTTGCTGCTCAAGCTGCAGTTTCTCGTTCAGGTAGGACGTGGTGCTGCCGCCCAGAAGCTCGGCCAGCAGGAACAACGCCGCAGCCTTTTCCTGCGCACCGGCATCACGCTCGGGCGCGAGGTAGCTGCGCTGAACATATGGTTGCGACACCCGCGCATCCTTGAAGGTCAGACGTCGCTCGGCGGTCTGAGGCGGTTCCTGCGATCGGACCCGTTCAGGCAGGTCCGGGTTGGCGGGGATCACGCCATAATACGTATCGGCCAAGGCTTTGACCTCGTCCGGGTCCACATCGCCGGTCACCACGAGGATCGCATTGTTGGGCGCGTAATAGGTCTGGTAGAAGGACAGGGCGTCCTCCATGTCCAATGTCTCCATCTCGTGCTTCCAGCCGATCACCGGAACGCCGTAGCGGTGGTTGAGATACTGCGCCGCGCTCATCTGTTCGCCGTACAGGGCACGGGGGTTGTTCTCGGTACGCTGGTTGCGTTCCTCCAGGATCACGTCGCGCTCGGTGGCAATGTCGCTCTCGGTCAGCCGGATGTTGCGCATCCGGTCGGCCTCCATCTTCATCATCAACTCCAGCCGGTCGGCCGCGACACGCTGGAAATAGGCCGTGTAGTCATACGACGTGAAAGCGTTGTCGTTGCCCCCATTGGCAGCAACGGTGGCCGAAAGCTCACCCGCCTCCATCGTATCGGTGGCCTTGAACAGAAGATGTTCGAGGAAATGCGCCACACCTGACGACCCGATCGGCTCGTCCGCCGATCCGGCCCGATACCAGACCATATGCTGAACCACGGGCGCGCGGTGATCTTCGACCACGACGACATCCATGCCGTTGTCCAGGGTAAAGGTGGTGACGGCCTCGTGCCCGGTTTCGGCCAAAACCGGGGTTGCGGTCATCAAAGCGGCGCAAAACGCCAAGGCCCGAGCCATAGGGCATCCTCCGTTTCGTTACGGTGTTCAAACTACGGTGACGCCGAACGGGTTCAAGAGCGATGACGGAAAGTTAAGAATTATTCATCCGGCGGCGACGAGGGTGTTTCCACGCCCTGTCTGCGCAAAGCTTCGGTCTGCACCTGGGGATCGATGGAATTGCGCTTGTAGACCTGCGAATAGCGGTCCACCTTGAACAGGCGCAACCGCGTCCAGCGGCTTTGACGCTTGCGGAAATCCGCATCTTCCTGCGCCAGAACCTGGCGGGTGTTGGGGGAAACGCCATAGCGGCTGGAAGCCGTCACCAGCGCCCCATCAGACGACGGAATACCAGTGCCGGGGTTCAGCGCCCCGGGATTGCCACCCAACGCAGCCACGGCATCGGCATTCGGGTTTGGGTCGGTCAGGTTCGCGCCACCCGGCGTCGGCGCAGGCAGGAACGCATAATCTTTGGGCTGGGTCAGTGGCTTGACCGGCATGACCGAAAACTCGTCCGGCCCGGGCCCTGGCGCTTCGAGATGGCGCAGGCCGATATCGGAACATCCTGCGACCGCAGCAAGTGTCAGAGCAATAATGGCGCGCGGCATCCGCATCTTGGTCTCCAGCCTGTTTCAGGCGCTTTTATCGCATAACATCCGGCGCGTCACGAGGGCTTTTTGCCTTCGAACAGCACCAACCCGAGGGCACCCGCGAAAATGAACACGTCGGCGAGGTTGAAGACGAACGGGTTGTTGATGCCACAGCAGGACATGTTCAGGAAATCCAGAACGTATCCATACAACACCCGGTCAACCACGTTCCCCAACGCTCCGCCGATCAGCAACCCGCCGAAAACCAGCATCCGCCGCGATGCGGCCGTGCGCCAGAGCCAGACGAAAACGCCGATGCTGATGGCCAGCGAAATAGCGATGAGAAACCAGCGCGCGGCTTCGGAATTGCCCTGAAACAGGCCGAAATTGATGCCGCGGTTCTCGCCGTACCGAAAGGTCAGCAGCGGCGGCAGTACGTCGATGCCGCCGGGCCGGTCGGCCACGCGCAACACGTGGACCACCAGGTACTTGCTGAGCTGGTCGATCACAAATGCGGCCAGCCCGGCCCAGAGCAGAACCCGGACCCGCATCAGTGACGGAAGTGCCGCATGCCGGTGAACACCATGGCCAGACCGGCTTCGTCGGCGGCGGCGATCACCTCGTCATCGCGCATCGACCCGCCCGGCTGGATCACGCAGGTCGCGCCTGCGGCGGCGGCCTCCATCAGCCCGTCGGGGAAGGGAAAGAACGCGTCCGAGGCCACGGCCGAGCCGATAGTCAGCGGTTCGGGCAGGCCCAGACTTTCAGCCATACGCTCGGCCTTCTTGGCGGCGATCAGGGCGGAATCCACCCGGCTCATCTGGCCGGCGCCGACGCCCACCGTGGCCTCGTTCTTGACGTAGACGATGGCGTTCGACTTGACGTGCTTGGCCACTTTCCAGGCAAACAGCAGATCGCGCATCTGCTCGGGCGTGGGGGCCAGCTTGGTCACGACCTTGAGGTCATCCATCTCGATATGCCCGTTGTCCTTGTCCTGCACCAGCAGCCCGCCGGCCACCTGGCGCACGGTCTTGCCGCCGGCGCGCACGTCGGGCAGCGCTTCGGTGGTCAGCAGGCGCAGGTTCTTTTTGGCGGCAAAGATCGCCTTGGCCTCGTCGGTGGCGCCGGGGGCGATCACGACCTCGGTGAAGATGCCGGTGATTTCGCGCGCGGTTTCCGCGTCCAGCGGCCGGTTCAGCGCCACAATCCCGCCAAAGGCCGAGGTCCGGTCGCAGTCGAACGCCGCCTTGTATGCCTCGAGCAACGTGGCGCCCGTTGCAACGCCGCAAGGGTTGGCATGTTTGATGATGGCGCAGGCGGCGCTGTCGCGCGGGTCGAACTCGGCCACCAGTTCAAAGGCGGCGTCGGTGTCGTTGATGTTGTTGTAGCTCAGCTCTTTGCCCTGATGCTGAACGGCTGTGGCGACCCCGGGGCGGCCCGAGCCATCGACGTAGAACGCCGCCTGCTGGTGGCTGTTCTCGCCATACCGCAGGGGCTGTTTCAGTTCGCCGGCGAACACGCGGCGCTTGGGGGTGTCGATCTGCAGCGCGTCGGCCAGCCAGCTGGACACGGCCGCGTCATAGGCTCCGGTGCGGGCATAGGCTTTCTGCGCCAGCCACTGGCGGAAGCCCAGCGACGTCTTGCCGTAGTTTTCCTCGAGCTGATCCAGCAGGGCCGAGTAATCCTCGACATCGACCACCACGTTGACGAAGGTGTGGTTCTTGGCCGCGGCGCGGATCATCGCGGGGCCGCCGATGTCGATGTTTTCGATGCATTCGTCATAGCCCGCGCCCTTGGCCACCGTTTCCTCGAACGGGTAGAGGTTGACCACCAGCAGGTCGATCGGGCCGATGCCATGCTCCTGCATCGCCGCCACATGGGCGTCATTGTCGCGCAGCGCCAGCAGGCCACCATGCACCATCGGGTGCAGCGTCTTGACCCGGCCATCCATCATCTCGGGGAAACCCGTGACCTCGCTGACATCCTTGACCGCAAGCCCCGCATCACGCAGCGCCCTGGCGGTGCCGCCGGTCGACAGCAGCTCGACCCCGCGGTCGGCCAGGGCCTTGCCCAGATCGATCAATCCGGTCTTGTCGGAAACGGAAAGCAACGCGCGGCGCACGGGGTGAAGGTCGGTCATGGGTCCAAAGATCCTTTTGGCTCAGTCGAAATCGGGCTCGTCCCGGTGCACGTCGCGCACGGCATAGGCTGTATCCTGCGCCTTGCTCAGCGTCCACCGGATGCGCGTCGCATACTCGATTGCGCGGCCGGATAGAACGATCTGTTTTGTCGCGCGGGGCTTCAGACGGCCTTTTTCCAGGTAAACGCTTGGCTCAAGAGACAATTTTCCGGCGCCGTCATGGCGAAAAACCCAGATCTCGCCGCTTTTGAGCGCCATCGACACCGCAGATCCCCCCAGATCCAGCGCGGCGTCCACATCCGGATGAAGGTGAAACCGGATGTCAAAACCGATCCCTGACAGCTTGGATGCATCAACCGCCCGGTCAAACTGGCGTTTTGCCTTGTCGGTGGCCGTCAGAAGGATGTCTTCGCCGGTTACCTCGCGCCCGTCAAAGCGCAGCTCGATCGTACGGGCATGGGTAAGTCCGAACACCTTGGCGTACCCATCATGGCCCGCCATCACGCGCGCGCCTTCGAACGAATCCTCGAACTCTACCGGCACCTCGCTCGGGCCATCCACCAGCGCTTCGTTCGCGGTTCCCTTGGTCGGGGCAGCCAACCGGGCGCTGGAGTATCCATCCAGGCAAAGGGTCGAGTGCGAAGGCGTGGCCCGCCCGGCCCGGCGCCACTCCAACCCGAAGCTTTCGCCAGAACCGCAATTGACGATCAATGGCCGACGACCCGAGGTCAGCTCGAAAGCCAGCGTCGAGGCGTGCGCCATGTACGAGGCCGCCCCTTTGGCCGGGGGTGCTGCGTCGATGATCACCGTGGTGCGGGCGGCGGCCAGACGGGCATAGCCCATGGTCAGACCTTTGACGGGTTTGGGCTTGACCCCGCTTTGGGCCAGCGCCTGTTCCAACCGGCCTTCTATACCGCGGCCACCGCCGTGAAACCGGGCCAACCCGCCGTCTGCATGACGCAGGCTGCGCAGGGTCGGGGCAATCCGTTTGATTGCTGCCGTCTGAGCGGCGGGCGTACCGCGCCCCACTTCGCTGAGCGCGGCGGATGTCCAGGCCAGTAGGGTAAAGACCTCGAGCAGTTCCTCCGGATTCCGCGTGGGAATGCCGCCTTGGGCGTCGATCTGAGCCTCGCATTCCCGCGCCAAAGCCCGAACGGCCGGGTCCGAGATGTCTTCCATTCCCTCCAGCGCCAAACCGGCCTGAACCAGGCCGGCCAGCGCCTCGAAACGGGGCAGCCCCGGTGTCGCCGCGTGCCAGCGTTTGGACAGGAACCAGGTCTGCTGTGACAGCGAGCGAAAAAACAGGCGGCTATGGGCCTCGTCCATGCCGCGCAGCAGGAACAGCGCGTGGTTGATCCAGCGGATCAGGCGGCGTCCGGTCAGGTCCGGGGCCCAGCCCGGACTCTGCCCCTTGCCGTGGGTCTCGATCCAGCCCCAGACCCAGCGTTGCGCCTTTTCTCGTGCCGCGGCATCGCCCACCGCGGCCAGATCGTCCAGCCATGCAAACCCGTGCCGCTCGTCGTCGAACGCGGCGTTGGGGGCCACGACCTCCCACAAGCCCGTGTCCGGGGCTTCGACCAAGTAACCCGCAAACAAGAGATTTCCCGCCACCAGTTGCCGCCCGCGCGCAAATGAACCGACGGTGCGCGGCTCGGGCTGACCGACAAATCCACCGACGGGTTTGCGGCGCTGGCTGAGACGCGCATACAGACGGTTCTGAAACCGCACCCATCGGTTGGCCATGGTGTCCGAATTCGACATGACGTGTGTTGCTCTGCCCCTGCCGCTCTGCTGGCGTTTGAACCAACGATAGCCGGGCCGGTTCGTCAAGTCATCGAAAAGCGACCGGTCAGGCCGATTTGTTCAAGCAGGCGATGTAGAACCCATCCATGCCGCCCAGATCGGGCCAATAATCGGGACGCAGGCGCAGCCCGCCTTCCTCGGTCAGCCAGTCGGGCTGAACGCCGGGCACCAGCAGCGCGGCCCGGTCCACCTGCATGTCGGGATGTTGCGGCAGAGCCTCTTCGATCTGCACTTCGCCTTCGTCGGGCAGCAGTGAGCAGGTGCAATAGACCAGTCGCCCGCCGGGTTTCAGCAGGGTCCAGGCATGGGCCAGCATCCGGGCCTGCAACGCGATCAGCCCGCCGAACTCGGAGCCGTCCTTGGCAAAGGGCAGATCCGGGTGACGCCGGATGGTGCCGGTCGCCGAACAGGGCGCGTCCAGCAGGATCGCGTCGTACTGGCCCTGGTGGTCCAGCGCGTCACCGGCGACCACCCGGGCCGACAGACCGGTCCGTTCAAGGTTTTCCCGCACCCGCGCCAGCCGGGCCTCGGAAACGTCCAGCGCGGTGACCTCGGCGCCCGCCGCCGCCAGTTGCAGCGTCTTGCCGCCGGGCGCGGCGCACATGTCCAGAACCTGCTCGCCCGGACGGGGCGCCAGAATCCGCGCTGGCAGGGCGGCGGCGGCATCCTGCACCCACCAGTCTCCGTTGGCATAGCCCGGCAGGGCCGAGACCTGACCCGCATCGGCAACCCGCACCGAGCCGGTCGGCAGTTCGGTGCCCATGGGGATCGCTGCGCCGGGTTTTGGCGTCAGGTCCAGCGGTGCGCCGGAGAAATGGGCCTGCTCCATGCCCTTGACCGCCTCCGTGCCCCAGGCCGCGATCAGCGGTTCGCGCAGCCAGTCCGGCAGGCGCGGCACCCGCATCTTCGGCCAGGCCTCGGGACCTTCGGCGGCGATCTTGCGTAGAACCGCGTTGACCAGCCCCTTGAGCCGCCCGTGCTTGCGCGAGCGGCCGACGATCTCGACCATCGCGTTCACGACGCCATGCGCAGCCTCACCCTGGCACAGTTCGACCGTTCCCAGACGCAGCGCGTTCTGGACGGTCAGCGCCGGTGTGCGCCGCAGATGTCCCTCCAGCAGGCGGTCTGCGCGCTCAAGCCCGCGCAGGGTCTCCAGTGCCAGCCGCTGCGCCCGCGCGCGGTCTTCGGGGGCAAGGCGGTCCAACGCTCCGGCCGCCAAGCATTCGGACAGCAAACGGCCCTCGCCCAGGATCTGATCCAGCAGATGGATGGCGCTGCGCCGCGCCGCTGTCGGGGTGTTGGACATGAAACCGCCTTTGCAAGGTTTTCGCCCGCATTGCCATCAGCGGACGAGGGCGTATATCAAGGACATGCACGGAAAGGAACCCGATGTCATGAGCGACGACCGCACAGACCTGCCACCCGCCGCCCGGCGCGCCCTGGCCGAGGCCGAAGAGCGCCGGCGCAAGGCCGAAGCCGAGGCCAAACCCCTGCCCAAGGAACTTGGCGGGCGCGACGGCCCCGATCCCGCGCGCTATGGCGATTGGGAGAAGAAGGGCATCGCGATCGATTTCTGACCGCTCAGACTGCCGCGCGCAGGGCCTGCAGGAAATCGCCGATCAGGGCCTGCTGCTTTTTCGACTGCGCCCGGTCCCGCGGCCATGTCAGCCAGTATCCGTCGCGGGTTTCCAGGTCGAAACGCCCCAGCCGGATCAGGCGGCCCGAGGCCAGATCCACCGAGGCCAGGGCGACCGACCCCAGAACGACCCCCAGCCCCTGCCGCGCCGCGCTCAGGGCATGTTCCATCGAGTCAAAGCTCAGACCGGCGCGTGGCAGGTCTGTATCGCCTGTCTTCTGCATCCAGTCCTGCCAGCCGGGCCGTTCGCCGCGCAGGTCGATCACCGGCGCGCCCCAGTCGACGCCCGGTGCCGCCATCGGGGTCAGAATCTCGGGCGCGATCAGGTCGGCGGCGCGCCCCGGCCAGTTGCCGCGCCCATAGCGGATCTGAAGCCAGGTCCGCTCGTCCTCCAGCGAGGACCGCCGGGCCACCGAATCCGTGGTGACCTGCACCTCGGGCCGCAGGGCGCGAAAGCCCCCCAGGCTGGGCAACACCAGCGCCTGGATATGCGAGGACAGCCCGGCCACCCGCAGCGCGCGCGGGGCGGTGCCGAACAGATCCTCGGTGTTGCGTTCCAACGCGCGCAGGCTGTCCTGCACCAGCGGCAGATAGCTTTCGCCCTCGACCGTCAGCGACACGCCGCGCGCCTCGCGCACGAACAGGGACCGGCCCAGCCAGGATTCCAGATTGGCGATGCGCTGGCTGACCGCCGCCTGAGTCAGGCCGAACTCGCGCGCCGCGGCCGAAAATCCGCCCAGCCGCCCGGCCGCCTCGAACACGCGCAGCCAGTCCAGCGGGGGCAGGCCGACCTTTTTCTTGCTCATTAGATTTTCCAACCCTCAGATGGAACAAGCCTTAATTGTCGTAATGCCATATCCCGCGTATCTCCTCAATCAAAGCCCGCGCTGAACAGGAGAGCCCCATGCTGCGCCACGCCATCCATGACCCGGCGGTCGTTTCGGTTGAGTTCGAAGACGGCACCCGCGCCCGTTTCCACGCCATCTGGCTGCGCGACAATGCGCTGGACCCGCAGACGCGCGACCCCGGCAACGGCCAGCGTCTGATCACGATCGGCGACATTCCGGCGGGGATCGCGATCCAGGCGGCCGAGGTGGCGGGCGGCGACCTGCAGGTGACCTTCGCCCCCGAAGACAAGACCGTCACCTTTCCCGCAAACTGGTTGGCCGCGCATGTCTATGACCGGGACCAGACCCGCCAGATGGGCTGGCTGTCGCCCGGCATCACCACCTGGGACGGCGGGTTCTCGGCCCCGGCCGGCAACTGGACGCATGTGCACGAAAACCCCACCGCCAAGCGCGACTGGCTGGCGGCGGTCGCCGAATACGGCTTTGCCAAGCTGACCGGCGGCCCGACCGAGCCCGGTTCGCTGCTGAAGGTCGCCGACCTGTTCGGCTATGTGCGCGAGACCAACTATGGCCCCTATTTCGAGGTGCGGACCGAGGTGAACCCGACCAACCTGGCCTATACCGGCCTTGGCCTGCAGGCGCATACCGACAACCCCTATCGCGATCCGGTGCCCACGCTGCAGATCCTCTATTGCCTGGAAAACAGCGCCGAGGGCGGGGAGTCGATCGTGGTCGACGGCTTTCGCGCGGCCCAGCGCCTGCGCGAAGAAAACCCCGAAGGCTTTGCCCTGCTGGCCGGCTATCCCGCGCGGTTCGAATACCGCGGTTCGGACGGGGTATGCCTGCGCGCGCGCCGTCCGATGATCGAGCTGTCGCCAGATGGCGAATTGATCGGCATCCGCTTCAATAACCGGTCCTCGGCCCCGTTCGTGGATGTGCCCTTCGACCGGATGGAGGCCTATTACGCCGCCTACCGCCGTTTGGGCGAGATCATCGACGACCCGGCCATGGGCGTGGCGTTCAAGCTGGAACCGGGCGAGAGCTTCATCGTCGACAACACCCGCGTCCTGCATGCGCGTCTGGGATATTCGGGTGCCGGGTCGCGCTGGCTGCAGGGATGCTATGCCGACAAGGACGGGCTGCTGTCGACCCTAGCCGCGATGCGGATGGCGCAACCGGAGGCGGCGGAATGAAACCCGATTTCCAGACCCTGACCCGCGACAACATCGTGGCCTTCATCGCCGATATCTTCGACCGGCGCGGAGGCGAGGAATACCTGGGCGAGCCGGTCACCATGGCCCAGCACATGCTGCAGGGCGCCACCATCGCCGAGCAGAACGGCATGCCCGAAGAGATCATCGTGGGCGCCCTGCTGCACGATATCGGGCATTTCACCTCGGAATTCGGCACCTACCACCCCGACGACACCGAGGATCGCCACCACGAGGACGCCGGCGCCGAGGTGCTGGAGCGGTTCTTTCCGTCGGTCATCACCGACTGCTGCCGCTATCACGTCGCGGCCAAGCGGTACCTGTGTGCAACCAGGCCCGAGTATTTCAACCGTCTGTCGGCGGCCTCGGTCCATACGCTGGAATTGCAGGGCGGCCCGATGAGCGCCGAGGAAGTCACTGCATTCGAGGCCAACCCGAACCTGAAGGAAATCATCCAGGTCCGGTATCTGGACGAGGCCGGCAAACGGCCCGACATGGACACCCCCGGCTTCGACCATTTCGCGCCGATGGTTCAGCGCATGGTCGACCGGCATCTGGGCGAGGGTTAAAGCCCCAGCACATCCACCATGTCATATTGGCCGGGGGCCTTGCCCTGCCCCCAAAGCGCCGCCTTCAGCGCGCCTCGGGCAAAGATCGCCCGGTCGGTCGCCACGTGGCGCAGCACGATCCGTTCGCCCGCCGCGGCGAACAGCACGTCGTGTTCGCCGACGATGTCGCCACCGCGGATGGCGTGAAAGCCGATATGGCCCCGCTGCCGGGCGCCGGTGATCCCGTCGCGGCCCCGGTCGGCGACATCGGCAAGGTCTACGCCCCGCCCCTCGGCCGCGGCCTCGCCCAGCATCAGAGCCGTCCCCGAAGGCGCATCGACCTTGTGATGGTGATGGACTTCGATCACCTCGATGTCGAAATCCTCGTCCAGCGCGGCGGCGACCTTTTTGGTCAGCTGCACCAGCAGGTTCACGCCCAAGCTCATGTTGCCCGCCCGCACGATCACCGCATGGCGCGCGGCAGGTTCCAGCGCAGCGATCTGTTCATCGCTCATGCCGGTTGTGCCGATCACATGCACGCAGCGCGCCTGCGCCGCCAGTGCGGCGAACTCCAGCGTCGCCTCGGGCGCGGTGAAGTCGATCACCGCCTGGGCTTGCGCAAAGGCCTCGAGCGGATCGTCGGTGACGGTCACGCCCAGCGGCTGGGCGCCCATCGCGGTGCCAACGTCCTGACCGATCCAGTCATGGCCAGCGCGCTCGACCGCGCCGACCAGCCGCGCCTGATCGCTGTCGGTGATGGTTTTGATCAGCATCTGCCCCATCCGGCCCGAAGCCCCGGTCACGACGATTCCCGGAATATGCGTCATTGCGCTGGTCCTTCTTCTGAAATTCGGCTCAAAGCCTCCTACCCGGTTCGGGGCCGCTTGGCAAAGCCCCGCTTTGCGCTTAGATCGGGGACATGGCTAAGAACAAATTCCACGACGGCCCCGGCCCCTCGCAACGGCAACTTCGCGTCGGCGAACTGATCCGCCGCACCCTGTCCGAGGTGCTGGCGCGCGGCGACGTGCACGACCCCGACCTGAACCGCCTGTCGATCACCGTGGGCGAAGTGCGCACCTCGCCCGATCTCAAGATCGCCACCGCCTATGTGTTGCCGTTGGGCGGCAAGGGGCAGGACACCGTGATCGAGCTGCTGGCCCGCAACAAAGGCGAGCTGCGCCGCATGGTCGGCAAGAAGGTCGGCCTGAAATTCGCCCCCGACCTACGCTTCCGGCTGGACGAAACGTTCGACCGCATGGACGACACGCGCCGGATGTTCGAACAGGACGCCGTGCGCCGGGATCTGGACGAGTGATCCGCAGGGCGGCCGCTCTGCTCGCGCTGCTCTGGGCCGGACAGGCCGGTGCGGTGACCTGCGAGCGCGTGGCCCACGAAGACCGGCGCTATACCGTGTGCGAGGTCGACGCCACCACCGAGGACCTGCGCCTGTTCCTGTATGACGACGCGGGCCAAGTACTGGGCCATTTCTCGTCGGTGAACGAGGAACTGGCCGATGCGGGCCAACGCCTGAGCTTTGCGATGAATGCCGGCATGTATCACGAGGACCGCTCGCCCGTGGGCCACTATGTCGAAGACGGGCAGGAACTCATGCGCGTGATTCCCAACCCCGGCCCCGGCAATTTCGGCCTGCTGCCCAACGGGGTGTTCTGCATCCGCGAAGGCCGCGCCGACGTGTTCGAGACGCTGGGCTATTTGGACCGCAAACCCGAGTGCCGCTTTGCCACCCAATCCGGCCCGATGCTGGTGATCGACGGAGAATTGCATCCGCGGTTTCTCGAGGATTCGACCTCGCGCTATATCCGCAACGGGGTGGGCACCAGCGCCGATGGCAGCCGCGCGGTGTTCGTGATCTCCGAGGATTACGTCACCTTCCATGAATTCGGCCGCCTGTTCCGCGACGTGCTGAACACGCCCAACGCGCTGTTTTTCGATGGCAACATCTCGCGCATGTATGATCGGGCGGCGAACCGGTCGGACGTGGGATTTTCGCTGGGGCCGATCGTCGGCGTGGTCGAGGACATCCCGACAAATTGACAGCGCCGGACCGATCCGCTAGGTCGCGCGCCTCAGCAGAATTCTAGGTGCATCATGGGACGCAAACGCAAGGGTCGTGACATTTCCGGTTGGCTGGTGGTCGACAAGCCCGCGGGCATGACCTCGACCGCCGTGGTCAACAAGGTCCGCTGGGCGCTGGATGCCAGGAAGGCGGGCCATGCCGGCACGCTCGACCCCGAAGCCACCGGCGTTCTGGCCGTCGCTTTGGGCGAGGCCACCAAGACCGTTCCCTACATCACCGATGCGCTCAAGGCCTATACCTTTACCGTGCGGCTGGGTCAGGCCACCAATACCGACGATGCCGAGGGCGAAGTGATCGCGGAAAGCGACCTGCGCCCCACCGATGACGAGATCAAGCAGGCCCTGCTGCCCTTCGTGGGCGAGATCATGCAGGTGCCGCCCAAGTTCTCGGCGGTCAAGATCGACGGTCAGCGCGCCTACAAGCTGGCCCGCGACGGCGAGGATGTCGAACTGGCCGCCCGGCCCCTGTGGGTCGAGGAACTGGTGCTGGTCGACCGGCCCGACCCCGACCATGTCGTTCTGGAAATGACCTGCGGCAAGGGTGGCTATGTCCGCTCGATCGCCCGCGACCTGGGTGCGGCGCTGGGCTGCCATGGCCACGTCAAGGAGCTGCGCCGGATCTGGTCCGGCCCGTTCGAGGCGGAGGACGGCCTGAGCATCGAACAGATCGACGAGATGGCGAAATCCACGGCGCTGGATGACTACCTGCGCCCGCTGGAAGAAGGGCTGGCCGACCTGCCCGAGTTGAAATGCACCCCCGAAGGCGCCACCCGCCTGCGCAACGGCAACCCCGGCATGGTTCTGGCCAGCGACGTGGAATACGGCGACGAGGCCTGGGCCTCGGTCGACGGCAAGGCCGTGGCGGTGGGGGTCTACAAATCCGGTGAACTGCACCCCAGCCGGGTGTTCGCCGGCTAGGTCCCGTGCTAAGCGAAGGCGCATGATCACCCGGTCCCACACCAAGGGCGACGCGCCCTCGACAGCCGTCTATTCCGACTGCGAACGCTATCGCTACAGCCTGACCCGCATCTGGGATCCGGCCGGGCGCCGGGCGCTGTTCGTGATGCTGAATCCTTCGACCGCGACCGAGGTGCAGAATGACCCGACCGTCGAGCGTTGCGAGCGGCGCGCGCGGGCTTTGGGGTTCGGGGCGTTCCAGGTGACCAACATCTTTGCCTGGCGCGACACCGACCCGCGCAAGATGCGCGCGGCGGCCGATCCGGTAGGGCCCGAGAACGACGCCGCCATCCTGGCCGGCGTGGACTGGGCCGATCAGGTTATCGCCGCCTGGGGCACCCATGGCGCGCATCTGGATCGCGGCCCGGCGGTCGAGCGCCTGCTGCGCGGCACCGGCCAGCCGCTGTTCCACCTGGGGCTCAGCAAGGCAGGCCACCCCAAGCATCCGCTCTACATCGCGTATACCCAGCAACCCGAACCGTGGAACCGGTGACAAAGGGTTAACCACAGACTCAGGTTGGCTTTGACCAACCCTTTGGCAGCATGGGATATTTCACACTCGGGGCGGCACGCTTTCGGAGGGTTCCCATGTTTCTGCTCGGATTGTTCGGCCTGGCCGCAATGGGCGGCGCAGCATACGCGATCAGCGACGTATTCTCGGGGGATGAGGACGAGGACAACGACGATGTCATCGAAGAAGATGCCGTCGAAGACATTCCCGAAGGAAATCTGCTTGAGATTGACGATTCTTTCGAAGACCCGGCCGAGGCCGAGGATGCGTCCACCGGAACCATACTGTCGGATGTGGACGGAAACCTGGTTATCGCCGGCGGACCGGGCGTGGACAATCTGAGCGGGGCCGAAGGCAACGATCAGATCAACGGCTATGACGGCGGTGACATTATCGATGGTGGCGCCGGAGATGATACGTTGTTCGGCGCTGACGGGGATGACTCACTCGACGGAAACACTGGCGATGATATTCTGCACGGTGGCAACGGTCACGATGACCTCTCGGGGAATGCCGGTGACGACATCTTGTACGGTCATGCCGGCGACGACCAGTTGGTTGGTGGCGAAGGCGATGACGATCTGTACGGCGGTCAGGGCAACGATGACCTTGCCGGGGGTGAGGGCGAAGACGCGCTGCAAGGCGGCGACGGCGAAGA
The DNA here is from genome assembly GCF_056537025.1 of Ruegeria sp. CH5. Lineage (NCBI taxonomy): Bacteria > Pseudomonadati > Pseudomonadota > Alphaproteobacteria > Rhodobacterales > Roseobacteraceae > Ruegeria > Ruegeria sp. CH5. Next base: position 310,959 of record NZ_JBQFQT010000003.1, on the reverse strand, counting down.
CATGCTCGCCGGCGGCGCAGGGGCAGACACGCTGTTCGGCGGTGATGGCAACGACACGCTGACCGGCCGGGACGATGGCGACACGCCCGCCAGCGATTTTCTGAACGGCGGCGCGGGGGACGACACGATCCTGACAGGTGCCGGAGATGTCGTCACCGGCGGTCAGGGAGCGGACCAGATCGCCATCGATGGAACGGGCACCGGGAAGGAAGTCAGCATCGTGGATTTCACCCCCGGAGAAGACAAGCTGCTGATCGAATGGAACGGCCCTGACGCGCCCGAAATCGGGATCGAACAAGACGCGGACAACGCCGATCTGACGCGCGTTCTGGTCAACGGGCGTGAGGTGGCCTATCTGTTCGGCGCCCAAGGTCTTGGGCCCGAGGATATTCAACTGACTCCGGGTCTGGACCCGACCCTGACCAGCCCCATGGGCTGAGATACGCAGAATCCCTTTGCCATTTATTCCGATTGCGCCTATACGCGCCCATCCGCATCGGAATCGGTGCGGTTTTCTCCATGGGCCTGTGCTGGACGACATCCCGGCCTGCGCCATCAACTCTAACCTTAAAGGAGACCCCGATGTCGATCACTGCCGCTGAAAAAGCACGCGTTATGAAAGAGTTCGCAACCAAGGACGGCGACACCGGTTCGCCTGAAGTCCAAGTTGCCATCCTGACATCGCGCATCAACACCCTGACCGAGCACTTCAAGACCCACAAGAAAGACAACCACGGCCGTCGTGGTCTGCTGAAGATGGTTGCTCAGCGCCGCAAGCTGCTGGACTATCTGAAGGGCAAAGAAGAGGCCCGTTACCAGGACCTGATCAAAAAGCTGGGCATCCGCCGCTAAGCGCGGACTACACCGCTTTCAAGTTCGAGACGCCCGCCATTTGGCGGGCGTTTTTTTTCAGAGGCGCGCGGCGCTCAGTCCAGCGTGTTCTTGTAGACCACACCGTCTTTCATGATCAGGTCGAAGTACTCGCCCGGATTCCCAACCAACTCAAGGTTTTCAAGCGGATTACCGTCGACGAGGATCAGGTCGGCATAGGCACCCTCTTTGATGACCCCCAGCGGGCCGTCTTGATACGGGTGCCGGGGGCCGCTCAGTTCCAGCAACCGGGCGTTTTCAGAAGTGGCGATTTTCAACACTTCATACGGGGTGAACCATTCGCCCAATCGCACCAGATAAAGGCTTTGTTGATACGCCTTGGAGGCGTCCAGAAGCTGGTCGGTCCCAAAGGCCAGGTTCACCCCCACCTCTTTGGCCATCGGGTACAGGTTCGCAACGGCATCTGTGACCTGCTTGTATTTTGCCGCGCTGATCGGGCTGTCCCAGACCATGTCCTCTTCTTTCATGGTCTGGGGGCTTAGCCATGCCCCTTTTTCTTTCATGAGCTCGAGCGTTTCACGAGACGCGAAGAAACCATGCTCGATGCTCATGACGCCGGCTTCGACTGAGGTGCGAATCCCGCGGTCCGTCATTACATGGGCCAGTACGTAAGTATTGAAGTTCGCAGCTTCTTCGACGACCGCTTCGATCTCATCAACAGAGTATTCGCTCACATCCAGCGGATCATACTGTGAGGATACGCCACCGCCCGTGGTTATTTTGACTTGGGAGGCACCGTACTTGAGAATCTCGCGGGTCCTTCTGCGAACCTCGGGGACCCCATCGGCCACCATCGCCATCATGTTCTTTTCCCAATAACTCAACTCGGAAGTCGAGTTTCTTGGGTTTTCCAACAAACTGTGGAAATCGGCATGACCCGATGTTTGGCTCATGAACGGCCCCGAAGGCAGAATGCGGTGCCCGGGGTATTCGCCGGAATCGATCAGTCTCTTGATTGCAAATGGATTGCCGCCGGGATCGCGCACTGTTGTGAAGCCGCGCATCAGGGTTTCCTTTGCCCCTGTCATCGAACGAATGGCCACTTCCGACATATCGCCTTGATTGAAGATCAAGACGGTTGCTGGGGTATACGCATATGTCGTGTGCCAGTGCACATCGATCAGACCCGGGATCAGGGTGCGCCCACCGCCATCGATCACCGTTGCACCTTCGGCCGAGATCGGGTCTGTCGACACAGCTGCAATCAGGTTGCCCTCGATCAGAACATTCGCGTTCTCGATGCGCCCGTCGTTGACGCCATCAAATACATGCACATTGGTGATCAGGGTCTGAGCCGGGTCTTGCTGCGCGGAAACCGAGGTGGCGGCAAGCAGCGCCACTAGAAGATGAATTCGCATAAAGTATCTCCTGTCAAACACCGTCATCTTAGCAAATAATCCGATTTGTAAATGCGGAATTTCACTCAAAAACATGCATCCTGAACGTATCCTCGAAACAGCCGAAAGGCGTACAGAATGATAGCTCTGATCCTCAATGCCTACCGTCTGCTCAAGGCGATCGTCCGATCGTGGGATGATCCGCATTTTCGGGGCGGTTTGCTGCTATGTATTCTTATTCTTCTGTCCGGGACGCTGTTCTACAGCAGCGTCGAGGGCTGGCATTGGGTGGACGCGCTTTATTTCAGCGCGACCACTCTGTCGACGGTCGGGTTCGGCGATCTGTCCCCGGCGACCAAGATCGGCAAGGTCTTCACCGTGATCTACATTTTCGTTGGGGTCGGCGTGTTCATCGCAATGTTCATTCAATTTGCGAAGGCTTTGTTGCGAGATCCTGAATAGAGACTTCCGACCCGGGTCAAACCTTTGGAACTATGACTGGGTCCGGTTTAACCGAAAAAACGCCCGCCATTTGGCGGGCGTTCATTGGTCGATGAAGTCGGTTCAGATCTTGGCGCGTTCGGACTTCAGCGCCAGCCACAGGCAGTAGCACATGATCAGCACCACAAGCGTGAACGGGATGCCGGTTGACACCGCCGCCCCTTGCAGTGCGGCAAGCCCGCCACCCAGCAGCAGCGCAATCGCGACCAGACCTTCCAGCGTGCACCAGAACACACGCTGCACCACAGGGGCGTCCATCTTGCCGCCTGCTGTGATCGTGTCGATCACCAGCGACCCCGAGTCGGACGAGGTGACAAAGAAGACCACGATCAAAATCAGCGCGATCGGGGCCACGATGCCGTAGAGCGGAAGCTCTTTCAGGAAGCCGAACAGCGCGCCTTCGGGGGCATAGCTGTCGATCACCGTGGCCTTGACGCCCTCGGCGCCGCCGACGTTCAGCATATCGATGGCCGCGCCACCAAAGGTGGACATCCACAGCGCGCAGACCGCTGTCGGCGCCAGCAGCGCACAAATCACGAATTCACGCACCGTGCGCCCCTTGGAGATGCGGGCAATGAACATGCCCACGAAAGGCGACCACGCGATCCACCAGGCCCAGTAGAAGGTTGTCCAACCGTGGAAGAAGCTGGTGTCTTCCCGCCCGAACGGGTTCGACAAAGCCGGCAGCAGCCTGACGTAATCGGTCATCACGCTGAAATAGCGCGAGATCGCCGTGCCGATCCCGGTCACTGCGATCACGAACAGGAACAGGCCCACGGCCATGATCATGTTGATCTCGCTGAGCCGCTTCACGCCCGCGTCCATGCCCATCAGCACCGAGCCCAGCGCGATCATCGTGATACCTATGATCAGCAGGACGACGACGGTGGGGCTGGGTTCGATGCCGAACACCTCGTAGAGACCGGCGGCAACCTGTTGCGCGCCCAGCCCCAGCGATGTGGTCAGGCCGAACAGGGTGGCAAACACCGCCAGCGTGTCGATCGCATGGCCCCACCAGCCCCAGACACGTTCACCCAGCAACGGGTAGAAGGCCGAGCGCAGGGTCAGCGGCAGACCGAGATTGTAGCTGAAGATCGCAAGGCTCAGGCCCACGGCGGCGTAGACCGCCCAGCCCTCCAGCCCCCAGTGGTGGATGGTACCGACAACACCAATGTATTCATTGCCCGGCACCGCGATGTCGATGCCCAAAGGACGGGCGCCGCCATCCTCGGCGAAATTGTAGTAGACCGGCTCTAACACGCCGAAAAACAGCAAACCGATGCCGATCCCGGCCGCGAACATCATCGCAATCCAGCCGGCGTAGGAGTAATCGGGCTTGGCGTCTTTGCCGCCGATGCGCACCTTGCCCACCGGCAGAACGATCAGGGCCAGGCAGAACAGCGTGATTGCATCCACCGACAGGACGAGGAACCAGTCGAAGGTGCTGGTCAGCCACGGCCGCAGCCAACCGAAGAACGTTGCTGCGGCCTCTTGATTGGCCAGAGCGATCAGCACGAAGGCGAAGATCAGGATGCTTGAGATGAGAAAAACCGGGTTGTGAATATCCAACCCGAATGGGCGAACATTGTCCTGCCCCAGCTCGTATTCCGTTTCGAAATCATAGATCCGCGGATCCGGATCCAGCATTTTCTTGGTCTGAGACATGTGGCCGTCCCTTTCGTTCGCGCGAATTGCAAACGCCAAGGTATTCGGCCGTCGGACGACAGTGAGTAGTCTTACCCCCTTGGCGCCTTTTCGTCGTCTGGACCGCGGGTTCCGTGGTAAGAGGCTACACTGCAATCACTTTTTCACAAAATGCATTCGCCTACGGGAATATGTCTGCGCATGGCCAGCGATGGCCTGACCGAGGTCGAGAGGACGGGGTCGCATTAGTTTCGCGGCTTTCCTACCACCGTCGCAGCCCGGAGTTTCTCTCCAGCCTCTGCCGCGCCGATTTCCGATCTGCATATCCTCGATGACGAGCGATGGTCCTGTTTGCGAGCGGGTGCACGCCAGATGCTATGCGGGCTTACGCATCGGAACGTTCGCGGTGTCGGCTGACGCAAAGGCGAACCACGGCAGATGCAGGACCGTGTGCCTTCTGCGGCCTTATCCCTTTCAATCCGACGCAATCTCATGTATGCGCGCGGTATCTGAGACGTTGTGCCCTGACCCCGGCACTCGAATGGAAGATAAATTGGGGTCGGCGGCAATGGGGCCGCCACGCAAAACGGGAGACCCGCAGGGGCGGGAGTGCTCCCATCTAGGATATGCATATGTTTGATGTAACGAAGAAATCGATGCAGTGGGGCGAGGAAACGCTCACACTGGAAACCGGCAAGGTTGCCCGTCAGGCTGACGGCAGCGTGATTGCCACGCTGGGCGAAACCAGCGTCATGGCCAACGTGACCTTTGCCCGGGAGCAGAAGCCCGGTCAGGACTTTTTCCCGCTGACCGTGCACTATCAGGAAAAATACTATGCCGCCGGCAAGGTGCCGGGTGGCTTCTTCAAGCGCGAGGCCCGTCCGACCGAGAAAGAGACGCTGACCGCGCGCCTGATCGACCGTCCGATCCGTCCGCTGTTCGTTGACGGGTTCAAGAACGAAGTTCTGGTGATGTGCACCGTGCTGAGCCATGACCTGGTCAACGACCCCGACATCGTGGCGATGATCGCCGCCTCGGCGGCCCTGACCATCTCGGGCGCGCCCTTCCGCGGACCGATCGCCGGTGCCCGCGTTGGTTTCGTGGATGGCGAGTACGTCCTGAACCCGACCGTTGACGACATGCAGGACCTGCGCCTGAACCCTGAACAGCGTCTGGATCTGGTTGTTGCCGGCACCAAAGACGCCGTGATGATGGTGGAGTCGGAAGCCTACGAGCTGACCGAAGCCGAGATGCTGGGCGCCGTGACCTTCGCGCACGAACAGATCCAGCCGGTGATCGACCTGATCATCTCGCTGGCCGAAGACGCCGCGAAAGAGCCCTTTGCCTTCGAAGCCCCCGACTACTCGGAGCTGTACGCTGCCGTGAAAGCTGCCGGTGAAGAGCAGATGCGTGCCGCATTCGCAATCACCGACAAGCAAGAGCGCACCGCAGCTGTCGCCGCCGCGCGCGAGGCCATCAAGGCCGCTCTGACCGAAGAGCAGCTTGAGGACTCGAACCTGGGTTCGGCGATGAAAAAGCTCGAAGCCAGCATCCTGCGCGGCGACGTGGTGAAGGGCGGCAAGCGGATCGACGGTCGTTCGACCACCGACGTGCGCCCGATCGTGGCCGAAACCGGCCTGCTGCCGCGAACCCATGGTTCGGCCCTGTTCACCCGTGGTGAAACCCAGGCGCTGGCCGTGACCACGCTGGGCACCGGCGACGACGAGCAGTTCATCGACGCGCTGCACGGCAACTTCAAATCGAACTTCCTGCTGCACTACAACTTCCCGCCCTACTCGGTCGGCGAAGTGGGCCGCGTCGGTTCGCCCGGTCGCCGCGAAATCGGCCACGGCAAACTGGCATGGCGCGCCCTGCAGGCGGTTCTGCCGGCTCCGACCGATTTCCCCTACACCATCCGCGTGGTGTCCGAGATCACCGAGTCGAACGGCTCGTCCTCGATGGCATCGGTCTGCGGCGGTTCGCTGTCGATGATGGATGCGGGCGTTCCGCTCAAAGCTCCGGTGGCCGGCGTGGCCATGGGTCTGATCCTGGAAGACGACGGCGACTATGCCGTTCTGACCGACATCCTGGGTGACGAAGACCACCTGGGCGACATGGACTTCAAGGTTGCGGGTACCGAAAACGGCATCACTTCGCTGCAGATGGACATCAAGGTCGCCGGCATCACGCCCGAGATCATGGAAAAAGCCCTGGCTCAGGCCAAGGACGGCCGTCTGCACATTCTGAACGAGATGAGCAAGGCGCTGAGCGAGACCGCCGAGTTCTCGATCCACGCACCGCGCATCGAGACCATGCAGATCCCGACCGACAAGATCCGCGAAGTGATCGGCTCGGGCGGCAAGGTGATCCGCGAGATCGTGGAAACCAGCGGCGCCAAGGTCGACATCAACGATGACGGCATCATCAAGATCGCATCGCCCGATGGTGAGTCGATCAAGAAAGCCTACGAGATGATCCACTCGATCGTGGCTGAGCCGGAAGAAGGTCAGATCTATACCGGCAAGGTCGTGAAGATCGTCGATTTCGGCGCCTTCGTGAACTTCTTCGGCAAGCGCGACGGTCTGGTCCACGTGTCCCAGATCGAAAACCGCCGCCTGAACCACCCTTCGGACGTTCTGAAGGAAGGCCAGGAAGTGAAGGTCAAACTTCTGGGCTTCGACGATCGCGGCAAGGTCCGCCTGTCGATGAAATGCGTCGATCAGGAAACCGGCGAAGAGATCGTGCCCGAGAAGAAGGAAAAGAAAGAGGAAGGCGCGGAATAATCCGCCCTGCCCCTTGCTTGATCCAAGACCCCGGTTCCGGCCGGGGTCTTTTTTGTTTTACCGAGGCCTTTCCCGGGCCGCAGCCCTGTTCTATGCACGACACCATGCGATCCTTCATCATCCATATGTCCTCCAGCACCGCGCGCCGCCCCAATGCCGAGCAGCTCTGCGCCGACCTGCCCAGTGCCGAGCTGATCGAAGCGGTCAATGGGCGCGATCCGGCGCAGATTGCCGGGGTCACGCTGCATCCGGGCAACCTGCACCGCCCGCACTATCCCTTCGCGCTGCGCCCGGCCGAGATCGGCGTCTTCGAAAGCCACCGTCGGATCTGGCGCAAGATGGTCGACGAGGGGATCGACCTGGCTATCACCGCCGAAGATGATCTGCGCATCGATCCCGACCGGATGAACGCTGCACTGGATCTATTGCGCCCGATCGCGACCCCTGATCACTACATCCGCATCCCGGTCAAGCAGCGCGAAACCGCAGCCCAGACCCTAGCTGAGCGCGACGGCCTTCGTCTGATCCTGCCCAAGGTCATAGGGTTGCAATGCGTCTGTCAGGTGGTGGGACGGAAGGCGGCGGAACGTCTGCTGGCGGCCACCGACCGCATTGACCGCCCGGTGGACACGTTCCTGCAGATGCACTGGATCACGGGCCAGCCCGTCCACGCGCTGTTGGGCAGCGGCAACCAGGAAGTGGCCGGTGAAATCGGCGGCTCGACGATCCAGACGAAACCGCCGTTGACCGATAAGCTGACCCGCGAGTTCAAGCGCGCCGCCTATCGCGCGCAACTGCACCTGCATCCGCAGCGCCCCGCCTAGTCGGGCACCGCATCGCCCAGTTCCTCGACCAAGAAATCCATCGCCCGGCGCACCCGCAGCGGCAGATGACGCCGTTCAGGATAGACGACCCAACTCGCGCGGCTTGGATCTTCGTACCCCTGCAGTATCGGCTCCAGCTCAGGGGGGCGCTTCGCGCCCAGAAAAATCTCGGGCGCGTACATGACCCCCAGACCTTGCCGCGCGGCAGAAAGAACGGCGTGCGGGTTGTTGGCCTGCCACCGGCCATGCACCCGAACCTCGATCGGGTCGCCCGAGCCGGGGTCGCGGAATACCCACCGGTCATTGTTGGTGATCAGGCACTGATGATGCCGCAGGTCGGCCGGATGGGTCGGCCTTCCGTGCCGGTCGAGATAGCCGCGCGCGGCCACGCAGACCATCCGTCGGGTGGCCAACCGCCGCGCGATCAGCCCGCTTTCGGTCAGCGTGCCATAGCGGATGGCAAAGTCGAAGCCTTCCTCTGTCAGGTTCAGAAGGCGCGAATTGAAGTCGATGGTGACCGAGAGCTTTGGGTGCAGGCTTGCGAACCGCGCCAAAGCGGGCGCCACGAACTGTTCAGCAAACGGCCCGGCGGCCGAAACGCGAATGCGCCCTGCGATCTGGGCCCGATCCCCTGCCGCCGACTGGTTCGCTTCTTCCAGACCCGCCACAAGCCCGGCCACACGCGCGTGATAGTCGCGTCCGGCGTCGGTCAGGCGCACCACGCGGGTCGAACGCGCCAAAAGCTTGACGCCCAAACGATCCTCAAGCCGGGCGACCTGACGCGAGACATGACTGGCCGAAACCCCAAGCCGCCGGGCCGCGGCGGTGAAGCCCCCCGTCTCAACCACCATCAGGAATTCTTCCAGCCCGTCCCACAGCGCCATCTCGCAGCCTCATTATTTCATGTCAGCAACAATGCTTTGCCAAATCCGGCACTAATCAACAAGCGGCAACAGCCATATATCCCGATCACACAAGACACGGGCCGGGTGAACCGGCCGAACGAGGAGAAAACACATGGCTTCGACTGCAAAGAAAATTCTGGTCGTCCTGACATCGCATGACCAGCTGGGCGACACCGGAGAAAAGACCGGATTCTGGCTCGAGGAGCTGGCCGCTCCGTATTATGTGTTCAAGGATGCCGGGGCCGAATTGACGCTGGCCTCGCCCAAAGGTGGCCAGCCGCCGCTGGACCCCAAAAGCAGCGCACCCGACAGCCAGACCGACGACACCCGCCGGTTCGAGGCCGACCCCGAAGCGATGGCGGCATTGGCCAACACGGTCAAACTGTCCGAGGTGAACGCCCAGGACTATGACGCGATCTTCTATCCCGGTGGGCACGGGCCGCTGTGGGACCTTGTGTCGGATAAGAAATCGATTGATCTGATCGAGACGTTCTGGTCAGCAGGGAAACCGGTCAGCGCTGTGTGTCACGCCCCGATCGTTCTGGCGAACGCCAAGGCCGCGGACGGGTCGCCGCTGGTCAAGGGTCGTACCGTCACCGGCTTCACGAATGAAGAAGAAGACGCCGTCGGCCTGACCGAAATCGTGCCCTTGCTGGTCGAGGATACGATGAAGGACCGGGGTGCGCAGTTCAGCAAGGTGGACCCGTTCCAACCTCACGCCGTGCAGGACGGCAAACTGATTACCGGGCAGAACCCGGCTTCGTCCGCTGCGGTTGCAAGGAAAGTGCTTGAGGCGCTTGAGGCCTGAGGACGTTCAATGCGGTACGGGGCGGGACATGATGTGCCCCGCCCCTTTCGATGTCAGCTCGGCGCCTTGGTCTTGCGCAGATAGGGGAAGATCGTCTCGAACTCGCCGAACTTCTCCTTGGCTTCGTCATTTGAAACCGACGGCGGGATGATTACGTCTTCGCCCGGCACCCAGTTGGCCGGGGTAGCCACGCCCTTGGCGCTCATCTGCAGGCCGTCGAGCGCCCGCAGAATCTCGGCGAAATTCCGGCCCACGGTCATCGGATAGGTCATCGACAGTTTCAGCTGCTTGTCCGGCCCGATGATGAAGACCGAGCGCACCGTGGCGCTGTCCGCCGGGGTTCGGCCGTCGGGCAGATATGCCTCGGCGGGCAGCATGTCGAAGGCCTTGGACACTGCCAGTCCGTCATCGGCGATGATCGGAAAGCCGGGGTTGGCCTTGCCATAGGCCTCGATGTCTTTCTTCCACTTCTTGTGGTCCTCGACCCCATCGACCGAAACGCCGATCACCTTGGTGTTGCGCTTGGCCCATTCGTCGTTCAACTGCGCCACGGCCGAAAACTCGGTGGTGCAGACCGGAGTGAAATCCTTGGGGTGCGAGAACAGGATCGCCCAGCTGTCGCCGATCCAGTCGTGGAACTGGATGGTGCCCTGGTCCGTTTCAGCGGTGAAATTGGGGACGGTATCGTTGATGCGCAAACCCATGATGCATCTCCTTTCCTATGAAAACCCGAGTCGGTTGATGCAAACCTAATCACTTTGCCCTCAGGTTAAACCATTGATGTGGCACAGGGGCAAAAAACGTACGATCAATAATTTGATCAAATTTCCAGAATTGCCTTGCCCCAAGGGGGCCGCAGTGACAGAGTGCCCGGGAAAACCGACCGCGCGGTCGAATGAATGCGGATCAAGAGGACACGCCATGATCGAGAAACGCGACTTTTACATCAACGGCCAGTGGGTCGCCCCCAGCCAAGCCAATGATTTCCATGTGATCGACCCCTCGACCGAGGAGCCTTGCACGGTGATTTCGCTGGGCGGGCAGGCCGATACCGACGCGGCCGTGGCGGCGGCCAAGGCGGCGCTGCCGGGCTGGATGGCCACCCCGGTCGAAGAGCGCATCGCGCTGGTGGAAAAGCTGATCGAGATCTACCCAACCCGCGCCGAAGACCTCGCGCAGGCGATGTCGATGGAGATGGGCGCGCCGATCGACATGTCGCGCACCCAACAGGTGGGCGCCGGGATCTGGCATCTGAAGAATTTCATTCGCGCTGCAAAGAATTTCCAGTTCGAACGCCCCCTGGGCGACCATGCCCCCAATGACCGGATCATCTACGAGGCGGTCGGCGTCGCCGCTCTGATCACCCCGTGGAACTGGCCGATGAACCAAATCACGCTCAAGGTGGGCGCGGCGGCGATCGCGGGTTGCACGATGGTTCTGAAACCGTCCGAGCAAAGCCCGCTGAACGCGATGATCTTTGCCGAGATGATGCACGAGGCGGGCTTCCCGCCGGGTGTCTTCAACCTGGTGAACGGCGACGGCGTGGGCGTGGGTTCGCAACTGTCGGGGCATCCGGACGTCGACATGGTCAGCTTCACCGGCTCGACCCGTGCGGGCACGGCGATTTCCAAGAACGCCGCCGACACGCTCAAGAAGGTGCATCTGGAACTGGGCGGCAAGGGCGCCAACGTGATCTTTGCCGATGCCGATGACAAGGCGGTCAAGCGCGGCGTGCTGCACATGATGAACAACACCGGCCAGAGCTGCAACGCGCCCAGCCGGATGCTGGTGCAGCGCCCGATCTATGATCAAGCCGTGGAAACCGCGGCCGAGGTCGCCAATAAGGTCACCGTGGGCCCGGCGATGCAGGAAGGCCGCCATATCGGCCCCGTCGTGAACGAGCTGCAATGGACCAAGATCCAGGCCCTGATCACGAAAGGCATCGACGAGGGTGCGCGCCTGGTCGCCGGCGGTCCCGGTCGCCCCGAAGGGTTCAACAAAGGCTATTTCGTGCGCCCCACCGTGTTTGCCGACGCCAACAACCAGATGACCATCGCGCGCGAGGAGATCTTTGGCCCGGTCCTGACCATGATCCCCTTCGATACCGAGGAAGAGGCCATCGAGATCGCCAATGACACGCCCTATGGCCTGACCAACTATGTCCAGACGCAGGACGGCGCCCGCGCCAACCGCATGGCGCGCAAACTGCGCTCGGGCATGGTCGAGATGAACGGCCAGTCGCGCGCTGCCGGTTCGCCCTTTGGCGGCATGAAACAGTCCGGCAACGGGCGCGAAGGCGGTGTCTGGGGGCTGGAGGACTTTTTGGAGGTCAAAGCCGTCAGCGGCTGGACCCCGGAATAACCCCGGCACAGGAAAGGTCAAAATGCGGGGCAAGGCGCGGACAGGCACCTTGCCCCGTTTTCGTCAGGCCGGGCGTACCACCAGCTGCGGTTCGCCGTTCGACGTATGGCGGGCTGACCGACCGTCCCAGCCTATCTGACCGCTGACGCGCTGGCGGAAGGCCGAGAAGGTGTCAAAGGTCACCACGTCGACCGGGGTGTCGAACTGCAGGGTGATCCGCCGGTGCGCACCGTCGCCCAGCATCGTCAGGCCGCGGATTTCCCCTGTGAAGGGCTGGCCCAGATAGGTGCCCTGCACGCGGTCTCCGACCTTCAGGTGCAGCCGGTTTCCGGCCATCGCGTGCAACGTGTTCCAGTCGCGCGCGCCGTGCTGATGAGCGATCATCTCAAGCGATTGCGCATGGCTCAGGGCCACGCCGGCGCCACGCAGTTTCTCGCGCAGGCGTTTGGCCTGCACTTTCAGCTCGCCCACGGGGGCGATGTTTCGGGTCTGTGTCATGTCTTGCCTCGTTTCCAAAACGGGCGCGAGTATTGGACGGGGCTCGCCTTGCCATCCGCGCGCCGGGAAAGGGCAACAGATGTGTTTTGAACCGGGTTTCACCAAAGCCAAAGGGCCGCGAGCGGCAGGAGACCCGAACCTGCGCGCCTTGTGGCAGGCGCGCGGGCCTTAGTCAATCAGGCATCGGCCTGCGCCGCCTCATAGGCCAGCATGGCGCGTTTGACGGGCAACCCCCAGTGATAGCCGCCCAGCCCCCCCGATTTGCGCAGCGCGCGGTGGCAGGGGATCAGCCAACTGACCGGGTTGCGGCCCACCGCCGTGCCCACCGCCCGCACCGCCTGCGGCGTGCCCACGGCCTGCGCGATCTGAGAATAGGTGGTCACCTGGCCCGAGGGGATCTGCATCAGCGCCTCCCACACCTTGATCTGCAAGGGTGAGCCGATCAGGTACAGTGGTGTTGGTTCAAGCCGGTCACTGGCCGCGCCAAAGGCCGACAGGACCCACGGGCGCAGGCGCATCGGATCCTCGACAAAGTCGGCCAAAGGCCAGCGCGACAGCATGTCCTGCATCGCGGCCTCTTCGCCGGTCTCGGCGGCAAAGGCCATGCCGCAGATGCCCTTGGCCGTCCCCATCACCAGCGCCGGGCCAAAGGGGCTTTCGAACCAGCCCCAATAGAGGGTCAGCCCGGCCCCCTTGCGGGCATATTCGCCGGGGCTCATCGCCTCCCATTTCAGGAACAGGTCGTGCAGGCGGCCGCTGCCGGACAGACCGACACTATGTGCGGTCTCCAGCGTGGTAAACCGCTCGCGCAGCAGCGCCTTGGCATGGCCCAGCGTCAGGTATTGCTGGTAGCGTTTCGGCGACACGCCCGTCCAGCGCGAGAACAGGCGCTGAAAATGGGCGGGGCTCATGTCCATCTGGCGGGCCAGTTCTTCCAGCGACAGCGACTCGCCGCCCTGGTCGATCAGATCGATCGCGCGCCGCATCACGTTGTAGTGGTAACCGGATTCGGATGTCTGGACGTTCATGGCATTCACCTTGCTGTGGCTTGCCCCATCCTAGCCGCGCTGGGCCCGACCGTGCGACCCGAAACTTGCGCATTGCCGGTGCAGCGGGCTTTGGGCTTGTCACCCGGCACCGCGGGCGGCATTAAGGCCCGGATGGCAAAGCAGCTTGATTATCACACGATCCGCGAGATCTTTACCCGGTTCCAGCAGGCCGACCCCGAACCCAAGGGCGAGCTTGGGCATGTGAACGTGTACACGCTGGTCGTCGCCGTGGCGCTTTCTGCGCAGGCGACCGATGCGGGCGTCAACAAGGCCACACGCGCGCTGTTCAAGATCGCGGACACACCGCAGAAAATGCTCGACCTCGGCGAAGAGGGGTTGATCGAGCACATCAAGACCATCGGCCTGTTCCGCCAGAAGGCCAAGAACGTCATCAAGATGTCGCGCATCTTGGTCGAGGACTACGGGGGCGAGGTTCCCAACTCGCGCGCCGCACTGCAGTCGCTGCCGGGCGTCGGGCGCAAGACCGCGAACGTGGTGCTGAACATGTGGTGGCGATACCCGGCGCAGGCGGTGGACACCCATATCTTTCGCGTCGGCAACCGCACCGGTATCTGCCCCGGCAAGGATGTGGATGCCGTGGAACGCGCCATCGAAGACAATATTCCCGTGGACTTTCAGCTTCACGCCCATCACTGGCTGATCCTGCACGGCCGGTACCACTGCAAGGCGCGCAAGCCGCAATGCGGCACCTGCCTGATCCGCGACCTGTGCCAATTCGAGGACAAGACCCTATGAAAACCTATCACCTGACCGGCATCGGCAACGCCGTTGTGGACGTCATCTCTCAGGCCGACGACAGCTTTCTCGAGATGATGGGGATCGAAAAAGGGATCATGCAGCTGATCGAACGCGAACGCGGCGAGGTGCTGTATGCAGCCATGGAAAACCGGGTGCAGACGCCGGGCGGGTCGGTGGCCAACACCATCGCGGGCGCGGGTGCGCTGGGTCTGGACGCGGCCTTCATCGGGCGGGTGCATGATGATGCACTGGGCCGGTTCTATGCCGATGCGATGAACGAGGACGGCGTGGATTTCGTAAACCCGCCCGTGCCGGGGGGCGAGCTGCCGACCTCGCGCTCGATGATCTTCGTGTCGCCCGATGGCGAACGGTCGATGAACACCTATCTGGGCATCTCGTCGGAACTGTCCTCGACGGACGTGCCGGCCGAGGTGGCGGGCAACAGCCAGATCATGTTCCTCGAGGGGTATCTGTTCGACAAGGAGAAGGGCAAGACCGCCTTCCTCGAGGCTGCGCGCGACTGTCGCAACGGCGGCGGCAAGACCGGCATCGCCATCTCCGACCCGTTCTGCGTCGAGCGTCATCGCACCGATTTCCTGCTGCTGATCGAACACGAGCTGGATTTCGTGATCGGCAACGAGGCCGAGATCAAATCGCTGTTCGAGACCGACGATTTGGAAGAGGCGCTGCGGCGCACGGCTGCGATCTGCCCGCTGGTGGTCTGCACCCGCTCGGGCGACGGGGTGACGGTTCTGCATGACGGCATTCGCATCGACGTGCCGGTCGAGAAGGTTGTGCCGGTGGACGCCACCGGCGCGGGCGACCAGTTCGCCGCCGGATTCCTGTTCGGCATGGCGACGGGCCGCGACATGGAGACCTGCGCCCGCATCGGCAACGTCTGCGCCAGAGAAGTGATCAGCCATATCGGCCCGCGCCCCGAGGCGAACATGCTGGAACTGCTGCGGGACGAAGGGTTGGTTTGAGCGGGGGCACCCGCTCAAAGGCTACCGCCTAAAGGGCAGGATCTCGGCAATCAAGCCGTCGGGGTCCCGCCGAATCCAGCGGATGAGCTTGGGCGTAGTTTGGGTGTTCTCCGGCACCACGCACAGGTTCGCTGTGCTTTGCACACCAAAATTCAGCAACCGGCCATATAGCGCCGGTGGACGCCAGCCAGTTCAACCTGTTCAGTTGAGGGCGCGTGGGTTCCTCACCGATCTGGCGGGGTCCAGTCCGTCTGGACCGACTCGCGCCGGCTAAGCCGCAGGGCAAGCCCGATGGCGACGCCGACACCGATGGCCACGGTCAGGTCGATGAAGACGGTCAGCAGCATGGTCAGAACCAGCAGCGCCCGATCGCTGGGGCGCGCGCGGGCATATTCACCCCATTTGTGCGGCTCACTCATGTTCCAGGCGGTGATCATCAGCAGCGCGGCCAATGCCGGCATGGCCAGATAGCCCGCCGCCGGGGCCGCAACCAGCATGATCAGCAGGATCGTCAGCGCGTGGATGATGCCCGCAACCGGCGTCTTGCCGCCCGCCTTGATGTTCGTCGCCGTGCGCGCGATTGCCCCGGTGGCCGGCAGCCCTCCGAACAGGGCCGAGGCGATGTTGGCCGCGCCCTGGGCCGTCAATTCCGCGTTGGGCCTGTGCTGCCCGCCGATCATCCGGTCGGCGACCATGGCCGACAGCAGCGATTCCACTCCGGCCAGAAAGGCGATCACGACCGCCGAAGGGAACAGCTCGACAAAGCGCGACAGCGACAGGTCGGGCAGCTGGGGCGCAGGCAGGGTCGAGGGCAGATCACCGAACCGCGAATGGATCGTGTCGACCCCCAGCCCCATCAGCGCGACCAGCGCCGAGGCAACGCCGACCGCGATGATCAGCCCCGGAAAACGCGGCGCGATCCGGCGCAGGGCAACGATCAGAACGGCCGCCAGCAGGGCGGTTCCCGTGGCCGGCAGGTTCAGCGTGTCGCGCGCGTCCCATAGCGCGGGTACTTTCTCAAGAAATTCGGCGGGCAGATTTTGAATCGACAGGCCGAAGAAATCCTTGATCTGGCTGGTGGCGATGATGACGGCGATGCCGATGGTAAAGCCGTTGACAACGGCCTCGGGCACGAATGAGATCAATCGCCCGGCCCGGAAATAACCCGCGATCAGCAGGATGAACCCTGCCATGAAGGTGGCCATGACCAACCCGTCATATCCGTGTTCGGCAATCACGCCGAACACCACCACGATGAAGGCGCCGGTCGGGCCTCCGATCTGGACCCGGCTGCCCCCCAGCGCCGAAATGACGAACCCCGCGACGATGGCCGTGACCAACCCCTGCGCCGGGTCCGCGCCCGAGGCGATGGCGATCGCCAGGCTCAGCGGCAGGGCCACCATGGCAACCGAAATCCCGGCGATCAGATCCGCCGTAAACTGAGCCATGTCATAGGTTTTGAGCGTCGTCAGAATCTTGGCTGGCGCATGAAATCCACCATCCGCAAAAGGCCGCTACTGCTGCGCGGCCCGGGAAACGCGCCAGATTTGCGCCGATTTATGCACCGGGTCAAGTGTGGCAAGTGTGCGCAGTCGATGCGCGCGGTCCACCCGGGAACCACCCGCGAAACAGTGTGTTTGTTGACTGTGGCGTTCAGGCAGGCGGCCCACCGATTTTTCTGGCGGGCTTGGCCCGAACGTCGCTATGCTTTCGGCACCAAAAAATGGGAGGCTGTCATGAGAGCGCTGCTGTTCACGACGGGATCGCCATTTGCACGGGCGGTCAGGATCGTTCTGGACGAACTTTCGCTGGATTTCGAAAGGCGAGAGGAGATCACCACGCCCAGCGCCGAGCAACGCGCGCAGGCGACTCCGACATTGCAGGTGCCGACATTCTGGGACGGCGATCTCGTGCTGTGGGAAAGCGGCACCATCGTCGAATACCTGCTGGCGACCTATCCGGACAGGCCGGAGGCTGCGCCCAAGCTGGCGCCCTTTGCCTATCGGCCCGGAGACGCGCAGTGGTAGGACAAGCTGGTGTTCTCGACCATCCAGACCTTCGGCAACGCAGCCACGACCATCTCGCAAATGAAATGGTCCGGGGTGGGCGTGGACCAGAACGCGCATCTGCAGCGGTCGGCCGAGAAGCTGGCCCACATCCTGGGCTGGCTGGAAGACCGGCTGACCGGCGAGGACGGATTCGTGCCGGGCTACCTGTCGATGCAGGACATCTTTCTGGCCGCCCATGTGCGTTTCGTGCAGGCCCGGCCGCTTGGGGTGGATCTGAAGCTGGACCGTTACGGCAAGGTTTCGGCGCTGCTCGACCGGCTGGATGCGCGCGACAGTTTCAAGGCAAACCCGATCTGGTGGTGGGAACCGGGCGTCGTCAGCTATGAGCCCGACGGCACGCCTGTCTACGCAAAACAGAATGCCTGAGCCGGGACGCCGGAGCGGAGTTGCGGCGGCCCGATTTAGCGCAGATACCCACGAAAAGCCTCCATGACGCGCTCGTAGACCTCGCGCTTGAAGGGCACGATCTCGGCGATCAACCGTTCCGGGTCCTGCCATTTCCAGCGGGTGAACTCGGGGTGGTCGGTCTGAATGTCGATCTGGTCGTCGGTCCCCAGGAACCGCAGCAGGAACCATTTCTGCTCCTGCCCACGATAACGGCCCTTCCAGATGTGGGGCACGATGTCGTGCGGCAGGTCATAGGGCAGCCAGCCGTCGGTCTCGGCCACGATTTCCACGAGGTCGGGGGTGACGCCGATTTCCTCCTGCAATTCGCGCAGGGCAGCCGCGCGCGGAGATTCACCCTCGTCCACGCCGCCCTGGGGCATCTGCCAGGCGTCCTCGAACCGGTCGTTGCGCTGGCCGACGAAGATCTGGCCCTGATCGTTCATCAGCATCAGGCCCACGCAGGGGCGGTAGGGCAGTTTGGCGATCTGTTCTGGGGTCATGGGCGGGCCTCGTGATGTGGTTGGCCAAGCTGTAGCAACTGGCAAAGCGGCGGCAAAGGGGGTGACGTCAGGTTTCGCGTGACACCGGCGCGGTGCGGCGCGATTGTCGGCCCCGAATTGAGGGAGAGTTTCAAGATGACTGCGTACCCGAACCTGCTGGCCCCGCTGGATCTGGGCTTTACCACGTTGAAGAACCGGGTCCTGATGGGCTCGATGCATACCGGGCTGGAGGAAACCGGCGACTGGAACCGGGTGGCCGAATTCTATGCCTCGCGCGCACGCGGTGGCGTGGCGCTGATGGTGACGGGCGGCATCGGGCCGAACCTCGAAGGCTCGGTCCTGCCCGGCGCTGCGATGATGGCCAGCGACAAGGATGTGGCCAATCATTCCGTCGTCACCGACCGGGTGCATCAGGCGGGCGGCAAGATCGCCATGCAGATCCTGCATGCGGGCCGCTATGCCTATGGGCCGAAATGCGTGGCCCCCAGCCCAGTGAAATCGCCGATCTCGCCCTTCCCCCCCAACGAGTTGGACGAAGAGGGCATCGAGAAGCAGATCAGTGACATCGTTAACGCCGCCGTGCTGGCCCAGAAGGCGGGCTATGACGGGGTCGAGATCATGGGGTCCGAGGGGTATTTCATCAACCAGTTCCTGGTGACCCATACCAACAAGCGCACCGACCGCTGGGGCGGGTCCTATGAGAACCGGATGCGCCTGCCTCTGGAAGTGGTGCGCCGCACCCGCGAGGCGGTGGGCACCGATTTCATCATCATCTACCGCCTGTCGATGATCGACCTTGTGCCCAACGGCTCGACCCATGAAGAGGTGGTGCAGCTGGCGCAAGCGGTCGAGAAGGCCGGGGCGACGATCATCAACACTGGCATCGGCTGGCACGAGGCTCGGATTCCCACAATTGCCACCAGCGTCCCGCGCGCGGCCTTTGCCTGGGTGACGAAGAAGCTGATGGGCAAGGTGGGGATTCCGGTCATCACTTCGAACCGGATCAACACGCCCGAAGTCGCCGAAGAAGTGCTGTCGACCGGCTGCGCCGACATGGTCTCGCTGGCGCGGCCGATGCTGGCGGATGCGGATTTCGTGGCCAAGGCGATAGCCGGTGAATCGGCCAAGATCGCGCCCTGCATCGCCTGCAACCAGGCCTGCCTGGATCACACCTTCAGCGGCAAGCTGACATCGTGCCTGGTGAACCCGCGCGCCTGCCACGAGACCGAGCTGGTGATCGAAAAGGCCGCCGCGCCCAAGCGCGTGGCCGTCGTGGGCGCGGGTCCGGCGGGCCTGTCCACCGCGATGACGGCGGCTGAACGCGGCCATGACGTGACCGTGTTCGACAAGGCCGACGAGATCGGCGGCCAGCTGAACATGGCCAAGCAGGTGCCGGGCAAGGAAGAATTCTGGGGCTTGGTGGACTGGTATCGCACCATGCTGGACACGCTGGGCGTCACTGTGGAACTGGGCCGCGCGGTTGGCGCCGACGATCTGGCCGGGTTCGACGAGGTGGTGATCGCCACCGGCGTCAACCCGCGCGACCCGCAGATCCCCGGCGAGGACCGCGACAATGTCGTGAACTATATCGACGTGCTGCGCGACAAGGCCCCGGTGGGCAAATCGGTGGCCGTGATCGGCGCCGGCGGCATCGGCTTCGACGTGTCGGAATACCTGCTCGAGGAAGGCCACTCGCCCACCACCGACCTGCCCTTGTGGATGAAGGAATGGGGCGTCGCCGACCCTGAACAACACCGCTCGGGCCTGGCGCCCGAAGGCCCGCAGCCCGAGGCGCCCAAGCGGCAGGTCACGCTGCTTCAACGCAAGAAGCAGGCGCATGGCAAGGGGCTGGGCAAGACCACCGGCTGGATCCACCGCGCGACGCTGAAGATGAAGGACGTGAACTTCGTGGGCGGCGTGAACTACGAGCGCATCGACGACGAGGGGCTGCATGTCTCATTCGGAGAAGAGCGCGCGGACCCGACGGTTATCAAAGCCGAAACGATTGTCCTTTGTGCCGGACAGGTGCCCGAGCGGTCGTTGGCCGATGCACTGATCGAACGCGGGATCACCCCGCATGTGATCGGCGGCGCGGATGTGGCCGCGGAACTGGATGCCAAGCGGGCGATCAACCAGGGCACGCGGCTGGCCGCTGCACTTTAGGGAAGACCCGTTCCGTCCACTGCCCCAAGGCGAGAACACCCAGACAAAAGAAAGCCACCCGAACGATGCCCGGGTGGCTTTTTTGAGAGTTGAGCCAATTCCCCGCCTTAAACGGAAAAAGTCAGACCTGTCTCGTTCTCGAACAGTACCAAGTATTCCTGGTAGTCCCGAAAGGCGCGGCGCAGAAGAATTTGTGACGCTGGCTTCGCGCGCCAGGGCTTCTTGCCTCCGATATAGTGCCACATCTTCGGGTTCCGGCTTGCCTGTTTCAGTTGGTTTCGAAATTCGGCAGAGGTATGCCGGAATTTCGGACTGTGAGCGTCGTACCAAATCTGCGGCCGCGTGTTCCATTGCTGAGGAAGTCTGAGCCACTGACCCGCAAAAATCTGGTTCATCCGATCCTGCTCGGGCAGGTCGTGGATATGCGGGATCAGCTTGTCGAAATCGCCCAGCTCCTTGCCTGCGGGTGAATTCCGGATCGCTTCGCAATCCATCAGAAGGATGCCCGCGTTGAAGTAGTTCTCGCCGGGCAGAAAGCCCAACCGGATGCTGCGCAAAACGCGTGTGACCGACTTTTGGTGTTCGTGCCCCGGCCTCAGAACACTCTGCAGGGATGGGCGCAGAAAGCGGCCTTCGCCCAACGTGACCAATCCCATGTCGACACAGGCCCCGATCCCGTGGCCACTCATGTCGAGCTCCTGCAACTCGCAGACATCGCCCAGCACAAGAGTGTCGGCGTCAATGAACAGACACCGGCCCGAAAAGAATTCGGGCAGAAACAACGGCAGCAGCGTGATTTTCGGGTATTTCGTCTTGAACTCTGAAAACCGGCCGAGCGTTTCGGACTGGAACTCCCGGTAACAAACCGTGCCGTTGTCGACCGCACGATCCAGCTGGTCGACGGCTGCGATGTCTTGTGCGGTAAAATCCTGACCGAAAACGGTAACGTCAACAGGCCGGCTGGCGTTCTTGACCACGGAATAGGCCGACAGCAATGCGGGATACAGAAAGTTCCGGTCGACCCCAAAAACAACGTTCATTCAAATACCATGGCTCCGCCCCCGATCAGAATCGTGTATAGGCGACGCAAGCACATGTAATCAAACCGAAACCGTCCCGCCGCTCTCGGCGGGTTGGTCCCGGCGCTGCGGTTGACCGGTACGGGTTACTCCACAGTGATCGTTATCACCTCGGAAACGATCGGCGTCGCGTGAGGCACATGACCCGCATCGCCCAGGACCAGTTGCAACGTGTGCGTCCCGGGGGCAAGCTCCAACGTGACTTCGGTCTGACCACCACCGAAATGCAGGTGGTTGTCATCAGCCGGCAGCCCATATGCCAGTTCGTCGGCCCCGTCCTCACCCTGACCCAATGGGGGGCGATCGATCAGCAAATGGTGATGGCCGGTGTTTTCCTTTTCCGTCCCGGCTGGCGCAACGCCCATACCGCGGAGGCCAAAGACCACCGTCACCGGCGACGTTACCGTGTCGCCGTCCGACAGGTTGACGAAATAGACCTCAGCGTCCGGGTTCGATGGCGTCTCCCCTCCGGCCCAGGCCAAGGGGGCAAACAGGCAAAAAATAGTTGCTAGAATGGCTTTCATGATCTCCTCCCTGGTCACAAAAATGCCATTCTGACTTTAGCACGTTGCGAGAAATTACCAGAAAAGAACACGCAAACAGGGGGCGGATGCAGGAGGGAAACCACTGTTTCCGCGTTTCCGAAGCGCAAACGATCCGATTCAAAACCCTGATATTATCCCATGTCTGCCCAGTTTCCGCCCAGATTGGAGGCGATGGTCGGTCAACGAACAGACGACCTGGGGAACGAGAATGGACCGACTGACAGAAATGGAGGCCTTCGCCAACGTGGTGGACCAAGGTGGTTTCACCGACGCGGCCAAAAAGATGGGCATTTCCAAATCAGCCGTGTCAAAGCACGTGTCGAGCTTGGAGGCCCGCTTGGGCGCGCGTTTGCTGAACCGCACGACGCGCCGCGTGTCGCCGACCGAGATCGGGCTGGCCTATTACGACCGCGCTCGCCGTGTGCTTAATGATGCAGGCGAAGCCGACGCGCTGGTGACGTCGATGCAATCGGCGCCTTCAGGTCTGCTGCGCATCAGTGTGGCTACTGATTTCGGGGTGAACCACCTGTCGCCCGTTCTGTCCGGTTTCCTGGCGGCCTATCCCGACATCACCGTGAACATGGTCTTGAACAATCGCTATGTTGAGCTGATTTCCGAAGGGTTCGACGTGGCCGTGCGCATCGGCGAGCTGGAAGACAGCACCCTGCGCGCCCGCAAGCTGACCGAAACGGTCAAACGCATGGTTGCGGCCCCCAGCTATATCGAGAAGTTCGGGCGCCCGGCAAAGATCGATGACCTCAACGAACACAAGCTGCTGCATTACTCCAGCCAGTCCTCGGGCAACGTCTGGAAGTTGACCGCGCCCTCGGGCGAAAAGAGGCAGGTGCGCACGGCCGGTTGGCTGAGCGTGAACGACGGTCAATCCCTGTTGAATGCGGCGATCTCGGGCCTCGGAATCGCTTACCTGCCCAGCTATCTCTACGCGGACGCGCTGAAATCCGGCCAGGTGGTCGACGCGATGCCCTCGCTGCCGGACGAGGTTCAGGGCGTCTATGCGGTGTACCCGCCGGGCCGGTTCACCCAGCCCAAGGTGCGGGCGTTCATTGATTTCCTCGTCGAGTCCTTTGCCGAAAAAGGTCCGATGGATTGGTAAGACCTCCCAGTGAAGACTGACCGGCCCGCGCAAGTTGCGCGGGCTTTTTTTCTTGGTCAGTTCAACAGCAGAACAGCCTCGACCCGGCGGTTCTGTTCGCGCCCTTCCGGGGTGGCGTTGGAAACGATCGGGGCGAGGTAGCCGACGCCCTGCGCCTGCACGCGGTCCTCTGCCACTCCATGTGCCTCGATCAATCGCGCACGGACAGCCTGGGCGCGGCGTGTGCTAACTTCGATATTGGCCTGCAGGTCGCCGGTGTCATCGGTGTGCCCAACCAGCGCCAGCCGCGCGCCGGGGGTCTCGGCCAGGTAGCCAGCCAGCAGGCCCAGCGACTCGAACGGCCCGGCCCCCAAGGCGACTTCGCCTGTCTCAAAGCTGAGATCGCCGAGTATTACGTGTCCATCCCGCACCAGGTTGGCAACCAGCCCGTCGCCCCCAATCACCGTTTCCTCGACCACCAGCGGCGGTGGGGTCTGACCCTTCGGAGTGACGCGGATCATCTGCACATACCCGTCGGGCGGGTTTCGGCTGATCAGCAAGGTCAGGGCTTCGGCTCCACGAGTGGCTGACAGAAATCGATAATCATTGATTGCGACATACATGTCGGGCGTCGGCACCACCTCGGTTCCAAAGCGGAAGTCGAACCCACCGCAAGTGCGGGCCTCACATTCAAAAGCGATCTCGAAACCCTGCGCCTTGAGCTGATCCCGCAGCGGGTCGAGGATCTGCAGCGTCGTGCTGGAACCGGCCTGCAACCGCCATGTGGTGCGCTCGATCCGGCCTTCGACCGTGCGCGCGGGAACGGCGTTGTCTGCAAACGGGCCGGTCGGCAATTGGTAGCTGTCCAGCGGGCTGACGCGCTGGCTGATTTGTCGGGCGCTCGCTGGCAGCGACAGGTCCTGCGCCGCCGCAGGACCCGCGATCAGACAGAAAAGAAGGACAGAAAATCGGGTCATCGAAACTGCGCGTGATACTCGTCATTGGGCACCATCGCCGTGGCACTGGCGACCCGGTTGGACATGTTGAAGAAGCCCGCAACATTTGCGATGTCCCAGATGTCGCGGTCGGTGAACCCCGCATCGCGCAGGTGCTGGCGGTCCGGTTCCTCGATCTCGGCGCTGGCGGTGGTCATCTTTGCGGCGAAGTCCAACATCGCGCGCTGGCGGGCATCCAGCGGCGCCACACGGTAGTTCATCACCAGCATTTCACCCAGCTTGGGATCACCTGACAGCTGACGCACGGCGGCACCATGGGCCACCAGGCAATAGAAGCACCGATTGATCGACGAGACCACGACTGCGATCATCTCACGTTCCAGCTTGCTCAGCCCGCTGTCCGCCAACATCAGGTCATTGTACATGCCCGTGAACGCGTTCAGCTTGTCGATGTCAAAGGCGTTTGCCTTGAGTACGTTCGGGACCATGCCCAGCTTCTCGACGCAGATATCGAAGTATTTCTGCGTCTCGGGCGGCAGCGGATCCACCATTGGCAGGTCAAGCGCGGTGGGCATGTCTCGATCGGTCACGTCTGTCTCCTCTCAGACCAGCTGGCGATAGTGATACTCTCCGACGCGTTCCATCCCCAGAGAGTGGTAGAGCGCGTTGGCGCCGGTATTGGCCTTGGTGCAGATCACGCTAAGGGTATGCGCGCCATTGTCCAGCGCCCAAAAGGCCGCGGCGCGCATTGCCCATTGGCCCAGCCCCTGCCGGCGGTGGGCGGGTACGATCTCAAGCGCGTGCAGCATGGCGATACCATCATGTATGGCGACATAAGCGGTGCCGGCCGGTTGATCGCGGTGACGCAGCAACAGTCCGGTTTTCGGACCTGTTGCCCGTTCCATCACGGCCAGCCGGGCAGGCCCGATGCCACCTTGGGCCCAGATTTCGCGCATGATTGCCAACGGCTCCCACAGGCAGAACACCGTGACCGGCGGGACCGGCTGGTCCGTCAGCTGTGAGACCGGGCAGGCATAGATGTTGACCGGATCCAGTACCTCGTATCCGCGTTGCGCGAGGGTTTCGTCCAGGTCCGCGTCGTGGGGGCGCAGGCAGAAGATGCGCTTTTGGCCCATCGCAAGCATGGCCGCCTCGGCCGCCTCGATGTCGGTCGCTGTGACCGGGCCGGTACGGCTGGCCGCCGATACGCGTGATCCACCGCCCTGCCCTTCGCGCAGCAGAAACGGACCCAATTGCTCATACCATGCGGCGGGCCAGGTGCCATCGACCACTGCCGCCCAGTCTACCGTCACAGGCCAAGCTCCTTGGCCAGTCGCGTCGTGACCGCATCGATACGCGACCCGTCAGTGCCCCGAACAACCACGTTGGCCCCGAAGACGCCGTTGATCTGGAACGGGTAACACCCGATCGACACGTCGCCGAATTCCTCGGCCACGGCGGCCAGGGTCGCAGCAATGTCACCTTCTCCCCGATCTACGCGCAGGGTCTGCGACAACAATGGCTTGCCTCCGGTCAGGGTGGGCAGCACGCTGGCTACCATCGCCTGGAAGACCAATGGGACGCCGGCCATCACATGGACATTACCTAGTGTGAACCCTGGCGCGGTGGAAACCGGGTTGTCGATCAGCGTTGCCCCGTCAGGGATGCGCGCCATGCGCAGGCGCGCTTCGTTCAGCTCCAGCCCCGATTGGTCGTAGTGCGCCTGCAGCAGGGCGCGGGCATCGTCTCGCACATCGATTTGCGCCCCGAACGCGCGGGCGATGCAATCGGCGGTGATGTCGTCATGGGTAGGGCCGATGCCCCCGCTGGTGAACACATGGTCATAGCCCTGCGACAGCGCCGTGACGGCGGCCTCGATCGCCGGTGCCTCGTCGCTGACGATGCGGACCTCTTTCAGATCGATGCCGTGTTTGGTCAGCTCCTGCGCCAGATAATGCATGTTGGCGTCGCGGGTTCGGCCGGACAGGATTTCATCCCCGATCACCAGCATTGCAGCGGTTGGGTTGGGCATGGCACGCTCTCCTCTTGATCGACCTTTGCGGCAGGTATAGGCCCGGAACCATGCGCTTTCAAACCCCTCTTGTGCCCGCCCGCCTGATCCGCCGCTATAAACGCTTTCTGGCCGACTGCAGGCTTGAGGACGGGCGCGAGGTGACGGCCCATTGCGCCAATCCGGGTTCGATGATGGGTCTGGCCGAACCGGGCGAAAAGATCTGGCTTGAGTCTAATGAAGACCCGAAGAAAAAGCTCAAATTCGGCTGGCGGCTGGTCGATCATGAAAACGGCCATTTTACCGGCGTTGATACTTCGGTCCCCAACCGGGCCTTGCGCGCTGCGCTCCAAGCCCGGGAGATCCCCGCATTGGCCGCCTATGAAACCGTGCGGCCCGAGGTCAGATACGGCCAGAACAGCCGCATCGACTTTTTGCTGACGCAACCCGGGCTGCCCGACGCCTATGTCGAGGTCAAAAGCGTGACCCTGTCGCGCGAACCGGGGCTGGCCGAATTCCCCGACAGCGTCACCGCTCGGGGCACCAAACATCTGGGGGAGCTGGCTGAAATGGCCGCGCAAGGACACCGGGCCATCCTGCTCTACCTTGTTCAGCGCACGGACTGCCGCAAATTCGCGTTGGCCGCGGATATCGATCCGGCCTACGCGGCAGCGTTTGCGACTGCCCGGGCCAATGGGGTTGAACACGTGGTCTGTGGTACGCGCATCTCACCGGATGGCGTCTGGGTTCAGCCGCAGGCGACGATTTCCAGCGACTGAAGGCCGGTCGATTTCCGCCGCACAGCAATTCAATCGGGGACGACGGCGTCGACCTCGATTTCAACCAACCATTCGGGATTTACGAACCTGTTGATCGCCATGATCGTGTCCACGGGTCGCGCGCCCAGACAGTACAGCTTGCGGGCCTCGATCGCCTGCTTCCAATTGTCGATATCGGTCAGGATCACGCGGGTTCGGACGATGTCCTGCAAACCCGATCCGGCACGCTCCAGCGCATCCTTGATGATCTCAAAGCATTGCTTGGTCTGCAGATAGACGTCCCCGACCCCGACTGTCTTGCCTTGCGCATCGACCGGGGCAGTCCCCCCGACCGCGATGAAATTCCCCACCCGGACGGCGCGGCTGAAGCCGACGACCGCCTCCATGGGGTTTCCATTCGATATCAGTTCCCGTTTCTGCGACATTCATCCGGCTCCTCTCTTCCCGACCAAATGAGTCTGTGTACATTCATTTGGCCCCAAATCCGGGCATCGGTCGAGGCCTTTTGACGCCGGGCCGGACCACCCGCGCAAAACGCGGCAACGTCCCTTGACGTTTCGCCCCCCGCATCCAAATTCAGATCAGGGCAGGCACCCGCGTCCCTGCGCCCTCTGGTACTTTCTGCACAAGCAGCGTAGAAAGGATGCTGCGCAGAATTTTTTGGAGCCCCGCACGAATGAAAGAGCATCGTGGCCGTCTGACGAAGGACGGTATCCGCATCTACGAACAGGCTGACTTTGCCGGCATGCACGCGGCAGGGGCTCTGGCGGCGCGCATCCTCGATGATATTGCCGAGCATGTCTTTCCCGGCCAGACCACGGGCGAGATCGACCGGATCATCACCCAGATGGTTGAGGACGCCGGCGCGAAATCGGCCACTATCGGTTACAAAGGCTATCAGCACGCCAGCTGCATCAGCGTGAACCACGTGGTCTGCCACGGGATTCCCGGGGACAAGAAGCTCAAGGATGGCGACATCCTGAATATCGACGTGACCGTGATCGTCGACGGTTGGTTCGGCGACACGTCGCGCATGTACGTGGCCGGAAAGCTGCCGCGCAAGGCCGAGCGGCTGATCCAGGTGACCCACGACGCCCTGTTCAAAGGCATTGAGATGGTCAAGCCGGGCAACACCTTCGGTGACATTGGCCATGCGATCCAGTCTTACGTCGAAGCCCACCGCATGAGCGTCGTGCGCGATTTCTGCGGGCACGGGCTTGGCCGCGTGTTCCACGCGCCGCCCAACGTGCTGCATTACGGCCGCCCGGGCACCGGCGCGGTTCTGGAAGAAGGTATGTTCTTCACCATCGAGCCGATGGTAAACTTGGGCCGTCCCGAGACCAAGACGCTGGCCGATGACTGGACCGCCGTGACCCGCGACAAGTCGCTGTCGGCGCAGTTCGAGCATTCGGTGGGTGTGACGGCGGACGGGTTCGAGATCTTTACCCTGTCACCGGGCGGCAAGTTCCACCCGACTTACTCCTCCTGATCGGCAGCCTGATCGCGTAGAAGCTTCAGCAGCATGGTGTCCGGGCCCCAAGGCGTCACCGCGTCCTGAATAAAGACGGGTGCGGGCCGAGGCTGTGGCTCGGGTCCTGAGGTGGCCTGCGCCTGGAACCGGGCGGGCCAGAGTGGGCGTGAAAGTGCGCGGTCCATGACCGCAGTCTAGCACAGGCCGGTCAATGACCCAAAAGCCGCGGCACCTCTTTCATGTCACGGATGACTTCAGCCCCGAGCCCGGCCATGCGCGCGCCGTCATTATGCGGCGCATAGGCAAGGCACCTCATCCGGGCCTGGATCGCGGCGGTCACACCGTTCGCACTGTCCTCGATGACGACCGGCGACTTCGCACCGAAATGTCGAGCCGCGGTCTGGAACAACCCCGGTTCGGGCTTGGCGCTGCCGACCTCATGGGCCGAGAAGATCGCGCCCTGGAACCGGTCCCACAGCCCGTTCTGGCCCAGGGTGATCTGCATCTTCTCGCGACGCCCGTTCGAGGCCACACAGAATGGAATGCGCTGTTCGTCCAGATGGCGCAGCAACTCGGGGATTCCCGGAATCACGGGAACACCCGCGCGCAGAACATCATAGATCTGCGCATAGATCTGCTCGGTCCAGTCATCGGGCAGGTCAGCACCCATCTTGCGAGCCGAGTCCCGGACGCCCGACATGGTGCCGCCCACGAACATCGACATGCAGTCCTGCAGCGACAGGTTCAGCCCATACCCGGCCAGGTTGTCGACCATCACTTGGTTGGAGATCGTTTCACTGTCGACCAAGACACCGTCGCAATCAAAGATCACCAGATCATGCATGCGTTCCGTCCCGCCACATCAGAGAGATATGGGTGTCGCCGTATTTGCGCGCATCGTGCAGCCTGAAGCCTTCGGGCGGGGCCATCGGGGCGTTCTCTTCCCAGACCACCAGCGCGCCATCGGCCAGCCGGCCGCCCTTCAGCGCCGCTGCCAGAGCCTTTTGCCCCAGTCCCTTGCCATAGGGCGGGTCGAGGAAGATCAGGTCGAACGGCGCGCCGGGATTGTCGCCCAGCCGTGTCGCGTCGCGGCGGATCAGGGCGGTGCGGTCGGCGCTGCGGGTCAGGTCGATATTTTTGCGGATCAGCCCCTGCGCTACCCGCCCGTCATCGACGAAGGTGACATGCGCCGCGCCGCGCGACAGCGCCTCGAGCCCCAGCGCGCCGGTGCCGGCGAACAGGTCCAGCACCCGCAGCCCGTCGAAATCGATCAGGTGGTTCAGCACGTTGAACAGGCTTTCGCGCACCCGGTCGGTGGTGGGGCGCAGATGCGCGCCCGCATCCCCCTTGCCGACCGAGGCCAGCGCCCGGCCCCGGAAGTCTCCGGCGATGATCCTCACGCCTTGAGCAGCGGTTTCAGATCCGCTGCCGGGTCGGCCACCACCGCCGGATCGGCGGTTTTCCCTGCGTCGATCAGGCGCTTGCCGACCATGTAGGCGCGCGGGTCGTTCATCGCGTCCACCGCCAGCAACTGATCGCCCTGGTAATACCAGAACGAGGTGGTCGCCCCCTCGCCCGGTCGGGTTACGACCCGGTCATAACGCGTGTTCAGCCCGGCGATTTGCAGCTTCACGTCATACTGGTCCGACCAGAACCAGGGCGTGGCCACGTAATCCTTGCCCGCGCCCAGCATGTTCTGCGCCACTACCTCGGCCTGGTCGATGGCGTTGGGCACGCTTTCCAGACGGATGCGCCGGCCCTTGTAGGGGAACGAGGCGCAATCGCCCGCCGCCCAGATATCGGCGGCAGAGGTGCGGCCCTGCACATCGGTTTTGATACCGTTTTCGATGGCAAGCCCGGCCGCTTCGGCCAGTTCGGTGGCCGGAGCGATGCCCACGCCGATCACCACGAAATCGACCTCGAGTTCGGTCCCGTCGCCCAGCACCGCGCCGGTGACCTTGCCATTCTCGCTGGTGATCCGGTCCAGCCCTACGCCTTCGCGGATGTCCACGCCATGCGCGCTGTGCAGTGCGCGGAAATAGTCGCTGGTCTCGGGGGCCGCGACACGCTGCAGGATGCGGTCAGCCATCTCGACCAGCGTCACCTGCACGCCGCGTTTGGCGCAGACCGCCGCGGCCTCGAGCCCGATATAACCGCCGCCCACGATCAGCGCCCGCGCGCCTTGGGTGACGGCGGGGGCCATCGTGTCCACATCGGCCAGCGTGCGCACCACATGCACGCCCGCCAGGTCTCCGCCGATCGCGGCAGGCAGGCGGCGCGGATGCGAGCCGGTGGTCAGGGCAAGCTGGTCGTAGGATATCACCTCACCGCTTATGGTCACGGTCTTGGCCGCCGGGTCGATCGCGCCCACCTGCTGGCCCAGACGCAGGGTGATATCGTTCTCGGCATAGAAACTTTCGGGGCGCAGGTAGAGCCGTTCAAGCTCCATCTCGCCCAGCAGATAGGCCTTGGACAGCGGCGGGCGCTGATAGGGCAGCACGGGTTCCGCCCCGATCAGGGTGATCGCCCCGTCAAACCCGCCTTTGCGCAGCCCGGCCACCAGTGATGACCCCGCCTGCCCGGCTCCGATCACGACGATATGGCTCATCTGGTCCGCCCCCTGTCGATTTCCCGTGGCTTGTGCCACCCGCCCACCTATATTGCGGCAAGGAGCGAGTTTGCAATTTCAATCGACAGGAGCATGAAGATGATTTCAACCGGCGACACCCTGCCCGAAGCAACCCTGATCCAGATGGGCGCTGACGGACCGGAAGAGGTGCGGGTCTCCAGCAAGGTCAAGGGCCGCAAAGTGGTAATCTTTGCCGTGCCCGGCGCGTTCACCCCTACCTGCCACTCGGCCCATGTGCCCAGCTTCATGCGCACCAAGAACCAGTTCGCGGCCAAGGGCGTGGACGAGATCATCTGCGTGTCGGTCAACGACCCTTTCGTGATGAAGGCCTGGGGCGAGGCCACGGGTGCGACCGCGGCCGGGCTGACCATGCTGGCCGATCCGGCCTCAGAGTTCACCAAGGCGATCGGCATGAATTTCGACGCCCCGCCCGCCGGCCTGATCTCGCGCTCCAAGCGCTACGCGATGCTGGTCGAAGACGGCAAGGTCGTGGCGCTGAACCTCGAGGAAAGCCCCGGCGCCTGCGAGATTTCGGCCGGAGAAGGCTTGCTCGAAGTCATTTGACAGGGCGGCCCCGGTGCGAACCGGGGCCATGCCACAGGTCATGTTGGATGAAGGCCAATTAACTTGGCCCGCACCGTCGGAATGTGTCAGTGTTCCTGCATGGGAACCGGGAGCTCATTCATGAAAAGATTTTTAGCAGTCATTACTTTGGGCGGCGCGGGGCTGTTGACCGCGTGCGGGCCTGCGCCAACACCGCAGCAACAGGCTGCGCGCCAGCACGAGATCGCCTGTCTTGGCGGCACTCTGGGCGGAGCGTTGATCGGCGGCGCCATCGGCAACCAGTTCGGAGGTGGGTCGGGCAAGGATATTCTGACCGCAGCCGGCGCCGTGGCCGGCGGGGTCGAAGGCCAGAGATTCGCATGCTGAGGAGCGCCAGGATGAAACACTCGGTTCTATTGATGTCGGCCCTGATGATGGCAGCACCTGCCGCAGCAGACAGCGTGGCCGAACTGAATGAGCGCGAATTGAACGCGATCGACGCCAACAATGACGGTTTCCTGTCGCGCGACGAATTCGATGCCTTTTCGGATTATGCCTATCAGGAAATGGACGATGACAAGAACGGCACGCTCGGTCTGGACGAAGCCAAGCCGTTCATGGATATCAAGATGTTCCAGAAGATTGACCGCAATCGCGACAACTCTATCTCTCGGTCAGAGTATGACTCGCAGATGAATGACGATTTCCTGTCTGCGGACAAAGACCGGAACGGTCAGTTGGATTGAGGCCCGGCGCCCCGGAACGGCTGACCCTGTGACCAACAGGAGCGCAGGCATGAGAGTATTTCATTGGCTTGGTGCGGTCGTATTGCTGGCAGCGTGCGACGTCCCGCAGGCGCCGGTCGTGACCGGGCCGGATGGGCAAGCGCGCATTCAGATCAATACGGCTGGTCTGACCTGCTATCAGACGCGCTGTCTCGACATCAATCCCGCGGCGCGCAGCGTGCGGATGATGGGCAACCGCACCGCCGGGATCCCGCGCGACATCGAAGTGAGCGACGGCACCGTGACCCCGGCCGAGTTCCGCCGTCTGGGCGAGGTAGCGATGCTGGCTGGGGGCATGGGGTCGCGGGGCGACCGCGGCTAAAGCAGGCTGTCCATCTTGCGCGCAAGCTTGGCGTCCTGAGACGACAGGCCGCCTACGTCATGAGTGGTCAGCACCACCTCGACCGTGCGGTAGACGTTGGACCATTCGGGATGGTGGTTCCATTTTTCCGCAAAGATCGACACTTTGGTCATCCAGCCGAAGGCATCGACAAAATCGTCGAAGATGAAGGTCTTGGTGATCGCGTCACGATCCTTGACCATGGTCCAGCCGTTCTTGAACAGCGGATCCAGCAGCGGGCCACGGGTCTCGGTCGACAGAAGTTCGCTCATTGCTGTTCCTCCGGGTTGGCTTTTCTGAACGGGCCGTAATCCGTCAGAATTTCGATCTCTTCCCCCACCGCGCGGGCCTCGGCCTCGAGATACCGCGCGACGGCGTCAGCAAAGCCGGGATCGGCGATCCAGTGCAGGCTGTGCGTGCGCGTGGGCAGATAACCCCGCGCCAGCTTGTGTTCTCCCTGCGCGCCGGCTTCGACGCGGTCAAGACCATGCGCGATGGCAAAGTCGATCGCCCTATAGTAGCACAGTTCGAAATGCAGGCAGGGGTGATGTTCGTTGCAGCCCCAATAGCGCCCGAACAAGGTCTTGCGCCCGATGAAGTTCAGCGCCCCCGCGATCGGGTATCCGCCCCGCTCGGCCAGCACCAGCGCCACGTCATCGGCCATGGTTTCGTGAACGATGTCAAAGAATTGCCGCGTCAGATAGGGCGAGCCCCACTTGCGTGCGCCGGTGTCCTGATAGAACTCCCAGAACGCGTCCCAGTGTTCGGGGCGCAGATCGGCACCGGTCAGGGTGCGGATCTCGCCGCCAAAGGCATTGGCCTCCGCCCGTTCCTTGCGGATGTTCTTGCGTTTGCGCGAAGACAGCGCGGCGAGGAAATCGTCGAAATCGGCATAGCCGTCGTTCAGCCAGTGAAACTGCTGCGAGTCGCGCGCCAGCAGGCCCATCCGCTGCCCGGCCAGCGCCTCGTCCTGGGTGCAGAAGGTAACGTGAAGCGACGACAGGCGGTTGTCGGCGGCCAGTTGCACCGCCCCCTGCACCAGCGCCGACATGGCGATCCCGTCATAGCCGGGCCGTGTCAGGAACCGCCGCCCGGTCGCCGGGGTGAAGGGCACAGCGATCTGCAATTTGGGGTAATACCGCCCGCCCGCGTTTTCATAGGCATGGGCCCAGCTGTGATCGAAGATGTATTCGCCCTGGCTGTGCGACTTGGCAAACATCGGCGCGGCCCCGATCAGCAGGCCGTCCAGATAGGCGGTCAGGTATTGCGGCTGCCAGCCGGTGCCCCGCCCGACCGAGCCGCTGTCTTCCAGCGCGCGCAGGAACCGGTGCGTGGTGAACGGGTCCAGCGGGCGGGTGCCGTCGGCGGCCTCGGGGCAGGCGCAACTGTCCCATTCGGCCGCCGGGATCTGATCCAGCGCCGACAGAACCCGTATCTCGATCTGTGACTGGTCCATGTGCCCTCCTGCGTCCCCTGAACTATCTGTGACGCCAGCAGCCGGGTTCAACCCGGAATGGCGGCCAGATAGTTCTCGAAGGTCACGTTGTCGGCCACCTTTCGCGCCTCGGCCTCCTGTTCGGCCGAGCGCACCGTCCAGCACAGGATCGGCACGCCTTGCGCCTTCAACTCGGCCACGCGGGGGCGGGCCAGGTCCTGCACCTCGTGGCTGATGAAGCTGGCGCCAACCCGGTTGAAATCGGGGATGTCGCGCAGGTGGTCGCAGACCTCGGCCGGCAGATGCTCGACTTCGGGCTTGTAGGAACAGGTCGTCAGCCCACGCGGAATCTCCGGCGCCAGCCGGGCCAGCTCGGCCACGGAGTTGGGGTTGAACGACATCAGCGCGACCGGACCGTCATAGGACTTCAGCAGCGCGACCGCATCCCGTTCCAGCCGCCCGTCCACAGGCCCCATCGCACCGTGCTGATCCTTGAACTCGATCAGCAACGGCACGCGGCCCGCCACCAGTTGCAGAACTTCCTCGAGCGAGGGGATACCCTCGTCCCCGTGCAGCAGCGGAAGGTCCGCGGCCTCGGCCCGGGTGATCTGCTGAATGGCGCCCGGCCGCCCGGTCAGGCGCGTCAGATCATAGTCGTGGAACACCATGGCATGGCCGTCCGACGTCAACTGCAGGTCAATCTCGATCCCGTAGCCCGCAGCAATGGCGGCCCGGATGGCCGCCCGGCTGTTTTCCGGGCGGTTCTGGCGAATGTCATGCAACGCCCGATGCGCGATCGGCGCGCCCATGAACACACGAGGCAGAGACGGTGTCATTGGATCTCGAAAATCCCTTCGATCTCGACGGCCACGCCCAGCGGCAGCGATGCGGCGCTGACGGCCGAGCGCGAATGGCGGCCGGCATCGCCCAGCGCCTCGACCAGGAAGTCGGACGCGCCGTTGATCACCTGCGGCTGGTCGGTGAAATCGGCGGTCGAGTTCACGAATCCGGTCAGCTTGATCACCCGTACCAGCTTGTCGATGTCCCCGCCGCAGGCCGCTTTGACCTGGGCCAACAGGTTGATGGCACAGACCCGGGCCGCCGCCGCACCGGCGGCCACATCCATATCGGCGCCCAGCTTGCCGGTTATCAACGCATCGTCCTTCGAGATCTGGCCCGACACATAGACGATGTTGCCCACCCGCACGAACGGCACGTAATTGGCTGCCGGTGCGGGGGCGTCCGGCAGGGTCACGCCCAGGGATTCCAGTTTGGCTGCGATGCTCATGTGATTGTCCTCAACTTCATGTGACTCGGGCGGACGCTAACCGGGAACACCGCCCACGGAAAGCCGGAAACCGGCAATTTCGCATTTGCCCGCGATTTGGGCAGGTCTCCACTCATGCGGATGTGTTGAATGCAGGCCACTTTACCCGGGTCCGGCGCGCGGGTTAAACGCTAGGAGTTTCCTTTCGAGTGCGAAACGACTATGTGCCGTTGAATTGGTCCGTTGTGCCAACGAGAAAACGTATTGATTGAGTGTCCGGCTGGATTACATCCGGACGATCGGGAGTAACCAAGACCGTGTCCAACCGGATCCGTTTCAAGCACATCGTCGCAGTGTCGCTGTTCGCGGTTCTGTCGGCCTGCGCGTCGCAACCCCAGGACGCAGCGGCCCGCGGCGAGGTCTTCGACCCCTACGAAAACGCAAATCGCGGCATTCACAAGTTCAATCTGGGCGTCGACCGGTTCCTGTTCCGCCCGGCCTCGAAAGGCTATGTGAAAATCGTACCCGACCCGATGGTCACCAGCTTCAACAACTTCGCTGAAAACATCTCGTTGCCCGGACAGGCCGTCGACTATCTGCTGCAGGGCAATCTGAAACAGTCGGGCAACGCCCTGCTGCGGTTCGTGATCAACTCGACCGTGGGCGGGTTCGGTCTGTCCAAACCGGCGGATGAGTTGAACCTGCCGCCGGTTGATACCGATTTCGGCGAAACGCTTCATGTCTGGGGCTTCGGCGAAGGGGCTTATGTCGAACTGCCGTTCTACGGCCCCTCGACGACCCGGGATGCGGTCGGCGTTGTGGTCAACCTGTTCTCGAACCCGATCAACTTCTCGCCGACGCGACCGGCCGACAACCTGGGCGTCTATGCCGAGGTGGTACGGCGGATGGGCGATCGGGGCAGATTCTCGGACACGGTCGACTCGATTCTGTACGAAAGCGCAGACAGTTACGCTCAGGCCCGCCTGATCTATTTGCAAAACCGCCGGTTCGAACTGGCAAGGGACGATGAGGATGCCTATCTGGGTCTGTATTCCGATCCCTACGCCGATACCGGCACCGACCCGGTCAGGGACCCATACCTTGACCCTTACGAGGACCCATATGAGGACCCCTATGCTGAATAACGCCATGAACCGCCGTACCTTTGCCGCCACCGCCCTGGCCGGGCTGGCCGTGGCTGGCCTTCCGCAGCAGACCCTGGCGTTGACCGAGGCCAGCGCGACACAACTGGTCAACAGCGTCGTTGCCGACATCACGCGCGTGATCGAGTCGGGCAAATCCGAAAGCGCCATGCTGCGCGATTTCGAAAAGATCTTCGTGCAATATGCCGACGTTCCGATCATGGCACGCTATGCGCTGGGCGCCGACGCCCGCAGCGCCAGCAATGCCCAGATGCGCGAATTCACCAAGGCTTTCCAAGGGTATATCTCGCGCAAATACGGTCGACGCTTCCGCGAATTCATCGGGGGTGAGGTCACCGTGAAGAATGCCCGCAAGATCAAGGCCGGCTACGAGGTTCGCAGCAGCGTCAAGCTGCGCGGCGAAGCGCCGTTCGAAGTGACCTTCCTGGTGTCGGACAAATCGGGTCGCGACAAGTTCTACAACATGTTCATCGAAGGCGTGAACCTGCTGCTGACAGAGCGGACCGAGATCGGCGCCATGCTGGATGCGCGCAAGGGCAACCTGGATCAGTTGATCAATGACCTGAAAAAGACCGGCTGAACCAACCGGTCAGAGTAGTGATGACGCCGCGCAGGATCCCTGCGCGGCTTTTTTCGTGGCTCAGTTCAGGCGTTCGCCTGTCGCTTTCGCAAAATAGGACACTTTGCTCATGTCAAAGGCCAGGTTCAGCATCTGACCGGCCCTGGCACTGGTCTCAGCATGCAGGCGGGCTGTGACCTGTTTGCCGCCCAGTTCCGACACGACGTAGGTATCGGCACCGGCCGGTTCGACCATATCGACCAGGCAGGCGGCCTCTTGCACACCGGCACCAGCGCGGAACCCGGATTCAGCGATATCCTCGGGGCGCAGGCCCAGGATCACCTCTTCGGGCAGGTCCAGATCGCGCGTATCCGTCAGCACGATCGGGTCAGCCCCATCCCGCGCAATGGCGACCTGCGTGCCGGTCCCGTTGCGCTGGACCCGCGCCGGGATCAGGTTCATCGCCGGCGAGCCCATGAAATCGGCCACGAACAGGTTGGCGGGGCGATTGTATATCTCGGCCGGAGTGCCGATCTGCTGCACCACACCGCCCTTCAGCACCACGATCTTGGTGGCCAGGGTCATCGCTTCGATCTGGTCATGGGTCACATAGACGATCGAGGCATCCAGCGTCTGATGCAGCTTCTTGATCTCGGTCCGCATCTCGACCCGCAGCTTGGCGTCCAGGTTCGACAGCGGTTCGTCGAACAGGAACAGCTTGGGGTCGCGCACCAGCGCCCGGCCCATCGCCACACGCTGACGCTGACCACCCGACAATTGGCTGGGGCGGCGGTTCAGCAACGGCTCGATCTGCAGAAGCGAGGCGACCTCTTTCAGCTTGGCGTCCTGAGTTGCCTGATCGACGCCGCGCACCTTCATGCCAAAGGTGATGTTCTTGGCCACCGACATGGTCGGGTACAGGGCGTAGGACTGGAACACCATCGCGATGTCGCGGTCTTTGGGGCTGACATGAGTCATGTCCTTGCCGCCAATCGACAGCGTCCCGCCCGAGATCGGCTCGAGCCCGGCGATGCAGTTCAGCAGGGTCGACTTACCACAGCCGGAAGGGCCGACCAGCACCAGGAAGTCGCCCGGTTCGATCGAGATGTTGATGTCCTTCAGAATCTCGGTTGCGCCGTAATTCTTGTACAGGTTTTGGATATCGAGGATGGGAG
The DNA here is from genome assembly GCF_056537025.1 of Ruegeria sp. CH5. Taxonomy (NCBI): domain Bacteria; kingdom Pseudomonadati; phylum Pseudomonadota; class Alphaproteobacteria; order Rhodobacterales; family Roseobacteraceae; genus Ruegeria; species Ruegeria sp. CH5. Next base: position 272,667 of record NZ_JBQFQT010000003.1, on the reverse strand, counting down.
CCATGGGTTATCCCTTCACGGAACCGGCGGTCAGGCCGCGGATGAAATACTTACCGGCAACGACATAGACGAGCAGCGTTGGCAGCCCCGCGATGATCGCGGCGGCCATGTCGACGTTGTACTCTTTGACGCCGGTGGTTGAGTTGACGATGTTGTTGAGCGCCACGGTCACGGGCTGCGTGCCCGCCTGGCTGAACGAAACGCCGAACAGGAAATCGTTCCAGATCTGGGTGAACTGCCAGATCACGGTCACCACGATGATGGGCAGCGACAGCGGCAGGAAGATCGACCAGAAGATCCGAAAGAACCCGGCACCATCCACTCGCGCCGCCTTGGTCAGCTCGGCCGGGATGGTGACGTAGTAGTTGCGGAAGAACAGCGTTGTGAAGCCAAGCCCATAGATCACGTGGACGAAGATCAGGCCCGGAATGGTTCCGGCGATCCCCATCATGCCCAGCAGACGCGCCATCGGCAGCAGGACCACTTGGAACGGGATGAAGCAACCGAACAGCATCAGAGAAAAGATGATGTTGGCCCCTTTGAAACGCCACTGCGCGACGACAAATCCGTTCAACGCCCCCAGAAGGGTCGAGATTGCCACGGCAGGGACCGCAATCAGGACCGAGTTCCAGAAATAGGGCCGCAGGCCTTCGCACTGGATACCGGTGCAGGCGCCTGACCAGGCGGTTTTCCAGGCATCCAGACTGACCTCGCGCGGCAGCGAGATCAGCGATCCCGTACGAATTTCCTCGAGGCTTTTGAGCGATGTGGTCAGCATCACGAAAAGCGGCATCAGGTAGTAGAGCGCAAAAAGACCAAGCAGGACATACAGCAACCAACGCAGGGCAATCTTGCCCGTGGCACTCTGGCTGCGGGTTCGGGTTTGGGGCATCGACAGATCAGTCATTTTTCGCCCTCAGTTCTGAGTAGAGGTAAGGAACCACGATGGCAAAGACGACCAGCATCATGATCATCGCGGACGCCGCCGCCTGGCCGATATCGCCGCGCGAAAACGCCATCGCGTACATGTATGTTGCGGGCAAATCGGTTGCGTAACCCGGACCACCGCCTGTCAGGGCAATGACAAGGTCAAAGCTCTTGATCGCAAGGTGCGCCAACACGATGAAGGCCGACAGGAAGATCGGAGCCATCGACGGAATGATGATTGCCGTATAGATCCGCCAAGTGGGGATGCCATCGACCTGCGCGGCCTTGATGATCTCACCATCCACCGAGCGCAGTCCGGCCAGGAACAGCGCCATGACAAAACCCGAGCTCTGCCAGATCGCGGCGATGACGATCGTGTAGATCGCGTAGTCCGGGTTCACCAGCCAGTCGAACTTGAAATTCGGAAAGCCCCAGCCCTGGACCATGGCCTCGATACCCAGACCCGGGTTCAGGATCCACTTCCACGCGGTGCCGGTCACGATCATCGACAGCGCCATCGGGTAAAGATAGATCGTGCGGATCGCGCCTTCGACGCGGATCTTCTGATCCAACAGGATCGCCAGCAGCAGGCCCAGCACCATCGCAATCACGATGAACAGCGCGCCAAAGACGTAGAGGTTGTTGATCGCCGTGTCCCAGCGGGGCGAGTCAAACAGGCGTTCATATTGGATGAAGCCCTTGATCTCGTATTTCGGCAGCAGTTTCGATCGGGTCAGCGACACCCAGGCAGTCCATCCGATAAATCCGTAGACAAATATCAATACGGCGATGAACGACGGTGCCAGCACCACCTTGGGAAGGTGGTTTTCCAGCCATTCGGACATTTTTTCCTCCGGGGAAAGATGCTCTGCCCCGCAGTATAGGGGGCAGAGCGTGTTGGATCAGTAGCTGTTTGCCACCGCGTCCGCCAGTTGCTGAACTGCGTCAGCCGAGGACATATCCGAGTTGAAATGCGCGGTCACGACGTCGGTGATCGCACCAGCCTGCGCACCGCGCAGCGCCATGCCATGCGCGTAGGACGGCAGCAGCGAGCCATTGGCGGACGAAGCGCCCATGTCTTCGGCCGAGATCTTGGCGCAGATGTCGAACTTGTCCAGTGCGACGTCGGTCCGCGCCGGAATCGAACCCTTGTTCAGGTTGAACACTTCCTGGAACTTGGGGGCCACGATCAGCTTGGCGAGCAGCTCCTGACCGGCGCGCTTGTCGTCGCCGTCCACGTCGAACATGGCAAAGCTGTCGACGTTGTACAGATAGCCGTCACCGGGGGTCGAGGCACACAGGAAGTCTTCGCCGGGGACTTTGCCGGCGGCCAGGAATTCGCCCTTCGCCCAGTCACCCATGATCTGGAAGGCGGCCTCACCGTTCATGACCATGGCGGTGGCCAGGTTCCAGTCGCGGCCCGAGAAGTTCTCATCAACGAACCCGCGCAGGGTGCGCATCTGGTCAAAAATCTGAACCATCGTGTCCGAGGTCAGAGTCTCGGGGTCCAGATCGACAAAGGCCTTCTTGAAGAACTCGGGTCCACCGATGCCCAGCGCAACTGCTTCGAAGACGGTTGCGTCTTGCCAGGCCTGACCACCGTGGGCCAGCGGGATGATACCTGCGGCCTGCAGCTTCTCGGCAGCGGCGTTGAACTCTTCCCAGGTGGTCGGCATCTCGATGTCATTGGCGGCCAGGATGTCGGCATTTGCCCAGATCCAGTCGATACGGTGCACGTTGACCGGTGCGGCACACCAGGTGCCTTCGCACTGCATGTGCGCCGCGATCGAGGCGGGCAGGACTTCGGCCCAGCCCTCGGCCTCGGCAACGTTCGAAATGTCCGCCAGAACACCCTCTTCGTACCATTCCTGGATCGCCGGGCCTTTCAGCTGAACGGCGGTCGGCGCGTTGCCGGCCAGAACGCGGGCGCGCAGCGCGGTCATCGCCGCGTCTCCGCCGCCGCCTGCAACGGGCATATCCGTCCAGGTGCCGCCATTGGACGCGAATTCCTCCTGCAGAACGGCGACCGACTTGGCCTCGCCGCCCGACGTCCACCAGTGCAGAACTTCGGCCTGCGGTTCGGCCATCACCGACGTGCCAGCCAGAACGGCCAGCGACGACGCCGTGGCGAGTGCGAAACGTTTCATGTTTGGTATCCTCCCAGATCCTTGTTTGCTGCCGCGGGGCAGCGATGCGGGACATTACCGGCAGCGGCTTGCCGTCTGGCAATGACAAATTTCCCATGTATCCGGCGCGGGCTGCAAATTTTCCCGCCTTTTGTTACAGCGTGTTACGTTGACCTTGAATCTGTTGCAGTCTGTTACAATTGAGGGCAGCGTCGAGGGGGAAATCGGGGAGGAACAGCGTGAGCATTCCACGTCTGCTGGTTGTGGATGACGATCCGGAAATCCGGTCGATGTTGACCCAGTTCTTTCACCAGAACGGGTTCATTGCCCTGCCAGCAGCCACCGAGCGCGAGGTGCAGGCACACCTGAAATCAGGCCGCATCGACCTGATCCTTCTGGACGTCATGCTGGGTGACGAGAACGGGGTCGAGATCTGCGCCCGGCTGCGCCGCGAGCAGGACGTGCCGATCATCTTCGTGTCGGCCCTGTCGGCCGATCACCAACGCATGGCCGGGTACGAGGTTGGCGCCGACGACTACATCGCCAAGCCGTTCAACCCGCAACTGCTGCTGGCGCGCGTGCGCGCGGTGATGCAGCGCGCGCGGCGCACGCCATCGCTGGCCTATCGTCGGCGTATCCGTACGTTCCGCTTCGGCGGCTGGGTCTATGACGGCAAACGTGACGAGGTGCATGCCCCGGACGGGTACCAGGTGTCGCTGTCGCAGCGCGAAACCGCGCTGCTCAAGGTGCTGCTGGCCAACCCGCACATTCCGCTGACCCGCGACGAGATCGCCGCCGCGCTGGACGTGACCGGCACCGGTGACAAACCCGAAGCGCAGGGTCGGGCCATCGACGTCCTAGTAGGGCGGCTGCGGTCCAAGATCGAGACCAACCCCAAAGATCCGCAGATGCTGCGCACGGCCCGCGGTGTCGGCTATGTCTTCGCCTGCGAGGTCACCGTGGAACAGGAGGCATGACCCTGCGCCTGCGGGATCTGGGCTGGGCCTGGAGCCTGGGTGCGTTTGCTGCCGGGTTACTGGCGGCCGGACTGTGGTTTTCATCCGTTCGCAACTGGGACGCATATCTGACCCGGGCCTATGTTGCCGGGTTCTCGGTCTACGAAGATCTGCGCAAAGGTCGCGCCTCGCATCCCGACGTGTTGATCACGCCACTGCCGCCCGAGGCCGCAAGTCTGGCCGATGCGGGTGAATTCGAGCAGTTGCCCGACCTTGCAGGACGCCGGTTTCTGACCAACCTGTCCATTCTGACCGACAGCTCCGCGCCGCTCAGCGGGCGGAACCTGACGCTTGCGGTCTTGTCCGACCGGCTGGTCTATCCGGTATCCGACATCGTGTCAGGCAGCGATCAGACCGGGCCGCAGAAGATGGGCAACCTGACACGCCTGCTGGCCACCTATTGCAGCGAACCCATTCTGGTGGGCCGGTTCGGACAGGGCGCGTGGCAGAAGATCGACGGTACGCAGGTCTGGGGGTGCGATGCGGCCCCGGCCGACCTGCGCCTGCCTGCGATCTTTCTGGCCGTCGTGGCACTTGCGATCATTCTGACATCAGTCGGCAATGTGACAGACAGCTTTTTGCGGTTCTCCCAGTCGCTGCGTGACCGCCGGCGCAGCGGGGGTCCGGACAGCTACGACATGTCCGGGCCGGCCGAACTGCGCGACATCGTATCGGCGGTCAATACGCATCTTGAGGACGAACGCGCACAGCTGGAAAAGCGTGCCACTGTCTTGTCCGGCGTCAGCCACGACCTTGGGACGCCAGCGGCCCGCGTGCGTCTGCGCGCGGCGCTGATTCCGGACGCCGAGTTGCGAGAGAAGCTGGAGTCCGATGTCGACCAGATGACCGGCATGATCGAAAGCGTGTTGACCTACACCCGCTCGGAACTGAGCATCGAGGACCCGCGCCAGATCTCTCTCACCTCACTGGTCGAGTCGCTGGTTGCCGACTACCAGGATATGGATCTGCCTGTGACCCTGAAACAAGTCGCCCCGGTCGAGGTGGAGGGCGCGGCGTCGCTCTTCATGTCGCGGCGCGGGCATGGCTCGCTTCCGGAAACCCGCCGCATCCTTGTCATGGCGCGACCGATCTCATTGAAACGGGCGTTGACGAACCTGATCGACAACGCGCTGAAATACGGGCGCCACGCGACGGTTGAACTGGAAACCGACGCGGAAACCGCCACGATTGTCGTCGAAGACAAGGGAACCAACTTGTCCGTTTCGGATATCGAGGCGCTGATGGCCCCGTTCCGGCGCGGTTCGAACATCGGGTCGTCCGACGGGTTCGGACTGGGCCTGACAATCGTTGCAACTGTGGCAGAGCAGCATGGCGGCTCGCTGCGCTTTGAAGCGGGTGATCAGGGTCTGCGGGCACGGCTGCAGATCCGGCGCTGAGACTGTCCACACGCAGGCTAGGAATAGCTTCGCACCAAGGCACTTGCGATCAGGGACCACCCATCTGCAATCACGAAAAACGCCAGTTTGAACGGCAGCGAAACCGTGGCGGGCGGCACCATCATCATCCCCATCGACATGAGTACCGCGGCCACTACAAGATCGATGATCAGAAACGGTAGAAATATCAGGAATCCGATCTGGAACGCGCGGGCAACCTCGGACAGCATGAAGGACGGCATGAGAACCGACAGTGGCGCCTCCGGCGACAGCTCCATCGAAGCGGTGTCGGGGCGCAAGGCCGCCATGGCCCGAAACGTGTCACCATCCAGCCGCGCCACCATGAACTCGCGGAACGGCACCATGGCACGTTCCAATGCAGGCTCTACCGCGAGTGTTTCTTCGACCATCGGTCGGATCCCGGTGTCCCAAGCCTGGGTAAAGACCGGCTCCATGATGAAGTAGGTCAGAAACAGCGCCAGGCTGACGATCAGCATGTTGGGCGGGGACTGTTGCAATCCGATCCCCTGCCGCAGAATGGCCAGTACCGTGACCAGAAAGGGGAAACAGGTCACCATGATCGCAAGGCCGGGTGCCAGGCTGAGCACCGTGATCAGCAGGATCAACTGAATGGTTCGCGCCGATATGGATCCGCCGTCGCCCAATGACAGCGACAGCTCCTGTGCCGATGCCAGTGCTGGCGTCAGCACAAGGATCGCAATTGCACACCAGGCCGCCCGGCGCATCATCCAAGTCCGTTCTGGAAATCCGAAATCTCGGTCAGACGCACCGCCAATTGACCGGCATTGTCCCCCTCCATTTCCTCGAGCAGACCACGGGCGACCAATTGATCGCCGACATACAGATCCACCGGATCTTCGACCCGTTTGTCCAAGGTCAGAACGGCGTTCTCACCCATGGTCAACAGGTCGCGTATCAAGGGGCGCGCCCGACCAACGGAAACCGTCACCTCTATGGGAACGGCTTCGAACGGGTTGGGTCTTTCAGGTTTGGATGCAGGTGCGTCACTCATTTGACAAAGCCTCTTTTGCCTCAAAAACATATGCGTCGAAAGCGGCGGCGATCGCGTCCAGCAGCGCGGCGCAATCAACCTCGGACCGGGCGGTGCCGACCTGCAACCGCGCCTGACCCGGCAGCAACTCGGGGTCCGCGACGACCTTGGGGAGGGGCGTGATGTCGGCGGGCAACAACGCCTCGACATCCCCTTCAACACCGGGTGGAACCAACAGAAGGATCGGTTTTGCAACCTGCGCCTTGGCCATTTCGCTCAACTGCTCGATCACGCGGGCGGCAAGCCCCCGATCCAACGCGTGCGGAAGGACGGTCTGAACCAGAGCACTGAACATCGGTTCAAGCGACAAGGTCATCCGGGTCAGAGCTTCGTGGTAGGTGAAGGACATATCGGAGAAGGCAGCCCGCATATCCTCGGTCAGCGCAGCGCGACCTTGGGCTTGGGCCTGCAACGCATCCTCCCACCCGGCACCATATCCGCGTTCGAAAGCGGCAAGCCGCTCTTCCTCCAAAGCTTCTTCGTCCAGCAATCGCAGATTCGCGCCGTCGGCCTGAGCGGTGAAATCCTCGAGCAGGTGGGCGATCGACATCACACCTTCTCCTCGTTTTCTTCCAGCCAGCTCCGCAGAATTTCGACCGTCTCTTCCTGTTTGTCCCCGATCATGGCGCGCAGACGGCCGACCGCATCTTCGCTTGCCGTGGACCCAATCGCAGGCACAGAGCCTCCGTTTTCACCCTGGCCTGTGAGAGCGCTGAATTCCTGTCCATCAGCTTCTGAGATTTCACCGACAAGAAATGGCGCGCCGCCATCGGCGGAGGCTTCGGCAGGCGGCAAGGCTGGCACTGCGGCCGAACCGGTCAGGATCGGCCGGATCACGAACAACCCCATGACCAGCGATACGATGGCCAACACTGCCATCTGTATCAGCGACATCGTATCCAGATGGATGCTTTGCCAGACCGAAGCGGTCGCCAATGTTCCTTGCGGTTCGACATTGGGCAGTTCCAGGGATTTCAGCGTGATGACATCCCCGCGATCCGCATTGAAGCCCACGGCCGAGGCGACAAGCTCTTCCAGAGCGTCCAGTTCCGGCTGTGCCATCGGCATAAAAACCTCGGCACCGGTGGCGTCCGTTGTTCGGGTTCCGTTGACCAGCACGGCAACCGTCAGGCGTTTGATGGCCCCCGGCACCCGCAGAACTTCAAGCTCGGTCTCTGAAACCTCATAGTTGATCCGCTCGCGGGTTTGCGTGGCTGAAGAATTCGATTCATCGCTGCCATTGCCGTCCCCGTCCGGCAGGTTGGACGCGACCGTCACATCAGACGATTGATTGCGGGAGGTATCCGACCGTTCCTCGACATCGGTGCTGATTGCGACACGGCCCTTGGGGTCGAACCGCCGCTCTCTTATGGATTCGGTCTCGGTGACCGTGTCGACGCTGACTTCGACCACCGCATTGCCAGGTCCGACGCGTGCCTCGACCAGCCGCAGGACGCGGTCGCGCAGGACCTTGGCCTTGTCATCGGCAGTGTCGGCGGCAACCGCCGTCTCTTGCGGGCCGATCACCGCACCGTTGGAATCGATCACCGCGACATCCTCGGGCGCGAGGCCGGTCACGGCGGAGGCCACCAGAAAACGGATCGCCTTGGCCTGCTCAACCGTGATCTTGGCCCCGGATGGCACCAGATAGACCGAAGCGGTTGGCGAAACGCTCGGCTGGAACGGGCTTGTGGACCCGCTGGCAATGTGAACCCGCGCCTGCCCTACGTGAGGACTGCTGACGATGGTTCGCGCCAGTTCACCCTCCTTCGCGCGCCAATAGGCAGCGTCGAACATCTGCGAGGTTGTACCGAACCCACTCAGCGTATCCAGCAGTTCATAACCCCGGCTGCCATTTGCAGGCAGACCCTCGCTTGCCAGGGTCATGCGCAACTCGTCGCGTTGCGAGCCCGGAACATAGATTGAGCCGCCACGAATCTCGTAGGTGACACCGCGTTGATCCAGGGCCCGGACGATATCCCCCGCTGCCCCGCTTTCCAGCCCCGCATAGAGGAGTGTCATGGATGGCGATGTCACCAACCGCGACATCGCCAGGACACTCAGGAACACGACGACAGCCGCCCCCGCCACGATGATTTGTTTGCGCCTGCCCAAACTTGCCCAGACAGTTCCGATCTGCTGCACGCTCACCTCCGACTCGCCGACATTCTGTGCGGCTCGTGCCCTGTTTGAACGATTGCCCTTAACAATCGGTTAGTCCCTGCGGGGTTATGACGGGTGCCGAACGCAAGAATGAGGACGCCATGACAGACGCGACCGTGGATGAGGCAGAAGGCCCGAAGAAGTCAGGCAAAAAGGGACTGATGATTGGCGCGGTTCTGGCGCTGCTGGGTGCTGCGGGCGGGTACTATGTGACCGCGTCCGGGCTTTTGGGCAAAGCCCCAGAGGCCGAAGGAAAAACAGCGGAAACCGCGGACGTCGGAGATGCAATCGATGCGTTGCCGGATGTCGGGTTCGTCGACCTACCGCCCGTGATCGTGTCCGTGAATTCCGGCGATTCGCGCCATCTGAAATTCCACGCTCAACTTGAGGTGGCCGCCGGTCACGAGGCCGAGGTGGAAAAGATGATTCCCCGCATCATGGACGTGATGAACGGCTATCTCCGGGCCATCAACCTGTCTGACCTCGAAGACTCGCTGGCTCTGGTTCGCATCCGCGGGCACCTGCTGCGGCGCATCGGCATCGTCGTTGGCGAAGGTCGGGTACGTGACGTTCTGGTCACGGAATTCGTATTGAACTAGGAGGCGAAATTGGAACTGATCTCGGACATTCTGCTGGTCGCCGGCGCCTTGGGGGCCGGATTGTACTGTTTTGTTCTGTCCCGACGCCTCAGGCGGTTCACGGACCTGGAGCGGGGCGTCGGTGGCGCGGTTTCCGTGCTGTCCGCACAGGCGGAAGAACTGAAAAAATCCCTGGATGCCGCGCGTGCTGCATCTGACCAGTCCGGACACAAACTGCAGGATCTGACCGAGCGCGCCGAGTCAGTCGCACAGCGGCTTGAGTTGATCATGGCGTCGATGCACGACGTGATCCCTGAGGACAAACCCGCGACTGAAGCGCCTGCAAGTTCCTCGGCCGAAACCACAAACCCGTCACCGCTCGAGGCGGAACCGGTCTCGCTGAAAGAGGAATCCGGGCCTCGAGCACCCGAGCAACCCGCCAAGCCTGCAGCTGTGGAACCAAAGCCATCCAAGCCGGAAGCCGAGGTCAAATCCACCAACGACTCCGCAGAGGATCCGGGCCCGATTCCCAAAGGCCTATTGTTCTTCAGGCACAAGGCGCAAGGTAGCGAGGCCCGATCCTGATGCGCAGCCTGCAACCTGCCCAGCGTCGACCGCGTGGTGGCGTTCTGACCCTCATTTCAGCCTTGATGATCAGTTCCGCCATCTTACGGCTGGGGCTGGAGGCTGGGCCGGCTTTGGCAAGGGGGTCTGACCCCTCGGAAGTCTCGGCACACAGCGCCGGCTCGGACGAAAAGCCGGACATGCAAGCCTTGCTGACCGAATTGCTGCGTCGGGAAGCAGCCGTCAAACAGCGGGAGAGCGTGCTGCGCGACAGGGAGCGTGCCCTGGAGATTGCCAACGAGGCCATCGCGACGCGCCTTTCCGCTTTGCAAGAGGCCGAGGTATCGCTGCGCGAAACATTGGCCGTGGCGGACAAGGCGGCTGAAACCGACCTTACCCGTCTGACCGATGTCTATCAGAACATGAAGCCCAAGGACGCCGCGGCGCTGTTCGAAACGATGGACCCGGTTTTTGCGGCCGGTTTCCTGTCGCGTATGCCGCCTGAGGCTGCTGCGGGTGTGATGGCCGGTCTCAGCCCCGAGGCCGCCTATACCATCAGCGTCGTAATGGCCGGACGCAACGCCAACGCCCCCACTGAGTAGCCGCCATGAGCCCCACCCTCAAAGACCGCTCTGCCGGAGAGACCACATGATCGGAATTCTTGGAATCGTCGTTATTTTCGTAATGGTGTTCGGCGGCTACCTCGCCGCCGGCGGCAAGATGGCCATCATCCTCAAATCTCTGCCGTTCGAGATGATGATGATCGGCGGGGCTGCCATCGGCGCCTTTCTGATCAGCAATGACATGTCGGCGGTCAAACACACGATCAAGGATCTGGGCAAGGTTTTCAAAGGCCCGAAGTGGAAGCCCGAAGACTACCGCGATCTGCTGTGCCTTCTGTTCTCGCTGATCCGGCTTGCCCGTTCAAATCCGGTCGAGCTCGAGCAGCACATAGAAGACCCTGAAAACTCAGCCATTTTTGCGGCCTTCCCCAAGATACAGGCGGACAAAGAGGCGGTGGACCTGATTTGCGACACCATGCGGTCGGCGGCGATGAACTATGACGATCCCCATCAGGTTGAAGAGGTTCTGGAAAAGCGGATGGATGCCAATTTCCACCACGCCATGCATTCCAGCCACGCCCTGCAAACCGTGGCGGACGGGTTGCCGGCACTGGGGATCGTCGCGGCCGTTCTGGGTGTGATCAAGACCATGGGCTCGATCGACCAACCGCCCGAGGTCTTGGGCAAGTTGATCGGTGGTGCCCTTGTCGGGACTTTCCTGGGCGTCTTTCTGGCCTACGGGCTGGTCGGCCCCTTCGCCGGAAAGCTGAAAGCGGTCGTGGAGGAAGACAATCACTTCTATCAACTGATCCGGGAAGTTCTGGTTGCAAACTTGCACAATCACAACCCCGCAATGTGTATCGAGGTTGGTCGCCAGAACACGCCGACCCACAATCGCCCCGGCTTCACCGAATTGGAAGAAGCCTTGAAAGAGATCAAGCAGGCAGCAGCATGATCCGGGTTTTGCTCCTGACCCTTGGCCTGAGCGCATCGGCAACTGGAGTGCTGGCAAAGGATGTTCCGGTGCGGTCCGGCGAACATGACGGCTTCACGCGGCTTGTTCTCAGCGTTCCTGCGGGCACCAACTGGAGCCTCGCCCACCGGAAAAATGGCGCGCGCTTGGCTGTCGAATTAGACGACGTGGAATTCAAGACCGGATCGGTCTTTGCACGATTGTCCGCAGGCCGGCTTGAGGCGATATCGCAGGCCGATCCCGGCGCACCGCTTGAGCTGGACTTCGGCTGTGACTGCGCCGCGACCGCTTTTTTGTACAAGGATACGATGATCGTTGTGGACATAGCGGCGCAAAAAGCCTTGCCTCCGCCAAGTCTGGACATTCCATCGATCATGATCCCAGAGCAGACTTCCAAACGTCGTCCACAGGCCGAAGCCCCATCAATTGAATTGGTTGCCCCCCTTCTGCAACTGGATCGCGATGGCCTGCAGCAGCGCCTTTCGACCCGTCTGTTGCAAGGCGCGGATCGCGAGCTTGTCGACCTGAACGTCACACCTCCGGGTCCGCGTGCTTCGGTGCCGGAAGCGCTTCCAGACATCGCGCGGGATCTGCCTGCCCATATCCAGGTAAGCTCGATCCTTGACGAGTTGGGCAAACTGGGAGAGCCACCTCTGCAACCTCTGGAGTCGCTGCCAGCGTGTATTTCGGATGCCGAATTGGGGTTCGACACCTGGTCTGACGGTCGACCCTTTGCGCATCAGGTGGCTGAGCTGCGTGCAGGGCTGTTCCTGGAGTTCGACAGGGTCGACAGATCCATCGCGCTCAAGCTCGCAAAGCTGTTGGCACACTGGGGTTTCGGTTCAGAGGCCATTCAGGTTCTGCAGTTGATGGAAGATGCATCGCCGGAACAGGAATGGGTTCGAGCGGTCGCGCAAATAATTGATGATCAGCCTGTATCAGAGCCTAATCAACTGCTTGGGTCGCAACGCTGCGACGGCGCGGTTGCCATGTGGGCCGCGATGGCGGATGGCCAGTTGCGGGATGATGCGCAGCAGGAACGGATGGAACAGGCGTACCTGAGGCTTCCTGAGCATCTACGCCGGATCCTTGGGCCCCGGCTGGCCGACATATTCGTCAAATCCGGTCAGCTTGAGGCCGCCCGGCGGGTGCTACGTTCGGTGGATCGCATCCAAACTCTGCAACACCCCGAGGTGACACTCGCGCAGGCAACTGTTGCTGCCGCTGAGGGAGATGCGGACACCGGCGACATTTTGTTGAACGACGTCATCGACAACCCAAGCTCGGATTTGGAAGCCCCGCTTGCCCTGGCCCGGCTTGTTGAAAAGAAGTGGGCAGAGGGTGGGGCCGTTTCTCGACGCCAAATCGATCTGATCTCGGGCTACGCGATCGAACTGCGCAATTCTGAATTGGGCCCGGTCATGGCCCGCGGTCACGCCCTGGCGCTTGCCCTGGGCGGCGAGTTTTCTGCGGCCTTCAATATCCTTGATGCCCATCGCGGAGACGAGACCTGGTCCGGCACGCGCAATCGTATCTTGCATCTGGCAGCAGAGCGCGCGGATGACCTGACCTTTCTGCTGTATGCAAGTACCCTGAAACCACACGATTTAGAGTCTATTTCGACCGGGACTTCGCTGTTGCTTGCCAAGCGTTTTGCGGACCTCGGCTTTGCCAAGCAAGCCCGAGACTTGACTGGTGCAGGTTCGGATGGGACACGCAGGCGCGAACGCGCCATCCTTCGGGCGCGGGCCGCGCTGCTGGAAAACCGACCGGATCTGGCCCTTCGCGAATTGGCCGAGGATCCCTCCGATGACGCTGAAAGGGTGCGGGCACAAGCCCTGACCGATATGGGCAATTACGCGGCCGCCGTTGAGGCTTGGCGAAACATAGGGGATGAGGATACCGCCGCGCGCCTGTCATGGTGGGCGGGGTTCAACTTGGAAAAAGTTGGGGCGAAGGACACAGCGCTGGGGCAGGTCATAGATCTGAGCTCGGCACTGCGTGCGCCAGTGCAGCGAGAACCGGACAAGCCAATTTCAGACGCTGAACAGCTGCTTGAGGCCAGCGCCGACACGCGGCAGAAGATAGCCGAATTGCTGAACGTGACAACTGAATTGGAATAGTCAGGATCCGCGCGACGAACAGCCGGCTTGTGCGCCTCGCATTGAGAGCATGCGCTTGTCTGAAAGAGCAAGCACCGCCAGACTGCCCGGCAAATTCAACCTTATCCAGATCAGGGGCAACGGATGTCCGAAGCGCTCATTCGATGTTTTGTCGCCATTCCCGTATCTTCCGAAATCGCCCAGATATGCGCCGACGTCGCGCGCGCAGTACATTGCGGTCGAAGTTTGCCTGCTAAAAACCTTCATCTGACGCTGGCTTTCCTGGGCGACCAGACCCGAAACGCCTTGATCGAATTGAATGATCACCTCGAAGCGCTGAAGCGCCCGGCCTTTTCCATCAGACTGTCCGGGCTGGGCAGTTTCGGAAACTCCCTGCACATGGTGGTGGAGCCCGATCCTGAACTCCTGCACCTGCATGAAAGCGTCCTGCAGTGCATTAGGCGGGCCGGGCTGACGCTACAACGCCGCCGCTTTCGACCGCATATCACCATAGTTCGGGGTATTGAATCGTCTCTAAACAAGGCCTTTTTGCATACCCCAGTTCCCCAAGACACCATGGTGGTGACCCAGTTCAACCTCAACTCTTCGACACTTCGGCCGGACGGCGCACGATATGAAACGCTGTCGACCTATCCTCTGCAGTTGCAAGGCTGGTCCGGTCAGGCTGACGACTTGGCCGACCGGTAGAGAGGCTGCACCATGTCACTAAACCGGGTGCCTGGATCGGTAAGGTTCAAAACCGCGCTTCTCAGATTCTTGGCAGCAGACCCTCCGATTTCCGGAGAAGAAAACTCGACAAACTTGTCGATGACGTCCTGTCGCGACATCGGAGACTCAGGCCCTCCCCGGGCATGGATGTCGCCCGAGCGGAAAACGCGACCGTCATGCGTCGTGACCTGAACGTCGGCCCAGCGCCCGGCGGGAAAGCGGGAATTATGGCGGTCCGACTCGGATACGGTGATGCGACTCAGGAAATCGGCGACCATTGGATCGGACAATCCATCGCCGCTGATGTGCTCGACCCCGATCCGCCCGTGTACCGCAAAAGTCGAGACGGCAAATGGCAGCGAGTATTGCGCCTGCGAAGTCGTCTCGGGCATCCCCGAATACAGTTGAACCGCTTCGTGAAAACTGTGGATCTCGACGCGGGCGATCTGGTCATGGGTCAGAGCGTGCCTTGTCATGACCGTGCGCAGCCCGTCGATGGCGGCATGGGCCCAGCGGCAGATCGGATAGGGTTTCACATATTGATGTTCCATCTGCCAAAACGTTCCGAGGTCCTGCCAATAGGGTGCGGCGCGGTCCTCCTCGATGGTGATGGCGGGGGCGCCGGTAAAGCCGCGCTCGGCCAGAATTGCCGCCGACATGCCCACCAGCGCGCCCCAGCCCGACCCGTCATGCAGCATGGTCGGGTTGGCAATCTCGCGCATCATCTGGCTGCGGGGGCCGTGATATTCGGCAATGCCAAGGCCTTGGCGCAACTGGTCCGGTGAATGGCCCCGCAAGCGGGCCGCCATTGCAACCACGCCCAGTGCGTTCCAGGCCCCCGAGGTGTGATAGTCACTGACGGTGGCATGCAGCACGATACCTGCGCGGCCCGCAATTTCGTAGCCGGTGATGACGGCGGCCAGCGCATCGGGTCCGGAAAGATCAGGGCAGTGCTCGGCCAATGCGCACAGCGCGGGCACGACCACCACGCCGATATGCCCTTTGGTCGGGTTGTAACCGTCGTGCCCGTCGAGATTGTCGGTCTGCGTGGCGGCCGCGTAGGCCGCGCCCGCCAGGCTGACCCGGCGCCCGTCGCACAGCATCCGCGCCGAGAACGCAGGATCTGTCGATCCGTACAGCAATGCGGCAGTATCGCGGGCGATCACGCCGGCCTCCATCGGGGTCGATGCGATCACGATGCCCAATGTATCCAGCAGCATCAGGGCCGCCGATTCGCGCGCGCTGTCGGGCATCTGGTCCGCCGGGCGGTTCAGAACAAACTCGGCAACGCGGGCGAAGGTTTCGGTCACCTGGCGCCCTCCATCGCCGGTTTCTGGTCTCGCAGGCGCAGGCCCTTTGGGTCGAAAGGAGGCGCATGCAGGATCCACGCCCTGTGCGGCTTGCCCAGGATGAAGACATGCACCTCGTCACCCGGCTGAGCCACCGCTGGGTTGGCGTATCCGATGGCCAGTGACTTGCCGACCGTATAACCATAGGCGCCCGAGGTGACGCGCCCGACGGGCGTACCATCTGGGGTGAAGATCGGCTCGCCCCCACTGGCATCGGCATCGTGGGTGACATCAACCTCGAAGATCGACAGCACCTCGCGCGCGGGATTGTCCTTGATCGCCAGCCAGGCCGCCTTGTGCAGGAAATCCTTGTCTGGCTTGATCAGCCCATCCAGACCGACTTCATGCGGCCAGTACTCCTGCGAATACTCGCGCCCCCATGAGCCATAGCCTTTTTCGATCCGCAACGCGCCCAGAGCACGGCCGCCGACCGGCCCGCCACCACAGGCGCGGGCAGCGTCCAGAAGCGCTGTATAGAGTCTGATTTGGTCCTCTTCGGCGCAGTGCAGCTCCCACCCCAGATCGCCGGTGAAGCTGACGCGGATGGCAAGGCAGGTGACCCCGGCAACCTCGATCGTGGCCGAGCGCATGAAGCGGAACGCCTCATTCGAGAGGTCGGCGTTGGTCAGCCGTTGCAAGGCCTCGCGCGATTTCGGGCCGGCGATGTTGAAGCCTGCGATGCGGTTTGTGGCAACCTCGAAGGTGGTGCCCTCGGGTAGGTCCACCATGTTGAAGAACCTCTGGTGATAGCGTTCGGCCATGCCCGAGCCGATCATCATGTATTCGTCTTGGGCCGTCTTGGTGATGGTGAAATCGCCCGCCACGCCGCCACGCACGGAAATCAGCGGGGTCAGGCAAGACCGCCCCACCTCGGTCGGCACGCGGTTGGCCACCAGCCGGTCGAGCCAGTCATGCGCGCCCGGCCCCTTGACGACGTAATTGGCAAAGTTCGAAATGTCGATCACGCCCACACTTTCACGCAGCATCCGGGCCTCTTGCCCCACCGGTTCGAACCAGTTCTGGCGGGTGAAGCCGTTGGTTTCGACCATTCCGGGCCGGTCGGCGAACCACAGCGGGTGTTCCCAGCCGCAGTTGAGGCCGAAGACCGCGCCCAACTGTTTCTGCATCTCATAGGCGGGGCGCACGCGGGCGGGGCGGCCGGCGCTGCGTTCCTCGTTCGGGAAATGGATGGCGAAGCGGTGGGAATACTGGTCGGCGACCCGCGCCTTGGTGAAGTTCTTGTCGGCCCAGTCGCCGAACCGCGCCAGATCCCAGGCGAACATGTCGTATTGCGGCTCGCCCTCGATCATCCATTGCGCGGCCAACAGCCCCAGCCCGCCCGATTGCGAGAATCCGGGGATGATGCCGGTGCAGCAGAAATAGTTGCGCAGTTCGGGCACTGGACCCCAGATGGCGTTGGAATCCGGAGACCAGATCATCGGGCCGTTGATCACCCGTTTCACACCTGCGGTCGCGGCCACCGGCACACGTTCGGTCGCGCGGATCACGTTCTCCATGATCCGGTCCAGATCGTCGGGAAACAGGTCATGGGCGAAATCCAGCGGTGTGCCGTCCTCGGCCCAGAAGCGCATGTCCTTCTCATAAGCGCCGATCAGCAGGCCGTTGCCCTCCTGCCGGAAGTAATACTCGCCGTCGCGGTCGGCGATCGAGGGCAGGCGGCGGCCGAGTGCTGCGACCTCGTCAATCGCCTCGGTCACGAAATACTGATGCTCGGTCGGTTGCAGCGGCAGTTCCAGTCCCGCCAGTGCGGCCACCTCACGCCCCCACAACCCGGCTGCGTTGACCACCCATTGCGTGTGGATGTCGCCCTTTTCCGTGCGCACGATCCACGAGCCGTCGGGCTGCTGTTCAGTCCCTATTACGGGGCAAAACCGTTGAATCTCGGCCCCCAGCGCGCGCGCGCCGGCGGCATAGGCATGGGTCACGCCCGAGGGGTCTACGTTGCCGCCATCGGGTTCATACATGATGCAACGGATGTCATCGAACTGCGCCAGCGGGTGCAGCTCCATCGCCTGTTCGCGGCTGATCTCATGGAAATTCAGGCCATAGAATCGCGCCTTGGCCTCTTGCAGGCGCAGCTGGTGTTCGCGCGCCTCGGTCTGGGCCAGATACAGCGAGCCCGGCTGGAACACGCCGCAGCCCTGCCCGGTTTCCTGCTCCAGCTGCTTGTACAGGTTCATCGTGTAGTGCTGGATGCGCGTGACGTTGTTGTTGTCGTGCAGCCCGTGGATATTGGCCGCCGCGTGCCACGTTGAACCGCTGGTCAGCTCGTCCCGTTCCAGCAGGATCACGTCGGTCCAGCCCAGCTTGGCAAGGTGGTAGAGGATCGAACAACCGACAAGGCCCCCTCCGATCACGACGGCCTGTGCATGGGTTCTCATTGGGCTTTTCTCCTGACTGGCGGGGGCGCGTCACCCTCTGCCTCAGAAGTCAGCCACAGTGTGCGGACACCGTATGCTCTGTTCCCGACCCCAAATGTCGGGAACAGGGCAAGTTGGACCGGAATCCCGGTTCGGGATCGTCTAGTAGGGTGCCTCGACGTCGTTCATCGAGACATAGACGGTTTTCATTTCCGAATAGTGGTTGATCGCCAGCTTCGAATTCTCGCGCCCGACGCCCGACATTTTTGACCCGCCGAACGGCGCTTCGACCGGGGCCAGGTTGTAGGTGTTGATGTAGCAGGTGCCCGCCTCGAACTCGGCCACCACGCGATGGGCGCGGGTCAGGTCGTTGGTGAACACGCCGGCGGCCAGGCCGAACTCGGTGGCGTTGGCGCGGGCCATCACCTCGTCCTCGGTCTCGAAATCCAGCACCGACATGACGGGGCCGAAGATCTCCTCGCGGGCAATGGTCATGTCGTCGGTCACGTCGACAAAGACCGTGGGCTGAATGTAGAAGCCCGGGCGATCCAGCCGCGCGCCGCCATGGACCAGCCGTGCGCCCTCGGCCTTGCCCTTCTCGATATAGCCCAGAACGATGTTCATCTGGGCCTCGCTGACCATCGGGCCGAAGTTCACGGCCTCATCCATCGGGTCGCCGATCTTCACCTTGGCAAGGCGTTCGGTCAGGCGGGTCAGGAAGGCCTCTTTGATGCCCTTCTGCACAAAGACCCGCGTGCCGTTGGAACAGACCTGACCGGATGAGTAGAAATTGCCCAAGATCGCGCCCGAGACGGCGTTGTCGATATCGGCGTCGTCGAACACGATCATCGGCGACTTGCCGCCCAGTTCCATCGTGACGTGTTTCATGCCTTCGGCCGCGGCGGCATAGACCTTGCGGCCCGTGGGCACCGAGCCGGTCAGCGATACCTTGGCCACGCGCGGGTCGGTGACCAGCGCGGCGCCCACGTCGCCATAGCCCTGAACCACGTTGTAGATGCCTTTGGGCGCACCGGCCTCGATCAGGATCTCGGCCACTTTCAACGCCGACAAGGGGGTGGTTTCCGAGGGTTTGAACACCATCGCATTGCCGCAGGCCAGCGCCGGAGCGCCCTTCCAGCAGGCGATCTGGGTCGGGTAGTTCCACGCGCCGATGCCGACGCAGACGCCCAGCGCCTCGCGGATGGTATAGACGAAATCGCCGCCGCCCAGCGGGATATGCTCACCGGTCAGTGACCCGGCCAGCCCGCCGAAATATTCCAGCGCATCCGCGCCCGAGGTCGCATCGGCCACCAGCGTTTCCTGCAACGGTTTGCCGGTGTCATGGGTTTCCAGGATCGACAGCTCGCGGTTGCGGTCGCGCAGGATGTCGGCGGCGCGGCGCAGGACGCGGCCGCGCTCGGTCCCGGTCATGGCCGCCCAGGCCTTTTGCGCGCGCTTTGCACTTGTTAGAGCCTGTTCGATGATCTGCGGCGTCGCCGAATGCAGGCGGGCGATGACCTCGCCCGTGGCCGGATAGATCACGTCGATCGGGGTGCCTGCGGTGTCTTCGACATATTCGCCATCAACAAAGTGGCTGGCCTTGGGCTGAACATTCATTGCGGATCCTTTTTTCTCGGGCCCCGGGGAGTCAGGTGCCGGTCGGTTTCATCCGCAGGTAATAATTATTGATTGATCAGTCAATAAAGCGCTGCTTTGGGCGAATTTTTGCCAACAAAAAAGGGACCCTCTTGAAAAAAATGGTTAATGTTCCATTTCTGTTCTGCATGATCGGAGGATCACCAGATGGAACAGTCATTGCGCAAATCCACCCCGATGGGGCCGACCAACGACTACCACATTCTGCCCGTCACAGACCGTCAGATGAACTATGCGCGCGCGATCGCCCAGCAGTCCGCTCTGGAGATCCCGGTCGAGGCGCAGCGCGACCGGCGATCCATGTCCGATTGGATTTCGGCGCACAAGCCGCACGATCCCTCCCCCTTTGCCGACTACCCGACGGGTAAACAGGTGGCCTTTGCCGAGTGGATCTCGCGCACAAAACGCCGCCCGATCCCCAGCGAGTGCTTCCGCGACAAACGTGCGATGTCGCAATGGATTGATCGGAACAAGTGAAGAAATGTGGCCGGCGGGCTCAGGCGTCTTTGTCATGGCGATGACGATGCGACCGACCATACAGCCCCACGGCCGCTGCCACGAACAGGCCCAGTAGAATATAGCCGGTAATCGCCTCAGCCACGGCAAGGGCGCGGCACACACCAACTGGCCGCAAGTCACCAAAACCAACCGTCGTGAAGGTAACATACGAGAAATACAGGACATCCGCCGGACCGCGGGCGCCTTCAACGCACAGATCGTAGTACCCGTATGACCCGTAGACTGCAGCGAACAGAAACGGCACGACCTGGATGAAGGAAATTCCCATCAGCAGCAACTGCCGCTTGGGCGAGCGCACAAGCGCCATGTAGTACCAGGTCTGCGAGAAAAGCCAAATCGCCAACCCGATGGTGGCCGCGGCTCCGATTGTGTCGCCGGCGGCGGATTCGGTCAGGTGTGAAAGAATGTACCAAGCCAGAGCACTGAGCATGACAAGGCCCATCGCTGCGATCAGCGTGGGCTTCCAATCCTGCAATGTGGTTGGATCATGCGCCATCGTCCCCCCTCCCCAAGCACGGGTACCGGCCATATTTTAACGCCGGGCGCATCATCGCAAGCTTTTTTGCGGGATTCGAAGCTATTGTCCGCCGATATGCTCTTCGCCCCGCGCCCGTGCCAGCGTGATCTGTTTCTGCCGTTCGCGGAACCGCGCCTTGTCGGCCTCGGACGTCTCGTGGATGCACTGGTGGCAGGACACGCCATGCTCGTATTCGGGGCGGTCCCCGTCCTGAGGCAGGATCGGGCGGCGGCAGCCATGACACAGCTGGTGCGGCCCCTCGACCAGCCCGTGCCCGACCGAGACGCGATTGTCGAACACGAAGCATTCGCCCTTCCAGGTGCTGTCCTCAGGCGGGACCTCCTCAAGATAGCGCAGGATGCCGCCCTTCAGGTGATAGACATCCTCGACCCCTTGCCCCAGCAAATAGTTGGTGGATTTCTCGCAGCGGATGCCTCCGGTGCAGAACATGGCGACGCGCTTGTTGTGGAATCGGTGCTTGTTCTGCTCCCACCAGGTGGGAAAATCGCGAAAACTGGCCGTTTTAGGGTCGATTGCGCCGTCGAATGTGCCGATCGATACCTCATAGTCGTTGCGCGTGTCGATCACCACCACATCGTCCGAGCGGATCAAGTCGTTCCAGTCCTGCGGCTCGACATAATGGCCGGTGCGGGCGCGCGGATCGACATCCGGCTGGCCCATGGTCACGATCTCTTTCTTCAGGCGCACCTTCATCTTGCCAAAGGGCGGCTGGCTGGCGGTGGCTTCTTTCCATTCCAGATCGGCACAACCCGGCAGCGCCCGGATATGCGCCAGCACCGCGTCGATCCCGGCGCGGGGGCCGGCGATGGTGCCGTTGATGCCTTCATGCGCCAGCAGCAGCGTGCCCTTGACCGACTGCGCGCGGCACAGCTCCCGCAGCGGCGCGCGCAGGGCGTCCGGGTCGGCAAAACGGGTAAAGTGATACAGTGCGGCGATCGTGTACATGGCCGCGATCTAATGCGCGGCCCCCCGCAACGCAAGAGACCGCATTGACGACCCCCGCCCGCCCGCCTACCGATAGGACACGCAAAGGAGGCCGCCATGACCCATGCCCTGATCGTGATCGACGTCCAGAACGACTTCTGCCCCGGCGGTGCGCTGGCGGTTCCCAACGGGGATGAGATCGTCGCCCCGATCAATGCCATGATGCCCGATTTCGATGCGGTGATCCTGACGCAGGACTGGCACCCGGCGGGTCATTCCTCGTTCGCGTCATCCCATCCGGGCAAGGCGCCTTATGACGTGGTCGAGATGCCCTATGGCCCGCAGGTCCTGTGGCCCGACCATTGCGTTCAGGGCACGCCCGGCGCCGAATTCCACCCCGACCTGCGTACCGATGCCGACCTGATCCTGCGCAAGGGCTTCCGCAGCGCGATCGACAGCTATTCGGCCTTCTTCGAAAACGACCGCACCACGCCCACCGGGCTGGAAGGCTATCTGCGCACGCGCGGGATCGACCGGCTGACGCTGGTAGGCTTGGCGACCGATTTCTGCGTGCATTATTCAGCTGTGGATGCGGCCCGGCTGGGCTTTGACGTGACCGTCAGAACCGGCGCTTGCCGCGCAATCGATCTGGATGGATCGCTCGCAGCGGCGGAACAGGCCATGCGCGACACGGGTGTTACGTTGGCCTAGCGGTTCAGGGCGTCGCTCCGGCCGCAGCCAGGTATTTCAGCAGGACGAACACGATCACCGCAAGGCCAAGGGCGAAGCCAATGCGCCCGGGCACGGTTCTTCGGTCAGGTTTTGCGGGCGCAGGTGTGGCCGGCTGCGGGCGGCGCACCGGATCGCGGCGTTTGATGCCGATCCCAGGCTGCGCGCTGCGAACATGGCGCAGAAAGTCGCGCAGATCGAATTCACCGCAATACTGGCCGCGCAATCCCGTGGCCCGAATATTTGCAAACAGCTGGCGCAGGATCTTTTCGCGGGCCGCGGCGTCTTCGGGCGGATAGAAACCACGCGATTCACCACTGCCGTGGCTGTCCAGAATATATCCGGCATCCACGAACACCTGACGCAGCTTCGGTGACGCCCCCCTCAGAGCATCGGCCGTCTTAACGTCGCGAAAACGCGCACAGACCGTTGCGGTTTTCGGCTCGGTCTTAGCCGACGAACCGCAATCGCCCCCATCTTTTGCAATCGTTACAATATCAAAGTCGTAAGCCAGACCCATTCAACCAACTACTACCTTCTCTTACCATCCCACCGTTTAACTAGACCGCGAAAAGAACAGACATTATGCCCGCATTATGGCCTGTCCTTGGCATTGTTACCAAATCCGCGACTCTTGCCATTCACCGCCCCGATTGATCTAACAACGGAAATGGCAGGAGTTCCCCATGGTCGACATCGCGACCCGTGTCTACAATCACAAATGGAAGATCGACCCGATTGTCCGGTCTTTGATCGACACAGACTTCTACAAATTGCTGATGTGCCAGTCAGTGTTTCGAAACCGACCTCAAACAACGGTCGAGTTTTCCTTGATCAACCGGTCGAATCACGTCCCCCTGGCCAATCTGATCGACGAGGGCGAGTTGCGCGAACAGCTGGATCACATCCGCTCGCTCAGCCTCAGCCGGGGTGAAAGCACCTGGCTGAGAGGCAATACATTCTACGGCAAACGCCAGATGTTCCGCCCCGATTTCATGGAATGGTTCGAGAATCTGCGCCTGCCGCCCTATCACCTCGAACGCCGCGGCGATCAGTACGAGCTGACATTCGAAGGCAAATGGCACGAGGTCATGCTGTGGGAAATCCCGGCGCTGGCGGTGCTGATGGAGCTGCGCTCGCGCGCGGTTCTGAACGACATGCGCCGGTTCGAGCTTCAGGTTCTCTATGCCCGCGCCATGACCCGTGTCTGGGAAAAGATCGAAACGCTGCGCGGCATTCCCGGTTTGGGGATCGCAGATTTCGGCACCCGGCGGCGGCATTCCTTCCTGTGGCAGGACTGGTGCGTGCAGGCGATGATCGAAGGGCTGGGCCCGGCGTTTACCGG
This sequence comes from Ruegeria sp. CH5, assembly GCF_056537025.1. Lineage (NCBI taxonomy): Bacteria > Pseudomonadati > Pseudomonadota > Alphaproteobacteria > Rhodobacterales > Roseobacteraceae > Ruegeria > Ruegeria sp. CH5. Next base: position 249,016 of record NZ_JBQFQT010000003.1, on the reverse strand, counting down.
CACCTCGAACTGCCTGATCGCCATGCGGCGCGAGGTCGAGGCGATCGGCACCAATGCACATGAACTGCCGATGGTCTATTCGGCGCTGGCCGAAACCGACGAAGAACTGGCCCGCGCGCCCTATGACGTGCTGAGCGACTGGCATGACGAACATGACGGCAACCTGCGGATCATCCTGCCCGACACCTATGGCACCAAGGGGTTTCTGGACCGCGCGCCCGACTGGCTGGCCGGATGGACCGGCATCCGCATCGACAGCGGCGATCCGGCCAAGGGCGCCGAGATCGCCATCGACTGGTGGAAATCGCGCGGCGAGGATCCCAGCCAGAAGCGGATCATTTTCTCGGACGGGCTCGATGTGGACAAGATCCGCGAATTGCATGGCCAATTCGCGGGCCGGGTGAAGGTCTCGTTCGGGTGGGGCACGTTGCTGACCAACGATTTCCGCGGTCTGGTGCCCGGGGATGCGCTGGCGCCGTTCTCGCTGGTGTGCAAGGCGGTCTCGGCCAATGGGCGTCCGACGGTGAAACTTTCGGACAACCCCGAAAAGGCGATGGGGCCGAAAGACGAGATCGAGCGCTACAAGCGCGTCTTTGGCGTAGGGGAACAAGAAGCGATCGAAGTGATCGTCTAGCCCGGCTCAGCCGTGATGGGCGGCCACGGTTTTCAACTGGGAAAAACCGTACAGCGCCTCGAACCCCTTTTCGCGGCCATGGCCCGATTTGCCGACCCCGCCGAACGGCAGTTCGACCCCGCCGCCCGCGCCGTAATTGTTGATGAACACCTGCCCCGCGCGCAGCCGTTTGGCCAGCCGCATCTGCCGCGCGCCGTCCCGCGTCCAGACCCCGGCCACCAGCCCATAGTCGGTGCCGTTGGCGATTTGTATGGCCTGTTCCTCGGTGTCGAAAGGGATCAGAACCTGCACCGGGCCAAAGATTTCCTGCTGCGCCAGCGGATGATCGGGCGGCACGTCCCCAAACAGCGTCGGGCGCACATAGGCCCCGCCCGTCGGCGCGTGATCCACGACCCGGCCTTGTGCGGCGACCTCAAGATCGGCCCCCTGCGCCAGAAAGCCGGTTACGATCTGCTTCTGCCGGTCCGAGATCAGCGGCCCGACGCGCAGATCCTCGGTCGCGGGGCCGACGGTCAGGTCGGCATAGGCGGCGGCCATGCGCGCCTTGACCTCGGCATAGACCCCGCGCTGAACCAGAACACGCGACCCGGCCGAGCAGGTCTGACCCGCGTTCTGGATGCCCGCATTCACCAGAAACGGCAGCGCGGCCTGCAAATCGGCATCATCGAACACCAATTGCGGAGATTTCCCGCCCAGTTCCAGCGTCACCGGCACCACGTTGGCCCCGGCCGCCTGCTGCACCAGCGCGCCCGTCGCCACGGACCCGGTGAACGAGATATGATGCACACCCGGATGCGCCGACAGGGCCGCGCCCGCCTCGGCTCCGATGCCGGGAACCACGTTCAGCGCACCGGCGGGCAGCCCCGCCTCGGTGGCCAGATGGGCAAAGGCCAGTGCGGTCAGACAGGCCTCTTCCGCCGGTTTCAGAACGCAGGCATTGCCCATGGCCAGCGCCGCCCCGACCGAGCGGCCGATGATCTGCATCGGGTAGTTCCACGGCACGATGTGGCCGGTCACGCCATGCGGCTCGCGCAGGGTATAGACGGTGTAGCCGTCCAGATAGGGGATGGTCTGACCCATCACCTTGTCCGCCGCACCGCCGTAGAATTCGCAATACCGCGCCAGCGCCAGTGCGTCGGCGCGCGCCTGGGTCAGCGGTTTGCCAACGTCCAACGCTTCGAGCAGCGCAAGCTCTTCGGTCCTGTCCCGCACCAACTGCCCCAGCCGGGTCAGGATGCGGCCCCGCTCCAGCGCGGTCGTCCTGCCCCAGTCACCGTCCAGCGCCGCCTGCGCGGCCTGCACGGCGGCATCGATCTGCGGCGCCCCACCGCGCGCAATCCGGCACAGCGGCGTGCCGTCGGACGGGTTGGTCAGATCAAGCGTGTCGTCGGTTGCTACCCAATCGCCGCCGATCAGGCACAGGGTGGGGTCAAACCAGATGGGATTTAGCATATCTGCCTCCAAAATAGGCTCTAACAATGGGATTTCATGCTGCGCCCTGCCCGATCTCGGGCAATTTCGGCACGGCTTGGATCAGGGATTGCGTATAGGGGTGCTGCGGGTCCGCGAACACGCGCTCGGTCTCGCCCTGCTCGACGATCCGGCCTGCTTGCATCACCATCACCCGGTCGGTGATGGTGCGCACCACGCTCAGGTCATGGCTGATGAACAGGTAGGTCAGGTCATAGGCCGCACACAGCTCGGCCAGCAGGTCGAGGATCTGCGCCCGCACGGACACGTCGAGTGCCGAGACGGCTTCGTCGAACAGGATCAGCTCGGGCCGGATGATCAGGGCGCGGGCGATGGCGATGCGCTGGCGCTGCCCGCCCGAGAATTCGTGGATGTATTTCCCCGCATCGTCCGGCGAGAGGCCTACGGCGGTCAGCATCTCGGCGATCCGATGCTGCCGTTCGGACCCGGTGGGCGGCGTTCCCAGCAGGTGAAAAGGCTCGGTGATCAGGCGGGCGACACGGTGGCGGGGGTTGAAGCTGCCGAACGGGTCCTGGAACACCACCTGCATCTTGCGGCGCACGGCCAGATTGGGTTTGCGACCGGTGAACACTGGCAGGCCGCCCAGCAGGATCTGCCCGCCCTGAACCTCCTCAAGCCCCAAAACAGCCCGTGTCAGGGTCGATTTTCCGCAGCCGGACTCGCCCACAAGTCCAAGGCGTTCGCCCCGGTTCAGCGTGAAACTGACGTGATCCACGGCCCGGTGATGACCCGGCTTTTCGAACAGCCGCGTGCGCGGCAGGCGATAGTCGCGCACCACGTTGCGGACCTCGAGCAACGGCGCGGGTGCGGGCTGTGCAGGCAATGCGACTCGGTGGCCCGAGGCCTGAAACAGCATCCGCGTATAGGGATGCTGCATGTGGCGCAGCAGGTGGTCGGTGGCCCCGGTTTCGACCACCCGCCCCTTCTGCATCACCACGATCCGGTCGGCCATGCCCGCCACCACCGCCAGATCGTGGGTAATCATCAGCAGGCCCATGCCGTATTCCGTGACCAGCCCTCGCAGCAGATCGAGGATTTGCGCCTGCGTGGTCACGTCCAGCGCCGTCGTCGGCTCGTCCGCGATCAGCAGCCGGGGGCGCAGGGCGATGGCCATGGCGATCACCACCCGCTGCCGCTGCCCGCCCGACAGTTCGTGCGGATAGCGCGACAGGGGAAAGCGATCAGGCGGAAGGCCGACGCGGGTCAGAACCTCTTGGGCGCGCGCGCGGGCGGCGTCGGCGGGCATGGCCTTGTGGATCAGGATGGTCTCCATCACCTGATCACCGATGGTCTTCACCGGATTGAGCGCCGTCATCGGCTCTTGGAACACCATCCCGACGGCCGCGCCGCGCAGGGCGCACATTTCCGCCTCGGGGCTGTTCAGAACCTCGTGCCCGTTCAGGCGGACCGAGCCGCCGGCCACCGCCCCTGCGGGCAGCAACTGCATCACCGCCAGCGCGGTCATCGACTTGCCCGAGCCGCTCTCACCGGTGACGGCCACGATCTGCCCGGGGTCGATGGACAGGCTGACCTGGTCCAGAACGGGGACCCCGTGGATCGACAGCGACAGGTTATGGATTTCCAGCAGGCTCATGCGCGGGCCACCCGAATTCGGGGATCCAGCCAATCGCGCAACCCGTCGCCCAGCAGGTTCAGCCCCAGCACCGTCACGATGATCGCCAGCCCCGGAATCAGAGCCAAATGCGGGGCAAAACTGACCATCGTCTGCGCATCCGCCAGCATCCGACCCCAGCTGGGCGTGGGTGGCTGCGCACCGAGGCCGACATAGGACAGCCCCGCCTCGGCCAGAATGCCCAGGCTGAACTGGATGGTGCCCTGCACGATCAGCAGATTGGCGACGTTGGGCAGGATGTGCTCGGCCGAGATGCGCGCCGCGCCCTTGCCCGCCACGCGGGCCGCCAGGATGAACTCGCGCTCCCACAGGGACAGCGCCGCGCCGCGGGTGATGCGGGCAAACACGGGGATGTTGAAGATGCCGATGGCGATGATCGCGTTCACCGCACCAGGGCCGAAAACGGCGGTGATCAGGATGGCGATGACCAGCGAGGGGAAGGCAAAGACCAGATCGTTGCCACGCATGATCAGTTCGTCCAGCCACGACCCCTTGCGCGCCGCGGCCGTCAGCCCCAGCGGCACGCCCAGCGCCATGCCGATGCCCACCGCCACCAGCGCCACCGCGATCGAGGTGCGCGCGCCGACCATGATCATCGAGAATATATCGCGCCCGAAATGATCGGTACCGAACCAGTGCTGCGCATTGGGCGGCTGCAGCTTGTCTGGGATGTTCAGGGCGGCGTGGTCATAGGGTGTCCAGACGAAGGACAGAAGGGCCATCAGCACCACCACCGAGGACAGCGCCGCCCCCAGGATCAAAGACCGGCTCATGTGCGGCTCCGCAACCGGGGATCGACCGCGGCATAGGCCAGGTCGACCAGGAAGTTCACCGTGATGACCGCAAAGACCAGCAGCATCACCACCGACTCCACCACGATCAGATCCCGCGCCGAGATCGCCTGGAACACCAGCCGCCCCAGCCCGGGCAGGTAGAAGACCTGCTCGATGATGATCGACCCAGCCAGCAGGAACGAGAACTGCAGCCCGATGATGGTCAGCACCGGGATCAGCGCGTTGCGCACCCCGTGCCGCCACAGCGCCTGACGGCGCGACAGGCCCTTGGCGCGGGCGGTCCGCATGAAATCCTCGCCCAGAATGTCCAGCAGCGCCGAGCGCATGACCCGCGCCAATATCGCCGCCTGCGGCAGGGCCAGCGCGATGGCCGGCAGGGTCAGCGAATGCAGCCCGGCCCACAGGCCCTTGTCCCACCCCGCGAACCCGCCCGCGTTGAACCAGCGCAGATTGATGGCGAAGATCAGCACCAGCATCATCGCGAACCAGAAATTCGGCACCGCGATGCCCAGCTGCGTGGCCCCCATCACCGCCAGATCGCCCGGTTTCCCCCGGCGCGCGGCGGCATAGATACCGACCGGAAAGGCGATCAGCGTCGACAGTGTCAGCGCATAGAGCGCCAGCGGCAGCGACACCCACAGCCGGTCGGTCACCATCTGCGCCACCGGCGTGCGATAGGTGTACGAGGTGCCGAAATCTCCGGCCAGCATGCCGCTGACCCAATTCAGATAGCGCTGCGGCCGCGACACGTCCAAGCCCAGCTCGGCGCGCAGGGCGGCCAGCGTTTCGGGCTGGGCGTTCACCCCCAGCATGAACGAGGCCGGATCCCCCGGTGCCACCTCGATCACCGCGAAGATGACCACCGAAGCGACGGCCAGGCTGAGTGCCAGCGAAATCAGACGTTTGAGCGCATATCGGAGCATTGCCGCCACGTTAGGCCGGGATTGGCCGCCGGTCCAGCGGCACAGCGCGTCAGGACTGCATCAGAAACGCCCAGACCGCGTAGCCCACGATCGCGGCATAGCCCAGCGGATAGATCCACTTGATCGCGTAGTTGTCCAGCTTGCGCGCCGTGTCCTCGCGCCCCGAGACTTTGAGCCGCCGCAGCATCACGTTGAACACCACCAGCGCCCCGGTCATCAGGAACATGCATTGCAGGATGAAATCCAGAAAGGTCAGATAGCCCAGCTTGGGCAGATCGGCCGAGATCGCCCAGTTGAAGGCGACAAAGACCAGCAGGTTGGCCCCGGCGATGTCGATCCGCTTGCGGTATTCGTCCAGAAAGAACAGCGCCCAGCCGACCAGAACCAGCACCAGCATCGGCAGGAACACCCGAATGACATAATAGGTCAGGTGGCGCTTGCCCTGAAAGACCAGCGACACCTGATCGCTTTCATTGCCCGACAGGCCGGTCGTGGTCGAGGCCAGCATACGGGCATTGCCCAGAATCCACTCCTCTTCGCCCAGCGTGTCGCCCAGCCCCGAAAACTGGTCAAGCGCGTAGTAATGCACGAAGTCGGACGGAAAGACCGAGACGACCTCGAAATGGAACTCCTGCGTGTCGAAGGGGAACCTGAGGAAGTTGAAATGCGGCGCCTGCAGCGTCAGCGAGGATTTCTCGACAAACGTCACATGCCCATCATAGCGCAGGGCGGCCGCGGATTCGTGCACCCAGCGGTTGGATTGCTGGTTGTGGATGACGAAGGCCGGAACCACCGCATCCCGTGTGGCTGCATGCCGCACGAAGGCCGGCGGATCGAACACGCGGAAATCGCGGCCCAGCTCATCCGGATCGAACGCCAGGGCCGGATCGCTCCATTCAAACCGCAGCACGACCACGGCGCCATAGTTCTCGGCCTTCTGATCGACCGAGGTGATCTGGTCGATCTTGATGCCGACGCCGACCTCGACCGGGTTCTCCGGGGTGCCCAACAGCGCGCTGTGGCCATCCTGAAACAACCCTTGCGCACCCAAAGGCACCGACAGGGTCAGGGCGACCATGAAGAAAAACACCGAAACCAGGCAACGTGTCATCTGAAACAGACCCTAATATGGGGAAACAGGCCCGCCGGGCGGACCCGTAAGGCTCATTCCGCCCAGCTGATCGCGGTCAGGTCGATGGCCGCCGTGGGCGCGTTTTCCCACAGGCCCTGAACCCCGGCCTTGGCCACGCCCAGTTTGGCAAGTTGGAACAGATAGGCGTTGACGTAATCCTCGGCGATCATGCGCTGCGCCTCACCCATAAGGCGGGTGCGTTCATCGGGGTCGGTGGTGGCGTTCAGCGTCGCCATCAGGGCCTGGAAGTCCGGGTTGTCATATTGGAAGTAGTAATCCGGCCGGGCATAGATGCCGATGTCCATCGGCTCGGTATGGCTGACGATGGTCAGGGCGAAATCCTTGCCCTTGAACACGGTTTCCAGCCACTGCGCCCATTCCACGTTGATGATCTCGGCCTTGATGCCGACCTCGGCCAGCTGCGCGGCCACGATCTCGCCCCCGCGGCGGGCGTAGGAGGGCGGCGGCAGGTGCAGCGTGGTTTCGAACCCGTCAGCAAACCCGGCCTCGGCCAGCAGGGCGCGGGCCTTGTCCGGGTCATGCGCGGACTGGCCGGTCAGATCGACATAGGCCGGGTTGTGCGGCGCGAAATGCGTGCCGATCGGCGTGCCATAACCGAACATCGCGCCGTCGATGATCGCCTGGCGGTCGATCGCATGGGCCAGCGCCTGCCGCACCCGCACATCGTCGAAGGGCGGCTTCTTGTTGTTGGTCGCCAGAATGGTCTCGCCCTCGGTCGAGCCGACAAGCACCTGGAACCGCGGGTCGGCCTCGAATTGCGGCAGGTTCTCGGGGGCGGGGAAATTGTCGAACACGTCCACATCCTCGGCCATCATCGCGGCAAAGGCGGCGGTGGGGTCCGAGATGAACTTGAACGTGGCCTTCTCCAGCGCGGGTTGATCGCCCCAGTAATCGGGGTTGCGCTCCAACGTGATGCGGTCGCCCTGGGCCCATTCGGCGAACTTGTAGGCGCCGGTGCCGACCGGGTTGGTCTTGATGCCCTCGATGCTTTCGGGTGCCACGATCACCGCGTCGCCCCAGGCCAGGTTGAACAGGAAATTGCCGTTGGGTTCCGCCAGAGTGATTCTGACGGTCAGCGGGTCCACGACCTCGACGGTTTCGATCCCGGCGAACAGGGCCTTCTGCGCATTGGCGCTGTCCTCGGCGGTGGCGCGGTCGAGGCTGAACTTCACGTCCTCGGCATCCATCGTGGTGCCATCGTGGAACGTGACGCCATCGTGCAACGTAAAGGTATAGACGGTGCCGTCCTCGGAAATCTCCCAGCTTTCGGCCAGCCCCGGCACGACCAAGCCATCGCCCATGAACCGGGTCAGCCCTTCGAACACGTTGGTGTAGACCACCGAATCGATGGCTTGCGCGGCGGCGCTGGTCGGGTCCAGATGCGGCGGCTCCAGCTGCATTGCGATGGTGATGTCCGACCGGGCCATGGCCTGCGAGGCGAGCAGCCCCACGCCCAGCGCCATGGCGCCGGCAAAGGTGCGAAAGAACGGCTTGGTCATGTAAATTCCCTCCCAGAATGTGCGGATGGGCGGCGGATGACGCGGCCCTGACGGAATCAATGTCCCTGCAAACCTTGGGTCATTCAAGGAAATGTTCGCGCAACCGGGGTTTCTCTGGCCCCTGCCGATCTGCTATGCCGCGCTGCAACATGAACCCCGCGAGGAGCGAGCATGAGCGCCACCGCCCGCAAGAAAGCCCCGAATGCCGAGGATATCCGCGCCCGCAAAGGGGGCGATCCGCTGGTCAGCCTGACCGCCTATACCACGCCGATGGCCCGGCTGATGGACCCCCATTGCGACTTCGTCCTGGTGGGCGACAGCGTCGGCATGGTGCTGCACGGGCTGAGCTCGACCCTGGGCGTGACGATGGAGATGATGATCCTGCACGGGCAGGCCGTGGCGCGCGGGCTGGAGACGGCGATGATGGTCATCGACATGCCCTTTGCCAGCTATGAAGAAAGCCCCGAGCAGGCCTTCCGCAACGCATCCCGGCTGATGGCCGAGACCGGCGCCGCCGCGGTCAAGCTGGAAGGCGGGGTCGAGATGGCCGAGACGATCCGCTTTCTGGTCAAGCGCGGCATCCCGGTGATGGCGCATGTGGGTCTGACGCCGCAATCGATCAACACGCTGGGCGGCTACAAGGTGCAGGGCCGCGACGAACAGGCCGAGACGGTGCTGGCCGACGCCCGCGCCGTGGCCGAGGCCGGGGCGTTTTCGGTCGTGCTCGAGAAGGTTCCGCAGGGTCTGGCCGACCGGATCACCGCCGAGCTGCCCATCCCCACCATCGGCATTGGAGCCTCGGCCGGCTGTGACGGTCAGATCCTGGTGGTTGACGACATGTTGGGCTTTTTCACGGCCTTCAAACCGAAATTCGTCAAACGCTATGCCGATCTGGGCCCGCTGGCCGAGGCCGCCATCGCCGAATACGCCGCCGAGGTGCGCGCCCGCACCTTCCCCGCGGCCGAACATGTGTTTGCCGATCAGGCCCCTGCCAAGGGGGGCAAGGCATGACCGCGCCCATCCTGCGCACCCTTTCGGAGCTGCGCGCCAAGACCCGGGCCTGGCGCCGGGCGGGCCAGACCATCGGCGTAGTGCCCACCATGGGCGCGCTGCATCAGGGGCACCTGTCGCTGGCACAGGCGGCGCGGGCCGATTGCGACCGGGTGATCGTGACGATCTTCGTCAATCCCAAGCAGTTCAACAACCCCGAGGATCTGGCCAAGTACCCGCGCACCGAGCAGGACGACGCGGCCAAGCTGGCGCCGCTGGGGGTCGATGCGATCTATGTCCCCGACCCGGACCAGATCTATCCGGACGGGTTCGTCACCACCGTGTCCGTCGCCGGCCTGACCGACGTAATGGAGGGCGAATTCCGCCCCGGACATTTCGACGGCGTGGCAACCGTCGTGGCAAAACTGTTCCTGCAGACGCAGGCAGACAGGGCCTATTTCGGGGAAAAGGACTATCAGCAGTTGATGGTCGTGCAGCGCATGGCCCGCGATCTGGACATCCCGACCGAGGTGATCGGCTGCCCCACCGTGCGCGAGCCCTCGGGGCTGGCGATGTCCTCGCGCAATCTGCGCCTGTCGGACCAGGGGCTGGCGACCGGGGCGCGGATGCATGCGGTGATGCAGGACATGGCCGGGCAGTTGGCGCAGGGCGCCGCGTTCGCCGGTCTGGTGGGGCCGGCCCGCGACACGCTGCTGGCGGCGGGCTTTTCCGAGGTGGAATATATCGACCTGCGCTGCGCCGAAACGCTTGCGCCGCTGACCGCCGCCACCCGCCCCGCGCGCCTGTTCGCCACCGCCTGGCTGGAAGGCGTGCGCCTGATCGACAATATCCACGTGCCGTTGGCCTGAAACTGGGGTCTGGAACGGCCCCGACCAATCGCCTAATGTCCCCTGAAAATGACGACCGGGGGAGCACGGGCATGACCTATATTCTGGCAATCGATCAGGGCACCACGTCCTCGCGCGCGATCCTGTTCGACGCGCAGATGCAGCGCGTGGGCACCGCACAGCAGGAATTCACCCAGTATTTCCCGCAGGAAGGCTGGGTCGAGCACGACCCCGAGGAAATCTGGGACAGCGTCCTGAACGTATGCCGGCAGGTGATGGACAAGGTGGGCGCCTCGGCCGAACAGATCGCCGGGATAGGCATCACCAACCAGCGCGAAACCACCGTGGTCTGGGACAAGACGACCGGCAAGGCCATCCACAACGCCATCGTCTGGCAGGACCGCCGCACCGCCGAAATCTGCCAGCGGTTCCGCGACGCGGGCTGCGAGGATGACGTGACCGCCCAGACCGGCCTGCTGCTCGACCCGTATTTCTCGGGTACCAAGGTCAAGTGGATACTGGACACCGTACCCGGCGCGCGCGACCGGGCCGAGGCGGGCGAGCTGCTGTTCGGCACCATCGACAGCTTCCTGATCTGGCGCCTGACCGAGGGCCGCGTCCACGCCACCGACGCCACCAACGCCGCACGCACCCTGCTGTTCGACATCCACAAGGGCAACTGGAGCGCCGAGATCTGCGATCTGCTGGACGTGCCGCTGTCGATGCTGCCCGAGGTGCGCGACTGCGCGGCCGATTTCGGCCAGACCGGCCTGTTCGGCGGAGCAATCCCGATTCTGGGCGTGGCCGGCGACCAGCAGGCGGCCACGATCGGGCAGGCCTGTTTCCAGCCGGGGATGATGAAATCCACCTATGGCACGGGCTGTTTTGCGCTGCTGAACACCGGCACGCAGCCGGTGGAGTCGAAAAACCGCCTGCTGACCACCATCGCCTATCAGCTGGACGGTCAGCGGACCTATGCGCTGGAAGGCTCGATCTTCATCGCGGGCGCGGCGGTGCAGTGGCTGCGCGACGCGCTGCGGATCATCGACTCGGCCCCGCAAAGCGGCGAACTGGCCGCGCAGGCCGACCCCAACCAGCATGTGGTTCTGGTGCCCGCCTTCACCGGGCTGGGCGCGCCCTATTGGAAGCCCGACTGCCGCGGCGCCATGTTCGGTCTGACCCGCAACTCGGGCCGGGCCGAGATCGCACGGGCCACGCTGGAGAGCATCGCTTTCCAGACCCGCGACCTCTGGCACGCGATGCAGGGCGACTGGGGCGCCGAGGCCGACGTGATCCTGCGGGTCGATGGCGGGATGAGCGCGTCCGACTGGGCGATGCAGGGTCTGTCGGACATTCTGGGCGCGCCGGTCGACCGGCCGGTGATGCAGGAAACCACGGCGCTGGGCGCGGCCTGGCTGGCCGGGATGAAGGCCGGGGTCTATCCCGATCAGGCGGGATTCGCCGACACCTGGGCGCTGGACCAGCGGTTCGAACCGATCCTGCCAGAGGCTGACCGCGAGGCGGCCTATGCGCGCTGGAAACGGGCGGTGCAGGCCACCATGGCGTTCTGATCCACTCTGACCCGCGGCGCAGCCCGGGTCAGCCGTGATCCTTCAGCAGGCGCTGTTTCTGGCGCGACCAGTCGCGCTTGGCCTGGGTTTCGCGCTTGTCGTGGTTTTTCTTGCCCTTGGCGATGCCGATCTTCAGCTTGGCCCGGCCCTTGTGGTTGAAATACAGCACCAGCGGCACCAGGGTCATGCCCTTGCGCTGCGTGGCGGCCCACAGGTTCGACAGCTCTTTGCGGGACACCAGCAGCTTGCGCCGGCGGCGCTCGTCATGCTTGAACACCTTGGCCTGCTCGTAGGGTGCGATGTAGCTGTTGATCAGCCACAGTTCGCCATCCTCGACCGCGGCATAGCTTTCGGCGATGTTGGCCCCACCCGCGCGCAGAGACTTGACCTCGGACCCTTCCAGCACGATGCCGCACTCGAGATCCTCTTCGATCGCGTAATCGAAGCGGGCCCGCCGATTTTCGGCGATCACCTTGTAGTTGGGGTCTGTCTTCTGCTTCTGCTTGGCCATGACGCCGTGATGTATGCGGCTTCGTCAGCCCTTGCAAGATGGGCGCGTCAGGATTTGGCCGAGATGATCAGGTCGGGGCCAAAGATCGTGTCGGCGTGGTTGTGCAGATAGATCTTGAGCCACGGCGTGAACCGTTCGGGATGACGGCGCACTTCGGCCAGCAGATCGTGGTAGTCGATCCAGCGGATCTCCATCACTTCGTCGGGGTTGGGCTCGATCTTCAGGGGTCCGCGCACATGCGCCAGGAACACGTCCACGACCTCGTTCTCGACCATCCCGTTGCCGACATCCGCATGATATTCCAGCCGGTGCCGGTATTCCGGATACAGGCCGGTGATGCCCAACTCCTCGCGCAGGCGGCGCACGGCGCAGTCCGAGGAGTTCTCGTCCCAGTCGGGATGGGTGCAACAGGTGTTCGCCCACAGGCCGGGCGTGTGATACTTGCCCAGCGCGCGGCGCTGCATCAGAATCTCAGTGCCCCGCACGACGAAGACCGAGACCGCCTTGTGCTTGAGCCCCTTTTCGTGGGCTTCCAGCTTGTCCACGGGTGTCAGCTCGCCATGAACCCAAGCCGGGATCATGATTCCCATCTGTCCTCTCCTGATATGACTGCGTCGGTATGGCGGCATCGGCGACTGGGCGCGATGCGCTGGCGGGTTGGGCGCAGTGTTTTTTGGTCTGCGACAAAACTGGCGATGATCGACGCTTCAATCAAGCGCAAGAAAGGCCGCAGGGCTGCGGCCTTTTGTACTTGTTCCGATTTTTCAGCAAGTGCGGCTTATTCGGCCGAAACGCTCTGCAGATAGGCAAAGACGTCCTCGCCACCCTTTTTCAGCTTGAAGGTCATCTTCGACTTGGCCGATGTTTCACCCAGGTAGTCTTTCAGGAACGCCTTGGGGTCTTGAACATAGGCGACGAAGCTTTCCTCGTCCCAGACCAGACCTTTTTCGCCGGCCGCAACCAGGCTGTCACCGTATTTGAAGCCTTCCTCTGCACCAGCCGCGCGGCCAGCGATACCGTACAGGTTCGGCCCGGTCTTGCCGCCCTTGACGATGGCTTCGCCGTCGGGCGTTGCGATCATGTGGCAAGACTTGCACTTGTTGAAGGTCTTGGCACCGGCTTCGGCGTCGCCTTCGGCCAGGGCCGGCACAGCCAGCAGGCCGACGATGGCAGTCGCGATGATACGTTTCATTGGCGTTGCTCCGATATGAATTGGCTGCCCTTTAACCAGTATCAAACGCGCGCAGAGTCAATGCGCAATTTGACGCGCGGCGGCGACCTGACGCAGCCAAAAAGGTATATTTTCAAGGCGTATTTTGCAGATCTGACCAGCACGGCAACAGGTCGCCCGGCGCCGGTTTCGCATGGAATACCGCGCGTGCGATGGCGCGGGCCAGGCACAGGGCGGCGGCGTGGCCCAGCAGGGCCAGATCGGCCTCGGCCGAAGGGGTTCGCCCCGTGCTGACGCCGAACACGAGGTCACCGTCGCCCGGTGTGTGGGCGGGCAGGATGGCGCGGGCGATCCCGTCATGGGCGGCAACCGCCATGCGCTGGCATTGCGGTTTGGTCAGGGCCGCATCGGTGGCGACGATCGCGATGGTCGTGTTGGCCTTGTCGGGCGGAGGATGGCCCATTGCCCGGGCCTTGCGGCTGGGCGCGGGGTCCCCCAGACCGGACGCCGCATCCGGCCCCAGCCCGCCGAACTCGGCCCCGATCTCGAACGGGGCGGCCCAGAAATGCCGGTCGCCCGGGGTGGTGACACTGCCCAGCGGGTTGGCCGCAACCAGCGCACCCACAGTCACGCCACCCGGCAAAATCGCCGAGGCGGAGCCCAGCCCACCCTTGCACATGGCCGTCAGCGCGCCGGTTCCGGCCCCGGCGCTGCCCAGATCGAACGTCTCCGCCGCGGCGTCGAATGCGGCCCGGCCCAAGGCGCGGTACGGGTTTTCAACCCACGCCTTGTCGCCGCCGTTCAGCAGGTCAAACAGAATCGCCCCGGGTACGATCGGCACCACGGCTGACCCCACCTGAAACCCGCGACCCTGTGCATGCAGCGCGTCCATCACACCAGAACAGGCATCCAGCCCGAAGGCCGAGCCACCTGAAAGCACGATCGCATCCACCCGGTCAACGGTCTTGTCGACCGCCAGAAGATCGGTCTCACGCGTGCCGGGGGCGCCCCCCATCACATGCACCGAGGCCCGCAGCGATTGATCTCCGGTCAGGACGGTGACGCCGGATTTCAGGGCCGCGTCCTGTGCGTTGCCCACCAGCAGGCCGGGCACGTCGGTGATCAGGTTTCTGGATCCGGGGGTCATTGAAGTTTGTCCTTTACTGCGGGAAAGCGGGCTGCCTCTGGCGGGGATATCTCTAGCCAGATGAAGGACAGGCTCAGATGCAGCGGCCCCCGTCCACCTCGAGCGCGGTGCCGGTGATCATGCTGGCCTCGTCCGAGCACAGGAAACAGGCGGCGTTGCCCATGTCCTGCGGGGTCGAGAACCGGCCCAACGGGATGGTCGACAGGAACTTGGCGCGGATTTCGGGCGTGTCTTCGCCCATGAAGGATTTCAGCAGGGGCGTTTCCCCCGCCACCGGGCAGATCGCGTTCACGCGCACACCGGACGGGGCCAGTTCGACCGCCATGGTCTTGGTTGCGGTGATCATCCAGCCCTTGGAGGCGTTGTACCAGTTCAGGTTCGGGCGCGGTGACAATCCGGCGGTCGAGGCGACGTTCAGGATCGCCCCCGACCCGCGCGATTTCATATGCGGCACCAGCGCCCGCGCGGTCAGAAAGACCGACTTCATGTTCACGCGATAGACGCGGTCGAAGTCTTCTTCACTGACCTCCTCCAGCGGCGTCGGAAGGTGGGTCACGCCGGCATTGTTCACAAGGATATCGAGGTGGCCGTAGAGTCCCAGCGCCGCATCCGCCATCGCCTGGACCGAGTCGCCGTCGGAGACATCCACCTGGCAGTGTTCGGCCAGCGGGCCCAGCGTTGCCGCCATGTGACGCGCGGCATCCCCGTTGATATCGGCGATCATCACCCGTGCGCCCTCGGTCAGGAATTTCTGCACGATCCCGGCCCCGAACCCGGATGCGCCGCCGGTCACGATTGCGGTTTTTCCCTCCAGCCTCATGGCCTTGCCTCCCTGCCGCCTGTTGCGGTCAGACTAGCAACGGCAGGGAAAGATGCCAGATCAATCTTCCGCCACCTTGCCGCGCAGCGCCTTGACGTCGGACCGGGCCTTTTTCGCCGCCAGCCGGCGCTTGACCGAGCCATAGGTGGGCTTCGTCGCGATCCGCCGCTTGGGTTTGACCAGCGCCTTGCCGATCAGCTCGGCCAGACGGGCGCGGGCGATCTCGCGGTTGCGGGCCTGGCTGCGGGTCTCGTCGCATTGGATGATGATCGCGCCATCCTTGGTCCAGCGCCGCCCGGCCAGCCGTTTCAGCCGCGCCTTGACCGGATCGGGCAGCGAGGGCGAGCGCGCCGCCTCGAAGCGCAGCTCGACCGCGGTCGAGACCTTGTTCACGTTCTGCCCGCCGGGACCCGAGGCGCGGATGAAGCTCTCGGTCATTTCCCAATCGTACAGGGTGATATCGTCGGTGATGCGCAACATAGACGCGACCTTACAGGCGCCACCCGGAAACAGAAAGGGCCGCCCCGGCGGGACGGCCCTTCGAAAGTTCAGGAGGTCGGGTCGGTTAGATCAATCGACCAGCCGGAGCGCGCGCTCCGCCAAGGGCTGCCCTAGCAGGCGGTCCCCCCGGTTGTTCCGACACCTCTCTCCAATCTCTTTCTCGACACTGGATCACCTCCTTTTCTATCTGTTGCGGTTGAAAATGATGGTGACACAACTTGTGCCATTCTCAAAGCGTTTTTTACGCGGGCTGTGCGGTCAGGCGGGCGACGATCACCTTGAAGGGGATCAGCGCGACCAGGGCCAGCGACAGCTTCACCAGCCAGTCGGCAAAGGCCAGCGTCACCCACAGTGGCGCCTCGGGGCCCGACAGCATGAAGGGCACAGGCTCCCACGCCCAGTTGATGGCCGCATCCGCATCGGCGCCGAAGACGGTCACCGAGGCCGAGAACGCGATTGTGAAGAAGATCGCTGTATCCAGCGCCGACCCGACCAGTGTGGACACCAGCGGCGCGCGCCACCAGCGGCCTTCACGCATGGCGTTGAACACGGTGACGTCGGTCAGCTGCGCGATCAGGAACGCGGTTCCCGAAGCCACGGCGATGCGCAACGGCACGGCGGCGTAGGTGAAGCCGTCACCCTGCAGCATGATCTGGCTGCCGATCAGCGAGCAGATCACGCCGGTGACGAAGCCGGCGAACACGACCTTGCGGGCCGGGCCCACGCCATAGACGCGGTTCATGATGTCGGTGACCAGAAAGGCCAGCGGATAGGTGAAGGCACCCCAGGTCAACAGCCCGTCAAAGATCAGGAACTGGACCAGGATGTTCGAGGCCACGACGATGGCGGCCATGGCAATAATGCCGGGGATAAAGTTGCGTTGCATGTTCTGATGCCCGTTTTGACAAGGTAGCGGCGACTTGGCCAAGGGACCGTCCCAAGGCAAGCCGCGCTTCTAGACCCGGGATCGGCCCGTGTCAATCCGGCAGCAGATACTCGACCAGTTCGGTACGCTGCAGCGCCAGAAAGTTGTCGTCCGAGATCATCGTGGCCCGCAACCGCCTCTGCCCGTCGCGCCAGACCGACAGCCCCTCGAGATTGTCATGGGTTCCGGTTCCGGTCTGGAACAGGGTTTCTTCGGCCGTAGGTGTATCACCCTCGATCTGCCACCGACGCAGACGCGACCGGAACCCGGTCAGCGAGACCGCGCGTTCCAGCACGTAGAACCGCCCGTCCGGGCCGAAATCGGCCGCTACGGGCAGAAAACCGTCCCGCTGGATAAGGACGAAGGGCGTGGACCAGGCGCGCCCGTCCCAGCGATAGACCGGAATGTCGCCATTTGCCGTGCGGCTTTTCTCGGGCAGCGTGTACAGGCGGCCCTGCGTGTCGATGGCCAGCCCCTCGAACGAACCATTCTGGTCGAGCCCGTCAAAGGCCTTGGGGCGCGGCAGCACCTGCGCATGGGCACCGGGCGCAGCATAACGGGCCACGCGATGCACGCCTTCGAACGAAATGTAGAAGCTGCCATCCGGCGCCAGCGCTAGCCCCTCGGAGTCACCCGAGCTGCCGGGCATGATACGTCCCCGGCTGGACAGAACCGGCCAGTGGCCAACAATACGGATGCCGACAATCTGATCGCCATCCCGGTCGATGCGGACCGATACCAGGGTGGAGCGGTCGCTCAGCACCCATGCGCGCTGCCCGTCATCCGAGACATGGATGGCGGAAAACCCGCCGAACCAGTCATGGCCGGCGCGCCATGCAAAGCTGCCCAGATATTCGGCCGATTTGACTTCGACCGCCCAGGCGGAGCCGGCCAGAAACAGGCTGGCGATCAGTTGGACTGCAAGACGGCGGCGCATTGCTGGGGCAGATCCGCCAGAACATATTCACGCCGTTTCTTCGGAGGCGGCGCGTTGGGGTCGGGCGGCGGCGGGTTCAAGATGTTGCGCACCCACTGCTCGGCCTCGGCGCAGCCGTCGCCTTTGGGCGGCGGATCCTGATTGACGCACCCGCGCGAGCCGCGCGGACAGTTCAGCCGGACGTGGAAGTGATAATGATGCCCCCACCATGGCCGGATCTTGCGCAGATAGGCGCGATTGCCCTGTTCTTCCTTGCACATCTGCACCTTGGCGCCCGGAAACACGAAGATGCGGGCCACGCGTTTGTCCTTGGCCGCCTCGCGCAGGATGGCGTGGTGCTGTTTCGTCCAGTTGCCGTTCACATAGGCGCCGTTCGCGCGCCGCAAGGAGACCGACGAGATGTTCTCGCGCGCCTTGCGCGACAGGCGCATGTTGTCACCGGGCAGCATCCAGATGTCGATGTCTAGGCCCAGCTGGTGGCTGCGGTGGCCCGAGGTCATCGGCCCGCCGCGCGGCTGGCTGATATCCCCGATGTAAAGCCCGTTCCATCCCGGTTGTCTCGCCGCAAAACGGCTGAGGTCCTGCACAAAGTCGATGGCTTGCGGATGGCCCCAGTTGCGGTTGCGCGACAGACGCATCGCCTGCCAGGTGGGTCCGGTTTCGGGCAGTTGCACCGATCCGGCCGCGCATCCGCGCGAATAACTGCCGAAAGCGGCCGGTTTTTGTTGCGAACTGTACTTCTGAGCCCCGAACAACTGCTTGGCCAGCGGTTGGGCCCCAGCGGCCCCGGCCAGCGCAATTCCTGCCAAAAATACCAAAAAACGTAATGAAATCATCTGCTCTGATCCCCTTCCGGTTTGACCCAGCGCATTAGGAACAATCCCAGAATAAACAACCCGACGATCGGAGACACCCCCAACCGCGCGCTGCCGGTCGCGGTTGTTGCAATTCCGATCATCAAAGGCGCCGCAAAAGCGGTGGCGCGGCCCGACAGACCATAGAGGCCAAAGCTCTCGACCGGGGCGGCCGGATCGGTGTGGCGCACCATCAACGACCGGCTGGCCGATTGCAGGATGCCGCCCATCCCGCCGATCAGGATGCCGCAGCCAAAGAATACAATGTCCGGCAGGCCCGAGCCTTGGGGCAGGGCGATGCCGAAGATCTGCGTCCGGTCCATCGACACGATGGTGGTGCAGACCAGGATCAAAACCCAGATCGCAGTCAGGATCACTGGCTTGGGGCCGAATTTCCAGTCCAGCTTGCCGCCGATCCAGGCGAAGACCGCCGAAGCCAGCACGCTGATGATGCCGAAGACGCCAATCTTGATCAGGTCCCATTCCAACACCAGCCGCGCATAGACGCCGCCGAAACTGTACAGCCCGTTCAGCGCGTCCCGGTAGAACATCGATGACCCCAGATAGCTGGCAAGGCTGACCCGGTACCGCAAAGCGGCCACGGATTTGCCCAGCAGGCGCAGCGCCTTGGATACGCTGCCCTTTTTGTCGGCGGCGGGATCGTCGCGCACCCACAGGAAATACGGGACCATGAACAGGATAAACCACCCGGCGGTGAACGGCCCCACAAAACGCGTGCCTTCCCGTGCGCCGGCGTCCAGCCCGAACAGCGGCTCCATTCCGATCAGCGTCTTGCCGTTGGGCTGCTCGACGAACAGCGCCAGCATGATCGCCAGGGAAATCAGCCCGCCGAAATAGCCGAAGGCAAAGCCCGAGCCCGAGATCTCGCCCACCTCGTTGTCATCACCCAGATCGGGCAATTGCGAGTTGATGAAGATCAGCGCGTATTCCGCCCCCACGAAGCCCAGACCGAAGGCCGACAGCATCAGCCACATGTTCGACCCGTCCGGCAGCGTGAACCACAGCGCGGCAGACCCCGCGGCATACATCACCGAAAAGGCGAAGATCCACGGGATGCGCCGCCCCGAGACATCGGCCATCGCACCCAAGAGCGGCGCGCCGAAGGCGATGATCAGCCCGGTGATCGTCAGGCAGTTAGCCCAGACCGTCTGCGCCTGCGCGGCGGCGGCTTCGGCATCCATCCCGGCGGTTGCATAATATTCGGCGGCAACGCCGGCGAAATACGGACCAAAGACAAAGGTCACCAACAGGGTGTGATACGGCTGGCTGGCCCAGTCGAAAAACCACCAGCCCCAGATGCGCCTGCGCTTGGAAATCTCTGCCATCTCTGCCCCTTGCCTGCTTTTGATTTCATAAGACGGGCCTTTGGGGCATTTCGCAAGCGTTCTGTGACTGCGGGCTTGCCTAATGCCACTTGGGCACTTAGGTCTCAGGCCGTACGGAAAACGAGGTGCCCATGCTGTCGCTGATCCAAATCCTGCTGCTGATCCTGGACATCGTCTGGTTCATCATCCTGGCCCATGTGATCATGAGCTGGCTGATCAACTTCCAGGTCCTGAACCTGCATCAACAGCTGGTCGCCCAGATCTGGTACGGCCTGAACCGCCTGCTCGAGCCGATCTACGGCCCGATCCGCCGCATTCTGCCCAACATGGGCGGTCTGGACCTGACGCCGCTGGTGGTGCTGATCGGCGTCTATGCGCTGCGGATCGTCCTCATCAACAACGCGGTCTATTTCTACTGACCTCTTGTTCCCTGATTCCGACTGTGTGATTGTCCGTTCAAGAGCAGTCAAATCTTGAAACAGGGCACCCCCGCACATGTTCGACGCCGCGCCTCTGCTGCGAGATGTCTTTGGATTCGATGACTTCCGCCCCGGGCAGGAAGAGATCGTCGATGCCGTGACCGCCGGCGAGAACGTGCTGGCGATCATGCCCACCGGGGGCGGCAAATCTCTGTGTTTTCAACTGCCTGCCCTGCTGCGCGACGGGGTCACGGTGGTGATTTCGCCGCTGATCGCCCTGATGCGCGACCAGGTGCGGGGGCTGCAAGAGGCCGGGGTCGAGGCTGGTGCGCTGACCTCGGGCAACACGCCCGAGGAAACCGACGCCGTGTGGGAGGCGCTCGAGGCCGGGCGGCTGAAACTGCTCTACATGGCGCCCGAACGGCTGGCGGCGGGCTCGGCGCTGGGGATGCTGCGACGGATCAATGTCAGCCTGATCGCCGTGGACGAGGCCCATTGCGTCAGCCAGTGGGGCCATGATTTCCGCCCCGACTATCTGCGGATCGGAGAGCTGCGGCGCGCGCTGAACGTGCCCTTGGCCGCCTTCACCGCTACGGCGGATGCGGAAACCCAGGACGAAATCGTCGAGAAACTGTTCGACGGCACGCCCCCGCGCAAATTCCTGCGCGGGTTCGACCGGCCGAACATCCACCTGGCCTTTGCCGCCAAGGACAGCCCGCGCAAGCAGATCCTGGATTTCGCCGACGCCCGCCGGGGCCAGTCGGGCATCGTCTATTGCGGCACCCGCAACAAGACCGAAGTGCTGGCGCAGGCGCTGCGCGAACAGGGCCACAGCGCCTGCCACTATCACGGCGGGATGGAGGCCGAGGACCGCCGCATCGTCGAAACCCGCTTCGCGCGCGAGGACGGGCTGATCGTGGTGGCCACCGTGGCCTTTGGCATGGGCATCGACAAGCCCGACATCCGCTGGGTCGCCCATGCGGACCTACCCAAATCGATCGAGGCCTATTACCAGGAAATCGGCCGCGCCGGCCGCGACGGCGGCCCGGCCGAGACCCTGACCCTGTTCGGCCCCGACGACATCCGCCTGCGCCGCAGCCAGATCGACGAGGGGTTGGCCCCGCCCGAACGCCGCGCCGCCGACCATGCCCGCCTGAACGCTCTGCTGGGTCTGGCCGAGGCGTTGCATTGCCGCCGCCAAACTCTGCTGGGCTATTTCGGAGAACAGGCCCAGCCCTGCGGCAAATGCGATCTGTGCGACAGCCCGCCCGAGCTGTTCGACGGCACTACGCCGGTGCGCATGGCCCTGTCGGCGATCCTGCGCACCGAGGAATGGTTCGGTTCGGGCCACCTGATCGACATCCTGCTGGGCAATGACACCGACAAGATCCGCGCCCGGCGGCATGACGAATTGCCCACTTACGGCATCGGCAAGGACTGGTCGCGCCCGCAATGGCAGGCGATCTTCCGGCAGATGATGGGCCATGACCTGGTCCGCCCCGACCCTGAACGCCACGGCGCCCTGCGCATGACCGAGGCCGCCAAGCCGATCTTGAAGGGCGAGGCGCAGATCACCCTTCGCAAGGACACGCTGCGCAAGGCCACCCGCCGGCCCGCGGTCAAGATGATGGTCTCGGAAGAGGATGCGCCCCTGCTGTCGGCGCTCAAGGCCAAGCGCCGCGCCCTGGCCGAGGCCGCCCGCGTGCCCGCCTATGTCATCTTCCCCGACCGAACGCTGATCGAGATGGCGGAAAAACGCCCCATGACCCTGGACGAGATGGCCCGGATCGGCGGCGTGGGCGCAAAAAAACTGGACCGCTATGGCGACACCTTCCTCGAAGTAATCGCGGGCGAGGCGCAGGCGGTCCACCCGGCGCGCCGCAAGCTGGCCGGGCGTGAACAGGGAAATATCTACGACCGTCTGCTCGAGGTGCAGGCACAGCTGGCCCGAGGCCCGGACGGGATCGACAAACCATTGAGCTGTTCGGCCGCGCAACTGGCGAAGGTTGCGCAGATGCGGCCCGACGACGACCGCGCGCTGGAGCAAATTCTGGGCGACCGCCGCGCCGAACGTTTCGCGGCCGCCTTTCTGGACGTGCTGCGCGCGGCGGGCTAGGTATCGGCGGGCAGGCACGTACAAGGGGGTAGATATGCTGGTGGTGATCTCTCCGGCCAAACGGCTGGACTGGGCAGAACGGGACGCGACGCCGACCCAGCCCGATTTTCAGGACGACGCGATCCGGCTGGCGAAAACCGCGCGCAACCTGACGCTGGGGGATCTGAAAAAGCTGATGAGCCTCAGCGACGATTTGGCCCGGCTGAACCGCGACCGGTTCCGCGCCTTCGCCGAGGCACCACAGCCCGAAGCCACCCGGCCGGCCGCGCTGGCCTTTGCCGGCGACACCTATCAGGGGCTCGAGGCCGCTTCGCTGGACGCCCAGGAACTGGCCTGGGCGCAGGATCATCTGCGTATCCTGTCGGGGCTTTATGGCCTACTGCGCCCGCTGGACGCCATTCAGCCCTATCGGCTGGAAATGGGCAGCAGGTTGAAAACCCGACGCGGCACGTCCTTGTACGACTATTGGCGCGACCAGCTGAGCAAGGCGCTGAATGCGCAGGCCGACGAGATCGGCACCGGTACGCTGGTGAACTGCGCCAGCCAGGAATATTTCGGCGCGGTGACCCCCAAGGCGCTGAAACTGCGGGTCATCACCCCTGTCTTCATGGAGGACAAGGACGGCACGCCAAAGACTGTCAGCTTCTTCGCCAAAAAGGCCCGCGGATCAATGGCGCGGTACATCATCCAGCACCGGCTGACCGACCCTGCGGACCTGCGGGATTTCGACACCGGCGGCTATGTGTATCGGTCTGAGTTGTCGGAACCGGACAAACCGGTATTCGTGCGACCCTATCAGGCCTGATCCAGCATCGAGGCATCATACGCTACCAGTTCGACCGTGTTGCCCTCAGGGTCCGTGGTAAACACGCCGCGCCAACCGATCCAGCCGAACCGTTCGACGCGATAGGGCTGGCCGATTTGATCATACCAGCGCATGACGGCCTCTTGTTCCGCAAAGGGAAGAGACAAGGCGATATGGTGCAGCGACGATTGCGCCCCGGTCATGGGTTTGTCGGCACCGGTGGGGTGCAAGCCCGGCCGCGGCGCCGCCCCATGGTGAAACAGCGCCAGAACCTGTGTGTGTCCTTCGAACCCTTCCGCAATCCGAAAGAACGTTATGGCGCTGTCATGACCGCCATTCAGGCGGGTCAGCCCGATGACGTTTTCATAGAAATCAACCATCGCTGCCATGTCGGCGCAGCGTATTGCGATTTCACCCAAAGCGCGGGGGCGAAACCCTCGTTCTTGTGACATGGCGCCAGCCTAGACCGCACCGGCCGGCGCGACAATCACGTGTTGCGCATCTTTCGGGCAGTTGGACTGGATCATCTCGCAAATCAGCTTCTTCTGAAGCGGTTTCGTCAGGTAGTGATCCAACCCGGCCGCTAGGATGCTGTGCTCGTCACCCGCCAAGGCATGAGCGGTCAGCGCCACGATCGGCACATGCTGCCCTGTGCCGATTTCGCGTCTACGGATCTCACCCGTGGCCTGCTTTCCGTCCATCTTGGGCATCGAGATGTCCATAAGGATCAGGTCAGGGGCAAATTTCGCAAAGGCTTCGACAGCCTCAAGCCCGTTGGCCACCAGCTTGAGGTCTATGTTCAGATCCTTGGTCATCTTGCTCAGGATCAACTGGTTGGTGCGATTGTCCTCGGCGGCCAGAACCCGCATCTTGCGCAGCTTCGTGTTTTCGCCAGACGATTGGGCCGGCTCCGCGCGGCAGGGCGGGGAAACAGGCGCAGGCAACACAGCGGCGCCCAGCACCTGAAGCTGCGAGAACAGCTCGGCCCGTGGGATCGGTTTCTGAACCACCCCTTGTATCAGCCGATGGTTCGGATCGGCGTGCGCGATGGCCGGGTTTGCGGACATCAGCACGATCGGAACGTCGGACCAGCCTCGCTTGCGCAGAGTTTCCGCCAAATCCAGCCCGTCCATGTCAGGCAGATCGTGATCGCAAAGGATCAGGTCGACCGACGCTTCCACCGCCCTCAGCGCTTCGGTGCCTGTGGCGCAAACCGTCACCTCGGCCCCCAAACGCCGCAGCTGCTTGTTCAGAATGGCCCGATTGACCGCCAGATCCTCGACCACGAGGACATGTTTCAGCCTGTCCGCCAAGGCAGGTGGAGCCGGTTGAGGGCCTTCGGCGGTGGGCAGTGTGATCCGGAACCCAAAGCACGATCCCTTGCCGGCCTCGCTCTCGACCCAGATCGAGCCACCCATCAAGGTAATCAGGCGTTTGGTGATGGCCAGACCAAGGCCAGTGCCGTCAAAGGCGCGGGTCTTTTCGTTTTCAACCTGATTGAACTCGCCGAAGATGTGCTCGATCTTGTCCGCTTCGATGCCGATTCCGGTGTCTTCGATCGCAATGTGGATGTCGCAGGTCTTCTGATCGGCATGCGGTACTCCGGTGACCCGGATCAGAACATGGCCCTGGGCGGTGAATTTGACCGCGTTGCCCACCAGATTGGTCAGCACCTGACGCACCCGGCCTGGATCGCCCACGAACAGCGTCGGCAGGAACAGGTCATAGTCGACCAGCAAGGTCAGCCCCTTGTCGCGCACCGTGGGCTGCAGCAGCATCGCAACTTCGAGGATGCAACGTTCAAGATCGAAATCCTCCGGATGCAGCACAAGCTTGTCCGCTTCGATCTTGGAATAGTCCAGAACGTCATTGATGATGACCAGCAGCGCGTCCCCCGAATTGCGGATCGTATCGACATAAAGCCTCTGCTCCTCATTCAGAGGGGTTTCCGACAGCAGGTCGGTCATCCCGACGATGCCATTCTTCGGGGTCCGGATCTCATGGCTCATATTGGCAAGGAAAGCCGACTTGGCCCGGTTGGCGGCCTCGGCCTTTTCGCGCGCGGCTTGCAGTTGCGCCTCATGCTGGACCGAGGCCGTGATGTTCAGGGCCAGACTGACCACATCGCCGCCCTGCCCGCGCTGGTCGATCAGCTTGATATATTGCCCATTCCACAGCTGGATCACTTCGGGCGGCGGGTTGATCCGGGTCCAGCGGCGCATCATGCGGGTTTTCCACGCCTCGGCCGGTTCCGACCCGATATCGATGATGCCCTCTGTGGTCAGCAGATCAAGAATGCGGGGGTATGAAATCCCGGGCGCGACCTCATCCAGTCCTTCGAATACGCTCAGATAGGCCGTATTTGCGCTGATCAACCGATCACTGCCGTCGAAGAAGGCGAAACCGTCCTGGATCGTCTGGATCGAGTGCCAGAGGCGGCGTTCGGCCACTTCGATCTTGGCATTTGCAACGGTCAGGTCCGATTTGACCTTTTCATTCTCGCCACGCACGGTTTCGACCTCGGCCTCGGTCTCGCCGATACGTTTGGTCAGGGCCATCGCATATTCGCCCAGCTTGCGATTGGCCTCGGACAGTTCACTTTGCTGAAGTGCAAGCATGCGTTCGGCGGCCAGACGCGCCCGCCGTTCCTGTGCCAGTTTTTCTGCAAGACTCATGGTCATCTTCCCGGTCGGTTCGGGATCAGCATTCCCGCAGACCGTGAAAATCTGTTTAAGACCAAAGGCCGGTCAGCGCCGTCCTTCGCGCAGCCAGCCCGCCAGCAGGAAGCCACCCGCCAGCAGCAGCACCAGCCAGGGAGGCAACAGTCCGGCCTGGGTCACGTCACGGGTTTCATATGCCTCGCGCGGGGTCAGACCGATCCAGCCACGCCCGGCCGCAGGACGCCCGGCGCGCACGTTGCGGATTGCCGGCAGCCCGTCCTCGACCCGGATCACCCCGCCGCGCATCCCGGCCATGACCGGTTCAAGGATTTCGGCTGTTGCGATGGTGCGTTCGAATTCCCGCGGCGCCGCAGGGCCAAGGCCGATGACCGAGGACAGCTCACCTTCCTGCAGGCGATAAAGCCCAATTTCAGGGCCGAAATACTGCGCCTCGAACCGACCGGGGGACAATTCGCGCAAGGGCACTTCAAGCGTGTCGCCATTGGGTCGGGTGACCGTGACGGGGCCCACCTCTTCGTTCAGGGTCTGGCGGATGATGCGCATTGACTGCCCGTTGGCCTCTGCCCACAGCGCCTCTTCTTCAAGCTCGGGCTCTTTCATCATCCAGTGGGCAAGGCGGCGCAGCAGTTCCAACTGCGGGCCACCGCCCTCGTAGCCACGGCTCCACAGCCAGGCGTGGTCCGAGGCCAGCAACGCCACGCGCCCTTCCCCCACACGGTCCAGCACCAGCAGCGGACGGTCGTCGACGCCGGTCATCAACAATTCACCCGAGCGCTGTTTCACGTCGATCTGCCGCAGCCATGCGCCCCAGTCGCCCGTCTCACCCAGATCGGCGGTCACCGGATGACGCTGGCCCAGGTCTGTCACCGTGGGCACGTAGCGTTCTTCGATGACCCGGGCCGAGGGTTGCGCCGGCAGGATCGCAGACAGGGGCGAGCGGAAGATGCTGTCGGCGGTGGCAAAGTCTGGCCCGGCCGCAATCAGCACAGCACCGCCGTCATTGATGTAGTTGGTCACGTTGTCCAGATAGATCGCGGGCAGGATGCCGCGCCGCTTGTAGCGGTCAAAGATGATCAGGTCGAAATCGTTGATCTTCTCCAGAAACAGCTCGCGCGTGGGGAATGCGATCAGCGACAGTTCGTCCACCGGAACCCCGTCCTGTTTCTCGGGTGGGCGCAGGATGGTGAAATGCACCAGATCGACCGAGCTGTCGGATTTCAGCAGATTGCGCCAGGTTCGCCCGCCCGGATGCGGCTCGCCCGAAACCAACAGAACCCGAAGCCGGTCGCGCACGCCGTTCATCTGGATCAAGGCGGTGTTGTTGCGGTCGGTCAGTTCGCCGTCGGCCTGCGGAACCGTGAACTGGATGACGTTG
This sequence comes from Ruegeria sp. CH5, assembly GCF_056537025.1. Taxonomy (NCBI): domain Bacteria; kingdom Pseudomonadati; phylum Pseudomonadota; class Alphaproteobacteria; order Rhodobacterales; family Roseobacteraceae; genus Ruegeria; species Ruegeria sp. CH5. The sequence goes on along the minus strand of NZ_JBQFQT010000003.1, from coordinate 221,872 downwards.
CGCCCGCCATGGGGCAGGGTCACCGGCAGTTCGACATCCACACCGATCGGGATGCTGAACTGCTGCGGCTCGCCCCCGTCCACCGCAATCTCGAGCGGGGCGGACGCCGGACCGGCGGGCACCGCGCCACTGTCCTCGACCCGCAAGGTCAGAGTGACGGGCTCATCGATGATGGCAAAGGCCGGCGCATTACGCACGATCAGGCGGCGGTCCCAGTCCTGCGCGCGACCGGTCTGCAACAGGTGCATCGGCGCGGGCAGGTCTGGGGCCTGATCGACGTCATGCACGATGCCGTCGGACAGGACCAGAATTCCGGCGATCCGGGCGCGCGGTTCCTCGGCCAGCGCGGCATTCAGCGCCGCCATCACCTGGGTACCTTCGTCTCCGTCGCCGTCGCCCACGGTGATGCGGCGCAGTTCGGTGTTGTCGCGGGCCTCGATCTCGGCGGCCAGGGCCTCGGCGGTCTGCGCGGTCTGTTCGGCGCGGTCCGACAGGGTTTGGCTGGCGCTTTCATCCTCGATCATCAACACGATGTCGGTCAGCGGGGCGCGGTCCTCGATCTGGTAGACCGGGCCGGACAAAGCCGCCAGCAGCACCAGCGCCGCCAGTCCGCGCAACGCCCAACCCGACAGCCCGCGCCACAGCGCCAGAACCGTCGCGGCCAAAGCGATCGAACCGATGACCACCAGCACAGGCCACGGGATCAGCGGGTCAAAGATGACGGAACCGGTCATTGGCCCAACCTGTCAAGCAGAGCAGGCACGTGCACCTGATCGGATTTGTAGTTCCCGGTCAGCACGTGCATGACCAGGTTGACGCCGAACCGATTGGCCAGCTCGCGCTGGCGTTCTCCGGCATAGCCGCGCCCGACCGGCAGCAGCGCCTGCCCGTTCCGGTCGATTGCCCAGGCCCCGGCCCAGTCGTTGCCACCGATCACCACCGGGGTGACGTTGTCGTTGAGGTTGCGGAAGGGCATGCCTTCGATCTGTTCGGCGTCCAGGGGCGCGGCCTCGACCCAGACCTCGGTTCCGGCAAAGCGGCCGGGGAAATCCTGCAACAGGTAAAATGCACGGGTCAGGACATGATCGCGTGGAACAGGCTCTAACGCAGGGATATTCAGCGGCGCAGCCAGTTGCTGCAACTTGCGGCCATTGGGGCTCGAGGCGCCAAACCCGGCGATGTTGGCGTCCCGCGTGTCAAACAGGATCATCCCGCCCGACCGCAGATAGCCATTCAGCTTGGCATAAGCTTCGGCCGAAGGCTGGGGCTGATCCGGCGTGATCGGCCAGTAGAGCAGCGGGAAGAAGGCCAGTTCATCACGTTCAAGGTCCACGCCCATAGGCTCGGCCGGTTCGACGGACGTGCGATAAAACAGAGTTTGCGACAGGCCGCGCAGCCCGGCATGGGCGACGTCGTCAATCTGGGCATTGCCGGTCAGTACATGGGCCAGCACCAATTCCTTGGTCGCCTGCAGGGCGAATTCAGTCTCCTCGGGCGTCTGCGCATGCGCCTGCGGTGCGATCAGAACCGCACCCAGCGCGACCGCCGCCGCCCGCGCCAGCCCCAGACGCCCCGACAGCGCCAGCGAGGCCACGACGTCAACCGCCAGCAGGATCAGGGCCAGGCTCAGCAGCAGACCCCCGATCGGCGTCTCGGCACTGACCTCCTGCCCCTTGATCGGCACATCCGCAGGCCAACTTATCGGGCGCAGCGTGCTGTCCTCGGTGAGCACGTTCAGGGCCAGTTTCTGCTTGCCGCTTTCATACAGACCCGGGCGCAAGTCGGGGCCAAGGGCGCTGGATACCAGCGCCGGGCCATCGACACCGGCCAGATTGCCCGCATCAGACAAGGTTCCGAACCCGTCCATCACCTGAATCGGCTCCCACGTGGTGCCTTGCAGCTGTTCGACCTGCCGCGTCTTGGCCGCCGAGGCCACGGCCAGCCGGTCGAGCATTTCGACGAACAGGCCCGACAGCGGCAGGGTCGACCATTCAGCATCGGCGGTGACATGGAACAGCACCACCTGACCCAGGCCCAGCGGCTTGCGCGTCACCAGCGGGGTGCCATCCGACAGCGCGGCGATCACCCGGTCGGCCAGGTTCGGGTCGGGCTGCGCCATCACCTGGGTGCTGACGGTCACATCGTCGGGGATGCGCAACCCGTAGAAGGGCGAACCTTCCTGGAAAGGCGCCAGACCCTTGGCGTCGCCCCAGCTCATCGCGCCGCCGACCGAGCGGCCACCGCTGCGCAACCGCACCGGCAAAAGGGCGTCTTCGGCATCGCGGCCCAGATCGCTGGCCGCCATGTGCGGACCGGCAAAGCGCAGCAACAGTCCGCCCTGCTCGACCCATTCGACCAATCCGGCCTGTTCGGCGGGGGTCAGCTTGGCCACATCGGCCAGCACGATCACATCCGGGTTGGCGGGTAGAACCTCGGCCAGCCCGCCCTCGACGAAATCGGCGGTGGGGATCAGCACCTGCGTCAGATAGTGCAGCGGCGACAGCAGCTCCAGCCCCTCGCGGTTGACGGTTCCGGCGATCAGCGCGACCTCGCGCCGGCGCAGGCTGTCATCGGTCAGCGACACCGCCCCGGCAGACCGCTGGCCCTGCAGCTCGAACCGCGTGATGCGGGCGCGCAGTTCGGATGGCAAGGCCAGATCAGCCTGTGCCTGGGTCGCGCCGCTCTCGAAGCTGACCTCGACCGATTGCAGCAGGCGCATCACGCCCGCCGGGTCGCGCCCCTGCGCATTGATGGTGACGGTCTGCGCCGGACCGGGTGTGGCGCGCACCGCGGTGAGTCGGATCGCCCCATCCTGATAGGTGGCCGGCAGCAGCGCCAGGATCGGCGCCGCCGCGCGATAGACCGTGACCGCGCCCCGCGCCTGCAGCGCAAACAGCAGGGTTTCCCGGCCCGGATAGTCCAGCTTGTCGGTGAACCAGTGCGTATCGAACCCGCCCTCGACCGTCGACAGGTCGGCCAGCGCCTGTTCGATCTGCGCCGCGTCCGGCTGCCACGGCTGCGGAACCAGCCCGGGCAGGCGGTTGCGCCAGGCTTCGGCGGCCTGGAAAACGGGCGGTTCCGGCTCGGTCAGACGCAGGATCGACACCGGGCGCCCGGCCCGTCCGGCTTCGGTCAGCTGCGCGTCGAGCTGATCCAGCGTGGCGGGCCAGCGCGTGGCCCCGGCCCAGCTGGCATCCAGCACCAGCAGCAACGGCCCCGATCCGGACTCATCGCGCGACGGGTTCAGCACCGGGCCGGCCAGCCCAATGATGATCGCCGCCGCCGCCAGCATCCGCAGCAGCAACAGCCACCACGGGGTGCGGTCGGATACGCTCTCGTCGTCCTTCAAGCCCAGCAACAGGGTCACCGCCGGGAACAGCCGTCGGATCGGCGCGGGCGGCACGGCGCGCAGGATCAGCCACAGGATCGGCAGGGTCAGCAGACCCAGCAACACCCATGGCGCGGTAAAGCCGATGCCCGCCAGAACCGTCATCGCGCCCCTCCGTCCAGCGCACGATAGAGCCACAACAGGGCCGCCTGCGCGCTGTCGCCCGTATGGTGCAGGCCCAGCTGCCACCCGGTCACCCGGCACAGGCGGGTCAGGTCATCCTTGCGCCGCGCCAGCCGCGCCAGATAGCGCTCGCGCAGGTCGCCGGCCTTGAGGGTCTCGTGCCGGACCGAGCCGCCGACGCTTTCGAAGATGGTGCGCCCGCGATAGGGGAAGTTCTCCTCGCCCGGGTCCAGAACCTGCAGCAGCACGCCGCGCACGCCGCGATCGGCGGCCTTGGTCAGGGCCAGTTCGACCTCGTCCAGCGGGCCGAGGAAGTCAGAGATGAACACGGCGCGGGCATGGGGGATCATGGCGCGGTGTTCGGGCGGGGCATAATCGGCCTCGGTATCTTCGGACAGGGCCTGCGCCAGCCGGATGATCTGGGCGTTGCCGCGCCGGGGCGGCAGGGTGGTTCCGGTCAGGCCCACACGCTCGCCCCCGCGCACCAGCAGAATCGCCGTGGCCAACCCCAGAAGGCGGGCCCGGTCGGCCTTGGTGGGCAGAGATTTGTCGGACGCAAAGCGCATCGAGGCGCCCTGATCGACCCACAGCATGATCGACTGCGCAATCTGCCATTCGCGTTCGCGCACGTATTGCTGATCGCCGCGGGCCGAGCGCCGGTGGTCGATCATCCGCCGGCTGTCGCCGATTTGCGCCGGCCGGTATTGCCAGAAATCATCGCCCAACCCCGAACGCCGCCGGCCGTGATCGCCCAGCAGCACGGTTCCGGCCAGGTGTTCGGCCCGCGCCAACAAGGGCGGCAGCCGGGACGCCTCGGCCTCGGATCTTTCGCGAAGGGTGCGGGCCGCGTTCACGCCGCCGCCTCGGCCCGGACAAGCCCCGCCGCGGTGGTTTCGATCAGGTCGGCCAGGCTGTCACCGCGCGCCCGCGCGGCGAAGTTCAGCGCCATCCGGTGGCTGAGCACCGGGCGCGCCATGTCCAGCACGTCTTCGGCGTTGGGGGCCAGCCGGCCCTGCAGCATCGCCCGCGCCCGCACCGTCATCATCAGCGCCTGCGCCGCGCGCGGACCGGGGCCCCAGGCGACGGTCTCGGACACGCGCTCGGACACGCCGGGTTCCTCGGGGCGGAACGCGCGCACCAGATCGAGGATCAGTTCGACCACCGACTCGCCCACCGGCATCCTGCGCAGCAGAACCTGCGCGGCCAGCAGTTCTTCTTTGGTGAAGATCTGGTGCGCCTCCTCCTCGGCCGCGCCGGTAGTGGCCAGCAGGATGTCACGCTCAGTCTGGCGGTCAGGATAGTTCACGTCGATCTGCACCAGGAAACGGTCAAGTTGGGCCTCAGGCAGCGGATAAGTGCCCTCCTGTTCGATGGGGTTCTGCGTGGCAAGCACATGGAACGGCACGCCCAGCGTGCGGTCTTCGCCTGCGACGGTCACCGTGCGTTCCTGCATCGCCTGCAGCAGCGCCGACTGGGTGCGCGGGCTGGCGCGGTTGATCTCGTCCGCCATCAAGAGTTCACAGAAGATCGGGCCGGGAATGAATCGGAAATGACGGCTGCCATCCTCGGCGGTATCCAGAACCTCGGACCCCAGAATGTCGGCCGGCATCAGGTCAGGGGTGAACTGGATGCGGTTGCCATGCAGGCCCATGACCGTCGACAGGGTTTCGACCAGCCGCGTCTTGCCCAGGCCCGGCAGCCCGATCAGCAGGGCATGACCGCCACACAGCAGCGCCGTCAGCGTCAGGTCAACGACCCTCTCCTGCCCGATGAAGCGGCGGGTGATCGAGGATTTGGCCTGTTGCAGTTTCTCTTCCAGCGCTTCGATCTCGGAGACGAGGTCGGCAGGTTCGGTCATGACTTTCCCTTCCGTGGACTTATTATGGTTGAAGTGTATCGCGCTGAGAGGAAATGGCAAAAACAATGAGCGGACAAAATCCTGTGAAACCGTCCCCTGAGGGTCTGGCGGCCTCGGTCAAGGCGGCCAAACCGCGGGGTCTGCCCCCTGTCGAAAGCTGGAATCCTCCGTTCTGCGGCGATCTGGACATGCGCATCGCGCGCGATGGCACCTGGTATTACCTAGGGTCGCCCATCACCCGGTTCGAGCTTGTGAAGCTTTTTTCCTCAATTCTTAAGAATGAAGGGGACGCCTATTTTCTGGTCACCCCGGTCGAGAAGGTCGGCATCAGGGTCGAAGACGCGCCGTTTGTGGCGGTCGATTTCGACCGGACCGGCGCGGACGAGGATCAGGTTCTGACCTTTACCACCCATGTCGGCGATACGGTGTCGGCGGGTCCGGATCACCCGATACGGGTGGCCATCGACCCGGAAACAAACGAACCCAGACCCTATATATTGGTGCGATCAAACCTTGAGGCGCGGATCGACCGCAAGAGTTTCTACCGCCTTGTGGACATTGCGACGGAACGCGCCGGGCAGGTCGGGGTCTGGTCCGGCGGGCAGTTCTTTGTCTTGGGTCGCGCCGAGGAAACGCCTTAGGCAACCCGTCGTGCGGGACGGTCTTGCGCAAGGACAACCGCCAGCGCCACGACTCCGGCGCCCAGCGCCCGGGTCCAGTTCCACTCCGAACCCAGAACCACCATGATGAGCATCACGTAGAACGGGGCCACATTGATGTGGAATGACGCCAGAGCAACACCCAGCCGGCCGATCGAAGCGATGAACAGGACCTGGCTGAGGCCGAGAGAGATCACGGCGTAGATCGCCAGCATTCCTGCCTGCTGCGGGTCGATCGGCGACGATGGCCAGACTTCGAACCCGAGGACGCTCGACAGATAGAACAGCGCGCCGGCCATGAACGTGCCGCCGATCAGCGTGATCGTGGTACGTCCGGTCTGGCTGAGGTCCGGGAAGTCCCGCGCGGTCGCCATGCTGGCCCAGCAGAACAGCGCGGTCGAGGCGATGGCGCAAAGCGCGCCCAACCCCAGCTGGGCCGGCGCCACCGCGCTGGTTGCGATCAGGCCGCCTATGATCGAAACGGCAACCCCCAGCGCGAAGTTCCACCGCAATCTGCGCGTTCCCGCAGCCAGCTCGAGCAGTGTCGCAATCAAAGGCGCGCAGGAGGCGATGATGGCAACGGTTACGGGATCGGTCAGTTTCTGCGCCAGGATGATCAGGAACATGCCCAAGCCAAGTCCAAACCCGCCCACTCTCATCGCATGGGCCCAGCGCGCCCGCAGCACCGCATCCGCGCCATCGATCCACAGCCAGATCGGAATCATCACGGCCACCGCCAGCATCAGCCGCGCGGCCAGCAAGGCAACCGGCGGCCAGGTCTGCAGCAGGATTTCGGCCGCCGGGAATCCGGCCGCCCAGGTCAGCATCGACGCCACCGCCAACCCGTTTCCGGACAAGGCGGATTGCCGCGCACCGGGCACAGCGAAACTGGGCCCGCGAACGGGGTCCGGACTCATGGCCATCGGTTTCAATCCTTTTGTTGGTGCAGCGCTACGAAAATGATTCGCTGCAATACCCCGACCCTTCACATTCGGCCCACGCCGGTCTGGCCGATTTTCGACATATTGTCGTTTTCAAACCCTTTCTCTGCGCACCGCCCGCGACTAAGGTCAGCACGCCATCGGACCGAGAGGACAATGCCCCGATTTGCCGCCAATATCTCGCTGCTCTTTGCCGAGCTGCCCTATCTCGACCGATTCAAGGCGGCCGCGGATGCCGGGTTCAAGGCAGTTGAGATCCTGTTTCCCTATGACCTGGCGGCCAAGGAAACCCGTCGCGCATTGATGACCAACGGTCTGGACCTTGTGCTGATCAACGCGCCGCCGCCCAACTATACCGGCGGCCAGCCGGGCTATGCGGCTGTTCCGGGGGGCGAAGGGCGGTTCCAGTCCGACATCCGCCGCGTCCTGCGCTATGCCGAGGCGCTGAAGCCCGGTTTGATCCACGTGATGGCGGGCTATGCCTCGGGGGCGGACGCACGGGACTGTTTTGTGCGCAATCTGCAATGGGCTGCGGATTTTGCGCCGCATCAACGGTTCACGATCGAACCGCTGAACCCGGTCTCGCAGCCCGGATACTTCCTCAACGACTATGATCTGGCCGCCGCGTGCCTGGACCGGATCGACCGTCCGAATGTGGGCCTGCAATTCGACAGCTTTCATGCCCGGATGATCCATGGCGATGCACAGGCCATCTGGGACAGATTCCGCGACCGGATCTTACATGTTCAGATCGGATCGGCCCCCGACCGGTCGGAACCTGGCCGGGACGAGACCGATTTCCCCGCGTTGTTCGCAGCGATCGACGACAGCGGCTATGATGGCTGGGTCAGCGCCGAATACACGCCCTCGACGCGGCGCACCGACGCCTCTCTGCACTGGATGCGATAGGCCTGTGCACCTGCGCACTGGAAATCACATCTTGGATATCGCATACGAAGCGGCAACTCAGCAGAGGAACAGCCGCATGATCCCCGCCCGCTTTGCCCCCGTCCTGTTCGGATTGATCCTGTCGGGGCTGATGTCCTGCATCGTGACCTGCATCGCAACGGTCAAAGAGATCGGGCTGGGCCCCGAGACCTTTGTCAGCTGGATGGGCGCGTGGAGCATCAGCTGGCCGGTGGCGTTTGCTGTGGTTCTGGTCATGGCACCGTTGACCCGTCGGCTGGTCGCGCTGTTAGTCAGGCCCGAGGCCTGACCTGCCGCGAAGATGGCCCGCCGGGCCTGATGAGCGGCACGGCGCTTGCCTAATGCGCCTCGGCCCAGTTGGCGCCTTTGCCCGCATCCACCGTCAGTTTCACGTCCAGCTTCACCGCTGGATCGGGCGCGTTTTCCATCACGTCTCGGGCAATCTCGATGATCTTGTCCACCGCGTCTTCGGCCACTTCGAACAGCAGTTCGTCGTGCACCTGCAGCAGCATCTTGGCCGGCAGCCCGTCGATCGCCTCGGGCATCCGCACCATCGCCCGCCGGATCACGTCCGCCGCGGTACCCTGGATCGGCGCGTTGATCGCCGCCCGGCGGGCAAACCCCGCATGCGGCCCCTTGGCATTGATTTCTGCCGTGTGGATCTTGCGACCAAACAGGGTCTGCACATAGCCATGCTCTTTGGCAAAGGCGATGGTGTCATCCATGTAGCGCCGGATACCCGGGAAGCGTTCGAAATAGCGGTCGATGAAGCCCTGCGCCTCGGCCCGCGGAATACGCAGGTTGCGCGCCAGGCCAAAGCCCGAAATGCCGTAGATCACGCCGAAATTGATCGCCTTGGCCTTGCGACGGATCTCGGGCGTCATCTCGTCCAACGGCACGTCGAACATTTCCGACGCGGTCATGGCGTGAATGTCCAGCCCGTCGGCAAAGGCCTGTTTCAAGGCCGGAATATCGGCGATATGGGCCAGGATGCGCAGCTCGATCTGTGAATAGTCCAGCGAAACCAGAACATTGCCCGGCTCGGCGATGAAAGCCTCACGGATGCGGCGGCCCTCCTCGGTGCGCACCGGGATGTTCTGCAGGTTGGGGTCGGTCGAGGCCAGACGCCCCGTGTTCGCCCCGGTGATGGCGTAGGATGTATGCACCCGCCCCGTGTCGGGGTTGATATGGGTCTGCAGCGCGTCGGTATAGGTCGATTTCAGCTTGGACAGTTGCCGCCAGTCCAGCACACGGCGCGGCAGTTCATGCTCGGTCGCCAGATCTTCCAGCACGTCGGCACCGGTCGAATACTTGCCGGTCTTGCCCTTCTTGCCGCCTTCCAGACCCATCTTTTCAAACAGGATCTCGCCCAGCTGCGCAGGCGAGCCGACGTTGAAGGTTTCTCCGGCCAGCTCGTGGATTTCAGCCTCTAAACAGGCCATTTTCTGGGCAAAGGCGTTCGACATGCGGCTCAGCACGTCGCGGTCGACCTTGATGCCATGCATCTCCATCTCGGCCAGAACCGGCACAAGGGGGCGCTCGAGCGTTTCATAGACGGTGGTCACCTGAACCCGGTGCAACTGCGGCTTGAACAGCTTCCACAGGCGCAGGGTGATGTCGGCATCCTCGGCGGCATAGGGGGTGGCCTCGTCAATCGGCACCTTGTCGAAGGTGATCGCCGATTTGCCCGAGCCCAAGAGCGGCTTGATCGGGATCGGCGTGTGGCCCAGATAGCGTTCGGACAGCGTGTCCATGCCATGCCCATGCTCGCCCGCATGCATGGCATAGGACATCAGCATCGTATCGTCGATCGAGGCCACATCCACGCCATAGCGCGCAAAGATCTTGGCGTCATATTTCATGTTCTGTCCGATCTTCAGGATCGACGGATCCTCAAGCACCGGCTTGAGCATCTCCAGCGCCTCATCCAGCGGCATCTGCCCCTCGGCCAGCGCGTCCGAGCCGAACAGGTCGTCGCTGGCTCCGTCGCGGTGGGTCAGCGGGATATAGCAGGCCTCGCCGGGCTCGATACACAGCGAGATGCCGACCAGATCGGCGATCATTTCGTTCAGGCCCGTGGTCTCGGTATCCACGGCCAGCCAGCCGCGCTCATAGGCCTGATCGATCCATTTCCGCAGCGCAGCCGCATCGCGCACGCATTCGTATTTTCTGGCATCGAACGGAATGTCCTCGGCCTGCGGCTCATCTGCCGCCGGCGCCGGAGTATCCGCGATCACCGGCGGTTCGACGCCCAGCTTGTCGGCGATCCGCTTGGTCAGAGTGCGGAACTCCATCTCGGCCAGGAACTCCATCAGCTTGTCCGGATCGGGATCGCGCAGCTCCAGATCATCCAGCGTGAAGTCCAGCGGTGTTTCGCAATCCAGCTGCACCAGCCTCTTCGACAGCTCGATCTGATCTCGTTTCTCGATCAGAGTTTCGCGGCGCTTGGGTTGCTTGATCTCCTCGGCGCGGTCCAGCAGCGTCTCCAGATCGCCGAACTCGTTGATCAGCAGCGCCGCCGTCTTGATCCCGATCCCCGGCGCACCCGGCACGTTGTCGACGCTGTCGCCGGCCAGCGCCTGCACATCGACGACGCGCTCGGGGTAGACGCCGAATTTCTCGAACACCCCCTCGCGGTCGATGCGCTTGTTCTTCATGGCATCCAGCATCTCGACACCGTCGCCCACCAGCTGCATCAGGTCCTTGTCCGAGCTGACGATGGTCACCCGCCCGCCGGCCTGGCGCGCCTGGCAGGCCAACGTGGCGATGATGTCGTCGGCCTCGTACCCCTCCAGCTCTTTGCAGGCGATGTTGAAGGCCTCGGTCGCCTGCCGGGTCAGCGGGATCTGCGGGCGCAGGTCCTCGGGCATCGCCTCGCGGTTGGCCTTGTACAGGTCGTACATGTCGTTGCGGAAGGTGTGCGAGCCCTTGTCGAAGATCACTGCCAGATGGGTCGGCGCGTCAGGGCCGTGGTCGCCATCCACGTACCGCTGCAGCATGTTGCAAAAGCCCGAAACGGCGCCAATCGGCAGCCCGTCCGATTTCCGCGTCAGCGGCGGAAGGGCGTGATAGGCGCGAAAGATGAAGGCCGATCCGTCGATCAGATGCAGATGGCAGCCTTTTCCGAATTTGCTCATGCGCGCTCTCCCTGTCGGTCAGGGACGGTTCTGCCACAGGGGCAGCCGAGTGACCAGTCAGGAACGCGCCCTAGCCGCCAAACAGACCGCTGAAAACATCCGAGAAACTGTTCAGCAGCGCCATGATGACCAGCGCACCGAGGAACGCAAAAAACGCCATCGCGAAGAACTGGAACAGGATCGCGCCCGTTCCGATGACCAAACCGGCGATGGCCGGGCGGCGTTTTTCGTGCCGCAGGATGCCGATGACCGAGACGACGATCGCCAACCCGCCCAGCATGGCGACGCCGATCTGCAGAAAGTCATCCAGATCGCGGGTGGGCGCGACCGGCGCAGGCTGCTCCATCCCCGCGGCGGCCCGCAGGGTCGATTTACCCAACTCGGCGGCCAGTTCGCCCAGCGTCACGCCGGTGGATTGCTGCGGTGCGAACGGCCCTGCCCAGAACACGAACAAGGCTGCGAACAGGGCCAGTACCGCAAGCATAAACCCGGCCCAACCAAAAACCGGATTGCCGGTATCAGCAGCAGTCATATCGGTCATCATTCGCACCTACGTTGGTCACACCAACGCACTAGGTGAAAATCGCGGCGAGATTTGGGCGGACCGCGGTTGGGCAGGCAATCAGTGTTGCTGTGCGTCCTTCAGAACATACTTGCAATCGCAATAGGGGCACTCGACCCAGCCCTGATCCTCGGGGATCTGCAACCAGACGCGCGGATGGCCCAGCGCGCCCTCGCCGCCATCACAGGCAACGCGGCTTGTCTCGACGATCTTGGTTTCCGGAGCTTCGATTGTCACGGCGTGCGATCCTTCACTGGTTGTCGGCCTCGCGGGCATGCATTAGGTGCGTTTATGAGCGATCAGGAAACCGGGGGCAAGAGCCAGCAATGACCGATGCAGCGATCAGCCTTCGCGGCCTGCGCAAAACCTATCGCGGCGGCAAGGGCCAGCCCGAGAAACACGCGCTGAAGGGCATCGATCTGGATATCCCGCGCGGGTCTGTCTTCGGCCTGCTGGGGCCGAACGGCGCCGGCAAATCGACCCTGATCAACATCCTGGCGGGGTTGGTGATCAAGACCGCGGGCCAGGTGACGATCTGGGGCTATGACCAGGATCGCAACCCGCGCCAGGCCCGCGCCGCCATCGGGGTGATGCCGCAGGAGCTGAACCTCGACCCGTTCTTTACCCCCCGCGGCGCGCTCGAGGTGCAGGCGGGGCTCTATGGCGTTCCCAAATCGCAGCGGCGCAGCGACGAGATCCTCGAACTAGTGGGCCTCAGCGACAAGGCCGAGGCCTATGCCCGCACGCTGTCGGGCGGGATGCGGCGGCGCCTGCTGCTGGCCAAGGCACTGGTGCACCACCCCAAAATCCTGGTTCTGGACGAACCCACCGCCGGCGTGGACATCGAACTGCGCCAGATGCTGTGGGCCAATGTGCGCAAGCTGAACCAGCAGGGCATGACCATCATCCTGACCACCCACTACCTGGAAGAGGCGCAGGAGATGTGCGACGAGATCGCCATCATCGACCACGGCGAGAAGGTGGCGCAGGACAGCACCGCCAACCTGCTGGGCCGCATGGACGGACGCACCATGGTCATCACCCCCGAGGCCCCGGTAACCGCCCTGCCCGCCGCCCCCGGCGTTCAGGCCAGCCTGCGCGACGACGGCAGCCTGGCGCTGCACTACCGCAGCCCGGAAACCAGCGCCGAGCAAGTGCTCGAGGCGGTCCGCCAGGCCGGCATCCGCATCCGCGACGTGCGCACCGAAGAGGCCGATCTCGAGGACGTGTTCCTTGCCCTCACCTCCTCGCGCGCCGACGATGCCCCGGCCGACGATCAGGACCAGCCGCGCCGGGGTCTGCACCGGGTCAAGCTGTGACCCGGTCGATCCGCGCCTGATAGCAGTTGTTCCGGGCCGAGCGTACATGGATATAGGCCACCTCGGGGCGGGCAAGTATTGCATCCACCGCCGCGCTGATCCGTCCGGTGGGTGTCACGACGCCGGTACCGTAGACAATCCGGTCATCGCGGCCATAGCCCTTGATCAGATAATCGGGCGATGAGGTCAGAACCTCTGGCAGATCAGTCCCTTCATACCGTTCACAAGGGCTTGCACACAGGAAGATCGGCCCCGTTTCGGCATAAGGATGTGTCTCTGCAAAAGGCCGATGGGCCAGAATCAGCATTTCTGCACCTTCGGGAATGTGCTGCAAGCAATGGCGGCACGGATTTCCGGTTCCGGTTGATACCGCGCGTTCAGGCGCGTGTCCGTAGGCATCGGGCGCGCCTGCCTGAAAGGCGCGTACTTCGTCGGTGGGCAGGGCGGTGATCTTGAACATCTCGAGTCTCCTTTTGTTGCCCTGACAATGCGCCTGCAACACGCGGGCAGACGACCCGTTTCCTGCGCAATGCAGACAGGGACTCGAAAAAGAACAAAACGTGAATATAATGTGGAATCGCCATGTATGCCGAGCTGTCGATCACCTCGAACTTCACCTTTCTCACCGGGGCCTCGCACCCCGAGGAGTACATGGAACGCGCCGTCACCCTGGGCCTGCCCGCCATCGCCATCGCCGATAACAACTCGGTGGCCGGCATCGTCCGCGCCCATACGCAGGCGCGCGAGATCGCCCGCAAGGTGCGCGAACGCCGCGCGTGGGAAGAACAGAACACGCCCATCGGCCCGCCCCGCCCCGATCACATCCCGAAACCGCCCTCGTTCCCGGTGCATGCGGTGCCGCGCCTGATCCCGGCGGCGCGGCTGATCTTTACCGACGCCCCGCCCGTAACCGCCCTGCCCCTCAACCGGCAGGGCTGGGCCAGCCTGTGCCGCCTTCTGTCCACCGGACGGCTGCGCGCGGCCAAGGGCGACTGCATCCTGCACCTGTCCGACCTGCTGGAGTTTTCCGACGGCCTCCACCTGCTGCTCTGGCCACAGGCGGGCCGTCCGACCGGCGGCGCGAGCGGATGGCGGACACAGGCGCAACAGCTGACGCGCCGCTTTACCGGGCGCATGCATTTGCTGATGCATCCGCGCTATGACGGGGCGGATTCGGCGTTTTTCCATTTGTTAGAGACTGAATCGTGCCACCTGGGCCTGCCCACCATCGCCAGCGCCGCGCCGATGATGCATCACGGCTCGCGCCGCCGGCTGGCCGATGTGCTGACCGCGATCCGGCTGCGCCGCAAGGTGGACGATCTGGGCCGTCACGCGCTGGCCAATGGCGAACAGCGCCTGCGCTCGGAACCCGAGATGCTGCGCATCTTCAAGGGGCATGAAGGCGCCGTGGCCCGCGCTTATGCGCTCAGCCAGGAACTCACCTTCTCGTTGGACGAGCTACGCTATGAATACCCAAGCGAGGTCAGCGGCACCGAAACCCCCGCCCAGCGCCTGCACCGTCTGGCGCATGAGGGGCTGGCCTGGCGCTATCCCGCCGGCGCGCCCGAAAAGGTCAAGGCGATGCTGGCGCATGAGCTGACCCTGATCGGCAAGCTGAAATACGAGCCCTATTTCCTGACCGTCCGCGACATCGTGCACTTCGCCCGCGGTCGCGGGATCCTGTGCCAGGGGCGCGGCTCGGCGGCCAATTCGGTGGTCTGCTACTGCCTGGGCGTCACCTCGGTCAGCCCCGAGATGGGCACCATGGTGTTCGAACGCTTCGTCTCCGAGGCGCGGGACGAGCCGCCCGACATCGACGTGGATTTCGAACATGAACGCCGCGAAGAGGTGATCCAGCACATCTATGAACGCTATGGCCGCCACCGCGCGGGGCTGTGCGCCACGGTGATCCACTATCGCGGCAAGCGCGCCATCCGCGAGGTGGGCCGCGCCATGGGCCTGACCGAGGACACGATTTCCGCCCTGTCCTCGCAGCTGTGGGGGTTCTTCTCGACCGCAGGGCTCGAGGCGGAACGGATGCGCGAAATCGGCCTCGACCCCGAGGACCGCCGCCTGAAACAGACTCTGACACTGGTGCATCAGATCAACGGCTTCCCCCGCCACCTGTCCCAGCATGTGGGCGGGTTCATCATCACCGAGGGCCGTCTGGACGAGCTGGTGCCCATCGAGAACGCCACGATGGAGGACCGCACGGTCATCTGCTGGGACAAGGACGACATCGACAGTCTGGGCATCCTCAAGGTCGATGTCCTGAGCCTTGGCATGCTGACCTGCATCCGCAAGGCCTTCGACCTGATCGCCCAGCACCATCAGACGAGTTACACGCTCGCCACCCTGCCGCCCGAGGACCCGGCGGTCTATGACATGCTGTGCCGCGCGGATTCGGTGGGCGTGTTCCAGGTGGAATCACGTGCTCAGATGAACTTCCTGCCCCGGATGCGGCCGCGCAATTTCTATGATCTGGTGATCGAGGTCGCCATCATTCGCCCCGGCCCCATCCAGGGCGACATGGTGCATCCCTATATCCGGCGTCGGAACGGCGAGGAGGAGGTCAGCTTCCCCTCGGACGCGCTGGGCGAGGTGCTGGGCAAGACGCTGGGCGTGCCGCTGTTTCAGGAACAGGCGATGCAGATCGCCATCGTCGGCGCGGGCTTCACCCCCGAACAGGCCGACCGGCTGCGGCGGTCGCTGGCGACCTTCAAGAAGCACGGCAATGTCAGCGAATTCCGCACCCTGTTCCTGCGCGGGATGCAGCGCAACGGCTATGACGCCGAATTTGCCGAGCGCTGTTTCTCGCAGATCGAGGGGTTCGGCTCCTACGGCTTCCCCGAAAGCCATGCGGCCAGCTTTGCGCTGCTGGTCTATGCCAGCGCCTGGATCAAGTGCCACCATCCGGGGATTTTTGCCTGCGCGCTGCTGAATTCGCAACCAATGGGGTTCTATGCCCCCGCCCAGATCGTGCGCGATGCGCGCGAGCATGGCGTGCAAGTGCGTCCGGTCTGCATCAATGCCAGCTTCTGGGACAACGTGATGGAGCCAGACGGCCATGGCGGGCTGGCCCTGCGGCTGGGCTTTCGCCAGATCAAGGGCCTGAGCGAAGAGGACGCCAGTTGGCTGACCGCCGCGCGCGGCAACGGCTACCATCAGGTTGACGACGTCTGGCGCCGCGCGGGCCTTGGCCCCTCGGTGATCGAGCGTCTGGCCGAGGCCGATGCCTTTGCCGCCTGCGGCCTGACCCGGCGCGAGGCGCTGTGGCAGGCCAAGGCGATCGCCACCGCCCGGCCTCTGCCCCTGTTCGCGCAGGATCTGGAAGGCGAGGCGCTGGACGAGCCCGCCGCCCATCTGCCGCAGATGTCGCTGGGTGAACAGGTGGTCGAGGATTACGTCGCCACCCGCCTGAGCCTGCGGGCACACCCGGTGGCCCTGTTGCGGCACCTGCTGACGCCGGGGCAGCGCGACAATTCCGCCCCTGCATCCGGGCCGGAAAACGCGGTATCTGCCCGGAACAGAGCCTGAATCGAAAGCCCCGATCATGACCCGGCCCGTGCTGCCCCCACGCTTTCCCGCCACGCCCGACCAGATCCGCGCGCAGGTCGCCGCGTTCTACGCCCGCGTCCGGCAGGACGCCGTGCTGGGCCCGATCTTCAACCGTCACGTCACCGACTGGCCCGCGCATGAGGACCGGATCGCCGCCTTCTGGCGCAACGCCATCCTGTACGAGCGCGGCTACAGCGGCAATCCGCAGCGTGTGCATATCGAGCGTCCGGACGTGAAACCCGAAATGTTTGCCCATTGGCTGGACCTGTTCGAAGAGGTCGCCCACGGCACCCTGCCCCCGGAAACGGCCACGCCCTGGGTGGCGCTGGCCCGACGCATCGGCGCGGGGATGCAGGCCGGTGTCGCGGCCGCCCGCCAACCGGCCGGGGCTCCGCCGATCCTGCGCTGAACGGCCGGCCCTGCAGGGATGTTAGCGGTAAAGTTTGGACTATCCGACTCTGCCGATTGGGTTTAATCAGGCCTCAGACACCTGCCACAGCATCCAATCGCCCGGGACCAGCCAGATGAGCACACAGAACTCGACCCTGCAGGGACTTGGCTTTGCCTTTCTCGGGTTTGCCGTCTTTGCCACCCATGACGCGCTGATCAAGACGCTGGGCGGCACCTATTCCGTGCTGCAGATCATCTTTTTTGCCACGCTGTTTTCCTTTGTGCCGATGGCGGTCACGATCCTCGCGGACCGGACCGCTGGCAATTTTCGGCCGCATCACCCGTGGCTGGTGATGCTACGCTCGGGGCTGATGGTCACGTCGATGTCCTGTGCCTTCTACGCCTTTTCGGTCCTGCCCCTGGCCGAGGTTTATTCGCTGCTGTTTTCCTTTCCGCTGATCGTCACCGTCCTGTCGATCCCGATACTGGGCGAGGTCGTGCGCGCCCAACGCTGGGCCGCAGTGGGCGTGGGCCTGATCGGAGTGCTGATCGTCCTGCGCCCCGGCGCGACCGAGATCACCCTCGGCCACCTTGCCGCCCTGACGGCCGCGTTCTGCAGCGCCTTCGCATCCGTGCTGGTGCGAAAGATCGGAAACGAGGAACGCTCGGCGGTGCTGATCCTTTATCCGATGCTGCTGGCGATCGCGGTCATGAGCCTTGCGCAACCGGCGGTCTATCAGCCGCCCTCTCTGATCCATCTGGCGATGATGGCTTTGGTCGGCGTGTTTTCGGTGATCGCCCAGCACCTGATCATCCTGGCCTATCGCGCGGCACCGGCGGGCGTGGTTGCACCCAGCCAGTACAGCCAGATCATCTGGGCCACGATTTTCGGCGCGGTGTTCTTTGGGGAAAAGCCCGACAAATGGGTGGCCGTGGGTGCCGCGATCATCATCGCATCGGGCATCTTCGTCGTCTGGCGCGAAAGCCGGGCAGACGTGTCCACGAACAAACCAGTTCTACGTGTGCGTTCGCCACGCGTAGATACGGGCGCATCAGCAAGGCCAAAGTCGAACACCGACCAGTCTTGAGCTGAGCCGCCACAAAAAAACGGCGCAGATCGACTGCGCCGTCCAATTTTTGTCAAGGTGACCCAAGCCTCAATAAACCACCACCGACCGGATGCTTTCGCCCTTGTGCATCAGGTCGAAGCCGGTGTTGATGTCGTCCAGGCCCATGGTGTGGGTGATCATCGGGTCGATCTCGATCTTCCCTTCCATGTACCAGTCGACGATTTTGGGCACGTCCGTGCGCCCACGCGCGCCGCCGAAGGCGGTGCCGCGCCACGACCGGCCGGTGACCAGCTGGAACGGACGGGTCGAGATCTCGGCCCCCGCGGGTGCCACACCGATGATGATGGATTCGCCCCAGCCTTTGTGCGCCGATTCCAGCGCCGCGCGCATCACCTGCACGTTGCCGGTGGCGTCAAAGGTGTAATCCGCACCGCCCTTGGTCAGGTTCACCAGATAGGGGACAAGATCGCCCTCGACCTCGGTCGGGTTCACGAAATCGGTCATGCCGAATTTTTTGGCCATCTCGACCTTGGCGGGGTTCAAGTCAACGCCGACGATCTGATCGGCCCCGGCCAGACGCAGACCCTGGATCACGTTCAGGCCGATGCCGCCCAGGCCGAACACGATGGCGCGGCTGCCGATCTCGACTTTGGCGGTGTTGATCACCGCGCCGATGCCCGTGGTCACGCCACAGCCGATATAGCAGATCTTGTCGAACGGCGCGTCCTCGCGCACCTTGGCAAGTGCAATCTCGGGCAGAACCGTGTGGTTCGAGAAAGTCGAGCATCCCATGTAATGCAGGATCGGATCCCCATCCAGCGTCGAGAAACGCGAGGTGCCGTCGGGCATCAAACCCTTGCCCTGCGTCTCGCGGATCGCCTGGCACAGGTTGGTCTTGGGGTGCAGGCAGTATTCGCACTCGCGACATTCGGGAGTGTAGAGCGGGATCACGTGATCGCCCGGCTTCAGGCTGGTCACGCCCGGGCCGACCTCGACCACGACGCCGGCACCCTCGTGGCCCAGAATGGCCGGAAACAGGCCCTCGGGGTCGGCGCCCGACAGGGTGAATTCGTCGGTATGGCAGATGCCGGTGGCCTTGATCTCGACCAGAACCTCGCCCGCCTTGGGGCCTTCGAGGTTCACGTCCATCACTTCCAAGGGCTTGCCCGCCTGAACGGCGACGGCGGCACGGGTTCGCATGTTGCTTGTCTCCCTGTCTTGTTTGACCCGACCCTGCGTCAAATACAGGGTGTTTTCAACTGCGCTTTCATGGCAGTCTCTGTAAGCTTTTGATATTTCAGAAACGACATTGCCGAAAAGAGGAGCGCCAATGTACCGGTTCATCCCGATCCTGATCGTCCTGGCCGCCTGCGCCGAAACCGACCTGCCCGAACCGGGCTCTGCCGAGGTGGATGCCGCCCCGGTGGATCTGGCCTTCTGCAAGGGCGAACCCTTTGCCCAGTCCGTGGGGCAACCGGTCTCGACCATTCAGGCCAGCCTGCCGGAACGGAGCCGCGTTCTGGGCCCCGATGACATCGCCACGCAGGATTACCGCATCGACCGGCTAAACGTCTATGTGAACGGAGCCGGGGTCATTCAGCGGCTGACCTGCGGATAAGGCGGACTCGACTCGGGGCATGATTCTCAGATAAGAACAAAATGAGAACACTTTGATGTCTGCCCGATGCCCAAACGCCGAATACTCTCGCTGTGGTTCCCCCGTCTGGGGGCCGAACGGCTGATCCGCGCCGCGCGGGGCCTGCATACAGGCCCGCTGGCGGTGGTGGCCGAACAGTCGAACATGCAGGTCATCACCTCGCTGAACACTGATGCACAGGCCGCCGGTCTGCGCGTGGGCCAGCCGGTGCGCGATGCCCATGCCATGTGCGCGGCCCTTGTCACCCGCCCCCGCAACGCCCCGGCCGAGGCTGCTTTTCTGACCGCGCTGCGCCGCTGGGCGGGCAAGTTCAGCCCCTGGGTCGCCGAAGAGGCGCCCGATGGCCTGATCGTCGATCTGTCGGGCTGCGCCCACCTGTTCGGCGGCGAAGAGGCGCTGCTGGACGTGATCGAGACCGACTGCGCCGACATGGGTCTGAGCGTGCAGATGGGCATTGCCGACACGCTGGGCGCGGCCTGGGCGCTGGCGCGCTATGCCGGGCAAGAGGCCACCTCGGACCGCAGCGGCGACGCCATCTCCCAAGAGGCCCGCGCCACCCGCGCCCGCGCCGGCAAGCGGCGGCACTGGACCAAGGGCGGTGCCGCGCCGCAGGTGGTGGCCGTGGGCGGCGGGGCCCGGATCGCGCCGCCGGGGCAGGCCTATGGCGCGCTCGCCCCCCTGCCCATCGCGGCGCTGCGGCTGGACGACCAGACCGTGGCGCAGCTGAACCGGCTGGGCCTGCGGCGGATCGGCGACCTGCTGGGCCAGCCGCGTGCCAGTTTGGCCCGCCGATTCGGGCGCGGGCTGGTGCTACGGCTGGATCAGGCGATGGGCAGCGCACCCGAGCCGGTCTCGCCCGCGCGGCCCCCGCATCACTTTGCGGTGCGGATGACCCTGCCCAACCCGATCGGCCTGGCCGAGGACGTGATGGCCGCCATCGACCGGATGCTGCCGACCCTGTGCGCCCGGCTGGAAGAAAAGGCGCGCGGGGCGCGGACCCTGCGGCTCGAGGCGCACCGCACCGATCAGGCGGCCGAGATCATCGAGATCGGACTGGCCCGGCCGAGCCATGACAAACACCGCATTCGCCCTTTGTTAGAGATGAAAATCGACCAGATCGACGCAGGCTATGGCATCGACATGCTGCGGCTTGCGGCGGTGCAGACCGAGCCGGTGCATGCCCGCACCCTGACCGGCCATGCCGAGGCCAGCCGCGCCGTCCGCAACCGTCTGGAGGGGAACACGGCGCTGGACGATCTGATCGGAAAGCTGGGCGCGCGGGTGGGGCTCGAGGCGATCACGCGGCAACACCCGGCGGCTTCGCACATCCCCGAGAAAACCGCGCAGACGCTGGCGGCGGCCTGGTCGGAACCGGCCCGCGACTGGCCCGTCCCGCCGCGCCCGCGCCCCCTGCTGATGTGGCGGCCCGAGCCGGTGATGGCCCCCGACCACCCGGATGTGCCCACCAGCTTCCGCTGGCGCGGGCGCGACTGGCAACTGGCGCAGGCCACCGGCCCGGAGCGGATCGCCCCGGAATGGTGGCTGGACGACCCCAACTGGCGCAGCGGCGTGCGCGATTACTGGGTGGTGGTGACCGAACAGGGCGAGCGGCTGTGGCTGTTCTACGGCCATGGCGGCACAATGTCGGCGGGCTGGTTCTGTCAGGGACGCTTTGGTTAGAGTCTATTTTCCGCGATAAACCAGAAGATCCGGAAGGTAATCGATCAGCCGGATGACCCACGAGAACGGCGCCGGAAAGTCGGTCCGGAAGCGCCGGTGCGCCATTGCGCGCAGTACGCGCTGCGCGGCGTCTTCGGGCTCCATCAGCATCGGCATCTTGAAGCTGTTCTTGTCGGTCAGCCGGGTCTTGATGAACCCCGGATTGACGATGCGCACCGTCACCCCGGTTCCGGCCACGTCATGCCGCATCGTTTCGGCCAACGAGATCAGCGCCGCCTTGCTGGACCCGTACCCGATCGCCGCAGGCAGTCCGTGATAGCCCGCCAGCGACCCGATCAGTGTAATGTCGCCACGCCCTGCCTTCACCATGGCCGGCACGGTTTCCCCCAGAACCCGCAGCGCGCCTGAATAGTTCACGTCGCTGATGGCCAGCGCGGCTTCGGTCTTCCAGTCCTGCGCGCGCATCGGCTCATAGGCCCCGGCGTTGTAGACCAGACCATCGACCGGGCCGATCTCGGCCACGGCGCGGCGCACCTGCGCCAGATCGGTCACGTCCAGCGGCACCGCACGGGCATGAGGCAGCGCGGCGCAGATCTGCTCCAGCCGCTCGGCATTGCGCGCGGACAGCACAAGGTGCGCGCCCTGACCGCTCAAGCCTTCGGCCAGCGCCCGGCCCAGACCTTCGCTGGCACCGATGATCCAGTAGGTTTTTCCGTCAAAACTGCTCATGCCGGGCGGTTCGCATATGCCGAAGCGTGAACAGCCGCGGTCTTGGGTTGGGTTGTCTCGATCATAACACCTTTCATTACGCGGACGGGCTGGTCTCGGATCACCAGCAGCCGCGATTGATGCAATCCTGACGCACTGCCCGCAGATCAGCGGAAACAGGGAAAAACATGGCCCGGATTTGATCCGGTCCGGCCTACCCTGCGTATCCTATTGTAAAATGTCGCATAAAGAGGATGGCATGTTCGACGAAACCCGGGGCGTACGGAAAAAAATCGCAATTGTAGGCGCAGGCATCTCAGGATTATCAGCGGCTTATTACCTGTCAGAGAGCCACGACGTCACCCTGTACGAGGCCGAACCCCGTCTGGGCGGACATGCCCGCACGGTAATGGCCGGCCGCAATGGGGATCAACCGGTCGATACCGGATTCATAGTCTTCAACTATGCCACCTATCCCTTTCTGACCAAGCTGTTCGGTGAACTGGATGTGTCGGTCATCAAAAGCGAGATGAGCTTTGGCGCCACCATCGACAATGGTCGCATCGAATATGGCCTGAACAATCTGCGCACCATCACCGCGCAGAAGCGCAACCTCGTGCGGCCCTCGTACTACAAGATGATCGCCGACATCCTGCGCTTTGGCAAAGAAGCGCCCGAGGCCGCCCGGGATGATGACACCACGATTGGTGAACTGGTTGACCAGATGCGGCTGGGCCACTGGTTCCGCAACAATTACCTGATGCCGATGTGCGGCGCGATCTGGTCCACTCCGGTGGAGTTCGTCGATCAGTTTCCGGCGCGGTCGCTGGTGCAGTTCTTCCGCAACCACGCCTTGCTGTCCAGCAAACGCGGCGCCCAGCACCAGTGGTGGACCGTAAAGGGTGGCAGCATCGAATATGTCCGCCGGATCGAATCCGCTCTGCGCGGCCGGGGTTGCGACATCCGCCTGGGCGCGCCGGTCTCTAACGTCGAACGCGATGCCTTGGGCGTGACCGTTCAGGCGCAGGGCCGCTCGGATCAGTATGACGAGATCATCCTGGCCACCCATTCCGACCAGTCGTTGGCCATTCTGGGCCAGAACGCCACCGCCGACGAGGCCGCGGCGCTGGGCGCGATCCGCTATCAGCCCAACCGCGCGGTCTTGCACTGCGACCCCAGCCAGATGCCGCGCCGCCGCGCCTGCTGGTCCAGCTGGACATACCGCTCGCAGGCGGGCAACGTGGGCGTGACCTACTGGATGAACCGGTTGCAGAACATCCCCGAAAGCGACCCCCTGTTCGTCACCCTGAATCCGTCTTCCGACATCGCGCCCGACAAGATCTATGACGAGGTGGAATTCGCCCATCCGGTGTTCGACAAGGCCGCGCTGAAAGCGCAGGGCCAGATCCGCGAGATGCAGGGCCGCAACCGGACCTGGTTCGCCGGCGCCTACAACCGGCACGGGTTCCACGAAGACGGAATCGCCAGCGCGATGCATGTTGTCGGGCTGTTGAACGGCGATCCGCAAACCATCGGAGCTGAAAATGCGATACCTGATCCAAGCGTCGCTGTCCCGGTTACGGCCAGCCCGTAACGCAGCGATCCTGAGCCTGGTTCTGCTGGCCCCTGCCGGGCTGGCGGCCACGCCCGTCACCAACGTGCTGCCCGATGCCGAGCTGCGTGGCACTGCCACCTTCCGGTTCCTAGGTCTGCCGATCTATGATGCGCAGCTGTTCACCAAAGGCGGCGGCCCGCTCAGCTGGTCGCAGGATTTTGGGCTGAAGCTGACCTATCGGAAATCGTTGAAGCAGAAGGCGTTGATCGAATCCACGCTGGACGAGATGGCCCGGCAGGGCAACAGCGCCCCGATCGAGGCGCAGTTGAAAACCTGCTATCAGGCGGTCGGCGCCGGTGACAGCTATCTTGCCGTCACCAAAGGCCCCGACGCGGTCGAATTCTGGCGCAACGGGCGCAAGACCTGCACCCTCTCCTATCCGGGGATCAAGCGCAGCTTCATGTCGATCTTTCTGGGCAACAACACCCGGTCCGCTGCTTTCACGCGTCAGCTGCGGGGTCAGTGATGTTGTATCCGCGTGTCAGCCTCTATGCGCTGATGCTTGCTGCGGCGGGTATCCCGCTCTACATCCACCTGCCGCGTTTCGCGGCGGTGAACCTCGGGATCGGCCTGGGCGTGATCGGCACGGTTCTGCTGCTGATCCGGCTGGTGGATCTGGTGCAAGACCCGCTGATCGGCTGGGCCATTGACCGCTGGCCCGGCTCACAGATGGGTTTTGCCGTCTTGGCCGCCGGAGGCCTGGCGGTCGGTTTTCCGCTGTTGTTCTCACTGCCGCAGGGGGCGAGCGTCGGTGCTCTTGTGGCGATCCTGATCCTGCTGTTTTCCGCCTACAGCCTGGGCACCATCCTGCTTTATGGCCGCAGCGCGACGCTGGCGAAACAGGCCACCCCGCGCGAGTTGATGACCCTCGCCGCCTTTCGTGAGGGCGGGCAACTGGCCGGCGTGGTTCTGGCCGCCAGCGCACCGGCGCTGTTCGTGGCCTTGGGCGCGGGCGCACAAGGCTATCCGGCCTTCGGGCTGTTTCTGGGCGCGCTGGCGCTGGTCACCATGGTGCTGACATTGCCGATCTGGCGGCGCGCGCCCGTCACCGGGCGGGGCCTGTCGTTCGACGGGCTGGGTCAGGCCGGGGCCCTGCGTCTGCTGGCGCTGGCGCTGGTCAACAGCCTGCCGGTTGCGATCACCTCGACCCTGTTCTTGTTCTTCGTCGAAGACCGGCTGCAATTGCCGGGCAAGGCCGGGCCGCTGCTGATCCTGTTCTTCCTCAGCGCCGGTGCCACAGTGCCGCTCTGGGCGCGGCTCAGCAACCGGATCGGCCCGAAACAGACTCTGATCATCGCGATGCCGCTGGCCATTTTGGGCTTTGTCGGCGCAGCCATGCTGGCGCCCGGCAACCTGGCCGGGTTCGCGGTGATCTGCCTGGCGTCGGGGGCGGCGCTGGGGGCGGACATGGTGGTTCTGCCGGCCATGTTCTCGGTGGTGCTGACACGCGCGGGGCTGAATGCCTCGGCGGCCTTCGGTATCTGGTCTTTCGCCGGCAAACTGGGGTTGGCATTGGCTGCATTCTTCACCCTTCCGCTGCTGGAACGCAGCGGCTTCGTGCCCGGTCAGACGAATTCGGCGCAGGCGTTGGAAACGCTCAACCTGGCCTATGCCGTGCTGCCCTGCATCCTGAAACTCGGCGCGTTCGGAATGGTCCTGACGCTGCCTACAGAGGTACCCGCAAAATGACATTTCTTCTGATTGCCGCACTGGCCGTATTGGCCCTGATCGCGGTCAAAACCCGCCTTCTCAGCTTTCGCGCGCAATCGCCGTCGGACTATACCGGAACCGGCCCCGATTTCTCGCTGAAGGACAATCTGAACGGGGAAATCCTGTCCGAAGGGCTGATCTATGGCCCGACCGGCAAGATGTCGAACAGCTTCGTGGCGCGGATGATCGGGGAATGGAACGGCAATTCCGGCACTCTGACCGAGTATTTCACCTATTCGAACGGCAAGCAGATGACCCGCAAATGGTACCTGACCATGGGCACAGGCAACAGCTTTACCGCAACCGCCGACGACATCGTCGGCGAAGGCCGCGGCGTTATCTCGGGCGCGACGGTCAAACTGACCTATCGTATCGTTCTGCCCGAAGACGCCGGGGGCCACACCCTGGACGTCACCGACTGGATGTACCTGACCGAGAGCGGGGCGATCATGAACCGCTCGGAAATGCGCAAGTTCGGGCTGAAGGTGGCCGAGCTGGTCGCCACGATGCGCCCCGCCCCGCCGGAAAAGACGGCGCATGTGCCCGGCGCAAACGGCCATGACCGGACCGCCGACCCGAGGGCTCTGCAATGACCCGGCTCATGAAACGACTGGCCTTCGCGTGCCTGCTGCTGACGGCGGCTTGCGCCTTCAAACCGAAAGTCCCGACCACTTTCCTGTCGGACCGCCAGCTGAACCTCGAAGAGTTCTTTGAGGGCCACACCGTGGCCTATGGGCAGTTCCAGGACGTTCTGGGCAACATCCCGCGCCGGTTCACGGTCGACATCAACGGGACATGGGACGGTCAGACGCTGACTTTGGTCGAAGACTTCGTCTATGACGACGGCGCCACCGAACAGCGCATCTGGACCCTGACCAAAACCGGCGAGGATACATGGACCGGCACCGCACCCGGCGTTCTGGGCACCGCGTCGGGAACCGAGCGTGGCGACACGTTCAACTGGAAATACCGCATCGACCTGCCGGTGAAGGGCGGCACGATGCGTGTCGATTTCGACGACTGGATGTGGCTGCTGGACGATGACCGCCTGCTGAACCGCGCCTACGTCTCGCGCTTTGGCATCCGGCTGGGCGAAGTCGTGCTGTTCTTCGAAAAGAAGTAACCGCGCGGCGCGGCAACTTGGTCAGTCTTTGGAAAAAGTGGTGAGCCGTGCAGGATTCGAACCTGCGACCCACTGATTAAAAGTCAGTTGCTCTACCAACTGAGCTAACGGCCCACTCTTTTCATCGGATCGTTTCGATCCGTGGCGCTGTCTAAGGCATTTTCCCGACTGGGTACAAGCCCTTTTTCGCACCGCGTTCCGCCTGAAATCATTGTGTTCCCGGCGTCCCGATAGGCGGCCTAATTAGGGTTGAGGCGGCGGGGGGTCAACCCCTTTTTTCAGGAATCTTCGCGCCGGGCTGGATTCATGTCTGCGGCAAGGCTATATGCCCGCCATGCAGCAACGATCCGACACCGGTTTGCCCTTCATGAAGATGCACGGGCTTGGCAATGACTTCGTCATTGTGGACGCGCGCGCGCATCCGGTGCAGATCACGCCGGCGCTGGCGCGCGGGATCGGACACCGGCAGTTCGGGGTCGGATTCGACCAGCTGGCCGTCATCGAAAACGGCGAATCGGATGCGCATCTGGTGTTCTACAATGCTGATGGGTCGATCTCGGCCACCTGCGGCAACGCCACCCGCTGCATCGCCCGGTTCCTGATGCAGGAAAGCGGCAAATCCGAACTGACGCTGACCACCAGCCACGGCACGCTGCAGGCGCGGGACGCGGGCGACGGGCTGACTTCGGTCAACATGGGGCATCCGCAGCTGGACTGGGCCGACATTCCATTGGCCGAAGAGGTGGATACGCTGGAACTGCCGATCGAAGGCGGACCAGTGGCAACCGGCATGGGCAACCCGCATTGCACCTTCTTCGTCGAAGACGCCGAGGCGATTCCGCTGGAGGAATTCGGCGCGCGCTATGAGCATCACCCGCTCTATCCGCAGCGCACCAATGTGCAGGTCGCCCAGATCATCGGCCCGGATCAAATCCGCATGCGGGTGTGGGAGCGCGGCGTGGGCATCACGCTGGCCTCGGGCTCGTCGTCCTGCGCCACGGCCGTGGCCGCGGCGCGGCGCGGCCTGACCGGACGCAAGGTGCAGATCGAACTGGACGGCGGCACCATCTGGATTGATTGGCGCGAGGACGGCGTCTGGATGACCGGCACCACCTGCCATGTCTTCTCGGGCACGCTGAAGCCCGAGTTTCTGGAGTCGCTGGGATGAACCCGCCGAAATTCACCACGCTGGGCTGCCGGCTCAACGCCTATGAGACCGAGGCGATGAAGGAGCTGTCGCAGCAGGCCGGGCTGACGGACGCGGTGATCGTGAACACCTGCGCCGTCACCGCCGAAGCCGTCCGCAAGGCCCGGCAGGAGATTCGCAAGCTGCGCCGCGAGAACCCCAGCGCCCGGCTGATCGTCACCGGCTGCGCGGCCCAGACCGAACCTCAGACCTTTGCCGAGATGGACGAGGTCGATGCGGTGATCGGCAACACCGAAAAGATGCGCCCCGAGACCTGGAAAGGCATGGCCGCCGATTTCATCGGCGAGACCGAGACGGTTCAGGTCGATGACATCATGTCGGTCACCGAAACCGCCGGCCACCTTATCGACGGATTCGGCACCCGCTCGCGCGCCTATGTGCAGGTCCAGAACGGCTGTGACCACCGCTGCACCTTCTGCATCATCCCCTATGGCCGCGGCAACTCGCGCAGCGTCCCGGCGGGCGTGGTGGTGGACCAGATCAAGCGGCTGGTCGACCGGGGCTATAACGAGGTCGTGCTGACCGGCGTCGATCTGACATCCTGGGGCGCCGGCCTGCCCGCAAGCCCCAAGCTGGGCGATCTGGTCATGCGCATCCTGAAACTGGTGCCCGACCTGCCGCGCCTTCGCATCAGCTCGATCGATTCGATCGAGGTGGACGAGAACCTGATGCAGGCCATCGCGACCGAATCGCGCCTGATGCCGCATTTGCACCTGTCGCTGCAGCATGGTGACGATCTGATCCTGAAACGGATGAAGCGCCGCCACCTGCGCGACGACGCCATCCGCTTTACCGAAGAGGCCCGCAAGCTGCGCCCCGAGATCACCTTTGGCGCCGACATCATCGCGGGCTTTCCGACGGAAACCGAGGCGCATTTCGAGAACTCGCTGAAACTGGTCACCGACTGCGACCTGACCTGGCTGCATGTCTTTCCCTATTCCAAGCGAGAAGGCACGCCGGCGGCGCGCATTCCGCAGCAGGTCAACGGCAAGGTCATAAAGGAACGTGCGGCCAGGCTACGTGAGGCGGGTGATACGCAGGTAGCCAGGCACCTGGCGGCCCAACTGGGCAAGACCCATCACATTCTGATGGAGAATTCTCACATGGGCCGGACCGAGCAGTTCACCGAAGTGACATTTGCGAACGCGCAACCCGAAGGGCAGATCGTCACTGCCGCCATCACCGGGGTTCGCGATCAGCAGCTGGTGGCCTGACGCCTCTCAGGCCGGCCCGTCAGTCGCCAGAAGCTCTTCCATGAAAACACTGATCAGTTGGGCCCGCCCGTCCACGCCGGCTTTTCCATAGATCGAAGCCGATTGCGCGCGAACGGTACCCACGGCGCGGCCTCGGATCCGGGCGATATTCTCATTGTCGACGCCCTTGAGGATCAACAGGCCCACTTCGCGCTCGGCGCTGGTCAGGCCCCAGCGGGTAAAGAAAGTGTCGATCACGGCGCTCATTTCTCCCTGCGCCGCGCGCAGGCCTTGTTTTGCCTGGTCCATTCGCGCCAGCAATCTGCGCAGCTCGAGCATGAAAAACAGGACGCCAAGGCAAAGGACGGTCGCGACCAGGGATTCCAAAACGAGATGCGCCAGAGGCTCGCTGCCATCGAGGTCCAGGATGGCGTCACCCATGTAGAATGCGGCACATAGCCCCTGAACCACGATCATCGCCGCCATCAGAACGGCCCGGCGTGCATCCGCATCGCCGGACCGCAGGTTGTCGGTGATCCATTTGATCATTTGGTCGACCAGCCATCAGGAATATTCTTGTCCCCTGTTACCATGGCTTTGACCAGAGCGACACCGGTTCGACGTTGGTCCAAAAGCACGCCAAGCACGTGCAGAAGAACGCTGAGCATCAGCCAGTTGAACGCCAGCTCGTGCGCATTCTCGACCCAGCCCACCCCGAAGAAGGCCGTGGTACCCATCATGGTACCTGTGGCGCAGATGACGCCTAACGTCATCCAGATGTTGTAGACCATCAGCGCGCCCAGAGGATTGTGCGACAGGTGAACCGACCGGTCGCCCCGGACCGTGTCACGCACATGTCGGACCGCAGCATTCGGGCTGAACGGGAATGCCGAGAACCTGGCTGGTGCCGGCCCAAGGACGCCCCAGGCCAAGCGCAGCAGAACCAGCCCGAGTACGGCATAGCCGACGTATTCGTGCAGAAGCCCCTCGGGGTCGGTCACAGCGGCGTTGAGCAGAATGCTCAGAACCACCGACCAGTGGATCAGGCGGACCAGCGGGTCCCAGACCCGGATGGTGCGGGCGCCCTCGCGCCCGCTCTGGTGCTGGATGGACTCGGACATTGCCGGTCACTTGTCCTCGATCTTTTGGATCTTGCCGGACGCGGGGTTCACATAGACCTCGGCCATCTGTCCGTCTTTCACGACATAGGCCTCGATTTCACCGTCCTCCATTTCGATCTTGCGCACGTCATAGCCAAGCTCGGTCAGAGCGGTGCGCACCTCGGTCTCTGTCTTGCCCAGTTCCGTATCCGGCACCAGGTCCAGAGCCAGAACCGGAGTGGCCACAAGCAAAGCGGCTGCAAGTATGGGTAGTTTCATGTCGGGTCTCCTTGGTTTCGATCCTGCGTCAGACCGCCTGACGCTGTCGAAAACCTGAGCAGCCGACTCCGCCGGTGCCATGCGCATTCCGCTTAAAAGCTGTGAATAAGCCCGCGCTGATGCCAGGTTCGGCGAGTTTCCGACCGCAAAAAGAAACAACCCCGCGGCATGCGCGGGGTTGTCTTGCTCTTGCAGGTGACCTTCAGGTCAAACCGACTTTTTGCCTTTGACCGGCGCCCACAGACGCTTGTTCACTAGGTAGAGAAGCACCGACATGATGGTCAGGAACAGAACCCCGACAAAGCCCGAGGCCTTGCGATCCATCATTTTTGGTTCGGCGGCCCACATCAGGAACGCAGAGACGTCCTGGGACATGGCCTCGACGGTGTTTTCGTGTCCGTCGGCAAACTCGACCTGTTCGTCAGACAACGGCGGACCCATCGAAATCCAGCCGCCCGGGAAGGCGGTGTTTTCGTACAGGATCGTGCCGGCCTCTTCTTTTTCCTTGCCGGTATAGCCGTCCAGCAGCGAGGCGATATATTCAGCGCCACCCATGCCTTTGACCAGCTGGTTGATCCCCAGACCGTAGGGGCCGTGGAAGCCTGCACGTGCCTTGGCCATTAGGCTCAGGTCAGGTGCGCCCACGGCATCGTTGGCCGGGAAGTGATCGGTCGGCCTAGCCGGGCGAAAATCGTCCAGCTCGGGATCGAACACCTCGAACGAGCCAGCGGCATAAGCGATGACTTCTTCTTCCGAGTAGCCCAGCGCCGTGAGGTCGCGCAGCGGTACGTATTTCAGACCGTGGCAGGCCGCGCAAACCTCGGTATAGATCTGCAGGCCGCGCTGAAGCTGGTTCTGATCGTAAGCGCCAAAGGGCCCTTCGAACGAGAAGTCGAAGTCCTCGATATGCTGCTCACCGCCTCCGGCTGCGGATACCGCAGCAGGAGCAAGGGCGATGGCAAACGCGGCACCGATTGCAAGTTTCTTGAACATGGTTTCCGGTCCCTCTTCTTACTCGGCCGGCGTGGCGTCGGCGTCAGCCTTGCCATAATGCGCGTTGAAGTCTTCTTCGATGGTTTCCGGCTGGGCATCGGGCTTTTCGATGACACCCAGGATCGGCAGGATCACGAAGAAATAGGCGAACCAGTAGGCGGACGCGATCAGCGAGAAGGTCGCATAGGGCTCTTCCGCCGGCATCGCACCCAGCCACATCAGGGCAAAGAAGTCGATGACCAGAAGGTAGAACCACCATTTGAACATCGGGCGGTACTTGCCCGAACGCACGGTCGAAGTGTCCAGCCACGGCGCCAGCGCCATTGCCAGGATTGCACCGAACATCGCCAGAACACCAAAGAACTTGGCGTCGATGATGCCACCGGTAATGAAGCTGGCGAACTGCACGACCCAGACTTCGCTAGTGAAGGCACGCAGGATCGCGTAGAACGGCAGGAAGTACCATTCGGGCACGATGTGCGCGGGCGTGACCAGCGGGTTGGCTTCGATGTAGTTGTCCGGGTGGCCCAGGTAGTTCGGCATGAAGCCGACGATTGCCCAGAACACGACCAGGATGACGGCCAGCGCGAACAGGTCCTTGATCACGAAATAGGGCCAGAACGGCAGCGTGTCTTTCTCGGCCTCGGCTTTCGACGTGCGGCGAACTTCAACACCCGTGGGGTTGTTGTTGCCGGTGGTGTGGAAGGCCCAGATATGCACGATGACCAGCCCTGCGATGATGAAGGGCAGCAGATAGTGCAGCGAGAAGAAGCGGTTCAGCGTCGCGTTGTCGACGGCCGGTCCGCCCAGCAGCCAGGTCTGGATCGCTTCGCCCACGAAGGGGATCGCGCCGAACAGGCCGGTGATCACGGTGGCGCCCCAGAAGGACATCTGACCCCAAGGCAGAACATAGCCCATGAAGGCGGTGCCCATCATCATCAGGTAGATCAGCATGCCGATGATCCAAGTCACTTCGCGCGGCGCCTTGTACGATCCGTAGAACAGACCGCGGAAGATGTGAATATAGACCGCCACGAAGAACAGCGACGCGCCGTTCATGTGCAGGTACCGCAGCATGTAGCCGCCGTTTACGTTGCGCATGATGTGCTCGACGCTGGCAAAGGCCAGATCGACATGCGGGGTATAGTGCATCACCAGAACGATGCCGGTGACGATCTGCAACGCCAGGCAGAAGGTCAGGACGATGCCCCAGATCCACATCCAGTTCAGGTTCTTCGGGGTGGGGATCATCAAAGTGTCGTATAGAAGACCGACAATGGGCAGACGGTTGTTCAGCCACTTCTCGCCGTTGGTCTTCGGTTCATAGTGATCGTGCGGGATACCGGACATGAGCGCGTCTCCTTAACCCAGCTTGATGGTGGTTTCGTCGAGGAACTCGGCGACCGGGATATGCAGGTTTTCCGGAGCGGGACCTTTGCGGATACGGCCCGCCGTATCGTAGTGCGATCCGTGGCACGGGCAGAACCACCCGTGGAAATCACCGGCGCCGTCGCCCAGAGGAACGCAGCCCAGATGGGTGCAGACGCCCATCATCACCAGCCATTCGCCGGCTTCGTCCAGCGTCCGGTTTTCGTCGGTCGCGGGCAGGTTCGGCTTGTTTTCGTTCCGGTCGTTCTGATCCGGCAGATCCTCCAGCGGCACTTCGCGGCCCCAGTTGATCTCTTCTTCGGTACGGCGACGAATGAAGACGGGCTTGCCCAGCCACTTGACCGTGATCTGGGTGCCGATCTCGACGCCGCTGACATCCACGCGGATCGAGGACAGCGCCTGAACGTCTGCCGAGGGGTTCATTTGGTTGACCAGGGGCCACACGGCGGCTCCCGTTGCAACGACACCTGCGCCGCCGGCGGCGTAGTAGAGGAAATCTCTGCGGGTGCCTTCGTGGTCTTCTGCGTGGGACACGAGGTTTTCTCCGATTCCAGCGCCCGGCTACGGGCAAACATGCATCAGCACCGCATCAAAGCGGCGTCTCATCGCGGGTATCTAGCTGGCGGAAATCGGTTCGTCCAGCGGTCATAGGCGCGCACTACGCCGCATCTGGGCATTCATGTCACAATGAAGGGGTCATTTTTCAAGAACTTCCTCGGGTGTTGCGAAAAACGCCGTTCGAAGGCGCGAATCACTTCGCAGGTGATTCTCTGACCCTTCGCCCCCGGCCCGGCCGAGCACCTGTTCACTCGGGTACCCGGCGCGAGGCATATTCAACAGCGAACGGACCGCGAAGTTCCGGGTCCAGATAACCCATGTAAACATCTATTTTGAAATCATTTTTTTCGGTTGTGCTGCGATGAATTTCCCGGTTGCGACCCCGGGGTTTTTCAAGCAAAGGCGGCGGGCGCGCGACCGATCTGAATGAGGACCCAAATGACTTTGTTTAAAAATTCCATTCTGCTGCTCGCGTTCACCGCCGCACACCACGCCGCCGCCGAAGGCGACGCCGCGCGCGGCGAGAAACTCTACAACCGCTGCTCGTCCTGTCACGCCATCATCAAGGATGGCGAGGTTCTGATCAAAGGCGGCATCACCGGCCCGAATCTCTATGGTGTGGTCGGCAGGGCCGCCGGAACCGAAAACGACTATCTGAACGGCAGTGAACGGCTGCCCATCGGCATGTTCACCGATGACATGATCCGCGCCGGTGAAAACGGCCTGGTCTGGACGCAGGAAAATATCGCCGCCTACGCCCGCGACCCGATCGGGTTCATTCAGGACTTCCTGAATGACGACACCGCCCGCCCGAACATGAGCGTCAAGCTGAAGACAGGCGCCGAGGATATCGCCGCCTATCTGGCCACTTTCACCGACTGAACCCAACCCGGCGCCAGTCAACTGTCCCGCATCAGGGCGGCCAGTTGACCAAGCTCGGTGCCGATCCCGGACTGCTCGACATTCTCGGCCGCGGCCAGTCGCGCCGCCTCGGGCTTGTTCTGGTTCAGTTTCCAGGTGCCGTCGATCTGGGTGATCTGCATGCGGCAGGGCACGATCATGCGCATCATGCGCTCCAGCGCCGCCGGGTCCATCTTGTCGGCGCGCCAGGGCGGTTTGGGTTGCAGCCGCTGCTCAAAAAAGGCCGATTGCCGGTCCAGCAGATCGCGCAGCCGGTCCTGCGGCTGCAATTCCAGCCGGCCGGTCAGGTGGACTGCCACGTAATTCCACGTGGGCACCTGATCCGCGACCTCGTACCAATCGGGCGAGACATAGCCGTCGGGCCCCTGAACCGCGATCCGCGCCTCCTGCGGGTTGGCCAGCGCCCGCACGATCGGGTTCGAACGCACCAGATGCAGTTCGGCCACCGCGCCATCCTCGGACAGCAGAAAGGGCACATGGCTGATCAATGGCGGGCCGTCGACCGACAGCGCCAGTACGCCGAATCCCCGGCTGCGGGCAAACTCCACATGGCGCGCGCGGTCCTCGGCGCGAAAGGCTGGGTTGGGGTGCATGACCGTCCTCCTGCAGACAGGTCTTGCAGATCGCGCGCACGCTTGGCAAGGTCGCGCCGTTCTCAGGGCGGGGCGGAATTCCCCACCGGCGGTATGCGGGCCCAGACCCGCCAGCCCGCGAGCGGCTCTGTCATTCAACCGACAGAGTGTCAGCAGATCTGGTGAGAGGCCAGAGCCGACGGTTAAAGTCCGGATGAAAGAGAACGAGCAGCGCGCCTCGCCAAGGGCGCGTCTGTCCGTGATCGCCTTGGGTGACGTGTCATGCCGCGCTGGCCGCGAAACCCTTCGCACCCGCCAGCAGGCCACCAAGCTGAAAGGAGATCACGTTGACACACACCCGCTATGCTTTCGTCAAAGCCAACTGGCATGCCGATATCGTCGACCGCGCGCTGGACGGTTTTCTGGAGTTGATCCCCGCCGATCAGGTCGATGTGTTCGACGTGCCGGGCGCGTTTGAAATGCCCCTGCTGGCCCGCGACCTGGCCCGGACGGGCCGCTATGCCGCCGTGGCCTGCGCGGCTTTTGTCGTCGATGGCGGCATCTACCGGCACGATTTCGTGGCGCAGGCCGTGGTTGACGGGCTGATGCGCGCGGGGCTGGAAACCGGCGTGCCGGTCCTGTCGGTGTCGCTGACGCCGCACCAGTACCAGGAAACCGACCATCACAACGCCATCTACCGCGCGCATTTCGTGGAAAAGGGGCGCGAGGCGGCCCGGGCGGCGCTGAAAATCGTCGAAACCCGCGCCGCACTGACCCGTGCGGCCTAAGCACACTGGGTTGGGGCAGCGATGCCCCAACCGCAAATCCGCTTGAGGCGGCAGGCTCTCGCCGTTAATCACGACCCTCAAAGGAGCACGCCCCATGTCGATGAACAGCTTTGGACACCTTTTCCGCGTCACCACCTGGGGTGAAAGCCACGGCCCCGCGCTGGGCGCCACGGTGGATGGCTGCCCGCCCGGCGTCCCGATCGACGAAGGCATGATCCAGCACTGGCTGGACAAGCGCAAACCGGGCCAGAACAAGTTCACCACCCAGCGACGCGAGCCCGATCAGGTGAAGATTATGTCGGGCGTGTTCGAGGGCCAGACAACCGGCACCCCCGTCCAACTGATGATCGAGAACACCGATCAACGCTCGAAGGATTACGGGGACATCATGGACAAGTTCCGCCCCGGCCATGCCGACATCACCTATTGGCAGAAATACGGCATCCGAGACTATCGCGGCGGCGGGCGCAGCTCGGCCCGCGAAACGGCGGCGCGTGTGGCCGCGGGCGGGCTGGCGCGCGAGGCGATCAAGCAGATCGCGCCCAATGTCCAGATCACCGGCTACATGACCCAGATCGGCCCGCACCGGATCGACCGCGCCAACTTTGACTGGGCGCAGATCGAACAGAACCCGTTCTGGACCCCGGATGCACAAGCCGCCGAGGACTGGGCGGCCTATCTGGACGATCTGCGCAAATCCGGCAATTCGGTCGGCGCGGTGGTCGAAGTGGTGGCGCGCGGCGTTCCCGCGGGCCTGGGCGCGCCGGTCTATGGCAAGCTCGACACCGATCTGGCCGCGGCGATGATGTCGATCAACGCGGTCAAAGGTGTCGAAATCGGCGAAGGCATGGCCGCCGCCGAACTGACAGGCGAGGCCAATGCCGACGAGATCTTCATGGGTCAGGACGGCCCGCAATACAGCTCGAACCACGCGGGCGGCATTTTGGGCGGCATCTCAACCGGGCAGGACATCGTGGTGCGTTTCGCGGTCAAGCCCACCTCGTCGATCCTGACCACGCGCAAGACCATCACCAAATCGGGCGAAGAGACCGAGATCATCACCAAGGGCCGCCACGACCCCTGCGTCGGCATCCGCGCCGTCCCGGTGGGCGAAGCGATGATGGCCTGCGTGATCCTGGACCACCTGCTGCTGCATCGCGGCCAGATCGGTGAAAACCGTGGACGGATTGGCTGAGCTGCGCGACCGCCTGCGCGCAGTCGTCGCGCAGCGGATGATCACCGACCCGGCCCATGACCTGGCCCATCTGGACCGTGTCTGGGTCAATGCCCGCGCCATCGCCGATGCGCAGACCGACAGGACCCTGCTGCTGGCGGCCTGCTATCTGCACGATCTGGTCAACCTGCCCAAGAACGACCCCGACCGACACCTGGCCTCGCGCCGGTCGGCCGAGGAGTCCGAGCCTGTTCTGCGAGACCTGGGCCTGAGCGATGCCCAGATCGCCGCCACCCGCCACGCGATCGAGGCGCACAGTTTTTCCGCCAACATCCCGCCCGAGACGCCCGAGGCGCGCATCCTGCGCGATGCCGACCGGCTGGATGCGCTGGGCGCCATCGGGATCGCGCGGAATTTCTCGGTGTCCGGTGCTTTGGGGCGGACGCTCTATGATCCGGCCGATCCGTTCGCATCACACCGTCCGCTGGACGATCTGCACTATTCGATCGACCACTGGAAGGTGAAGCTGCTGGCCCTGCCCGACGACATGCTGACCGAGGCCGGACGGCAGATCGCGCAGCAACGGGTCCGGCGCATGATTCGGTTTCTGACCGAGTTTGCCGAAGAGATCGGCAGCCCGCTGCCCGACAGCTGGACACGCCCCAATCCGACCCGTTGATCTTTGCCGCGCAAGGGGGCAGGGTCGCGCCGATGGCCCAATCCATGACCTCTCATCGCCCTTTGCTGGCCGTGACGCTGAAACTCAGCGCGCTGTTCCTGTTCACGGCGATGTCGGCGCTGGTCAAGGCGCTGTCGGCGGATTTCCCGCCGGGCCAGATGGTGTTTTTCCGTTCGCTTTTCGCGGTGCCGGTGATCGTGGCCTGGCTGATCTCGCGCGGGGAACTGGCGCAGGGCTTTGTCGTCAGGAAGCCCATGGGCCATTTCTGGCGTGGGGTGCTGGGCACCACCGCCATGGGCCTGACCTTCACCGGGCTCAGCCTGCTGCCCCTGCCCGAGGTTACGGCCATTGGCTATGCCACCCCGATCTTCACCCTGATCCTGGCGGCGCTGCTGCTGGGCGAGCGCATCCGCCTGATCCGCATCGGCGCGGTGGCGATCGGGCTCTTGGGCGTGCTGATCATGATCTGGCCGCGGCTGGGCTCGGCCGATCTGGGCACCGGGGCCACGATCGGCGCGCTGTGCGTGCTGGGTGCGACCGTGGCCCGAGGCTTCGTGCAGATCCACATCCGGCAACTGGTTCAGGTCGATCACCCCGCCGCAATCGTCTTCTATTTCTCGATGACCGCCACGCTGCTGTCAGCGCTGACCGTGTTCTGGGGCTGGACCATGCCGACCCTGAACCAGCTGCTGATCCTGATTACGATGGGGCTGATCGGCGGCGTCGCGCAGATTCTGGTGACCTCGTCCTACCGGTTCGGGCAGGCCTCGATGCTGGCGCCCTATGACTACACGTCGATGCTGTTTGCGATCTTCATCGGCTATGTCTGGTTCGACGAACTGCCGACCCTGGCGATCCTGCTGGGGGCGGCACTGGTGATCGCCGGCAATGCGGTGGTGATCTGGCGCGAACACCAGCTGGGTCTGGAACGCGGCAAGGCGCGGTCGCTGACCGATCACAAACCCTGACTTTACCTTTCGCGCCCATCGCCTAGGTTGGCGCGGACAATCAACGAGGTTTTGCCATGAGCGACGCACAGGACCACAAACAGAAGATGCAACAGGTGCAGGCCCAGCACCGCAAGAAAGTGTCCGAGGCCGTGGATCCCGGCCGCGGGCTGGTGCTGATCAACACCGGCAAGGGCAAGGGCAAATCCTCGGCCGCGTTCGGCGTGGTGATCCGCGCATTGGGCTGGGGCCAGAAGGTCGCCGTGGTGCAGTTCATCAAGGGCAAATGGAAGACTGGCGAGCGGCGGTTCTTCGAAGAGCGCGATCTGGTCACCTGGCACACGATGGGCGAAGGCTTCACCTGGGACACCCAGGACCGCGACCGCGACATCACCGCCGCCACCGCCGCCTTCGACAAGGCGCGCGACCTGATGGCCAGCGGCGACTATGACCTTGTGGTGCTGGACGAGATCAACATCGCCCTGCGCTATGAATACCTGTCGGTGGACGCAGTGATCGAGGGGCTGAAGGCCCGCTCGGACCGGACCAGCGTGTTCCTGACCGGGCGCGACGCGCCGCAGGCGCTGCGCGACTATGCCGATCTGGTCACCGAAATGACCGAGGAAAAGCACCCGTTTCAGGCCGGCATCAAGGCCCAGCGCGGCGTCGATTTCTGATCGGTCAACGCGGGACGGCACCACTTGCCGGTGCCGCCGGCGTGCTCTGCGGGACAGTGGCGATCCGGGCGTCCGCAACCCCGGCCGCCCGGTCACAGCATCCGTCCTGGCATTTGCAGTCCAGGTAGGCCACCAGGTCGCCATCGGCGCAGCACCCGCTGCCAAGGGGCAGGTCTGAACTGGACAGAAGTTCAAGTATCGGGTCGCGCATCGCGTGGCCTTTCCGAAATCGTTTCCGAGACGGTGGCGCGCCCTCGCGGGTGTACGGCTTGGCGTGCAGGCCGTCTCGGAATCAAAGGCTTGATACCGGGGTATCTGGCGTTGGGCTAAAACTGACAATTTCTGTCGGACTTTTCAAGACCAAAATTCGCCCCGGCCAAATGGCCGGAGCAAGGGGTCAGGCGGTGGCTGTCTGGTCGGGCGCGCTGAGCGAGATTACGGCCACCACGGCGGCGCCATTCAGCCAGTAGTAGACCGCATCCAGACCGGTGAAGCCGAACAGGCTGGGCGCGAACAGGAAGGTGAGCCCCACCAGCAGATCGACGGCCAGGTGAAACCTGTAGGGCAGCACGCGCCAGACGCCCAGGTGATGATCCGTCAGCACCGTCAGCATGAAAGCCGCCACGCCGGTGGCCACCGAGAGCCACAGCGCAATCGGGTTCGACGCGCCCAGTCCCAGAAGAAATGGCAACCCCATCAGGGCAAGTGCCACCGGGTAGTCCAGATAGGCATGAATGGTGCGGGTAACGAAACGCAGAGACATGATGTTTCCTTTCCTTGATTGAGGACGGATCAAGGATATGTTCGCCAGCCCGAACGTAGCAGCCCAGATCGTTTGGAATACCTTGCAGATCGTCCGCCAGTTTGCCGGATCAGTGCATCGCCCTGTAAGCGGCCGGAGACAGACCGATCTGCTTCTTGAACACCCGCGAAAACGCCGCCTCGGAGGCATAGCCGACCTGAGCCGCCGCGTCGGCCACGTTCCAGCGGCTTTCGATCAGTCCGTGGCAGGCGATCTGCATACGCCAGTCGGTCAGGTATTGCATGGGCGTGGCGCCCATCTTCTGGGTGAACAGCTGTGCGAAGGTCGTGCGCGACATGCCGGCTTCACGCGCCAGCGATGCCACGCTCCACTCGCGGGCCGGGTCGCGGTGAAAGGCGCCCAGCGCGCGTGATATACGTGGATCGGCGAAGCCCGACAGGGCCGCATCGGTGGGGCTTTGATGTTGCAGATAGGCGCGGATCGCCTGGGCGAACAGAACCTCAGACAGTTTCAGCGCGATCAGGTCCCCGCCGATCCGGGCACCCGCAACCTCGGATTCGATCATCCGCAGCGTCGCCTCGATCCAGGCCCCGGCGGATTCGCCGTAATTCTCGATCAGGATATAGGGCGGCAGACGGTCGATCAGCATATGCCCTGTGCCGCGCCGCCCGGCCGGACCGGCAAACGAGAAATGCCCGCAGATCAGTTGGGTGTCACGGTCCTGCTCGGCTCCGCCATAGACCAGCACACCGTCACCTTTGTAGCCGGCCCGGTCCAGAACCTGCTCCAGCGGCAGAGCATCCACGGGCCGGACCTCGTTGCACAGCAGCGCATGTGCGGCCCCGTGCGGGATCAGGATCAGATCCCCCTGCCGCAACCGCAGGGTCTCGCCGGTGGTGGACACATGCACCTTTAGCTCTCCGCGCTGGACGAAGTGAAACCGGGCGACGTTTTTGAATGCGGGCACCTGCACGCCGAAGGGCGGCGTGAACGAGGTCCGGAAATACAGGGTGCCCCGCAAAGACAGGCGCGTCAGGATATCGCTGAGCAGGTCCAACATGCGCCAAGGATACGGATTCGCACCCGATCGTCCAGCGCAGCGGACGATCTGCAACAAACCCCGGACGGGCGGCAAGGCCGGTCGGCCACCGCCCGAGCGGATGTCGGATCAGCTGCGAACCAGCTGTTCGTAATCGTTGGCGATCTCACGGGTCAGGTCGCCGACCTCGAAGGTATACTCACCGATCTGGCCTACCGGCGTGACCTCGGCCGCGGTGCCGGTCAGCCAGCACTGTTCGAATTCGGCCATCTCCTCGGGCAGGATGTGGCGTTCGTGTACGGTGATGCCTTTGTCTTTCAGCATCTGGATCACAGTCTGGCGGGTAATCCCGTTCAGGAAGCAGTCGGCCAGCGGTGTATGCACTTCGCCATCCTTGACGAAGAATACGTTGGCACCGGTCGCCTCGGCCACATAGCCGCGGTAATCCATAAACAAGGCATCCGAACAGCCTTTGGCCTCGGCCTTGTGCTTGGAGATGGTGCAGATCATGTACAGCCCCGCCGCCTTGGCATGGACCGGGATGGTTTCCGGGCTGGGCCGCTTCCATTCAGCGATGTCCAGCTTGGCGCCCTGCATCTTGGCGTCGCCGTAATAGGCACCCCAGGGCCAGACCGCGATGGCCATGCGCACCGGGTTGCGCGCCGAGGCCACGCCCATGTCCTCGCCCGAACCGCGCCAGACCAGCGCGCGCACATATGCGTCCTTGAGGCCGCTTTTCTCGAGCGTTTCGGCCTTGGCCGCCTCGAT
Organism: Ruegeria sp. CH5; assembly: GCF_056537025.1. Taxonomy (NCBI): domain Bacteria; kingdom Pseudomonadati; phylum Pseudomonadota; class Alphaproteobacteria; order Rhodobacterales; family Roseobacteraceae; genus Ruegeria; species Ruegeria sp. CH5. The sequence continues at coordinate 180,400 of NZ_JBQFQT010000003.1, read as the reverse complement.
CTGATCGACCGTGTAGGGCATCGGCATGTCCAGCGCCTCGGCCGACTTGATCAACCGCTCGGAATGTTCGCGGCTTTTGAAGATCTTGCCGTTATAGGCGCGCTCGCCCTCGAAGACCGAGCTGGCATAGTGCATCGCATGGGTCAGGACATGCACCTTGGCGTCGCGCCAGGGCACAAATTCGCCATCCATCCAGATGACACCGTCACGATCGTCATATCCCGCCATCCGAAACCTCCTGACCCGGGCCACATTTCCGATTGTTGCGCCACTTAGGTCCGACCCGGACACAAAATTGCGCAAAAACTGCGATTCGATACCTGTCCGCCCTTGGAATGTCAATAACGCTGACTTAAAGTCGGGGCGTGTAACGAATGAGGCCCGATATGTCCGAGATCCGCCCCGCCCCGGTCTTTGGCGGAGAAAGCCTGTTGTTTCTGACAGATGAACAGCTTCGCCAGGGGATCGAGGCGATGTTCTTCGCCTATCGTGGCTTTACCGCCGACCCCGACCGCATCCTAAGCGAAATGGCCTATGGCCGGGCGCATCACCGGGCGATCCATTTCATCAACCGTGCGCCTGGCACCACGGTGAACAACCTGCTGGCGATTCTGGGGGTGACCAAGCAATCGCTGAACCGGGTGCTGCGCACGCTGATCGACGACGGCCTGGTCGAGAGCCGGGTCGGCACCGTCGACAAGCGCGAACGCCACCTGTACCTCACCGAAAAGGGCAAGGCGCTCGAGTCGCAGCTGTCGGACGCCCAGCGCGCCCGGATGCGCGCGGCCTACAAGGATGCCGGCCCCGAGGCGGTTGCCGGATTCCGCAAAGTTCTTGAAGCGATGATGGATGCTGATATGCGTCGGGCCTATACGAAACTGCGGGATTCAACTTCATGAGCGATGTGGACGCCCATCTTCTGATCGTCGATGACGATGAACGCATCCGTGATCTGCTCAAGAAATTCTTGATGCGCAGCGGATTTTTGGTGACGGCGGCGCGCGATGCAGCCCATGCGCGGCGGGTCCTGTCGGGGCTGGATTTCGACCTGATCGTGATGGACGTCATGATGCCGGGCGAGGATGGCGTCAGCCTGACCCGGGCCCTGCGCGAGACGCATGACACGCCGATCTTGCTGCTGACGGCACGCGGCGAGACCGAGCACCGGATCGCCGGATTGGAAGCCGGGGCCGATGATTACCTGGCCAAACCGTTCGAGCCCAAGGAACTGCTGCTGCGGATCAACGCGATCCTGCGGCGGATGCCGGAAACCACGGCACAGGATACGGCTGCCAAGATCCTGCATCTGGGGCCGATACGCTATGACATCGAACGCGGCGAGATGTGGCAGGGCGAAGAGCCGGTGCGGCTGACCGCCACCGAAAGCCAGTTGATGAAGATCTTCTCGGCCCAGCCGGGCGAGCCGATCAGCCGGTCGAAGCTGGTCGAGGATCTGGGGCGCGACAAGGGGCAGGCGCAGGAACGTGCAGTGGACGTGCAGATCACGCGCCTGCGCCGCAAGATCGAGCAGGACCCCAAGCAACCGCGCTATCTGCAGACGGTGCGGGGCGCAGGATATATGCTGGCGCCGGATTGATTTTGCCGCCGCCCGGCGTTTTCTTGCCTTCGGCGAGGATATTTTTGGCCAGATGAAGTTGGGATATTCATGAAGACCGCTGTTTTGACGCATGCTGACTGTCTGGGTCATGTCACCCCCGAGGGGCACCCCGAGCGGGTGGCCCGGCTGGAACATATCCTGCATGCGCTGGAGCCGCTGGACCTGCAGCGGGTGACCGCGCCGCTGGCGGCGGATGACGATCTGCTGCGCATCCATCCCGAGAGTTACATCCGCGAAATCCGTGACAGCCGCCCCACCGAGGGGTTCCGCCAGATCGACGGGGATACGTTCATGTCGCCCGGCTCGGTCGATGCGGCCTATCGGGCGGGGGGGGCCGTGGTGCGGGCGGTGGACATGGTGCTGGGCGGTGAGGCGCCGAATGCGTTCTGCGCCATTCGGCCGCCGGGCCATCATGCCGAACGGGAAACCGCCATGGGGTTCTGCCTGTTCGGCAATGCCGCTCTGGCGGCGAAACATGCGCTGGATCATCACGGGCTGGATCGGGTCGCGGTGGTGGATTTTGACGTGCATCACGGCAATGGCACGCAGGATCTGCTGTGGGACGAGGCCCGTGCGCTGGTGATCACCAGCCAGCAGATGCCACTGTGGCCGGGTTCGGGACGGCCGGATGAAACCGGGGCGCATGACACCATCGTAAACATCCCGCTGACCCCCGGCACCGGCGGAGCCGAGATGCGCGCGGCCTACGAGGCGCAGGCCTTTCCCCGGCTGCGCGCGTTCCAGCCCGAGCTGATCATCATCTCGGCCGGATTCGACGCACATCAGGACGATCCGCTGGCCAATCTGAATTGGTCCACCGACGACTTCGCCTGGATCACCGAACAGCTGTGCCGGATCGCCGATGAGCTGTGTGGGGGCCGTATCGTCTCGACTCTGGAAGGCGGGTATGATCTGAACGCATTGGCCAAGGCCACACGCGCCCATGTTGAAGAACTAATGAAGGCAGCCCGATGACCGAGACCCCCGTTGAAGAGATGACATTCGAACAGGCGATGAAAGAGCTGGAGGCCGTGGTCGGCCAGCTGGAGCGCGGCGACGTGGCGCTGGACCAGTCGATCGCCCTGTACGAGCGCGGCGCCAAGCTGAAGAAACGCTGCGAGGACGAGTTGAAGCGCGCCGAGGAGAAAGTGGCCGCCATCACGCTGGATGCCGATGGGCAGCCCACCGGGACGACCCCTGTCGAAGGTCTGTAATGTTTTCCGAAAGGCTGGTTCAGGATGCCGCGCTGATCCAGGCGCAGTTCGATCTGGTTCTGGGCGCGCTGGACGATGTCGATGTAACCCGCGCGATGGCCTATGCCACGCAGGGCGGCAAGCGGCTGCGCGGATTTCTGGTGCTGGAAAGCGCCCGGCTGCATGGGATGGACGAGACCTGCGCTATCTGGCCCGCGACCGGGATCGAGGCGCTGCACGCCTACAGCCTGGTACACGACGACCTGCCCTGCATGGACGATGACGATCTGCGGCGCGGTCGTCCGACCGTGCACAAGCAATGGAACGACGGCATCGCGGTTCTGGCTGGCGACGCTTTGCAGGCGCTGGCGTTCGAGCTTTGCACCCGGCCCGAGGTCGGATCTTCAGACGTTCGGGCGGAACTGGCGCTGACCCTCGCCCAAGCCAGCGGCGCGCAAGGCATGGTTCTGGGTCAGGCGTTGGACATCGCGGCCGAAACTGCCGAACAACCTTTCACCCTGCCGGAAATCACGCATCTTCAGGCCGGCAAGACCGGGGCGCTGATCGAATGGTCGGCGTGCGCCGGTGCTGTTCTGTCGGAGGCTGATCCGACCCCATTGCGCCAATATGCCCGTGCGCTGGGTCTTGCCTTTCAGATCGCCGACGACATCCTTGATGTGGAGGGTGACAGCGAAAAGGCGGGCAAACGATTGCAGAAGGACGCACAGGCGGGCAAGGCAACTTTCGTTTCGCTGCTGGGTCTGGATGCAGCGAAGGCGCGCGCTGCCGAGCTGGTTGAGCAGGCCTGCGCCGCGTTGGACGCCTACGGACCGCGGGCCGAAACCTTGAAGGACGCCGCCCGCTTCGTTATTGCGCGTGAAAGCTGAACCGTAAGGGATGCCATGTCAGACCGTCCGAACACCCCGCTTCTGGACCTTGTGAACCGCCCGGCGGATCTCAAGCAGTTTTCGGACGCGCAGTTGCATCAGCTGGCGCACGAGCTGCGGGCCGAGACGATCTCGGCCGTTTCGGTGACCGGCGGGCATCTGGGCGCGGGGCTGGGCGTGGTCGAGCTGACCGTGGCCCTGCACGCGGTGTTCGACACGCCGCGCGACAAGATCATCTGGGATGTCGGGCACCAGTGCTATCCCCACAAGATCCTGACCGAGCGGCGCGACCGCATCCGCACCCTGCGCCAGAAAGGCGGCCTCAGCGGGTTCACCAAGCGCAGCGAAAGCCCCTATGACCCGTTCGGCGCGGCGCACAGTTCGACCTCGATCAGCGCGGCATTGGGCTTTGCCGTGGCCCGGGACCTGGGCGGGGTCACGCCCGAGGGGCTGGGCGACGCGATCGCGGTGATCGGCGACGGGTCGATGTCGGCTGGCATGGCTTTCGAGGCGATGAACAACGCCGGCCACCTGAAAAAACGCCTGATCGTGATCCTGAACGACAACGAGATGAGCATCGCCCCGCCCGTGGGTGCGCTGTCGAACTATCTCTCGCGCATCTATGCCGAAGAGCCGTTCCACGATCTGAAGGCCGCCGCCAAGGGGGCGGTGTCGCTGCTGCCCGAACCGTTCCGCGAAGGCGCCAAGCGGGCCAAGGAGATGCTCAAGGGCATGGCCGTGGGCGGTACGCTGTTTGAAGAACTGGGATTCTCCTATGTCGGCCCGATCGACGGGCATGACCTGGACCAGCTGCTGCCAGTGCTGCGCACGGTCAAGGCGCGGGCGACCGGGCCGATTCTGATCCACGCGCTGACCAAAAAGGGCAAGGGCTATGCCCCGGCAGAGCAGGCCCGCGACAGGGGCCATGCCACCGCCAAGTTCGACGTGGTCACCGGCAAGCAGCAGAAGGCGCCGTCGAACGCGCCGTCCTACACCTCGGTCTTCGGCAAGACCCTGGTAGACGAGGCCAGTCGCGACGACAAGATCGTGGCGGTGACCGCGGCGATGCCCGACGGCACCGGGCTGAACCTGTTCGCCGAACGCTACCCGTCACGCTGTTTCGACGTGGCGATTGCCGAGCAGCACGGGGTCACTTTCTCGGCCGCGTTGGCGGCGGGGGGGATGAAGCCGTTCTGCGCGATGTATTCCACGTTTTTGCAGCGCGGCTATGACCAGGTGGTGCACGACGTGGCGATCCAGCGCCTGCCGGTGCGCTTTGCCATAGACCGCGCGGGGCTGGTTGGTGCTGATGGCGCGACCCATGCCGGGTCGTTCGACATCGCCTACCTGTCCAACCTGCCGGGGATGGTGGTGATGGCCGCCGCCGACGAGGCCGAACTGGTGCACATGGTCGCCACCGCCGCTGCCCATGACGACGGCCCCATCGCGTTCCGCTATCCGCGGGGCGAAGGCGTGGGTGTCGATCTGCCCGAACGTGGACAGGTTCTGGAAATCGGCAAGGGCCGCCTGATCCAAGCGGGGGCGCGGGTGGCGATCCTGTCCTTCGGCACGCGCCTGGCCGAGGTACAGAAGGCCGCCGAATCTTTGGCCGCGCGCGGTATCACGCCGACCATCGCCGACGCCCGGTTCGCCAAGCCGCTGGACCGCGACCTTATCCTGGACCTGGCCGCCAACCACGAAGCGCTGATTACCATCGAAGAAGGCGCCATCGGCGGGTTCGGCAGCCACGTTGCGCAGCTGCTGGCAGAGGAAGGCGTATACGACCGAGGACTGAAATACCGCTCGATGGTGCTGCCGGACATTTTCATCGACCAGGCCAGCCCTGCCGACATGTATGCGGTCGCAGGCATGAGCGCCGAACAGATCGAAGCCAAGGTGCTTTCCGTTCTGGGCGTTGCATCAATCGGAGAAAAGCGCGCCTGATCCCGACCGGATCGTCGGTTGCCCTCATCCAGAACGGCACTCGGTTCGAACGGAGGGTATACAAGGCAAGTCGCCCACCAACAAAACCTCACATCGGGGTCAATAACCGGTCTTGCCTACGCCCGTTGGACGGTTTAAACGATCCTTCGCACCGCATACCGCGCCCCCACGGGCACGGGTGCGCGTAGAAAATGGGCCGCTGTAGCTCAGCTGGTAGAGCACGTCATTCGTAATGATGGGGTCGGGGGTTCGAGTCCCTTCAGCGGCACCATAGCTTCTCGGAACAAACTTCGGTGGCTTGCCGCCGGTTTTCCCGTCTGTTGCTTCGGTTCCTCAATTTATCTGCCGTACAACCTTTCCAGAAGTTTGGGTTGCTCATCCGCGAGGCGGCCCTAACTCGACGGAAATGACGCAGTCAAACGAACGCTGTTCCAGCCGGCTCATCCTGGTGCTGGGCGACCAACTGAGCCAAAACTTGAGCGCCTTGAGTCAGGCGGAGAAGGCGCGCGACACGGTTTTGATGGCCGAAGTCGCGGACGAGGCGGGATATGTTCCGCATCACAAAAAGAAGATCGCGTTTGTCTTTTCGGCAATGCGCCATTTCGCAGATGAGCTCGGTGCGGCGGGGTGGCAGGTCCGTTATGTCAGGCTGGATCACCCTGACAATACCGGCTCCATCACAGGCGAGATCGCGCGGGCCATCGCGGATCTGTCGATTACAAACGTTCAGGTGACCGAGCCCGGCGAGTATCGGCTGCAAACCGCCTTGCTGGAGTGGGCGGACCAAAGCCAAACCGATCTACATATGCTGGAAGATGACCGGTTTGTCGCCACGCATCAGGAGTTCCGCAATTGGGCGGACAGACGCAAGCAGTTGCGGATGGAATATTTCTATCGCGAGATGCGGCGCAAAACGGGGCTGTTGATGAACGGCGACCAACCCGAAGGCGGGCGCTGGAACTTTGATGCGGAAAACCGCAAACCCGCCACTGCCGATCTGTTTATGCCCCGACCGCCCCGATCCGACCCGGATGACATCACCACCGAGGTTCTGAGCCTTGTCGAAACCCAGTTTGGCGACAACTTCGGACAGCTGCGCCCGTTCTGGTTCGAGGTGACCCGCGCCGGCGCGCTCGAGGCGCTGGACCATTTCGTGGAACACGCTCTGCCTCTGTTCGGGGACCATCAGGACGCAATGCTACAGGCAGAACCGTTCCTCTATCACTCGGTCCTGTCGCATTACCTGAACGCGGGTCTGCTGGGGCCGATGGAGATCTGCCGGCAGGTCGAGCGTGCCTACTATGAAGGCCGCGCGCCTTTGAATGCGGTCGAGGGCTTTATCCGTCAGATCATCGGCTGGCGAGAATATGTTCGGGGCCTCTATTGGCTGAACATGCCCGGGTACACGGAACGGAACCACTTCGGGGCAACCCGCCAGCTGCCGGATTTCTACTGGACGGCCAAAACGGAAATGGCCTGCATGGCGGCCGCTATCGGGCAGACGCGCGACCACGCCTATGCCCACCATATCCAGCGCCTGATGGTGACTGGCAATTTCGCGATGCTGGCCGGGGTCGATCCGCACGAAGTCCACGAGTGGTATCTGGCGGTTTACGCCGATGCGTATGAATGGGTCGAGGCCCCCAACGTGATCGGAATGAGCCAATTCGCCGATGGCGGATTGCTTGGGTCAAAACCCTACGCAGCAAGCGGAAACTACATCAACAAGATGTCGGATCACTGTTCGCATTGCCGCTATGACGTGAAACGCAAGTTCGGTGCGAATGCCTGCCCTTTCAATCCACTGTATTGGGATTTCCTAGCACGCAACGCCGACAAGCTGCGTGGCAATCCCAGGTTGGGCCATGCCTACCGAACCTGGGACCGTATGGACCCCGAAAAACAGGCCCAATACCGCGACAGCGCGCGCGAGATACTCGACAGCCTCTAGCGTTGGCCGGTCGAAGATGATCGGGCTCGGCGGCAACGCTGCGAGCAGTGGCGGACCTCGTCCCAGACCTTGGCCCATTTTCGCCGCCAGGTGAAAGGGCGCCCGCATGTGGCGCAGGTTTTCGTCGGAAGATCCGACTTTTTCCGCATCCGCATCTAGTCCCCCAGATCCAATGACAATTGCGCCGGGTTGCGGGTGGTCGCACGGCTGTTTCCTTTCCGCAAGCGCCCTTTGCGGCTGCCATGCCGGGCCAAGACCTTCGCAGCCTCGTCCCGGAATCCGTCCCCGCGCCGCACCGCCCAGATCCGATCCCGGGCGAACCGGGCCGCCGCGACGTGATCGACGATGGGCATCGGGTAGCGTTTGCCCAGCACGGCACCTGCATTCTCGGCCTTCCACGGCTCTTGCAGATGGCGATCCGGGATATCCGCCAATTCCGGCAACCAACGGCGGGTAAAGGTCCCGGTCGGGTCCTGATCATGGCCCTGTTTCACCGGGTTGTAGATCCGCAGCGCGTTGATACCTGTGGTGCCAGCCTGCATCTGCACCTGGCTCCAGTGGATGCCCGGTTCGTAATCGGAGAACAGGCGGGCGAGAACCTCACCGGGCGCGTGCCAGTCAAGCCACAGGTGATAGCTGGCCGTCGCCATCACCATCGCGCGCATTCGAAAGTTGAGCCACCCTGTTGCCCGCAAGTACCGCATGCATGCGTCAACAAATGGCAGGCCGGTCTCGCCATTGGCCCAAGCCTCCAGCCGATGCGAATCCGGGGCCGAGGGACGGATCCCGTCATAGGCGCGATGCACGTTCTGGAACTCGATCCGGGGGTCATCCTCCAGTTTCTGGATAAAATGGCAGTGCCAATGCAACCGGCCTTCGAACGAGGACATCGCCCCCCGCCACTGTTTGTCAGGGGTGTGGCTCAGCGCTTTTTGCCGCGCCCATGTGGACTGCATCACCTCGCGCATCGACAGCGTTCCCCACGCCAGATGCGGGGACAGGCGCGAACACGCGTGTTCCCCCAGCTGCGGTGAGGACATCGCGCTGCGATAGGTCCGGCCGCGCGTGCTCAGGAATGTGGTCAACCGGTCCGACGCCGCCGTGTGGCCGCCCGACTGGCGCCGTGGACATGGGTCCGGGTGCAACCCCAGTTCCCTGCTGGACGGGATCCCACCCGGGTCCATCGGGATGGGCCGCAATATGGGTGCGGGCGTGATCGGTTCGCTCATGAAGCGATCCCACTCTTTGGCCCAGCCATTGCGCGACGCCAGACGACGGCGAACCCCGTGATTGCGCGGCTGGTGCCAGGGAATACCCCGGGTTCGGCACCAGGACGCCACGCGTTTGTCCCGCTGAAAGGTCCAGTCGTTTCCCGTTTCTTCATGCGACCAAAGAGCCGTGAGGTCGAAACTCTGCGCAAGATCGTCCAGGACCGACAGCATCTCGCCCGTCCGTACGATCAGAGGCTGGCCCAATTCCGCAAGCTGACTGCGCAGCTCGACCAGGGTTTCGTGGATGAACGCCCATTGGCGAGCGGACATGTCGGGCTGACGCCAAAGATCGGGTTCAATCACGTAGAGCGGCACCAGCGCCCCCCGCTGTGCCGCCTGAGCCAGGGCACGATTGTCCTGCACTCTGAGATCCCGCTTGAACCAGACGATCTGCAAAACCGTTCTCCGAACCAAATCTGGGCAATAGCTAGTCTGGTCCGGCCAGCCCTCAACCGGGTTCAATGCGCCCCGGCAGGGCCGGGACGCAAAAACCGCGCGGAACCGGTTCTGTCATGACCCGTCGCGACCGAAGCCTGTCGGCAAATGGGCAGGACAGTTTGCAAACCGCTGTCTTGACGGGCGCTTTTTCGGTTGCAATGATTAAAACATGGGCGCTTTGAAAACTATTTTCGTTTCAGCACTATGCACTTTCTCATCCATCGGATTGCTTCATGCTGAAACCGACATGGTCAAATCGTTTGCCGGCTGCGCCGGGCGTTTTTCGGCCGAGATGGAGCATGCCTGGCTTCTGAACGACCCCAAGGCGCAAGACTACGAGTTGCTTCGCGGCGGTTTCGTGTCCTTGCTTGAGGCGACCGTGACGGCAGAGGAGGCCGAACTGGTCCTGAGCCACCGGGTGAACTCAAAACACGCCCATGCGCGCTTGCTCCATACGGCGACCTTTGGCTCGGACATCACGGCGGCCAGCGCCGCGCGGCAAACGGCCAGCGACCTTCTGGATCAGTGCAGCCTGCTGATACTGGGCGGCGTCTGAGACCACCCTTCGCTGCAGCGCCGCATTTTTGGGCGAACCATGCGGCACCGCCGCAAATTTGGGCAACACGCTGAATCAATCCAAAAACTCGTGCCACCGGACTCTGAGCCCCGGCAAAAGCTGACCTAGCAATGTGGTGCGCCGAAAGACGGCTTGGAAAATGTGCGAAGGTGCCCGGCCTAGGAACCTGATGACGCCCTCGCACACCGCAATTAAGCGTGGGGGGTATATGGGATGTTTCGGCGTTCCGGACAAGCCTGCTGCGCATCGCACAAAAGGAAACGCTGATGCACTCCAAACTACTCAACACTACTGCTGCTGTATTGTTCGCAACCGCCCTGCCCGCACTGGCCGATTGCCCGATCAAAGTGGGCGTTCTGCACTCATTGTCCGGTACGATGGCCATCTCCGAGACCACGCTGAAAGACACGATGGAGATGCTGGTCGAACAGCAGAACGAAGCTGGTGGCCTGCTGGGCTGCGAGCTGGAAGCCGTAGTTGTCGACCCCGCCTCGGACTGGCCGCTGTTTGCCGAGAAAGCGCGCGAACTGCTCACCGTTCATGAAGTTGACGTGATCTTTGGCAACTGGACATCGGTCTCCCGCAAATCCGTGTTGCCGGTCATCGAAGAGCTCAACGGTTTGCTGTTCTATCCGGTTCAGTACGAAGGCGAAGAAAGTTCGAAGAACGTCTTCTACACCGGTGCCGCACCGAACCAGCAGGCGATCCCGGCAACGGACTACTTCCTTGAGGAACTGGGGGTCGAGAAATTCGCCCTGTTGGGCACCGACTACGTGTATCCGCGCACGACGAACAACATCCTCGAAAGCTATCTGCAGCAGAAAGGCATCGCCGAAGAGGACATCTTCGTGAACTACACGCCCTTTGGCCATTCCGACTGGTCCAAGATCGTGGCGGATGTCGTTGCGCTGGGCGCGGACGGCAAGAAAGTCGGCGTCATCTCGACCATCAACGGCGACGCGAATGTGGGCTTCTACAAGGAACTGGCCGCCGCAGGTATCTCGGCCGATGACATTCCGGTTGTTGCCTTCTCGGTCGGCGAGGAAGAATTGGCCGGCCTGGACACGACCAACCTTGTCGGACATCTGGCCGCGTGGAACTACTTCCAGTCAGCAGAGAGCGAAGCGAACGAGGCCTGGGTTGCCGCCTGGAAAGCCCGCATGGGCGAAGATCGGGTGACCAACGATCCGATGGAAGCGCATTACATCGGCTTCAACATGTGGGTGAACGCCGCAACTGAGGCGGGCTCGACGGATGTCGATGCCGTGCGCGCAGCCATGTACGGCCAGGAATTCCCGAACCTGACGGGCGGCACGGCCGTCATGCTGCCGAACCACCACCTCGCCAAGCCGGTTCTGATCGGCGAAATCCAGGAAGACGGTCAGTTCGACATCATCAGCCAGACCGAAGAGGTTCCGGGCGATGCCTGGACGGACTACCTGCCCGAATCCGCGGTTCTGATCTCGGATTGGAAAGAGCTGGGTTGCGGTATGTACAACACCGAAACGAAAAGCTGCGTACAGATCAAATCGAACTACTAAGATCTGAACCGGAATACCTCGGGGCGCATCACATGTGCCCCGGGGCCCAATGCCGAGGTCTCCCCAAATGACGCTTTCGATTTGCCGGGCTTTGCTTGCCCTGCTGCTGTTCGTGGCCCCTGGTCTGTTGCAAGCCCAATCCTCCGACGCGCCGGTCCAGAAGCTTTTGCAGGCCCATGCGGAGGTCATTCAAAAATCCTCTCGCAAGACGATCGGCCCTGCGATTGACGCCCTGGCGCAGAGTGGATTGCCCGAGGCACAAACCGTCCTGGAGCGGTGGCAGGCCAAGGACATGTGGTTCAACCGGGATACGGGCCTTTTCGTTTTTGCGTCCAAAGCCGATGGCGGTTTGCGGGTTTTCGACATCTCGGATGGGGCCGAGATCGGTGTCGTCGACAAGAAAAACTACAAACAACTCAAGCCGAACTCGGGCATTCGCGGGTTGATCGCTTCGGCGCTGGTGCAGTTTCAATTGAACGACCCCGACCCGCTGAACCGAAGCGCAGCGCTGACGGCGATCGAGCGGGACGCGGAACCCTCGCACCTATCCGCCCTGCGCGGCGCCATTGCCGGAGAGCAGGACGCGGATCTGCGGGCCCGCAAGGACCGGCTCGAGCGTCTGTTGACGATCCGGTTTGATGATGACGCGGTCGCAAGGCTGGCTGCAATCGACAGCTTCGCCGGCGATCTGGGCGTTGACGTGCGCGCAACGCTCAATCCCCTTGTTGCATCTGAAATCAAGGTGTCCGACACGGTTCCGGATGGCGCTGTGACCATCGAGGCCGGGTCGGACGAACTGACACAGAAACAGGCCTATGACCTGTTGGTCGAAAACGGGTTGGCACCGGCCCTGGTAGACGACGGCACCATCAAAGAGACCCTGATTTCGAATATCGACGGTGACAGGGTCGCAGGCGTACAGGTGGCAAGTCTGGACGAAGATGCGGCACGACAAGCGGCATACCAGCTGCTGGCCGATCAGGGGCTCGCCGCTCCGCTAGTGACGCAGGACGACATCGCAGAGGCTGTGCAACAGTACAAGTTCTACCGAGTCTACACCTCGGCGCCGTTGCCGGTGGCGCTGGCCGCGCAGGCCGTGCTGGACAATATCGAGATGCAAGTCGCTCTCAACCAGACGGCGGATCTGGTTCTGGATGCGCTGTCTCTCGCCTCGATCTATTTCCTTGCCGCCATCGGCCTTGCCATCACTTTCGGCGTCATGGGCGTCATCAACATGGCGCATGGTGAGTTCATCATGATGGGCGCCTATACCGGATATGTGGTTCAACTGTTCATTCCGGACCTGACCCTGTCGATCATTGTCGCCATTCCCTGCGCATTCCTGGTGACCTTCGCCGCCGGTGTTCTGCTGGAACGTCTGGTCATTCGCTGGCTGTATCACCGTCCGCTGGAGACGCTGCTTGCGACCTTCGGGGTTTCCATCGCGCTGCAGCAACTGGCCAAGAACATCTTTGGAACCCAGGCGCGTCCCCTGACCGCCCCGGCCTGGCTGGACGGTTCGATGGTGCTGAACGATATCGTCTCCATCAGTTACATCCGCATCGCGATCTTTGTTCTGGCGCTGCTGTTCCTCGCGCTTTTCCTCATCGTCATGAACCGGACCCGGCTGGGGCTTGAGGTGCGCGCCGTGACGCAGAACCCGCGCATGGCTTCCTCGATGGGTATCAATCCCGACCGGATCAACATGCTGACCTTCGGCTTTGGCTCGGGCATCGCGGGCATTGCCGGCGTGGCAATCGGGCTTTACGCAAAGGTCACGTCCGAGATGGGTTCCGACTATATCGTGCAAAGCTTCATGACAGTGGTCGTGGGCGGTGTGGGCAACATCTGGGGGACGCTGCTGGGGGCCACGATGGTCGGCACGCTGCAGAAGGGGATCGAATGGTTCAACCCGTCCAATACCCTGGCGGCGCAGACCTACATGATCCTGTTCATCATCCTGTTCATTCAATTCCGGCCGCGCGGCATCATCGCGCTCAAGGGTCGGGCGGCGGAAGCGTGATATGGTTGACATGACATCCACAGCCAGCCCGATGCGAAAGCCATTTGTGCTGCGCTATCCCTCGGTCGCGATCTTTCTGATCGTCCTGGCGCTGTTCACGGCGACCATAACAGTGCTGGGCGAAGGGTTCGGGATCGGCCTGATATCCACCAGCTTCGTCAAGACATTGGGCAAGACCCTCTGCCTGTGCCTTGCGGCCCTGGCGATGGACCTGGTGTGGGGCTACACGGGCATCCTGTCCCTGGGGCATATGGCCTTCTTCGGTATCGGCGGATACGCCATCGGCATGTGGCTGATGTATGCGCGGACCGAGATCATCGTGATCGAAAGCCTCGCGTCCTCGGCCCTGCCACCAACGGCCCAGGAAGTCTCCGACGGCATCGCCACCCAGATCTTCGGAGTCGTCGGCGCATCCGAGTTCCCACCGATCTGGGCTGTTGCGCATTCGCTGCCCTTGCAACTGGCTGCGGTCGTACTGGTGCCCGGCTTGCTGGCCCTTGTGTTCGGGTGGCTGGCCTTCCGCAGCCGCGTGACCGGGGTCTACCTGTCGATCCTGACACAGGCGATGACGCTGGCGCTGTCTCTGTACCTGTTTCAGAACGACAGCGGGCTGCGCGGGAACAACGGCCTGTCGGGTCTGCAGAATCTGCCGGGTCTGGATTCGGTGCCGCAATCGACGGTTTCGATCCTGTTCTTCTGGGCGTCGGCCCTGGCGCTGGGGCTGGGCTATCTGGTCTGCGCCTGGATGGTGTCCGGCAAGTTCGGATCGGTCATTCGCGCCATCCGGGACGACGAAAGCCGGGTTCGGTTCCTTGGGTATTCGGTCGAAGCCTACAAGCTGTTCATCTTCACCTTCACCGCCGTGATCTGCGGCATCGCGGGTGCCCTGTACTACCCGCAAGCCGGCATCATCAATCCAGCCGAGATCGCGCCCATTGCATCAATCTACCTGGCCGTCTGGGTGGCGATCGGAGGACGGGGCCGTCTGTACGGAGCAGTGATCGGCGCGGCATTCGTTTCTCTGCTGTCCACCTGGTTCACGGGCGGTCAGGCCCCCGATATCTCGCTGGGGTTCTACACGATTCAATGGGTCGACTGGTGGACCATCCTGCTTGGGCTGTCATTTGTCGCGGTCACGCTGTTTGCGCCTCGGGGCATCGGCGGCCTGATCGACAGGTTTGCCGAGCGGCGCGCCCCGGACCGCCACGGCGCCGATCTGGGGCCGGACCTTGGGTCGCTGCGCGAAAAGGAGGCCGACGAATGAGCACGTTGCTTGAAGTCTCCGGCGTGTCCGTAACCTTCGACGGATTCAAAGCCATCAACAACCTGACATTCCAGATTGGCCCAGCCGAAATGCGCGCGGTCATCGGCCCGAACGGGGCGGGCAAGACGACGTTCATGGACATCATTACCGGCAAGACCAAACCGGATGACGGCCATGTCCTGTGGGGTGACAAATCCGTGTCGCTCCTGTCGATGAGCGAAAGCCAGATTGCTCAGGCCGGGATCGGCCGAAAGTTCCAGCGCCCCACCGTTTTTGAGGACCAGAGCGTTCGCGAGAACCTGATGCTGGCCCTCAGGAACAAACGCGGCCCGCTGGCGGTCCTGCGGTTTCGGGCCGGACAGGCGGATCATCAAAAGGTCGCCGACCTGGCCGAGGAAATCGGACTGCAGAATGCCTTGAACCGCAAGGCCGGTGAGCTGAGCCACGGGCAGAAGCAGTGGCTTGAGATCGGCATGCTGCTGGCGCAGGATCCGCAGTTGCTGCTGGTCGATGAGCCGGCCGCCGGAATGACCCCCGCCGAGCGCGAGCACACAACCGACATTCTTGTCGCCGCCGCCAAAACCCGCGCCGTGGTGGTGGTTGAACATGACATGGAGTTCGTCCGCCGCCTGAACTGCAAGGTCACGGTGCTGCACGAGGGGTCAGTTCTGGCCGAAGGGTCGCTGGACCACGTCACCAATAATGACAAAGTGATTGAGGTGTATCTTGGCCGCTGAGCTTCTGGAAATCTCGGACCTGTCCCTGCACTACGGCGGCAGCCAGATCCTGAACGGGATCGACATCACCGCACGTCAGGGTCAAGTCACCTGCGTGATGGGCACCAACGGCGTCGGCAAGACCAGCCTGTTGAAAGCCATCTCCGGAACGCACCCCCGCAGCGGCGGTGCATACCGGCTTGGCGACGAGGAGATCGGCAAGGCCACATCCTATGAGCTGGCTCGAAAAGGTGTGGCTTATGTTCCGCAAGGACGAGAAATCTTTCCGTTTCTGACGGTCCGCGAGAACCTGGAAACCGGTTTTGCCTGCCTGCCCCGCAGCGAACACAGGATACCTGATTACATCTTCGAACTGTTCCCGATTCTCAAAGAGTTCCTGTCGCGGCGCGGTGGTGATCTGTCAGGCGGTCAGCAGCAGCAGCTCGCAATTGCGCGGGCCTTGATCACGAAACCCAGGCTGCTTTTGCTGGATGAACCAACCGAGGGCATCCAGCCCAACATCATCAAGCAGATCGGCGAAGTCATCCGCCTGCTGCGCGATCAAGGTGAGATGGCGATCGTCTTGGTCGAACAGTATTTTGATTTCGCGTATTCTCTGGGCGACAGTTTTCTGGTGCTGGAACGCGGGTCGCCATTCCTGAAAGGATCAAAATCCGAACTTGGTCAGCAGCAGCTCAGGGCGGCCGTTTCGGTTTGACCTTACCGGCCCAGTGCTTGGGGCAAGTGTTCCACCAAGGCCCGCTGCACGACGGCAAACCGCGGCGTGCGCGCAATCTCTTCAAGTGTGGCCACCCACAGAGGAACCTCGATCTCCGGATTCATGTCCGGCGCCCGCCGCAACTGCGGGTCCGCATCACCGATGAACGTCGGCAAATACGCCTTGCCGACACCTGTCGCAGCCATCTGCTGGAGCACAAGGAAACTGTCCGCGCCGATGGTGGTGTCTTCATCCCGCACATGTTCGGCCATCCATCTGGCCGGGACCGAACCGCTCAGCGCCCCGTCCAAACGCATCCATTTTCGGTTGGGGGACCCATCGTCGTAGACCCCGAAGGCCAACGCGCCAGCCCGCTCGCCCACCAAGTCTTCGCCCAGGCGTATTGATGGACGCACGGCAATGTCCGCGGTCAGCCGCGACAAGTCATGGTGATTGTTCCCGCTCAGCAGACTCAGCTCCAGACCCGGATAAAGCGCAGAAATGCGGTTCAGTATCCCGGGCAGCACAAGCTGGCAAAGGCTGTCAGTCGAGGCAATCCGCACCCGCCCGGTCGGCGAACGGTCCGCGCCCACGATTGCCCGTTCAACCGAAAGCACCGCGTCCTCGACATTTTCCATGGCCGTAAGAATGGCCCGGGCCTCGGGCAGCGCGCTGTAGCCCGTCGGGTTCTTTTGAAAGATCACGCACCCATGGCGTCGTTCAAACGCGGCCACCCTGCGCAGCACCGTTGCATGGGTCACGCCCAGCGCTGTGGCCGCTGCGTTCAACGAACCGTGCCGGCTTACGGCGAGGACGTATCGGATGTCGTCCCAGTTTTGATTGTTCATAAGTTAACAATAAACGCAGAGAAATAAACAATTACAAGAAATTTCGATCAAGCTACCATTCGGCACATTCATGTGGGAGAGATACCATGATCAAGAAATTCTCAATCCTTGCGGCGAGTTTGATTTCAGTGGCCGTAATTGGCACGGCCGTAGCCCAGGAAAGCGAAAACCCGGCCGTCAAGGCGCGCAAGGCCGTCATGCAGCTGTATGCGTTCAATCTGGGCACGCTTGGCGGCATGGCCAAGGGCGAGTTGGAATACAACGCAGAGGCCGCGACGCGCGCGGCCAACAACCTGGTTGCCGTGACGCAGATCGATCAGTCGGCCATGTGGCCAGCCGGGTCCGACAATGTCTCCGACCCATCTTCCCGGGCGCTTCCGGCGATCTGGGAGAACTTCCCGGATGTCAGCGCCAAGGGCCAGGCAATGGCTGAAGCCGCGGTTGCGATGCAGGCCGCCGCCGGGCAAGATGTCGAAGCGCTGAAAGCAGCGATGGGACCATTGGGTGGAGCCTGTTCGGCATGTCACAAGGCATACAGAGCCCCAAAGAACTGACAAGGCCCTGACGGTGCGGCGGCTTCTGACGATTGCCGCGGGCGTCGCGGTCGTGGCCGGGCTGACCGGTCTGGTTCTGACCCGACCGCAACACGTCGATCCGGCCGAGTTGGACGGTATTGCCCCTGATCTTGTAAGGGGCGAGACCGTGTTCTTTGCGGCCGGATGCGCCTCGTGCCATTCAGCGCCGAACTCCGAGGGTGAAGATAAGCTGGTACTGGCGGGCGGACGCCGGTTCGAGACGGATTTCGGTACGTTCATAGCCCCGAACATATCCAGCGACCCAGAGGCCGGGATTGGGTCATGGTCAGCGCTGGAACTGGCGGATGCCCTGATCTACGGGACCGGGCCGGACGGGCAGCACTACTATCCGGCCTTCCCTTACACGACCTATACGAACATGACGCCGGAGGATGTCGTGTCGCTGCACGCATTCCTTGGCACCCTGCCGGCCGCCTCGCAGGAAAGCAGCGCGCATGAGGTCGGTTTCCCCTTCAACATCCGGCGAAGCTTGGGCGGCTGGAAGCTTCTCTACCTTGAACCAGGGTGGGTGGTGGACGGTGATCTCGATGCGCAGCAGCAGCGCGGGCGCTACCTGGTCGAAGCCTTGGGCCATTGCGCCGAGTGCCACACGCCCAGAGATGGCCTTGGCGGCTTGAACCGGGATCAATGGCTGGCGGGTGCGCCAAATCCCAGCGGAAAAGGGCGCATTCCCGGCCTGACCACCAACCACCTGGATTGGTCCGAAGCCGACATCGCCGAATACCTGAAGTCCGGTTTCACTCCGGACTATGACAGCGCCGGCGGAGAGATGGCCGAGGTCATCGAGAACACTTCCCGTCTGTCCGATGAGGACCGGTTGGCGATTGCCGCATATCTCAAGGTTGTTCCGGTACCGGCCAACGACGCCACAACAGACTGAGCCGACGCCTGCATTTCCCGGCTACCGATGAGCCATGGCGGTTCGCCGGGCGGCGGGATCTTGGCACCTTGGGCCTTTTTGCTTCCCCTTTCGGACGTTTGGTTGGAAATTCGTCGGACCTAAGCCCGATGTGGACTGATCCAACCCAGCTTAGCCTCCCTAAGACAAACAGATATTTGCCGAACAGCAAAGGAGGCTGAAATGATAGCAAACCGGAAACTGGGACAACTTCTCAGCACTGTGGCACTGGCGACGTTGATTTCGGCGGCGCCATACACTCCCAAGTTCAGCACCGAGGGCGGCTTGCAGCTTGAGCCCGCTTACGCGTTTGCCAAGAGCGGCAAAGGCAAGGGTGGCAACGGTCGGGACGACGATGATGACGATGACGATCGGGACGATGATGACGACGATCGGGATGACGACGACGATGATGATGACGACGACGATGACGACGATCGGTCAAGTCGCAGCGGCAGCAAAAAAGGATCGTCGCAATCCGGAAGCGCCCCGAGCGGGTCGGCCGGCATAACCAAGGTCGAGACAACTGCAAACGGGATCGAAGTTCGCTATGCCGACGGAACGAAGGAAGAAATCGAAAACGGCAGATACGAGAGAAAGAATGCTCAGAATCGGACCGTGGAGGAACGGCCAGCCACAGGTGCCGATATCTCGAGGCTTCGTTCTCTGGCGAACGGTATTTCGATCAAGAATGTAAGCGCATCAGGGCAAGGTGGCACGGCCGGAAGCCGCCCCACAAAGATCGAACGTCAGGGCAACAACATCGAAGTCAACTACGCCAACGGCTGGAAAGAAGAGATCGAGTTCGGGCGCTACGAGCTGAAAGACCCCTTCAACCGGACCGTTGTGGAAAGAACAGCCACGGCCGCGGACATCCGGAGGCTGCAATCGGTCGCGAACTGACGAACAGCGCGAATTTCCCGGACGGTCTCTCGGTCAGAGAGGCCGTTTCGGCGTTCACAGGCTATGCGGCTTGTTTTTCTTGCCCCACGCGTCGTGCGCGATAAGTGCGGCCTCGACCCGGTTCCGCGCGTGCAGCTTGGACAGGATCGCCGTCATATAGTGTTTCACCGTCTTTTCCTGAAGATCCAGTTCCACGGCGATCTCGCGATTGCTCAAACCCTTGGCCACGCGCCTGAGTATCTCCTCTTCGCGATGCGTGAGATCATCCAGAACATCGCTGCTGTTCGCGGGGCTCGCGTCGTTGTTGATCTGAAGCAGTACCCGCGAAGCCAGCCCCGGCGAAACGAACCCCTCCCCCGCGGCGATGCTGCGCAGGGAGGCGGTCAGTTCACTCGCGGTTTCGCCTTTGACAATATACCCAATCGCTCCGGCCTCGAGTGCATCGGCAACATCGCTGCTGTTCTCCGAAACCGTCAGAATCGCGATGCAGGGCGGTTTTTCCATTGCGGCGATCCGGCGTGTCGCGTTGATCCCACCTCCGGGCATCGAGAGATCGAGAATTGCGATGTCGGGCTGGTGCTGAGCGACAAGCGCAACCGCTTCGTCGGCGCTGGATCCGGCCGCGAGAACTTCGAACCCTTCTGCCTCATCCAAGGTCCGCCGCAGCCCATCCCGGAAAATCGGATGATCATCTGCTATGACAAGTGTCTTGGTCATGGTGAGCTCGTTTTGTTGGGAAACAGGGTCATTTCGACGGTGGTGCCCTGGCCGGGACTGGACGAGACCTGAAACCTGCCGCCGATGCTCTCGACGCGATCGCGCAGCCCCAGCAGCCCCTGGCCGCCATCATCGCGCAGAACAGTACCATCCAAAGGATCAAAGCCGGGTCCATCGTCCTTGACCTGAATGACAATGCAATCGTCACGAACATGGCAGGTGACGCTGCAGCGGGACTGCGGGGCATATCGCGCGGTATTCGAGAGTGTTTCCTGAAGAAAGCGGAAAACGCACAGTTTGTCAGACACCGACAAATTCGGCATGTCACTGCCATGAAACGAGATTTCAGGCCGCAACGGGCTGTGCTCCGCGTGGTCCTCGACCGCTCTTTTCACGACATCAATCAAGGTCAGGTTGTCGATATCGGGTGCGGACAGCCCCCGGGACAGCGCGCGGATTTCGGTCAAGGACTTCTGCAGCGACTGCTGGATTTCCTCGGCCTCCTTCGGTTTTGGGGATTTGTCCGAAAACGCGGCCTCCAACCGAAGGGCGGCAAGTGAAAGGTACTGCGCCGGGCCGTCATGAAGTTCGGCGCCGAGTTTCTTCAGAAACCGGTCCGTCTGCGCGGCATACCGCCCCGAGGCCTCGACCACCCGCGACCGCAGCATCGCATTCTGCGCCGCCATCCTTTCGCTTTCCGCCAGCCGTTTCTTCAATAGCCTCGCCTGCCGCCGGATGGTGTTGTCCCCGATCGCAACGATGCAAAAAAGGACAACCGTGCTTGCCAGAAAGGCGGAACCGACCACCAACCAGCTTGTGCGCCTGGCTTTTGCCAGATCCATCTCCAATTGATCGGCCCTTTCATAGAACTCGGCCACGGCAATGATTTCACCGGACCACAGTTCACGAATGGGGCTGTAGACCTCGAGCAGCGGTATCCCCAAGGCCGCTTCGGCAGCGCTTTCATCGTGATCCAGTTCCTCGAACGAGCCCGAGATTTCGCCGATCCAGGCGCGCTGAAGGTCACCCGTCGGCTCGAAACGGTTACCGATGATGCTTGTGTCCGAGGCGTGTACGACCACACCACCCTGCTTCCAGAACTTGTATGATACGATACGATCGCGCATCGGCTGGGTCATGAAAATCTCGTCCAGCGCCCGCCTCGCCTGCTCGGACAGGCGGTCACCCAACGCCAGTTCCTGGCTGAGAGGTGAGACGATGCTTTCCATATACAGCGCCGCCGAATTGGCCGAGTTCTGCACGACCGCATTCTGGATTCGATTTGAAACCCACACACCGACGATCGCGGTTGCAGATCCCATCACAAGGATGCTTGCCGCAAGAAAAACTCGCGACAACGACCAATTCCCAATCGTCAGCTCAGCAACTTTCGTCCTCATTGTGGTCCCGACTATGACCCACAATCGAAAACCGCACCACAGACCTTGGTCTGACGTGATCCAGTTGTTCGCCCCAGCAAGCCCCGCCCGCAGCCCCAGAAGCACACCCCGACTTGCGATGCCTATTACGACTTGAAAAACACTCCGCGCCCCGCAAGCATTGACGCAACCGTTACCCCTTTGGTTGAGCGTCGGTTGACCGGCGTTTCTGCGAAAATCTAATAGTTCAAAGGATTTTGATGCGCGCCGCCGTATTTTTCTTGTCGATCGTCTTTTTGGTTTTTTCCGGATCCGCTCAGGCACAGAGCGTCATTCCGCTTGCCCAGAAGGGCGGGCTGCACGCAGCATATGTGGTTCCGGTGGACACCTTCGACCGCGTGGATGTTCAGTTAATTGTTCTTTCGGGGTCTTATGACGACCCGGACCCGTCCGGCACAGCCCATCTGACCGAGCATCTCGCCGCGTTCTCGGCCGACGCCACCATTCTCAGAAAACCGCGCGAACGCGACATCTACGCCACCACGCACAATGTCGCGACCGTGTACACGAATTCCGGGCTGCCATCCGAGGCGGAGATGTTATTGCGGCTTTCCCGGGCCGTTCTGGACACGCCATCCGTATCCAGGCAATTTGCGGAGAGCGAAGTCGCTATCGTCCAGCGGGAAACCTTGCTGCGTGAACGGCAATATCCGTTTCGCTGGCTCAGCCGAATGGCACTTCAAAACCTCTACGGCACCTTGCGCGGCCGGGCAGACAACACCGTCGAGGATCTGCCCAAGCTGAGCCTTGAGAAGGCCTATCAGTTTCACAAGGAACACTATGTGCCGTCCAACGTGACGTTGATTGTCTCCGGAAACATTGAACCAGCCCGGGCCGAAGAACTGGTGGCGCGGGTGTTTGGCGATACCGAACCATCTGACGCTCCGAAAAAACCGTGGTTGGATCAAAAGCCGGATCCCGAGAAACAGTCCGTCGTGCGCCTGCAGTCGGATCGGTTGCAACGTGACACCGTGCTGTTCGCAAAATTCGTGGAATTCGAAGACCGCTCCACGAGCATCGACATGCAAGGCGCGTTCTTCATCGCAAGCGGGATCCTGAACGAACGGATCGCCAAGGTTCTACGCCACGAGGACACGCGGATACTCAACCATGGCGTCAACTGGTATTTTGCGAAGAATGCCGATGTTGAACTGGTGATCGACCTGCAACTCATGCCCGGCTTCAGCGTGGATGAAGCCAAGGATCTGCTGACCGAAACCTTGGCTGGCTTGCTGCACGAGCCGATCAGCAAATACGAAATTCATCAGCTCCGTCAAAAGGAAGTGGTCTGGTCCCAGAACATGGCCCGCCGTCCTTCGGCCTTTCTGTGGTTTCTGCAGAACGTCGCCGCCGACGGATTCCCGCCCATCAGCCCGTCGGTCTTTGCCGAAACGCTGAGCAACACCACAGATCAGGAAGTTATCGATTTTGCGGAAAAAATCTTGCAGCCCTCGGCGACATCTTTCGTTCTTGCAGAGAAAGCCGACTGACATGCGCGTTTTCAAGGGCCGGCTTCTCGCAGTTCTCTTTGCGGCGCTTACCTTGCTGCCGGGTGAGCGGGCACAGGCGGAACTGATTGCGACTGCAGGCGAAACGAAACTGGTCGAGCTCTCTCCGCTTGAGAACGGCACGTCCGCACTGACCATGGTGTGGACGATTGACCACCCGACGCTGGACCGCACTGCCGCCATGTCCGCCGCCATTGCGAGCGTGGTGACAGGTGGGACCTCGACCCGCTCATCCTACGAAGTCAGTTCGTTCCTGAAGCTGAAAGGTGTCGAACAGAAAATCGGCAGAAGCGGCAAGAACCTGACGCTCACCGTCTCGGCGCCAAGCGACGTCTTCCCGGAAGTCCTGGTACACCTCGAGAACGTATTGCTCGAACCCCGATACACACCAGACTGGTACGCACGAGAGCTTGAGGCGTTTCGCCCAGTTATCTCGACCAGAACCAGACAGCCGTCGGATGTGTTGAACGAGATTACCAATTATCTGGAATTCGACCCTGCCGCCACGGACGAAGAAGCACTTGAGCCCGACTTTCAGTTCGGGCGACCAGATCAGGTCGTCCTCAGATCAGAGGACGAAGAGGTAGCGCGCCGAACCGTCCGATTGATCAATTCGCTGCCGGGCGCGCGGTTCCGGCTGGGGCGCGCCCTGAGCAAATGGGCCGAAGGGTGGAGGGGCGCGAACGGGGCGCCCTTTGCCCTGCCCAAAGGTATCGTGCATCTCGCCGACCCCGACGCATCCGAAATGTTGGTCCTGCTTGCCAATGCAAAGGCGTTTTCGAACGCACGGGACCAGCTTGGCTCGAACCTTCTTGTTGACTATATCGGCGCCAATCAAGGCTCGGAGATGTTTCGGGTCATCCGCCAGTCCATGCGTGCATCCTACGATCCACGTTCGGACTTTGTGGTCGTGGGCAAGAACAAGGCCGTGATCGCGCTGAGCGCGACCGTCGAAGCCAGCGCATGGCCCGAGGTCCACGGCAAGATCATGGAAATCTATCAAGGCGTCCGCAACGGAGGCGTTGTCCCGGAAAGTCTGGAAATCCAGAAAGATCGGTTGGACCGCACCTACTATCACAGATTCTTCACAGACCCTGACTGGGGCGCGCGCCAGTTTCTGGACGAACATCCTGACGGCGTAGAAGGCGAAATCACCCTTCCACTGTTTGAGGCATTCCGGACAGTCTCGACCGAAGAGACGATTGAGAACGCCGATACGCTGTTGCCCCCGGTTGAGGAGTTCCTGGTGATCTTGATCGGAGGAGGTGTTTCCCCGTCGGCCGACATGCGGTCGGACGGGTATTGTGCCCTGCCCAAAGGCGCACCGATCAGGGATTGCCTTAACAAGCTGTCAAACGCGGAATACTGACTGTCCGCGGGCCAATGCTGCGGTGCTTCAAAGACCAGATGATCCCCGCGATACATCGTCTCGAAGGTACCGCGGGATTGACCCTTTGGGATTGTCTGTCGGTCACGTAAGCTTGGACTTGCCTGTCGCGCAGCAAGGAGAACGCAATGCGTGTTCTTGAAATACTACCTTTCGTTGGTCTGTGTTTGGTGTTGGTATCGCCACTTCCCGGAAGTGCGGCCCCAACGGCAGCAGAGTGCAATAGTGCGGGAGGAAAAACCGTCACGATCAAGGGAAAGACCGCTTGCGCGTTCGCGGGCGGAGCATGCCCAGAGGGGTGGCGCTCATACGATTCCTACCGAAAATGGCAGCCGAAAACCTGCGGTGGAGCGCAATGCACTGGGAATACCAAATGCACGACGAGCCGAGGCTGGTCCAAAACCGCACCAGAATGCAGATTTGAGAGAGGCAGAAACTCTCAGGGCGACTGCACCAAAAGAAGTGTATGCACGGCAAACAGGATCGCCAGAACTGCTTGTACGAAGTAAGCGCGCTATCGCGGTTGAGCGGTGAAACCGAACCCGAAACCCGACCAGCGCTGAGTTGCTGGCGACCCCGGCAGGATTGTTTACCGCGCATAGTACGGGCACTATTATTTATTTACAGCAACTTAGGTCAACGGGAAAAGTGTGGGCGTCACTCTTTGTGTCACCATTCTTTTTTGGGGCTTTGAAGTCTACTGCTGACACCTTCGGTAAAATTGACGCCTTCTTCAGACTACTCCTGGCCTCAAACACTAGCGCAAATTGTGAGTGATGATTGGGTATTTGCCCTGCAAGATGACACTATCCGTGACGCTTAAAATGCTCTGATGCGGGCACTGTTGGAATTTGGTCATAGCCTAGTGTAATAGCAAAAAGTCTTGCCAATAGGGGTGGTCAAGGAAGTATCTGTATCAGACTTTAGGGTTAACAAAACGCTAACATTCGTTCGAGGCTCCTACGTTGGCACGGCCCAGATTGAAGAACATAATTTACCTGATTTTGCCTTTGTTTCTCTGGCTGGAAACAGCGAATGAGGCGCTATCCCAAGATTTCGAGGTTCTCTTCAGGGATTTTGATGCGAGTAACCTAACTTACGAAGACAAGCGTTTTCTTCAGACGGCCTTAGCGTTTGAAGGGCACTATCACGGATTGTTAGACGGGGCATGGGGGCGAATTAGCGATCGAGCGCTAAACAGGTACTCACAAAGCGAATTTGAAACTGCACCCGCAGACTGGCACATGGCGATGCTTGCTTGGTCGCTATTCGAGCGACTGTCTAACGACGGTTGGGAGTTCAACTATTTTCCTGGTCTAGGTTTGTCGCTTCTGTGGCCCGAGAAAACCATAGTTCGCGATGCCGACACGGACTACTTTTTGAATTACAGCCATAAAAGTAGCACTCTTGCGATTTCCATGGGCGTACACAATCGAGAAACGACCCAAAAGCTACACGATTTCACATTGAGTACTCACGAGGGAGCGACGCAGCCATACTCTGTAAGAAAACAGAACTTGGCGGTTTCCTCCGCCACAGATCGAGACGGTTCAATTCTCTACACTCGTTCTGATTTCGTAAACGGATCATGGTCGACGGTAATGCTATCGTCCAGTGAACAAGATGCGGCTATCCTTGGGGCGGTATCGTCAAGCATTTCTGCAAAACGAGTACAGAAGCTTTCCTTCACCATTGGCGGTAAGCTTGATTATGTAGTCAAAACAACAATTGACGCATTAGAACAATCAGACGAAAGCCAAGCGAAAACAGCCGAAGTCCCACCTTCCAATAGGAAAAACGTATCAGGAAGCGCAGGTAGTGGATTCGTCGTGTCTGCGGCCGGGCACGTTTTGACGAATGCGCACGTGGTTGAAGGGTGTACAACCATTACTGTAGACGGGCGAAATGCTAAATTAGTCGCCTTTTCTCAAGAGTTTGATCTGGCGCTTCTAGTGTCTGAAGCGTTCGAAAACAAGGAAGTCGCAGTTTTCTCGGCTAGTTCCGCAAAACTGAACTCGGATGTTACCGCTGCTGGGTACCCGTATGCCGGTATGTTAGGTGGCCTAAATATTACAAGAGGTTCTGTATCATCCCTAAAAGGCTTGGGAGGAGACCCAGTTACGATGCAGATTACGAGTCCGATTCAAAGCGGAAACTCAGGTGGTCCACTCCTCGCGTCTGACGGTGAAGTCGTTGGAGTTGTGGTTTCAAAGTTGAATGAGCTCAAAGTAGCAGACGCGTTGGGTGACGTTCCCCAGAATGTCAATTTTGCCATTAGGGGTGAGGTAGCACTCCTTTTCCTCGCTCAAAATGGCGTTGAGGCTAAACTAAGCTTGGATGATAGGCGGTTAGAGCCAGAGGAGCTCGCTGAGTTGGCAACTAGCTTTACAACTTTCATTGAGTGTCGATGATTGCACTGCACATGCAGCAAGATACGCGCACTTAAACAACCAATTTCATGAGTTGCTTTTCCACGGGCAATAGATAGGTGTGCATTTCGGCAACATCTAAACAGTTGTTCAATTCACATATTTATACTGCCCTTAGCGACAAGTACCAATATGGCACTACTAGCAACTAAAAGACCAACGAGAAAAAAATGCGCCAAAACACAGTGAAGGGCATCGGGGTGCTGTGCCTTTTAGTACTGACTGCGTGTGAAGCTCCTACCGACCTCTACATCTATCAAGAAGGTGTTTCTGTATCTCGAGCGGATAACGACTACTTCGATTGCAGAGTGGCTGCGGCACAAGCTGTCCCTACAGATACAAGGGTTGGAACTACGCCAACGTACACGACTCCCGTCCAAACAAATTGCTACAATCTTGGTTATACCGTTCAGTGCAACACAACTGGCGGGCAGACTTACGGTGGGCAAACGTACACATATGACGCGAATTCAAAGCTGCGGGTTGGCTATTTGGCAAGGTGCTTAGCTTCCAGGGGATATTCAGCAGTCGAACTTCCAAAGTGTAACACTGAGAAACTGCCTCAGGGAGTTCTCACCAAGCTTAGAGGTGCTCAAAGACGACCTACTGAGGGGGCTTGCTACGTACCCGTAACCGAAAACGTTGGCAACGTGGTTTATGCTTCTGAAATAGGAGGATAACTAAGTTGATAGCGCAACAACTGAGATTCAGTATGCTTCCTATCTGTTGAGTTGTTGCGCATCGTCGGCGCCGCCTAAGCTTCACAAGTCTCCGATATGGATTTTCCCTACAAGATGCAGTAGCTTAGACGGCTCTTACTCTATTTAAAACAACGGGTTAGGTCTGCCCTAACTAGGGACTCCATTTAACTCAACTACATCTGGTACACACACTTTCCCACACATATTGATCGGAATAATCGTACTCCGGCGTTTGCCGTTTGTGGGTTGATCATCTCGACGAGATGCCGAAATTCCACACATCGGATTTGGAAAACAGAAAACGCAAATCGGCCAACCAGACACGAAAAAGCGAATGGAAAGCAACGATCAGGCTAAAGTCGTCGCTCAGCACCGAGACACACTGAATCAAGCGAAGTTTTCTACCTTAGACCGATCTGCGGCAACTGAAGCGGCTAAGAACTTCGTTTCTGAACTCACAGACCTGACCTTGGCACATGAGGCAAACTTTCATCCACGCAAACGCGCCAGAAGGCAGAAGGATGCAGAAAGCTTCACCTTGGCAATAGGTGCCTTGGCCGCCGACCTCATCAAGCACAGCGGAAATGCGGCTTCACAGGGCTTCATGTATCGGCCAGCCGACAAAGACGAACTGGCCAAGACTTTGGTCAGCGCCGACAACTTCGCCAAGCTTCGGAGCTACTGGATCGAAATGGAACTGATGGAGGAAACAGGGTTTGCTGATTTCCGGGCTTCCATGGACCCAGACGATCCTCAAAAGACGTACAGAAAGACCAGGCGGTTCAGAGCCAAGCCCAGGCTTCTGGAGTTAGCCCAGCGCTTTCAAATCACATCCAACAACATCACTGAACACTTCGAACGCAGCCATAGACACGCCAAGGTCATTCAAGTGAGAGCGACCAAAGACGGTTCATACTTGTATCCGCAATGCGCAAAACTGTTGAAACCCAAAGGCCCCAGGTTCGAAGAACGCAGAAGAGAAGTGGAGGCTTTGAACGTATTCCTGACCCAACACCAGTTCAGCCTTTCCGACAAACCCATGCTTAGGCGCATCTTTAGCTGCGGAGACCGAAAGGGCTTTGACTACAATCTGGGTGGCCGTTTCTACTGTGCCTCGGATGACGATTGGACCCAGAAGCCCAAATCGAAGCGCAGAAGCATTCTGATTGATGGGGAGCCGACCTGTGAGGTGGATGTTTCCGCCAGTCAGCTTGCAATTCTTTATGCCCTCCAAGGGGAGGTTCTGAACTACGACGCAGACCCGTATCAAGTCTCAGACTTGCCTAGAGAGGTTGTGAAGGGGATCGTGGTTGCAGCCATTGGCAGGGGTGAACTTCCCAAACGATGGCCTCGGTCTTTCGACAACAAGTTCATAGACCAACACGGGTATCACCCAAGGGACCGCTACAAGCTTAAACAGGTTGTAGGCAACATTGCCCAAAAGCATCCGATCTTGAACTGTCTGGAACCGGGCAATCTTGATTGGGCTGTCTTGCAGTATGAGGAAGCAGAGTGTTTTCTGCTGGCTATGCAGAGGCTGTCACAACGGTTTGGTGTTCCGTTCCTTCCGGTTCATGACAGTCTGATTGTGAAGCAACGACACCAGAACATTGCCACTTCCATCCTTGAGGAAGTCTACAATGAGCGTCTTGGATTCGTCCCTCGGGTTAAGTCCAGTTCGGACATCAACGACCAAGTAACGGCTATAGGTCTTCCATAGGCATCCTATAGCTGTGCTATGGGATTTCTATAGGTGTCTCCTCATCATTGGGGGGATATCCCCCATGAAGAATAGTACTTCCATGGAGAGGTCTTCAGGCATTCTCATGGGATACCTAGGGAAGCATCAGAGGCATTACTTGGAAGCGTAAGCGGGGAGGCAGGTGGCGGTTGTTCGCTGCAAAAATGAGGACGGTTTCAACAACTGCCTCTGCTCTCAGTCAACCCACATTCACAGTGCTTGCTTTAACCACTCACGCTCAAAATCCGACAGCGCAGTTTTTGGGTTGTGAATTGCTTCATAAAGCCGGTTTCTCAAGGTCGTCTTGGAGTCACCGTCAACGTAGAAAGCCTGCGAAATCTGGATTGGCACTCCTTCCTCATCCAATTCCTTGAGAATTTCCGGCTGAAACCAACTTCCGATACTGCCCAGGAAGAGGCTGTAGTCAGCTTGCGGAGCGAGTTGGCGTACAAAAAGCTCTACAAGGGCAAAGTTTTGCGGCAACCCGTACTCGCAAGCCCGGAGAAACTTGAAAATGTTATCTCGATTCTCCGGTTGCCCCTTGTAGCTTTCATCTTGGCTCAGCAAGAAACTTTTTAGGTTGGTTGCCCTCCTAAGCCGATGGATAAGTGTAGCCAGTTGTCTGGTATTGAACGCCCCAAAAGAGCTGACCTTTTGTTGAGAACAGAATACATCGCAGACTTCGAGAATCTCAGGCCATCTTGGCCAGTTTGACCAAATCAATCTGTCGCTTCTTTCAAGGGAGACGATTGCTTTCTCTTTTATGGCTATTGATGTTTCCAAGCCAATTGAAGAGGCCAATTTCAGTTCGTCACCCTCAAGACCCAATCGATCCCGGTAGTAACGAAAACGATCATCTGACCGTTTTGATCTATCCGGTTTGTCGATATGGACGATGTAC
Organism: Ruegeria sp. CH5; assembly: GCF_056537025.1. Lineage (NCBI taxonomy): Bacteria > Pseudomonadati > Pseudomonadota > Alphaproteobacteria > Rhodobacterales > Roseobacteraceae > Ruegeria > Ruegeria sp. CH5. Next base: position 150,191 of record NZ_JBQFQT010000003.1, on the reverse strand, counting down.
TCGTCGGGCAATTCGTCATCCTCTGAAAACAGTGTTGGGCGGACTTCCAGTTCAGTGTGCTCGGGGATATCGTTGAAGACCATTACTTGGCCTACGTGATGTTGTCCGAGCCGGCCAGCGCGGCCTTTGATGTTTGAAAAGGTAAAGAAGTCATACGAGTCCCGGTTTATCTTTTTGTCATAGATCATGACAGTTTTTGCCGCAGTGTTGACGCCTTCGATGAGCGTTGAAGTACACAGCAGCACCGGAAGACTCCCTTGATTGAAAAGGCGAACCATTTGCGCGGCAATCGCTCGTGGAATGCGGCCATGGTGGACACCAAACCCATAGTAGACTGCCAAAGACAGAAAGTTGTTTCTGCCAATATTGTTTTTTAACCAAGCGGCGAAGTCGCTGGTGTCTTCGGCTACTGCCATCTTCTTAGATAGCTCGATAGCAAGCTTGTTGGCCCGGCCTGGTGAAGAAATGAAGACAAGCGCAGGCCAATTCCTATCCTCGCCAATTTCTTCAATCAGACGTTCGCGCTTGTCCGGTACCTTTTGGAGGTCAAGGGTCTCAACTGCGACGGTGGAGAATCTCGTTCTCAAAAACTCAAAATTCCACCGGGAATCTGGTGCAACAGATATCTTGTCGATATTTGGGCCAAGAAAGAAGAACTGCTTGGATTGCTTGAGCAAACGGTAGACCGCAGCATTGAGTGTGATGCTTCGCTCGTCACGCCTATCCGGATCGAGCTTGTAAAACTCGTCAACAACTGTGAGGTCCAAATCCCCCAAATCTTCGCGAAATATCAATCGTTCTTGGGTGCCTAAGAAAATTGTCGGTTCATCCGTCGATGTTTCACTCTGATGCATCACCAGCTTGAATTTTTTCGAAAACCGGTCCCGAATGCGCCTTCTGAATTCATCGAGTAGCGCAATTGTTGGAAGTACAACCGCCACACGGCGATAACGTTCTGTCGAGAGTAGAGCGTCGATCAGCAGACTCTTCCCAAAACTGGTTGGTGCGCTAAGGATAAGATTTCGGCCCTCAAGGAGCGCATCTAGAGCTTTGATCTGTTCACGATGAAACGTTACTCCGTCCAATTCAGGAGCAGTTACAGCCTCAGCGACAAGCGCGTCCGCCTTGTCTGCAAATTCAGTTTCGATATAGTTCCAAAGGCCCGTTGACCGGGCCAAGGAGCTCACTAGCGGCCGATAGCCTAGAAGTTCGTCGTGGTGCCTGTCCAAAAGATCGGCAAGTCTGGGAACAACCTCAAGCAAGCTTGGGTCATCGGCCTCCGTTGACTGAATGGCGAACGATGCTTTTTGCAGCACTCGGAAGGTTTCGCGCTTCAAATCGGACCCAGTTAGCGCATTCAGATCATTCCAGTTAATATCCAGGACGGGCATTTCTTACACCTTATCCAATTTGAAGCCCTTTAAGGCGGTCATCGAAGGCCTTGTTGAGCGCATCTTTGTCGCCCAACGGAACGTAAATGAGTTTGAGTTTTATTCTTTCAGTCAGCCCTGACGCCTTCAATTTCTCCCACAAGGCGTTCATCTCGTCGGTCACCTCGACGCTATAGACATCGTTGGCCGATACGTGGTTCGAAGTTGCATCGCTGTTTGCAGCGATCAGAACAGGGAAAATTGCTCGTGCAATTAGTTCGTCTAGAGAAGCTTCTGCAGACAGGAGTTTTTTTATCTCTGCGCTGTGCGGAATGTCATTGGATACCTGCGGTCCAAGCAGCAGCTTTTCGTTCTTTAGGAATCCCGCAGTTATGTGTCCCTTGATGGATGCGATTGCATCCTTGATCGCATCGTTTCGATCTTTAAAGAACTTGGCTTCCCCCAACCACAGCTCTATTCCGTTGCCGTCGAGATACCGCACATGCACCAAGTCAAAAGCCTTTACCGGATCATTTGACGCGGTGAGGTAGTTAACTCTAGCCGCGACTGGTATCGTATTAAAATAAGTTCGGCAAATTGCATGTGCAGCGATTTCCCCTACCTCGCCACGGCGATCATACTTTTTACTGGTGTAAATTCTGGAAGCGGCCTGTTTGAGGCGAACAAAAGTGTTGGTATGGTTCGTGTCACGGAGTTCGTCAGACTTTAGGGCGTAGTCGATAATCCATTCTATCAGATTGTCAGCCAGTCCAGAGCACCGCCACTCCGATAATTCGAAGCCTGCGCAAAAGCTTTCCAAATATTCACTCGCTTCTGTAAGTCGAGTTAGAATGCAGTTGGGGGCAATATTGTAAGGATTAGTCATTTAACGCGCTGCTCTTGGTCTTCAAACCAAATTCTGCCCTAAATCCTTCGACTCGGCAACACGCAAAGGTTGTGCACTTGGTCGTACCGCACTCCGCGCTCATGAAACTGACGGTTCGGATCGGGCCGCTCAAAAGCACGGAATAGGCCCCAGTCTCGCTATGCCCGCCCATTGCTTTCGTGCTTCAATACGAAAACGGAAATCTCGCTAATGTTGCAGTGCAGAATTCAAATAGAACTTGGATATCGTTCTCGGATCGATTCTGCAGGTTTGTCACATTGGACCGTGTTGAATTACTGAGTGTGTATGTCAGGTTTGCACAAACCCCAAACACCGCTGAGCCTATTGATCAAATGCCGTTTACAGGACATAGAGGCAGCTAAGCTTGGTCGGAGTGGTGTCCAGATAGAGCTGTCGCAATTTGGCGCGCGCGCAAGGCACCCAATCAATCCAACAATAGTAGCAACCTAATAAACCCCCTGTTTTTTGAAGTCGATTTTCTGAACCCCGGCCCCCTCTGAAACCCAAAATACCCTGCCACATCCAATACGCCCAGCGCCCAAAGACTTCTGAACCCTGCCAATAGACCTTGCCCATGTGTCAGCCTCAGAGCGTGGCGCAAATGTCTGTCTATGAAGTCGGTTTCGGCTTTTGGCAGACACCCTGCCGCAACTTCTTAAACATCATTGGCAGACAAGAGGATCGTCACATGCTGATCGGATATGCACGTACATCTACGCTGGAACAGAAAGCATCGCTGGAGGCTCAGAGAGAGTCACTGAGAGCAGTTGGTTGTGAGCGAGTCTATGAGGAGCAGGTAAGCTCAGTGGCCCCCAGAGAGGCGCTCAGGGCCGCTATGGTGTTCTGCAGGGAAGGGGATACCCTCGTCGTCACAAAGCTGGATCGCCTAGCCCGATCCGTAAAGCATCTGGGAGAAATCGTTGAAGACCTGGAGAGCAGAAGGGTTGACCTTCGTGTTCTGAATCTTGGCCTAGATACCTCCAACGCCACCGGAAAGCTGATGCTGAACGTTCTGGGTTCTGTGGCTCAGTTCGAACGGGAAATGATGCTGGAGCGGCAGAGGGAAGGCATCGCCAAGGCCAAGGCGCTAGGCAAGTACAAGGGCAGGAAACCCACAGCAAAGGCTAAGGCTCGAGAGGTAAAGCGGTTACTGGCTGAGGGCAAAGGCAAACGCGAAATCTCCCGGTGCTTGGGAATTTCAGAACGGTCTGTCTATCGGATCGTGGCTGGGGTGGGCTGAGACTTAATATCGCCCCCCAATAGATGGAAACCGAAGAATCCGCTTAAGTGCTCCAGCTAACGAACTTGCGCTGCTTGGAGTCAATGCAACCTCTTCTTTCCGCCTTCAGCACTGACTGCCATTTACTCTAAAGCACCGAAAAGACTGAGCAGGCGACCTAGTCAGAGTTTCTTTGGCTTCGGTTGCCTGCTCTTATTGGATTCAGTCCTCACATGGGATCAATGGGCTAGACTTCGGACAAGAGGTGGCACTTTTTCCCCCACACAGCTTCTGCTTTCAGCATCTGCCCCAGGTACCCGTTGAGAACAGACAGATCATGCCCCAGTCCATAGCCTTCGCCCACACCATCGCGCTTCCAACCTCCAATTCGGTCAATTACGTCGGGTGGGCAATTGGTGTTTCTAAGGCGGTCACGAAGGGAATGCCTGAGGCTGTGAAGGGACTGTTTGTGCTCTCTTAAGCCTTGTTCTTTCAGCCATTTATTCAAAGTGGCCGATACCGAATTCTTGTTGAAATCTCCATTCTTGATTAGCCCGGGAAACAGGCAATCGCTTTCGGTGGCATTTACCGCCCTTCGGACCGCCCAAAGTGACACGCCGACAAGTGGAATCGTACGCAAAGAGGCTTTCGTTTTTAGGCTTCTGATCTGATTTGGGGATATCTTGATGTGTGAGATCGGTGCTTCAAGACAAACATCTTTGCGCAACAGCCCAACGACTTCGGACATTCGCGCTCCTGTGTCACTGAGCGTCGCAATCACCCACCGACGCTCGTCGTCCACTTCAATGCAACGCTGCTGAATCGCCCAAACCTGCTCCAAGGAAAAAGGTAGTCTGCTTGGCTCCCATTCAGTATCTTGCGAAGGAATAATCAAGCCTGAGAGCGGGTTTTCCATTCGGACATTCAGCTCTCGGATCGCAGTATTGAAGATTGGCCTGATTTGATTGAGATATCGCTTCACCGTCGCTGGCTTGACGGTCTTGAGCAGCTCCCGAACAAAATCATTTCCGTGCTGCCTATGGTAGCGGTTGATCGGCAAGTCGCCATTAATCTCAACAAACCTTTCTACCGAACGGTCAAATTGGCTGTCCGCAGCTCGTTTCGGGTGAAAGTACAGATGCTGGTCTTTGACCTCCGAGAAGTATGGAGCAATCAAGGTATCGACTTTTTCGGGGGCAGCGTAAAACAGTTCAGCAGCTGTTCTTAGGTCGGCGGGCAGTCTTTCCTTGACGAATCCAGGAGCATAGCCGTCCTCGTCGCGAGATTCGTGAATAAGTGTATTCACAAAGGCGTCTGGCTCTAGGCCATTTGCCTCATAAACAGCGCCTTGCCCCGGCTCTAAACCGTATTTTCTAAGGATGGCTCTGCCTTGCTCAAGAAGTGCGAGATCGCCTCCTTCATTGGAACGCAATAGCCTCCACTCGCGGTCCAATTGGGCTGTAACCTGTTGAGATTTTTTTGCCGCCTCAGCCGGGTCCTTGGTACCCAACGAAACAAAATAGTAGCGGCTGCCGTTGTAGTGGTGCTGCAACTCTTCTGGAATTCTGCGTCGGTAGTTCGCTCTACCTCCACGCCACTCCACGTGTTTGATTTTCATCGTTATTGGGCCGTATCTGTACCAATTCTTCGACATGTGTCACCTAATGTGTCACCAGTCGGAGCGCAAGATTCCGTTAAAGCTTTGATATTTTTTGTGCTTTTCACGATTTCTGGCGACCCCGGCAGGATTCGAACCTGCAACCTGCCCCTTAGGAGGGGGCTGCTCTATCCAGTTGAGCCACGGGGTCATCCTTGAAAAACAACGGGTTATACGAACTCTCGCTGCTCACGATTAGTATCCTATTAGGAAAGCATCGGTAACAGCGTTTTAGCTGAGCACATCTAGCATTCCAACCGTGATTTTGTGTGAAGATCATGCAGCTTGCCTCAACCACGCACGCTCACATACTTGAATAGAAACCTTTTTTGTTGAGCAAGTCTAGATCGGTGTTAAGGTTTGGCTCATGCAATTGGTTCGTGGGTATCCGAAGTGAAAGAAACAAAGAAAACAAAGGTCGTGTCAATCCGACTGACACCAGAACTAATCGAAGAGTTCAAGCGAGAAGCTCTGCAGCGCGATATGAATTTGAATGCGTTGTTTAAGGAGATGTTTGAAGAGTACCGGTTTCAAAAGAGAAAAAGACCCAAGTAGCTCCCGCAAAATCCGACAGTCTGGACAATAAGGTTTCTTTCACTGATACCTTCACCATGACTGAAGACTACAATCGCCCCGAACTCGAGCTGGATGCCTGTAATCCATTACCTGTCCGAATCGAAGACTTTAACCCTAATGCATCTATTCCATATGGGCTTACCATAAATCACTTGTGTGATGCGATGAATGAATTCATTGATTTCATTGGATTTATTAATCAACAGCTTAATGGAAGAAGTATTCCGCGGTTGGAAACTATGCTTATGCCCGCGAACTTTTCTTCAATCGTAGGAGAGTTCATGACATCGACCATCCCAAAGCACTGCCCGTCAATAGCCAAAAACGGATACCACAACGGGCACCCAGACATGGTTCCAAAGGGAATGTTTCCCAACGATACGGTCCAACACGCGAATGACGGGATTGAGGTCAAAGGCTCGAGATATCTCCGAGGTTGGCAAGGCCACAACGCTGAGGACGCATGGCTAATGGTGTTTTGTTTTGAATCCGGTCGGCCAAGTGATGACGCAAAAGGTGTTCTACCGATGCCTTTTAGATATCTCGCTGTATTCGGCGCCCAGCTTCAAAAATCCGACTGGAATTTTTCCGGGCGCTCCGGAAATAGCAGGCGAACCATTACGGCAGGAGTCAACAAGAGCGGCTACAACAAGATGGTAGGCAACTGGATTTATAAGTCACCATCACTAGGTTTGTAGTTCAACTTGGCTACCAAATTTTGAATTTAGCTGGTGTTTGAGGTTACTGTGCTGGTGCAATTTCGGCACTGCTTCGACCGCCAGTTTAAAATAGTCGTCATATCTCTCGACCCCGACACATTTATATCCAACCACTTCAGCCGCAGCTACGGTCGACCCAGCGCCCATGAAGGGATCAACCACAACTCCCTCGCCGGTTGGAAGTGAAGCCCAGACAAGTTGACGCATCAAAGATTGGGGTTTCAAGCTGGGGTGTTCTGCTATGTTGCGTTCACTTCTTGGCGTCCTCTCACTATGTATTACGTCCACAAACGGCTTCCCGTCCGGGTTGCGGCGTAAACCGCCGGTTCCGTATTCCTTCAAGCACTGTCGAACTGTCATTTTCTTGGGCATCGGTTTGCGAAACAAACCCCAAGGCTCATAACCACCGCGCGGTAATGAGCAAACGTTGGGAAAGTCCTTTTCGCCCAACTTAGGTCGATCACCGCCACGCAATGTTTGTACTAACCGTATTATTTCCGTTCGAAATTCAAGACCACCCTCAATGAGGCTAGAAAATACGAGTTGAGACATGAACGAATTGCTTGCGATTATGACGTGCGCGCCCGGTTTCAGTTTGGGCAATAGCAACCGCGCCCATTCACGAAAAAACTCTTGTAATTTGTCTCGCTCTTTGGGCTCAAGCGCTGTGAAGCGGGGCACAGGTGCTCTCACGTTTCCGTCAAACGAGGGCGGGATTCTCCAAATCCCTGTGCCACCGTTGTGCATGCGCTCAATCTGAGACACTTCGTATTCTTTCACGCCATAAGGTGGATCAGTTACAACTGCGTCGATAGACGCATCAGGGATTCTCTGTAGCCAGTCAAAGCAATCAGCATGAATCATGACAGACCGACCAAAAACACTTTTCCGGTAGTCTTGTGTAAATGCTGAGTACATCAGTTGTCGCCCTCGATGATCTTGTTACAAATTTGGCCCCAGAACACATACTATATGCTGTTGTTACGGGAAAGCTACCACACAAGATTTCCTTAGCGCCCATCCGTTGAATGGTACGCAAGAATCTAGTCTCTCGAGAAATGCTGGATGGATCCTCTAAGCCGTTTTCGGCTGCCTGGATGGTTTGATCCCAGTTTCGTAGGCATTGGCACCTCAGTCGCCGCTCCAAGATTGAACAATCACCATCGGCTCACTGTCATTTGGCATGGGGAAACTGGCGTTAAACGCTGTGTCAGGCTTCAATACGAAGTCGCGCCAAACGCTCCGTGGATCAGTGTGCCGGGATGCCGAGGGACGGGCAGTGTTATCTTCAGCAGTCATCTTCATTCTTTGCTCCTGTAAATTTCGCGGGATGGGGCAGCGACCCTCAGAAGTAAAGTCTGCGCCGGAGGCCGGGCCAGGTAAAGCCTTTTTACGTTGGCTTTTCTTTTGATTCCAAGAGCTTAAACCAATGCTCCTGCATCCAGTCTAGGAGCTTCCCGTTTTGCTCTAGGACGGTTTTCGAGGAGTGGCATGGGCCGCACAGCGTCAGAAAGGGGCCAGTCAGGAACCTACCCTGCCATGTAGGGGCTGCTGAGATGCCAAGGCAGAACGCGGCCTCGGCTGCTATGGCATCGTCATGGCCCAACAGGTGGTCTACATGCGTAACGCGATTCACGCCGCAGATCAGGCAGGTCTTCGAACTCCGGCTCATGATCTTGTACCGAAGATCACGCCACTCCTTCGTCTGATACATCGGATCACGAATGGCCCGGTTCACATCCGAAATCACCGATGGCGGGCGAGTAGAAATACGCGCACCCATTGGGTCCAACCGAGACCGCATGTTGCTCAGTCTACCCTTCGGCATCCTCGTCGTCCTGCTTTCTCTCATGCTGAGGTGGGCGTCTGCGCGTCATCCGATCATCGCTCCAAGGTCGAAGTGCTCAGGGCGGCGCATCACCAAAGCACCAGCGGCGTCAATCAGCGCAGCCACCGGGTCAATCTTGCCAGCGGCCTCCTCCCTCTCAAGTTTCACCGAAGCCCCAGCCGGGAGCACCACGGCGTTGCTCATGGCCCATGCCAAGGCCGGACCATTGTCCGCAATCAGCTTTCCTTCTAACACCTGCCGTTCAAGCCGGGTGATCGGGTCATTCAGAGCTTGTACCGACTGCCGCACACCCATCACTTCGGGACGGTCACCATCTATCGTAAAACCAGCCCTCTCGGCGGCGTCTACGAGCGCAGAGGAGCCGTAGGGGTCAACGCCCACCCCATGTAGCTTTCCGGAGCTTTTCACTACCTCCAGAAGCTCCAGAATTTGCCGAATGTCTTCGCCCGGCGCGACCAACTTCAAGTCACCATGCGCCAGGAACTTGTCCAAGTTGGTGCGCTCGCGTTTGTACAGGTCATAGGCCGATTGAAAACACCAAGATTGCTGCCAACACCTCCACTGTCCGTCAGGCATCACGCCGATCACCCCGAGGGACGACCAGTCGCTTGCGCCGCCGAGGTCAATGCCGACCGCGACATGCTCAGCCGCCTCAAGGATGGCCTGTAACGGGAGTGGCCGACTGGCGATCTTTTCCCACTGTTCGTTCACGGCCCAACCCCGCGCCCGAAGATGGGCTGTGGGCTGCACATTGAAGAACTGCGACCGGGCGATCTGTACTGCGGCGGGACCCGCCTCCAACGCCTCACGCACAGCACCCCGATAGAATTGTAGATCGGCGATGTGCGGGAAGCTCGGTAGGAGCATCGGCCACACACTCTCATCCTTCATAGGGTCGGGACAACCGGGCCACGGTTCATAGAAGCAGGGCAGGAAGCTGTCGTCCACGATCTTTCCGTCCCTCACGTTCCGACCGTACTCAAGCAGGTTCAGGAACATGCCGCGCGGAATGGTGTCGCTCACTGTCGAGATGTACAGCAGCTTGGCGGTCGGGTCAGCGGCCAGCGCACCCCGAATTTGCGCGCGGAGACGGTCAGACGCAGCCGCCTCACCTGCGATCCAAAGTTCGTCCAGAAGCACAGAACCCCGGAGGCCTGCGATAGAACTGGCGTCCAGCGCCTTCACCGTCAGTTTGCTGCCGTTCCGGTAATCCTCAATTTCACGCGCGGCATCACGGATGTGAAAGACCTGCTTCAGTGTGTCGTCGGCGCGGATGGCACCCGAGATGATCTCAAAAGTCAGGCGCGACACTTGTATGGTCGGTGACAGAATGGTGAACGATGCCTGGGGACGCTTGTTCAGGATCATGGCCGCGAGAAACAGCAACGCACCCCCAGCAGACTTGGCGTTCTTCTTGCCAACGCAGATGAATGCCTCGCGTATGGTGTCACCGCCCCAGATGGCCATGCCGACAGAACGCAGCCACCCGGACGAAGCCAGATCACCAAAGGCGGGCTGGCCCGGTAGGTCAGGCACCCGCAACAGGTCCACGATCTTACCGAACTTCACCGCACGGGCAGATCGGATGGGTAGACGGTTCAGGGAGATGGGGATCAATCCACGCTGTAGGCGGGATGCCCAGTCGACACATGCTGTCGGTGGCAGTGTCTTCGGGTCTGGGGTCAACTCGCCTTCGGGATGGGTCATATCATGTCACGCCATGTTTCGGACTGTGCCCCGGCGATCTTTCCACCCTCTTGCTTTGCCGTTCTACCGGAACGAATTTGCGGCGTTGCCTTCAACTGACTCAAGCCAGATCGGGCCGAACTGGCCGCAGCATTCGCCAGCTTTGATTGCTTGCCGAACTCATCAAGGTCTTTGGCCTGTAGAGCCTCAAGCGCAAGCTGCTCATGCACTGCGGCGCGTCTTTGAGACCTCACAACGGTGGCGATCATGTTAGAATCAGCGGGCCATAGACCGGACTGCACGGAAACAATGTCAGCAAGCTGTTGAAACGCCTCGGCCCACTGCCCGGTCAAATCAGGTGGGCAAATTGTCGGCTCGTCGCTTGGCGATTCAATATCAGCGATGTTCACAACGTTTCGGGACATGGCAGCAAGTATAGCGCCATCTAAGCATCGGGAAAGTCTACAAAATTTGGGGCAGAAATACGCTACAAACGTCTTTTTTACGTTTAGCGGGGGGCGTGCTTTAGGCGACAAACAATCTAGCTTCGGGTATGCCCCGCCCTAGCGCGCTCGGGTAACTTAATACTGTTCAATGGCGGTTTTGAATGATCTCGCACCATCCAAGAGAGTTTCAACCAAATAAAAACCCCACAATGTATATTCGTAGAATACCAGCGCAATTACAGCCAAACACACATAGACAATGACCAAGCTCGCATCAGGCCCGATTAAATAATCGAGCTTTGTTAACACCGGACTGAGAACCCGGATGGCAAGAAAAGTCAAAGCAAAGACAACGAACACGAACAAACAACCAGTCCATACCATTTGCCATAGGCTGTTTGCTAATAGTCCAACCAATGCTCGTATTTCGGTCGTAAGCGGTATCAACATTTTTTGACCATACCCCAATCGAAGGCGATAGTACCGCGCCCGTCGAGAATTTCATTATTCTGAAACGCGGTCGCTGGATGCTTGGCTCCTAACCCGCGCTTACCACGCTAAAGTAGAAAATTCCTAACCAAACAATTCGTTAAACGCTTTTAAGAATGTTTCGCCTAAGTAAAACCCCCAAGGCGTTAAATAATAAAACACAGCCCCAATGCCAGAGGTTGTCCCAATGAACAGAATCGGTCCCCAGCCATAAAACTCTATCTCCCCGTAAATGAAAGTCTCGAGGATTTTGCGAAGGATCAACAGTAGAACAATAAGACCGACGAGTACAACGAGAGCAAATAAACCTCCGCTCCAAAGCATTTGCCAAAGATTATATGCCCAAATCCCTACTTCTGCCCGTATCTCAGCCGTCATTGGTAGCAACATCTAAACTCGTCCCCAATCTACCCGTTTGAAACCGTCGTTTCGACCCATCTGCTTAGAAACTACCATCTTCACAGCATTTCGCTGTCCCGAAATTAGGTTATTTTGATTTTCGGTCGCGGCAGCTAACCACTATAAGCACCCAAACCACCTTTTTTTTCAAGTTTTCAAGGAATTAGGGTGGTTTGGGTGGTATAAGTGGTCTTCGAGCTCGGCGCAAAATCGAAAAACCCTTTTTCTCGGAACTCAGCTTATTGCGTCCTCTCGGCTTTCTACCCGGTAGAAGTTGCCTCGGTTGGGCGTTTTACGGACACGCAGAACCAGATCAATGTCTTCAGCAACTTGTGTAAAAGCACCAACGATCTGTTCTAAGCGATGACCCATCGCCTTCGCCGAAGGCATAGAAGACAGGAACCTCGCACCTGTATCAACGGACCCGTCCAAGGCTTCCAGAAGTTCGCGTCCTTTGCCGCCCAACCTCAGGTCAACATCCGGCGTTCCGACAGTCCCGTTATTGGCGCGTCGGTCGCTCATCTCCCGCTGATCTTCTTCTAGCGCAGCAATCACCTCACGGGCAGAAAACTCGGCTTTGTTCTGCCAAGCATCACCTAGAATGGTCAGGGCGGTGGCTCGGGACAGTTCAGCCGGGTTCTGGGTTTCATTGTCCAAGAACAACTGTGCGAACCGAACCTCAGTTGCTTGCTTGTTGGCTTTCACCGCCATCTTAGACAACTCTTCCAATGGCGAACCGATCATGTGGTACCACATACGGAACCGGGTCTCGGTGTCATCGAGCAGATGCTTGCCTGTGTATTTGCCCAATCGCGGGTTCCAAAGCAGCAATGTGTACAGGCATTCAAGGATCTTCCCTCTTTTGCGGAACGAGAACCGGATCGGGTCTTTGTGGGTGAAGTCGCGGTTCTCGGGGTCGGCCCGGTCAGACCTCAGCGACATGACCAAGGCACGAGAAGCAAAGTCACCGGAAGGACGAATGTTGTTACCGTTCACGACAATCACCGTTCGTGGCTGTACGTATTTTACCGAACTCGCACCCAACACTCGGTCGGAGTATTCAGCACTGGTCAGCGCAGCATTCAATGCGTCGCTATCAATGTCTTGCCCGCGATGGGTGTTGTCGAATACCAGCAACGGAATGTCCGCGGAGATGTACGGCAGCATAGACTTCCGCATCTCCTCTTGGTCCGTAGACCATCGGGCCGCAGTCGCGTATTTCCCCAACACGCCAGCACTCACCATGTTGCCGAAGGTAGTCTTTCCTGCCCCCCTCTGGGCCGCACTCACAACGTAGGCAGGCCGCTCACCGGGCAACACCATGCGCTGTATCATGCTCAGCATCATAGACACCCCGACGATGAACCCGGTCCAATCGGTTTCTACATCGCACAGCCACACGTCCCGCAACCACATCAGCGCATCCAATGCCTCGTCGTTAGATGGTGTGTGTTGGGGCATAGAACGCAGCACGTCAGGCTCCAGGCGGTAGATCAGCCCGGTTTCGCGGTCCAATCCTTCGCCGTGCATCACCCGTCCGTCAGCCAGCAAGAATGGCAGGGTACAAACCCCCTTCGCAACCGGAAGCATAGACCTCTCGGGGTGTAGCTTCTTCAATCGGTTGGCGTGGGCATTGGGCAACCGCACATCTATAATGTCGTTGCGAGTGATCTTGTAGAACTCCACGTGCTGCTCAACAAGTGACAGTACATCGTTCATCTCCAGCGGAACCAATGTCGGAGCAGGCGGAGCGGGTTTCTCTTCCCCTTCACCATCACCAGTACCGAGTTGGTGTAGACCAGCCGGAACCCGGTTCTGTACCTCTACCAACTTGCCCTCTACATCCCGCATGGGTGGTTCTGGGCTGTCGTCTTCAGAAAGAACACTCTCAACCAGATTCAGCGTCGGGCCGAATGGTGCGTCCCATTCCGGTACAACGAACCGGGGCAATCCAGTGGCTCGTTCTTCGGCTCGGCGTTCAGCTTCCGCTCGTCGTTGCCGACTGCGCTCGTTGTTCACTGCCTGCGTCAGTACACGCGAACCGATGCTTGTTTGCGCAATGGCGTATTCGCGCAGAACAGCGAGATGGTCGTCCGACAGTTCAGCACTGATTACAGCCGCAGCAAAGTCCGCCAAGAACCGAATTTGTACATCCGTGTTCGCTACATCGTCCGCGCCATCCTCCACCGCTTTGTCAATCAAGTTGCGAATAGTGTCGGGTGTGTGGGCCAGCTTGTAGGTCGTCCCGAGGCCATGGGCCATCGAGTGTATGAAGATGCCGTGCTGCTCAACATACAGCTTCGCCTTGCCGCGCCCATAGTCAATTCCCTCCAGCGGGTCGGCAAGGGTCAGGCGGTCAAACGCATCAGGGTCAGCCAACACGTCAGCAACCGGAACGATACCAATGGTGCGGCGGTCAAAGTGTAGCTCGGCCTCAGCCGACAGCACTCCCCCCCTCTTGCGTTCCTGCATCCGCTTGGCTTCGGTTTCGGAACATCCATGCTTTGCGGCCAGCTTGCGCACCTGTACCCGATCATAGGTCGCGGCCACTCGGTCCGCTTCCTCCTTGGTCGCCAGCATCAGGGTATCAACCTTGTTGCGGTATTCCTTCCGTTCAGCAGGCGACAGGTCAGGCAACGCTTGGCGGGTATCAATCGGCACACCGTCATGGGCTTGCGGAGCGCGGTCCTCGGGGTTCTGGGCGACCGGATGTACACAAACCGGAGGGGCTTCAAACACGAGCCTCTCGGGACTGCCAACGGTTGCGTCTACCAAGGTGCGGGTCAGTTGTTGCCCGGCGCGAGAGATGAAGATCCACCCGAGATCAGCCATGATACAGCGATCAAAGAACGCACGGGTCGCACGGGGAATGTCGGTGGCGTCAATGACCCGCACATAGAGGTGAACCCCCTTGCTGCCAACGATTTCCTCGCCAGTGTCGGCGTTGTGTAGCTTGGCCGAAGTAGATGGGCGCAGCACATAGTCAGCATGTTCCAAGCCGGGAAATACATCCCGCAAAACAGCCACAGCGCCTTCTTTGTCTACGCGCCGCTGAATGTTCGGGGGAGCCTCACCCATGTCTAGGTCAATCAGCATCCAGCCTTCGGACTCAGGGAACGAAAAGTGTTCCAGCGACCGAGAGATGGCGTGGGCAGGAGCGACATCGCCACCCGCCGACATCGCATCGTTCGTTACAACGTCAACGGTTTCTGTTGCGTGGGTCTTGGCGAAGCAGCCCAACGAAATTGCTTCGTTCTCGCCGAGTGTGGTCAGCACTTCCGCAAAGGCCATGGCGTCGGGAACAGGAACCTTTCGGGCCTGCCCCTGTACCATCAGACATTGCGATGCGTCCTTCCTCAAGGTGCCGCCATCCAGCGACAGTTCTTTGGTCAGCATTCCTGCCGACTTGGTGAACACGGTAACATGTGCGGGGGATAGGAAGTTGTCTCGTGGGCTCATGCTGCCACCCAATGACCAATGTGAAAGGTGTCGCGGATCGGTTCACCCACGAATGTGATGACCCGGACAGAAGTCTCAGGGTCCAGCGCCTCTGGTGCTTCCTTCGTCAGCCACCAGAAAAGGAAGCTGTACACCCGAGCCAAGACGTCCTTGTGGGTCTCGTCGCTCACGTCAGTCAGGTCAGTCTTGTAGTGGTGCCCGCTCGTCACATAGGCCGACAGGTCACACAGCACCTCATACAGCGGTCGGTCGGGGTCAGTGCTTCCGACTTTCCACTCGGGTTCGGAGTACATGTCCAAGTATGTGCTCGGGTCATCAAACCTGTTCTCAGCCGGGTCGTGCGGCAGGTACGGCATGGTCACGGAAAACACGCAGCCATTCACAGCGGCAACCAAGACCGTGCTTCCGGGCGTCATGCCCCCCGCCTGTTTGGCGACTTCGATCTGGTCGA
Source organism: Ruegeria sp. CH5 (assembly GCF_056537025.1). Classification (NCBI taxonomy): domain Bacteria; kingdom Pseudomonadati; phylum Pseudomonadota; class Alphaproteobacteria; order Rhodobacterales; family Roseobacteraceae; genus Ruegeria; species Ruegeria sp. CH5. The sequence goes on along the minus strand of NZ_JBQFQT010000003.1, from coordinate 134,964 downwards.
GAACTCTCTGGCCTTCGCGCCGCATCATGTCGTCTATCTGTTCTTGTTCACTCATTGTTTCGTCTCCTCTTCGAGTGGCACCACCATCAGCGGAAAGCTGGCGTGGTGTAGATCGCTCCCCGCTCGTAACGAGACGAGCGCGACAGCAATTTCTGGGTTTCGGTTGTCGGGGATCAGCAGGTCAGAACTGGCGAGGTCATGGGCCGCGACCGCCCAAAGGTCGGCGGTGCGTTCTCGGGCAACGTCCCACATCTCTTGTGTCACGCCATTGGGGTGGTTGTTCAGTACGTCGAGGTACACTCGACCCTCGTTCTCAAGTGCCTGGGTGCTGGTCATCCACGGTGGTTGCTTGCGGCGCAGTCGTTCACCACGCACCACGGCAGCATCGAGGTCTGTCGGTGCCGGGAACGGGATCGTCGCGCCGACCTGTTCGTTGGCAAAGATCGCAACACGGCAGTGCGGGCCACGATACGAGTGGCAGTCACGGGTCACGGCAGCAGCAGCCTGCCTCAGTGCCCGCTTGAACATCTGATGGCGGTTCGGCGACATGGTGCGGAGCAGCTTCTTCTTGGTGCTCAGCGCCAACCACTCGGCTTGGTCCGCAACACCGAGGTGCGAATACCTGCGTCGTTCGGGTTCAATAGTGGGCATAGGTGCCTCCGGGTCGGGACACCCCCAAATTTGGCCTAGTCGGGGAAACAGAGACGCGGTATTATGCTACCGTTCATATCAATATCGTCTCCTTAGTGCTCCCGCCTATGGCTCAGGTGGGGGCACTTTTCTATGCGGCGTCAGACTCAACCTCGGCTTCTTCCGCAAGTTCAGCCAGCCATGCCTGCGCATCCTTCACATGTACATAGATGCGACGACCGATCTTAAAGGTCTTGGGGCCGTTGCCCTCTTTCCGCAACTGCTGCATGGTCGAGACCGGAAGTCCGATCTGGCAGGCGAAGTCATCAATCGGGATAGCACCATAGTTTTGCGACACGAATGATTTGATGACTTCACCGTTTACACGGATGATGTCCTGTAGGACCTCCTCAACGGTCCACATGCGTTCTTTTTCTCGAGGCATTTCACAAGCTCCTGCGTGGGTATCACCCCTGCATAGCCCGTCCCGTTCAGTACCTAGTATACCAGAAGTACCGCTAAATTTTCCCCCTCATCAGAAGGAGTTGGCGGATGTAAGACGTCTTGTATTCCTTGCCAAGCTCGGCGCTTACCAAGGGTGCGATCTTCTCGGCGGCTTGGGCCTTGCTCATGGGCTTGGTTGTACGGGTAGAGTTCAGTTTGTCCTCTATTTGCCAGCACAGTGCAGCGACCTGCTCCTTGCTCATGGTAGAAGCGTTACGAATGGCCGCACCACGCGCACCATGCTTTCGGCGCACCTCAGCCTTCATCTCGTCCGTCGCGGTCGCAGCCAGACCTTGGGCGACAGCCTTCAGCGCAGATGGCGATAGATGCTTCAATAGAGCCACATCAGTCGCTAGAAACGTCGGATGGTCGGTCCAGAATTCCAGACCCCAATTCTCGGCCTCCCAATACTCCTCAGCGTCAGCGAAGATGTCTATGTCTGCCCAAGGATCAGTCATTGAACCACACCTCCAAGTCCTGCTTCACAAAGTTCGCATAGGTCGCCTCAATCATCTCCAGCGATGTGCCGCAGTTCTGGGCGATGGCCATGACCGGAACCGACCGAGATAGATGCCGAGTGATGTACGAATGCCGAGCAGCATAGAACGTCGTGCCTTCCGGCAGATCAGCCTTGGCAATGCTGCGGTCTATCGGCCCTCGGGAACGGTCATGGTGCCAGCGGTCTCCATTCTCGTCTACCAACAGCGCCCGGTCGGGGTCGTTCACCCCCTTCACCAACGACCGAAAGAACGCATCGGCCTTTGGCGACAAAACAATGGTCCGGCGTCCGGTCTTGCCGTCAACGGTCAGCCGACGCGGAGCAAGGTCTCCTACATTCGCAGCCACCAATTCACCGTACCGAGCGCCTGTGTAGAACGCCGCCAGCCACAGGTTACGCACCTCGGTCGATTCACAAGCGCCGTAGAGCCTGTTTTCCTCGGGTTCAGTCAGCACAACGACCCGTTTCCCGAAGGCATCGGCCTTGGCAAAATTCTTCACCTTGGCCCACGGCCGAGGAGCCTCTGGCAAGTGTCTGTCAGCCGCGAAGTTCAGCGCGGCCCGCAGGGTGTTCATGTCCCGGTTGGCAGTAGCTCTGCGAGCGCGCAGACGGTCCTCCGCATGGCCCTCAAGGAAGGAGTCACGGTAGCGTTCAATGTCGGCCACGGTCAGGTCTACAACCAGCTTGTCACCGAACCAGCGTTTGGTGCGCAGCACGTAGTTCATGGTGCTGTGTTCGGCCCGAGGTTTCATGCCACGCGCCAGCTTGTCAGCAAACCAGTCGTCCAGTGCGCGGGCCACGGTGATCGCGGCAGGGGCCGGAGCAAAGATGTTGCGAGCAGCTTCACAGGCTTGGTCAAAGCTCAGTACGTCAGCGCCGTTCGCAGGCTCAAGATCGTCCGCCACACCGGGGATGCGCTTCTGCTTCGACACCCCATCAGCGCCCAGCATTCGCACCGTCCACAAGCCCGGCAGCTTGGCTCCTTTTCTGTAGCCGACATGTAGCTTGTCCGTCAGCCGCCGGAAGTGGGCATTCGGCGACGGATTCAGCTTCGCGCGGGCAGCACGAGTGGTGATCGGTTTATCCTGTACGGTCCTAGCCATGGCTATTCCTAAGCATCCAGGCCCTCTCGGGGCTTAGGAATTACTTAGTATAATAACCGGGTGTATACTACCCCTAACCGCGCCTAACCATGGCTAACAGCCTAATTTACTTGTGTTTCTTGGGAAACGCGGCCTCCTTTCTAAGGCTCAGTAACCCCTTAGGAGGGGGCTGCTCTATCCAGTTGAGCCACGGGGCCGCGCGGCGCCTTCTGTAGCCGGGTTTTTTCGGCTTGTCATGACCTTTGCACAACAGTTGAACAGATTGCCCTGTTCGCGCTAGCATCGGGGAAACAACAATGCAGGTATCCCCGGTGACAACAGAAACGAAACGCCCGCTTACCCTCCGTGATGTCTCAGAAGCGTCCGGTGTGTCGGAAATGACGGTCAGCCGGGTCCTGCGCAATCGGGGCGATGTGTCGGACGCGACCCGCACCCGGGTTCTGGCCGCCGCGAAAGAGCTGGGATACGTGCCCAACAAGATCGCCGGGGCACTGGCTTCGAGCCGGGTGAACCTGGTGGCTGTGATCATCCCGTCGCTGTCGAACATGGTCTTCCCCGAGGTGCTGACCGGCATCAACCAGGTGCTTGAGGATACCGAGCTGCAGCCCGTGGTCGGCGTCACCGACTATCTGCCGGAAAAAGAGGAAAAGGTCCTGTACGAGATGCTCTCGTGGCGTCCGTCGGGCGTTATCATCGCCGGGCTGGAACACACCGAGGCCGCGCGGGCCATGCTGGATTCGGCGGGCATTCCGGTGGTCGAGATAATGGATACGGACGGCAAGCCTGTGGACGCGATGGTGGGCATTTCGCACCGCCGGGCCGGGCGCGAGATGGCGCAAGCAATCCTGAAGGCCGGGTATCAGCATATCGGCTTCATGGGCACCAAGATGCCGCTGGACCACCGCGCGCGCAAACGGTTCGAGGGCTTCACCGAAGTTTTAGGCAAGCACGGGATCGAGATCGAGGACCGAGAGTTCTATTCCGGCGGTTCGGCCCTGGCCAAGGGGCGCGAGATGACCAAAGCCATGCTAGAACGCTCCCCAGAGTTGGATTTCCTGTATTATTCCAACGACATGATCGGCGCGGGCGGGCTGCTGTACCTGCTTGAGCAGGGTATCGACGTGCCCGGACAGATCGGCCTTGCGGGATTCAACAACGTCGAACTGCTGCAGGGTCTGCCGCGCAAGCTGGCCACCATGGACGCCTGCCGGCTTGAAATCGGTCGCAAGGCGGCGGAAATCATCGCCGCCCAACTGGCCGACCCGAATACCGAGATCGAAACACGCATAACCTTGACCCCCAAGATCAGCTATGGCGACACGCTCAAGCGGCGCTGAACGGGGCAAGCTGCAACAACTCGACAACCGAACCGCCCGTGCGTTGTTCATGGATCGTCATGCGCTGGCGGAACAGCCCGCAGGTCCGGCCAAAGGGCCCGATCTGCTGCATCTGATCCACCGGCTGGGTTTCGTGCAGCTCGACAGCATCAACACCGTGGCGCGCGCCCATGACATGATCCTGTTCTCGCGCCGCCCGTCTTATCGGCCGAACGACCTAAAGCGCCTGTACGAGCGCGACCGCGGCCTGTTCGAACACTGGACCCACGACGCCGCCGTGATCCCGATGGCGTTCTACCCGCATTGGCACCTGCGCTTCCAGCGCGACGCCGAGATGCTGCGGACCCGCTGGCGCAACTGGCGGCGCGACGGGTTCGAACAGCAGTTCGAGCCCGTTCTGCGACACATTCGCGACCATGGCCCGGTGTGCTCGGCCGATCTGGGACAGGATGAGAAAAAGGGCTCGGGCGGCTGGTGGGATTGGCACCCCTCGAAAACGGCGTTGGAATACCTGTGGCGCTCGGGCGCGCTGACGGTGGTGGGGCGCCGAGGGTTTCAAAAACAATACGACCTGACCGAGCGTGTGATCGACACCCATCTCTGCCCCGGCATGATGGAGTGCGACCATCAGGCGACGGTGGACTGGCTGTGCCACGCGGCGCTCGACCGGCTGGGCTTTGCCACCTCGGGCGAACTGGCCGCGTTTTGGGACACGGTCACCGCTGCCGAGGCGAAAGAGTGGTGCAAACAGGCTCTGACACGGGGGGATTTGCAGGAAATCGAAGTGGAATGCGCTGATGGTCGAATGCGCCGCGTGTTTGCGCGACCCGGCTTGGCGGACCAGGCTGCCGACCCTGCCCCCGCGCCGGGGCGTATCCGTGTGCTCAGCCCGTTCGACCCCATGCTGCGCGACCGAAACCGCGCCCAGCGCCTGTTCGGCTTCCACTATCGGATCGAGGTCTTCGTGCCCGAGGCCAAGCGCACCTATGGCTATTACGTCTTTCCGCTTCTCGAGAAAGACCTCCTGATCGGGCGGATCGACATGAAGGCCCATCGCGACGAAGGCACCTTGCGGGTCCGCGCCCTTTGGCCCGAGCGTGGGGTCAGATGGTCGGACGCCCGAACCCGGCGGCTCGTGGCCGAGTTGGACCGGGTGCGCCGTTTTGCCGGGCTGGATCGGGTTACCTTTAACGCAGACTGGCTGCGCGCGCCTGTTTGAGCGGCCGACAATCCCTTTTTAGGGTCTATTCCGCCGGCCCGAGGGTCAGGCGGATGGGCTCCAACCCGTCGATGCCGCCGGTCAGCACGTCTCCGGCCTCGACCGGGCCGACGCCGGCGGGCGTTCCGGTCAGGATCAGGTCGCCGGGCCGCAGGTGATAGAACCGGGACAGGTGCATGACGATCTCGTCGATCTTCCAGATCAGTTCGGACAGGGTGGCGTCCTGCCGGACCTCACCGTTCACGCTCAGATGGATGCGGATGTCATCGGTCGGACCCCAATCGGCGGCGCGGGTCAGCGGCGCGAACACCGCGCCATTTTCCACATCCTTGCCCAGATCCCAGGGGCGCTGCTTGTTGCGCTCGCGGATCTGCAGGTCGCGCCGGGTCATGTCCAGCGCGCAGCAATATCCGAACACGGCATCCCAAGCCTGCTGCGACGTCGCCTGAAACACCGGGCGACCAATGGCCAGAGCCAGTTCCATTTCGTGATGATAATTCTCGGTGCCCGGCGGGTAAGGCACGGTTTGCCCGGTCAGAATGGCATTCTGCGGGGACTTGGTGAAATAGAACGGCGCCTCGCGGTCAACCTCGTTTCCCATCTCGGCCGCATGGGCGGCATAGTTCCGTCCCACGCAGAAGATGCGCCCCACCGGATAGGTGTTGGCCTCTCCAACTACTGGTATCTGCACCACATCCGGCAGGGAAAACAGAGATTTGGCCATATTGCATCCTTTCCTTCATATTGCCGCGCAGACTAAAGGAGACACTCCGCTGTTCAACCCGGCAAACACGCCGATTATTGCCGGCCCGCCTGTACGTTTCGGCGCGAAGTTGCCAAGGCCGCGGACCTGGGCGCAAACCAGTTTCATCCGCGCAGACTATCCGTCTTTATTCTAGGGAAACTTGGGACCGCCCTGTTTAATAAACCGCACAGGCCGCGCATCATGAACGGAAATATCGGGCAGATATTCGAAGGCAGCGCAACAGGCCCACTGGCCGCGTCACTTTATTGCGACTTGGTTTCGCGGTCAGGTGCGCTAGGTTTTCTTTCAGGCGGTCGGCGCGCCCAGCCAATCAAGCTTTGCTCATCAGCGTGCCACCGTCACGAATACCAAGGAAAAATTACGGTTTCGGAGAACCGCCGCTCTGGCCTCATCCCCCTGGGTGCTTGGGCTGCGCTGTCGGGGTGCAATTTGGGCACCTCACATTCTCCGATTCAGGGCCGGAGCCCTTCAACACAGGGATTCTTCGGCCCCGGGCCAGGCAAATAACTTCAGACACCGTCTGGCCACCCCGCCGGAGTCGACCCCTAGTTTCTCCGGCGGGGTTCTCCGATCCGCACAGCCGGTGCGATTTTCTTTATTAGAGCCTGAGTTTGGATCGAACGGCCGCCACGGTCCCACCTCACAGCGCCATCGTCGTCCGGAATTTGATTGACCTGCCCGCCTGCATCGCCATCACTTGCCCGCGAAAGATGCGAAGGCGGAAGGCAAGGCAGATGAGATGGGATGAATTCTCGGAATGGGGCAAACGCATTTCCGAGTGGACGCAGCATTATCACCAAACCGTCGGCCAGCACCCGGTGCGCGCCCGGACCGAGCCCGGCGAGGTGCTGAACGCGCTTCCCGCGAAGGCGCCGGAGCATGGCGAACCGATAGAAGGGATTTTTCAAGACTTCGAGCGGATCGTGATGCCGGGCATCACCCACTGGCAGCATCCGCGCTTCTTCGCCTATTTCAACTCGAACGCCTCGGCGCCGTCGGTGCTGGCCGAGTTTCTGGCCAGCGCGATCGCGCCGCAATGCATGCTGTGGCAGACCTCGCCCGCGGCGACCGAGATGGAAACCCGGATGATGGACTGGCTGCGGCAGGCGCTGGACCTGCCCGAAGGCTTTGCAGGGGTGATCCAGGATTCAGCCTCGTCGGCCACGCTGGCCGCCGTTCTGACCATGCGGGAAAAGGCGCTGAACTGGCAGGGCAACCGTCAGGGCCTGTTTGGGCAGACACCCTTGCGCGTCTATTGCTCGTCCGAGGTGCACACATCAATCGACCGCGCTATCTGGGTGGCCGGGATCGGGCAGGACAATCTGGTGCGCGTCCCGATCAAGGGTGACTGGCGCGGGATGGATCCCGCAGCGCTCGAGGCCGCGATCCAAGCCGATCTGGACGCCGGCCTTCACCCCGCGGGGGTGATCCTGTGCGTCGGCGGCACCGGGACCGGCGCGACCGATCCGGTGGATGAGTGTCTGAAAGTCGCGCAGAAATATGGGCTGTACACGCATGTGGATGCGGCCTGGGCCGGGTCGGCGATGATCTGCCCCGAATACCGCCACTATTGGCCGGGGATCGACCAGGCCGACAGCATCGTGTTCAACCCGCACAAATGGTTGGGGGTTCAGTTCGACTGCTGCGCGCATTTCCTGAAAAACCCCGACGATCTGGTGCAGACGTTGGCGATCAGCCCCGAATACCTCAAAACGCATGGCAAGGACGGGATCATCAACTACTCGGAATGGTCGGTGCCGCTGGGCCGCCGGTTCCGGGCGCTGAAACTGTGGTTCGTGATCCGCGCCTACGGGCTGGAAGGCTTGCGCGCGCGGCTGCGCAACCACGTCAACTGGTCCCACGACCTGCATGACCGGTTGGCGGCCGAGCCGGATTTCCGGATCGTCACCCCGCCCATGTGGTCCCTGTGGACCTTCCGATATGAGCCACCCGGCGCCGCGGATCTGGACGACCTGAACCTGCGGCTGGTCAACGCCATCAACGATGACGGGCGCATCTATCTGACCCAGACCCGAGTCGATGGCAACATCGTCATCCGCTTTCAGGCCGGCCAGTTCGAAACCACCGAGGAGGACGTCCGGGTGGCCTTTGACGTGATCACCGAAATCGCCCGCACTATGCCCATAACCCCGCAGGAGGACCGCTGATGCCCGCCCCCAAAAACCGCTTCAAACAGGCTCTGACAAAGGGCGAAATGCAGATCGGCTGCTGGATGAGCTTTGCCGAAGCCATCACCGCGGAAATCATGGGAACCGCCGGTTTCGACTGGCTGGTGATCGATGGCGAACATGCGCCGAATGACATCCGTTCGATCCGCGATCAGCTGATTGCGCTGGCCAACAGCCCTTCGCACGCGGTGGTGCGGCTGCCGGTCGGCGAGACCTGGATGATCAAGACCGTGCTGGACGCCGGCGCCCAGACCATTCTGGTACCGATGGTCGAAAGCGCGGATCAGGCACGCGAACTGGTTCGGGCCTGCCAGTACCCGCCCAGAGGTGTGCGGGGTGTTGGGGCCGCCGCAACACGGGCGACAATGTACGGCACGATCCCCGATTACGTGGCCACGGCCGACCCCGAGATCTGTTTGCTGGTTCAGGTGGAAAACCTTGCGGGCATGGCCGCGCTGGACGACATCCTTCAGGTCGAGGGCGTGGACGGCGTTTTCATCGGCCCGGCCGATCTGTCCACCGACATGGGTTACAAAGGCGACAGCACGGTGCCAGAGGTCCGCACCACCATCGCGGATGCTTTGAAACGGATCCGGGCAGCAGGCAAGGCGCCGGGTATTCTGGGCACCAATGATGAAGCGGTTCAAGCGTATCGGGACATGGGCGCGCAGTTCCTGGCGGTCGGTATCGACGTCATGCTGCTGGCTCAGGCCGCCCGCGGGCTGGCCGCGAAATGGCGTCCCTGAGAGCGGCTCATCCCTGCATTGCGGCGGCGGCCTGCGCATAGCCGCCCGATGCACCATCGACGAAATGTACGTGATCGTCGCGCGTGGCGGCGGGCACGAAGCAGGTCATCATCGCCTCTTGCTGGGAATGGATGCCGTATCTGATTTTGCCGCGTCCGCGCGCATCTTCCAGGGTCCGGGCGATGCGCGACAGGGTCTCGTCGTCACAATCCAGCGTCATCTTCAACCCGTCATCAAACTTGCGGAAATCCGCATTTCGGCTGACCATGTTCTTGTAGTGGCCCGGCTCAAACTCGCCCAGTCGCTTGCCTGATTTGAACAGCAGCCAAATCAGCAGGTTCTGCACAAGCAGCGCGGCCTTGCGCACGGCCAGATTGCGCCCAGCGCGCGAGACATGGGCATCCAGCGCAAGACCCGGAGGTGGCCACTTGATCGGAGGGCCGCCGGCCGGCACGGGATGGCCCGCGCGCTCCAGAGCCTCGGAGGCGGACAGAACTGATTGCGCCAGATCAGCAAAATCGCGTTCTGTCGCCTGCGCAGTGGGCTGGATGACAAGTGACACGATCTGCCCATGCCGCGCAGGGCTGTTGGACCAGCGGCAGGACAGACCGGTCAGGTCGGGCTGCGCGTCTGACCCGGCGGGCGGAACCTCGTACCGGCCAGCCTTCATCTGCGCCTCGGCCCAGGCAAGTCCGCCACCGGTGAACATGGCATAATCCACCCCCGAGGACGGCGCATAGCGCGCTACCCGCAAGTCGTGCCCCTTCGAACGCACGTCGGACACAGGAACCAAAGCCGCACGTAGCGCGATGCCGAACTCGGTTTCCGCCCAACTGCGCAGCGCGGCCAAGGTGTCGCGCGCCATGTCGGCATCGTCCTTCGGGATGGCAAATCCGGCACCGTCGCCACCAAAAACATAGGGAAAAACCCGCCCGCCCAGCGCGTTGATCATGCCTGAGATCACCGCCGCACCAACCATGTTCACCGTCTTGTAGCGACCACGCGCGATTTCGCCGGTCGAGTCCACGATATCGGCGACGCCCACGATCCAGTCATCCGGGACCGGAGTGAATTGTTCCGGATCCGACAGGGCGAGAAAATCGCGCGTAATGGGTACGCGGTCGTAGAATCCGATATCGGCGGTTTTCATTGTCCCTCCCGTTTGCTGGCCGCAATGATAGCGTAGTGCGGGGGCATTTCCCGATACTGCAACATATCACACGCGCTTGTGCATGGCATCGGGACGTGCCAAGCATCCCGGTGAGGCGGAAGGCAGGGAGACCGACATGCAGGCAGGTTTGGTGATCTTGTGTCTGGCCTATGTCCTCAGCCAGTTCTTCCGCGCGTTCCTTGCGGTTCTGACCGCCGATCTGGCGCGAGACATCGGCGCCACGCCCGAAGATCTGGCCTGGGCCTCGGGTCTGTGGTTTCTGGTCTTTGCGGCGATGCAGATCCCGGTGGGCTGGGCGCTGGACCGGGTTGGCCCCCGGCAGACGGCGGCGGTTCTGCTACTGATCGGCGGCGCGGGTGGGGCCGCGGTGTTCGCGCTGGCCGCGACGCCCCTGCATGTGGCGGTGGCGATGGCGTTGATCGGGGTCGGATGTTCGCCGGTTCTGATGGCCTCGTATTTCATCTTTGCCCGCGAATACCGGCCCGCGAAGTTCGCTACCCTGGCCGCTGTTATGCTGGGCGTGGGGTCGGTCGGCAACCTCGTGGCCTCGTACCCCACGGCGCTGGCGGTCGAGTTGATGGGCTGGCGCGCGACTCTGGCGGGGCTGGCCGCGATCTCAGGCGCCGTGGCAGTGGGCATCTGGGTCACGGTCAAAGACCCCTCGCGGGTTGTGTCCGAGCAGAAAGGGTCGGTTTTGGACCTGCTGCGCGAACCTGCGCTTTGGGCGATTTTGCCGTTGATGCTGGTGGCCTATGCACCCTCGGCCGCGTTGCGGGGACTGTGGGCCGGGCCGTACCTGCTGGACGTGTTCGGGCTGAGCGCCACCCAGATCGGGCAGGCCACGCTGGTCATGGGCGCCGCGATGATCGCGGGCACTTTTGCCTATGGCCCGCTGGACCGGCTGCTGAACACCCGAAAATGGGTGATCTTCGGCGGCAACGCGCTGGCGGTGCTGGCGCTGGGGCTGCTGGGGCTGTGGGTCGCCGAGGCCGTCTGGCTGTCGGTTCTACTGATGGCGCTGATCGGGTTTCTGGGGGCATCCTTCCCGGTGATCATGGCGCATGGGCGCGCCTTCATCCCGGCGCATCTGGTGGGGCGCGGCGTAACCCTGCTGAACCTGTTCGGGATCGGCGGCGTGGGGCTGGCGCAATTCGCCACCGGCCGCATCCATGCGGCGACGGTGGACATGGGGCCAACCGCACCCTACACAGCGATATTCGCCTTCTTTGCCGTCACGCTGACGATCGGCTGCGTGATCTACCTGTTCAGCCGTGACAGCATGGAGTGAGACCCGCAGGAGCGCGCGCCGTGAACGACCCCGTTGTTATTGCCCCAAACCTCAAACGCCGCCTGTCCGGCGTGACCGCCACGATCGCGCGGCTGGTGCCGTTGCAGGCACAGTGGATCGACATCGCAGCCACCGGCCCGGGCCTGCCTTCGGACATCCCGCACATCCCGCTGGGCCGCCTGCCCTTTCTGTCGCGCAAGACGCTGCGGGTCTGGCACGCCCGCCGCAACACCGAGATGCTGCTGGGCCTGATCCTGCGCGAACTGCTGCGGCTGCGGCTGAAACTGCTGTTCACCAGCGCCTCCCAGCGGGCGCACACGGGCTATACCAAGTGGCTGATCGGCAAGATGGACGCGGTGGTGGCCACCTCGCGAAAGACGGCCGAATACCTCGAGCGCGACGCGCAGGTGATCATGCACGGCATCAACCTGCAGGATTTCACGCCACCCGCCGACAAGGCGGGGCTGAGGACACAAATGGGCCTGCCCGACGGGCTGTTGCTGGGCTGCTATGGCCGCATCCGCCACCAGAAGGGCACCGACGCCTTCGTCGATGCGATGATCGACCTGTGCGGGCAAGTCCCCGACGTGCATGGCATCGTCATGGGCCGCGCGACCGAGAAACACAGCGCTTTCCTGACCGAACTGAAGGACAAGGTGGCCCGGGCCGGCCTGTCCGACCGCATACTGTTCAAGCCCGAGGTCACCGTGGACAAGATCGCCCAATGGTACCAGGTGCTGGATCTGTTTATCGCCCCCCAACGCTGGGAGGGGTTCGGACTGACCCCCCTCGAAGCGATGGCCTGCGGTGTGCCGGTGGTGGCCACCGATGTGGGCGCATTCTCCGAGATCGTGACCGACCCGACGCTGGGTCGGGTGGTGCCTCCGGGCGACATTCCGGCGCTGGCCGCGGCCGCGGCCGAGATGCTGGCGGACCGTGATTCCCTGGCCCGCGCAGGCCGGGCCGCCCGCGCCCATGTGGAACGGAATTTCGACATCAACGGCGAGGCGCAGGCCCTTGTTGCGCTCTATCAGCAGCTGCTGAAGGCCTGAGTCGCCGCAAAACTGCGTCATTCGGTCAATTCCGCCGCGAAGGCCCTTTTTTATTTTCTGCAACGCGGCTATGAACGCGCGTCCTTAATTCAGGAGACTAGACATGGGCTATCGCGTCGTTGTCGTCGGCGCCACGGGTAACGTGGGCCGCGAAATGCTGAACATCCTGGCTGAACGCCAGTTCCCCGTGGACGAAATTGCCGTTCTGGCAAGCCGTCGTTCCCTGGGCACCGAAGTCAGCTTTGGCGACAAGACACTCAAGACCCAGGATCTGGACACTTTCGATTTCACCGGCTGGGACATGGCGCTGTTCGCCGTGGGGTCCGCCGCGACCAAGGATTACGCCCCCAAAGCGGCAGCGGCCGGCTGCGTGGTGATCGACAACTCGTCGCTCTATCGCTACGACCCCGAGATCCCGCTGATCGTGCCCGAGTGCAACCCGCAGGCGATCCACGACTACAAGAACAAAAACATCATCGCCAACCCCAACTGCTCGACCGCGCAGATGGTGGTGGCGCTGAAGCCGCTGCATGACCGCGCCAAGATCAAGCGCGTCGTGGTCTCGACCTATCAGTCGGTCTCGGGCGCCGGCAAAGAGGGTATGGATGAGCTTTGGGATCAGACCAAGGCCGTCTACAACCCGATCAACGAGGTCGCCCCGAAGAAGTTCCAGAAGCAGATCGCCTTCAACGTCATTCCGCATATCGACGTCTTCATGGAAGACGGATCGACCAAGGAAGAGTGGAAGATGGTCGTCGAGACCAAGAAGATCGTCGACCCGTCGATCAAGGTCACCGCGACCTGTGTGCGGGTGCCGGTTTTTGTCGGGCATTCGGAATCGGTAAACATCGAGTTCGAGGAATTCCTGGACGAGGACGAGGCCCGCGACATCCTGCGCGAAGCTCCGGGCGTGATGGTGATCGACAAGCGCGAGGCCGGTGGCTATGTCACGCCGGTTGAATGCGTCGGCGATTTCGCCACCTTCATCAGCCGGATCCGTCAGGACTCAACCGTGGAAAACGGCCTAAACCTGTGGTGTGTCTCGGACAACCTGCGCAAAGGCGCGGCCCTGAATGCAGTGCAAATCGCAGAGCTGCTGGGCCGCGAGGTCCTGAAGAAGGGCTGATAGCCGGACCAGGCTGAAGCCTTAAAATCCCCGCGGCATGGGCTGCGGGGTTTTTTCATTTTTGGCAATGCGAGAAGGAAGGCGCGCCGGGTATCACCGCAGGTTCTGCCCAAGCAGAAGTAAATTCGCCAGGTGAATAGCTATTATTCACATAATCAATTTTTCATATTTCACAGCTGCTGGTATTTTTCCGCCCATTGAAGGCGCCTTCGTTTCAATCTCAGCCGAGGGGAAACGAGCCATGATTGACCAAACAGAGCCTGACCTGTCGCAGGAACCGGGGTTCGACACCGCGCGATCCCACCAGCTCTGGAACCGCTGACTAGGCCGATGTTTTTCTGGCCTTCGGTGCTCGACGCCGCACTGCTAGACGGTTCGGGCCGGGTTGGGCAGCGTGGTTTGGATGCCCGCGTCAGAACACACCTTTTTTCGGCAAACCCAGTTTTCAACGCCCCGTGCGGCTCATCGAATATTCAAAGGAGACCGTTATGACCAGATTGCCCATCTTTTTTCTGACCACCGCAGCCATATTTGCCGTTTTGGGCATGTTGTGGGGAATCCAGATGTCGGCCAGCCATGATCACACGCTGTCGCCAGCACATGGCCACCTGAACCTGATCGGGTTCGTTGCGCTGGCAGTGTTCGGATTCTACTACGCTCTGACCCCCGAGGCGGCGCGCAGCGGTCTGGCGAAACTCCACTATGGGCTGTCCGTGGCAACGGTTCTGGTGCTCGTTCCCGGGATCGTGCTGGCAATTACCGAAAGGGGCGAAACCCTTGCCCAGATCGGATCGCTTCTGGCGGTTCTGACCATGGTCCTGTTCGTGTTCATCCTGCTGCGTCACGGTTTCGGAGCGATAGACGCGGACAACCGCAGGCCGGTGGCCGGCAACCCCACCCCAGCCGAATGAACAAGACCGCCCCGCCTGCGCGAGGCGGGGCTTCGCTTCACGGAACGATTGTTTATCCCGGGGTGTACCAGATCGGCGACGTATAGGCCCGTTCGGTCGTGATCATCGGAACATAGTCCGGCATCTCGATCCCGAACCGTTTGGCCTCGTAGGCGGTCCAGCGGGGGGTCGGGATCTCGATCACACGGGCATAGTAGAACGCAGACAGGTTGGGGTCGAAATCCGGATCCTGCCACGTGGTGATCAACTCACTTGCCCCGATGGTGTTGGTCCACGTGGCGTTTTCGACATCGACGGTGTTGCCGACTTCGGGCAGCTTGCCGTTCTCGTCCAGCTGGCGATCGCCGGCCCAGACGACGTTGTAGACTTTCTCCTGCAAGGCCCCGTCAGCATCGACCCAGCCCTTGACGATCTGGATGCGATCCAGGTTGCCGGAAATCGGGTCCTTCAATGCAAAAACAAGGAAATTCGGAGCCCGTCCATCGGGAGACGCCTGCAGGTTGCCCCCCATCGGTACGCCTTTTTTGTAGCCGGCATCCGCAGGAACACGGCTTGCGGCATCCTCATCGGTGAAGTCATAGCCGCCGAAAAACCGAACCCCCATACGCGACCCCGTGGTCGCGTAGGTCTCCCTGCGCTGCATCGCGTCAAAGATCGCCTCGCGGGTGTTTTCCGTCGCCCAGACCGCACCCAGTCCACCAGCGGCCTGTTTCCAGCCATAGATCGACAGCTCTGGATCGGGTGCTTCGATTACCAGGTGTTCCCAGCGGTTCGGGCCGGGCTCGACCCCGGAATGTTTGCCGAAAAAGTTGTCTTCCTGGGCCGTTGCCATACCGGTATGCGAATCCGTCGCGCCGACCATCCCGAACTTGAACGGGTTCACACCCAGCTCCTGTTCTATCTTGAGCCCGCGCTTCAACGCCTCGCGTGCATACTCACCGGCCAGCATCTCTGGTTGCTTCAACTCGGTTCCGTTCAGATTGGCCGCGTCCCATGTGTCGAAATCTGCGAACTCATCATCGGGGCTGAGGAACGGATGCGCCTCACCATCGCCCTTGATCTGCGTCGGTTCGTACAGCGGCTCGAACCGGGCGCGCAGGCTTGCGATCTCTTGGGTCAGTGCGGATCCATCATAGGCGTTCAGAGAGAACATCCGCCCGTTCGACAGGTTGCCGTTGTGCGCGATGGCCAGGACCTCGCCGCCTGTCCGTTCCTCGTATTCGGCCAGAAAGGCCCACAGGTCCTCGGGGTTCTTGCTGTCATATTGCGAGAACGGGCGGGTCTGGTTGGCCCGGTCGCGCCCATCGCGGAACAGCACGTTCCGGTGCAGGTTGTTGGCGCCCTCGGTGGTGTATTCATAGCCGATGATGGCTGAAAAGACCCCCGGCTCGTTGAAGCTGTCCGCGAGGGCCGTGTACGCCTCCCACGCATGCTTGATGGCCTTCGGGTTGTCGATGGGCGGGACGTCATCCGACAACGAGGCGACGATCTCCATTGCCGTGTCAAACGCAAGCTGGCTGTCACCCGCCGTCAGCGCCTCGTGCCAGGCCTTGCCCTGGGGTGTCGCCAGAACCTCGGCGTCTCCGGCCAGCAGCTGCGGCATCAGCCCATACATCTCGGCATGGTCCGAGACGACCAGCCAATCGAGCGGACGGGACAGCTTGGCCCGAAGGCCGTGGGTTGTCGTGACCTCTTCGCCGCGGGCAAAGCGAAACGCCTGTTCCTGGGTCAGCCGGGTCATCGTGCCGGCATCAACCGAAACCGAAGTATGCAGATGCGAGTCTCCCCACAGCGGCCGCTGGGGAAAGTTCCGCCCCGCATAGGGAGAGAAATCATCAGGCGCCAATACGACGTCCGTGCTGTCCTGCTCGGTCTGGAACTCCTGCGCGGACACGGATGTGGCGGTCAGCGCGGCCAGACAGGCCAACGTCCACAAAGGACGTTGTGAAACGATTGCGAAAGACTTGGTCATGAAATCCCTCCCAGGTGTGTCATTTCCATTCGGTTGGTTCCGGAAATTACGGCAGCCTATCACGGATTTGGTTATTGGAATAAAATTTACTATCGACACAACCCGGACCTCGCGCTGCAGTAGTTCAGCGCGCGCTGGCGGCAGACCAATGCAGGGCTGAGGAATCACTCCCCGCTTTGGGCTAGGTCGGCGTTCTGTTGAAACTGGCTGCAGGGACGGTCATTCGCTGGGACCACCACTGCACCAGAGTCGGCTGGCCCATTAGGTTCATCCCCGAACAGGAACCATCCACCGGTGCGGCACCCAAGTTCGCGCGAACCTTCTTTCGAGAGATGGCGACCATCCCGATAGTATGCCGTCGTGCCGTCGCTGGCGCGGCACATGCCGTCAGCATCGCAGAGAATCCGATCCAGCCAGACGACTTTGTGGCGGCCCTCGAGCTGGTGCAGCATCTCTCCAACCTCAAGAAGCTCCGGCTGTATGTCCGCGAACGGATAGTCGCACAGATGCGGGTCAGCGCCTCGGAGTTCGGCATTCACCACGCAATAGCCCAGGTTTTGGCCATTCGAGGGGGGCGGAGACACGACGATCGGGGTTTTACCGGCAGACACAAGCCGTTCGAGCGTTTTTTCCAGGTTCCGCAGAACCGTCCTCTGCGGGCCTTCGGGGTCCATTGCGCCGTCAACGGCAGCAAGTCCGCCCGGCTCGAACAGGTAGTAGAACGGCGATGAGACGATGACATAGTCAATGCTGTCGGTCGAAGTGACATAATCCAGCACCTGGTCGCTGAAATCCAGACAGGCTTGCGGGGATTCTCCGGTCCGGCCGCGATCGGCAAAGGCGATACCGGCGATCGGCGCACAGAGCGACTTGGTCAGCTGGACGACCCCAAGCTCGGGATAGGCCGCGGTCAGGCCGACCACCAGATGCATGGCGAAACTGTCCCCCCAAACCGCAACCTTGGGAGACTCGGAAGTCGCACAGCTGTCCGGCACCGGCATCCGACCGTTGCATTCATTGCTCAAACCGCGGTTCGGAGCCAGGCTTTCGGTCAGCCTTGGCAGATCGAGATCGCGCAGCGCCTTGCGATCGGGTGCGCCATCGGTTGCGAAGATCGCCACTCCGACCGAGAACACCAAAGCCGATATCGCGGCGCTTCCGATGAAGATCCCCCGGCGACTGAACAGACCTTCCCTGCGACGGCGAAAGGGTTGCTCAACGAAGCGCCATGTCAAGGCGGACAGCACAAAGGCCAGCACGACAAGGCTGGTGATGGTCAGCGGCGAGGGTGCCGGAACACTCCGGATCTTGGCAAAGACCAACAACGGGTAGTGCCACAGGTAAAGGCTGTAGCTAATCAGGCCGATCCAGACCATGATCCGCGACGACAACAGCGCCCCCACCGGGTCCCGTTGGCTGGCGAAAAGGATGACCAAGACGGTTCCCAGAACGGGCACGACCGTCAGGAATGACGGGTGCGCCGTGTACCGGTCGAACATCACGTAAGACACCAGCAGCCCGGCCATGCCCAGCAGCGGCAGCACCGTCGAGAACCGCCCCTTGTCCTGCCGCGGTACGAAGGCGCATATCGCGCCGGCCAAAAGCTCCCACGCGCGGGTATAGATGAGGTAGAACCCTGCCCTCGGTTCGTTTTCCGATGTCCACTGCGCCAGCAACAGACTAGCCAAAAGCAACACCGTTAGGCCAATGATGCAGGTCCGGGTCCCTCTTCGAAACAGAAACAGCAGCAGTAGCGGAAACAGCAGGTAGAACTGTTCTTCCACCGCAAGGCTCCAGGTGTGGAGGAGCGGATGCATGTCGAATTCATCCGCGAAATAGTCCTTGTTCCGGAAGAAGAAGACGTTCGACAGGAAAACCGCGACGGATGACAGGCTTCGCGAATAGACCCTGAGATCGGCCGGCAGCATCCAGATCCACGCCAGGCAGGTCGTCACGGCCAGAACCACAAAAAGGGCCGGAAGAATCCGCCTGGCTCGCCTTTCGTAGAAATCAACGATGGACAACCGTCCGCGTTGAATATCCCCGATCAGAAGCGACGTGATCAAGTAGCCGCTGATGACGAAGAAGACATCAACACCCAGAAACCCACCGGACAGCCATGACAATCCGGCGTGGTAGAAGACCACTGGCAACACGGCAATTGCCCGAAGGCCGTCAATTTCCCTTCTGTAGGCGATGCTCAATACGGCCAACCTCAAGATGCTGGCTGAAATGCTAGCGCCCGTCCGGGTTGCCATCAACGATGTTTGTCAGTCAGCCCGCTCTGAAGGAAAATGTGTGGTTTTGCGAACAGGGGTTTGCCTGTTCGCTCCGCACATCGTGCATGGGTCCACGCCATGAATCCGGTAGTTAGGCGCGCATCCGATCCCAAGATCTCCGGGTCAGAAACGCTCGGCCCGCAGAACCTGGCAATCGGTGACGCTTACAACCCCGATATGGCGATCAAGTACGGGAAGGATCGCGCTCAGCAGCCCGTCCAAGCGGTCGGGGCGAATGATGCAGATGACCTGAACCATCCCGCTGGCGCGGCTGACCTGGCCAGAACGGCTCCATTCACCCGATCGTCCCGATCCGCCGAGCACCGGCAGGATCGTGAACCCGGTCACACCTTGATCGACCAGAGCATCCGTCAGACGGGATTTCACGATGGCTTCGATGGTGATCTCGACCCGTTTGGCATCATGTGTCTGCATCGTCTTATCCTCCGGTAACGGCCCGGGCGACCGAGACGTAGATCGGCAGGCCCAGCGCCAGGTTGAATGGGAATGTGACGCCCAAAGACAGGGTCAGATAGATGGACGGGTTCGCCTCGGGTACTGCCACGCGCATCGCCGCCGGAACCGCGATGTACGAGGCGGAGGCGCCCAACACCATCAGCAAGACCGCTCCGCCGGTGGACAGACCCAACAGGAGCGCGGCCACCAGACCGGCGCCAGCCCCGATCAGGGGCATCAGCACGCCAAAGCCAAGCAGACCCATCGTGATCAGCCCGCGCCCGGCACGCAATCCGCGCCCGGCAACGATACCCATGTCCAGCAGGAACAGGCACAGAACCCCCTTGAACGGTGCGACCACGAAGCTGCTGATTTCGGCCAGACCGTCCTCGCCCGTTATCCAGCCGATTGCAAACGACCCGACCAGAAGAACGATCGAACCATTGAGGGCAATCTCGCGCCAGAGATCCGAGTCCATCCGGCGGGCTCCGCCGCCGCGGGAGATCAGCCACAGAGCGGACAGGATCGCCGGCGCTTCCATCGCCGCGGCAACAGCCACCATGTAGCCCTCGTACATCAGGCCCTGACTTTCCAGAACCGACGTACCGGCCACGAATGTGACAATCGAGATTGAGCCGTAATGCGCTGCGACCGCGCCGGCGTTGACATGGTCCAGGTTGGTCAGCACGCGCAACAGGCCAAACGCCACCAGCGGCAGCAATGCGGACAGAATGACACCTGCAATGAGGGACAAGCCAAGCGTGGCGTCGATCCCGTGTGCGGCAACACTGACACCACCCTTGAAGCCGATCGCAAACAGCAGATAGATCGACATCGCCTTGGCGATGGCCTCGGGAATGGTCAGGTCCGATCGGGCCAATGCCGCTGACAGACCAAGCACAAAACTGAGAATGATCGGCGAGACCAGATTTTCGGCCGCCAGAGACAACAGGTTTTCCATACAGTCACCGCACCCTAATTGAACTAGCGTTCAATTAGGGTGCGTTTCTCCGATTTAAAGACTAAACCGGCAGGAATTTTTTTCCTGACGGATCATAATACTCCAGACCGCCTTCGCCGATGTCGGTCCACAAGCCGTGCAACGATATCGAGCCGTTCTGTACGGCCTCGGCCACGAACGGGAAGGTCATCAGGTTTTCGAGCGACGCGACAACCGCCTGACGCTCGAACTGGCGCGCCTGTTCGGCGGGGTCCTCGACATCGGAGACCAAATCGAATTTCGGTTTGAGGATGTCCATCCAGCGTCCGACAAAGCTCTCTTTGGCTTCCAGTTGCGGCGCTTCGCCCTTGCACATGTCGATACAGCCCTGCACCCCGCCGCATTGCGAATGTCCCAGTACGATCAGATGCGCCACTTTCAATGCCGTCACCGCATATTCGATGGTTGCACTGGTACCGTGGCGCTCGCCGTCCGGTTCGTAGGGCGGCACCAGGTTGGCAATATTGCGGTGGATAAAAAACTCGCCCTGGTCGGCCCCGAAAATCGAGGTGACATGGACCCGGCTGTCACAGCAGGAAATCACCATCGCACGCGGACGCTGTCCCTCGGTCGCCAGCCGGCGGTACCAGGCCTGGTTTTCGGAATAGGACGTGGCTTTCCAACCATGGTACCGTTTGACCAGATAGCTCGGCAGAGGTTTGGCGTGGTGCATCGCGTTTTCCCAAATTTGCAGTTCGACCGCCGATCTAACGCAAGTTCGAGCAAAATTCGAGACATTATCCCGATTGGCCGAAAGGAATTGCAAAGGTCTTTTGTGACAGGTTCGCAGATGCCGTGGGGGCAGAAAGATTGGGGTGAATGAGGTGGACAAGATCGTCACGCTTGAACAGAAGGAATCCGTGCGGCTGGATCCGGACCGGCTGAACGGGCTGTATCGGCAATTGGGTGACACGAACGCGGTCGACGTTCTGTGCCGAACGGTCGAGGAACTGGCAGTACGCCTGTCGAATTGTGAACGGCTCTGGCGTCAACGTGACTGGGCGGGGCTGCGCAAATGCGCCAAGTCTCTGGTCGCAATATCCGAACAGGTCGGCATGACGGCGCTGGCCCGAGTCGCCGGCGACGTGGCCCGGACGGTAGATGCCGGCGATGCGGTGGCGACCGGAGCCACGCTCAGCCGACTGATCCGGGTGGGAGAGCGGTCGCTGACCGCAGTATGGGATCAACAGGATCTTTCGATATGACGGGTTGCGGGCGAACAACAGGCGGCTAGTGTAGGCGGCACCAGAACAGTCCGAGGCGCCCATGTCCCTGTCCTTTGCACCTTCCGATGCTCCTGCCATTGATCTGCATGTTCTTGCGCAGGACGGGCTCGAGCCATGGTTGAAGTCTCAGCCCGATGAAACACAGGCCTGGGTGGCCGCGAACGGATTCTCCGGCGCAATCGGGCAGGTTCTGCTGGTTCCCGGACCGACGGGCGCGCCGCAATTCGCGCTGGCAGGCTATGGAACCGACACCCGGCGCGCTCGGGTACGCTTTCCGCTTGCCGCCGCCGCCGAGGTTCTGCCCGAAGGCACTTACCGGATTGCGTCCGGTTTGCCGACAGACAGAGCCGAAATCGAAGCCCTGGGCTGGTTGCTGACCGGGTACAGTTTCGACCGATATGCCGAACAGTCCGGCGCAAAAGCCCGATTGGTCGCGCCGGACGGTGTGAATGCTCCGCGGGTTGAGATCATGGCCAATGCCGAAGCTCTCACCCGTGACCTGGTCAACACTCCGACGGCCGACATGGGACCTCAGGCCCTGCAAGACGCCGTTGAAACGCTGGCGCAGGAGTACGGGGCTCGTTGTGCCGTCACCATTGGCGACACCTTGTTGGAACAGAACTTTCCCATGATCCACGCGGTAGGTCGGGCCGCTGAACAGGCTCCGCGCCTGATCGAGATGACCTGGGGCACAAGCGGTCCGAAGCTAACCTTGGTCGGCAAGGGCGTCTGCTTTGACACCGGCGGACTGAACCTGAAGCCGGGTGCCTCGATGGGGTTGATGAAAAAGGACATGGGCGGCGCGGCGAACGTGCTGGGACTGGCGCGCATGATCATGGCGCTGGATCTGCCGCTGCAATTGCGGGTGCTGATCCCGGCTGTGGAAAACGCGGTGGCGGGCAATGCGTTCCGGCCCGGCGACATCCTGACCTCACGCAAGGACCTGACGGTCGAGATCAACAACACCGATGCCGAGGGGCGGCTGGTTCTGGCCGACGCGCTGGCGCTGGCGGATGAGGGCGCGCCGGATCTGGTGGTCTCGATGGCGACGCTGACCGGCGCGGCACGGGTGGCGGTGGGGGCGGATCTGGCCCCGTTCTACACCGACGACGATGCTGCCGCGCAGGCCCTGACGCAGGCCGCCGTTCAGGCGGCTGACCCGGTCTGGCGGATGCCGTTCCACACGCCCTATGAGACGTTGATCGAGCCGGGCATCGCCGATCTCGACAACGCGCCGGCGGGCGGGTTCGCGGGGTCGATCACCGCGGCGTTGTTCCTGCGGCGGTTCGTGGAAAACAGCCGATACATGCATTTCGACATCTACTCTTGGCAAAAGGCCAAAGAGCCCGGCCGCAGCAAGGGCGGGTTGGGGCAAGGGCCGCGCGCCCTGCTGATCGCCCTGCCCGGGATGCTGGGCCTGTGAACCGCGCGCGCGTTATCCGCCCCGTCGTGGACCTGTTGCGCAGTCCGAAGGGCCCGCGTGACCGTCAGCTGCTGTATGGCGACGGCCTGGACGTCACCGAACAATCCGGCGGCTGGTGCCGGGTGGCTTCCGACAAGGATGGGTATCAAGGCTGGCTGCGCGCGGACCAGTTGGGCCCTGACGCCCCGGCCACGCATTGGATCTGGGCCCCGGCGACCCACGCCTATTCCGAACCCGACATCAAAAGCCCCGACCGTGTCAGCCTGGGCTTTGGCAGCCGGATCGTGGTGCTGTCGCAGCAGGACCGCTTTGTCGAGACCGAGCTTGGGTTCATCCCCGCAGTGCATGTCAAACCCGTCGGAACCCTGCTGAACGACCCGGTGGCCGTGGCCGAACTGTTTCTGGGAACCCCCTACCTGTGGGGCGGCAACAGCCGGTGGGGACTGGATTGTTCAGGCCTGATTCAGGCCGGGCTGCTGTCCTGCGGCGTTGCCTGCCCCGGCGACAGCGGCGACCAGGAGCGGGAGCTTGGCACGGCACTGCCCGACGGCACCCTGGCGCAGCGTGGCGATCTGTTGTTCTGGAAAGGCCATGTGGCCTGGGTGTCCGGCGACAACATGCTGCTGCATGCCAATGCACATCACATGGCGGTGGTATTTGAACCGATGGATCAGGCCATTGCCCGGATCGAGACCCAGTGCGACGGGCCAGTCACGGCGCACAAGCGGCTCTAATCCGGGTCGACCGAGCGGATCAGCTTGCGCTCTAGCACCCGCAGAACGGCGCGCAGGTCGTGCCCGCGTTTCAGGATGCGCCCGTCCATGCCCATCACCGAATACATCCCTTGCTTTGAACGCAGCCGGGGGTGTTTTTCAACACGATAGATCGGGTGCTCGGCGGTACGCCGGAAGATCGAGAATATGGCAACGTCGCGCAGATTTGATATTCCGTAGTCACGCCATTCTCCGGCGGCGACCATCCGTCCATAGACGGAGAGAATCTGTGACATCTCTTGCCGGTTGAAGGCCACCGGCATCTGGACCGGACTTGCAGGGTTCCGGCTGGGAGGCTGCATGTTCATGACTTCAGCCTTGCCGGAAAATGCGATCAGATCAAGCCTGTCACGACATGGTGTGGTATTTTTGAACCGCCCGTCAGGGCCGGCGCCCGACCTGGCGGCAGATCAGGATCACCGGCAGCAGCCCCACGGCCAGGATCACCAGCGACGGAACGGCCGCGCCCTCCAACCGTTCGTCCGAGGCCAGCCGATAGGCCTGAACCGCCAGCGTGTCAAAGTTGAAGGGCCGCATGATCAGCGTGGCCGGCAGTTCCTTCATCACGTCCACGAACACGATCAGCAGCGCCGTCAGCAGCGAGGGTGTGAGGATCGGCAGATGCACCCGCCGCAACGTGCCCAATGGCGTCTGCCCCAAAGATCGGGCAGCGGCATCCATGTTGGCATGCACCGTGCTCTGCCCACTTTCATAGGCACTCAGCGCGGCGGCCAAAAAACGCACCATGTAGGCCGCCACCAACAGCCAGATCGAGCCGGTGACCAGCAACCCGGTCGACACGCCGAAGGTCTGCCGCATCCTGGCGTCCAGCGCATTGTCGAACCCGGCAAAGGGTACGATCAGCCCGACCGCGATCACGCCGCCTGGCACGGCATAGCCCAACCGCGCCACATAAGCCGCCATGGCCGAAGCGCGCCCGGGTCTCAGCCGTTGGAAGAACCCGACGCAGACCGCGGCGCAGACGGTGATCACCGCCGCCGTTCCTGCCAGCGTCAGAGAGTTCCGAATGAACCCGAGATAGCGGGCCGAAAGCAGGTTCTGCTCGGACTCCAATCCCATCTGAGTCAGCACGATCACCGGAAGCAGAAAGCCGAACAAAACCGGAATGGCGCACATAACCCATGCCGCCACAGCCTGCCAACCGCTCAGCTGTGCAGCGGGCAATGCCGCATGGCGTTTGCCGGGTTGGTAGTATTTGGCCTTGCCCCGTTGGGTGCGCTCGGTCACGGCCATGACCAGCGCAAAGGCCAGAAGGCACAGCGCCAGCTGCGCCGCCGCGGCGCGATCGGCCATGGAAAACCAGCTGGTGTAGATGCCGGTGGCAAAGGTCTGAACCCCGAAATAGGCGACGGTGCCGAAATCGGCGATGGTTTCCATCACTGCCAGCAGCACGCCACCGGCAATCGCGGGCCGCGCCATCGGCAGCGAGACCCGCCAAAAGGCCGACCACGGGCTGCTGCCCAGCGCCCGCGCCGCCAGAAAGGCGGTGGCGCTTTGCTGCAGAAAGGCCGCGCGCGCCAACAGATAGACATAGGGGTACAGCACCAGGATCAGCATCACCGCCGCGCCCTCGGTCGAGCGGATCTCGGGGAACCAATAGTCGCGCGGGCCCCAGCCGGTCACCTGGCGCAGCGTGGTCTGAACGATGCCGGGATGATCGAGGATGAAGGTATAGGCATAGGCCAGCACATAGGCCGGAAAGGCCAGCGGCAGCACCAATGCCACCTCGAACAGGCGTACGCCGGGAAAACGGGTCATGGTGACCAGCCACGCGGCCCCGACCCCGATGGCGAAAGTTCCCACAGAAACCAATGAGACCAGGATCAGCGTGGTGGCCGCATAGCCGGGCAGGACCGTGTCCAGCAGATGCCGGATCGTGTCAGTGCCGCCGGTGACGGCCGCCAGCACCACGGCGACCATCGGTAACAGGCAGGCCGCCGCCACCAGATAGGCCAAGGCCCCGACGAACCGGGTGCCAAGGGCCCCGCGGTTGCGCGATCCATGTTCTGAGAATTCGATCTGGGCCATGGCCTCGGGTCGGCAAAGGTTGCGGTTCCCCTTTAATCGACCAAAAAACTCGGAAACGCCAGTGGGCAGGCACAGGATTCTGCGGCGCATTTGGCCGCAGAACCCCGGGCCGGATCAGTCGTAGACGCGCTGATCCTCGATCACCAGCCCGTCCTTGGGCAGCGAACCGGGCGGCACCACCTGAACCGTGCCCTTCAGCTTCAGGACCTCGGCCACCGACTTGGCATAGGTGCCATCATCGCCGCCGGGGCTTTCGATCTGCACGGTCATCGTGTCCATCTCGCCCTGCCGGGCAGCGATGACGCGGGCCTTGACGATCTCGTCATGCTTGGCGACCAGCGCGGCCACCTGTTCGGGGCGCACGAACATGCCCTTGATCTTGGTGGTCTGGTCGGCACGCCCCATCCAGCCCTTGATGCGCAGGTTGGTGCGGCCGCAGGGCGACTGCCCAGGCAGCACCGCCGACAGATCACCGGTGGCAAAGCGGATCAGCGGATAGTCGGGGTTGAGGGAGGTCACCACGACTTCGCCGACCTCGCCTTCCGCCACCGGTGTTCCGGTGCCGGGGGTCACGATTTCGACGATGACATGCTCGTCGATGATCATGCCCTCCATCGCGGCGCTTTCATAGGCGATGTTACCCAGATCGGCCGTGGCATAGCATTGCAGGCAGGAAATTCCGCGATCGGCATAGGCCTGGCGCAGGCTGGGGAACAGTGCCCCGCCGCCCACGACCGCCTTCGAGAAGTTCAGAACGACGCCCATCTCGTCGGCCTTGTCCAGGATCACCTTCAGGTAATCGGGCGTACCGGCATAGGCAGTGCAGCCCACGTCGCGGGCGGCGGTGACCTGAAGTTCGGTCTGGCCGGTGCCCGCGGGCAGCACGGCGGCGCCCACGGCACGCGCGCCGTTCTCAAAGATCATGCCCGCCGGTGTCAGGTGATAGCCAAAGCAGTTCTGCACGATATCGCCCTGGCCCACGCCCGCCGCATGCAGGAACCGGCCCATGCGCCACCAGTCGTGATCGACTCCGCCGGGTTCATAGATCGGCCCGGGTGACTGGAACACATGGGCAAAGCCATGCGCGGGTTTGACCGTAAAGCCGCCAAAGGGCGGGTGCTGACCCTGCGCTTTGGTCAGGTCGGACTTGCGCAGAACCGGCAGCTTGGGCAGATCCGCGATGGTCTGGATCGCGTCCAGATCGACATCGGCGAAATGGGCCGCGAAACCGGGCGCGGATTTCGCCCGCGCCAGCTGTTCGCGCAGACCAGTCGATTGCTCGGCAGCGCGCTGATCGGCCGAACGGGTTTCCAGAGCGTCGTAGAATGTCATCGCCAGATCCTCCATCCGCTCACAGCCACCTCTTGCGGCGACGATAGGACCGCACGTCGCGGAAGCTCTTGCGGCCTTCGTCGGACATGCCGAGGTAGAATTCCTTGACGTCCGGGTTCTCGCGCAGTTCGGCGGCTGGGCCGTCCATCACCACGCGCCCCGATTCCAGGATATATCCGTAATGGGCAAAGCGCAGCGCCACGTTGGTGTTCTGTTCGGCCAGCAGGAAAGACACGCCTTCCTGTTCGTTCAGGTCCTTCACGATGGTGAAGATCTCCTCGACCAGCTGCGGCGCAAGGCCCATCGAGGGCTCGTCCAGCAGGATCGTCTCGGGGCGGCTCATCAGCGCGCGGCCCATGGCGACCATCTGCTGTTCCCCGCCCGAGGTATAGCCTGCCTGGCTTCGGCGGCGCTCTTTCAAGCGGGGGAAATAGTTGTAGACCAGTTCAAGGTCCTGCTGGATGGCGGCCTTGCCGTCCTTGCGGGTATAGGCCCCGGTCAGCAGGTTTTCCTCGACGGTCAGATGTTCGAAACAGTGGCGGCCTTCCATCACCTGGATGACGCCCTTCTGCACCAGGTCGGCCGGATCGCTCTCGTGCACGTTCTGGCCGCGATACTTGATCGAGCCCTTGGTGACCTCGCCGCGTTCGGAATGCAGCAGGTTCGACACCGCCTTGAGCGTCGTCGTCTTGCCGGCCCCGTTGCCGCCCAGCAGCGCGGTGATCCCGCCCTTGGGCACGGTCAGGCTGACGCCCTTCAGCACGAGGATCACGTGGTTGTAGATCACCTCGATATTGTTGACCTCAAGCAGGGTTTCCGCCTGCACGTCAGTGGTTTGTGCCGCATCCAGCATCAGCGCGTGTCCTCATGCCTGCCCCGTTCGGGGCTTGTCCGGTTCGGGACGGCGGTCAGCCGCCGCCCCGGTGTTCGTGCCGCTTAGTTGCAGCCCTGTTCGATGTTGTTCTCAGCCGCGTATGCGCTCGAGTCTTCCTCGATCAGCGGGCCGATCACGTCCGTATCGGTAGCCTTGAACTCCGAAATCAGAGTCCAGGTCTTGCTGTCTGCATCCCACTGGGTCACGCCCACAAGGGCATCCCCGCCGTGGTTTTCACAGCTGACCGAGAAGGTCGGACCAAAGTTCGGCAGGCCCAGTTCGGCCATCTTCGCTTCGGTCATCTCAAGTGCTTCCATACCGTCGCGCATGTCGCCCGAGGTGATGTCAGCCTTGCCCGAGATTTCCTGTGCCTTCTTGGCGGCTTCGGCTGCCAGCATCGCAGCATAGAGGCCGCGGTTGTACAGGACCGTACCGACCTGATCACCGGCACCGGCGGCCTTGCCAGCGTCGATGACGTATTTCTGCAGGTCGTCATACAGCGGATAGTCCGAGCCGACGTTGTGGAAGGTCAGCGCCTTGTAGCCATTCGCGGCCGCACCGGCGGGCATCACGTCATGTTCAGCGCCCGACCACCAGATGCCGATGAAGTTCTCCATCGGGAACCGGATGTTCGCGGCTTCCTGGATGGCCACCTGGTTCATCACGCCCCAGCCCCACATCAGGACATAATCGGGACGATCGCGGCGGATCTGCAGCCACTGTGATTTCTGCTCCTGGCCGGGGTGGTCGACCGGCAGGGCCACCAGCTCGAAGCCGTGCTTCTTGGACAGCTCTTCCAGCGTGCGGATCGGCTCCTTGCCATAGGCCGAGTTGTGATAGACCAGCGCAATCTTCTTGCCGCTCAGATCACCGCCGTTTTCCTCGAGCAGATAGTTGATCGCACCCGAGGCACCGTCCCAGTAGTTGGCCGGGTAGTTGAACGTGTGGCTGAACACCTTGCCGTTCTTGGCCGAGGTGCGGCCATATCCCATCGTGTGCATCGGGATGTCGTCAGCCGTGGTTTTCGGGATCAGCTGATAGGTGATGCCGGTCGACAGCGGCTGATACACCAGCGCACCTTCGCCCTTGGTCGATTCATAGCATTCCACACCCTTCTCGGTGTTGTAGCCAGTTTCGCACTCGATGACCTTGGCCGGAACACCACCGATGCCGCCGTCCCGCTCGTTGAGCAGAGTGAAATAGTCCGCGTAGCCATCCGCGAAGGGGATGCCGCCCGCGGCGTAAGGCCCGGTGCGGTAGCTGAGCGACGGGAACACGAGGTCGGCCATTGCCGGACCTGCGGCCATCAGCGCACCCAGCGCCATTGTTGCCAGTTTCTTGTTCATCGGGTGTCTCCTCCCTTGGTTTGTCCGATGTTGGTTCGGGCTTTGCGCCCCTTTCTTGATTGGGCCAGTCCCTAGTGCGGGAAAGGCCAGAGTCTCAGTTTCTCCTTGGCGACGCGCCACAGCTGCGCCAGACCGTGCGGTTCTAGGATCAGGAACAGGATGATCAGCCCGCCCACGATCACCAGCTGCAGATGCGCGACGATATCGGTGGGCCAGCCCAGCATGTCCGCGCCCACGACCTTGAGCACAACCGGCAACAGGACCAGGAAGGCCGCGCCGGCAAAGGATCCGAAGATCGAGCCCAACCCGCCGATGATGACCATGAACAGCACCAGGAAGGATTTCTGGATGCCGAAGGCCTCTCCCACCTCGACCGCGCCCAGGTAGATGGCGAAGAACAGCGCGCCCGACACGCCCACGAAGAACGAGCTGACGGCAAAGGCGCTGAGCTTGGCGCGCAGCGGGTTCACACCGATGATTTCCGCGGCGATATCCATGTCGCGGATCGCCATCCAGGTGCGCCCGGTGGTGCCGCGGGTCAGGTTGCGGGCGATGATCGCGCAGGCGGTCAGGAAGATCAGGCAGAACAGATAGGTCGCCCAGGCCGGCGCGTTGGGGCCTGTGATGATGATGCCGAACACGTCACGTTCCGGCGCGTTGATCTGCCCCGAGGCCGAATAGTTGTAGAACCACGGCACCCGGTTGAACAGCCACACCAGGAAGAACTGCGCCGCCAGCGTCGCCACCGCCAGGTAGAACCCCTTGATCCGCAGGCTGGGCAGGCCGAACAGCACGCCCACGATGGCGGTGATGCCGCCGGC
This sequence comes from Ruegeria sp. CH5, assembly GCF_056537025.1. Classification (NCBI taxonomy): domain Bacteria; kingdom Pseudomonadati; phylum Pseudomonadota; class Alphaproteobacteria; order Rhodobacterales; family Roseobacteraceae; genus Ruegeria; species Ruegeria sp. CH5. Next base: position 104,872 of record NZ_JBQFQT010000003.1, on the reverse strand, counting down.
CAGGATCACATGGATGAACATCGACACGTCTGGAAAGGCGGTCATCAGCTTGTAGCAGGCATAGGCGCCCACGGCCATGAACCCCCCGGTACCCAGGGAAACCTGCCCGCAATACCCCACAAGGATGTTCAGGCCGATCGCCGCAATCGCATAGATCAGGAAGGGCAGCAGCAGCGCGTTGGCCCAATAGTCGTTGATGATGAACGGGATGATCCCGAACGCCACCACCAGCACCACATAATACCGATACCGGTCGAACTTGATCGGGAAAGTCTGGTTGTCGTCCCTGTAGGAGGTCTTGAAGTCTCCGGCCTCACGATAGAACATGTCTTACTTTCCCCATTGTTCCTGCGCCCGGTTGCGGGCTTCGGCGTCCAGTTGGTTGGACCGTTTGGCATATCCGCTCGCCTCTGAGGCGCGCACCAGTTTCATGTAGGCCAGAACACCCATCACCAGCCCGACAAAGGCCAATAGCGCGGCCACGGTCAGCTGATTGGCGGTCAGATCGTTCGAGGTCAGGGCGATGTACCCAAAGGCCCAGAACCCCGCCCACGCGATCACGTTGATGATGGCGATCAGCTTGGTCATGGCCTACACCCTCTCGATGATCTTCTCGCCGAACAGGCCCTGCGGCCGGAACACAAGGAAGATCAGCGCCAGAACATAGGCAAACCAGTTCTCGGTCGCGCCACCCACCAGCGGGCCCACGGCGAACTCGAACAGCTTCTCGCCCACGCCGATGATCAGCCCGCCGACGATGGCACCGGGGATCGAGGTAAACCCGCCCAGCATCAGCACCGGCAGCGCCTTGAGCGCGATCAGCGACAGCGAGAACTGCACGCCCGATTTGGTGCCCCACATGATGCCCGCGACCAGCGCCACGAACCCCGCCACCGACCAGACCATGATCCAGATGAAGTTCAGCGAGATGCCCACCGACAGCGCGGCCTGGTGGTCGTCGGCCACGGCCCGCATGGCGCGGCCCTGTTTGGTGTACTGGCTGAACGCGACCAATGCCGCCACCAGAAGCGCCGCGATGACCGTCGCCACGATGTCCAGGTTGTCGATGAAGAAGCCGTAGCCGAAGATGTTGTAGGTGGTCTCGTCGATCCACAGGTTGATGCCCTGCGGAAGACCCACGTCCAGCGTCTTGATCTCGGATCCCCACATCAGGTCGGCCACGCCTTCCAGGAAATAGGCCAGGCCGATCGTGGCCATGAACAAGATGATTGGCTCCTGCCCCACAAGGTGGCGCATGACAAAGCGCTGCACCGCCCAGGCCAGCAGGACCATCACGCCCATCGTCAGCAGAATGGCCAGCAGCGCCGGCACATTCCAGCCGAAGTAGTGAATATGCGTACCGAAGATCGCGTTGATCAGATGGGAGAACGGCACTTGCCCGTTCATGATCCCCACCAGCGTCATCGCCGCAAACAGGGCCATAACCCCTTGGGCATAATTGAAGATCCCCGACGCCTTGTAGATCAGCACAAAGCCCAGCGCGACCAGCGCATACAGCACCCCGGCCATGAGGCCGTTCAGAAAGACCTCCATCGCGAAAATCAACTGATCAGGCATATGCGCCTCCCCTCAATTCTGTGCGGAGCTCAGTCATGGCTGACCCCCAGATAGGCGTCGATGACTTCCTGGTTGTTGCGCACCTCGTCGGGCGTGCCGTCCCCGATCTTCTTGCCGTAATCCATCACGACCACGCGGTCGCTCAGGTCCATCACCACGCCCATGTCATGTTCGATCAGGGCGATGGTCGTGCCGAACTCGTCGTTCACATCCAGGATAAAGCGGCTCATGTCCTCTTTTTCTTCGACGTTCATGCCGGCCATCGGCTCGTCCAGCAGCAGCAGCTTGGGTTCGGCGGCCAGCGCGCGGGCCAGTTCGACGCGCTTCTTCAGGCCATAGGGCAGCCGCGCCACAGGCGTCTTGCGGATGTGCTGGATTTCCAGAAAGTCGATGATCTTCTCGACCGCCTCGCGGTTTTCCACCTCTTCCGCCTCGGCCTTGCCGCGCCAGATCGCCTGCTGCAGAATGTTTGTCTTCATGAAGTTCAGGCGGCCGGTCATCACGTTGTCCAGAACGCTCATGCCTTCGAACAGGGCGATGTTCTGAAAGGTCCGCGCGATGCCCTGTCGGGCCACCTCATAGGGTTTCATCTGCGGGCGTTTCGCCCCGTGGAACCAGACCTCGCCCTCCTGCGGGATGTAGAAGCCGGAAATCACGTTCAGCATCGAGGACTTGCCGGCACCGTTGGGCCCGATGATCGCGCGGATCTCGCCCTGGCGGATGTCGAACGAGATGTCCTTAATCGCCACCACGCCGCCGAACCGCAGGGTGATGTTCTTCATCTCCATCACCACGCCGCCGATCTTGCGGCCATCCTCAGTGACATATCCGTCGTCGGATGCATCCAGCATCGTCTACTCCTCAAACTGCGGGTGAACGGGACGGCGGGCGGGGCGATGGCCGCAGGCCGAGCGGCGCACGACCGGCCTCATTCCGCGGCCACCTTCTGATGCGACACCGGCACGACCGGCACGTCGACGATCTGCAACGTGGCGCTGATCGATCCCTTGCGCCCGTCCTCATAGGTCACCTCGGTCGTGGTCGAGACCGTCTCGGACCCGTCATAAAGCGCGGCGATGATGTCGGCGTATTTGTCCTCGACGAACTTGCGGCGCACCTTTCGGGTGCGGGTGATCTCGCCATCGTCGGGGTCCAGTTCCTTGTGCAGCACCACGAACCGGTGCACCTGGCAGCCTGACAGCATCTCGTCGGCGGCAACCGACTTGTTGACCTCTTCCACATGGCTGCGGATCGTCTCCAGCACCCGCGGATGGCCCGCCAGTTCCTGGTACGAGGCATAGGCGATGTTGTTGCGCTCGGCCCAGTTGCCCACCGCCGTCAGGTCGATGTTGATGAAGGCCACGCAGCGTTCGCGGCCATTGCCGAACAGCACCACTTCGAGGATGTCGGGATAGAACTTCAGCTTGTTCTCGACATATTTCGGCGCGAACATCGAGCCGTCAGCCATCTTGCCCACGTCCTTGGCGCGGTCGATGATCCGCAGATGGCCGCTGCTTTCCTCGATGAACCCCGCGTCGCCCGTGGCTACCCAGCCCTCGGGGTCCTTGGTCGAGGCGGTGGATTCGGGGTTCTTGAAGTATTCAACGAACACGCCGGGCGAGCGATAGAAGATCTCGCCATTCTCGGCGATCTTCAGCTCGACATCGGGCGCAGGCACACCGACGGTATCGGCGCGCACCTCGCCGTCGGGCTGGACGGTGATAAACACCGTCGCCTCGGTCTGACCATAAAGCTGCTTCAGGTTGATCCCCAGCGAGCGGTAGAAATCGAAAATTTCGGGCCCGATCGCCTCGCCCGCGGTGTATCCGACACGGAAACGGCCATAGCCCAGCGTGTCTTTGAGCGGTCCGTAAACCAGCACATTTCCGATCGCGTATTTCAGGCGATCCATTAGTCCGACCGGGTGGCCGTCCAGGATGCGCCCGCCGACCTTTTTGGCGTGATCCATGAAATAGCGGAACATCCGCTGCTTCATCGGGCTGGCATCCTCCATCCGGATCATCACGTTGGTCAGCTGGGTCTCAAACACGCGCGGCGGCGCGAAGAAATAGGTCGGCCCGATCTCGCGCAGGTCGGTCATCATCGTGTCAGCGCTTTCGGGGCAGTTCACGCAGAACCCGCACCAATAGGCCTGACCGACCGAAAAGATGAAATCGCCCACCCAGGCCATCGGCAGATAGGACAGGATATCCTCGTTCCGGGTCAGGTGGTCAAACTCGGCCGAGTTCTTTGCGCTTTCGATCACGTTGCGGTTCGACAGAACCACGCCCTTGGGCTTGCCCGTGGTGCCCGAGGTGTAGAGCATCACGCAGGTGTCGTCATAGGTGATCTCGGCGATGCGGCGGTCCAGCTCGGCATCGAACCGGTGGTGCCCGGCGCGCCCCTCAGCCATGATGTCGCTCAGCGCGTTCATCTGGCTGTGGTCGTATTTCCGCATGCCGCGCTTGTCGGTGTACAGGATGTGCTTGACCTGGTGCAGGTCCTGCTGGATCTCGATGACCTTGTCGACCTGTTCTTGGTCGCCGCAGACCACGTATTTCGCGCCGCAGTGTTCCAGCACATAGGCCATCTCTTCTGCAACCGAGTCCTGATACAGCGGCACCGGCACCGCGCCCACCATCTGGGCCGCGACCATCGACCAGTAATGCGCCGGGCGGTTGCGCCCGATCACGGCGATATGGTCGCCCTTTTCAACGCCAAGCTCCAGGAACCCCAGCGCCAGCGCACGGATCTCGGCGGCCGTTTCCGCCCAGGTCCAGCACTGCCAGATCCCGAATTCCTTTTCGCGGTAGGCCGGGGCATCCCCGAACTGCGTCGCATTGCGGTGTAGCAGCGCCGGAAGGGAGTGCATCCCCTCGGCGCCCGACTGCGTCTGAGCCAATTCTATCTCTCCTCCCCATCCGGCCCCGGGTTGGGCCGGAACGACGTCGCCGGGTCAGACCCGCGCGCCGCTGCCCCGATTAAGGACAAGGAGGACGATCAGCGTCAACTTTTTCGTGATGTTTTCTCAATTCTTACGAATTGTAACAGGGATGCCGGGGTGATGTTCCGATTTGTACGTCTTGTACAAATCGGAACATCACGCTTCAAAAAAGAGCGGCGTGGGTTTGCATTCTGCTTCTACGCCGAAACGCTAAAGAGAATATGATAACGGTCGTATATGCAGAGCGTGATAAATGGCAGCTTCGAGCTCGAAGCTGACGTTTGTCCTCGGCGACCCAAAGTAGCAGTGTTTGCGATCGTACGTTTCCAATATAAAGTTGCTGGATGCTCATTCAAAAGTGGGTGTTGAGCGGCGAAAAAGTGATCGAAAGGTACGGACCTTGGCCTTTTCTAATGATCTGATACCCGTATTCTTGCTGTGTGTCGCATGCTTCACCCTCGTCACAACTTTGCTGTACCGCCTGATGTACGCCGTGATACACAACCGAATTGCCGACGAACACATCAAGATTCTTGATTGGGGCGCATTCAGAATATCAGTGATACACTCGCTGTTGCTGACACTTGGCTTTAGCGTAACTCGAGACGACTTCACCGAATTGAGATCTGTTGCCAACCAGCAGGCCATAGAAATAGAGCGAATTTATAAAGGCTTGGGTTGGTCGAGCGACCCGGAAGCTGCGATCATAAGAGCCAAAGTGGCGGAACTGGCAAACGTCTTAGTCAATGAGGAATGGCCCCTTCTCAGGAAAGGCGAGCTTTCGTTGGCAGCAGACGCGCTAATGCGTGAGATCGGTACTGGCTTGATACATCTGCGGTCAAACGCAAACGAACCGATTGCAGAAGACCTTCTTACCAGTCATCTGGTTGTGCAAGAGACCCGTGCCACTCTCAGTTTGAATGTCCTGTCTGGCCCAACCCGGCTATTCTGGACGATCGCTTCAGTCGGTTTTGTTTTTACTGCGATTTGTTTGCTAGCATACCCCTTGAGTAGTGCTTCTACGGCGGTGATGGCGATGTTTGCGGCATTGAACGGAGCAGTGCTTTTTGGAATCGTCGTTATGGGGAATCCATTCGAGCGGATTGTTAAAGTCACACCAGTTTCACTTGAAAAGGTGATCGAAAGATCATTTTGAGGGTTAGCCTGAACACAGCTTAGATAACCGCGTAGGGCGGTTTCGTTTGTTGTTTTTGGGCGGCTCAAGCCGCTTGCCGCGAATGTCGAGTTCGTCCCGCATACAAGACATCCAGACCTATCAACTCGAACGTCCTTGGCTTTGCGCCCTACAACCAATCCCGCAAAATCGGGATCAGTGGAACATCTGCCGCCGGCATCGGATAGTTGCGCAGATCGTTCGCGCGCACCCATTTCAGCGCCTGACCTTCTTTCGACTGCGGAATGCCCTGCCATTTGCGACAGGCAAACAGCGGCATCAGCAGATGGAAATCGTCATAGCTGTGGCTGGCAAAGGTCAGCGGCGCCAGGCACGAGGCCCAGGTGTCGATGCCAAGTTCCTCGTGCAATTCGCGGATCAGGGCGGCCTCGGGGGTTTCGCCCGGCTCGATCTTGCCGCCGGGAAATTCCCACAGCCCAGCCATGGCCTTGCCCTCCGGGCGCTGCGCCAGCAACACCCGCCCATCCACGTCGATCAAGGCGACGGCAGAGACGAGAACCGTTTTCATGGTCTCAATCCCGGACGCAAAACCGGGCTCCACTTTTGCTGGAATTGCTTTGATGTCACGACCGGTAATCCGCGTTGATCTCGATATACCCGTGGGTCAGATCGCAGGTCCAGACGGTGGCCTTACCCTCGCCCAGCCCCAGATCGACGGCGATCACCAGTTCCTGGCCCTTCATGTAGGCGGCGGCGTCTTCCTCGCGATAGGTCGGGCTGACCCAGCCTTTTTCGGCCACGAGAATATCGCCGAAGGAAATGCTGAGCGTGTCGCGGTCAGCTGCCGCGCCGGATTTGCCGATCGCCATGACGACGCGGCCCCAGTTCGGGTCCTCGCCGGCGATGGCGGTTTTCACGAGCGGTGAATTGGCGATGGCCATGCCGTGCACCTTGGCATCGGCGTCCGAGGCGGCGCCGGTCACGCGGATCTCGACGAATTTGGTGGCGCCTTCGCCGTCCTTCACCACCTGATGCGCCAGATCCAGCATCACCGATTCCAACGCCCGCGCGAAATCGGCATTGCCGGTAGCCTCCACGCCCGACGCGCCGGTCGCGCACAGCAGCAGGCTGTCCGAGGTCGAGGTGTCGCTGTCCACGGTGATGCAGTTGAAGGTCCGGTCGGTCTGCTCGGACAGCATCCGTTGCAACGCCGATTGGTCGATCTTCGCGTCGGTGAAGATATAAACCAGCATCGTCGCCATGTCGGGCGCGATCATGCCCGACCCTTTGGCAATCCCTGCAATAGAGACTGTTTTGCCGTCAATCTCGACCTGCGCACTGGCGCCTTTGGGGAAGGTGTCGGTGGTCATGATCGCCCGCGCGGCCTCTTCCAAGGCGTCGGCGCGCAGGCCGGCGGTCAGTTCGTCCAGCCCGGCCACGATCCGGTCATGCGGCAGCGGCTCGCCGATCACCCCGGTGGACGAGGTGAACACGCGGTTCTGCGCCACACCGGTCGCCTGCGCCACGGCTGCAGTGATCTGCTCGACTGAGGCCTGCCCGTACTGCCCGGTAAAGGCATTGGCGTTGCCCGAGTTCACCAGGATCGCCGCCGGCCCGTCGCTGGGCCCACCGATCTTGTCCTGGCAATCCAGCACCGGCGCCGCACGTGTGGCCGAACGGGTGAACACACCGGCCACCGCGGTGCCCGGGTCGAGCACCGCCAGCATCACGTCGGTGCGGCCCTGATACCGCACCCCGGCGGCGACGGTGGCGAACCGCACACCGTCGATGACCGGCAGATCAGGAAAGGCCGCAGGGGCCAGCGGAGACACCTTGGTGATCTTGGCCACTGGGATTTACTCCTGAACCAGGTCCAGCTTGCGGACCACATCCGGGGTCAGGCCCTCGACCTCGGGGCGCTCGACGCTGCCGGCTTGGGTCAGTTCGTCGATCTTGGCCTGAATGGCCTCCTGACGAACGGACTGGGCCAGTTCATCCCGCACCGCCGCAAACTCGGGCGCTTCGGATTTGCGTTTGTCGTTCAGGATCACGACATGCCACCCGAACTGGGTCTGCACCGGGTCCGAGACCTGGCCTTTTTCCAGCCCGATCACGGCCTGTTCGAACTCGGGCACCATCTGACCCTTGCCGAACCAGCCCAACGCGCCGCCATTGGGACCGGACGGGCCGGTGGATTTCTCCTTGGCCAGCTCGGCAAAATCGGCCCCGTCATCCAGTTGCGCCTTGATCTCTTTGGCCTCGTCCTCGGTCGCAACAAGGATGTGGCTGGCGTTGAACTCGTCCTCGCCTTGGAAGTCCGCGAACTGCGCGTCATAGGCGGCCTGGATCGCGTCGTCGGTCACCTGGGCATCGGTGATCTGGTTCACCGTCTGCACCGCCTTCAGCGAGCGCTCTTCGTTGGTCAGCATCAGAGCGTTCAGGCGGGTCAGCTCGTCCTGCTCCTGGCTGAGCAATTGTTGCTGGATCAGCTGCTCGACGATGAACTGGTACAGGACCTCGTCTTCCAACTGCTGATATTGCGGCGGCAGGCCAGCCGCAGTGGCAATCACGTGACCCAAAGTGATCTCGTCGCCGTTGACGCGCGCCACAACCGTATCGGCAGAGGGTTCGGTTTCAGCGGCGACAGGCAGGGCCATCATGGCCGCAAGAGCCAGCGATGGCAGAAAAGTGAGACCTTTGGGCATGAATTCATCCTATATTCTGGCCGCGACAGGGCGTGGCGTTGACACTCTGGAACCTGCCGCTTACATCGCTTGCAGCCTTTGACAGGACCATCTTTTCCTCCCAGCTATCTATGGGTTGCGCGCAAGGTGGGCAAGCCTGTCGCAACCAAGACAAGAAAAGATCCGCTGGAGTGAACATGCTGGGACTCGGTACGCTTGCCAAAAAGGTGTTCGGAACACCGAACGACCGCAAGATCAAGGCAACCCGCCCGCTGGTCGAAAAGATCAACGCGCTGGAGCCGGAGTTCGAAAAACTCTCGGATGACGATCTGAAAGCCAAGACCGAAGAGCTGCGCAAGCGGGCCAACGAGGGCGAGGGCCTGGATGACCTGCTGCCCGAGGCTTTCGCCAACGTTCGTGAGGGCGCCAAGCGCGCGCTGGGTCTGCGGGCCTTTGACGTGCAGCTCATGGGCGGCATCTTCCTGCATCAGGGCAATATCGCCGAGATGAAAACCGGCGAAGGCAAGACCCTGGTCGCCACCTTTCCCGCCTATCTGAACGCACTGACCGGAAAGGGCGTGCATGTCGTCACGGTCAACGAATATCTGGCAAAGCGTGACGCCGAATGGATGAGCAACGTGTTCGGCGCGTTGGGTATGACCACCGGCGTGATCTGGTCGGGCCAGCCCGATGCCGAGAAAAAAGCGGCCTATGCATGTGACATCACCTATGCCACCAACAACGAGCTGGGCTTCGACTATCTGCGCGACAACATGAAGGCGGATCTGAACGAGGTCTACCAGAAGCACCACAATTTCGCGATCGTGGACGAGGTCGACTCGATTCTGATCGACGAGGCGCGCACGCCGCTGATCATCTCGGGTCCATCTCAGGACCGGTCCGATCTGTACACGGCCATTGACGGTCTGATCCCGTCCCTGCAGGACGATCACTATACGATCGACGAGAAGTCCCGCAGCGTGACCTTCACCGATGAAGGCAACGAGTTCCTTGAAGAGCAGCTGCACGCCAGCGGCCTGCTGCCCGAGGGCCAGTCGCTGTACGACCCTGAAAGCACCACGGTGGTGCACCACGTCAACCAGGGCCTGCGTGCGCACAAGCTGTTCCAGCGGGACAAGGACTACATCGTCCGCGATGGAAACGTGGTTCTGATCGACGAATTCACCGGGCGCATGATGCCGGGCCGCCGTCTGTCCGAAGGCCTGCACCAAGCGATCGAAGCCAAGGAAGGCGCGCCGATCCAGCCCGAAAACGTGACTTTGGCCAGCGTGACTTTCCAGAACTATTTCCGCCTCTATGACAAGCTGGCCGGCATGACCGGTACCGCCCTGACGGAGGCCGAGGAATTCGCCGAGATCTACGGCCTGGGCGTGGTCGAAGTGCCGACCAACAAGCCGATCGCCCGCGCCGACGAGGACGATCAGGTCTATCGCACCGCGGCCGAGAAATACGCGGCCATGATCGAAGAGATCAAGAAAGCAAATGCCAAGGGCCAGCCGGTTCTGGTGGGCACCACCTCGATCGAGAAGTCCGAGATGCTCAGCGAGATGCTGACCAAGGAAGGCATCAAGCACAATGTCCTGAACGCGCGCCAGCACGAGCAGGAGGCCCAGATCGTGGCCGAGGCCGGACGTCTGGGCGCGGTAACCATCGCCACCAACATGGCCGGCCGCGGCACCGACATCCAGCTGGGCGGCAACGTGGAAATGAGCGTCATGCAGGCGCTGGCCGAGAACCCCGACGCCGACCCGGCCGAACTGCGCGCCCGGGAAGAGGCGCGCCATGCGGAAGAAAAGCAAAAGGTGCTTGAGGCTGGCGGTCTGTTCGTTCTGGCCTCGGAACGCCACGAAAGCCGCCGCATCGACAATCAGCTGCGCGGCCGTTCGGGCCGTCAGGGCGACCCGGGCCGCACCGTGTTCTTCCTCAGCCTGGAAGACGACCTGATGCGCATCTTCGGCTCGGAACGGCTGGACAAGGTTCTGACCACCCTGGGCATGAAAGAAGGCGAAGCGATCGTCCACCCTTGGGTGAACAAATCGCTCGAACGCGCGCAGGCCAAGGTCGAAGGCCGCAACTTCGACATGCGCAAGAACGTTCTCAAGTTCGACGACGTGATGAACGATCAGCGCAAGGTGATCTTCAACCAGCGACGCGAAATCATGTCGACCGACGATCTGTCCGAAATCGTTTCGGACATGCGCGAACAGGTCATCGACGATCTGATCGACCAGTACATGCCGCCCAAAACCTACGCCGACCAGTGGGACACCGACGGGCTGCACGCGACCCTCAAGGAAAAGCTGAACATTGATGTTCCGGTGCAAGAGTGGGCAGCCGAGGATGGGGTCGATGACGACGTGGTTCGCGAGCGCCTGATCAAGGCCACCGACGAGATGATGGCCCAGAAGGCCGCCGCCTTCGGCCCCGAGAACATGCGCAACATCGAAAAGCAGGTGCTGCTGCAGACCATCGACAGCAAGTGGCGCGAGCACTTGCTGACCCTGGAACATCTGCGCTCGGTCGTGGGCTTCCGCGGCTACGCCCAGCGCGATCCGCTGAACGAATACAAGACCGAAAGCTTCCAGCTGTTCGAGAACATGCTCGACAGCCTGCGTGAAACGGTTACCCAGCAACTGGCCCGCGTCCGCCCGCTGACCGAAGAAGAGCAGCGCGAGATGCTGGCACAGATGCAGGCGCAGCAGGCACAGATCAAGAAAGCCGCCGAACAGGCCGAAGCGGTAGCCGAGGCGCAGGCCTCGGGCGATGCGCGGCCCGGCTTTGTCGAGGACGACCCGTCAACCTGGGGTAATCCGTCGCGCAACGATCCCTGCCCCTGCGGATCCGGCAAGAAATTCAAGCACTGCCATGGTCGGCTTGCCTGATCCGGTCAGATTCCCGACATAATGAGTCCGCGTCGCGGCCACATATTGGCCGCGATTGTTAAGCAGTCTCCGACTCGCTCCTTCAACTGGGGAGGGTGTCTTGTTTGTAATACGGAACTACGTGACCACAGGTGGCACGGTCGCATGCGCCTTGGCCATCGGCTACCTGATGCAGAACGGACCGGCCTCGCAGCCGGACGTGCAGGAAACACGTCAAGCGATGATCCAGCCGTCTGGAGAAGGCACCGTGATTGCCGGGTTGGAAGGTATCGTTCTGACTTCGGCGTCGCCGAATGCGTCCACGGCCCCCGAACCCTCGGCCAAGGCTCCGCCCCGGGCTGAGCCTGCCGTTCCTCAGGCGCAGGTCAACTGCGATCTCCGGGCCCGCGCAATGGCGGCCCCCAACGCGACAGCACGTTTGACCCTGAAGGCCCCCTGCAACCCCGATGAAACCGTCGAGCTGCACCACAGCGGCATGACGTTCAGCGCCCGAACCGACAAGGACGGCCGTCTGGACCTGTCCATTCCCGCCCTGTCGGAATATGCCATTTTCCTGATCTCGTTCAAAAACCAGCGCGGCACTGTCGCCACCACTCACATTCCTGATTTTTCAGACTATGACCGGGTTGCGCTGCAATGGACGGGGGACACCGATTTGCAACTGCACGCGTTGGAGTTCGGTGCATCCTACGGCGAGGCCGGGCATGTCTGGTCGAACGCCAGCGGTTCCGGCACCGGGCAGGTTGTCCACTTTGGCATGGCCGGCGAGCGCAATGTCGAGATCTATTCGATCCCTCGCAACGCAGCCGACGCAAATGGCACCGTCGCCCTGAGCATCGAGGCCGAAGTGACTCCCCGGAATTGTGGGCAGGACCTGGATCTGCAAGCGCTCGAGTTGCTGGACGATCAAGGGCTGCGGTCGCGAGAGTTGTCGATCACCCTCCCGGCCTGCGACAGCGGACAGGACTTTCTGGTGTTGAATAATCTGTTCCAAGACCTGACAATCGCCGCAAAGTAACGGCAGGCAGGTCTACAGGTCTTTATGAAGTATCTTCACGCGACGATGACGGTGTTGTCGTTGATGGCTGGCGCTTCAGGCGCCCTCGCTCAGGACATCACGCTGACCTCGCATGACGGCAAGGTCGAGATCACCGGGAACCTGTTGGGGTTTGATGGTGAGTTCTACCGTGTGGACACCCAGTTCGGCGAACTGACGGTGGATGGATCCGGCGTCACCTGCGACGGTCCGGCTTGCCCCAACCTGATCGATTTTGTGGCCGAAGTGAACTTCTCTGGCGCATCGGTGATGGCCGAATCCCTACTTCCGGCGTTGATCGAAGGCTTTGCGCAACGAGAAAACCTGAACGTGCTAAGCGAAGGCACGGACCCTGCGCAGCTTGTCTTTGCCCTGACGCAGCCGGATCGGACCGCCCCTTTGGCGCGGTTTTTCCTGCGCGTTTCGGACACCGACCGCGGTTTTGCCGATCTGACCGCCGATCAGGCAGACATTGCTTTGGCGATGCGCGAAATCCGCCCGCAGGAGGCCGCGGCGGCGCAGGAAAACGGTCTGGGCGACCTGTCCCGACCGCGCCGGTCGCGGGTGGTGGCTCTTGGCGCGCTGGTGCCGGTGGTCTCATTGGACAATCCGATCCAGCAGATCTCGGTTTCGGACCTGGCGCGGGTCATAAATGGCGAGGTCGCCAACTGGGCACAGCTCGGTGGCCCGGATGCCCCCATCGCCGTTCATCTGCCGGATGTGACAACCGGTGTTGGTCAGGCCGTGCAAGACCAGGTGATGCAGCCAGCCGGTGTGCAGGCGCATGAGGACGTGATCCGCCACACCCGCAGCGCGGAACTGGCAGCAGCGGTTGCGCGCGATCCGTTCGCACTCGGTATCGTCAGCCACGCTGACCCGCAAAACGTGCGCAATCTGCCGCTGGCCGGCGGATGCGGTCACGCATTGCGCGCCACGCGCGCCGCCATCAAGACCGAGGACTATCCGCTGACCCTGCCGATGTTCCTGTATCTTCCACAGCGGCGCCTCCCGAAGATCGCCCGCCAGTTTCTGGCGTATGTCCAAAGCCCCGAGGCACAGATGGTCATCCGGCAAGCCGGTTTCGTCGACCAGTCCCACGAACTGGTACGTCTTGGGCTTCAGGGCGACCGGTTGGCCAACGCCATCACCTCGGGTGGGTCCGAGGTGGGTCTGGAAGAACTGCAACGGATGATCGAAACTTTGCGCCCGCTGTCGCGCCTGTCGGTGTCTTTCCGGTTCGAGCCGGGATCGTCGCGGCCAGACGCGCAGTCGCGATCGAACATCCTGCAAATGGCGCAGGCGCTTGAATCGGGCCAGTATGACGGGCGCAAACTGGTCTTCGTCGGTTTCAGTGACGGAGACGGTGCTGCGGAAACCAATGCCCGCATCGCCTTGCGGCGCGCACAGACAGTGCGGAACGCGATCCTTGCCGCGATCGAAACCGCCGTCCCCGAAACCGTCGAGATCGCCGTCGAAGGTTTCGGTGAAGCCATGCCCATGGCCTGCGACGACACGGAATGGGGCCGCAAGGCCAACCGTCGTGTCGAAGTCTGGGTGCGCTAGCGGTCAGAGATGACCTTCCGAGCGGAAGCTCAGCTCGGTCGATTTGCCGATGATCAGGTGGTCGTGCAAGGTCAGCCCCAGTGCGGCGCAGGCATCGTTGATGCGGTTGGTCATGTCGATATCCGACTGCGACGGGGTTGGATCACCCGACGGATGATTGTGCACCAGGATCAGCGCCGAGGCGTTCAGTTCCAGCGCGCGTTTGGCGACCTCGCGCGGGTAGACGGGTACGTGATCGACGGTGCCCTTGGCCTGCTCCTCATCCGCGATGAGCACGTTCTTGCGGTCCAGGAAGAACACGCGGAACTGCTCGATCTCGCGATGCGCCATGGTGGTGTGGCAATAATCCAGCAACGCGTCCCAGCTGGAAATCACATGCCGCTGCATCACCCGGGCGCGGGCCATGCGATGGGCGCAGGCCTCGAGGATCTTGAGGTCGGTGATGACCGTATCGCCCACGCCCTTGATCTGACGCAGGCGTTCCACAGGGGCGGTCAGCACCCGGTTGAAATCGCCGAATGTATCCAGCAGCAGCCGCGCCAGCGGTTTCACGTCCTGCCGGGGGATCGAGCGGAACAGGACCAGTTCCAGCAACTCGTAATCCGGCATCGCCCCGGCGCCGCCCGACATGAACCGTTCACGCAGGCGCTTGCGGTGGTCCTTGATATACGAGGGCAGCCGACCCGTGGGCAGCGGCGTCACCGGCGCTTCGTCAGTTTCGAACAGCGATGGGGCTTCGGCAAAAGCGTCCTTGGTCATGCGCCCATGATTGCCCCAGAATCGGTTTCCGAATGGTTAACGCGCCTCACCGGCCATGCGGGCCGTGGCGCGGCGCACGGCCAGATGCAGCAGGATCGAGAACACCCCCAGCGTCAGCATCGCAGCGAACATCAGGTCGGTCTTGGCGCGACCATTGGCCAGCAGCATCAGGTATCCCAGCCCCTGCGACGAGCCGACCCATTCGCCGATCACCGCCCCGATCGGGGCATAGACCGCCGCCAGCCGCATCCCCGAAGCCAGCGAGGGTAGCGCCGCCGGGATGCGGATATGCCACAACACGCTGCGCGGGCTGGCCTGCATGGTGCGGGCCAAGTCCAGATAGCCGGACGGCGTGCGCATCAGCCCGTCGAAAAACGACGAGGTGATGGGGAAATAGATGATCAGCACCGCCATCGCGACCTTGGACCACAGCCCATAGCCCAGCCACAGGGTCAGCAACGGTGCCAACGCAAAGACCGGCAGCGCCTGGGTGAACACCAGCATCGGCTGCACCAGCACCCGCGCGGCGCGGGAATTGGCCAGCTGCAGCGCGGTGACGACGCCCAGCACGGTGCCGCAGGCCAAACCGATCAGCACCTCGATTGCAGTGATCCAGGTGTGTTCGGCGATCAGCCAGCGGTTCTGCCACCAGGTCTCGGCCACCAATGCCGGGCCGGGCAGGATAAACTTCGGCAGGCCGGTCAGGGTGACGATCGCCTGCCAAATGGCCAGCGCAAACAACGTCGCGGCAAGGGCCGAGAGCGTCTTCATGCCACCTCCTCGCGCAGCAGTTTCAGCAGCGCCCCCTGCGTTTCCAGCGTCTCGAGATCGTCCACCTTCCGCGGGGCCGGTGCATGGGGCGGTTGGCATGGGGTCAGGCCGTGGCGCGTCATCACCATGATCGACTGACCAAGACGCGCGGCCTCGGCCGGATCGTGGGTGACCAGCAGCACGGTGCGACCCTGCAACGCTTCGGCGGCCAGGTCCTGCATGTCTGCACGGGTGCGCGCATCCAGCGCCGAGAACGGCTCGTCCAGCAGGATGATCGGCTTGTCTTCCATCAGGGTCCGGGCCAATGCCACCCGCTGACGCTGCCCGCCCGACAGTTCCGAGGGCTTCTTGGCCATGTGATCCTGCAGCCGCATCCGTTCGATCAACCGGGCGCGGCGGTCCTGATCGACCCGTTCGCCGCGCAGCCGCGCGCCCAGCGCCACGTTTTGCGCGACCGTGGCCCAAGGCAGCAGCAGATCATCCTGCGCCATGTAGGCCACACGCTCGGCCACCGGCAGCCCGTCGCTGGCGCGGATCTCGCCGGTGAACTCTGCCCTCGTCGCCAACCCGGCGATCAGGCGCAGAACCGTGGTCTTGCCGACCCCCGATCCGCCCAGCAGACAGGTCCACTGCCCGGCCTTCAGCGACAGGGTCAGCGGCGCGAACAGAGGCGCGCCGTCGATACTAGCCTGTCCGCTGATGGTCAGATCGGGGGGCGGGGTCATGGGGTCAGACCCATCTGCCAGAAATTCACCTCGAGCTCAGTCGCGGTGCGGAAGGTCTGGCACAGACGATCCCAACGCGGTGTGGTACGGAAATCCGCCCCAAGTCGCCGTATCAGAGCCGAATCCAGCAGTTCACCCACAGCCTGACAGGCTTCCTGATATTCACTGCTGGAATAGGCGTCGATCCAATCGCGATAGGTGTCCGAGGTGGCCTCGGACGGCAGCCGTGTGCCGATTTCCCCGTATCCCATCACGCAGGGCGCCAGCGCCGCCAGCAGATCCAGCAGATCACCGCTGTAGCCGGCCTCGAGTACATAGCGTGTATAGGCCAGGTTCTCGGGGCGTTCGGGCGTGGCGAACAGCTCGTCCTGGCTGATGCCCTCGGCCTCGCAAATGCCGATATGCAACTTCATCTCTTCGCTGATCAGACCGTTCACCGTGCGCGACGCGGCCAGCATCTCGGCATGGGTTTCCGATTTTACCACCGCCAGCGCCCAGGCGCGCGAGAAATGGATCAGGAACACGTAATCCTGCCGCAAATAATGCAGAAACGCCTCGCGCGGCAAGGTGCCGTCCTTCAGCCCCTCGACAAAGGCGTGGCGGGTATAGTCCCGCCACGGCCCCTGCGCCGCATCGCGCATCAGTGCGAAGGCTTTGCCATAGTCGCTCATTGCGCGGTCACGTCGATGGTGATGTCGCTGACCGGGTTGATGCTGTCGATCATGCCGGAGTCTTTCAGAAAGGCCTCGAACCGGGCATAGCGGCCGGCGTCAAAGCCTGCAGGGCGCAGCGCGAAACGCGGCAGCGTGTCGACCCAGGCGCGGGCGTTCAACTCGTCCTGCAGCTCGGGCGAGGTGGCGGCGAAGATCTCCCAGCTTTTTTCCGGATTGTTAACGATATACTGCGTGGCCTTCTCGGTGGCGGCCAGGAAGCGGGCAATCATGTCCTTGTCCATCGTTTCGGGGTTGGCCACATAGATCAGCTCGTCATAGGGCGGCACGCCTTCTTCCTCGATGTAGAAGCAGCGGCCCGGAACGCCTTCGATATCCATCTGGTTCAGTTCGAAATTACGGAAGGCGCCGATCACGGCGTCCACTTGCCCCGTCATCAGCGACGGCGACAGCGAGAAGTTTACGTTGATCATCTCGATATCGTCCAGCGACACGCCATGCGCGTTCAGCATCGCGGTCAGGATCGCCTCTTCGACGCCGGCGACCGAAAAGCCGATCTTCTTGCCCTTGAGGTCGGCCAGCGTCTTGATCGGGCCGTCCTCCAGCACCAGCAGGCAGTTCAGCGGCGTGGCGACCAGTGTGCCGACCCGTTTCAGCGGCAGGCCCTCGTGGATCTGCAGATGCAGCTGCGGCTGGTAGGACACGGCCAGATCGGCTTGACCAGCGGCCACAAGGCGCGGCGGAGCCGACGGATCGGCAGGCGGGACGATTTCGACCTCAAGTCCCTGTTCGGCGAAATAGCCGTTTTCCTGCGCCACGATGATCGGCCCGTGGTCGGGGTTCACGAACCAATCCAGCAGGACGGTCATCTTGTCCTGCGCCCAGGCGGGCGCGGCGGCCAGCAGGGCAAGGGCGGTGATCAGTTTCTTCATGGTCTGCGTTTCCTTTTGCTTCACGACGTTGCGGCGGCGACCAGAACGATCGGGCCGCGCCAATGGGGGTGCAATTCCTCGGCCGCACGCCAGGCACGCAGCCCGGTGGCGCAGCAGAGGGCCAGCAATTTTCCTTTGTTAGGGTCTGCTTTCAGCGCCTCGACCGTCAGGCGGCGGGCGTTGGGGTGGATCGGCTTGGGCGCCTCCTCGACGCTGCGCAGATCGACAACCAGGTCGTTCGGGGTCAGTTGCGAGGGGGCAACAAAGGGGAAATGGCCGTCCGGTTCCGGCGCGGTGTCAAAGCGGAAGCCGCTGCTGGTGCAACTGCGCCCGTCCACCTGCACCATCTGGCCCAGCGGCGAGGGATCGAGGCCCAGGATCACGCCCAGCGCCATCTGCGCCTGCATCGCGCCGATCATCGCCACGACCGGACCCAGCACCCCGGCGGTGGCGCAGCTGGCCCCGCTGTCGGGCGCATCGGGGAATACAGCGCGCAGAGACGGCGCGCCGCCGCAGAACCCGCCGACATAACCCGACAGACCCAGGACCGAGGCGCTGATCAGCGGTTTACCCTGCGCCAGGCAGGTATCCGACAGCGTATAGCTGGCCGCATAGCTGTCGGCGCAGTCCAGAACCAGGTCGACCTCGGCCACCAGATCAGCAGCATTTGCCGGTGTTAGAGCCTGTTTTCGCGCTTCAACGGTGATCTCACCATTCAGCGCCCGGCAGCGTTCGGCGGCGGCTTCGGCCTTGGAGCGGCTGCAATCGGCCTCGCCGAACAACGTCTGGCGGTGCAGGTTCGACAGGTCCACCGTATCGGGGTCGACGATAGTTAGATGCCCCACCCCGGCCCCGGCCAGCAGCGGCAGCGCGGGCGCGGCCAGCCCCCCGGCGCCCACCACCAGAACCCGCGCGCGGGCAAGGCGGTTCTGCCCTTCGGCCCCGACCTCGGGCAGGATCATCTGGCGGGCATAGCGGCTCATCGCGTGACCTCGAGCCACTGGCGCACCCTGCCTTCGGGGTCGGCGTTCAGGGTGATGTCGGTCACGACCGAGACGATGTCGGCCCCGGCCTGAAACACGCCCGGCGCGCGCTCGACGCTCATGCCGCCGATGCCGACAAGGGGGATGTCGCCCACGCGTCGTTTCCACTCGGTCACGCGCGGCAGGCCCTGTTGGTGCCATTTCATCTTTTTCAGGATGGTCGGATAGACCGGCCCCAGGGCCACATAGTCCGGATCCATCGACAGCACGCGTTCAAGCTCGTCATCGTCATGGGTGGACACGCCCAGTTTCAGCCCGGCCTTGCGGATGGCGGGCAGGTCGGCGTCGTCCAGATCCTCCTGCCCCAGATGAATCCAGTCACATCCCGCGTCGATGGCCGCCTGCCAATAGTCGTTCACCACCAGCACCGCGCCGTGGTCCCGGCACAGGGCCTGCGCGGCGGCGATTTCCGTGCGCACCACCGCGTCGGGCTGATCCTTGATCCGCAGCTGCACCAGCTTCACACCCAGCGGCAGCATCCGCCGCAGCCAGTCGCTATGATCGAAGATCGGATAGAAGCGGTCGAGCGTCATGACAAAAAGGCCTTTCCGATCACCGGGGTCGAGGGTTCGGCCATGTCGCGCGGCTCGATCGGGTCGGCCTGATGCGCCAGTTGCCCGGCCTGCACCGCCAGCGCCATGGCCTGCGCCATCGCCACCGGATCGCCCGCGCGGGCGACGGCGGTGTTCAGCAGAACCGCGTCATAGCCCAGCTCCATCGCGTGGGCGGCGTGGCTGGGCAGACCGATGCCCGCATCCACCACCAGCGGCACGTCGGGAAACTCGGCCCGCATCGCGCGCAGGGCGTATTCGTTGTTCAGGCCCCGCCCCGACCCGATCGGCGCGCCCCAGGGCATCAGCACCTGGCACCCGGCGGCCAGCAGGCGTTCGGCCACGATCAGGTCTTCGGTGGTGTAGGGGAACACCTGAAACCCTTCGTCGGTCAGAATGCGCGCGGCCTCGACCAGTTGGAACACGTCGGGCTGCAGGCTGTCGGTGTGGCCGATCAGTTCCAACTTGATCCACGGCGTGTCGAACACCTCGCGCGCCATGTGGGCGGTGGTGACGGCTTCTTTGACCGTGTGGCAGCCGGCGGTGTTGGGCAGGATCAGCACGCCCAGATCGCGGATCATCGACCAGAAGGCCTGACCTGCTCCGCCCGCGCCTTCGCGCCGCAGCGAGACAGTGGCGACACCCGCGACGCTGGCCCGGAACGCCTGTTCCAGGATCGCCGGGCTGGGATATTGCGCGGTGCCCAACATCAGCGGGTTGGGCAGTTCGGTGCCGTAAAACGTCTTCATCTTCATCCCCCCTGCATCGGTGCGACGACCTCAACCCGGTCGCCCTCGGCCAGTTTATGCGCGATGCGCAGGCTTGAGGGCACGAATTCCTCGTTCACCGCGGTGGCGACGCGGCCGGAAAAGCCGCATTCGGCCAGCAATTCGCCAAGGGTTTCGGCGCGCACCTCGCGCGGCTCGCCGTTAAGCACGATCTTCATCGACCATCTCCGAA
This sequence comes from Ruegeria sp. CH5, assembly GCF_056537025.1. Taxonomy (NCBI): domain Bacteria; kingdom Pseudomonadati; phylum Pseudomonadota; class Alphaproteobacteria; order Rhodobacterales; family Roseobacteraceae; genus Ruegeria; species Ruegeria sp. CH5. Next base: position 84,617 of record NZ_JBQFQT010000003.1, on the reverse strand, counting down.
TGTGTGTTGTTCAGCGCCAGATCGGCCACGCCCCGGGCCAGCGCCGGGGCCAGCAGGTAGCCGTGGCGATACAACCCGTTGGCATAGATCGTCCGCCCCAGCCGGCGGATCCGCGGCAGGTTGTCGGGAAAGGCCGGGCGCAGATCGACGCCGATCTCCAGCACTTCGGCCTCGCCAAAGGCCGGGTTCAGCGCATAGGCCGCACTGAGCAGCTCCAGCATCGAGCGCGCGGTGATCCGGCTGCTGTCCTCGGATTCGATCATCGTGGCGCCCAGCATGTAGATGCCCTCGCCCCGCGGTACGACATAGAGCGGCATCCGGGGATGCAACAGCCGCACGGGCCGGGTCAGGGTCACGTCGGGGCAGCGGATCACCAGCATTTCCCCCTTCACACCGCGCAAATCATGCAGGATGTCGCGCGCGTGCAGGCCCCGGCAGTCGATGGCGTTGTCCAGCCGCGACGGGGCCAGCTTGCGGTGGAATTCGACCCCTTTGTCCTGCAGGCCGCGATAGAGGTCCTGCAATGCCCGGCGAGGGTCCAGATGGGCCTCGTCGGCGAAGAACAGGCCTTGGGAAAACCCGTGCAGATCAGGCTCTAATTTGGCGATTTTCGCGTGATCGACCTGCGTGAATCCCTCGGTCCGGCGGGCAAAGCGGCGCAGGTCGGGCAGGTCGCGCGTGTTGGCCACGACCAGCGTTCCCTGCCGCGCGACCGGGATGCGGGCCGCCCACCAGTCGATCGCCTGCTGCCCCAGCCTCAGCACCGGTTCCTCGGCATTTTCATATTCGCACCACGGCGCCAGCATGCCGCCGGCCCACCAGGAACACCCATGCGCACCGGGCGGCCCGCCCGGATCGAACACCTGTACCTGCGCGCCCCGCGCCACCAGTTCCGAGGCCACGGCCAAGCCGGCGACGCCGGCACCTATGACCGACCAAACCGTCACGCCGGCCATACCCGGTGGAAGTGATGTACCGGCCCGTGGCCCGAGCCGACCTGCAACTCATCCGCGCGGGTGATCGCGCCTTGCAGGTAGTCATGCGCCTGCGCCACCGCATCGACCAGAGGCAGCCCCTTGGCCAGACCGGCCGCGACGGCCGAGGACAGGGTGCATCCGGTGCCGTGGGTGTTGCGCGTGTCCTGACGGGGCGCGGTAAATTCACCGATTACGCCGTTCTGATCGATCAGCAGATCATGGCAGGTATCGCCCTTGCCGTGTCCGCCTTTCATCAGGACGGCCCCAGCCCCCAGGGTGCACAGGTCATGGCCCTGCGCGACCATCTCCTCGGGCGTTTCGGCGACCAACCGGTCCAGCAGACAGGCGGCCTCGGGCAGGTTCGGGGTCAGGACGGTGGCGCGGGGCAGCAGCACCTCGCGCAACGTTTGCACCGCCTCGCGCGCCAGCAGGGCATCGCCCGATTTGGCGATCATCACCGGGTCCAGCACGATGGGCCCGGCAAAGCCGGACAGGCCGTCGGCGACGGTTTGGATGATCTCGGGCGTGGCCAACATGCCGATCTTGACCGCGCGCACGTCCAGATCGGACAGAACCGCGTCGATCTGCGCGGCAATCACGTCCAGCGGGATACCATGCACAGCGGTGACCGCCTGCGTGTTCTGGGCGGTGACCGCGGTGATGACACTGGCACCGAACACACCCAGCGCCGACATCGCTTTGAGATCGGCCTGAATACCGGCCCCTCCGCCGCTGTCGGATCCTGCGATGGTCAAAGCGATATGCGCCATGTCGCTCCCTTCTTGCATGTGGGGCAACGCGGGCATGGAAAACGTCTGAGTGTTTTAGACCGTTCCCTCCGCCGGTATTGCCCGGATCAGGTTCGATGGGTTGGCTCGCGCCTCTCAGCCCCGGTTCCGGGGCACCCCAACGGTTGGCGCGGACATTCTCAAGGCTGAGGCCGAGAATCAAGGGCCAATTCCGCGCAGTTTCGGGCCAATCTGGACTTAGAAAACAAAAAAGCCGGCGATGATACGCCGGCCTTTCGGGGTCTGGAACGCTGGGATCAGCTTTGCATCCTTTCCCAGAAGGATTTAACGGACGAGAAAAAGCTTTTCGATTCCGGGTGGTTGTCCTCTCCCAGATCGTCGAACTCCTGCAGCAGCTCTTTTTGCCTCGCGGTCAGGTTGACCGGAGTCTCGACCGCAAGCTCGATGAACATGTCACCGATACCGCCGCCCCGCAGCGCAGGCATACCCTTGCCGCGCAGGCGCATCTGCCGGCCCGACTGGCTGCCGGCCGGAATCTGCACCCGGCCGCGGCCACCGTCGATGGTGGGCACTTCTATCGAGCCGCCCAGCGCCGCCTTCGCCATGCTGACAGGCACGCGGCAATACAGGTTCGGGCCATCCCGTTCGAACAGCTTGTGCTGCGTCACCTCGACAAAGATGTAGAGATCACCCGGAGGACCGCCGCGCATTCCGGCCTCGCCCTCGCCAGCCAAACGGATACGGGTGCCGGTTTCGACGCCTGCCGGAATGTTGACCGACAGCGCGCGCTCCTTCTCGACCCGGCCCGAGCCGTGGCAGGATTTGCAGGGGTTTTTGATGATTTGCCCCAGACCCGCACAGGTCGGGCAGCTGCGCTCGACAGTGAAAAAGCCCTGTTGTGCGCGCACCTTGCCCATGCCGGAACAGGTCGGGCAGGTGGTTGGTTCAACTCCGCCCTCGGCGCCGGTGCCCTCGCAGGACGAGCAGGCCACCGCGGTCGGCACGTTGATGGTTTTCTGCAGGCCGGAATAGGCCTCTTCCAGCGAAACCCTCAGGTTGTAGCGCAGGTCCGAGCCGCGAGCGGCACGGCGACCGCCGCCGCCACGCTGTCCCCCCATGAAATCGCCGAACAGGTCATCGAACACATCGGAAAACGCGCTGGAGAAATCGCCCGATCCAAAGCCGCCACCACGCTGGCCGCCGCCCATGCCATTCTCGAACGCAGCATGGCCGAACCGGTCATACGCGGCCTTTTTGTCAGCGTCGCGCAGAACGTCATAGGCCTCGTTGGCCTCTTTGAAAAGGGCCTCGGCATCCGGGTTGTCTTTGTTGCGATCGGGGTGCAGCTCTTTCGCCTTCCGGCGAAAAGCTTTCTTGATCTCATCCGCCGAAGCACCCTTGGACACGCCGAGCACTTCGTAATAGTCGCGTTTTGACATCGGTATTTCCTTCTGCCTCAACGTAAACGGGCCGGCCCGGCATCCGGACCGGCCCGAATTGGCCCGGTTACCCGTTAGTTGCGCTTGTCATCGTCCAGGTCTTCGAACTCGGCATCGACGATGTCGTCATCGCCGGGACCCGCATCCGCGGCTGCCGGTTCGTCGCTGGCCTCTTCGGACTGCGCCTTGTAGATCGCCTCGCCCAGTTTCATGGCCGCTTCGGTCACGTTCTGGATGCCGGCCTTGATCTTGTCGGCATTGTCCGACTCGACCTCGTCCTTGAGGGCCGCCAGCGCCAGTTCGATGGCCTCGATGGTCGACGGATCGACCTTGTCGCCATGCTCCTCGATCGATTTCTCGGTCGCGTGGATCAGGCTTTCGGCCTGGTTCTTGGCTTCGACCAGCTCCTTGCGCTTGCGGTCGGCTTCGGCGTTTTCCTCGGCGTCCTTGACCATCTTTTCGATGTCTTCTTCCGACAGTCCGCCCGAGGCCTGGATCGTGATCTTCTGTTCCTTGCCGGTGCCTTTGTCCTTGGCCGAAACCGAGACAATGCCGTTGGCGTCGATGTCGAAGGTCACCTCGATCTGAGGCATGCCGCGCGGGGCCGGCGGGATGTCTTCAAGGTTGAACTGGCCCAGGATCTTGTTGTCCGCAGCCATTTCACGCTCACCCTGGAACACCCGGATGGTCACGGCGTTCTGGTTGTCCTCGGCGGTCGAGAAGACCTGGGACTTCTTGGTCGGGATCGTGGTGTTGCGGTCGATCAGGCGGGTGAACACTCCGCCCAGGGTTTCGATGCCCAGCGACAGCGGGGTCACGTCCAGCAGAACCACGTCCTTGACGTCGCCTTGCAGAACACCGGCCTGGATCGCAGCACCCATGGCCACGACTTCGTCCGGGTTCACGCCTTTGTGCGGCTCCTTGCCGAAGAACTTGGTCACCTCTTCGATGACTTTCGGCATCCGGGTCATACCACCAACCAGAACAACCTCATCCACGTCGCTGGCCGAGATGCCGGCGTCTTTCAGAGCGGCCTGGCAGGGCTTCAGCGACTTCTTGATCAGGTCGCCGACCAGCGATTCCAGCTTGGCACGGGTCAGCTTCATGACCATATGCAGCGGCTGACCGTTCGCGCCCATCGAGATGAACGGTTGGTTGATCTCGGTCTGGGTGGTCGAGCTAAGCTCGATCTTGGCCTTCTCTGCGGCTTCCTTCAGACGCTGCAGCGCCATCTTGTCCTGGCTCAGGTCGACGCCGTGTTCCTTTTTGAACTCGTCGGCCAGGTAGTTGACGATGCGCATGTCAAAGTCTTCACCACCCAGGAAGGTGTCACCATTGGTCGACTTGACCTCGAACAGGCCGTCGTCGATTTCCAGGATGGTCACGTCGAAGGTACCACCGCCAAGGTCATAGACCGCGATGGTCTGGCTGTCCTGCTTGTCCAGGCCATAGGCCAGCGCGGCGGCAGTCGGTTCGTTGATGATCCGCAGCACTTCCAGTCCGGCGATCTTGCCTGCGTCCTTGGTGGCCTGACGCTGAGCGTCGTTGAAATAGGCCGGAACGGTGATCACGGCCTGCGTGACTTCTTCACCCAGATAGCTTTCAGCGGTTTCTTTCATCTTGCCGAGGATGAAGGCCGAGATCTGGCTTGGGGAGTATTTCTGCCCGCGGGCCTCGACCCAAGCGTCGCCGTTGCCGCCATCGACGATGGCGTAGGGCACCATTTTCTTGTCCTTCTGGACTTCTGCGTCATCCACACGACGCCCGATCAGGCGCTTGACGCCAAAAATCGTGTTGTCGGGGTTGGTGACCGCCTGGCGTTTCGCCGGCTGCCCGACCAGTCGCTCGTCTTCGGTGAAGGCGACGATCGAGGGCGTAGTCCGCGCCCCTTCCGCGTTTTCGATGACCTTCGGCTGCGCGCCGTCCATGATCGCTACGCACGAGTTGGTGGTCCCGAGGTCAATCCCGATTACTTTTCCCATTTTTCGATCCCTTTCTTTTCAAGGCGATGTCCCGAGGCCGGAACCCGTTACGGCATCCCTGCCCCGATCTGCTGGGCGCGACAGGTCTACACCATCGCGCGTCCCGGCGTATATAAGGGCGAGGCCTGAGGCCTGCAAGCGTTGTGAAATGCAGGTTTTCGGGAATCTTGGGCCTTTTTTGGCAAGGATTTCGAAAGGAATGAGGTTTCTGTCATGACGCGCCTGAATTTACGGGGGTTCGACATCCGAAAAGGCCATCTGGACGGCGCTGCTCAGCGGCAGATCATCGAGCTACTGCGGCCGATTCTGAAAGCCGCTCCGCTGTTTCATCCCAGCACCGCTTCGGGGCGCAAAATGTCCGTTCGCATGACGTCTGCCGGAACCCTGGGCTGGGTGTCGGACGGGGCTGGATACCGGTACCAGGACGCGCACCCCAAGGGCATGGCGTGGCCTGCCATTCCGGACCCGATCCTGTCGATCTGGCGCGACCTTGCCGGAACCGATCGAGATCCCGATTGCTGTCTGATCAACTATTACGGCGAAGGCGCAAAGATGGGAATGCACCAGGACAAGGACGAGGCCGATTTCTCGTGGCCGGTCCTGTCGGTTTCGTTGGGCGATGACGCCTTGTTCCGGATCGGCAACACGACCCGCGGCGGCAAAACCGAGTCCGTCTGGCTGAGTTCCGGCGACGTGGTCGTCATGGGGGGTCCCGCCCGGTTGGCCTATCACGGTATCGACCGGATCCGCTTCGGCTCTTCGCGCCTGCTGCCCAAAGGGGGCCGGATCAACCTGACGCTGCGCGTGGCAACCTAACGGCGCGCATCCCAGCTTTTCGAGATGTGCTTGCGGGTAAAGAACTCTCCCAGCAACCCGATCATCATCAGGGCGATACCGACCCAAAGCGCATATTCCCAGCTGGAGTTGCGCGGAAAATAGTTGCGAAACACGAAACCGCGGCACTGATCGATCACGTGAAACAACGGGTTCCAGGCGAACATGGCCAGCATCCATCCGCCCAGCGCATTGCCCACGAACATCTTGCCCGAGAAGATCATGTTCATCCGGCGATAGACATTGCTGAGTATGGTGGAGGTCTGCGGCATCCATGGCTTGAGCGCCATGAAGACCAGACCGACCGCGCAGCCGGTGTACCAGGCAAGGATCAGCATCGCGAACGCGCCGCCCGGGTCCTGCATCTCGATCGGATTGACCGCGACGCTGTAGACGAACAGGATCACCAGGATTGAAACGACCTGCGTATACAAGGTCCCGAAGGCGGCGGCCAAAAGCAGAACCATCATGTTCATCGGCGAATGCAGCATCATGGGATTGTTGGTGCCTCCAAGCCCCGCGATCGCACCGACGGACTTGATGTGCGTCATGAAAAGAAAGATGCCGGACAGGATGTACAGGATGAACTCACCCCGGATCTTGGCCACCCGTCCGCCCAGAAACGACATGATGAAATAGAACACGGTCGCCATCAAAACGACCTGGACGATGTTCATCATGATGGCGATTACGGCATTGGAATGCTGCGAGCGGATGTTGCGGACCACGGCGTGAAACACCAGTTCCGCAAGGTTGAATGCCCCACCCACAAGGCTGCTGCTTCGCTTGTAATAGAACACTCGAACGCTCTTTCCCGGTTTTGTTCCGCCAGCGTGGCACGAATTCCTTGCCGTTCCGTATCCGGCACAGCATAAGTTCGTCAGGTTTTCGGATCAACAAACCATGGAAACGGAGCATTTTTGTGACCTATGACGACCTCATCCCCGTGATCAGACGCCTGACCCTCGAAGCGGGCGACAAGATCATGGAGATCTACGATGCCGATGATTTTGACGTGAAGGTCAAATCCGATTCCAGCCCCGTGACCGAAGCCGACGAAGCCGCCGATGCGCTGATCTCAGCCGGGCTGCGCGCGGCCTTTCCCGACATCCTGCTGGTGACCGAGGAACAGGCCGCATCGCACAGCCAGCAGGGCGACACCTTTCTGATCGTCGATCCGCTGGACGGCACCAAGGAATTCATCAACCGACGTGGCGATTTCACCGTGAACATCGCGCTGGTCGAAAACGGCGTGCCCACCCGCGGCGTGGTCTATGCCCCGGCCCGCGGGCGCATGTTCTATACCCTGGCCGATGGCCGATCGGTCGAAGAAACCGGCGCTCTGGACAAGGACAAACCGGGCGAGGTCACCCCGATTTCAGTCTCTGATCCGGACAATTCGGCGCTTTTGGTGGTGGCCTCGAAATCGCATCGCGATCAGGCCACGGATGACTACATCAACAAATACCAGGTCAAGGACAGCAAGTCGGCGGGCTCGTCGCTGAAATTCTGCCTTGTGGCCACGGGCGAGGCCGACGTCTACCCGCGTGTCGGCCGCACGATGGAGTGGGACACCGCCGCTGGCCACGCGGTGCTGGCGGGTGCCGGGGGCCATGTGGTTCGTTTTGACGACCACGCGCCGCTGACCTACGGCAAGGAAGGCTATGCCAACCCGTTCTTCATCGCCTATGCCCCCGGCGTCGAACTCAAGGAGGCCTGATGTCGGTTCTGATCGCGATCCCCGCCCGCTATGCCTCGACCCGCTATCCGGGCAAACCGCTGGTGTCACTGACCGGCGCAACGGGAAAGCCCATGACCCTGATCGAAAGGTCGTGGCGCGCGGCCATGTCGGTCTCAGACGTCGACCGGGTGGTGGTGGCCACCGATGACGACCGCATCCGCGCTGCGGCCGAGGGCTTTGGCGCCGAGGTGGTGATGACCTCAGAAAGCTGCGCCAACGGCACCGAACGCTGCGCCGAGGCGCATGACAGGCTGGGCGGCGGGTACGAGATCGTGGTCAACCTGCAGGGCGACGCCCCCCTGACCCCGCATTGGTTCATCGAAGATCTGGTCAAGGGCCTGCGCGCCGCGCCCGAGGCCGGCGTGGCCACGCCGGTCCTGCGGTGCGACGGCGAGGCGCTGAACGGGCTACTGAACGACCGCAGGCATGGCCGGGTCGGCGGCACCACCGCCGTCTTCGCGTCCGATCACAGCGCGCTCTATTTCTCGAAGGAAGTGATCCCCTTCACCGCCGACACCTATGCCGGGTCGGATCCGACGCCGGTGTTCCACCATGTGGGCGTCTACGCCTACCGCCCCGACGCGCTGGCCGCCTATCCGGGCTGGCCGGTCGGGCCGCTGGAGCAACTCGAGGGGCTGGAACAGCTGCGATTCATGGAAAACGGGCGCAAGGTTCTGTGTGTCGAGGTCGAGGCCAAAGGCCGTCAGTTCTGGGAGTTGAACAATCCGCAGGACGTGGCCAAGATCGAAAGCATGATGGCCGCGATGGGGTTGGAATAGGCGCAAATTCCCCGTTCCGCGCGGGCAGCCTGGCAGCTACCCCATGACGGGCAGACATTCGGCAGGACCACGGATGAAAAACATACTCGTGACCGGCGGCGCCGGATATATCGGATCTCATGCCTGCAAGGCGCTGGCGCAGGCGGGCTATGTGCCCGTGACCTATGACAACCTTGTCACCGGCTGGCAGGATGCGGTGAAATTCGGCCCGTTCGAACAGGGCGATCTGCTGGACCGCGCACGGCTGGATCAGGTCTTTGCCAAGTACCAACCGGCGGCAGTGATGCATTTTGCCGCGCTCAGCCAGGTCGGCGAAGCCATGAGCGAGCCGGGCCGATACTGGCGCAACAACGTCACCGGATCGCTGAACCTGATCGAGGCGGCCGTGGCCGCCGGGTGCTTGGATTTCGTTTTCTCGTCCACCTGCGCGACCTATGGCGACCACGACAACGTGGTGCTGGACGAAAACACCCCGCAGCACCCGCTGAACGCCTATGGTGCCTCGAAACGCGCGATCGAGGACATCCTGCGCGATTTCGAACAGGCGCACGGGCTGAACCACGTGATCTTTCGCTATTTCAACGTGGCCGGTGCCGACCCTGACGGCGACGTGGGCGAGTTTCACCGCCCTGAGACGCATCTGGTTCCGCTGTTGTTGGACGCGATCGACGGGAAGCGCGACGCGCTGACTGTCTTTGGCACCGATTACGATACGCCCGACGGCACCTGCATCCGCGACTATGTTCATGTCTGCGACCTGGTGGATGCGCATGTGCTGGGCCTGCGCTGGCTGGAACAGGGCAAGGGCAGCCGGGTGTTCAACCTGGGCACCGGCACCGGGTTTTCGGTCAAAGAGGTGATCGCGCAGTCGCACAGCGTGACCAACCGCGAGGTGCCCTTCAATGTCGGTCCGCGCCGGGCGGGCGATTGCACCAAGCTGGTGTCAGGCTCGACCCGGGCCGAGGCCGAACTGGGCTGGCGGCCCAAACGGTCGCGGCTGGAAGTGATGATCGCCGATGCCTGGCGCTGGCATCAGAACGGCCATTACGAAAAGTGATCATGCCATGGGCGCGGCGCACCACCATGACGAAAACGCCCCGGGCTGGGTTCGCAGATACCGTCTGCGCCTGAAGCGCAAGCGTTTGCTGTGGCGATCCTTCCGCAGCCGCCACGCTTTGACGTCGGTTTCGGACAAGACCCGGCTGATCGCGCCCACCGACATTCTGGCCTTTACCACCCTGCGCAACGAGATCGAGCGCCTGCCCTGGTTTCTGCGCCACTATCGCCGGCTGGGGGTCGATCATTTCTTGATGGTCGACAACGGCAGCGATGACGGTTCGACCACCTATCTGCTGAACCAGCCGGACGTGTCGCTGTGGCAAACGCAGGCCAGCTATCGCGAGGCGCGGTTCGGGCTGGACTGGCTGACCTGGTTGCAGATGCGCTATGGCCACGGCCACTGGACCCTGATGGTGGATGCCGACGAACTTCTGATCTATGCCCATCACGACAGCCGCGACCTGCGCGATCTGACGGGATGGCTGGACCAATTCGGACAGCCGGCCTTTGGCGCGCTTATGCTTGATCTATACCCGAAAGGCCCGTTGGGTACGGCGCCCTATGACCCCGAGACCGACCCGAGCGAAACTTTGAACTGGTTCGATCCCGGCCCTTACAGGGCCCGCCGGCAAGAGCCGTTGGGAAACCTGTGGGCGCAAGGCGGCGTTCGCGAACGCGCCTTCTTTGCCGATTGCCCGGACCGGTCTCCAACCCTGAACAAGATTCCGTTGGTGAAGTGGGACCGTCGCTATGCCTTCGTGAACTCCTGTCATTCAGCCCTGCCCCGACACCTGAATTTTGCCTATGGCGGGCCTTCCGGGCAAACCCCCTCGGGCGTCCTGTTGCACACGAAATTCCTGCCGCAAGTCGTCGAGAAGTCGCGCATCGAAAAACAAAGGCGCCAGCATTTTCATGATCCCGACCAATTCGGGCCATACTATGATGGCATCATTGCCGGGCCCGACCTTTGGACTCCACAATCAGAACGGTATTCAGGCTGGGCGCATCTGCAGAGCCTTGGACTGCTGTCAGCGGGCGGGTGGACGTGAACGGGGAATCCTGTGCCCCAAAAACCCATGCTTGGCTAACGGCTTTTAAATACATTGCTTCGCAAGGTGCGAAAATGTCATAAAACGTTAGTGTCCGGCTCCCGTCTGACCAAATGCGGACCCCGGACATGCTCGCGTATTACAAGAAGGTTGGGCAGCGCGTGAGCCTTTTGGATTCTTACCAGATGAGACTGCGGCGCAAGCGCCGTCTTGTGCGCTGCATCCGCCGAAGACGCGATCTGCGCACCGTCCGCAACAACACCCGGCAGATCCGGTCCGGTGATGTTCTGCTGATGAGCGTCGTGCGCAACGAAAAGATCCGCCTGCCCTATTTTCTGGACTATTACCGCAAGCTGGGCGTCCGGCATTTCCTGTTCGTCGACAATGACAGCACGGATGGCACGCTGGACTATCTCAAGGCGCAGCCCGATGTCTCGGTCTGGTATACGAATGCCAGCTATCGCCGTTCGACATTCGGGATCGACTGGTCCAACTACTTGCTGCGGAAATACGCCCATGGACACTGGGTCCTGACCGTAGATCCGGACGAGTTCCTGATCTATCCGTTCTGCGACACACGTCCCATCGACGCGCTGACCGACTGGCTGGACGGCACCGGGGTGCGCAGTTTCGGGACGATGCTGCTGGACATGTATCCCGAGGGGCCGATACAGGACGCCACCTATCACGAGGGGCAGGACCCGTTCGAGATTGCCGCATGGTTCGACTCGGGCAACTACATGATCACCAAGAACCCCGCCTACGGAAACCTGTGGATCCAGGGCGGGCCACGGGCAAGGGTTTTCTTTCAGGACAAGCCCGCGAAAGCGCCCGCGCTTAACAAGATCCCTCTGGTCAAGTGGGATCGGCGCTATGTCTATGTCAGCTCGACCCATGCGCTGCTGCCGCGCGGCCTGAACCAGGTCTACGACGAGTGGGGCGGCGAGAAAACCAGCGGCGCATTGCTGCATGCCAAGCTGATCAACACGCTGGGTGACAAAGCCCGCGAAGAACTGCAGCGCGGTGAACACTACCGCGCGTCCGGCGAATACAGGGCCTATGTCGACCAGTTGGAGAGCAAACCGGTTTTCTGGTGCAAATGGTCCGAGAAATACATCAATTGGCGCCAACTTGAGATTCTGGGTCTGATGTCCAAAGGGAACTGGGCATGAGCGGGACCCTGGGCATCGTGATGCTGGTCCACACTGCGCTGGACCGGGCTGAGCAGGTTGCCCGGCACTGGACCGCGGCAGGTTGTCCGGTGGTCATCCACGTCGACCGCAAGGTCGACCCGGCCGTGTTCAAAGACTTTGTCGCAGCCTGCGGGGATGATCCGCTGATCCTGTTCTGCGACCGCCAGGTCTGCGAGTGGGGCGGCTGGGGCATCGTTGCCGCTTCGCAATCGGCCGCGACGCTGATCCTGGAGCGCTTTCCCGACATACGCCATGTCTTTCTGTCATCCGGCTCTTGCCTGCCATTGCGCCCGGTTCAGGACCTGATCGATTACCTGAGCGACCGGCCCCGCGTGGATTTCATTGAAAGCGCCACCACCGCCGATGTCAGCTGGACCGTGGGCGGGCTGGACCTCGAACGTTTTACCCTGCGGTTTCCCTTCTCGTGGCGCAAACACCGCAAGCTGTTTGACCGCTTCGTCAAGCTTCAGCGCGCGGTCGGATATCGGCGGACAATCCCCAACGGGCTGATCCCGCATATGGGCAGCCAGTGGTGGTGCTTGACGCGGCAGACCCTGACCGCGATCCTGCAGGACCCCAAGCGAGAGGTCTATGATCGATATTTCCGGCATGTATGGATCCCCGACGAAAGCTATTTCCAGACGCTGGCGCGGCTCTATTCCACCCAGATCGAAAGCCGATCGCTGACCCTGTCGAAATTCGACTATCAGGGCCGCCCGCACATCTTCTATGACGATCACCTGCAGTTGCTGCGCCGATCCGATTGTTTCGTCGCCCGCAAGATCTGGCCGCGCGCCGACCGGCTGTATCAGGCGTTTCTGAACGATCAGTCCCTCGCCGGAAAACCCGCCGAGCCCAATCCCGGCAAGATCGACCGCGTTTTCTCCAAAGCGGTCGAGCGTCGTACCCGCGGCCGCGACGGCCTGTACATGCAAAGCCGTTTTCCCCGCCATGGCAGCGAAAACGGCCTGACCGCGTTTCCTTACTCCGTGTTTCAGGGTTTTTCCGAGTTGTTTGAGGGCTTTGAAAGCTGGCTGGGCAATGCGTCAGGCGCCCGCGTCCATGGGCATCTTTTCAACCCCAAGCGCGCCGAATTCGCCGAAGGAGAGACTATCCTGAACGGGTCCCTCAGCGACAACGCCATTTTGCGCGACTACAATCCGACGGCGTTTCTGTCGAACCTGATCTGGAACACCCGGGGCGAACGCCAGTGTTTTCAATTCGGCCCCGCTGACACCCAGAAGATCAATTGGTTTCTGGCGAGAGACAAGAACGCACAGGTCTGCGTGGTCACCGGTGCCTGGGCTGTTCCCCTGTTTCGGTCGAACATGAATTTCGCCGACATCCGCGCCGAAGCGGCCCGCCTGCAAAAGATTGAGACCGAACAGCTTGAGGTGCTGGATTCCGTGTGGACCAAAGCGCGCGTGCATGTTTGGTCAATGGCCGAGTTCGTTGAATCCCCGATGGAACACCTGCAAACCGTTCTTGAGGAGATGGGCGCGACGCAGCCCAGCCATCTGATCGAGGCGCCGACGATGGTTGATCTGGCCGGGTTTGGAAAGTTCCTGCAAAACCTCAAGAACCAGGGAATGCACCCTCACCTGATGGGCGACTTTCCTGCCGACGATGTATTCGGCAATCAGACCCGCCCGTATCGCAAGCCCTACCTGGTGCAATGACCCCGCATGCCGACCGACTTTGACTATTTCATCATTCTTGCCGAAATGCGCACCGGGTCGAACCTGCTGGAGGCAAATTTGAATGCGTTGGACGGCGTGCAGTGTCATGGCGAGGCGTTCAATCCGCACTTCATCGGATACCCGAAAGCAACCGAAGTGCTGGGATTTTCACTGGAAGACAGGGATGCTGCGCCGGACCGCCTGATCGAAGCGATGCGTTCCGCGCCGGAGGGTCTGCACGGGTTCCGGTTTTTTCACTCGCACGACCCGCGGGCCCTGACGATGGCGCTGAACGATCCGCGCTGCGCAAAGATCATTCTCAACCGCAACCCGTTGGACAGCTACATCTCGCTCAAGATTGCGCGGGAGACCCAGCAGTGGATGCTGACCAACGTCAAACGCAGGCGCGCCACCAAGGTTGCGTTTGATGCGGACGAGTTCCGGGACTACGTGGAGGAGCAGCAGGCGTTTCAACTGAGTTTGGTCAACCAGCTGCAAAAAACGGGCCAGACCGCATTTTACATCGGTTACGAGGATCTGACCCAACTGGATGTTCTGAACGGACTGGCGGCATGGCTGGGGGTTGAGGCGCGTCTGGATCAACTGGCCCCGGATCTCAAACCTCAGAACCCGGAACCGGCCTTGTCCAAGGTGACCAATCCCGAAGCCATGGTTGCGGCCCTTGCGGCGCTGGACCGGTTCAATCTGCACCGAACGCCAAACTTTGAACCACGACGGGGCCCGGCCGTTTCGCGTCATATCGCGGCCGCGGAAACGCCGTTGATGTATCTGCCGATCCGTGGTGGACCGGAACAGATCGTGGTTCAATGGATGTCCGAACTTGATGGCGGCGAGCTGATCACCGACCGAAACCAGAAACAGGTGCGCCGCTGGATGAAGGCGCATCCGGGTCACCGGAAATTCACGGTCCTGCGACACCCGTTGGCGCGGGCACATTCGGTGTTTTGCGAACGGATCCTGGGCACCGGGCCCGGCGCATATGCCGGAATCCGCAACCGGCTGCGCAACGGGTTCAAGTTGCCGATCCCGGGCCAGGTGCGCGATGGGAACTATTCGCTCGAGCAGCACTATCAGGCGTTTTCGGCGTTTCTTGAGTTTCTGCAGCTGAATCTTTCTGGCCAGACCCCGATCCGGGTCGACGGGCTGTGGTGCACGCAGGCCCGCATGCTGGAGGGGATTGCGGGCTTTGCCCTGCCCGATCTCATACTGCGCGAAGAAGAGATGGCCACCGCGCTACCGAATCTGGCCCGCGGCCTGGGGCACAATGCCCCGCCGAAGCCCGGCGTGCCCGCGCCGGACCAGCCCTATTCGTTGGATCAGATCTACGATGACAAGCTCGAGGCGCTGGCCGAGGAAGCCTATCAGCGCGACTATCTGCAGTTCGGATTCGGAAAATGGCGGCCTATCAGGGCCGCACGGTGATCAACGTCCCTTCGTTCACCATCGCATAGATCTCTTCGATCTCTTCGTTCTTGACGGCGATGCAGCCAGCGGTCCAATCCGGTGTCTTCTTCGCGCGCTTGAATTCCTTGCGCAGGTTCGGTTGGCCGTGAATGAAAATGTCTCCACCCGGGTCGAAGCCCATCGCCTTTGCCTTGGCGATATCCTGGCTGTTGGGATAGGAAATCCCCAGCGACAGGTGATATCGGCTGCGAGGGTTGCGGCGGTCGATCAGGTAACTGCCTTCGGGTGTGCGACCGTCTCCGCGCTTGACCTTTGTGCCGCTTGGAGCGAACCCAAGCTCGACATCATATTCGCGCAAGATCTGCTCGTGATGCAGCAGGTACATCTTGCGCGCGCCCTTGTTCACCACGATGGATGTCACCTCGGGTCCGTTATAGGTTAGAAACCGGGGGCCCGCACTTCCACAAGCCGAAAGGCTCAGTGTTGCCAGTGCACCCAATCCAAATGCTCGACGATCCATGATTTCACTGCCTGCTCGTTTTTTCGCATAATGCCAAAATCCGGCAGAAACGGAAATCACTTTTTGCTGTTCATATGCTCGGTCAGGCGGCGTTCGATCGATTCAAGCCGGTCCAGCACCTCGTCCCGATAGGCATCTGTCTTGACTTCATCCTCGGCGTGGTGGGCATCCTGCATCGAATTCACGATCAGACCGACCAGCAGGTTCACGACCGCAAAGGTCGTGACCATGATGAAGGGCACGAAGAACAGCCAGGCGTAGGGATAGACCTCCATCACCGGGCGCACGATGCCCATCGACCAGCTTTCCAACGTCATGATCTGGAACAGGGTATAGGCCGACAGACCCAGATCACCGAACCACTCCGGAAAGCTGTCCGAGAACAGTTTGGTCGAGATCACCGCGCCGATATAAAACAGGATCGCCATCAGCAGGAACACGCTGCCCATGCCCGGCAACGCCTGGATGAACCCCTCGACTACCCGGCGCAGACGCGGCGCGACCGAGATCACCCGCAGCACCCGCAGGATCCGCAGCGCACGCAACACCGAAAGACCCGCACCGCCGGGCACCAAGGCGATGCCGACGATCACGAAATCGAAGATGTTCCAACCATTGAGAAAGAAACGGCGCCCGTTGGCCACCAGTTTCACTGCGATCTCGGCCACGAAGATGGTCAGGCAGATGGTGTCGAGCAGCACGATCGCCGGCCCGAATTTCGCCATCAGGCCGTCCGAGGTTTCCATACCCAGCAGAACCGCGTTCACCAGGATGACGCCGGTGATGAATTGCGAAAACCGCGGGTTTTCGACAAAGGCCTGCAGGCGCTGCCGGATCGTCATGCGAAGGGTCTCCTGTCGGGTCATGGATTCTCTGCCAGTTTGAAGCTGCCCACCAGTTCGCTGTGGGATGACCATCGAAATTGGTCAACCACTTGGACCCATTCAAGGGCATAGCCCGCCTGAACCAGAATTTTTGCATCCCGCGCGAAGGTCACAGGGTTGCAGGACACATAGGCAATGACCGGACGGCGGGCCTCAGCCAGCTCGGCCACCTGGGCCTCGGCGCCGGCGCGCGGCGGGTCCAGAACCACGGCGTCAAAACGGCGCAGCTCGTCCGGCATCAAGGGGCGGCGGAACAGGTCGCGCGCTTCGGTCGTGACCTGTTTCAATCCCGTGGACTTGCGCCAGCCCTGATCCAGCGCACGGGTCATGTCGGCCGCGCCTTCAACGGCATGAACCTCGGCCCGTTGCGCCAGCGGCAACGAGAACGTGCCGCAGCCCGCGAACAGATCAACCACCCGTTTGGCCGGGCCGACAATCTCCAAAACTGCCTGTGTTAGAGACTGTTCCCCGTCTTTCGTGGCCTGCAGGAAGGCCCCCGGCGGCGGGACCACCGTGGCCGGACCGAAACGCTGTGCGGGTGGGTTGCGCATGGCGATCACCTCTCCATCCCAAGCCAGCCGCGCCAGCCCGTGCTGCTCGGTCGCCTGCGCAAGCGCCAATTCCAGCGGGCCATCCAGCGGCTTGCCGCCCTGCACCGCCACGTCCAGTCCGGCTTCGGACAGGGTCAGGGTGACCGACAACACGCCCTTGCGGCTGCCGCCCAGTTCGGCCAGCGTCTTGGCCACGGGGATGGCGGCAGTCAGAGCCGGGTCCAGCAGCTGGCAATCAGGAATCTCGGTGATCACGTCCGAGGCGCGCCCGTGGAACCCCGCCAGCGCGCCCTTCTTGGTGCGGCGCACAGCGATGGTGGCGCGGCGACGCGACTGCGGTGGCGACGTCAGGATCGGGCGCATCTCGGCCTGCAGCCCCTGAGCGGCCAAGGCGGTACGCACCACCTCGACCTTCCAATCGGCCACGAAGGTGTCCGAGGCGTGCTGCAACTGGCAGCCGCCGCAGCTTTTGTAGTGGCGGCAGGGAGGCTTGACCCGATCGTCCGACGGCGTCAGCACCTTGATATCGGTCAGCACCGAGCCGTCCAACGCGCCGCTGACCCGCTCGCCGGGCAGCGTTCGGGGGGCATAGACCGGGCCCTCGGCGATGCCGTCGCCCTGATGCCCGAGGCGGAGAATGGTGTATTCCTGCGTCATGGCCTGCCTGATAGCCGGGCTGATGCGCCAACAAAACCCTTATTCGGCGGCCTCGGTCTGGATGAACCCGCCCGACTGGCGGTGCCAGAACCGCGCATACAACCCGCCCTGCGCCAGCAGAGTGTCATGCGGCCCGCTTTCCACGATGCGCCCGTGATCCAGAACGATGATCCGGTCCATCTCGCTGAGGGTGGACAGGCGGTGGGCGATGGCCAGAACGGTCTTGCCCTCCATCACCCGGTGCAGCGCGGTCTGGATCGCGGCCTCGACCTCGGAATCCAGCGCCGAGGTGGCCTCGTCCAGCACGAGGATCGGCGCGTCCTTCAGGATCGCGCGGGCCAGCGCGATACGCTGACGCTGGCCACCGCTCAACTTGACGCCGCGCTCGCCCAGATGCGCGTCATAACCCCTGCGCCCCTGCCCGTCCTGCAGATCGAGGATGAAATCATGCGCTTCGGCCTTTTTGGCGGCGGCGATCATCTGGTCTTCGGTGGCATCGGGCCGACCGTACAGGATGTTGTCGCGGGCCGAACGGTTGAACATCGCGGTTTCCTGCGTGACCATGCCGATCTGGCGGCGCAGGCTGTCCTGCGTGACGCGGGCGATGTTCTGCCCGTCGATCAGAATCTGCCCATTTTCCCTGTCATAGAGCCTGAGCAGCAGCGAAACCAGGGTGGACTTCCCCGCCCCCGAGGCACCGACGATGCCCAGTTTCTCGCCCGGCTGCACCGTCAGCGTCAGGTCCGAGACTCCGCCCACGTCGCGACCATAGGCAAAGCTGACATCACGAAACTCGATCCGGCCCTCGGGCACCGTCAGCTCGGCGGCGTCCGGCGCATCCTCGACCCGGTCGGGCCGCGCCAGGGTTTTCATGCCGTTCTCGATCTCGCCCACATGGGCGTAGATCCCCATCAGGGTAAAGCTGACCCAGCCCGTCATCTGCGCGATGCGGATCGAAATGGCGCCCGCCGCCACGATATCCCCGGTGGTCGCCGACCCGCCCTGCCACAGCCACAGCGTCGCGCCCAACAGCAGAACCGGCAGAAGCCCCGCTAGTGTCATCAAAATGAACCGGAAACTGGCCGACAGTTTGCCAAAGGCCAGAGACTTGTCGCGCAGCGCAACCATCGAGTCGCGCGCGGCCTGATCCTCGAACTCGGAATGGGCAAACAGCTTGACGGTCTTGATGTTGGTGATCGTGTCCACCACCTGTCCCGACACCATCGCCCGCGCTCCGGCCCGCGCGGCCGAGCGTGTACGGATGCGCGGCAGGTACCAGCGCACCAGCAGGAAATACACAGCCAGCCAAGCCACGAAGGGCAGCATGACGAGGGGATGAATAGACCCTAACAAAAGCAAAGATCCCACGAGCGAGGCCAAGGCAAAGACGATGGCGCTGATGGTTTCCGATACGACCGAGGTCAGGGCATTGGCCGTCTGCATCTGTTTCTGGGCGATGCGGCCGGCAAAATCGTCGTCGAAATAGGTGACCGACTGGCCCAACGTCCAGCGGTTCAGCTTGGCCAGGACGAGTGGCGGGATGTTGGGCATGACGATATAATTGTTCGACACCGAGGACAGCCCGAACAGCAGCGGCCGGATCAGCATGAAGAACGCCACGGCGCCCAGGATCATCCACAGGTTTCGCGGTGTCAGAAAGTTCTCGGGGCCGCTGGCGGTCGCGATGTCGATCACCCAGCCCAGAATCCAGGCGGTTCCGGCCTCCATCGCGCCTGCCAGGGCCGAAAACAGCGCAGCGGCGAACAACATGGGCCAGGCCCCTGTCAGGCACCAGCGAATGAACGCCCCCAGCCTTTGCGGCGGGGGCGTCTGGGTGGGTTCAAACGGTTTGATCAGGTCTGCGACCGTCATTCTGCTGCCTCGTCCGCGGCCTCGGGGTTCATGAAGCCGCCAGATTGGCGCGCCCAGAACTGGGCGTAAAGACCGCCCTGCTCCAAAAGATCGCCATGAGTGCCTTCCTCGACGATCCGGCCTCCGTCCATCACCAGGATGCGGTCCATCTGGGCGATGGTGCTGAGCCGGTGCGCGATGGCGATCACGGTCTTGCCCTGCATCATACCGTATAGCGTCTCCTGGATAGCGGCTTCGACCTCGGAATCTAGGGCGGATGTGGCCTCGTCCAACAACAAGATCGGCGCGTCCTTCAGGATCACCCGCGCCAGCGTCACCCGCTGCCGCTGCCCGCCGCTCAGCTTGACGCCGCGCTCGCCCACATGGGCGTCATAGCCGGTGCGGCCCTGCGGGTCCTGCAGGTCGAGGATGAAGTCATGCGCCTCGGCCTGTTTGGCGGCGGCGATCATCTGGTCTTCGGTGGCATCGGGGCGGCCATACAGGATGTTGTCGCGCACCGAGCGGTGCAGCAGCGCGCTGTCCTGCTGAACCATGCCGATATTGCGGCGCAGGCTGTCCTGGGTGACGGTGCGGATGTCCTGCCCGTCGATCAGGATCGCACCGCTTTCCACGTCGTAGAACCGCAAAAGCAGCTTGACCAAGGTCGACTTCCCGGCCCCCGAGCGCCCGATCAGCCCGACCTTTTCGCCCGGCTGGATGGTCAGATTGACGTGATCCAGCCCGCCGGTCTCGCGGCCATAATGGTGCGACAGGTCGCGGATCTCGATCCGGCCGTCGGTCAGTTGCAATGGTTTGGCGCCCGGCGCATCCAGCAGGTCGACGGGCTGGGCGATGGTCTCCATCCCCTCGGCCACAACGCCCAGCTGGCGGAAGAAGCTGGTCAGAGCCCACATGATCCAGCCGGTCATGGCATTCAGCCGCAGCGTCAGCGCGGTGGCCGCCGCCACCACCCCGACCGAGGCACTGCCCTGCATCCACAGGTAAATGGCCCAGCCGACCACACCGATGATCAGCACGCCGTTCAGCGCGACCAGAACGGCATCCATGATGGTGAAGATACGCATTTCGGTCTGGAAGGTGCGCCGGGTCTCTTCGATCGCTTCGCGCGCATAATCGAGTTCCTGCCGGGCATGGGCGAACATCTTCACCGAATGGATGTTGGTATAGCTGTCGACCACCCGGCCCGTTACCGTAGACCGCGCATCGGACGCGGCCTGCGACGCCGGCCCCACCCGCTGCACCGTCCAGCGCACCAGCAGCGCATAGAGCGCGAACCAGATCAGCAACGGCAGCAGCAGGCGCGGATCGGCAGCCATCAGCAGGATCGCCGCACCGATCAGATAGGCCAGCGAGAACGAAATTGCATCGAACACCTGGAACACCACCTCGCCCGCGGCGGGCGGGGTTTGCATGATGCGGTTTGCGATACGCCCGGCAAAGTCATTCTCGAACCAGCCGACCGACTGGCGCAGAACGTGCTTGTGCGCCCGCCAGCGGATCAGCGTGCCGAAATTGGGCAGGATCGCATTGTTCAGCAGCAACACGTCCAGCACATGCAGGATGGGTCGCAGGAACAGGATGAACAGCGCGACCAGGACCAGCTCGGTCCCGTGGGCCTGCCAGACCTCGGACGGCGATCCGCCCAGCAGGTCGACGACCCGGCCCATGTAGTAGATCAGCCCAACCTCGACCGCGGCCACGATGATCGACATCAGCGCGGCCCAGAAGAAGACGCGCCGAAAAGGGCGGGAATAATCCAGCATGAAGGGCCACAGCCGCGTCGGCGGCCGGTCGACCTCTTCATAGGCAACAAAAGGGTCTACGAGGTTTTCGAAAAAGCGAAACATGGAGGTGCTCCGATTGAGCAGAAAAATTGAAAATGCGAAAGCAGATGGCGCCAAAACACCACCCGTACGGGTCAGGTGTTCTGGCTTTAGCCGAACCAGATCCCGTAATACATTCGCAGTCCTCCATCCATGTGACAGGCGCACCCTATCCGGAAACCCAAGGGCTTGTCATCCCCTTTTGAGACTTCCCGTCAAACTTGCAGCAGCGCGTCCCGGTCCAGCGTGAAATCCGAGGCGATCCAGCGGCTTTCCAGTTCGGCCAGTTTCGCGCCCAGCGCAGGGCCGGAGTAGCGCCCGAGCAGATCGGCGGCCTTGACCGGGAATGACTCCGCGGCCCCTTTTTCAACGGCCGCGCCCGTCTCAGCCGTCCAAGGCTGTTCCAGAAAGGCGCAGCGCAGCAGGGCCGCGTCCTGCCCGTCTTGCAGACCCAGCCGATACCCCAATTCGGCCGCCCCGGAACCGCCCTGCGCGCCGTCCCGGATCCGGGTCAGGCGGGCCAGTTGCGCCTTGCTGAGGCGCAGAGTCCCGGCAACCTCGGGCCCCGCGATGGCTGCCAGACGGCGCAGCGCGTCGGGGGCAAGTCCGGCCTGCGATTCAAGATGGATCAGGATCGGCAGCGCCCGATCGTCGGCGCCGGCCAGCAGATGGGCCAGAACGCCGATGCTGCGCATGGCGGCCACCGATGGGGCCGGGTCGGGCGCGGCCAGCAGTTTCAGCATCTCGGCCCCGACCCGTTCGCGCGACAGCCGGTCGAGCCCGTCCAGATCGGCCGCAATCGCCGCCAGCGCATCCGGGTCCATCCCGGCCTGCGCATCGCCATACCAGGCGTGGAACCGGAAATACCGCAGCGAGCGCAGATAGTCCTCGCGGATGCGATCCCCGGCCGTGCCGATGAACCGCACGCGCCGCGTCTGCAGGTCAGGCAGGCCACCCAGCGGGTCCAGAATGGCGCCGTCGGGGCGGGCATAAAGCGCGTTCATCGTAAAATCGCGGCGGGCGGCGTCCTCTTCCACTTGGTCGGAAAAGGCCACGACCGCGCGTCGCCCATCGGTTTCGACGTCGCGGCGAAAGGTCGTGATTTCATGCGGTATGCCGTCGCTGACCACGGTCACAGTACCATGATCAATCCCCGTCGGAATTGCCTTCAGCCCGGCCCGTTCGGCCAGGTCCATCACCTGTTGCGGGCGGGCGTCGGTGGCGATGTCGAGATCCGAGACCGGTGCCCCTAGCAGCGCATTGCGTACGCAGCCCCCCACGAACAGCGCCTGCGCACCGCCCTCGGTCAGCGCCGCACACACGTTCTGCGTGGCCGGGTTCGTGATCCAGTCTTCGGTGATCCGCATCATTCGTTCATCCGTGCCGCCAACCCGCGCAACATGCGGGCCGTGGCGCCCCAGATGTAGTAGGGGCCATAGGGCACCGCGAAGTAATACCGCCGTGTTCCGCGCCAGATGCGCGATTCAACCACATAATTCGCAGGGTTCAGCACATGCGCAAGCGGAACCGAAAACACCTCGTCCACCTCGCCCGGTTCGGCCACCGGGTCAAAGCCGCTCTCCAGAACCGCAACCACCGGTGTCACGGCGAATGACGTGACCGTTTCATGCACCGGCAACGTACCCAGAATGGTTGGCAGGTCCGGCGGCAGGCCGATC
Source organism: Ruegeria sp. CH5 (assembly GCF_056537025.1). NCBI lineage: Bacteria > Pseudomonadati > Pseudomonadota > Alphaproteobacteria > Rhodobacterales > Roseobacteraceae > Ruegeria > Ruegeria sp. CH5. The sequence goes on along the minus strand of NZ_JBQFQT010000003.1, from coordinate 61,725 downwards.
TCTTCCTGCGCCTCGCGCAGGGCGGTGGCGGTCACATCCGCATCGGTGTCGTCCTGCTTGCCGCCCGGAAAGGCGATCTGCCCCGGATGGTGTTTCAGGGCCGAGGACCGCTTGGTCAGGATCAGGCGCGGATCGCCGCGGGCCAGGTCCACGGCGACCAGAACACCTGCCGGGCGCAGCTTGCGCCCCGCAGGCAGAACCGTGCCGGGATTGAGGTCGAAGTCGCTGGACCCATCGCCGGGACGGGCCAGCGCCGCGCTCAGACGCGGGATCAGGTCAGCCGGCATCCGGATCTTCGGCTTCGAACCCGACCGATTTCGGATCCAGCACGTAATGCGCGCCGCAGAACTGGCAGTCGGCGGTGACGGTGCCTTCGTCCGTGGTCATCTTCTCGATGTCCTGCGCCGAGTAGATCGACAGGCTTTGACGCACGCGATCCTCGGAGCAGGTGCAGCCAAACTGTACCGACTGGGCCTCGTACACGCGGGGCTGTTCCTCGTGGAACAGACGCACCAGCAGGTCGGTCGGTGCCACGGACGGCCCGATCATTTCAAGATCCTCGACCGTGTCCAGCAGTATGTTGACCCGGCCCCAGTTCTCTTCTTCTTGGCCATCGACCAGATCGGCGGCTGTCAGAACTTCGCCCGTGCCCTCGCCGCTGGCGACAAACGGAGACGCCTTTGGCATGTGCTGCAGCATGATGCCGCCGGCGCGCCAGCGTTCGCCCACACCCGGCTCGGTCGACCGGCCAAAGCTGAGCGAGAAGCGGGTCGGAAGCTGTTCGGACTGCGCGAAATACGCCTCGGCACAGGCGCTGAGCGATCCTCCGGCCAGCGGCGTGATCCCCTGATAGGGTTGCGTCCCCTTGCCCTGGTCGATCAGGATCGCGAAGTATCCCTCGCCCACCTGATCAAAGGGTGCACCTTCGGTCAGACGGTCGCGGTCAAAGCTGGCATAGGCCCTGATCTGCGCGGGCTGGCCCTCTTCGCGCGGAGCGTAATAGTCGGTGGCGATCATCCGCACGGGCCCCTTGGACTGAACCTGCAGCGACAGCTTCCAGCGCAGTGCGACGGTCTGGCCGATCAGCGCGGTGAGCAAGGCCATCTCGGCCACCAGCGCCTCGACCTGCGCGGGGTAGTTGTGCTGCTTCAGGATGCCGTCCAGCACCCCGTCCAGCCGGGCCACGCGGCCACGCATATCCGATACATCAAGTTGAAAGGGCAGGACGGTATCGTCCCACGCGATTTTCGTTCCAAGAGACATGGGGTTTCCTTAAGCGCCGCAAGTTGGCATATCGCCACCATATAGGTCGTACATTCGGGGTTGAAAGGGTCCTTACATGATCAGACGGTTCGGCGAAACCCCGGAACCGGGACGGAAATACACGCGCCGGGTCGGCGTCTATGCGCTGCTGCCGCGCGGGGCCAGCCTGCTGCTGACCTGCCAGACCGAACCCGGACCCGACTTGCAGCTGCCCGGTGGCGGGATCGACGCCGGCGAGTCGCCAATAGTCGCCCTGCATCGCGAAGTGTTCGAAGAAACCGGTTGGTCGATCGCGGACCCGCGGCGGGTTGGTGCGTTCCGGCGATTCACCTACATGCCCGAATATGATTTGTGGGCCGAGAAGGTCTGTCTGATCTACCGGGCCCGCCCGGTGCAGCGCAAAGGACCACCGACCGAACCCTTTCACGAGGCGGTTTGGATGAACACCGGCGATGCGGTTCACATGTTGGGCAATGCAGGCGACCGGCACTTCGCGCGGCTGCACCGGCTTTAGTTTCCGTTGTACTCGAAAAACACGGCTGAAACGTCATCCTCCATCCCCGTTCCCGGCGGCATACCCTGCGTCAATCGCCAGAACATGTCGTCCAGAAACTCGGGCCCGCTGTTTGCTCCTAGGCATTCCAGCGCCATCCGTTGTAGCCCGTCCTCATCCAAAAGATCACCGTTTTTGACACGGCATTCGGTGAAGCCGTCCGAGTACAACAGCAGCTTGTCACCGCGCTGCAGATAGGTTTCGGTCTGCTGGAACGCCACATCGGGCAGCAATCCGATGGGCAGGCCGCCATCCCCAAGGAACTCTGCCCGGCCGGTCCGGCGCAACAGCAGTGGATGGGGGTGCCCAGCCTGAACCATCCTCAGGTGGCCGTTGCGCAGATCCACGATGGCGTAGACCATGGTGAAATATTCCTCGATCCCCGTGTCGGCCATCAGGCGGGCATTCAGGATGGCGGCCACCTGCTCGGGTGGCAGCAAGGCGTAGAACTTGTTGAACCGCTTCTCCATTGCGACGTTCTGATCGAAATGCTGGCTGGTCAGATACCCGCCCAACCGCGCTGTCATCATTGCTGACGTGATACCGTGGCCGGAGACGTCGATGCCGTAGAACCCGATCCGGTTCGCGCCCGGCGAAAACATCCCCACCAGGTCACCCCCGATGTGGCCGCAGGGTTTGAGCAGCAGGCTGACCCGGGACCTGCCAAATTCCCGATAGAGTTCCGGCACCAGCGATTCCTGTATCTTGCGCGCCTGGATCAGATCCTTGTCGATGGCGTCATGCGCAAGGCGTAGTTCGGCCAAAGCGGTTTCGATCAACCGGTTCTTGTCCGAAAGCTCGCGCTGCATATCAAGAATGCGGGCCCCTGCCGAAATGCGGGCCCGCAACTCGTCTGCTTCAAGCGGTTTGATCAGGAAATCATCCGCACCGGCATCCAGGCCGCGCGCGACTTCCTGCTTCTCACTTTTTGAGGTCAGAAGGATGAAATAGGTGTACTGGTCGTTCTCCAGCGCGCGAAACGCGCGGCAGAATTCCAGCCCGCCCATGCCCGGCATCACCCAGTCACTGAGCACCAGATCGGGCAGGCCCTTTTTGCAGATCTCGATCGCTTCTTCACCGCTGTCGGCCTCGACAACCGTGAATCCCCATTTCTTCAGCGACGCCACCAGAATACGGCGTTGCAGGCGGCTGTCATCGACCACCAGCACCGTCCGGATGGCTCCAAAATCCAGGTCAGCCTTGGCCTCAATTTGGCTGGACACTCGCACGCGAAACCTCTGCGCATTTTCCAACGGGGGTGGAGCAAAGCTACGGCGCTCGGCTTAACAACCGATGAAAGCTGTTCTCCGCAGCGGCTTAACCCGGATTTTACCCCTGGCCGGTAATCAGAGGCGGTACCGGTCAACATGGAGGACGGTGATGATACTCTGGCCAAGGGTGCGCCAGCTGCGTGACGAAGTCGGGTCCGAGGAGTTCGACGAGGTCGTCCGGATCTTTCTGGATGAAGTCGGTGAGGTCATGGGCCGCTTGACGTCGGACACCGACCGGTCCGCGCTTGAGCAGAACCTGCATTTCCTCAAGGGCAGTGCATTGAGCCTTGGTTTTGAGAGTCTGTCCAAACTCTGTCAGGATGGCGAACGGCGCGCTGCTGCGGGCCATGGGGCGGAAGTCGATCTGGACGCGGTCATCGCGGCTTTTGACCGCTCGCGCGCGGAATTCATGTCCGGCTAAAAGGACAACCTGTAATCGGTCAGATCACAAACTGCGCCAGCGTCTCGTCCTCGGTGATGTCGGTATAGACGAACCCGGCATCGTCGAGATGCGCAAACAGGCGCAGGAAATTGTCCGGCTTGCTGGTCTCGATCCCGATCAGGACTGAACCGAAATTGCGCGCTGATTTCTTCATGTATTCAAACCGGGCGATGTCATCTTCGGGGCCGAGGATGTTCAGAAATTCCTTCAGTGCTCCGGGACGCTGCGGCAGGCGCAGGATGAAGTACTTCTTGACGCCCGAGTAGCGCTGCGCCCGCTCTTTGACCTCGGGAAGACGCTCGAAATCGAAATTCCCGCCCGAGGTGACGCAGACGACCGTCTTGCCGCGCACAAAGCTCTGGACGTCGCCCACCGCCTCGATCGCCAGGGCCCCGGCGGGTTCCAGCACGATGCCTTCCACGTTCAACATCTCGATCATGGTGGTGCAGATGCGGTCTTCGGGCAGGACGATCACGTCCGACAGATGCCGGTCGCGCAACAGCTGGAACGGCTTGTCACCGATCCGGCCCACCGCCGCGCCGTCGACGAAATTGTCCACCTTGTCCAGCGCCACCGGATGGCCCGCCGCCAGCGCCGCGCGCAGACAGGCCCCGCCCGCGGGTTCGACGAACAGGCAATGGGTGCGGTCGCCGAACCACGTTGCCACGCCCGAGGACATGCCGCCCCCGCCCACCGGCAACACCACGTGATCGGGCAGTCGGCCCAGCTGTTCCTCGATTTCGACGGCCAATGAGGCCTGCCCTTCGATCACGTCGTCATCGTCGAAGGGCGACAGGAAATACCCGCCCTGCTGCGCGCACCAGTCCTGAGCCGCGGCAAGCGTGTGGTCGAAATAGTCGCCGGTCAGGTGGATATCGACGTTGTCGCCACCAAAGATTCGGGTCTTCTGGATCTTTTGCTGAGGTGTCGTCACCGGCATGAAAATCACGCCTTTGACCCCCATGTGCTTGCACATAAAGGCCACGCCCTGCGCGTGGTTGCCCGCACTTGCGCAAACGAACAGGTCCTGACCCTGCTGCTTGCGCATGGCGTTGAACGCGCCGCGGATCTTGTAGGACCGCACCGGGCTGAGGTCTTCGCGTTTCAGCCAGATGTCGGCATCATATTTCTCGGACAGATGGGAATTGCGCTGCAACGGTGTTGCAGGAAACACGGTGCGCATCGCCTGTTCGGCGGCGCGGGCGCGGATCATGAAATCCCTCATGCCGCATTCCCTGCCCCATCAGACCGACAAGGGCAAGGAATACATCGGTGTACGGGCGATCAGCCCAGTTCGCGCTTTTCGATGAACACGCCGTACATCGTGGTCAGGATGCTGACATTGATCATCGGCAGGATCAGAATCCCGAAAAACAGGGCGATCAATACACCCAGTACCGGAATGATCGACAAAACTCCGATCGCCAGCTGAACCAGAAACTGAAACAGGAACGAGACGACGATAAGAACGACGATTGTTCCTGCGGTGCCCGGAGTGTTGTTCCAAGCCTCGGTCAGCGTGATCGGCTGGCCGATTGCCGCAGCCGGCAGGATGATGGACAGCCGATAGAAGCAAATAGCCAGGAAAACCATGTAGCCGGTGGTCAGAATGATCGAAACGGCGATCAGTCCTTCGCCCAGCATGCCTGTCAGGATCCCCATCGGCAGGAATGCAATTGCCATCAGGATCCCGAGCGTCAGCCCGCGTCCGAAATAGGCCAGAATGCGATCGAACCGAAAGGTGGGCAGCACCCCTGAAGGATATTCTTCCAGAAGAATGTATCTGTGCCAGGCCACCGCGATCCAGCCCATGATGAGGACCATCACGACGAACAGGAGAAACGCGAACAGAACAAGGGCCCCCGGATTCACCCCCGGCGGAAGCCCGTTCGGATTGTCATCGAATGCCTCAAGTGGAATTCCGGACACCATGAACAGGCCGATGATTGCAACCGTTCCGATTACGGCCGGACCGATAACGATTTGCGCCACCTGCTTGAGATTGCCAAAAACCATCCGAAGCGAGTGGGCAAAAATATTCCATCCGAGCATTCCGAAATTTCCTTAATCAATCCATGGTTGATACCGTTTGACTGCAATTCCGCCGCCCGGTCAATCCACAGCTTCTTGCCCCCACGTCGAAAACCCGCTAGGGGCCAATCGTCTTACGCATAAGGGGAAGTCAGATGTCCGCGCCCAAGAAAGTTGTTCTGGCCTATTCCGGTGGCCTTGATACCTCGATCATCCTGAAATGGCTGCAGACCGAGTATGGCTGCGAGGTGGTGACCTTCACCGCTGATCTGGGTCAGGGCGAAGAGCTTGAGCCCGCCCGACAGAAGGCCGAGCTGCTGGGGATCAAGCCCGAGAACATCTATATCGAGGACATCCGCGAGGAGTTCGTCCGCGACTTCGTCTTCCCGATGTTCCGCGCCAATGCGCAGTACGAAGGGCTGTATCTGCTGGGCACGTCCATCGCGCGTCCGCTGATTTCCAAGCGCCTGATCGAGATCGCCAAGGAAACCGGCGCCGACGCAGTGGCCCACGGCGCCACCGGCAAGGGCAATGACCAGGTTCGGTTCGAACTGGCGGCCTATGCGCTGAACCCCGACATCAAGGTGATCGCGCCCTGGCGCGAGTGGGACCTGACCAGCCGCACCAAGCTGCTGGAATTTGCCGAGGCGCACCAGATCCCGATCGCCAAGGACAAGCGCGGCGAGGCACCCTTCTCGGTCGACGCGAACCTCCTGCACACCTCGTCCGAGGGCAAGGTTCTGGAAGACCCCGCCGTTCAGGCGCCCGACTATGTCTATCAGCGTACCGTCCACCCCGAGGACGCCCCGAACAAGCCTGAATATATCGAGATCGGCTTTGAAAAAGGCGACCCGGTCAGCATCAATGGCGAGGCGATGAGCCCCGCCACCATCCTGACCAAGCTGAACGAATACGGCGGCAAGCACGGCATCGGTCGTCTGGATCTTGTCGAAGGCCGGTTCGTGGGCATGAAATCGCGCGGCATCTATGAAACACCGGGCGGCACCATCCTGCTGGAGGCGCATCGCGGCATCGAATCCATCACCATGGACCGCGGCGCGATGCACCTGAAGGACCAGCTGATGCCGCAATATGCCGAGCTGATCTACAACGGCTTCTGGTACAGCCCCGAGCGCGAGATGCTGCAGGCCGCCATCGACAAATCTCAGGAACACGTCACCGGCACCGTCCGCGTGAAGCTGTACAAGGGTCTGGCCTCGACCGTCGGCCGCTGGTCGGATCACTCGCTGTATTCCGAGGCGCATGTGACCTTCGAAGAGGACGCCGGTGCCTATGACCAGAAAGACGCCGCAGGCTTCATCCAGTTAAACGCACTGCGGCTCAAGCTGCTGGCGGCGCGCGACAAGCGGTTGTCCAAGTGACCGAGGATGACGGCCTAGACGATGAACTGGAAATGTTCATCGAAGCGCAGGACACGGTCTGGTCCGATGTCCTGCGCGAACTGGAACAGGGACAGAAGAACAGCCATTGGATGTGGTTCGTCTTTCCGCAACTGGCCGAGTTGGGCCAGTCGCACATGGCGCAGCTCTACGGGATCGAGGATCTGGACGAGGCTGCCGCCTATCTGGCCCACCCCGAACTGCGCCGTCGCCTGACCGAGGTGGCCCGGCTGATGCTGACCCACGCGGGCAAGGACCCAGCGGAGATTCTGGGCAAGGTGGACGCCAAGAAGCTACGGTCATCCATGACCCTGTTCGCCGCCGTGCCCGATGCTCCGCCCGAATTTCAGGCGGTTCTGGATGCGTTCTATGACGGGCAGCCCTGCCCGCGCACGCAGCAGGCCCTGGGCTGAGCGGTTTCCCGTTAGGTCACGCTTGCCCCGGCCCCTGCCCTCTGTCACTCCGAACGCAAGTGCGAAACAGGGAGGCAGGGATGCTGCAGGAGATCGCCGAGGGAATCCAGAAGGGACTGGTCGACAAGCGCTTTGACGGCTCGTTGAAATTCGATTGCGGCGCCGATGGCGTGATCGTTCTGGCCGACAACACGGCCACAACCCAGGACCGCGAAACCGATTGCACCATCCGCATCTCGCGCGACAATCTGGGCAAACTGCTGACCGGCAAGCTGAACCCGATGACCGGGGTGATGATGGGCAAGCTCAAGATCTCGGGCGACATGGGCGTCGCGATGAAGCTGGGGCAGCTGCTGGGCTAGGCGATAAACTCGTCTCACCACCGCGTGACAAACGGTTTCAGCCGATTGTCAGCCGGCCCGTTGCGCGGCAGCCTGAGGCGGAAAGGAGATCCGCCATGACCCGTTGCCTCGATCAGATCAAGCTGACCCTTCTGTTTGCGCTGATTGCGCTGGCGCTGATCCTGCGCGCTCAGCCGGCCCCGGCGGCGGGAACCGAGACGTTGACCGTGGCGGGCGGCTGTTTCTGGTGCGTCGAGGCCGATTTCGAATCCGTGCCCGGCGTGATCGAGGCGGTTTCGGGTTACACCGGCGGCACGACTCCGAACCCCACCTACAGCCAGGTCACAAGTGGCGGCACCGGCCATTACGAGGCGGTGCAGATCACCTTCGACCCGGCCCGCGTTTCCCGTGAAACCCTGCTGAACCTGTTTTTCCGCTCGGTCGATCCCACCGACGCGGGCGGACAGTTCTGTGACCGGGGTGAGAGCTATCGCACCGCGATTTTCGTCTCTGACACAGGCGAAAAAGCTTTGGCCGAACGCAGCAAGGCCGATGCGCAGCGTGCGCTGGGTCAGGCCATCGTGACTCCGGTCCTGTCGCTTGGGGCGTTCTATCCGGCAGAGGCCTACCATCAGGATTACTACAAGGGCAAAAAGCTGGTGTTCACCCGGTTCGGGCCGAAACGCCAGCTGAATGCCTACAAGGCCTATCGGAAGGCCTGCGGCCGCGATGCACGGGTCAAACAGCTGTGGGGCAGCGCCGCGCCGTTTGCCGGATCTTAATCCAGCGCGGCCTCGCGCACCTCTTTCAGATCGGGAATGACGTCTGCCGTACCAGGCCGCATCACCATCAGCGCAGCGGCCCGGTTGGCCTGGGTGATGGCCTGCGCCATCGGCATCCCCCGGTCCATTCCGGCCAGGACATATCCGGTAAAGGTGTCCCCGGCCCCGGTCGTGTCCACGGCCTTGACCTTGTGGGCGGGAAACTCTGCCGCCGCCTGGCCGCGTTGATGATAGCGGGCGCCTTTTGACCCCAGCGTGACGATGACATGCTCGACCGGCAGATCGGCCGGGGCCAGCCCCGTGGCCTGTTGCAGCTGGGCGGCTTCGACCTCGTTCAGGATCAGGAAATCCAGATAGGGCAGCACCGCCTGCACCGCCGGCGCGCTGAATGGGGCTGCTGCATAGCACACCGTCAGACCCCGCTCGCGGCCCAGCTTCGCGGCCTCGACCTGTGCGGTGGTCTCGTTCTGGAAAACCAGAAGATCGCCCGTGTCAGAGTCTGCAAGCGCGGCGGAAACCTGATCGGCCCCGATCGCGTGGTTGGCGCCGGGGTACAGGATGATCAGGTTTTCGCCCTGCGCATCCACGGCGATGATCGCCTGGCCCGTGGGCTGATCGACCTGCGCGATGCGCCGCGTGTCGACCCCGTATTCGGTCAACCGATCGCGCGCCCACAGCCCGTCGGACCCCACGGCGCCGATGTGGCGCACATGCGCCCCGGCCCGTGCCGCCGCAACAGACATGTTCGCGCCCTTGCCGCCCAGAAACCGCTGCAAACCGCTGGCCGCAAGGGTTTCACCCGGCGCCGGCAGGTGCGGCAGCGCATAAACCATGTCGGCATTGATCGAGCCCAGGTTCCAGATTGCCATCGGATCACGCCATGTCGCACGAGGCCAGGATGGCCATGTTCAGGATGTCATTCGCGGTCGAGCCGGTCGAACAGATCTGGATCGGCTTGTCGATGCCGGTCAGGATCGGGCCGATCACCGTGGCTCCGGCCATCTCCTGCATCAGCTTGGTGGAAATCGAGGCCGAGTGCCGCGCGGGCACGATCAGGATGTTGGCCGGCCCGGTCAGGCGGCAGAAGGGATAGGCCTCTTGCTGGTGGGCGTTCAGCGCCACGTCGACGGTCATTTCGCCTTCGTATTCGAAATCGACGCCGCGCGCCTCCAGCACTTGCGGGGCTTTGTACAGCTTTTCGGTCCGCTCGGAGACCGGATAGCCGAAGGTCGAGAAGCTGACGAAGGCCACCCGAGGCTCCAGCCCCATGTGGCGGGCAACCGTGGCGGCGCGTTCGGCAATCGTCGCCAGATCGTTCTCGTCGGGCCATTCATGCACCAGCGTGTCGCCGATCAGCACGATCCGGCCCTTGTGCAGCAGCGCGGTGATCCCGGCGGCACCATGGGCGGCGTCGGCGTCGAACACATGGCTGATGCGGTCCAGCACATGCGCCGATTTGCGGGTGGCCCCGGTCACCAGACCGTCGCCATGCCCATGCGCCAGCATCAGGGCCGAGAACACATGCCGGTCGCGCGCGGCCAGGCGGTGGATGTCCTTGCGGTCAAAGCCTTTGCGCTGCAACCGCTGGTACAGAAAGTCCTTGTAGGCATCGAGATGCGTGGTGTTGGCGGCGTTGACCACCTCCAATTCGCGCACCGCGTCGCCCAGACCGGCGGCTTCCAGCTTGGTCTTCACGTCGTCGGGCCGGCCCACGACCAGCGCCTTGCCGAAGCCCGACCGCTGATACGTCACCGCCGCGCGCAAAACCCGCGGATCGTCGCCCTCGGCAAAGATCATCCGGCTTTGCGCCGCGCGGGCCCGGGCGTTCAGGCCACGCAGAATGCTGGCGGTCGGGTCCATACGCGACTTGAGGCTTAGCTCATAAGCCTCCATGTCAATGATCGGCCGCCGGGCCGCGCCGGTGTCCATCCCCGCCTTCGCCACGGCCGGCGGAATGCGATAGATCAGGCGCGGATCAAACGGCGTGGGAATGATGTAGTCGCGCCCGAAGGTCAGCGATTTGCCGTAAGCCAGCGCCACCTCGTCGGGCACGTCCTCGCGCGCCAGACGCGCCAGCGCGTGGGCGCAGGCGATCTTCATCTCGTCATTGATGGCGCGGGCGTGAATGTCCAGCGCCCCGCGGAACAGGTAGGGAAAGCCCAGAACGTTGTTGACCTGGTTGGGGTAGTCGCTGCGCCCGGTGGCCACGATCGCGTCAACGCGCACCTCGTGCGCCTCTTCCGGGGTGATTTCCGGATCGGGGTTGGCCATGGCGAAGATCACCGGATTGTCGGCCATGCTGGCGACCATCTCCTGCGTGACCGCGCCCTTGACGGATACGCCCAGAAACACGTCGGCGCCCTTCATGGCCTCTTCCAGCGTACGCAGCTCGGTCGAAATCGCATGCGCCGATTTCCACTGATTCATCCCCTCGGTCCGGCCCTGGTAGATCACGCCCTTGGTGTCGCAGACGATGCAGTTTTCATGGCGGGCGCCCATCGACTTGAGCAGTTCGATACAGGCAATCCCCGCCGCCCCGGCCCCGTTGAGAACGATCTTCACGTCCTCGATCTTCTTGCCCGAGATGTGCAACGCGTTGATCAACCCCGCCGCACAGATCACCGCCGTGCCGTGCTGGTCGTCGTGAAAGACGGGGATGTCCATCTCTTCCTTCAGGCGCTGTTCGATGATGAAGCACTCGGGCGCCTTGATGTCTTCCAGGTTGATGCCGCCGAAGGTCGGCCCCATCAGCTTGACCGCGCGACAGAATTCGTCGGGGTCCTCGGTGTCCAGTTCGATATCGATCGAGTTCACGTCGGCGAAGCGCTTGAACAGGACCGATTTGCCCTCCATCACCGGCTTGGACCCCAGAGCGCCCAGATTGCCCAGCCCCAGAACCGCCGTCCCGTTCGAGATCACGGCCACAAGGTTGCCCTTGTTGGTATAGTCATAGGCGGTCTCGGGGTTTTCGGCGATGGCTTCACACGGAACCGCCACGCCGGGGCTGTAGGCCAGCGACAGATCGCGTTGCGTGGTCATGGGAACGGTGGCCTGCACCTCCCACTTTCCGGGGGTGGGTTCCAGGTGAAAGGCCAGCGCCTCTTCTTTGGTGATCTTCGCTTTGGGCATTTTGACGGTCGGTTCCATGACTTCGGGGCTTTTCGCCTCATACCGCAGGCGCGGGCGCGCCTCAACGACTATGCGATTTCACCTTTCGTCGCGGTTGGGGGATTTGTAAGGTCGCGCCGGAATACGCCAGAGGGGAGCAGCCTTGTCCAACGTCACGCCGATGATGGCGCAATACCTGGAAATCAAAGAGGCCTACAAAGACGCCCTGCTGTTCTACCGCATGGGCGATTTCTACGAGATGTTCTTTGAAGACGCCGTGAACGCCGCCGAGGCGCTGGACATCGCCCTGACCAAGCGCGGCAAGCACAATGGCGACGACATCCCCATGTGCGGCGTGCCGGTGCATTCGGCCGAGGGCTATCTGCTGACGCTGATCCGCAAGGGCTTTCGCGTCGCGGTCTGCGAACAGATGGAAAGCCCGGCCGAGGCCAAAAAAAGAGGCTCTAAATCGGTGGTAAAGCGCGATGTCGTGCGCCTTGTCACCCCCGGCACCCTGACCGAAGACGCCCTGCTGGAGGCGCGCCGCCACAATTTTCTGGCCGCCTATGCCGAGGTGCGCGACGAGGCCGCGCTGGCCTGGGCCGACATCTCGACCGGGGCGTTTCACGTGATGCCGCTGACCTCGGTCCGCCTCAGCCCCGAGCTGGCCCGGCTGGCCCCGTCCGAGCTGATCGTGGCCGACGGCACTGAGGCCGGTCTGCGCGACACGGTCCAGGACCTGGGTATCGCGCTCACCCCCATCGGGCGGGCCAGTTTCGACAGCACTGCGGCAGAAAAACGCATCTGCGGGTTGTTTCACGTGGGCACGCTGGACGCGTTCGGCAGCTTTGGCCGGGCCGAGATCTCGGCCATGGGCGCGCTGATCGACTATCTGGAGATCACGCAAAAGGGCAAACTGCCGCTGCTGCAGACGCCGATGAAAGAATCCGAGGATCGCGTCGTGCAGATCGACGCGGCCACCCGCCGCAACCTTGAACTTACGCGATCTTTGTCGGGCGGACGGGCCGGATCGCTGCTGTCGGTGGTGGATCGGACCGTGACCCCGGGCGGCGCGCGCCTGTTGGAACAACGGCTGTCCAGCCCCTCGCGCAACCTGGATGTGATCCATGCGCGGCTGGACGCGGTCGATTTTGCCGCGCAGGACAGCCTGATCGCCGCCGATCTGCGCGAAGCCTTGCGCAAGACGCCCGATCTGGACCGCGCCCTGTCGCGCCTGTCGCTGGAGCGCGGTGGCCCGCGCGACATAGCCGCCATCCGCAACGGGCTGGCGCAGGCGCAGGCGATTGCCGAGATTTGCGCCGGTCAGGACCTGCCGGTGCTGCTGGCGACCGCGGTGCAGAACCTCGTGGGCTTCGACGATCTGCTCGACCTGCTGGATCAGGCGCTGGTCGCCGACCCGCCACTGCTGGTGCGCGATGGCGGCTTCATCGCCCCCGGTTTCGACGCCGAGCTGGACGAGGCCCGCACCCTGCGCGACGAAGGCCGCTCGGTCATTGCCGGGTTTCAGCAGAAATACGCGGAACATACCGGCATCGCCTCGTTGAAGATCAAGCACAACAACGTGCTGGGCTATTTCATCGAAACCACGGCCACCCATGCCGAAAAGATGCTGAACCCGCCGTTCAGCGAGACCTATATCCACCGCCAGACAACCGCCAACCAGGTGCGGTTCACTACGGTTGAGCTCAGCGAGATCGAAACCCGCATCCTGAACGCCGGCAACCTGGCGCTTGAGATCGAAAAGCGGCTCTATCAAAGGCTGTCTGACGAGATTCTGGCGCATGCTGCCCGCATCAATCAAGCCGCGCGAGGGCTGGCCGAGCTGGACCTGACCACCGCGCTGGCCGATCTGGCGCGGGGCGAGAACTGGTGCCGCCCTCAGGTGGACAGCTCGCGCGCCTTCGACATCGTCGCGGGCCGCCACCCGGTGGTCGAGCACGCGCTGCGCCAGCAATCCGGTGATGCCTTCATCGCCAATGACTGCGACCTCGGTGCCGAGGACGGCGCCGCCATCTGGCTGCTGACCGGCCCCAACATGGCGGGTAAGTCGACCTTCCTGCGCCAGAATGCGCTGATTGCCCTGCTGGCGCAGATGGGCAGTTTCGTTCCGGCCGAACGCGCCCATATCGGGCTAGTCAGCCAGTTGTTCAGCCGCGTAGGCGCCTCGGACGATCTGGCGCGGGGCCGGTCAACCTTCATGGTCGAGATGGTCGAAACCGCGGCCATCCTCAACCAGGCCGATGACCGGGCGCTGGTGATCCTCGATGAAATCGGGCGCGGCACCGCCACCTATGACGGCCTGTCCATCGCGTGGGCCACGCTGGAACATCTGCACGCCGCCAACCGCTGCCGGGCGTTGTTCGCCACCCATTACCACGAGCTGACCGCGCTGGCCGGCAAGCTGGAGGGCGTCGAAAACGCCACCGTCGCGGTCAAGGAATGGGAGTGCGAGGTGATTTTCCTGCACGAGGTCCACAAGGGCGCAGCCGACCGGTCCTATGGTGTGCAGGTCGCGCAACTGGCCGGCCTGCCGGCTTCGGTCGTCGAACGCGCACGCGTGGTTCTGGACCAGTTGGAGAAGACCGAGCGCGAGGGGGGCAAGCAAAAAGCGCTGATCGATGATCTGCCGCTGTTTTCCGCCGCAACGCCCCCGCCGCCACCGGCTGCGAAAGCCTCGCCGGTCACCGACATGCTGGACCAGATCCTGCCGGACGAGTTGACCCCGCGCGAAGCGCTGGACCTGATCTACAAACTGAAAGAGGCGGCCAAATCCTGACCGCCCCATTCAATTGTCAGTGAAGCACTGGCCCGTCAGCTGGCCGGGGTCGAGCTGACCCCCACCTGCGCCGGACGCAGCAGGCGGTCATGCAGCATGAACCCTTCGGCCGAGACCTGGATGATCTCGCCCGCTTTGGTGCCCGGCACAGGGGCTTCGAACATGGCTTCGTGCAGATTCGGGTCGAACTTGTCGCCGACCTCGGGTGTGATGACCTCGATCCCGTGTTTCTGGAATACGTCCTTCAACACGCGCATGGTCAGCTCGACACCTTCGATCAGGCCGGCCGCAACCTCTTTCTGCTCGTCCGTAGCCGCCTCGAGCGCTCGTTTCATGTTGTCGTAGACCGGCAGCATGTCGCGCGCCAATTTGGACCCGCCATACTGTTCGGCCTCACGGCGGGCCCTGTCGCCACGCTTGCGTGCGTTTTCCGCATCCGCCAGGGCGCGCATGAACTTGTCGCGCAACTCGTCGCGCTCGGCCTTCAGGGCATCCAGTTCCAGCGCTTCTTCGCTGATCTCGGCCATCTCCTCGGCCAGTTCTTCCGCCTCGGCAGTTGCAATGTCGTCCAGAAAGTCTTCGTTCTTCGGCTCTGCCATCTTTTACCCTCTAGCTCCGATCGGAAATCAGTTTCCCAACCAGTTGCGCCGTATAGTCCACGATCGGCACGATCCGCCCATAGTTCAGACGAGTCGGCCCGATCACGCCAACGGCGCCGATTATCTTTCGATCAGCGTTCATATAAGGAGACACCACCAAAGAGGAACCCGAAAGTGAGAAAAGTTTGTTCTCCGAGCCGATAAAAATGCGCACGCCTTCGCCTTCCTCGGTCAATTCGAGGAATTCGGCTATGTCACGCTTGCGTTCCAGATCGTCAAACAGGACCCGGATTCGCTCCAGCTCCTCTTCCTGACCGGTGTCGCCCAGCAGATTCGCCCGACCACGCACGATCAGACGCGCCGAGTCCGAAGCCTCGCCCTCCCAGGCCGCAAGGCCGCTTTCCACAAGCTCGCGGGCCAGCACGTCGATCTCTTGCCTGCGCGCCGCAATCTCGGTCTGGATCATCCGGCGCACATCGGACAGTTTCCGGCCCTCGATCAGGGCGTTCAGGAAATTGGCCGCCTCACGCATCGAACTGGGCGTCTGACCCGGTGGTGGCGTGAACAGCCGGTTCTCCACATGGCCATCTGCGAAAACCAATACCACCAGGGCCCGGTCATGGCCCAGGGAAACGAACTCGATATGCTTGATTTCGGATTCGTGCTTGGGTGTCAGCACCAGCGACGCGCCATGCGTGACGTTCGACAAGGCGGCCCCGACGCGATCCAGCATACCGCTGACATCACCGGAATTGCTGCCCAGCGTCTCATCCAGCTTCTTGCGGTCGTCCTCGCCCAGGTCGCCAACTTCCAGCAGACCGTCGACGAACATGCGCAGCCCAACCTGTGTGGGCACCCGGCCGGCGCTGACATGCGGACTGCCCAAAAGGCCCAGAAACTCGAGATCCTGCATGACATTGCGAACCGTTGCCGCGCTGACTTTTTCACTGAGCGACCGGCTGAGGGTGCGGCTGCCGACAGGCTCGCCGCTTTCCAGATAGCTTTCGACGATCAGGCGAAACACTTCCCGCGACCGGTCGTTCAACTCGTCCAGAATTTTGCTCGCTTCACTCATCGGTGGTTCCCTTGCTGGGTGGTCATTAAATAGCTGCCAACAGAAAGGTCAATCGGGGTTGCATCGCTGCCATGCCGGGCGTTATCCCCAAGCCAGCAGACAAAGGATATCTCATGCGACCCTCTGGACGAGATTTAAGCGAAATGCGCCCGGTTTCAATCGAGACCGGGTTTACCAAACATGCCGAAGGTTCCTGCCTGATCAAGATCGGCGACACCCATGTTCTGTGCACCGCCACGATCGAGGATCGCGTGCCGCCTTTTATCAAGGGGTCGGGCCTGGGCTGGGTCACCGCCGAATACGGCATGCTGCCCCGCGCGACAAACACCCGGATGCGGCGTGAGGCCGCCAGTGGCAAACAGGGTGGCCGGACCGTCGAGATCCAGCGCCTGATCGGCCGCGCCCTGCGCGCCGGGGTCGACCGCGTCGCCTTGGGCGAACGCCAAATCACCGTGGATTGTGACGTGCTGCAGGCCGATGGCGGCACCCGCTGCGCCTCGATCACCGGCGGCTGGGTCGCGCTGCGGCTGGCGGTGAACAAGCTGATGAAGGCCGGTGACGTGATCTCGGACCCGCTGGTCGATCCGGTCGCCGCCGTATCCTGCGGCATCTATGCCGGCCAGCCCGTTCTGGACTTGGACTATCCCGAAGACAGCGAGGCCGGCGTTGACGGCAACTTCATCATGACCGGCTCGGGCAAACTGATCGAGGTGCAGATGAGCGCCGAAGGTTCGGTCTTCAGCCGCGCGCAGATGGATCAGCTGATGGAACTGGCCGAAAAAGGCGTGTCCGAGCTGGTGGCCGCGCAAAAGGCCGCAGCCGCATGACCCGCCGGTTCGAAGGTGATCGGCTGCTGGTAGCCACGCACAACAAAGGCAAGCTCGAGGAGATGGCCCATCTGCTCGAGCCCTTTGGCGTGACCGTCGTGGGCGCGGCCGAGATGAACCTACCCGAACCCGAAGAGACCGAGGACACGTTCGTCGGCAACGCGCGCATCAAGGCCCACGCCGCCGCACAGGCCACCGGCCTGCCCGCCCTATCCGACGATTCCGGCATCACCATCGATGCGCTGGACGGTGCGCCGGGCGTGTACACCGCCGACTGGGCCGAAACTGGAAATGGCCGCGATTTCATGATGGCCATGGCCCGCGCCCACACCGAGCTTGAGGCGCGCAACGCTCCGCATCCTCGCACTGCCCAGTTCCGCTGCACGCTGGTGCTGGCCTGGCCCGACGGCCATGACGAGGCGTTCGAGGGCGTCGCACCCGGTCATCTGGTCTGGCCGATCCGTGGCAAGAACGGGTTCGGCTATGATCCGATGTTCGTCCCTGAAGGATTCGATATTACCTTTGCCGAGATGGATCGCTGGGAAAAGAACAAGATCAGCCATCGTGGTCGCGCGGTGGAACTGTTCGTGAAAGGCTGCTTTGGCGGATGATTGGCGCAACGGGGGCTTTGGCCTGTACGTGCATTGGCCCTTTTGCGAGGCCAAGTGCCCCTATTGCGATTTCAACAGCCATGTTTCCAGAAATATTGATCAAAAACAATGGCTTGACTCCTATCTGTCCGAGCTGAAGCGCTCGGCCGCCGAAGCCCCTGACCGGGTTCTGAACACGATCTTCTTCGGCGGCGGCACCCCATCGCTGATGGCGCCCGAAACCGTCGCCGCCGTGATCGACACCGCCCGCAGCCTTTGGCGGCCCGCCAACGACATGGAAATCACACTCGAGGCCAATCCCGGCTCGGTTGAGGCCGGACGGTTCGCCGCTTATCGCGATGCCGGTGTGAACCGGATCTCGATGGGCATTCAGGCGATGAATGACGAAGATCTGCGGCGGCTGGGCCGAATCCACACCGTGGCCGAGGCGCGCGCCGCCTTCGACATTGCCCGCACCTGTTTCGACCGGGTCAGCTTTGACCTGATCTATGCCCGCCAGTACCAGACGCTTGAGGCCTGGCGCGCCGAGCTGACCGAGGCGCTGTCGATGGCGATCGACCATCTGTCGCTGTACCAGTTGACCATCGAGACCGGCACGGCCTTCGGCGACCGCTATTCTGTCGGCAAGCTGCGCGGCCTGCCCGAGGACGACAGCGCCGCCGACATGTATCTGGCCACGCAAGAGATCTGCGAAGCCCACGGCATGCCCGCCTACGAGGTGTCGAACCACGCCGTCCCCGGGGCCGAGTCGCGGCACAACCTGATCTATTGGCGCTATGGCGATTATGTTGGCATCGGACCGGGCGCCCATGGGCGGATCACGGTGAACGGCCAACGGATCGCAACCGAAACCCGTTTGGCACCGAACGCATGGCTGAATGCTGCCACGCAAGGAAATGGCGAAAAGCTGCGGACCCCGCTGACCGCCGAAGAACAAGCGAATGAATACCTCATGATGTGTCTTCGCTTAACTGAAGGTCTAGATATGGACCGCTTCAATCGCCTGTCCGGGCACCCTTTGCCTCAACCCAAACTGGACTATCTGCAAGACATCGGAATGATCACCCAAGACGGCCCCCGCGTTTCCGCCACTGCTGACGGCCGCGCGGTTCTCAATGCGGTGATCCGTGAGTTGCTGGATTAGTCATGCACTATTTGTGGGCCACATTGGGATTGCTCTGCGTCGCGTTGGCCATGATCGGTGTTGCCCTGCCCCTGCTGCCCACCGTTCCGTTCCTACTGTTGGCCGCCTTCTGTTTCGCGCGCTCTTCTTCCCGGCTGCACGACTGGCTGATGTCTCACCGAACCTTCGGCCCGTTGATCCTTGATTGGCAAACCTCGGGCGCGATCCGGCCAGCCGCAAAAAAGGCGGCCACCCTATCGGTTGCCGCCGTCTTTGGTTTGTCGGTTCTGGTCTCTGTGCCCAGCCATGTCCTGATTATTCAGGCCGTGACCTTGGGCGCGGTGATGATCTTTATCTGGTCACGCCCTAACGGCTGAGCTTGGCGCAGAGATCATCCAGTTGATCCAGGTTTTCATAGGTCAGCACGACCTGCCCGGTCTCGGTTCCGGGCTTGTGGTTGATGACCACCTTCATCGCCAGAATCGCGGAAAGGTCTTTTTCCAAGGCCCGCGTGTCCGCGTCCTTGCCTGCATTCAGGTCACGCGACCGCGGTGCGGGACGATCTTTGTCGCCCTGTTGCTGCTTCTTGACCAGCGCCTCGGTCGCGCGGACTGACAAGCCGTCTTTCACGACAATTTTCGCCAGTTCGGACGGGTTATCCGCCGTGATAAGGGCGCGCGCGTGTCCGGCTGAGAGTTTGCCTTCAATAACAAGGGCTTGAACGTCACTTGGCAGGGACAGCAGCCTCAGAAGATTGGCAATGTGACTGCGGCTCTTACCCAGGGCTTCGGCCAGCTTTTCCTGGGTGTGACCGAACCGATCCATCAACTGCTTGTAGCCAGCGGCCTCCTCCACTGCGTTTAGATCAGCGCGCTGGATATTCTCGATGATGGCGACTTCAAGTACTTCGGTGTCGTCAAATTCGCGCACGACGACCGGAATGTCGTGCAACTGTGCCATCTGCGCGGCGCGCCAGCGGCGCTCACCCGCGACGATTTCATATTCGCCGCCGCCGACCGGGCGAACGATCAGGGGCTGGATGATCCCTTTCTCTTTGACCGAGGCAGCAAGCTCGTCCAGTTGATCCTGTGAAAATGTGCGGCGCGGCTGATTCGGGTTTGCCCGCAGCTTCTCGATCGGAACCTTCATGTCTGGCCGACGTGGTTCAGCTGTGACCCGGCCTTCAGGATCCTGTGATACATCCGCCATCAAGGCGGACAAGCCGCGCCCCAATCCGCGAGGTTTTCCTTTTCTGGCGCTCACTTCGCCCTCCTGACAGCCGCTCAGGCAGCCACTTTTTTGTTCTTTTGCATGATTTCGCGTGCCAGATGCCGGTACGCCATCGCCCCCAGAGACCCCGAGTCATATTGAAGGACCGGAAGTGCAAATGACGGCGCTTCGCTGACCCGGACATTTCTGGGTATCTTGGTTTTAAATACCATCTCTCCCAGATTGTCACGCGCATCCTTTTCGACCTGCCGGGACAAGTTGTTGCGGTTGTCATACATGGTCAACACAATACCTTCGATTCTGAGGTCTGGATTCGCAGACTGGCGAACCTCTCGAATCGTCAGCATCAGTTGCGACAGGCCTTCCAGCGCAAAGAACTCGCTTTGCAACGGAACCAACACCGAGTGCGCCGCCACCATCGCGTTGACTGTCAGCAGATTGAGGGACGGCGGGCAGTCGATCAGAACGAAATCAAAACCGAACTTGTCGATCGCCGGTTGCCTGAGCGCGTCGTGCAGCAAGTAGCTGCGTTTTTCATTCGAGATCAGCTCAATATCGGCCGAGCTGAGGTCAACCGTGGCCGGAACGATACTGAGGTTTTCGATTTCGGTTTCCTGCACGACGGCCTCCAAGGGCGCCTCGTCCAGGATCAAATCATACGTGGTCCAATCACGATCCTCGACCCCAAGCCCGGTGGACGCATTTCCCTGCGGGTCCAGATCCACGACCAGAACCTTGCATCCTGCCTCGGCCAAACCCGCCGCCAGATTGATTGCTGTCGTAGTCTTGCCGACCCCACCCTTCTGATTGGCAACCGCCATGATACGAGGTCCTGCAGGGCGCGACAGATCAACCACGTGAGACTCCTTTGATCTTCAGGATGACAGCCTGGGGGTCAGTTAAACTATTAGCCGTCTCCGTGGTGAAATTCCATTCCCGTTGTGCCGCGTCGATTTCTTTTTTCCAGGTGGCGCCTTTGGGAAACACAGCCACTCCATCTTCCTTTAAATGCCTGTCACAGAATGACAATAAAGTCGTCAGGTCTGCGAGCGCCCTTGCGGACAGGACATCAGCGCCCAGGGGATCGATAGCCTCGATCCGCTTTGAAATTACCGAGCAGTTGGCCTTGGTTTCGCGGATGACGGTGCGCAAAAACGCCGATTTTCTCTGATCGCTCTCAACCAGGGTAAATTCCGTCTCAGGCGAAGCTTCAGAGGCCAGTATCGCGCAGACCAGCCCCGGAAGTCCTCCACCGCTTCCCAGATCGACCCAGTGATTCTTTGGTTCAACCAAGTGAAAGACCTGGATCGAGTCCTTTACGTGCCGCGACCAAACTTCTGGCAGAGTGCTGCGCGAAACCAAGTTAATCTTTGGATTCCACTTCCGCAGAAGATCGACAAAGACTGACAGCTTTTCGAATGTTTCACGTGAAACATTCAAGCCATCGGGCGAAGCGCACGAGTCGCCGTTCATGCCTTTTTTGCTCTCTGACTGCTTCTGAGTTTTGCCAGTACCAAGGTCAAAGCAGCAGGCGTAACACCCTCCACGCGACTCGCCTGGGCAATGTTCGCCGGTCGCGCGGCTGACAGCTTCTGCTTCAACTCATTCGAAAGACCTGTGAGCGAGGAATAGTCAAAATCCGCGGGTATGGCATGGGTTTCGTCGCGCTTCATGGCTTCGACGTCTCGTTGTTGCCGAGCTATGTAATTGGCGTACAGCGCGTCCCTTTCGATCTGCCGACGGGTGTCTTGGTCGACATCCTCCAGCTGCTGGATCAGCGGCACAAGGTCCTCGAAGCAAACGTTCGGAAACGCCAAGATTGCCATTCCGTCCCTGCGGTTACCATCCTGATTTACTTCGATGCCAGCTGTGCGGATTTCCTTGGGCGTAAAGGTCCGTTCGGTCAGTACTGACTTCACAGCACCCAGCCTTTCCATTTTGGTTTCAAAAGCCAGGCGACGGTGATCCGATATACACCCAATTTCCAGGCCTTTCGGCGTAAGGCGTTGATCCGCATTGTCCGCGCGCAAGGACAGACGGAATTCGGCGCGCGAGGTAAACATCCGATACGGTTCCGCTACACCCCGTGTGGTCAGATCGTCAATCATGACACCAATATAGCTATTGGCTCGAGTAAAATGAATCGCATCTCGCCCTTGAACTTCCAACGCGGCATTCAGGCCCGCGATCAGGCCCTGAGCAGCCGCCTCCTCATATCCTGTGGTTCCATTGATCTGCCCTGCAAGATATAGCCCCGGGATCTCCGGCAAGGCCAGGGACGCGCTCAACACACGCGGGTCCACATAGTCGTATTCAATGGCGTAGCCCGGCTGCAGGATTTCTGCCGACTCAAGGCCTTTGATGGATCGAACATACTCGACTTGGACATCCTGCGGCAGCGAAGTCGAAATCCCGTTTGGATACACCGTGTGATCATTGACGCCCTCAGGCTCCAGAAAAATCTGGTGAGAGTCCTTATCCGCAAACCGAACGATCTTGTCTTCGATCGAAGGGCAATATCGCGGCCCCACTCCCTCGATATGCCCCCCATACATCGCAGAGCGGCTCAGGTTCTTCTCGATGATTTCATGGGTTTGCGCGTTCGTGTGAGTGATGCCGCAAGATATCTGCGGCGCCACCGGTGTTTTGGACAAGAATGAGAACATGGTCGGATCATCATCACCGTCCTGCCGTTCCAATCCGTCCCAGTCGATCGTGCGCCCATCTAGGCGCGGAGGCGTCCCGGTTTTCAGCCGCGCCATCGGCAGGTCATAGCTATCCAACCGCTCAGCCAGTCGTACAGACGGCCTGTCGCCCATGCGGCCTCCGGGCCTCTGAACATCGCCGATATGGATCACGCCCCGCAGAAACGTTCCCGAGGTCAGAATAACCGCTTTCGCCGGAATTTCAGATCCGTCGGACAGAACCACCCCGGCAACGCGATGACCGTCCATTCGGAAATCTATGACTTCTCCGGTAATGACTTCGAGGTTCTTTCGCGCCTTTGTTTCCTGTTGCATTGCAGCCCGGTACAGCGCGCGGTCGGCCTGCGCGCGGGGCCCTTGAACGGCGGGCCCTTTACGGCGATTCAGAAGGCGGAACTGGATTCCCGCCCGGTCTGCAACCCGCCCCATAACGCCGTCCAGGGCGTCGATCTCACGAACCAAGTGGCCTTTTCCAAGTCCACCGATCGCCGGATTGCACGACATGACACCGATGTCGGTTTCCGAAAGTGTCACCAAAGCTGTCTGCGCACCCATCCGGGCCGCGGCATGGGCCGCCTCGGCCCCCGCATGCCCCGCTCCGATAACGACGACGTCAAACTCCGAATGTTTCACGTGAAACACTCCTCATTTACCCAAACAAAAGCTGGCGAATATTTCGTCCAGCAGATTTTCCACATCTACTCGGCCGACCAAAGACTCCAACGCGCGGATGGCGATCCGCAGCTCTTCTGCTGCAATATCGTACAGGTCCGGGCCGGAATCCAGAACTCTGAGTGCTTCGGACAGAGCGGCCGAGGATTTCAGCATTGCAACACGATGGCGTTCCCGGGTGGCAATACCAGAACTTGCGGTTCGCTCCCGCAAGACTACCGATATGTTGTGGATCAGGCGGTCTATTCCCTGACCTGTCTTCCCCGACACACCCTCGGTCCCATCTGAACGAAGGTCGGACTTCGGCAGAACCTGGATGTCGCCGGATTGCATACCGATTCCCAACGCTTCCGGGTCCTCGGTCAGAAAAACGCGAAGGTCGGCATTTTCCGCCCGCTTTCTGGCCAGAGCGATCCCAAGACCCTCTACGTGGTCCTCTGTTTCGCGCAACCCGGCCGTATCCAGCAACGTGACCGGCAAGCCTGCCAGGTCCATCCGCACCTCGATAATATCGCGGGTGGTGCCAGCATATTCCGAAGTAATTGCCGCCTCCCGGCCCGCAAGCGCATTCAGCAAGGTCGACTTGCCCGCGTTCGGTGGGCCGACAATAGCCACTTCAAAGCCGGTGCGAATCCGCTCGGCAATCCTCACGCCCTTCGCCTCCCGCTCCAGATCCGCCATGACAGCAGTCACAAGCGATCGGACTTCGGGTGACACATCCGTTGGCACGTCTTCATCGGCAAAATCAATGACGGCCTCCAGCAATGAGGCCGCCCGGATCAAATCCCGCCGCCACCGTTCCGCCAAGTCGCCCAATTCGCCGGCCAGGATGGTCTGAGCCTGCTTGCGCTGTGCATCGGTCTCTGCGTCGATCAGATCGGCCAAGCCTTCGACCTGGGCAAGGTCCATCTTCCCGTTTTCAAGAGCACGCCGGGTGAACTCGCCCGGCTCAGCCAGTCGCAGATCCGGCATTTCTGACAAGACGCGCAGAACCGCGTTGACCGAAGCCGTGCTGCCATGGATCTGCAACTCGGCCACATCCTCGCCGGTAAAGCTTGACGGACCGTGGAAGGTCAGGACCAGCCCGTCATCCAGGCGCGACCCGTCAGGTGCCCGCAACTCACGCAGGCACATGCCACGCAACGGCAAATCTCCACCTGACAGAACCTTGGCCGCTTGGTGCGACTGCGGTCCTGACAGGCGGATCACAGCGACCCCTGCCTTGCCTTGCGCGCTGGCCAAGGCGAATATCGTATCCATTCGAAGGCCTCGCGTCGGTTACAAGACCGTATCAGGTATTCATCGAGTCGAAGAACTCGGAATTGGTCTTGGTCTGTTTCAACTTGGACAACAGGAACTCGATCGCGTCGGTTGTGCCCATCGGGTTGAGGATACGGCGCAGAACGAAGGTTTTGGCCAGATCGCCCTTGTCGACCAGCAGGTCCTCTTTCCGGGTGCCGGACTTGAGGATGTCGATGGCCGGGAACACCCGCTTGTCTGCGATCTTGCGATCCAGAACGATCTCCGAGTTACCTGTGCCCTTGAATTCTTCAAAGATCACTTCGTCCATCCGGCTGCCAGTGTCGATCAGCGCGGTGGCGATGATGGTCAGCGAACCGCCCTCTTCAATGTTCCGGGCCGCACCGAAGAACCGCTTGGGCCGCTGCAGGGCGTTGGCGTCGACACCACCGGTCAGAACCTTGCCCGAAGACGGCACCACGGTGTTGAACGCTCTACCAAGTCTTGTGATCGAGTCCAGAAGAATAACAACATCTCGTTTGTGCTCGACCAGGCGCTTGGCTTTTTCGATCACCATCTCGGACACGGCGACGTGGCGGGTCGCCGGTTCATCAAAGGTCGAGGATACCACCTCGCCCTTCACCGAGCGCTGCATGTCCGTCACCTCTTCGGGGCGTTCGTCGATCAGCAGGACGATCAGGTAGCACTCCGGGTGGTTCCGCTCGATCGAGTGCGCGATGTTCTGCAGGATCACCGTTTTACCGGTCCGCGGCGGCGCCACGATCAGCGACCGCTGGCCCTTGCCGATCGGCGCGACCAGGTCGATCACACGAGCGGATTTGTCCTTGATGGTCGGATCTTCGATCTCCATCTTCAACCGCTCATCCGGATAGAGCGGCGTGAGGTTGTCGAACAGGATCTTGTGCTTGGCCTTTTCCGGATCTTCGAAGTTGATCTTGGTCACCTTCGTCAGCGCGAAATAGCGCTCATTCTCGTCCGGAGCCTTAATCTCACCCTCGACCGTGTCGCCGGTACGCAGCGAATGCTGGCGGATCATGTCGGGCGAGACATAGATGTCGTCCGGGCCGGGCAGATAGTTCGCCTCGGGCGAGCGCAGAAAGCCGAAGCCGTCCTGCAGCACCTCAAGCACGCCGTCGCCGCCCACGGTCCAGCCCTCGTCCGCGCGTTCGCGCAGGATCTGGAACATCATCTCGCCCTTGCGCATGGTCGAGGCGTTTTCGATCTCGAGTTCTTCGGCCATGGCCAGAAGGTCTTTGGGGCTTTTCGCCTTCAGATCGGACAGGTTCAGGGATTCGATTGTCATGATGATACGGACCTTGGCCGCAGAGGTGCGGCACAGCGTTGAATTTCAAACAGGAAGATGCGCCATCCGGACGGATGGGTTGACCCCTACATAAGGCCGGTCGCCGCCCGAGTCAAACCGGTGCGGAAATAGCCCTCAGAACTTCAGAATGACCGCCAGAACGATGATGACCATCAAAACGGTCGGAACCTCGTTCATCATGCGGTACTGGCGCCCTGTGAGCGTATTGCGGCCTTCGACGAAATCCTTGCGCCGGGCCATCAGCCAGTGATGGAACCAGGTCATGCCGATCACCGCAGCACCCTTGACCCAAGGCCAGGACCAGTCCCACCCGACGATGCCGGGCGTGAACACCATGATGAGGCCACAGACCCAGGCCACGATCATTGCCGGCCGCATGATCACGCGCAGCAGTTTTTCTTCCATTTCAAAGAAGATCTCGGGAGCGCCGTCTACCGCTTGTGCCTTTTCGACGTGATAGACGAACAGACGCGGGAGATAGAACAGCCCCGCCATCCACGAGATCACCGCCATGATGTGCAGCGATTTCACCCAAGGGTACAGTGTGAAGAGAAGATCGGTCATCGGGTTTCCCGGCACTGGTCGGACCCTCCCTAATAAAAAAAATAGAAAAGAGAAAGGATGATGGTTTTGTAGGGTGGGCAAAATCCGTGGATTATTGTTTTGTCCGCCAGTTTTCCCCAGGTGGATGAATAAATTCCAAAACTGGGTGATTCTGGTGATTTCATTTTTTACATAATAAAAACAAGCATTTAAACTATACATCGCGGACCTGTCTTGGGGATAACTCAAGGGACATCTTTTGATGAATAGGAAGTCCCAAGATCCCGAGTTATCCTTGTCCCGACCGGACAGTCTTTGAGCGACTCAGGGAAGTTTCAGGCCTAAATCGCGGGCTTGCGTGTCAACCGGAAAACCATACAAACCGTTCAAGACCAATGATCCACTTGCCCACGGGGTTTTCCACATGACTGTCCCCATCGTTCTTGCCTCGGGGTCCGAGATCCGCGCGCAGTTGCTGCGGAACGCCGGAGTGCCGTTTTCCGTCCAGGTCGCCCGCGTGGACGAGGATACCGCCAAACGCGCGCTTCTGGCCGAGGGCGCGCCGCCCCGCGACATCGCCGATGCACTGGCCGAGCTCAAGGCGCGCAAGATCAGCGACAAGACGCCCGGAGCGATGGTTCTGGGTTGTGACCAGGTTCTGGATTTCGACGGACGGCTTCTGTCGAAACCCGAAACGCCCGAAGACGCGCTGGCGCAGTTGAAGGCGATGCGCGGCAAGCGTCACATGCTGCTGTCGGCGGCGGTGATCTATCAGAATGGCGAACCGGTCTGGCGCCATGTCGGACAGGTGCGGTTGCGGATGCGCGCCAGTTCGGATGCCTATCTGAAGGGTTATGTCGCGCGCAACTGGGACAGCATTCGCCACGCGGTCGGGGCCTACAAGCTGGAAGAAGAAGGCGTGCGCCTGTTCTCCAGCATTGACGGCGACTATTTTAACGTCTTGGGTATGCCCCTGCTGGAGCTGCTCAGTTTTCTTGCGGTCCGAGGGGTGATCGAACAATGACCGACAACCGCATTCCACTGGCCGGAGTGATCGGACACCCGATTGCCCATTCCCGATCGCCCGCGCTGCATGGCTATTGGCTGAAGACCTATGGTTTGCCGGGCCATTATGTGCCGATGGATGTTGCGCCCGCAGATCTTGAAACGGTCCTGCGCAGCTTGCCCAAGGCCGGGTTCGTCGGGACCAATGTCACCGTTCCGCACAAAGAGGCCGCGTTGCGCCTGGCCGATCACGTGTCGGACCGCGCCTCGGTGATCGGGGCGGCGAATACGCTGGTGTTCCGGGCCGATGGCTCGATCCACGCGGACAATACCGACGGGTACGGGTTCATGCAGAACCTTCGCGCGGGCGCGCCGGATTGGGTGCCGCAGGATGGTCCGGCTGTGGTATTCGGCGCGGGCGGTGCTGCGCGGGCGGTGCTGCAGGCGCTGGCCGAGGCCGGCGTACCCGAGATTCTGCTGACCAACCGCACGCGGTCGCGCGCCGATCACCTGAAAGAGGAATTCGGCCAGCGCATCTCCGTAGTCGACTGGGTCCAGGCCGGAAACGTGATCGAAAACGCCGAACTGGTGGTGAACACCACGTCGCTGGGTATGCAGGGTCAGCCCGAGCTGCGCGTCCCGCTGGACGGGTTGCAGCCGGGAACGGTGGTGACTGATCTGGTCTACACGCCGATGAAAACCCGCCTTCTGGAACAGGCCGAGGCTGCCGGCTGTACGGTCGTCGATGGGCTGGGCATGTTGCTGCACCAGGCGGTCCCGGGGTTCGAGCGGTGGTTCGGCCTGCGCCCCGAGGTTACGGAAGAAACCCGCGCAGCGGTTCTGGCATGAGCTTTGCGCTGGGTCTGACCGGGTCGATCGGCATGGGCAAAAGCACCACCGCCGACCTGTTCGCGCAGGAAGGTTGCGCCGTGTGGGATGCCGACGCCGCGGTGCATCGGCTGTATGCGGAAGGCGGTGCGGCGGTCGCGCCGATCCGCGCGGCATTTCCCGACGCGATCGAGGATGGGGCCGTCAGCCGTGACGCGCTGAAACGGATCATCGGCGCCGATCCGACCGCCTTGAAACGGATCGAAGCCATCGTGCACCCGCTTGTGGCCCGAGATCGCGAGGCGTTTCGACAGGCAGCCAAGTCGGACATCCTTGTCTTTGACATCCCGCTGCTTTTCGAAACCGGCGGTGACGCGCTGATGGATGCGGTGGCCTGCGTTTCGATCCCCCCGGACGAGCAGAAGCGCCGTGTCATGGCACGGGGCACGATGACCGAGGCGCAGTTCGAGCAGATCCGCGCCAAGCAGATGCCGAATGACGAAAAATGCGCGCGGGCGGATTTCGTGATCGTCACCGACACTCTGGACCATGCCCGCGCACAGGTGCAGGATGTGGTCAGGCAGATCAGGGCAGGACTGACAGATGCGTGAAATCGTACTGGATACGGAAACCACCGGATTCGATCCCGAAAGCGGCGACCGGATCGTCGAGATCGGGGCTATCGAGCTGTGGAACCACGTCGCCACGGGCGAGACCTATCACGTCTACATCAACCCCGAACGCTCGATGCCGGCCGAGGCCTTCGGCGTGCACGGCATCGGCCCTGACCTGCTGGAGCCGCCGCAACCTGCCGAACCGGGCCAGATCACCCTGAAGGACAAACCTGTCTTTGCGAAGGTCGGGCAGGCCTTCCGCGATTTCGTGGGGGATGCACGGCTGGTGATCCACAACGCTTCATTCGACATGAAGTTCCTCAATGCCGAGTTGGGATGGATGGGCCTGCCCCCGATTCCGATGGAGCAGGCGCTGGACACGCTGGCGATCGCGCGCAAGCGGTTTCCCGGCTCGCCCGCCTCGCTGGATGCGCTGTGCCGGCGGTTCAACATCGACAATTCGAACCGGGTTCTGCACGGTGCGTTGCTCGACTCGGAAATCCTGGCAGAAGTCTATCTGGAGCTGATCGGCGGGCGCCAACCCGATTTCGGCCTGTCCTCGGCGTCTGCCGAAAGTTCAACCGGTGGCGACATCTGGCGCCCCGGTCCTCGGCCCAACCCACTGCAGCCCCGGATTACCGAGGATGAGCGTGCTGCGCATGATGCATTTGTCGAAAAGCTGGGCGAAAACGCCCTGTGGTCCCGCACCTGACCTGGGTCAGATGCGGGTTGCCTAGTCACGCTTCGGTTTTGTCGGACGCTTCGGCCTGACGGCGCATCAACTCGTTGCGGTACAGGCCGACGAAATCGATGTTGTCGAGGTTGACCGGCGGGTAGCCACCGTCGCGGGTGATGTCGCTGACGATGCGGCGCAGGTACGGGAACAGCATCCGCGGACATTCGATCATCAGGAACGGGTGCAACTGATCATTCGGCACACCTTCTACGTGGAACAGGCCGCAATAATCGATCTCGCACAGGAACAGGATGTCCTCCAGACCCTTGGCCTTGGACTTGAGGTTCAGCTTGATCGACACCTCGTATTGGTGGTCGGCCGAGCGCTTTTTCGCATCCAGGTTCACCTGGACCGAGATCTCGGGCTGCACGTCGCCCGAGACGCCTTTTTGCGCCATCACGTTTTCAAAGGACATGTCCCGGATGAACTGTCCCAGAATGCGCATCTGGATTTGGGGGGCTGCCTGAGGCTCGGTTGTGCCGGCGGCGGTTTCTTCGGTCATGGATCCGCTCCAAAATTTAAATTCGCCACTGCTTATCAAGTTGGGCCGGGCACCTCAATGCTGGTGCGGCCCTTCCACCCATTTCGATGGTTGCGCGGGTTTTGTGCGCACTTCCGAATACTCTCCATCTATGATGTCATCCCCACCGAACGGATCGCGCGCCGCCCCGTCTTGCGGGCTGGGGCCCATCTGGAACTGGGTAATCGTGACCCGCGACTTGAGATACCGAAAAACCGCGGCCCGCACCCCGGGAACCAGCAGCGCAAAGCCGATTGCGTCGGTGAAGAACCCGGGTGTCATCAGCAGAACACCCGACAGCAGGATCATCGCACCATTGGCCAGCGGTTCGGTCGGGTCGTCCAGTTCGGAAAAGGCGCGCTGTAGCTGACCCATCGCCATGCGACCTTGTGTCCGCACCATCGCAGTACCCAGAAAGGCGGTCAAAACCACGATTGCCAGCGTCGGCCACAGGCCGATCAGACCGCCGACCTGGATAAAAAGGGCGATTTCGATGATCGGCACCAATAAAAATGCCAAGAACAGATACATATGCGCTATCCTTTCCCATAGGCCGGGCTGTGGACTTGCCACCAACTGTCACCTACATAGTGACACGAGGCCGCGTGTACAAAGTCTCGGTGCTGAAAAGAGGACGAAATGAACTCACCCCTGATCCAGCTTCTGGTGCTGGCTGGCATAGCCATCTTCCTGATCCTGCGTCTCAGAAGCGTGCTGGGCACGCGCGAAGGCTTTGAAAAACCACCGGTGCCGCAGCAACCCGACACCGGGAAGTCGCGTCGTGATTTCGAAGTGATCGACGGCGGTCCGGATCGTGACATTACCGACCATGTTCCCGAAGACAGCGAATTGGCGCAGACGCTGGCTGCGATGAAGCGTGTCGAGCCGAGCTTTTCGGTCAGCGAGTTTCTGCAGGGCGCCCGTGGCGCCTATGAGCTGATCGTCATGGGGTTCGAGCGGGGCAACCTGGATGAAATCCAACCCTTCCTGTCCGAGGAAGTTTTCGAAACCTTCGTGTCGGTTGTCGCCGATCGCGAAGACAAGGGCCTGACGATCGAGGCCGAGTTCATCGGTGTCCGTGAGATGGGCCTGGTGGATGCACAATTCGACAAGGATTCCAACCGCGCCGAGATCACCGTGCGGTTCGTCGGCGAGCTGACGTCGGTCGTGCGTGACCGGGGCGGTGACATCATCGAAGGCAGCCCCAACACGATCAAGCGCCAAAAGGACAGCTGGACCTTTGCTCGCGTCATGGGCGCGGATGATCCGAACTGGCTGCTTGTCGCCACGGACGCATGATCGGAACGCTCCGGTCGCTAATGCTGGTGGCGGTTCTGACCGCCGCCAATGCCGCCGGAGCTGAGGCGACGCGATCCATCCTGTCATTTGCTGACCTTGATGGCTGGGCCGAGGATGACCACGGCGCGGCTTTGTCCGTTTTTCTGGACACTTGCGGGGATCTGGACGATCCGGACTGGCGTTCGTTGTGTGCAGCCGCACGGACATACGAGCCCGATGCCGCGCGCGCCTTTTTCGAACTGTTCTTCCGGCCCATCCTGATCGAGGATGAAAAGGCCCCGCTGTTCACCGGATATTTTGAACCGGAATTGAACGGCTCGCGGATGCGGACTGAAACCTACAGATACCCGGTCTACAAGATGCCGCCCGAGGCGCGGGCGGCCGGGCAATGGCTCAGCCGGCGCGAACTGCTGACCAGTGACGTGATGAAGGGCCGGGGCTTGGAAATCGCCTGGGTCGATGACCCGGTCGAGTTGTTCTTTCTACAGATTCAAGGCTCGGGGCGCATCCGTTTGCCGGATGGCAGTTCGGTGCGTGTCGGATATGGCGGGGCCAACGGCCACCCCTATAGGTCGGTTGGGGTTGAGCTGGTCCGGCGCGGTATTCTGGGTGCGCATGATGTGAGCGCCCGAATGATCCAGTCCTGGGTGCGCAAGAACCCCGAGATTGGGGCCGAGCTGTTGATGCACAACCCGTCCTACGTCTTTTTCCGCGAGGTGTCGCGGGTGGCTGCAGACCGCGGTCCTTTGGGCGCAATGAACCGGTCGATCACCGCAATGCGCAGCATCGCCGTGGACCCGGCCTATACCCCGTTGGGTGCGCCGGTCTGGGTCGAAAAAGACGGCAAGACTCCGCTGCGGCGCTTGATGATCGCACAGGACACCGGCTCGGCAATCAAGGGCGCACAACGGGCCGACATCTTTTTCGGAACCGGGGACGCCGCAGGACAGGCAGCAGGCCGGCTCAAGGATCCCGGTCGCATGATCGTTCTGCTGCCGATCCAACGCGCTTATGCCATGCTGCCGGATGAGTTCTGATGACCCGCCGCAAGCTGACTGAAAACGAGATTGAATTGTGGCACAAGGTGACCCGGCAGACCGAGCGGCTGCACCCGGAGATTCCCCAATCCGTTCACCCATCGACATTGCCGAAACCCAAGCCGCGAAAAACCCCAAAAGCGCGGATAGACGCCTTTGAACTGGGTCAGAATGCACCGACAAATGGGCGCGGCCACAGCTTGAAGCCCGCAATCGGCGATAGCCTGCGTGCCGCTCCCGTACAGATGGACAGCAAGGCCTTTGCGCGGATGAAACGCGGCAAGCTGAAGCCCGAAGGTAAGCTGGATCTGCACGGAATGCGGGTCGACACGGCCCATCCTGCTTTGATCCGGTTCATCCTGTCGGCGCAGGCATCGGGAAAACGACTGGTTCTGGTGGTCACCGGCAAAGGCAAGGACAGAGACGAACCGGGCCCGATCCCGACGCCCCGCGGCGTGCTGCGCAACCAGGTGCCTCAGTGGTTGAACTTGCCGCCCTTGGCCCAAGCGGTTCTTCAGGTCAGTCCGGCCCATATCAGTCATGGCGGTGATGGGGCTTACTACGTGTATCTGAGGCGGATCCGCTAAAGCAGCCGCCGGGCTCTGTGAACACCGATCCAGACTATGCCGCAAGTTGCCACGAAGAACCAGGCGATCCACAGGAACTGCGCGCTGAGCGGCACGCCCAGATCGATCAACCCGCCAGTCAGACCGGGCCCGACAGCAGACCCCAGCACCATGACGGCGGCAGCCATCGCCTTGATCGCGCCGATGTGACGGGTGCCGTAGAACTCGGCCCAGAACGCGGCGGGCAGCGTGCTGTTGGCGCCGACCGAAATGGCAAGACAGGACAAACCGACTACGGCGCCGGGGATTGTCTGGACAAAGGCAAACAGGGCAAACCCAGCAGCCATCGGAAGCTGATAGAACGGCATCATCCGCGCCGTGCCCCATCTGTCCAGCGCCCAGCCCGAGGCGAACATCGCCAGGATCGACACCCCGGTATAGACCGGAAACAACGCAACCAGTTGGATATGGGCCCAGCCCTTGGTCTGCGCCAGATGGACCTGGTGAAAGAAGAACGCGGTAATGAATGCCGAAGGCCCCATGAGCGCAGGCATCATGAACCAGAAAAGCGGGTTCAACAACGTTTCGCGCCGGGTCCAGTGCCGCCCAAGCATCCCGGTCGCGCTGGTTTCCCGGGCCAGGCTTTGCGGTGTCCGTTCTTGACGCAGCATCCGCATTAACGCCGGTATTCCCAACAACGCGATGGCGGCGGAGAGCGCCCAAAGAAAATGCCAGTCGACAAAGGCCATGGCGGCGACGAACAGCACGGGCAGCAGGGCCTCACCGACGGCAAATCCTAGCGTTGCGATGGAGAGTGCCCTGCCCCGCGTGGCAGTGAACCACCGGGCCATCGCAACCATGGCAATGTGGCTGCACATGCCCTGGCCGAACAGACGCAGCAGAAAGATCACCACGGGCAACAGGATCACCCACTGATTGACCGCCATCGCCAGCGCGGCACACGCAAGCCCAAGCAGGACAGCCGGGCCCAGCACTCGGACACGATAGATATCGGTCAGCCCTCCGGCCCAGATCATGACAATCGCGGAAACAGTCGTGCCCAATGAATAAAGACCGCCCCATGCGCCGTGGCTGAGGCCGAACTCAGCCCGGATCTGCCCGGCGAAGATCGAAATGAAAAAAGTCTGCCCGAAACTGGACATGAAGGTCAGCAAGACCCCCGCGCCCAACCACGGAGCATTGTCCGCAAGGAATAGGCGGACCCCTCGCCCTATCACGGAGTGCTGACCCGCACCTGCCCGGTTTCGGTCAGAACAACCTCGGTCGCGCCGGCATCGTTTCGCACGGCCGGCGGCACCAGAAGATCAATGCCGCCTTGATCCCGGCCAAACGTCCTGCTGACCCGGCCCGCCGCGTTGAGAATCGACAGAAGTGCCGGAGATGTGGCGGCCACGAAATGCGAGGATTCCGCATCTTTGTTGAAGGCCGTGGTGTCGATAATGCTGACCGGGTACTGCGCCAGCTTCTCGGTCGAGCTGATGTTGCCCAGCCGCTCGCCTTTGGCAGTTCCGCGCAGGCGTCCGGACACGTTCAAGATCTTGTCTTTCCGCGAGACCATGATCACGAATGGCTCGGGCGGAGACTTGATCACCGCCATTTGCGACCGGAACACGTCAACGTCGAGATCGGGCGAGATCAGCAACACACCTTCCAGATTGCGCCGCGACCAGCCTGGCTCGCGCAGCTCGGCCTGGCGCATCATCTCCATGGTCAGCGCGCCTCCCATCGAGTGCGCAACGATCAGCACGCGCGGGACGCCCAGGGATTTCAGCGTAGATATGGTTTGTTGCAGCCCGTCGCGGGCAAACAGCATACTGTCCAGATCATAGGCATAGCCCGACCCGGCCCCTCGGCTGGGCCAGGAATAGACCAACGTCTTGCCGGGCAGGCCGATGTCGTGAGCCAACTGAGCCGCGCGAAAAACGGTTTCGGTCTGGGTGGCGTTGTAGCCATGAACAAATATCGTGACTTCCTTGGCGCCGTTCAGCCGTGCTTTCAGATCCTGCTCGGACGGAAATTCGCGCACACCGGCCAAAACGAACTGCCGGCTCGGGTTAGGGTCCGAATAGGAAAACTCAAGCGTCCCGGGGCGGTGGTTCGGCGGGATCGAGACGGTGGTTTCGAGGAATTGCAGGCGGTCAGCGCGACGATACCCGTATGAGCCATCGGCCTCGCGTGCGCGGGTGGTGGCCGCGAACACGGTCTGCGCCGTTCCGACGTCCAACGCTTCGGGCAAGGTGACCGAGATGGATCGATCAACGCAGCCTCCCAAAACGGAAACCGTGACGAAAATGATCAGATAGCGCAGCACGGATCGATCCCAGACCAACAGTTACGTGCTACGCATAGCGTAACCTGCCGACGCGTCCAGATAATTGCGCAGGATCAACCGGCGAAAACCGGCTGATCATGTTACAGAACGTAACGGCTCAGGTCCGTGGATTTGGTCAGCTCACCAAGGTTTTCATCCACAAAGGCCGCGTTGACCACGATTTCCGCGCCGGCACGGTCCGGCGCGACAAAGGACAGATCTTCGAAAACGCGCTCCATCACGGTGTACAGGCGCCGGGCGCCGATATTCTCGACGCTCTGGTTCACCTCGGCGGCGATCCGGGCTAGCGCGGCGATCCCGTCCTCGGTAAAGCTGACGGTAACGTTTTCGGTGCCCATCAAAGCCGTATACTGGCGGGTCAGCGCGTTGTCCGTCTCGGTCAGGATGCGAACGAAATCCTCTTCGGTCAGCGCACGCAGCTCGACCCGGATCGGCAGACGCCCCTGCAGTTCCGGCAACAGGTCCGAAGGCTTGGCGATATGGAACGCGCCGCTGGCGATGAACAGAATGTGGTCGGTCTTGACCGGGCCGTGCTTGGTGGAGACGGTGGTGCCTTCGATCAGCGGCAGCAGGTCGCGCTGCACGCCTTCGCGGCTGACATCCCCTCCGCGGGTTTCTGCCCGTGCGCAGACCTTGTCGATCTCGTCCAAAAATACGATGCCATTCTGCTCGACCGATTCCAGCGCCGCGCGGGTGACGGCCTCGTCATCCAGCAACTTGTCGGCCTCTTCCCCGATCAGGATGTCATAGCTTTCGGCAACGGTCATGCGACGCTTGACGGTGCGCCCGCCGAAAGCTTTGCCGAAAATGTCGCCCAGGTTCATCATGCCCATCTGACCGCCCGGCTGGCCGGGAATGTCGAACATCGGCATCGGGTTGGACGTGTCGGCCAATTCAAGCTCGATCACCGTGTCGTCCAGCTCGCCGGATTTCAGCTTCTTGCGGAACATCTCGCGGGTGCTCTCGCGGGCGTCCGAGCCGGCGATGGCCTCGATCACGCGGTCCTCGGCAGCCTGATGCGCCTTGGCCTTGACCTCTTCGCGCATGTATTCACGGGTCTGGATGATAGCGGCATCGGCCAGATCGCGGATGATCTGTTCAACATCGCGGCCGACATAGCCGACTTCGGTGAATTTGGTCGCTTCGACCTTGATGAAAGGCGCGCGGGCCAGCTTGGCCAAGCGGCGGCTGATCTCGGTTTTGCCCACGCCGGTGGGCCCGATCATCAGGATATTCTTGGGATAGACCTCGTCGCGGATGTCGTCCGGCAACTGCTTGCGCCGCCAGCGGTTGCGCAGGGCCACGGCGACAGCGCGCTTGGCATCCTTCTGCCCGATGATGAAACGATCCAGTTCCGAGACGATCTCGCGCGGGGTCAGGTCGGTCACAGGGCAGTCCTTTCGATGGTCGGCAGTCAGCTGCGGCTTAGGTAAGCACGGGGTCGGCAAAAACAACCGAGACCGCACATTTGGCCGCGTTGGTTAACAATGACCCGGCGCCAATGCAATTCTTTCCTGACCTCCGTGTTGGGAGATTTCGGTGTCCTCTGATAGGGTTGGCGGAATGTGCGCGGGACCCGGAGAGTGAAATGTCCAAGATTGCCAAGATTACCCTGCTGTTCGTGGTGTTCGTGGACTTGATCGGCCAAGGGCTGGTTTTTCCGATCATCAACTCGCTGATCATGGAGACGAAATCGGGCTTTCTGCCGGAAAGCACGCCAATGGGCAGCCGGCACTTCTACTACGGTCTGGTGATCGGGTGTTTCTTCCTGTCCTGGTTTCTGGGCGTCGTCTATGTCTCGAAAGTTTCGGACTCCATCGGGCGCAAGAATGCACTTCTGGTCTGCCTGGGCGGCGCGCTGGCCGGCTATGCGATCACCATTGCGGCGCTGTATCTCAACAGCCTGATCCTGTTGATCGTGGGCCGGTCGATCACCGGGTTCACGGCCGGAAACCAGCCCATTGCGCAGGCGGCCATGATCGACGGCAGCACGGATGCGGCCGATCGTGACCGGAACATGGGTTATATCGTGACAGGGGTCAGCTTTGGCCTGGTCGGCGGCCCGATCATCGGAGCGGTCCTGTCGGATGCGGCGCTGTTGGGCAGCGTTGCCACGCTCAAGACCCCATTCTACGGCGCGTTTGTCCTGGTGCTTATCGCGATCCTGCTGGTGCTGTTCTTTTTCAAGGATACCCGAACCGAACGCGAACCCTTCGTCTTTCGCCCCCGCGATGTGACCGACAGCCTGGTCGCCGTACGTGGCCACCCCATGGTTCTGAAGATCCTGCCCGTCTACGCGTTCTTCATGATCGCGAACGTCACCTTCTACGTGTTTGTGGACAATTTCTTGACCAGCGCTTTTGGTTACGGCGTGATCGGCGGCAGCATGGCCATGGTCGTCATTGGTGTGGCGCTGGCCTTCTCCAGTACGTTTCTCGTGAAACCCGCGCAGGAACGGTTCAGCAAGCACAACATCATATATGTTTCGCTGATCGTCATGGTGATCTGCGGCTTTGCCTTTGCCTTCAGCCCCAGCGGCGTGCTCAGCTACGTGCCGGTGTTCCTGTTCTATTTCCTGTTCGGCGTGGCCTACCCGACCCTTCTGGGCCTGTTCTCCTCGTCGGTCAGCGAGGCGGATCAGGGCTGGGTCATGGGCGTAACCACGGCCGTGTTCTGCCTGGCGGGTGGAATCATGTCGATGATCGGCGGCGGGTTGATGAGCATCGATATCCGCCTGCCCTATTACATCGTGATCGCCTCGGCCATTCTGGGGCTGATCGGGATGCATCGCCGGTGGAAGGGCAAGGAGATTTCGGCCCTGCTGGCCTGACCCCTAGCCCGAAATGCTCTCAACCGTCAGGTTGCCGTTGGTGTAGACGCAGATGTCGGCGGCAATTGCCATGGCCTCGCGGGCAACCTCCTCGGCCGACTTGTCGCTGTCCATCATCGCGCGCGCGGCTGCCAGGGCAAAGTTGCCACCCGACCCGATCGCCGCCACGTCATGTTCCGGCTCGAGCACGTCCCCGGCCCCGGTGATCACGAACAGGTCACGGCCGTCGGTGACGATCAGCATCGCCTCAAGCTTTTGCAGGTACTTGTCGGTGCGCCAGTCCTTGGCCAGTTCGACCGAGGCGCGGGCCAGTTGACCGGGCGTGGCCTCCAGCTTGGCTTCCAGCCGTTCCAGCAGTGTGAAGGCATCGGCGGTCGATCCGGCAAATCCGGCGACGATCTCGAACCCGCCGGGCGACAGGCGCCGCACCTTGCGGGCGGTGCCCTTGATCACGGTTTGGCCCAGACTGACCTGCCCGTCACCCGCGATGACGATCTGGCCGCCTTTCTTGACGCCGATGATCGTGGTGCCGTGCCAACCGGGAAAGTCGTTCTCCGCCATTCAAGCCTCCGTATCCGTTGATGCCCTATATGGGCCGGGGGCGCGATCCGCGCAACCCGTTCTCAAACTGCCCAAAAGATATGCAATCCGTGCATCACGGGGTTGTCGGACCAGCAATTGTGAGTCGCCTGTCGCAAGACTAGATGAGGCTTACAACCGACACAGGGTCGGCTGTTTCAAAAAAGGAATGCGCAAATGGCAACCACCGCAAACATCCATGCGCCGCTCGGAGCAGCTACCATCCTGCGTGTAGTGGACGGCATCTCGCACGCGTTCGAAGCTGTCGCCGAATGGAACACCGCCCGCAAGACCCGCAAGCTGCTGTCGCAACTGAGCGATGCCCAGCTGGAAGATATCGGTCTGGTCCGCGAAGATATCGCTAAAATCTGAATTCAAACCGAATTCGACAAAGGGCGAATGGCCGCTTGGATTTCCGGGCGGCTTTTTCTTTTTGCGCAGACCATGTACAAAAAAAGGCGCCCGATGAGGAGCGCCTTCTTTTGTTGAGTTCCGTTCGGTATCAGATGGATTCGTCGATCCAGCTTTGCAGGGCGGCCTTCGGGGCAGCGCCTGCGCGGTTCGAAACCACCTGACCGTCCTTGAAGATGAACAGCGCGGGAATACCCCGCACACCCATGGCTGCGGCCGAGTTTGGGTTGCTGTCCACGTCGACCTTGGCGATCTTGACCTTGCCGCCATATTCGGCCGCCAGCTCTTCCAGAGCGGGCCCGATCTGCTTGCAGGGTCCGCACCACTCGGCCCAGAAATCCACCACGACGGGGACGTCCGAGTTCTTGACTTCGGCGTCAAAGGTTTCGTCGGTTACGGCTACGGTCGACATATTCTGTCTCCTGAATGACATGCGGTTGGGAGTCGAACGTAGGTGCGCCCATTGGGGAGGTCAAGATATCTGGGCCCGCACCAGCGCATCTGTCACAAGATCGTGTGGCAGCCACATCAGGCGCGCCGTCCGGGTCCACAGGATCGCGGTGCGGATCTCGCGGCCGGGATAGATCTGCGACAGCGCGGCGGAATAGGCGCCCATCTGGCGCAACAGGCCCTCGGGGCAGGTCTCGGCCCGATCGGGAACCGTGGCGTTTGATTTGAAATCAATGACTTGCACCACGTCATCCGTCACGATCAACCGGTCGATCACCCCGTGGATCCGGCGACCGTCCAGAGTGGCCGAGACCGGCACCTCAGCCAGCGCGTCCGGGGCAAAGACGGGGGTCAGGTCCGGTGCGGTCAGCACGCCCGACGCCTCGGCCAGAAGGTCGCGGCGGTCACCGTCCTGCATATCGGGCAGAAGCCGGGCGCAGAGCTGATCCCACCGGTCGCGTGGCGCCTGGGCCAGATGTTCGAGCAGTAGGTGCAGGCGGGTGCCGCGCAGCTTGGCGGCCTCTTCCTCAAGCCCGGTTTCGCCCGGCAGGGCCTTGGCCCCGCCCAGATCGGACGGGCTGAGCGTCTCGGCATCGGGCGTCGGCTCGGGCGCGGGCCGGTGGAACAGGTCCGGCAGGGTATCCTGCACCGGTTCCGGGGTCTGGCGATGGTCCAGTGGCAGACCCTCCCAATCACCATGCGCCAGACGGCGGATGCCGGTGCCGGGGATCTCGGTGGCCCCTGCCCAGCCCATCGCGTCTTCAACCAGCTGGTACCAGCTGGACCCGTCCCGACCCAGATCGCCGGCCGCCGCCGCGATCAGCCATTTCTCGGCCCGGGTCAGCGCGACGTACAGCAAACGCAGCCGTTCGTTTTCTTCGCGTTTGCGCGCGTCTTCGCGGGCACGGGTGACAAGGCTGGGCGACAGGTCGGCGGGCACTTTCCACAGCGGCGTTCCGTCGGCGACCATGATCTCGGCATCGCGAGGCGGCTGCCGCTTGCCGGTGTCCGGCAGGATCACGATCGGCGCCTCCAGCCCTTTCGAGCCATGCACCGTCATCACCCGGATCATGTTACCCACGCCGGTCATCTGGCGCTTGATCTCAAGGTCGTCGGTCTGCATCCAGACCAGGAAGCCAGTCAGGCTGGGAATGTCCGACCGCTCATAGGCCAGCGCCTGTGACAGCAACGCGTTGATGCCGTCCTCGGCCTCGGCACCCAGACGGCCCAAGAGTTTGCGGCGGCCGTCATGGCGGGTCAGCACCCGTTCGATCAGGTCATAGGGGCGCAGAAAGTCCACCTGCCCACGCAGATCGTTCAACACAGCTAGCGTTTCGGGAAAATCCCCGGCGCGTTGGCGCAGCGCCGCCCACAGGTACCTTTCCTGCCGCCGATGGGCCAGGTCGAACAGCATCTGCTCGGACCAGCCGAACAGCGGCGATTTCAGCACCGTGGCCAGTGACAGGTCATCCTCGGACGTGGCGAGAAAGCTCAGCAGCGCGGCCAGATCCTTGACCGCCAGTTCCGCGCCCACCTTCAGCCGGTCGGCCCCTGCGATCGGCAGACCCTGGGCCTTGCACGCGCGGATGATCTCGGCGAACAGGTCCGAGCGGCGCTGCACCAGGATCAGGAAATCCCCCGGCCGCACCTTGCGGCGCACGAATATCCCGCGCGTGGGGCCATCTTCGGGGATGGTTTCGCCGGCGTCGATCATGGCCTTGATGCGCGCGGCGATCTGGTTGGCCAGGATCACCGTGTGATGCTGCGCCGCGGGCCGATCGACCGGGTCGGTCCATTCGCCCTCGTCCGCGTCCTCGACCTTTTCCACCGCCGGCCACAGATCGACCCGGCCCGGCAGATCGGCCTTGAAGGCGCGGTGCTGGGATTCTTTCTGAAACCCCGCCTCGGCGCGGTTTTCGAACAGGATATCGACCAGCGACAGGATGGCGCTGGAGGAGCGGAACGAATATTCCAGCGTCCAATCCCACAGTTTAGAGCCTGATTCCTGCAGTTTCCGCCCAAACTCGGCCTGCATCCGGTCAAAGGCCTGCGGGTCGGCCCCCTGGAAGGAATAGATCGACTGTTTCTTGTCGCCGACCACGAAGATCGTCCGCTCGACCCCGGACCGCGCGCCCTCGCCGCTGGTGAATTCCTGCGCCAGTTTCTCGACCACGTCCCATTGATCGGGGCTGGTGTCCTGCGCCTCGTCCACCAGGATGTGGTCGATGCCGCCATCCAGCCGGTACAGAACCCAAGCGGCCACCGCCGGATCGTTCAGCAACAGGCGCGCGCGCAGGATCAGGTCGTCGAAATCCAGCCAGCCGCGCAGTTGCTTGCGGCGCTCGTATTCCGGCAGGAACGCCGCCGCGAAGCGGTGCAGCACCATGGACTTGCGTGCGGCTGCCAGCGCCAGTCGCCCTTCCCTTGCAGCCTCGACCCGCCGCATCAGCGCCTCGAGCGGACCCATCTGCCCCGCCAGGACCCCCTCGCGCAGCGCCTTGGTGGGAAAGCTGTTGATCTTGGCGGTAAAGGGCTCTTTGGCGGATTTGCCGGTCAGGAACACGTCTTCCAGCACCGGCAACTGACCCAAGGCGGGTTCGGTGAAGCCCGACAGTTTCTCGGCCGCCTTGGCGTCGGTCTTGCCGCCGCCCGCCAGCGCCGGAAGGATCGAACGGATCAGCTCGACTTCGCCGCCCAGAAACACCTGCGCCAGCAGCGCGTCCTCGTCGAACCCCTCGGGCAGGCCAAAACGGGCCAGCAGGTCGGGCCATTGCAGCGCGGGCGTGAACAGGGTGCGCTTCTGGGCGATCGCGGCGGTCAGCTTGTCAAAGCCGGTATCGGTGATGTGGCGGGCCACGTCCTCGATCATGCGGGCCTGCGGGCCTTCGGCGAAATCCTCGACGATTTCCTCGCGCAGCAGGGCCGCGGCACGGTCTTCCATCTCGGAAAACTGCGGGCTGACCCCGGCCTCGAGCGGGAACCGCCGCAGCAGCGAGGCGCAGAACGAGTGGATCGTCTGGATCTTCAAACCGCCCGGCGTTTCGATCGCGCGCGCGAACAGGGTGCGGGCACGGGCCAGGCGGTCGGGGTCGATCACCCCTTCGACGCCCAGTTCGGTCAGTTGCCGCAGCAACGCCGCGTCGTCCAGCATCGCCCACTCGCCCAGCCGTTTGAACAGGCGGTTCTGCATCTCGCTGGCGGCGGCCTTGGTGTAGGTCAGGCAAAGGATGTGCTGCGGCTGAACACCGTCCAGCAGCAGCCGCGCCACGCGGTCGGTCAGAACCCGCGTCTTGCCCGAGCCCGCATTGGCCGCCAGCCAGGTCGACGCATCGGGCCGCGCCGCCTGAACCTGCCGTTCGGTCGCTTCGTCGCGCGGGGTCATGTCAGATCCTCGGGCCTGGTTTCGGCGGTGCGGTCCCATTCGCCGAACCGTGCCAGGTGGTCATAGTCGCCCACGTCGCTGTCCTTGTGCATCATCCGGCGCGAGGAGAAACCCTGATCAGGCTCTAAATAGGCGGAAATCAGCTCTTTCAGCTCGGCCAGAACCTTGTCGGGCGGCTCTTTGTCCAGGGGTGCCGGGACCTCTTTGTAGGTGCCGCCCATGCCGATGAACACGGCGCTGGCCACGGCCATCGGGTCAAATCCGTCGATCCCGCCCTGCTCGGCCATCGCGGCCTCGATCAGCAGCTGTTTGTCGAACTTGGCCTGCTGCGATTCCGAGGGCGGCGTGCCGGTCTTGTAGTCGATGATGGTCAGCGCGCCGCGGCTGTTGCGGTCGATCCGGTCGGCGCGACCATTCAGGGTGAACCCAAGCGGTTCCAGCGTCAGGCGCATCTTGGCTTCGAACGCGATCGGGCCGCCATCGCTGCGGCGGCTGATCTCGGCGCGCAGAAAGTCGTCGGCGATCCGCTCCAGCCGCGCCAGCCACAGTTTTCGAGCGGTGGGCCAGGCGACATGCTGATCCAGCAGCGCCTCGGCCCGTTTCAGGAAGTTGTCGCGGGTCAGCAGCGCCCCGTCCAGCACGCTGTCCTTGACGAAATGTTCCAGGATCTCGTGGATCACGATGCCGCGCAGCAGGGCGTCGGGCGCCTGCACCAGCGGGTCCAGCGGTTTCAGGCGCAGGACGTGCTTGGCATAGATCGCATATGGGTCGCGGATCAGCCGCTTGATCTCGGTCACCGACAGGCGGCGCGGGCGCGCGGCCACCGGCGGGCGTGGCGAGGGACGCGGTGCGGCGGCGATCCGAGGCGCCTGTTCCAGCATCTCGGACCAGCGCAGCCATGTCCGGCCCCGGTCGCGCATCTGTTCCAGCGCCGCGCGGCCGCCCTGATCCGGCAGGCCCTGCAACAGGTTGGTCAATCGGTTCAGCCAGCGTGACGGCACGGTTTCGGCATCATCCGAGCGGACCGCGCGGGTCAGCCAGACCTCGGGCGCGCCGATGGCCTGCTGGAAATCATGGGCCGACAGGCCGATGCGCCGTTCCGGCAGCAGCAGGCCGGCACGGTCGCGCATCTGGCGGTTCAACCAGGGGTCGGGCGCGGGGGCCTCGGGCCAGCTGCCCTCGTTCAGCGCGCCCAGAATCAGCAGGTCGGCACCCTGCACGCGCGCTTCGAGCGTGCCCCAGATCATGATCCGCGGGTGGGGGGCGTCGCGGTCGCGGACCTCTTGCCCGGCCAGCAGCGCGCCCAGCAGATCGGCGAAATCCAGCGCCGTCATCTCGCCGCCATGCTCGGCCTCGTCGGCAAGGCCCGAGATCACCTCCAGCGCCGCTTGGCCTGCGTTCTTGTCCCACAATTCGCCCGCGTTGCCGGAGCCGGCACCGGCAATTGTTTCGGCCAGATCGCGCAGGCGCTGCACCCAGTCGGTCAGGGGCAGGGTACCGCTGATCTGCTGGTCGCAGAAATTGCGGATCAGCCACCGGACCCACGTGTCGGGCACGTCTTTTTCGACGGCAAAACCTGTCAGGCTGT
The DNA here is from genome assembly GCF_056537025.1 of Ruegeria sp. CH5. Taxonomy (NCBI): domain Bacteria; kingdom Pseudomonadati; phylum Pseudomonadota; class Alphaproteobacteria; order Rhodobacterales; family Roseobacteraceae; genus Ruegeria; species Ruegeria sp. CH5. The sequence goes on along the minus strand of NZ_JBQFQT010000003.1, from coordinate 17,157 downwards.
CGCTGTCGGGAAAGGGCGGGCCATTGCGGCGCAGGTGCAGTTCCAGATCGCGGCTGTGCAGCAGATGGGCACCGCGGTCGCCCGCGCTGTGACACAACGGGTGTTTCAGCAGGGTCAGCAGCGCCTCGGCATCCAGACGGTGCGCGAACAGCCCGGCCACATGACGCAGGAACCGGCCCGGCGGCGACAGTTGCAGCGGCAGGCCGGCGCTGTCATCGGGCAGGAGGTTCCAGCGGTCCAGTGCGGCGCTGACCTGGCGCGCCAGCATCCGGTCGGGGGTGATCAGGGCGGCGGTCTGTCCGGTCTCGACCGCCTGCCGCAGGCGCAGGGCGATGGCCAGCGCCTCGGCCCGCGGCGATTGCGCCTCGACCAGGGTGATGTCGCGCGTAGCGGCATCAAGATCGCGCAGCTGCGGACCTTCGCTCATCCAGGCATCGGTGATCGGGGCCGGACGCAATGCCAATGAAGCCAGACGGTTGCGCGCGGGCGAGGGGGGCTGGTCCGGGGTCCAGGCTGCGATCTGATCCGGCCCTATCCCCAGTTCGGTCATCAGTTTGCGGAACCGATATTGCGGGTGATCCTCCGAGGTCATTGCCGAATCCAGCCGCTCCCAAACGTGGGCGGGCTGGTCGAAATCGTACCCCGGCAGGATCAGCGCCCCCTGCGGTAGGCGCGCCACCGCCTGCATCAGCATCAGCGTGGTCCCGCGCGAACCGGTGGACCCGGCCAGGATCACCGGGTGTTGCGGCGGAGCGTCCTGCCAGCGGCCGATCAGGTTCTCGACCACGCGGCGCTGTCGGGCCTGAACGTCCAGACTGCCATCCTCGGTTTTCAGGAACTGGTCGGCGATGCCGATGAAGGCCTGCGCCCGTGCCCAATGGCCTGACAGGTCGGTCACATCCAGTTGCCGGATCGCCTCGGGCGAGACGCCTTCGCCCTGCATCTCTTCGATCAGGGCGGCGAGGCTGTCGGACAGGTCAAACAGCGACGACCGCGCGGCCAGATCCGGTTGCTGGTCCAGCAGTCGCGCCACCAGCTGCGTCAGTTCCAGCCGGCGACGCAAGGGCGGTACGGCGGGCGGTACACGATCAAGATCGACGCTTTCGCCCAGATCGGTGACCAGCGAAATGCGGGGCAAGAGGCAGGGCGGACCCTGATCGAACAGCTCGCGCACGCGGCGGGCCATGCGGCGGGTGTTCAGCACCAGTTGCACGCGGGCCAGTGCCTCGGGCGGGTGGCCGTCGCAGCGCGCCCGCAGCCCACGCACCAGTGCCTGCGGAAAATCCGCACCGGGCGGCACCGCAAAGACCCGGGGGGTGGCGCTGGGGTCAAACATCGGCCAGGATCTCCTCGGCCAGGGCGATGCCTTCGGGCCGGCCCACATCGCACCAGCGCCCGGGATACTGCAGACCGTACAGCCGGCCATCGCGGTGCATCCGGTCCCACAAGATATTGAGCGAGAACGCTTTTTCCGGAATGTCCGCCAGACCGTCGGTCTTCAGGATCTGAATGCCGCCATAGACGTGACCCGGCCCGCGTTCAAGCCGGCCTTGGGGGTCGATCCTGAAATCTCCGAGGCCTGCATGTCCGATCGTCTGTGCGATCGGCACGCAGATCAACAGAGCGTCCATCCGCGCCGGATCCCAAGCCGCCTTCAGCAACTCCAAAGGGTTGGGCCCGGACCAGATCGCATCGGTGTTCATCGTGAAAACCGGCCCCGGACCCAGCAGCGGCAGGGCCGCGCGCAATCCGCCGCCGGTTTCCAGGATGTCCGGCTGTTCGTGTGAAAGCAGGACACCACGTGGCGCCAAATGATCTGTCAGCTGATCAGCCAGGTAATGCAGGTTCGCGACCACCCGGCGCGGCCTTAGCGCATCCGTCAGGTCCAGCGCATGGTCGATCAGCGGCCGTCCGGCCACTGGGATCAGCGGCTTGGGTCGGGTGCGGGTCAACGCGCCCATGCGGGTGCCGAAACCGGCGGCAAACAGCATGATGGCCTCGGGTGTATCGGTCATCCGGCCCTCAGCCTTGCAAGGTTTTCGGGCGTTGGGGATGGCAGCGCCTGCCGAACCAGATCCGCGACCGAGACCAGCGCCGGATGCTCGAGATCGCGCATCAGATGAGCCCAGGCCGCCGGGATAAGATCCACGTAATGCGGTTTGCCATAGTCGGTGGCAAGGCGGGCAAATCCCCCCAGTATCCGCAGGTTGCGTTGGGCGCCGAGGACACTGTACGCCGTGCGGAAATCATGGTCATCCACACCTGTTGCCGTGATGTAGCGGTTGACCATGCTCATTTCGATTGCGGCGGGCACAGTGCGGCGGACATCCTGCAGCAACGACATCAGGTCATAGGCGGGATGGCACAGCATTGCGCTTTGAAAATCCAGGAGACCGACCCGGCGGACCCCGTCGCGCTCAGGCAGCCAGATCAGGTTCTCGGCATGGTAGTCCCTTAGGGTCACCACCCGCGTGCCCGAGGTTTCCTGCAGCAATATGTCGGCGAACCGATGCTGAAAACGATCATAGGCGTCTTTGTCATAGGCGCCTTGTATCCCTTGGGCATATTTGGTGAAGGCAAGGGACGACAATTCCGCCATGAGGGACGGGTCATAGCTGTCCAACGAGGGCAGGGGTCCAGAGTGCAGATGGATCAGCACGTCGGTTGCGGCCTCGTACAATTCACGCTCGACCTCCGGCTGCTTCTCGATCAGGCGGGCAAACAGATCGTCGCCGAAATCCTCCAGCAGGAGGAACCCGCTCTCGGCGTCCTCGGCAAGAATCTCGGGCGCGCTCAGACCGACGGACCGCAAGTATTCGGCCACCCTGACAAACGGTTCCACGTCTTCACCCTTGTCCGGGGGCGCGTCCATCAAAACGGCGGTCTGCCCGGTGTCCGGGTCGGTCAGACGTTCATACCGGCGGTTCGAGGCGTCTCCAGCCAGCGGCGCGCGAGAGGCTTTGGCCCAAGGGGTCCGTGCGATCAGCGCCTCGGCCAGAACTGCGCGGTTGCTCATGCGATCCTCTTCAGTTTTTCGGTCCACTTGGGGTCGGACCACGTCAGGGTCAGGTGTCGGGTTTCTTCGGCAGCGGGGTCGGCATGAAACTGCACCAACAAGGCCGAGGCCGGTTGTAGCGGACCCAGCCTGTCAGGCCATTCCACAAGGCAGATCGCCGTATCAAAGGCCTCGGTCAGGCCCAATTCCTCGATCTCATCCACCGAGGTAAGCCGGTACAGGTCGGAGTGCCAGATTTCGCCGGCTTCACCATCGTAAACCTGAATCAGCGTGAATGTGGGCGATGGCACATCTTCGGGCACAGGCAGGGCCGATTGGATCAGATTGCGTGCAAAATGGGTTTTGCCACTGCCGATTGGGCCGTCCAGCAAAATAACGTCGCCGGGCGCCAAATGGGCGGACAGGCGGCTGGCCAGATCGGCGGCTTCTTCCGGTGATGTCAGAGTGATCGAAGCGGGCGAATTCATGGCGCCACAATGAACGGGGGCCGAACCCTCTGCAACCCGGTTCAGGCGGTGATCTGCAACATATCCGGCGTTTCTCCACGCGCGTGTTCGATCGTGAACCGGACGATGGTTGCGCCATTCTGGATAGGGCTGACCGTACACAAGAGCCGGGTGCCGTCGCGCTTGTACAGATCAGAGCTCCACTCGGCCCGGTTGTTGCGCATTTCCACGAAGTCCCGAATGTCACCCAGAATTGGATTGGCCTGGCATCGCGACTGCCACTGGCGCGTGACGTCCAGAACCGTGGCTGGTTCAAAGCCGACCTCGTCCGAGTCTCCCCACAGCAGCTGGTAGGCGTAGTTGGTGAAAGCCAGTGTCCCGTCATCGGCAAAAACTGCGACGGCGTCCGCAAGCTTGTCGAGGATTGACTGCATAAGGTCCATCTCGGACCGGAACCGGCGGGTCAGGGTGATCTCGGCCGTGATGTCCTCGAACAGAAAGGCGACGGCGCCGTCGGGATGGGGGCGACCGCTGACCGAATAGACTGAGCCCGACGGTAGTGACCAGGTTTCCTGATAGTTTCCGTCCTCGGCTGCTTCCAGAAGATCGTTCATCTGCCGGCGCCAACTGCGGTAGTTCTTGGGTTCGGGCATCATGTGCTGATCCCGAAGGCGGTCAAAGAAGCTTGAGATATTCGGCCGGCAACTCAGGAAGTCGGGCGGCAATGCGGTCAGGTCGATCAGGGCGGGGTTGAACAGCGCCAACTGGCGGTTTCGATCAAAGATTGCCAGGCCGATCGACAGCTGCGCGAAGGTTTTCGTCATCGTCTGGACGAATTTGCGCTGGGCGGTCTCGGCCTCGACAATGGCGTTTACGTCGACCGCGTAATGCAGGTGACCTTCGTCCAGCTCCACAAGCGTCAGATCGAACCACAGCTTGCTGCTGCTGTCCTTCACCGGAATTGACACGCGGGTCTTCTTGCCGGGCCGCGCGTCTTCGGTCAGTTCAGGGAACATGGGTTGGGTCAGATCCGTGTCCTGCCCGCGCGCCTTGCGGGCCAGTGCAACATAGGCGGCGTTGCACCATCTTACCTTGTTGGCATGATTTAGAAGCCACACGGGATAGGGCGCGCGGTCCATGGCGAGGCGGATCGGATCGTTCGGATCCCTCCTTGTCGGTTCGGTGATGCCGGTCAGATCACGCAACTGCACCCGGACGATGCCGTCGATCCATTCACACCGAACCTCGCGCTCGACCGTACAATCCATGGCCGAAACCACGATATTGCCTTGCTGGCGGACGGTTTCGTAAGTCTCGGGGAAGGCCGGAAAGTCGCGCTGGAGCAGGCGCCTGAGATCATCCCAGTCATTCACCGCCTCGAACCCGGACAAGGCGATGTCGGAATGGCTGATCAGGCGGCTTCCGTTGAACAGAAACACCGCATCCAACAACGAAGCCGGCGCAGACAAACCAAAATTGTCACCGCGCCGCGGACGGCGCGGCATGAGCCACTGCAGGGCAAAGCCCGACGAAACCAGGCTGATCGACGCAAGTATGATCCAGTCGGCCACAGTGCCGCCTACCCCAAAAACAAACCGGACCCGACTTTGCGCTTAAATAGTTAACGGTGTCTTAACTCAGACCTGGAACCGTTCGTTCACGCCCGACGGAACCGGGTTGTCGCCTGTCTGCGCATCGATCAGCTTGCGCGGCCATGTCACCAGCACGATTGCGCCGCGTCGCTCGGCCTGGTCCGTCACCGCCTGGTAAGGGTCAGACCCATTTGCAAATTTCAGTTCGGCGCCGCTGCGCTCCAAGAGCGTCTTTGCGATGAATAGGCCCAACCCCATACCCTCGTATTCGGGGCGTGTGCGCAGATCGCTTTCGGCGCGTCTGCGGCGCATGAACGGGTCACCGATACGGCCGATGATGTGTGACGGATAACCGCGCCCGTCATCCATGATGCTGACGGTGATCCGGTCCGGCGTCCATTCGGCCTCGACCCAGACTTGTGCGCGGGCAAAGTCCACGGCGTTCTGGATCAGGTTTCGCAGGCCATGAATGATCTCGGGCTTGCGTAGGATCGAGGGCTGCTGGACATCCCCGTCAGGCCCGGGGCCTTCGTCAAAATGCACCTGTTTGCCCCTGTGTATGTGGGGCTCGGCCGCCTCGTGGATCACGGCGGACAAAGGTGCCTGGCGCAGGTGTAGGTCATCTTTGCCGGCCCGACCCATGTCGCGCAGGATGTCCCGGCACCGGTCGGCCTGCTCGCGGATCAGGGCGGCGTCTTCCTTCAGGTCGGGGCGGTCGTCCAATTCTTCGATCAGTTCCGAGCTGGTCAGCTTGATGGTGGCCAGTGGGGTCCCCAACTCGTGCGCGGCGGCGGCGACAACGCCGCCGAGGTCGGTCAGCTTCTGCTCGCGCGCCAGAGCCATATGGGTGGCGGCCAGCGCCTCGGACATCGACTGAACCTCGGCGCTGATGCGGTGCGAGTAGGCGCCGATGAATACGATCGCGATCACGATGGCGGCCCAGTTGCCGAACAGCAGGATGTCGGGGATGTCCAGAACAAGGCCGAGATCGGTGCGCAGCGGCAGGTGAAACTGGGCCAGAAGCGTCGCCAGCACGATTGCGGCGCCCCCGATGATCAAGGTCGACCGGGTGCTCATGACGTTGGCCGCAATCGTCACGGGGCCCAGCAAAAGCAGGGCAAACGGGTTGTTCAGACCGCCTGTGAGATACAGCAGGAAAGCCAGCTGCAGCAGGTCGAACATCACCATGAGGAAGTTTTCGAATTCCGACAGGCGCTTGTTCTGCGGGAACAGCAGGATGGCGGTCAGGTTGCCCATGACCGAAACACCGATGGCAAGGTAGCACAGCCCAAGCTCCAGCTGGACGTGATAGGTCTGCTGGGCAACGGTGATGGCCGTGATCTGGCCGATGATTGCCACCCACCGCAGCAGGATCAGCGTGCGCAGCCGGATCCAGCTGCTGCGTTCCTGTCCGCGCCAGAGGCTGGTGTTGGAATCCGTCATCGGGCGATTATGTCCTGTTGCGTCCGCTGGTCAACTTGATAGGTGTCCCGGCCGAACCGATCAACAACCCCATGTGTCAGGAATTTCGCCATGACCCGCCTTTATGCCATTCTTGCAACCGTCGTGCTGGCCGTGGGCCTGGGCGCCATGTGGCTGATGACGCGCGGCGGCGGTTCTGACGACAAGTTTGCGCAGTGCCGGTCCAGCCAGATTGCAGGCGGTACCGCAACCATCGGCGGCCCGTTCGAGTTGATCAACTCCAAGGGTGAAACCGTGACCGACAAGGACGTGATCACCGAGCCCTCGCTGATCTATTTCGGCTATACCTTCTGCCCCGATGTCTGTCCGCTGGACACCACCCGCAATGCCGAGGCCGTCGACCTGCTGACCGAGCGCGGTTATTCGGTCACTCCGATTTTCATCTCGGTGGACCCGGACCGGGACACCCCCGACGTCGTGGGGGATTTTGCCTACAACCTGCATGAAAAGATGATTGGCCTCACCGGTACGCCGGAACAGGTCAAGGCCGCAAGCCAGGCCTACAAGACCTATTACAAGGCTCAGGACAAGAGCGACGAGTACTACCTCGTCGACCATTCGACATTTACCTACCTCGTCACGCCGCAGGACGGGTTCCTTGAGTTTTTCAAACGCGACGCGACGGCCGAGCAGATGGCCGACACCGTTGCCTGCTTTGTGGACCAGGCGGCAGAGTAACCGTCGGTTTGACCTTTGGTGTGGCGCTGCTATTACTCATCTTAAAGCCTATCGGCATGAAATAGCAGAAAGACCACACTATGGCAGACAGTGCCCAGCTTGACATCGGCCCCGACAAATCCCTGCTTTTGGTGGATGATGACGAGCCGTTTCTGAGACGTCTCGCCAGGGCGATGGAGAAGCGTGGGTTCGAGGTGGAAACTGCCGGATCCGTCGCCGCCGGCCGCGCGATCGCCACCGCCCGCCCGCCCGCCTTTGCCGTGGTGGACCTGCGGCTCGAGGACGGCAACGGGCTGGACGTGGTCGAGGTGCTGCGGGAAAAGCGCCCCGACAGCCGGGTCGTGGTTCTGACCGGGTACGGTGCAATTGCGACTGCCGTGGCGGCGGTGAAAATCGGCGCCACCGACTATCTGTCGAAACCTGCCGACGCCACCGACATCACCAATGCGCTGCTGGCCAAGGGCGACGAACTGCCCCCGCCCCCCGAAAACCCCATGAGCGCCGACCGCGTGCGGTGGGAGCACATCCAGCGGGTTTACGAGCTGTGTGACCGAAACGTCTCGGAAACAGCGCGGCGTCTGAACATGCACCGCCGGACCTTGCAGCGGATTCTGGCGAAACGCAGCCCGCGGTAGCGTTTTGCCGATCGGCACTGTTCTGGCGACAGGCTTGGGAAATCAAGAAATTAAGGTTCGCCTACAACTTCCACCGAACCTTCGCCAATAAGGTCCTGAAGTTCTGTAGTGGAACGCCTACCGGTCCGTCTGCTTGTGCGGATTGCTTCACCAGCAATTCGAACAACCTCAGGGGACGAAGCAAATTTCGAGTGACTTGTGCTTTGAGAGTCCTGTACTTGGCTGAGATCAATAACGGTGACTCCTGACCTTGCGAGTTCGGCGGCATCGGCCGCGCCAACACGGTCGACTCCGCCAGAAATGAACTTCGAAAAACTCAAGGCTCCGTCGTCCGAGGATACGAGAACAAAGATCTTCTGATTGTCGTGGGTGATAGTTGAGAGCTGGCTTTCGAATACCGCCAAATCGATATCGGGTGCCGCCAGAATTATGTTTCGAATTTTCTTGTTGGGATTGAACTCGCCAGCAATTTCGGCTTGTGAGATGGCTTCCATCGTAAGGAACGCTCCCATCGAAAACGCGAGTATGTCAAATTGTTGAGCCTGTGATCGCGAAATGATCTCACCGGCTTTCAAAAAGTCTGATCTGGCAGCGAGGGCGCTGTTGATATCGTAGACGTATTTCAGAGTCTCTGCAGCAGACGCCCATGACATCAATACGGGGATCCCGTCATACTCGGTATCCTCGACAAACTGTGCCAATCTAAGGATGGCATCGCTCAGGGTCGTGTTGTAGCCGTGCACAAAGACCAGAACGTTTCTGTCGGAAACGCCGAGGTTCAGTAATTGATTGTCAATTTCAGAAACAAAGGCGGCTTCCGAAACATAGACTTTTGGTTCAACTATGGTGAAGTGCTTTGAGGCAATAGGTGGCAGAGAGCTGGCTCTTTCAATTTTCCCTGCTTTGTGAATTGGCGGGATGGTGACGACTACTGAAGCCAAACCCAAACCCTCACCGCGGTCACCGGAAAAGAAGACCCCTTCTGCACCGGACGCTTGACGCGTCGTGGCAATGAAGACTGTTTGGCGCTTGGCCTCTTTTACCTCAGATGCAGGAAGTCTTGGATTATCGATCCCTACCAATTCCGGCGGGCGGCCGCACGAAGCCGCTCCCAGCAACATCATCGTGGATAAACACAGAAGCCGGAATGCGCGCGGTAGATCCGAAGTTCCAATTCTGAGGCGTTTCATACAACTACGATCACTCGGCTCGGTTGCGCCTCATTAGACTGACGGTACTGTTCTTCTGTCAACCGACGAGCGCTGGAGCCGCTCTTTTTGGCTCAAGCAGTGTCTTCTCTGCGGTACGATATTGAGTAAATGAGGCCGTTCTTCGGAGTTTAGACACACGGACTGCGTGGGCGCCGCAAAGGCAAATATGCGGCTGGGGGCAAGCAAGATTCCGCTACCATTCGAGTTTCATAGCTCCGCCAACAGCTCCGCGTGCCGCGCCGTATATGCCTGCCGAACCTCAACCGGTGGCCTGAGTGTGATCTGCAACCTCTCCATCACCGCCGCGTCCGGTCGGCCAAAGAACTTGGTTGCTTCGGCCTCGGAAAACCCCGCGATCTGGGTGGCCTCCATCCACGCGCTGATTTTGTCGGCTTTCTTGATCTGACGTTTCACCGTTTTCGGCACCGCGGCGGGCAGGCCGAAGCGGATGTGGATTGCCGCCGCCAGTCGGTCGTCCAGCGCGCCATAGCCGGGGCCGACCGCAGCCTTCACCGGCGAGATCATGTCACCGATCACATATTCCGGCGCATCGTGCAGCAGCGCCGCCAGCCGCCATTTCACCGGCGCCGTGGGGGCGATCCGGCCGAACAGTTCTTCGACCAGCAGGGAATGCTCGGCCACGGAATAGGCGAAATCGCCCGCCGTCTGGCCGTTCCAGCGCGCCACGAAAGCCAGCCCATGGGCGATATCCTCGATCTCGATATCCACAGGTGTCGGGTCCAGCAGGTCCAGCCTGCGGCCCGACAGCATCCGTTGCCATGCCCTGGGTTGTGTTGCCATTCCGCCATGCCCCATCTTGTCCACCGTGCCCGAGACCCGGCTTTATGCTATGCTTAAGCCATCCTGATCACCGGCTGCCAACAATTTCTTGAGCAATCGTGCTTTGAACCGGCACCTTGTGATCACGATATGAAGACTGAGGGGGGCACGCGCTCCTCCCAGTGTGCCCCTCTCGGATCGAAACCCGAACCGAAAGGAGCTTGTCATGTTCAAGCGTTTATTGGGAATGGCCCTTGTCTTTGGAATGGCTGCGACCGCGCCGCCTGCACTGGCCCAAAACTGCGCCCTGCGCGCGGATGTAATCGCCAAGCTGCAGCAGATCTATTCCGAAGAGCTGGCCTTTGGCGGATTGCAGAACACGCGGGGCGGTCAGACGGTCATGGAGGTATGGGCCTCGCGCGAAAGCGGCACCTATACCGTGTTGATGACCCACGCCAACGGCATCAGTTGCATTGTCGCCGCTGGCACCGATTTCTTCGAAGTGACGCCCAGGGCCCCGGCCGAAGGGGCGCCCAGTTGATTTGACGCCCACGCCCCAATCGCCATCCACGTTGCCACTTTTCCTCAACGGTGTTAGGGGCTGCCCAAACCGTTGTTGATCGGAATGGAGCATCTGATGGCTGGCGACTACATCGTCAAAGACATTTCACTGGCCGGGTTCGGCCGCAAGGAACTGGATATCGCGGAAACCGAAATGCCGGGCCTGATGGCTCTGCGTGCGGAATACGGCGACAGCAAGCCGCTGAAGGGCGCGCGCATCGTCGGGTCGTTGCACATGACGATCCAGACCGCCGTTCTGATCGAGACGCTGGTCGCGCTGGGCGCGGACGTGCGCTGGGCGTCGTGCAACATCTTCTCGACCCAGGACCACGCGGCGGCGGCCATCGCCGAGGCGGGTATTCCGGTCTTTGCCATCAAGGGCCAGACTCTGGAAGAGCACTGGGACTATCTCGACAAGTCTTTCCTGTTCGAAGATGGCCCGAACATGATCCTGGATGATGGCGGCGACGCCACGCTGTACATCCTGCTGGGCGCGCGCGCCGAAGCGGGCGAGGACATCATCCCCGTCCCGTCCTCGGAAGAGGAAGAGGTCATCAAGGCGCAGATCAAGAAGCGGATGGCCGCAAGCCCGGGCTGGTTCACCAAGGTGCGCGATCAGATCAAGGGCGTGTCCGAGGAAACCACCACCGGCGTCAACCGCCTGTATCAGCTGGTCAAGGACGGCCACCTGCCATTCCCGGCGATCAACGTGAACGACAGCGTCACCAAGTCGAAATTCGACAACAAGTACGGCTGCAAGGAATCGCTGGTCGATGGCATCCGTCGCGCCACCGACACGATGATGGCCGGCAAGGTTGCCGTGGTCTGCGGTTATGGCGACGTGGGCAAAGGCTCGGCCGCGTCCCTGCGTGGCGCCGGTGCCCGCGTGAAAGTGACCGAGGTTGACCCGATTTGCGCCCTGCAGGCCGCCATGGACGGATATGAGGTGGTTCTGCTGGAAGACGTGGTTTCGACCGCCGACATCTTCATCACCACCACCGGCAACAAGGACGTGATCCGCATCGAGCACATGCGCGAGATGAAGGACATGGCCATCGTCGGTAATATCGGCCATTTCGACAACGAAATTCAGGTGGCCAGCCTGAAAAACCACAAATGGACCAACATCAAGGACCAGGTGGACATGATCGAGATGCCCTCGGGCAACCGCATCATCCTGCTGTCCGAAGGCCGTCTGCTGAACCTCGGCAATGCCACCGGTCATCCGTCCTTCGTGATGTCGGCCTCGTTCACCAACCAGGTTCTGGCCCAGATCGAACTGTTCACCAAAGGCGACCAGTACGAGAACAAGGTCTATATCCTGCCCAAGCATCTGGACGAGAAGGTCGCACGCCTGCATCTGGATCGGATCGGCGTCAAGCTGACCAAGCTGGACAAGGAACAGGCGGACTACATCGGCGTCACGCCCGAAGGCCCGTTCAAGCCCGAGCACTACCGGTATTGATCCGTCAGAAATTCGCGGAAAAGGCGGCCATCCGGGCCGCCTTTTTTGTTGCGGTCAGCGGAGCGGCGGCACGAAATCGCCGCGCCCCTGCGGCGTCAGGTCCAGAATGTTCCACAGGGGCCATGCTGTATCGACATGGCGTGGATGCCAGTCGCTGGGCTGAAAGAACAGCTCGGAGCTCCAGAAATGGTGGATTCCCTGCGCATCGCGTTGAAACACGTTCAGAATCGGCAACTGGTTTCCGTCCTCGGTCTCGGCCAGATAGTCTTGCTGGTACAATGTATCCAACGCGGAATAGAGCGGCAGATCCTGCCAGCCCATGCGCCGGCTCAGCGCAGCCAGGGCATCCGGTGTATTCTGCGCCACGACCGCAAAGGCGGTTTTTCGGGTCAGATGTGCGACCTGCCCGGTCAGCCCGTCCAGAAAGGCCGAGCACATGGGGCAGGGGTTTTGCGCCTTGGGGCCAAACATCAGCGAATACACGACCAGAGTGTCATGATCACCGAACAGGCTTGAAATCGGGGCAATTTTGCCCTCGAGATCCCGAAAGGCGTAATCCTGCGGGATTTGGCCGCCCTTGGGCAAGGTCCGGCGCAGCGCGGCCACTTCCTCGACCCGCGCACGCAGATCGGCTTCGGCGGCCAACAGGGCATTTCGGGCGGTTCGGTACTCGGCGCTTTCGTTCGGTAGGGCGATGGTCATGGCAGTCTCCTCGACTCAATGATTAACTAAAATGTTAAATAAAAGTGAAACAATGATCAACCCGCAGGTGCGCGTATCCCTGCCTTGGGGGGAAACCGTCGGATTTTTCCCTTTGTTGAAAAGCTGTCAACCGTTACCGTTCAGCCAGCGCCGCAAAGGCCGGAACCCAACCCACACAGGAGAGGACAATGGGAAAACGTGACGAGTTGATCGCCAAATACGCGGATGATCTGAAGAATAAATGCGGTATGACGCCGGACATGGACCTGCTGACCAAGGTTACCATTGGATGCGGCCCGGCCATCTATGACGCGGATGCCGCGACCGTCGCCGCCAGCCAGGAAGGTGAGCTGGAAACGGTCAAGAACAACTTCCTGATCAAGAAACTGGGCCTGTCGGATGGCCCCGAGCTGATGGCAGCGATCAACAAGGTCATGGAGACCTATGGCATGTCCGAGCGCAATAAATACCGCGCAGTGGTCTATTACATGCTCATCAAACATTTCGGCAAAGAGTCCGTCTACGGCTGATCCCGCCGCGACATTCGGAAACGCCCGCCCGACTGGTTCGGCGGGCGTTTTGCATTTGAATCATAATCTATTGATTTCACGTTTGAAAAATCGGCCCGCCTTGGGCTACATTCAGCCCGTGACCAGGACGGTCAGAACCAGAGATTTCTTTGCGTGTGGTGAGTAGGGAGCACGCGGGGTAGGGAAGGTTCTGCATCGTCAGGGCCTTCCCTTTTTTCTCAATCCGCCTGGGTCTGGCCCAGTTCGCAGATCACCGCCCATTCGGCATCCGAGACGGGCTGCACAGACAGGCGCGAGTTTTTCACCAGCACCATGTCGGTCAGTCGCGGATTGGCCTTGATCTGGTCCAGCGTGACCGGTTTGGCGAAGGGGCGCACCGCCTTGATGTCCACGCAGTCCCACCGGTCGTCGTCGGTGGTGCTGTCGGGGTGGGCCTCGGCGCAGACCTCGACGATGCCGACGATCGCCTTGTCCTTCTGCGAATGATAGAAAAACCCCCGGTTGCCCAGCTTCATCTGCCGCATGAAATTGCGAGCCTGATAGTTGCGCACCCCGTCCCATTCCTCGCCCGCGTCGCCCTTGGCGACCTGCTGGTCCCAGCTCCAGGTCGAGGGTTCGGATTTGAACAGCCAATACGCCATCAGCCGATGACCTTCTTCCACGGGATCAGTTCGACCGACTTGAACAGACCGGCCTTGGCATAGGGGTCGTTGTCGGCCCAGGCCTGTGCGGCGGACAGATTCTCGACATCCAGGATGACCAGCGACCCGATCATGGCATCGCCGTCCAGCAGCGGCCCGGCCTGTGCGACTACGCCTGTTTCTTCGATATAGGCCAGGTGCGCGGCGCGATTGTCCAGCCGGGTCTGCAGGGCGCCGTCCTTGTCGCGGGCGATCAGGGCGATAAGCATGTCATTCCTCCTTGAGTGGGCGATTGAGCAGGGATTGCAGGGCCTCGGCGACACTGTAGGCGCCACGGCTGAGCTGCGCCACCGTCTGGCAGATGGGCATGTCCAGCCCTTCGGCCGACGCGATGGCGGCCATGGCATTTGCCGTGGCCACGCCTTCGACGGTGGTCGCGGCGTCAAAGGACTCGTTGCGGCCCAGCGACAGGCCGAACCGGAAGTTGCGCGACAGCTCGGACGAGCAAGTCAGAACCAGATCGCCCAAACCCGACAGGCCCATCAGGGTCTCGGGCCGGGCACCGCGCATTGCGGCAAAGCGTTGCATCTCGGCAAAGCCGCGCGTCATCAGGGCCGCGCGGGCGCTGTCCCCCAGACCGGCGCCGATGCAGGCCCCGCAGGCGTTGGCCATCACGTTCTTCAGCGCCCCGCCCAACTCGGCCCCGGTCACGTCGGTGGTCCGGTAGAGCCGCAGGTTGGCGGTGGTCAGCGCCTGTTGCAACCGGGCGCCGAGCTTTGCGTCGCCGCAGGCCAGGGTCAGCGCCGTGGGCAACCCGCGCGCGATGTCATCGGCAAAGCTGGGCCCGGTCAGCAATGCAGTGCGGGCGCTGGGCAGCACCTGTTCGATCACGGCAATCGGACCGAGGCCGGTGGATAGCTCGATACCCTTGCAACAGGCCACAAGGGTGCGACCCTGCAAGTCCGCCGCATGGTCCGACAGGACATCGCGCAGCTTTTGCATGGGCACAGCCAACAACACCACGTCGCTCTGACAGGCCAGCGTGATTTCAGCGGTCACCGTGATGGCGTCGGGCAGGGTGACACCCGGAAGGCGGGTGTCATTGCGGCGGGTCGCCTGCATCGTCTGCGCCTGTTCGCCTGACCGGGCCCACAAGGTGACCGGACCCTTGCCCGCCAGCGAGATCGCCAGCGCGGTGCCGAAGGCGCCCGACCCAAGGACCGAGACGTTCATGCCTTGGCCCCCTTGCGCCCGCCGCCCAGCATGGCCGGGCTGGTCTGGTCCAGCGGCCAGCGGGGCCGGGCGGTCAGGCCCAGCCCGTCACGCGCGCCCAGCCGGAACCGCTCCAACCCGGCATAGGCGATCATCGCCGCATTGTCGGTGCACAGGTGCAGCGGCGGGGCGGTAAACCGCGCGCCGGCATCGGCCGAAACAGACTCTAAAGCGGTCCGAATGGCCGTATTGGCCGCAACGCCACCCGCCACGGCGATGACCGGCTCGGCAGGGTTGGTTTCAAGATACAAGGCGATGGCACGGCGGGTCTTTTCGGCCAGCGTATCCACGACCGCCTGCTGGAACCCGGCGCACAGATCGGCGCGGTCCTGACGCGTCAGCCCGCCCTTTTCGGCCACGATCTGGTCGCGCATCCGCATCAAGGCGGTCTTGAGCCCGGAAAAGGACAGATCGCATCCGGGCCGGTCCAGCAGCGGCCGCGGAAAACGAAAGCGTTTGGGGTCGCCATCGCGCGCCTCGGCCTCGACCGAGGGGCCGCCGGGCTGGGGCAGGCCCAGCAGGCGCGCGGTCTTGTCGAATGCCTCGCCCGGGGCGTCGTCGATGGTGCCGCCCAGTCGGGTGAACCGCTCGGGACCGTGGGCGATCAGGTATTGGCAATGCCCGCCGGACACCAGCAGCATCAGGTAGGGAAAGGCGATCCCGTCCGTCAGCCGCGGGGTCAGCGCGTGGCCGGCCAGGTGGTTGACGCCGATCAGCGGCAGGCCGGTGGCCGCGCTGATCCCCTTGGCGCACATCACGCCCGACATGACCCCGCCGATCAGTCCCGGCCCGGCGGTCACGGCGACTGCGTCCATGTCCTGCAGGGTCAGGCCCGCCTGCTCCAACGCCTGCTGCACGCAGACATCCAGCTTTTCGGCATGCGCGCGGGCCGCAATCTCGGGCACCACGCCGCCGAAGGCACTGTGCAGGTCCGTCTGGCCATGCACGACCGAAGACAGAACCTGCGCCGGTTCGCCCTCGGTTTGCTGCACCACGGCCGCCGCCGTGTCATCGCAGCTGCTTTCCAATCCCAGAACGGTAAGTGTTTGCACCATTGGCCTGAACCATTGCATCATGATCTGGTCGCGGGGTATCACCCCGCGCCGCAGCAAACAATCCTCAAGGCCCGAACGCCCGCCCGTGTACCTGTTGATGACCCGTCCCCGCGCCGCCTCGGAAAGGTTCGTCGCGCAGCTTCCCGAACGCATACGGTCGCGGGTTCAGGTGGTCTATTCCCCGCTGCTGGATATCCGACCGATGGAACAGGCGGTGGACACGACCGGAATCCGGGGCCTGATCTTCACCTCGGCCAATGGCGTGGCGGCCGCCGCGGCGCAGGGTGTGCGCCGGGATCTGCTCGCCTATTGCGTGGGGCCGGCCACCACCGAAACGGCCCGCCAGGCCGGGTGGGAGGCTCGGATGGCCGGCGAAACCGCCGAAGAGCTGGTGGCCAAACTGCTGAAAGAGCGCCCGGACAGCCCGCTGTTGCATCTGCGCGGCGAACACAGTCGCGGAAATATAGCGGCCCGGCTGACCGAACTGGGGCTGACCGTGCGGGAACAGCCGGTCTATCGCCAGCATTTGCTGCCTTTGACGCCCGAGGCCCAGGCGGCTGCGGCCGGATCGGCCCCGGTGATTGCCCCCTTGTTCTCGCCGCGGACCGCGCGACAATTTGCCGACCTTTGGCCCGGACCGGCACCGCTTTTGGTCGCCGCGATGAGCGGACCGACCGCCGAGCCCCTTGAAAACTTGGCGATTGCCCGTTTGCGGATTGCCAAACGCCCGACGCCCAAGAAAATGCGGAAAGCCGTGAAAAAACTCGTTAAATACGCGATCCGGCTTGAGGGCGCGATGGGCGCGGATTAACTTGGTTGCGTCTGCGCGTCAGGTTTTATGGGAATCGACAGGGGGAAGTGACGGTGGCTGCCAAGAAAGACACAGACCAGAAACCGGCCGACGACCCGAAGGTCGATGAGGTGCCCGACGCGGTCGACGCCAAGACTGACGCCTACACGCTTGACCCGGAAGATCGGGTTGAACAAAGCCCTTCCGAAGCCGAAGCCGAAGCCGAAGCCGAAGCCGAAGCCGAAGCCGAAGCCGAAGCCGAAGCCGAAGCCGAAGCCGAAGCCGAAGCCGAAGCCGAAGC
>NZ_JBQFQT010000002.1:0-596224 GCF_056537025.1 Ruegeria sp. CH5 | reverse complement strand
TTTGAAGTACTTGAAAGAGGCAGGTTTGGTCATGGGCAAAAGCTACGCAACCGTCCTGCCTGCCTCAAGACAAGTTCTTCTGACAAGACCCGCCTGAATTGTCCTCTGAATGTACGGTTTGCTTCGTCTCTGATTGAAAGCGCATGCGCCAACGCGCGGGAATTGCGTAACAATTCCGGATCAGAAAATACAACTGAAGTGAGACAGGTATGAGTGGCGGGGAGACAGGGATTCGAACCCTGGGGACGCTCTCACGCCCAACGGTTTTCAAGACCGCCGCATTCGACCACTCTGCCACCTCCCCGGCGCAGGCAGCGGTCTAGGACGAACATCGGTTGGTGGCAAGTCCAAAAGAGGGATTTCTTGCCGAAGCCGGACCCGCGGTCTTTCCTTGAAACAACCCGCAGGTTATGATTTGCGCAATGACTGCAGGAGGCCGGCAAAAGAACCGGTCGAACCGCGGTTGGGGCCAGCCACGCAAAGGCCCTACAGGCAAGGGATAACACAATATGAAGCGAGCGACAGAGACACGCTTTGGACCGCGGCCGTTGGCGGTGCTGGTTGTTGCAATGACTGCGCTGACGGGATGCGACGAAGCTTTGAACGCAGGCAAGTCTTCCTCGGAGGCAGCCAGTGACGATGGGCAGACCCAAAGCAACACCACGGAACTGTTCCCCGAAGTCGCCAGCGGCTCTCAGCGCGATGTTGAAGCGCCGGACGTCTTCGAAGTGACCGAGGCTGGGCTATGGGATGGGCGTCCTTCGTTGGGTGGCATCTGGGTGGCACACCCCAGCGCGTCTCAGCCCGAGCGGGTCGCCATCAAAAACACAAGCAACAACAAGACCGTAACGGGCGCCTTGTTCCGCCGGGAACGAAACCTGCCCGGGCCGGCCCTTCAGGTGTCCTCGGCAGCGGCTGAAAAACTGGGAATGCTTGCCGGCGCTCCTGCCCGTCTGCAGGTGGTTGCACTCCGCCGCGAAACGATCGAGCCGGAGTCTTCGCCGGAACCCGAAGCAGCCCCGACCGAAGAAACTGCAGACGCCGCCGAAGCAACCGCAGCCGAAGAAGTCACAACGGCCGGGCCCGACGAAAATGTCGAAGAAAAGCCGGCCAAGCGGAAATGGTGGCAGAAAAAAACACCTGAAAACACCGGTGCCGTGGTCGCCGGTGCTGCCGCGGCCGGAGCGGCCGCAAGCGCCGCCGCCGAAGAAGCTGCGCCCGCAATTGAGGAAGCAGCAGATGCGTCCGCGACCGCTGCATTGACGGATCCGGTCGTCGCACCGCCACCCGCCCAGAAAAAACGCAAGTGGTGGCAGAAGAAAGATCCCAATGAAATTACCGAGACGCCATTGGACCCGATCGCAGGTGCAGCGGCCGCCATTGACGCATCCGAGCCGACGCCGGCTGCGGCGGCCAGTGCCACAGCCGCATCGTCGAACCTGACCAAACCCTATGTTCAGATCGGAACGTTCGGGGTTGAAGCGAATGCGAAAGCCGCGGCCGAAAAGGTCCGCACGAACGGATTGGCGGCCGAAGTTCTGGAACTGGAGTCGGCGGGCAAGTCGGTCTGGCGTGTATTGGTCGGCCCTGCCACGACGCGCACCGAACGCAAAGCGATCCTCGGAGATATGAAAGACCTGGGCTTTACCGATGCCTTTATCGTGAAGAACTGAACAGGAGGGTCCAATGCTGACCTCACTCAAATCGGCTGTTCTGGCCGCGGGCCTTGCCCTGCTGGCCCTGCCGGTTCACGCCTTCGACACGTCCGCGCGCGCGGCTTATGTGATCGACCAGACGACAGGCACTGTGCTGTTGTCGAAGAATGCCGATGAACCGCTTCCACCGGCATCGATGTCCAAGCTGATGACGCTCTACGTGGCATTCGAAGCCCTTCGCGACGGTCGACTGACGCTGGATGAAACGCTTCCGGTCTCGGAACATGCCATGAGCTATGGCGGCTCGACCATGTTCCTGAACACGCAGGACCGGGTCCGGGTCGAGGACCTGCTGCGGGGCATCATCGTCCTGTCTGGCAATGACGCCTGTGTCGTGATCGCCGAAGCGCTCAGCCCGGACGGCACCGAGGCCGGCTTTGCGCGCTACATGACCCAACGCGCCAGGCAGATGGGCATGAACCACTCGAACTTCACCAACTCGAACGGCTGGCCTGCTGCAGGTCACATGATGTCGGTTCATGATCTGGCCGTGCTGGCCGACAGGCTGATCACCGATTTTCCCGAATACTATCCGCTGTTTGCCGAGGAAACCTTCGAATTCGACGGCCGTGCCCCGTCGAACGTGAACAACCGCAATCCGCTGCTGAAACTGGATATCGGTGCCGATGGCCTGAAGACCGGCCACACGCAAGAGGCGGGCTATGGCCTTGTCGGTTCGGCCAAGCAAGGCGATCGCCGGGTGGTCTTCGTTCTTTCCGGGCTCGACAGCATCTCTCGCCGGGCAGAGGAGGCTGAGGCCGTGGTTAACTGGTCGTTTCGAAATTTTATCGAGAGGACAGTTGCCAACGCCGAAACGCCGATAGCACAGGCCAAAGTGTGGATGGGCGCGCAAAAGACGGTTGGGCTTGTGCCCGGCGGTGACCTCACCCTTCTGTTTCCCGTTCTGGGCGATCAGAACGTGCAGGCCGAAGTCGTGTATCAAGGCCCGATCAACGCTCCGATCGCCAAGGGCCAACAACTGGCCGAACTTGTGATACAACCCGAAGGTTTGCCCGAAATCCGGCGCCCCCTTGTCGCGGCCGAGGATGTGGCGATGGGCGGGTTTTTGGTGCGGCTGATGACCGTGGGCGGCATCGTCCTGAAAGACATGATCAATACCCCACTGGAGTCGATGTGAGCCCGCGCGGTCTGTTCCTGACATTCGAGGGGATCGACGGTTCGGGCAAGTCCACGCAGGCCCGCAGGCTGGCCGAAAGCCTCGAGGCGGCCGGACATGACGTTGTTCTGACGCGCGAACCGGGCGGTTCGCCCGGGGCCGAGGAAATTCGCCGGTTGGTCCTGGAAGGCGACCCCGACAGGTGGTCGGCGGAAACCGAAATTCTTCTGTTCACGGCCGCACGACGCGATCATTTGGAGCGCACGATCGAACCGGCCTTGAATGCGGGTAAGATCGTGATTTGCGATAGGTTCGCCGACAGCACCCGAATGT
Organism: Ruegeria sp. CH5; assembly: GCF_056537025.1. Taxonomy (NCBI): domain Bacteria; kingdom Pseudomonadati; phylum Pseudomonadota; class Alphaproteobacteria; order Rhodobacterales; family Roseobacteraceae; genus Ruegeria; species Ruegeria sp. CH5. The sequence continues at coordinate 593,059 of NZ_JBQFQT010000002.1, read as the reverse complement.
ATCAGGGCCTGTCGCGCGGAGATCTGCGCGCGTTGGTGGACCAACTCCACGGCCTGATGATCGGCCGCGAGCCAGATCTGACCTTGCTGATCGATATGGATCCGGAAATCGGGCTCTCCCGCGCCAAAGGCCGGCAAGGCACCGAAGAACGGTTCGAGGATTTTGGCCCGGCCCTTCAAAAACGTATGCGCTCGGGTTTCCTTGCGCTGGCGGACGAGTTCAAGGACCGGTTCCGTGTGATCGATGGCAATCGCGACGTGGACAGCGTGGCCGTGGATGTGAGAGAAACCGTCCTGAAGGTTCTGCGGTAATTCACGAATGAGCGACGACACACCCACACCGGACCAGGCGCCCGGCGCGCTTCACCCGCGCGAGACACGCAGACTGTTTGGGCAGGATGCGGCCGAGCAAGCCTTCCTGACCGCCTTTGCGTCTGACCGGCTGCATCACGCGTGGCTTCTGACCGGCCCTCGTGGCGTGGGCAAAGCGACCCTGGCATGGCGCATCGCGCGGTTTCTGCTGGCCACGCCGCCGCTACAGGATGACGGGCTGTTCGGTGCGCCCGTGGCTCCGACGACACTCGACATCGCGCCGGACCACCCGGTTGCAGCAAGGATGCTGGCCGGGGCCGAACCCGGTCTGGCCGCAATCACCAGATCCCTGAATGATCAGGGCCGCCTGCGCAACGAGATCGTTGTCGATGACATCCGAAAACTGGGGCGCTTCTTCGGCCTCAGTTCAGCGGACGGCGGGCGCCGCGTGGTTATCGTGGACGCGGCAGACGAAATGAATGTCAGCGCCGCAAACGCGTTGTTGAAAATGCTCGAAGAGCCCCCTGCCCGCACGACACTGCTGCTGGTTTCGCATCAGCCGTCACGGCTGTTGCCGACGATCCGCTCGCGGTGCCGTACCCTGCGCCTGTCACCGCTGTCGCCGGAGGACATGAAATCGGCGCTGGCACAGACCGGGGCCGAATTGCCTCCGCAATCCGATCACCTCGCGGCTTTGGCCGCCGGTTCCGTAGGCGACGCGGTACGGCTGATCAATCTGGGCGGGATGGAGATCTATGCCGAGCTGATCCAGATACTTGGCACCCTGCCCCGCCTCGACCGCCAGCGCGCGCTGGCTTTGGCCGAAGCGGCCGCGCAGCGCGGAGCAGCCGAGCGCTATGACCTGCTTTTGAATCTGATTGACATCGCCCTTTCTCGCCTTGCTCTGACAGGTGCGACCGGCGCGCCTCCGCAGCCCGAAGCTGCGCCAAACGAAGCCGAAGTTCTGTTGCGCCTGTCATCCTCGCGCCCACAAGCCTTGGGCTGGGCCGAGGCCGCATCCATCATCACGGCCCGTGCGCGGCACGGGCAGGCGGTGAACCTTGACCCTTTCGCCGTCGTCCTAGATACGGTGTTCAAGATTCAGGAAACCGCCGGTCCGAGCAGATGAGCGACACGCCCCAACCTCCCGCAATCACTGACAGCCATTGCCATCTGGATTTCCCGGATTTCGACGGCCAGTTGGACGCAATCATCGCTCGTGCCGCCGAAGCGGGCGTGACACGCATGGTGACGATCTGCACACGTCTGCGCAATGAGCCGACCGTGCGCGCGATCGCGGAAAGATATGCCCCGGTTTTCTACGCTGCGGGCACCCACCCCATGAGCGCGTCCGAAGAGCCGCTGGCGAGCGTCGACGAACTCGTCGCATTGTCCCGACATCCGAAATTTGTCGGCATTGGCGAAACCGGGCTGGATTATCACTACACCGCCGACAGCGCCGAAATACAAAAACGCTCGTTGAGGGTTCACATTCAGGCCGCCCAAAGTACAGGCCTGCCGCTGATCATTCACGCCCGTGCAGCCGACGAGGACATGGCGGCGATCCTGCAGGACGAGTTTCGGAACGCACCTTACTCCTGTGTGATGCATTGCTTCTCGTCTTCGGCCGAACTGGCACGGGCAGCGTTGGATTTGGGGTTCTACCTCTCCATGTCCGGCATCGCGGCCTTTCCAAAAAGCCAAGAGCTGAGGGATATCTTTGCGGCAGCGCCTGTCGATCGAATTCTGATAGAGACCGACGCACCATACCTGGCCCCGCCGCCGCACCGGGGCAAGCGGAACGAGCCCGGCTATACCGCTTTCACCGCCCGGGTCGGCGCCGAACTGTTTGGCATGGACTACCCGGATTTCGCCGCGCAGACCCAAGCGAATTTTGATCGACTGTTTGCGAAGGCGGCCGCCTACCCGGTTGCCGCATGAGCATGCTGCGGTTCACGATCCTGGGCTGTGGCTCCTCTGGCGGTGTCCCCCGGTTGGGTGGGCATTGGGGAGATTGTGACCCGCAAAATCCGCGCAATATCCGCCGCCGGTGCTCGATGCTGGTTGAACGGGACGGGCCGGACGGCACGACCTCGGTTCTGATCGACACGACCCCGGACATGCGCAGCCAACTGCTGGACACCGGAACCGGACGCCTCGACGCCGTTGTCTACACACACTCGCATGCCGATCATGTCCACGGCATCGACGACCTACGCATGATCGTTTTCAACATGCGCGCGCGGGTGCCCGTTTGGGCGGATGGCGACACGCAAAACGCTTTGCTGGGGCGGTTCGGCTACGCGTTCATTCAACCCGAAGGCTCGCCCTATCCACCGATACTCGACCTGAAGACAATTGACGGCCCGTTCGAGATAGACGGCCCGGGAGGATCAATCCCGTTTCGCCCGTTCAAGGTGAACCACGGATCGATCGATGCGCTTGGTTTTCGTATGAACAACCTGGCCTATCTGCCTGATGTTGCGGAAATCTACGATGATGCCTGGCCCGAGCTTCAGGGATTGGACTGCCTCGTGATCGACGCGCTGCGCCGGAACCCACATCCGACCCATGCCCACCTGGAAAAGACCCTTGGCTGGATCGAACAGCTAAAGCCGGCTCGGGCGGTCCTGACCAATATGCACATCGATCTGGACTATGCAGCCGTCGATGCCGAGACCCCGGACCATGTCGAGCCTGCCTATGACGGCATGGTGATCCGGCAGCCATTGTAGGACATCGGATTGCACGCGCTTCCCCCAGCTCTGACCGAACAGCCTGGATTGAGGTCGTGACATGTTGCAAAGCCTGATCGACGTCATCCTTCCGGTCTTTCTTGTGATTGGGGCTGGTTATGTCTCGACGCTGACGGGCTATTTCAAAGAAGTTCACATCGATGGGCTGATGAAGTTCACGCAAGGGTTCGCGATCCCCTGCCTGCTGTTTCTGGCCATCGCCCATCTGGACCTGAGCGCCAGCTTTGACCCGCGCCTTCTGGGCAGTTTCTATACCGCCGCAGCGCTGTGTTTCCTTGCAGGGGTTTTCGGCGCTCGTCTGATATTCAAGCGCGAATGGGAAGACTGCGTCGCAATCGGGTTCTGCTGCCTGTTTTCGAACTCGGTCCTGCTGGGCCTGCCGATCACCGAACGCGCCTATGGACCCGACAACCTGACCGGAAACTATGCGATCATCGCGTTCCACTCGCCGTTCTGCTACTGCGTCGGCATTACCGTGATGGAGGTCATCCGCAACCGAGGCAATGGCGGTATGCGCATGGCCCGATCGGTGCTTTCGGCAATGTTCAAGAACGCACTGATCCTGGGTATCGCTCTGGGCTTCATCGTCAATCTCACGGGCGTCGGCATTCCGGCTGTGGCAGACGAGGCCCTGAGCCTGGTGACCCGTGCAGCACTGCCCGGCGCCCTATTCGCCCTGGGTGGAGTTCTGGTCAAGTACAAGCCCGAAGGTGACCTGCGGACAATCGGTTATGTTTGCTGCGTTTCACTTGTTCTGCATCCAAGCCTGGTCTGGTTGTTCGGTACAGCGACCGCCCTGCCCCAAGATCTTTTCCGCTCGGGCGTTCTGAACGCGGCGATGGCGCCCGGTTTCAACGCATACATCTTCGCCAACATGTATGGCCGGGCCAAACGAGTTGCCGCCTCTTCGGTGTTGATTGGCACAGGCGTGTCCATTCTTACGGTATGGATGTGGTTGACGTTGCTCGGATAAAGACGAATTGACTTTGCGGGAGGGCGCCACACCTATCCCGAAACAGAACAAGGAAGCCCCAGCATGCCGACTGCCGTCATCGTAGCGCATGGCCAACCCTCCGACCCAGGTCCGGCCGAGGCATCTCTGGCCATACTGGCCGCTCGGATCGATCAACTTACGGATAGAGTCACAGTCAGATCGGCGACCCTCGCCGCGCCAGGCGCGTTGGAAAAGGTCCTTGATGACATTCCGGACGGCAGCGCGATTTATCCATTGTTCATGGCGAAAGGATGGTTCGTGACTTCTGCGCTTCCCAAGCGCCTTGAAGGGCGCGCAGTTCGGCAACTCGACCCGTTGGGCGTTGACCCGCAGCTACCCAACCTGGTGGCGCGCGCCCTGCAACCCTTGATCGACGAGCTAGGTTGGAGCACCACGTCCACGGATCTGCTTATTGCCGCACACGGCTCAGGCCGCAGCCGCAACCCGGCAGCCGTCACCCACGAATTCGCTGACCGTTTGGCCGGGTTGATATCACTGAAATCAATCCGCTGTGGATTTGTCGAAGAACCCCCATCGATCAGTGACGCCGCCCAAATGACCGGGGATCATGCGATCTGCCTGCCGTTCTTTGCCTGCACCGGGGGCCACGTGTTGGATGATATTCCCGCCGAGCTGGGCAAGGCCGCATTTCGTGGCCCGGTGCTGCCTGTGGTCGGCGAGTTGGATGAAATCCAGTCGCACATCGCGCGGACATTGGACGGGGCTTTCGCTGAGTAGTCAAGCAACCAGCCCATCGACGTACCGGTCTACTCCGGTGCCCGCGCCTCTTCGGAATAGAAGCGATGGCACGACCGACCGTTTCGCTTTGCCTCGTACAGGGCCAAATCTGCCGCGTGCAGAATCTCAGCCGGTTTCGGGGACAAAAACTGTGACGTGAGGGCGGTCCCGATGCTCGCCGAAATCGCGCAGGTCTCGCCCTCGAAAACCATCGGTTTCTGAAGGCGGCCAATCAGGCGATTGGCGATCCGTTCAAGTTGAGCCCTGCTCGACAGGCTTTTGAATATCAGAACAAATTCATCGCCGCCGATCCGGGCGACGGTGTCGTCGCTGCGTGTTTCTTCCAGCATGATCCGGGCGGCCTGGGACAGCACATAGTCGCCCGCGGCATGCCCCAATTCGTCGTTCACGGCTTTGAAGAAATCCAGGTCCAGATGCATCAACGCAAAAGTGGATTTCGTTGAAACCAAATGCTCGAGAATGTGGTCCATCGCGCGCCGGTTCTTGAGGCCGGTCAGAGTATCCGTATAGGCCTGTTCCTCGGCCGCAAGCATTGCCCCCTGAAGCCGCAGGTTCAACGACCTCGAAGCCTCCATCGCCGCAGACTTGGCCTCGACCAGGTAGAGCAATTCAATCGCGAGGTCGGTTCCCGAGAAATCCGCACTTGTCAGTGCATAGTCCCGTACAGCGTCCAGGATCGAGATCCCGAAGGACAGGTTGATAACCGCGCCTGCATCGTCAGGTAGCGGTGCCACCAAACCCTTCAATGCTGTGCGCGGTTCATCGTGAAGCTTGAGATGAAGCTTGGTACCTGCCGTCGCCATCAACGCCGGCAGAGTCGTTACAGTTCTGGGCCTTACCAGTTCAAAAATTTCCAGAAAACCGCTGCCGACCATCGGCTGGTCCGGGCGCAGTTTTTGCAGTGTCGGCCCGACCTGAAGGATACGCCCATTTTGATCCACCAAGGTGAACATCGGGCACAACGTCTCCAACATCCTGCCCAGTTGATCCAGATCCATCATCAGTTCCGCGCCCCCAGATCAAAGTGACGACCCTCGGCAAAGGCGCTTTCGACCAGAACCATCGAGATGACGTCCACCCCGCCCCTCTGTCCGGCATGCGTCAGAATCACGAGCGCGCCATAATCGTCTGCCATTGCTCGCAAAATCCCGATCATGACATTGGCATACCCATCCAGCCCGCGATGGCAGCGCAGTTCGAATTCGGTGGGCGAGCACTCCCGCAGTTCCAGGGGAGGCAATTCAAGGTCAGAGACCGCCAGTTTGACCCGGTCGGCCAGATCATCCAAAGACTGCAGAAACTCGACATAGGTAACGCCGCCAAAGCGCAGAAGCCGCCGCAATCCTTCCATGTTGGGGTGTGAGACCAGATAGGTTCCGAGGTCCTCCAGAAACTCGTCCCGCGAACGGTTCAATTGATCGCAGACCACGTCCAGCAGGCGATATGACTTTTCCCGGTCGTAGACGAGCATCGCTTCGAACTCGGCGAACCCAAGTTCAGCGGCCTCGGTCGCCCGAAGCCAGCGCTCACGCCCATAGGTCGCGCATACAAACGATTGAACGGCCCTGTTGATCAATCCGTGCATGAATGCCCTCAAAAAGGTTTCATTCCCGATCCCACCTCAAAGATCTTAACAAAGGCCAAATGCGGCAGTTCAAGATGCGGAAAATTCACGAAAATCTCAGGCTGAGACATCCTGCCGTTCCGGCTGCCTGCCCGGTGGGGTGCTATCAGAAATCGGTCGGCGCGCCCCCTTCGGCTTTGCGACGTGCGACGAAGTCAGCCAGTTCCTCTCGGATCGCCTCATCTATGGGCGGAGCCTCAAAGCTGTTGATGATCTCCTTGAACATCAGATGCGCCCGTTCGGCTGTCCAGATTCCGCCCGCGACTTCCCAACCCTCGTAGTTTTTCCAATCGCTCAGGAAGGGTTGATAGAACGCGGTGGTATAGCGATCCTGCGTGTGTTGGATGCCAAAGAAGTGCCCATCGTTCCCGACCGCGCGGATGGCTTCCAGTGCGATTTCGTCTGGGCCTGTGGCGCAGATCTCAGGCTGCATATATCTTTGGATTTGCTGCAATATCTCGCAGTCCATAATGAACTTCTCCGGGCTCGCGATCAGGCCGCCCTCCAGCCATCCGGCCGCGTGATAGACCATGTTGGTCCCCGACTGCACCGCCGCCCAGAGTGAATTCGACGTCTCCCAGACGGCCTGACCGTCCGGCACATTGGCCGCGCAGACACCGGACGAGCGCAAGGGCAGCCCATAGAATCGCGCCATCTGGCCGGTCATCTGGGTCGACCGGATGTATTCAGGCGTGCCAAACGCCGGCGCACCGGACTTCATGTCGACATTCGAGGTGAATGTCCCGATGACACATGGGATGCCGGGCCGTACGTACTGGAACAAGGCAATCGCACACAGCGCCTCGGCCAACGACTGCGCAACGGCCCCGGCCATCGTCACCGGGGCCATCGCCCCCGCCAAAGTGAACGGCGTGACGACGATGGCCTGCCCCCGCCGGGCCAGCCGCAGGCACCCGTCGATCATCGGGTGATCGTGTTTCAGAGGCGAGGTCGAGTTGATGTTGGTGTACATGCGCGGCGACGCCTCGAATTCCTCGTGGCTGAGACCGCCTGCGATGCGCACCATTTCCATGACGTCCTCGACGCGCTCTTTGCCCAGCGAATAGGCATGCATCGCCTTGTCCGTGAGCGTGAGTTTGTCATACAGGACATCCAGGTGCCGGACGCTGGCGTGCAGGTCAACCGGCTCGACCGGGTAGCCTCCGGCAAAGTGGATGCAGTTGAAATACTGCGTCAGCTTCAACAGGTTCCGGCACATTTCCCGGTTGCCGGGAACCTTCTTGCTGATCTCCATGTCCCAGTAGTTCGGCGGTGACGAGACATTTCCGAACAACATCGTCTTGCCGCCGATCTCGATCGTGTGGTTCGGGTTGCGCGGCGTGATGGTAAAGGTCGACGGCGCCTTGGCGACCATTTCCATGACGAAGTCACGGCCCATGCGCACGTTGTCGCCATTGACGATGCATCCGGCCTCACGCAGGATCTCCAAGGCTTCTTGGTTGTAGAACTCGATGCCGATTTCCTCGAGAATACGCATGGCACCGTCATGGATGGCTTCGACGCCCTCGGGGCCCAACGGTTCGGTTGGCCGGTCGATGTTGATAGGCGGATTCCATGGCATCTGGTCGATGACTGCCGCACCGCGGCGCGCTGCAGCGCCTGCGCGTCCACCACCCCTGCGCTTGCGAGTATTCGTGTCGGCCATCTGTTCCTCCGGCGTTTGTTACTCTCAAACAAGACCCGAAGTCCGGCCTCTGGCCGCTCTGTCTGCGACAGCCAAGGTCGGTTTCAACTCATGAACCGCCGATTTTCAGGCAAGGCGCTTTAACGAAGGTTCAGCCAGCCGGGGATGTGGCTGATATCGGGAAGAACGACATCAGCCATCGGTGCAAGATCCTCAACCTTTGCCAATCCAGTCAGAACACCGATCGTGGTCATGCCGGCGGCGCGACCGGCCTCCAGATCGTGCAGACTGTCGCCGACCATGGCGATCCGGTCCGGTGGGACGCCAACATGTTGGGCAAAAGCCAACAACTGGCCGGGCCCAGGCTTGAACCCGTGGCCACTGTCATACCCCGCAATGAAATCGAAATAGGTCTCGATTCCGACCGAGGCCAGGTGCCGTTTCGCCGGCATCTCGCCGTCATTGGTCGCAACACCCAGCTTCTTGCCGGCGTCTTTCAGGGATTGCAGGAAAGGTGCAAGCGCAACGGCCTCGACCTGAGGCGCATGGGCAGAAGCCGCATTCAAGGTCTGAACCAGATCCTCGCGGGACCAGCCGTCAAGGTCTGGGAACAAGGCGTCTGCGACCTCGTCGACGGTGCCAGCGATCACGATACTGTCCTCGGAATAGGTCTCTGTCGCGAAGTCAAAGCCAATGCTCTTTCCAAGCAGGGACGCACGCGCATTGTCGCCCTCGCTCAGACGCAGCAGCACCGCCTTGCCGAACGCCCCCCACGTGGCGGCGAAATCAAACAGGGTTCCGTCCTTGTCAAAAACCAGCGCATCAATCGACATGCATTCTTGCTCCTGCGCGGACCCGTTCAGGTCCAATGAACATCCGCGCCGCCTGACAGGACGCTTCGGGCCTGGGCCGGTTGATCGTAGGGGACAGCGTTTGCGTCACAAAAGGCCAACACCCACGAATCGTCAAGCATCAGAAATTCCAGCACCGAAGCAAGAAACTCGGGCTCTGTGGCGCGGTCCCTCAGGTCATCCGTCGACGCGCCGGTCGAACCAAGGAAAACAGGCAACAATTCATCGTTCCCAACAAGCCACCCAAGCGCTTTCAAGGCCAGAGTTTCGGCGAATTCGGCAGAGATCGGCATGATCAGGCCCCGGTTCGAAGATTTGGAAAGGGTTTGTTAACCAGACTCATAAACACTTTGGCAAGGCATGCAATCTACGGTGAAAACAATGTCCGTGCAGGGAACCATCCTTGTCCTCGACGGGGTCTCGACCAATCGCATCATGCTGAAGGTGCAGCTGACGGCGGCGTGGTATCATGTCGTGCAGGGCGAGAAGCTGGCTGGTCTTGGGGCGTTGCTGCGGCGGACCCGGCCGGATCTGGTGCTGACGGCCCAGACACTACCCGACGGAGACGCAGGCGACGTCAAAAGACTGATGCTGTCCGTTCCGGCCCTGCAGGATGTCCCTGTGGTCGCGATTGCGCCTCAGAACGATCGGACCGCCCGGCTGCGGAACCTGTCCGAGGGGCTGGATGACGTTCTGGCCTATCCGTTCAAAGATACGCTGTTGCTGGCGCGTGTGCGAAGCCTGCTGCGCGCCCGTGCGGAAACTCAGGATCTGAAGAACAGTGGCAACCCTCAATCCGTGGGATTTGCCGAAGCCCCCGCAGCAATGATCACGCCCGCGCGGCATGGTCAGATCGCCGTCTTGGCCCACACCGCACGTACTCGCACGCTGTGGCACAAGGCCCTGAACGGACGAACGCAGCATTCGGTGTGCAGCCATACCCTGCCCAACCTTAGCGGCGTCTTGTCTGGCACCATACCTGACGCGATAGTTGTCGAACTGAACAGCGATCCATCCGGCCTGAACATGTTGGCCGACCTCAAATCCCGCACCGGCACCCGGCGGACCGCTCTGATCGGAATCATTCCCGATGACAACGCCACTCTTGCCGCCGAGGCCTTGGATCGTGGCGCCGATGCAATTTGCCTCGGAGGGTTCTGCCCTGACGAAGTATCGCTTCGGGTCGAGGCGTTGATTGCACGTAAGGCGCATGACGAGCAAATGCGCGACTCGTTGCGCCGTGGGCTTGAGGAATCGTGGATCGACACGCTGACCGGCCTGAACAACCGTCGTTTCGCACAGACCGCGATGGACCAATTGCTGCACAGTTCAGTGCACAAACAGCGGGGATTTGCGATCATGCTGGCCGACCTGGACCATTTCAAATCCATCAATGACCGTTACGGCCACAGTGCCGGTGACAGGGTTCTGGTCGAGGCCGGAAAACGGATGAAGCGCGCTTTCGGACCAGACGGTTTCCTCGCTCGCATCGGAGGAGAGGAATTCCTGTTCGGACTGCCAAACGCGACCCGCGAAAAGGCGCTCAGGAAGGCGGCCGAAATCTGCAGCGGCGTCAGCAGCGTACCGATCGTCCTGCCGGACATTCCTGCCCGGCTTCCGGTGACGGTCAGCATCGGGCTGAAGGTGTGCGAGCCACCCTTCTCCCCACCTCCGGATGGCTCACTGTCGGCCGAAAGCCTGATCAAATGCGCGGACAAGGCGCTTTATGCGGCCAAACAGGCCGGCCGGAACCAGGTGTGGATGAAACAGAACGCGGCCTAAGCGGGTCAGTCCTTGCGTTTCTTGGGATCCGGGCGCCGCTTCAACACGTCTTCCAAGCGGTCGGCATAAGCTTTTCGTTCTTCGTCGGACATGGCCGAAACCCGAGCCAGCCACTGCTCTTGCAGTGCTGCTTGGATTTCGTCATTCGCCCGGGCTTGTTCTTCCAGCAGGTTCTGGACTTCATCGCGGTCGAACGGAATGGCCCGCAGCGCCTTGCCAAGCGCCTTGAAATCACGAGACCTTTTCTCGGCCCCGCGCCGATGCTTGTCAGCCAGATCGCCTCTCAACGCCTTGCGTTCCGGATCAGGAAGAGCGCGGTACAGGGCAGGCCCAAATCCGGGAGGAACATCGTCCCGCACACCGTGAAACCGCAGCGCAGTCCCGATGATCACCCCGGCGACCAGCAGGTTCAGGCCAAGGGATACCACCAATAGCACAGGCACCCAGCGCCTTGGGGGTTTAACGTCTTCATTCATTCCGCTTCCTCCAGAAACGCGGCCTCGAGACCGAGATTGGCGACCATGTAGGATGCATCCTGGGTCATTATGTAATTTGCCGGGTCCGGCAGAAAGGACGGCGCGGCAAAACCGACCCATGCGCCAACCACGCTGGCCGCCGCAAGCCCACTGAGCGCCTGCCAGCCCCCGAGACCGGCAACGAGATTGCCCAAAAACCCCTGTGACTTGGGTTTCGCTGTTTTTGTCGCCGCAAGCCGGATGGCCTCGGCATCCGTCAGGATACGAACGGCCAAATCGTCGGGCAGATCAACATGTGCCTGCCGTGCCTCGGCAAACAAAAGATCCAGTTCTGTATCTTGGTCAGACATGGTCATACCCCAACTCTTCCTGACGGCCTGACAGTATGGCCGTCAACGACCGCTTTCCGCGGGCAACAAGACTTTCTACCGCTTCTACGGAAATCCTCATGATTCCCGCGATTTCCGGATTGGACAACTCCTCGATATGCCTGAGAATGACAGCTTCGCGCTGCCGTTCCGGCAATTGTGCCAAGGCCGCTTGCAACGCATCCACGCGGGCGTTTTGCTGCATTCGGTCCACGACACTGGGCTGGTCGTCCTCAGGCTCTGGCACATCGTCCAATGTGCCTGCCGTTTTCTTCCGCCGCAGATCGACACACAGGTTCAAGACCACGCGGTACAACCAGGTCGAGATCTTGGCCTGCCCCGGAACCCAATCCGCCGCCACTTTCCACAGCCGAAGCATCGCTTCCTGGGTTACGTCTTCGGCCTCTGCCGTGTTGTTCAACATGCGCAGAGCAACCGAATAGCACCGCGGCCCCAACCGATCGGTCAGCAGGCGTGCCGCCAGGGCGTCGCCGGCGGCAAACCGCTTCAGCAACACGTCGTCGCTGCAGGCATCCGCGGCGACCGTGTCGCCGCGGACAGTGTGCGCAGAGGACGGCACGTCCTTCATCCTGCGTCAGTTGTTGTCTGGGTCCGGGCGGCCACCCTTCTTGTGGTGCCGACCCATTCCATCCCGTGCATTGGCGAACTCCTGCTCGGACAGAGATCCGTTTCCATCCGCATCAAGGCGGTCAAACATCTTGTCAGCCCGGCGCGGTTTCGGCAACTCGTCCGCAGTCAGAAAGCCGTCTTTGTCGGCATCATGACGCTCGAACATGTCGGAAACGCGGTCGTTTGCCTTCTTCTGAGCCTCGGCCTGCATTTCTTCGACGCTGATCTTTCCGTCACCGTCGGTATCGGCCGAGGTGAACTTCTGCAGGCGATGGGCCTCCATCTCGGCCTTGGTCACCTGGCCGTCCCCGTTGGCATCCAGCTCCTGAAAGCTGACCGGTTCACGGTCGCGAGGTCCTTTGGCCAGCGCAGCCGTCCCGGTGACGGCAACTGCAGACAGAATGATGGCCGAGATAAATTTTGCGCTCTTCATTGCTCGTTTCCTTTGTTGTCGCGGCCTTGTGCCGCTGCTTACATTCATTCAAACGCAGCCCGGCAAAGTTTCCGTCGCTGTCCGCAAATTTTTTTCCGACATTGAAACCTGCATTTCCGGTCAATATTTTCGAGAGGGTCGGTGCAAAGCGACGCACCCCCCTTTTCTGCGGGATGAAACAAGCGCAATATCCCCGAAATCCGAGCGCGAGTATCAAGATGACAGATCAAACCATCGACACCCTCTCTCAGGAGGAACGCCCCACGTGGCCCGCCATCGTGAAAGGGTTCCGGTGCAAATGCCCCAATTGCGGCAAAGGCAAGCTGTTGCACAGCTACCTGAAGGTGAATGATACCTGCGCAGACTGCGGTCAGGAATTGTTTCACCACAGGGCAGATGACGGGCCGGCCTACTTGACCATTCTGCTGGTCGGACACCTTTTGGCTCCGGCGCTGCATGTCACTTACGTCGGCCTGCGCCCGTCTCCGTGGGCCATGGCAATCGGCTTTTCGATAGCTTGCGTTGCACTGTCGCTGTTCCTTCTTCCCAGGCTCAAAGGAGCGGTCGTCGGCTTTCAATGGGCCCGGAAGATGCACGGGTTCGACGACGGCAAGTGACCCGTCAATGCAGCTGAGCTTCTCATGACCGTGGACAAATCCGCAATTCGCGACGCCGCGACGATCATCGTTTTGCGCGACCGTTTTCGAAGCCCGTCGATTCTGATGGGCCAACGTGGTGCCGCGGCGGCCTTCATGCCGAACAAGTTCGTGTTTCCGGGGGGTGCCGTGGATGCTGAGGACGCGCAAGTTCCGCTGGCCACTCCGGTACCCGAGATTTGCCAACAAAGGCTGAGCGATCAGGCTCCTGCCGGACTGCATGTGCCACTGGCGGCAGCGGCAATTCGCGAGTTGTGGGAGGAGACCGGCTTTATCCTCGGTGTCCGCGACACCTGGCCGGGTCCGGTTCCACAAGCCTGGACCGGCTTCGCGGAAAGAGGCTACATTCCGTCGGCCGAAGCGCTGCAGTTCGTGTTCCGCGCGGTTACCCCGCCCGGACGCCCACGCCGGTTCGACGCCCGATTTTTTCTTTTGGACGCAGATGCCATCGCCGGTGATCTGGACGATTTCAGCCAGGCCTCGGATGAACTGTCACATCTACAGTGGATTCCGCTGGAACAGGCGCGGGAGTTCGACTTGCCCTTCATCACCGAGGTTGTTCTGTCGGAAGTCGAGGCGCGCGTATCAGATACAACGCCCCCCGACTCCGTGCCGTTCTTTCTGAACAACGAAGAAGCCAGTCTGTTCCAGCGTCTCAAGGGCCACCCGATGCCCGAAACAGACTGAGCCGCCTTATTTCATTCGGCTTATTACAACTGTGACTTCGGGCTTTTTGCCGATTTCGATCTGTGCACTTTGTCGAACGATGCGACGCATGGCTTCTTCCAGCTTGTCATCGTCCCGCAGCGTTTTGACCTCAGCCCGCATCAGGAACTGGTTCAGGTCCTCTTCCAGCACCTCGATCAATCCGGCCCGCGACACGCCGGTTTCCGGCAGCCCCATGGTATCGCACCAAGGTTCGCCCAGTGGCTCATCGTCTTCGTCCAGGATGACAGTTACGGTCACGTGCCCGTTCAGAGCCATGCGGATACGGTCCCGCACCACACCGTCCAGCGCGCCAATCTTGACGGAACCGTCCAGGTAGGTCCGGCCGGTCTCGACATAATCCACGACCTCGGGCGCGTTCCCCGACAGATCCAGCATCGTGCCATTGACCGCCAGGACACCGGCACGACCTGCGGCCTCGGTCAGCTTGGCGTGTTCCCGCAGATGCCTGTGTTCACCGTGCATTGGAACGACGATCTGAGGATCGACCAAGGCATGCATCTGCTCAAGATCAGGGCGGTTGGCGTGGCCGGAAACATGGTACAAGCCAGCGCTGTCATCGACCACGTCGACGCCTTTTTCACTCAGTTGGTTCATGATGCGGATCACACCGCGTTCATTCCCCGGAATGGTCTTCGAGGAGAAAAGGAACAGGTCGCCATCCTTTAGCTCGATCCCCCGGTATTTGCCGCGCGCCAACTGCGCGCTGGCCGCGCGGCGCTCACCCTGGCTGCCGGTGACGATCAGCATCAGGTTCTGGCGGGGCAGATCCAAGGCTTCCTCAGCGCTGATCACGCGCGGAAAATCAGACAGGATACCGGTTTCGGTCGCAGCCTCGATCATGCGGCGCATGGCCCGGCCCAACAGAACCACCGAACGACCCGCCCGATGCCCGGCCTCGGCCAGCGTTTTGACCCGCGCAACATTCGACGCAAAGGTCGTTGCAACCACCATACCAGTCGCGTCCTCGACCAATTGGGTGATGGCCGGCCCAACCTCCGACTCCGAGCGACCGGGATGCGAGGAAAACACGTTGGTGCTGTCACAAACCAACGCCTTGACCCCGGGCTTGGCCACTTCGGCCCAAAGATCGGGATCAAATGCTTCGCCCACAACCGGATTGGTGTCCAGTTTGAAATCACCGGTATGCACGACACGGCCGGCCGGTGTGTCGATCACGAGCGCCGCACTCTCGGGGATCGAATGCGAAACGGGCAGGAACCCAACCGTAAACGGACCAGCCTTGATCTGCTCGGGCCAGGCGGAAACGGTACGCACGGCTTCGGGGGGATGTCCGGCATCTTCCATTTTGCGGCGGGCGATATTTGCGGTGAAGGCACGCGCGTAGACCGGCGCGCCAAGGGCCTCATGGCAATGGGCCACCGCACCGACGTGATCCTCGTGCGCATGGGTGACGAAGATCGCCTCAAGCCGATCCGCACGTTCCTTCAACCACGAAATGTCGGCGTAGATCAGGTCGACGCCCGGCGTTGTATCCATGTCGGGAAAGGTCACGCCCAGATCGACCAGGATCAGGCGTTCCTGACCGGGTTTGCCATAGCCGTAGACATAGGCGTTCATACCGATTTCGCCCGCGCCGCCGAGCGGCAAGTAGATCAGTCTTTCGCTGCTCATGCCGAGCCAGTATCCTTGTTGTAGCGATGGATCACGGTAAGCCCGTGCATCGTCAGATCGTCTTCAATTGCATCAAAGCCCACATCGGCCTGATCAAACAGCGGTGCAAGACCGCCAGTCCCTATGACCTTCATGGGCATTCCGTATTCCGCCTTGATCCTGTCGATCAAGCCTTCGATGAGGCCGGAATACCCCCAATACACACCTGATTGGATACATCCAACAGTGTTTGTGCCAATGACTTTCTCGGGTCGCGTCACGTCGATATGCGGCAGAGCTGCAGCGCCCTGGTGCAAGGCCTCGAGACTGAGGTTCACGCCGGGGGCGATTACCCCCCCGACATAGGCGCCATCGGCAGCGACCACATCGAAATTCGTGGCGGTTCCGAAATCCACCACCACGACATTCCCGCCGTGTCGATCAAATGCACCGGCCGCATTCGCCAGCCGGTCAGGACCGGGAATCGTCCCCTCATCAACGCGCGGCGCCACCGGCAACTCGCAATCGGGCTTGCCCACCACCAGCGGCCGGCATCCAAAGAACCGGTCGGCAAAGACGCGCAGGTTGAACACCACCCGCGGCACGGTCGAGGCGATGATGACGTCGGTGATGTCAGCTTCGATCCCGTAGTGTTTCACCAAGGTCGAGTACCAGGTGAAGTAAGCGTCGGCCGTGCGGGCATGGTGGGTCGAGGTGCGCAGCGTACACAGGAATTTCTCGCCATCCCAGATCGAGAAAACGGTGTTCGTGTTGCCGCAGTCAATGGCCAGAAGCATATGCGCCCCTTTCAGAAATACACGTCTGCCGCCGGAATGCTGACGCGGCCCTTGGCGGTGTTTAGGACAAGGTTACCGCCCGCGTCCACCGTTTCAAAGGTCCCGACGGTTTCCGAAGCACCTGTGCGCGCGGTGATCACCTCGCCCAGCTTCGCCGCCCGAGCCAGCCACGCTTTGCGGATCGGTTCAAACCCGTAGGTGACAAACTGGTTTTCGAGCTTCGCGTAGGCATCGGCGAGTTCGGTCAGAAAATCCTCGGCGGACACCTGAGCCCCGGTTTCCGACAGCAACGAAACGGGCCGCAGAGCCCCCTGCTCGACTGTCTCCGGAGCGGGCGCGTCCGCGAGGTTCACCCCGATACCGATCGCAAGATGGGATACGCCCCGCCCCTGCCCCGTGCTTTCCAGCAGGATGCCAGCCAGTTTCCCGCCGTTCAACAGAACGTCATTCGGCCATTTCAGTGCGAACCCCTGCGCGCGACCGGTGACCGAGACACAGGCATCAAAAAGCGCCAGTGCCGCCACAAAGCTGCGCAGGGCCGCCTGCTCTGGATTGCCCTCGGGCCGCAGCAACAAGGTTGCTGCCAGGTTGCCTTGGGGGTTGGACCACGCCCGGCCGCGCCTGCCACGCGCGGCGGTTTGATGATGCGCCATGATCCAGACCGGACCTATTGCAGTGGGTGCGATCCGCGCGGCCTCATTCAGGGTGCTGTCAACTTCCTGCAGGATATGCAGACCGTATCCTTGGGGCCAGGTGCTCATGCCAAAAAGGCCCGGCCTGATGGCCGAGCCCCTTTCCAGATTTTGTTGAAACGGTCAGTTGACAAGCGTCGTCGCCGCGGCTGCCGCTGCGCCCTCGATCCCGAACTGGTAGACCACACCGATCAACATCAATGCGGCCGACCCCATCAGAGCAACCCACAATACCGGGGTCGAGCGGGTTTCGATCGGATCTTCGTTTTCGTCGCCGAAATACATGTAGAAGACGATCCGCAGGTAGTAGAAGGCACCGATCACCGAGGCGATTGCCGATGCAATAACCAACCCAATCAGGTCAGCTTGCACACCGGCCTGCCAGACGCCGAACTTGGCGAAGAACCCCAGCATTGGCGGTACGCCGGCAAGGCTGAACATCAGGATCAGCACGGCCAGCGCCTTGCCCGGGTCCCGCTTGGAATACTGGCGCAGGGCGTCGATGTCTGTCACCGGCTTGCCGTCGCGCTCCATCATCAGGATGAAGGCGAAGGTGCCGATATTCATGGTCACATAGATCGCCAGATACATCAGCATCGCTTTGACACCCAATTCGGTGCCTGCGGCCAGACCGATCAGCGCGTACCCCATATGTGCAATTGACGAATAGGCCATCAGCCGTTTGATGTCGCGCTGCCCGATGGCAGCCACGGCCCCCAGCAACATCGACAGGACCGAAAGCAGCACGATCACCTGCTGCCAGTCCGCGATGGCACCGCCGAACGCATCATGCAGAACGCGCGCGAACAAGGCCATCGCTGCAACTTTGGGTGCGGTTGCAAAGAAAGCCGTCACCGGAGTGGGCGAGCCCTCGTAAACGTCCGGTGTCCACATGTGGAACGGAACCGCCGAAATCTTGAATGCCAAACCCGAGATCAGCAGAACAAGGCCAAACAGAAGCCCAACCGAGACATCGCCGTGATGCACCGTGTTGATGATGCCCGAGAACAGCGTCGTACCGGTGAACCCATAGACCAGAGATGCGCCGAACAGCAGCAATCCCGAACTGAGCGCACCCAAAACGAAATACTTCAGCCCCGCCTCGGTCGATTTGGCGCTGTCACGGCGCAGGGCCGCCACGACATACAGAGACAGCGACTGCAGCTCGAGACCCATATAGAGCGACATCAAATCGCCGGCGCTGACCATCATCATCATGCCGACCGCTGCCAAAGCCACCAGCAACGGATACTCGAAACGCAGCAGGTTCCGGCGCGCCATGTACTCCTGGCTCATAACCAGAACCGCGGCGGCCGATAGCAGAATCGCGACCTTTGCAAATCGGGCGAACCCGTCGTCGATGAACATGCCGTTGAAGGCCACGTTGGTCCCCGAGCCGTTCGACGCGATCCAGAACGACAGCGCCGCCATCAGTCCGGCCGTCGTCCAGACCAGAACCGGAGCCAGCGCATCCTTGCTGGTGTAGACAGCTCCGATCAGCGCCGCCATCGCATAGATCGCCAGAATGATTTCCGGCAGAATTACAGTGAGATCAGCCTGGATCATGTCTCCAAAGCTCCCTTAGTGCGAAGCGACCTGGGTCGCGGCCTCGGCCGCGGCCAGAGCCGTGTCATAGTTCGAAATCAGCGCGGCGGTCGAATTGCCGATCACGTCGGTGACGAGGGACGGATAGACCCCCAGCAGGATGGTCATGACGATCAGCGGCGCAAAGATCAGGCGTTCGCGTGTGCTCATGTCGGTGATCGACTTGAGGCTTTCCTTGATCAGGTCGCCAAAGACCACACGGCGATACAGCCACAGCGCATAAGCCGCCGAGAAGATCACACCGCTGGCCGCCACTGCGGTCACCCAGGTGTTGACCTGGAAGGTGCCCATCAGCGTCAGGAATTCGCCGATGAACCCACTGGTGCCCGGCAAACCCACATTGGCCATGGTGAACAGCATGAACACAAGCGCATAGGCCGGCATGCGGATCACCAGCCCGCCATAGGCCTCGATGTCGCGGGTGTGCATCCGGTCGTAGATCACGCCAACACAAAGGAACAGCGCGGCCGAGATGAACCCGTGGCTGAGCATCTGGAAGATCGCCCCGTCGATGCCCTGCTGGTTCGCCGCAAAGATGCCCATGGTCACAAAGCCCATATGCGCGACCGAGGAATAGGCGATCAGCTTTTTCATGTCCTCCTGCACCAGCGCCACCAACGAGGTGTAGACCACGGCGATTGCCGACAGCCACAGCACCAGATCGGTCATCACGGCCGACCCAACCGGGAACATGGGCAAGCTGAAACGCAGGAAACCATAGCCACCCATCTTCAGCAGAATTGCCGCCAGCACAACCGAGCCCGCCGTCGGTGCCTGAACGTGCGCGTCAGGCAGCCAGGTGTGCACGGGCCACATCGGCATCTTCACCGCGAAGGACGCGAAGAACGCGAGGAACATCAGCGTCTGCATACCGCCGACAATGTGAACACCCAGTACGCTGAAGCTCTCGGACGAGAACTGGTGCGTCATGAGCGCTGCAATGTCGGTGGTGCCTGCATCCGCATACATCGCCACCATCGCCACCAGCATCAGAACCGAGCCGAGGAAGGTGTAGAGGAAGAACTTGAAGCTGGCGTAGATCCGGTCCTTGCCGCCCCAGATCCCGATGATCAGGAACATCGGGATCAGCCCGGCTTCGAAGAACAGGTAGAACAGCACCAGATCCAGCGCCATGAATACGCCGAGCATCAGCGTTTCCAGAAGCAGGAAGGCGATCATGTATTCCTTGACCCGGTCGGTCACGTTCCAGCTGGCCAAGATGGTCAGCGGCATGATGAAGGTGGTCAGCAGCACGAACAGAACGCTGATGCCATCCACGCCCATCTTGTACTTCAGGCCCAGCAGCCACTGACCCTCTTCCACCATCTGGAAGCCGGTGTTCGATGGGTCGAACTCAGTATAGATTCCGATCGAAACAAGGAAGGTCACTGTGGTCGCAACCAGCGCGATCCACTTGGCATTGCGCTGTGCGGCCACATCGTTCCCATGCAGGAACAGCGCCATCAGACCGGCGGAAATGGCCGGAATGAACGTTACAATGGATAGGATATTGTCCATCAGTTTGCGCCTCCGCCGATCGACATCCAGGTGACCAGGGCGGCGATCCCCAGAACCATCCAGAAGGCGTAAGTGAAGATGTAGCCCGTCTGCGCCTTGCCTGCGAGGCGGGTAAAGAAGGGAACGACGCCCATTGCTACTCCGTTCAGGAAACCGTCGATCGTCTTGCCGTCACCGCCTTTCCAAAGGAACCGGCCCAGGGCCACGGTCGGTTTGACAAGGATCGCGTCGTAGATTTCGTCAAAGTACCACTTGTTCTTGAGGAACAGGTACAGCGGGCGCTGGTTCTCGGCCAGGCGTCCCGGCAGCGCCGGGTTCACGATGTAGAACAGGTAAGCCAGTCCAAAGCCCAGAACCATTGCGATGAACGGCGAGACCTTGACCCATTTCGGCGCCGCATGCGCGTCGTCGAGAACATGGTTGTCCGGCGCGATGTACAGCGCGCCCTCGCCCGGTTTGCCTACGAAGGCATAGTGGTGATCCCCACCCTTGGCCTTGTCACCGTGCGCGGCCTCTTCGCCATGAGACTCGGTGGCATGCGTGTCGTCGCCATGGTCATCGGCCTCGGCATGGTCGCCGGCCTCGGCATGCGCCTCGGCGACCGGAATGCCATAGAACTTGCCCACCTGATCGGCGTGTCCGAAGAAGTTGTTGTACCAGATCATGCCCGCGAACACGGCGCCCAGCGACAGAACGCCCAGCGGCACCAGCATGACCATCGGGCTTTCATGCGCGTGCTCATGCGTGTGCTTGTCGCCCCGCTCCTCGCCATAGAAGGTCAGGAAGATCAGGCGCCAGCTGTAGAACGAGGTCATCGCGGCCGCGATCACCAGCGCCCAGAACCCGAAGGCCGATCCGCCGGCATAGGCGCTTTCGATGATGGCATCCTTGGACAGGAAACCGGCAAAGCCGATCGTGGTCAGCGGGATGCCGACACCGGTGATGGCCAGGGTACCGATCATCATCGCCCAGAAAGTATAGGGGATCTTCTTGCGCAGGTTGCCATAGTTCATCATGTCCTGTTCGTGGTGCATGGCGTGGATCACCGAGCCCGCCCCCAGGAACAAGAGCGCCTTGAAGAAGGCATGCGTGAACAGGTGGAACATCGCCGCCGAATACATGCCCACGCCCGCGGCCACGAACATGTAGCCCAGCTGCGAACAGGTCGAATAGGCGATCACGCGCTTGATGTCCGTCTGCACCAAGCCCACAGTCGCGGCAAAGAACGCGGTGGCAGCCCCCAGCACGGTGACGAACCCGGTTGCACCCGGTGCGAACTCCATCAACGGCGACATGCGGCAAACCAGGAACACGCCGGCCGTCACCATGGTGGCCGCGTGGATCAGCGCCGACACGGGCGTCGGGCCCTCCATCGCGTCCGGCAACCAGGTGTGCAGGATCAACTGCGCCGATTTGCCCATCGCACCGATGAACAGCAGTACGCAGATGACCTCGATCGCGGTCCATTCGCCCCACAGGAAGGTCAGTTGCGTTTCCGCCAGCTGAGGTGCAGCGGCAAAGATATCCGAGAAGTTGATGCTGTCGGTCAGGAAGAACAGCGCAAATATCCCAAGCGCAAAGCCGAAGTCGCCCACACGGTTCACGATGAACGCTTTCATCGCCGCCGCATTGGCCGAAGGTTTGCGATAGTAGAAACCGATCAGCAGGTACGACGCGACCCCCACGCCTTCCCAGCCGAAGAACATCTGTACGAGGTTGTCGGCCGTCACCAGCATCAGCATGGCGAAGGTGAAGAAGGACAGATAGGCAAAGAAGCGCGGCTTGTAGCTTTCGCCCTCGCGCCACTGCGGGTCGTGATCCATATAGCCGAACGAATAAAGGTGCACGAGCGCCGAAACGGTGGTGACGACGATCAACATGATGGCGGTCAGCCGGTCCAGACGAATGGCCCATGAGGTCGACAGCGAGCCGCTCTCGATCCAGCGCATGATCTCGATCTGCTGGGTCTGCCCGTCAAAGCTGAAGAAGACGATCCACGACAGCAAACAGGCCAGGAACAGCAGACCCGTCGCCGTCCACAGCGCGGCCTTTTCGCCTATGAACTTCCAGCCAAAGCCGCAGATCAGCGCGCCCACGAGCGGGGCAAAGAGGATTGTGGTTTCCATGATCCCTTACCCCTTCATCATGTTGACGTCTTCAACCGCGATGGTGCCGCGGTTGCGGAAGAAGCAGACCAGAATGGCCAACCCGATGGCAGCCTCGGCCGCGGCCACGGTCAGCACGAACAGCGTAAACACCTGCCCGACCAGATCGCCGAGGAAACTGGAAAACGCCACGAGGTTGATGTTCACCGCCAACAGCATCAGTTCGATGCTCATCAGCAGGATGATGACGTTCTTGCGGTTCAGGAAGAGACCGAAGATGCCGATGACGAACAGCGTCGCCGCGACGGTAAGATAGTGTTCAAGTCCGATCATCGTCTCAAAGTCCCTGCCCCGGTTTCACATCCTTCAGCTCCATCGCCTTGGCCGGGTCACGCATCATCTGACCGACAATGTCCTGACGCTTGATGTCTTTGCGGTGGCGCAGCGTCAGCACGATGGCGCCGATCATGGCCACCAGCAGGATCAGGCCCGCCAGTTGGAACAGAAGGAAGTATTGATCGTAAAGGATGACACCCAGTGCCTCGGTGTTGTGGCGGTCGGCAGGGATCGGCTGGGCCAGGTTGGCCGCCGCGCCTTGTGCGCTGTCCCAGGCACCAAAGGCCATGACGAACTGCATCAGGATGACCAGACCGATCAGCAGGGCCAGAGGCATGTAGCGCGCCATCTCTGCCTTGAGCTCGGCAAAGTCCACGTCCAGCATCATCACCACGAACAGGAACAGCACCGCCACCGCGCCGACATAGACGATGATCAGCAGCATGGCGACGAATTCCGCCCCCAGCAGCACGAACAGTCCCGCCGACGAAAGGAAGGCCAGGATCAGCCACAGCACCGAATGCACCGGCTGCCGGCTGATCACGGTGAACAGCCCGCCGGTGATGGCGCTGATGGCAAAGAGGTAAAAGGCAAATACGCTCATTGGTCATCTTCCTCGTTTTCGCCCATGGCCTCCTGCGCCAGTTCCAGCGCCCGGGTCATGGCCGGGATGCCGGCAAAGACCGACATCTGACCGATCGTTTCCACGATCTCTTGTTTCTTGGCCCCTGCCTCGATGGCATGGCGTACCGTCTGGCGCAGGGCCGTGTCGGCCTGTGCGCCCTGACAGGTCAGCCCGGCCAGCGTCAGCAACAGGCGGGTCTTGGCATCCAGTCCGCCCGGATTGACGGTGTTGCCGAACATCATCTCCATGACCTCTTTGGGCATGGTCGGCCACAGCGCCTCGAAGCCGCGCATCGCGTCGACGGGCGAATAGCTCTCCAGCGCCGGGTTGAACGCCTTGGCCATGTCATGCGCCTGTCTGAGCATCTGCTCGAATGGGTTTTTCGTCGGATCGCTCATCGGTAGGGCGCGTCCAGTTCCAGATTGCGGGCGATCTCGGCTTCCCAGCGTTCACCGTTGTCCAGCAGCTTCTGCTTGTCATAGAACAGCTCTTCGCGGGTTTCCGTGGCGAATTCGAAATTAGGTCCTTCGACGATGGCATCGACCGGGCAGGCCTCTTGGCAGAAGCCGCAGTAGATGCACTTGGTCATGTCGATGTCATATCGCGTGGTACGGCGGCTGCCGTCCTGGCGCGGTTCGGCGTCGATTGTGATGGCCTGCGCGGGGCACACAGCTTCGCACAATTTGCAGGCGATGCAGCGCTCCTCGCCGTTGGGGTAACGGCGCAGGGCGTGTTCACCGCGGAACCGTGGCGACAGCGGGCCCTTTTCGTGCGGGTAGTTCACGGTGGCCTTGGGCGCGAAGAAATACTTCAGCCCCAGCTTCATTCCGACCCAGAAATCCTGCAGAAGGAAGTATTTGGCCGCGCGGGTATAGTCGATATTTGCCATTGTCAGCCTCCTACGCTCCAACGGGCGAATGCCCCCCAGAACCAGTCGAACTTCGCCGCAAAGGCCACGAAGACCACCCACACCAGGCTGAACGGCAGGAACACTTTCCAGCCCAGCCGCATCAGCTGGTCATAGCGGTAGCGGGGCGTGATCGCCTTGACCATCGCGAAGAGGAAGAAGAAGAACGCCATCTTGGCGACCATCCACAGCACGCCATCGGGCAGGCCGGGGATCGGCGACAGCCAGCCGCCGAAGAACAGCAGCGTGGTCAGCGCGCACATCAGGAAGATGGCGATGTATTCGCCCGCCATGAACAGCAGGAAGGGCGTTGCCGAGTATTCGACCTGATAGCCTGCGACCAGTTCCGATTCCGCTTCCGGAAGGTCGAACGGCGGGCGGTTGGTCTCGGCCAGGGCCGAGATGAAGAACAGGAAGACCATCGGGAAATGCGGCAGCCAGTACCAGCTGAAGAACCCGAACGAGCCATCCTGCGCCCGCACGATGTCACCAAAATTCATCGACCCGGTCGAAATGATCACCCCGATGATGATCAGGCCGATCGAAACCTCATACGAAATCATCTGCGCGGCCGAGCGCAACGAGCCCAGGAACGGGTATTTCGAGTTCGACGCCCATCCGCCCATGATCACGCCGTACACCTCGAGCGAGGACACCGCGAACACATAGAGGATAGCCACGTTGATGTCGGACAGGACCCAGCCGTCATTGAACGGAATGACCGCCCAGGCGATCATGGCCAGGACGAACGACGTCAGCGGCGCCAGGATGAACACAGTCCGGTCCGCGCCTGCAGGGATCACCACCTCTTTGACGACGTATTTCAGCGCGTCCGCCACCGATTGCAGCAGGCCGTAAACGCCAACCACGTTGGGGCCGCGACGCATCTGGACCGCGGCCCAGATCTTGCGGTCGCCATAGACCAGAAACAACAGCGAGATCATCACGAAGGCCACGACGGCCAGCACCTGCGCCAATATGATCAGGGCTATTCCGCCTGGGGTGTCAAAGAATTCAGCCATTGGTCCTCACACCGTGGGTATTCCGTTTTCCGCTGCCATCGCGAGGCCCGACCGGCCGGTCGGAGACTCGCGTCGCCTGCGATTGGTTTGGCGAGTTGGTGTAAACAGCATCCGCTGCCTGCACGCCACCTTTTTCCTTCATTTCATTCGGCAAAACACACGACCACGCCCCTCGCATCTCCTCTCGGAAAAACGAGCTCGGGTTTCCGCCCGCTTTGCGGTTTATGGTCGTCGCAAGCCTCATTCCGCGGCAATCTTTTGGTCACCGCGCGCCTTGGCCAGCGCCGAAAGCTCGGCCATCAACTGCGAGGCTCGTGCAATCGGGTTGGTCAGATAGAAATCCTTGATCACGGTCCGGAAATCGGCCTGTCCCAAAGGTCCGGCCTCGATTGCCTGATCTTCGTTCTCGGGCACTTGGTCGATCCCGGCCAGATGCGGCACTGCTTCGATCAGCTTTTGCCGCAGCTGGGCCAACGTTTCATAAGGAAGTTTCTCGCCCAACTCCGCCGAAAGCGCCCGCAGGATCGCCCAGTTTTCCTTGGCTTCACCCGGTGCAAATCCGGCCCGCATCGCCAATTGAGGGCGACCCTCGGTGTTGACGAACAGACCGTTTTCCTCGGTGTAGGCTGCGCCTGGCAGGATGACGTCGGCGCGGTGTGCACCGCGGTCTCCGTGGCTGCCTTGGTAGATGACAAACGGGCCCGCATTGATATCGACCTCGTCCGCGCCCAGATTGAAGATCACCTCGGCGCCGTCGATTGCAGCCTCAAGGCCACCCTCCGTCGCGGCACCCACATCCATCGCACCAACGCGGGCGGCCGCAGTGTGCAGAACAAGCATCCGACCCGACAGCGCGCGCGCGGCGGCCAAAACAGCCAGACCGTCTGCCTCGGACACGGCGCCCTGTCCGACGATCACAACGGCTTCGTTGCTTGCCTTGGCCTTGGCCAGCGCATCGCGGTCGGTGCCAAGATGCTCGTAGTCATAAGTCAGATCAACGGTCGGGCCGATCAATTTGACATCGGCGCCCGCCAGCCACGCCTTGCGGATGCGCGCATTCAGCACCGGGGCCTCGTCCCGCGGGTTGGTGCCGATCAAGATGATCTCATTCGCCGTGTCGATCTCCTCGATCGTCACATTGCCGACATAGCCCGAACGGTTGCCGATAGGCAGGCGGGCATTGTCGGTTCGGCATTCGACCTTGCCACCCAGCCCCTCAATCATCTGCTTCAACGCAAAGGCGGCTTCGACAGGAACCAGATCGCCGATCAGACCGGCAACCTTCTTGCCCTTCATCGCCGCTGCGGCGGTGGCCAAAGCCTCGGGCCAGCTGGCGGCGCGCAGGCGACCGTTTTCGCGGATATAAGGCGTGTCCAGACGTTGACGGCGCAAACCGTCCCAGACAAAACGCGTCTTGTCCGAGATCCACTCTTCGTTCACGCCATCATGGTTGCGCGGCAGAATGCGCATCACTTCGCGGCCCTTGGTATCGACACGAATGTTCGATCCCAGCGCATCCATTACGTCGATGGTTTCGGTCTTGGTCAGTTCCCACGGGCGTGCGGTAAAGGCATAAGGCTTGGAAGTCAGCGCCCCCACCGGGCACAGGTCAATGATGTTGCCCTGCAGGTTCGAATCCAGCGTCTGGTTTAGGTACGAGGTAATTTCCGCATCCTCGCCCCGGCCCGTCTGGCCCATCTGGTCGATACCCGCGATCTCGGTCGTGAAACGCACACAGCGGGTGCAGCTGATGCAGCGGGTCATGGCCGTACCAACCAGCGGACCCAGATCCAGATCATCCACGGCCCGCTTGGCTTCTTTGAACCGGCTGGCCGACATACCGTAGGCCATTGCCTGGTCCTGCAGATCGCATTCACCGCCCTGGTCACAGATCGGGCAATCCAAGGGGTGGTTGATCAGCAGAAACTCCATGACGCCTTCCCGGGCCTTCTTGACCATGGGAGAGTTGGTCTTGACCACCGGCGGTTGACCTTCCGGCCCTGGGCGCAGATCGCGCACCTGCATCGCGCACGAGGCGGCGGGCTTGGGCGGCCCGCCCACGACCTCGACCAGGCACATGCGGCAGTTACCGGCAATCGACAGGCGCTCATGATAGCAGAACCGCGGCACCTCGACCCCGGCCTGTTCGCAGGCCTGGATCAGGGTCATCGCGCCATCGACTTCGATTTCTTTGTCGTCGATTACGATCTTGCGGAGGTCAGACATGGTCTAGTTCGCCCTCAAATACACGCCAATGGCGCTGTTTCGTTCGATTTCCTTGCGCCCCAGGGCACAGAATGTTTCAGCTTTTCCGTAGCTCACGCCGTTCTGCGCGAGGTATTTTTCGCCTTTGGCCCGCATCCGCGCCTTTTCGGAATCCGACTCGACATAGGCCCGGATCTCTCCGTCCGAATAACCCAGGCTGTTGGCCTTGGACCGCAGGCTCCACATCACACCGATTGCCTTCATACGCCGCCCACTGATCGACGGGCAGTATTTCGAGATCTCATTTGCGATGGCGATGTAGTAGAGCTCGTTGTCGATTTCCTTGACTTCGCGCAAGGGCGGTTTGGCGTCCGCCGAGACGGGCAACGCCATCGCACAGGCAAATGCGGCAAGTTTCACAAGTTTCATGACATATCCTTTCGTCTTGGGTTCCCCAAGACGTTCCGCGACACGGCTGTTATGCAATAACGACCGTCCGATCAGCGCAGGATATGCAATAGCGAAGCTCATGGTCGTTGACAGGCTCCGGCAAATGTCAGGCTGTCATTTTCGACGCGCAGGTTCTGCGGTTCGGTGTCAGGACCAACCTTCCACGCAATGCGGGAGGAACCGAAATTCTGAATGCAGAACCGGGTGCCCTCGTACCGACCAGCCTCGCGCGCGCCGTCCAGCGAAGCCGACACGCCTTTGATCGTTACGGTGAAATCCGCAGGCGACCGTTTCTTGTCGACCGGCTTTGCCTTGGCCCGAAACGACTTGCCGTCAAACAGGATCCGGTCGCTGGTTGGCGCTGTCCCGCAGGCCGAAAGCAGCGTCAGCAGAACAAGGACACCGACAGCCGGGCGACGCAGGTTCGCGGTGATATCAACAAGTGTGACGGCCATCAGAACGCAGCCACCAATGCAAGGATCCCAATCACGAACATGCAGGCCCACGCCACCACATACAGGACAGAACGAATACCGCTATGCGGTTTGCCGACGCCTTGAATGTGTACGACAAGCATCACCAGTCGCGCGACCAAGGCAATCGCGGCCAGCCAGTTCACCCAGAACGGGCTGGCGCCCAATAGAATGGCTGCCACAGTAACGGCCAGAAACGCGGGCAAAGTCTCGGTGCCGTTCAGGTAGGAACGGTTCAGGCGATAGGCCTTGTCGGCGTAGTCCTGGTCGGGGGTCGCGCCAGGAGCCAGCCCTTTGCCCTGTTTCGCCAGTGCCGAAAACGGCGACAGGAACAAAACGACCAGTGTGAAAATCACCAAAGACGCAATCGCGTGGGAATACTCTGCATAAGCTTCCATCATTGTCACTCCGCCGCCATCGCACCCATACGGCCCGATTTCTGAGCCTTGATGCGGTCTTCGATTTCTTCGCGGAAGTTGCGGATCAGGCCCTGGATCGGCCATGCGGCCGCGTCACCCAGCGCACAGATCGTATGGCCTTCGACCTGCTTGGTCACCTCGAACAGCATGTCGATCTCTTCCAGTTCGGCCTCGCCGCGCACAAGGCGATCCATCACGCGCATCATCCAGCCCGTGCCTTCGCGGCAGGGCGTGCACTGGCCGCAGCTTTCGTGCTTGTAGAATTTCGACAGCCGCCAGATGGCCTTGATGATGTCGGTGGACTTGTCCATCACGATCACCGCCGCCGTGCCAAGCCCCGAGCCCAGGTCGTTCCGCAGATAGTCGAAATCCATGATCGCATCGCGCATGTTCTCGCCGCGCACGCAGGGCACAGACGAGCCGCCGGGGATTACGGCCAACAGGTTGTCCCACCCGCCGCGGATGCCACCGCAATGGGTCTCGATCAATTCTTCAAAGCTGATCGACATCGCCTCTTCGACCACACAGGGGGTATTGACGTGACCCGAGACGGCAAACAGCTTGGTGCCCGCGTTGTTCTGGCGACCGAAACCGGCGAACCAGTCGGCACCACGCCGCAGGATCGTAGGCACGACGGCGATGGATTCCACGTTGTTCACAGTGGTCGGGCAGCCATACAGACCCGCCCCCGCCGGGAACGGCGGCTTCATGCGCGGCATGCCCTTCTTGCCTTCCAGGCTTTCGATCAGCGCGGTTTCCTCGCCACAGATATAGGCGCCTGCCCCGTGATGCAGGAACAGGTCGAAATCCCATCCTGATCCAGCGGCGTTCTTGCCCAGCAGGCCCGCATCATAGGCCTCGTCGATTGCAGCCTGCAGCGCCTCGCGCTCACGAATGTACTCGCCGCGCAGGTAGATGTAGCAGGTGTGCGCATTCATCGCGAAAGACGCAATCAGGCAGCCTTCGATCAGCGTGTGCGGATCGTGGCGCATGATCTCGCGGTCCTTGCAGGTGCCCGGTTCGGATTCGTCGGCGTTTACGACCAGATAGGACGGGCGGCCATCGCTTTCCTTCGGCATGAACGACCATTTCAGGCCGGTCGGGAAGCCCGCACCGCCGCGCCCGCGCAAGCCTGAGTCTTTCATCGTCTGGATGATCCAGTCGCGACCCTTCTCCATCAGGCCAGCAGTGCCGTCCCAATGCCCCCGGGCCTGGGCGCCCTTCAAGGTGCGCTCGTGCATCCCGTAGATGTTGGTAAAGATCCGGTCCTGATCCTTCAGCATCGCGTGTTACCTTCAGCTGTCCTGACGCATGCGCCAGAGTTGAAAAATGTTGACGCCCGCATAGATGAACGCCGCGATCGCGGCGAAATCAAACAGCAGCGCAAAGCGTCCCGGCAGCTCCAGCGCCGGGCCGATGAACAGGGTCATGGCAAGCCACAACAGCATGGTCACCGCGATGACCACGCCGATATGTCGGCCCTTGCGGGCGATGGCCTGTTCCTTGTCCTTGTCCATCACACTCCGGCGCCCTTATCGGGCACCGTCTCTCAGTCTTCGTAGGTGCCGTCTTGCTTGGCACGTTTGGCAAATTCGGTTTCCTCGCCAGCAGCAAGCTTGGCCGCCTGCTCGATCCAGCCGTCGCGTTCGATCCGGCCCTTGAACTTCAGCCGGGCATCGACCCAAGCCACATGTTCTGGCGTCCAGGCCGCGATCTGATCGAAGTGGTAGAACCCGAGTTCGTTCAGCGTCTGCTCGAGCTTCGGCCCCACACCTTTCAGCAGCTTGAGGTCGTCGGGCTTGCCCTCACGCGCACCGCTCAGCGTTTCGGGCTGAGCCTCGGCCGTTTCCGGCTTGGCCGCGGCGCCCTCGGGCGAAGATGGCTCGGCCTTGGCGGATTTCTTGGGTGCAGCCTGTCGGGCGGCTGATTTGCCCTGCTCTGGCACCTTCGGCGGCTTGGGTGCGGCTTTCGCTCCGGCGGCCTTGCCATCCTTGCCCAACCAAGGCGTCAGGATCGGAACCTCGGTTCCGTCGATGCGCTTGAGTGTATCGCCCAGTTCCGTGGCCAGTTGCACACTGGCATTGTGCTTTGCCTTGCCACCCTCGTAGTCCTTCAGGCTGGTCACGCCGCCCAGAGGCTCGGCCGCATAGCGCCCATTCTGGGGACCCGGCACCGGAACCATGCCAGCGACCAGTTCATCGATGATCCGACCAAAACTCTCGGCGGTCAGGTCCTCGTAATAGTCTTTACCGATCTGTGCCATCGGGGCGTTGGTGCAGGAGCCTAGGCACTCGACCTCTTCCCAGCTCAGCTTGCCGTCCGCCGACAGCTGGTGCGGCTTGGGCGCGATCTTTTCGCGGCAGACCGCGATCAGGTCCTCGGCCCCGCAGATCATGCAGGACGTCGTGCCACAGACCTGAATATGCGCAACGGACCCAACCGGTTGCAGCTGGAACATGAAGTAGAAGGACGCAACTTCGAGCACCCGGATGTAGGACATGCCCAGCATCTCGGCCACATATTCGATGGCCGGGCGGCTCAACCAGCCCTCCTGCTCTTGCGCGCGCCACAGCAGCGGGATGACCGCACTGGCCTGACGGCCTTCGGGGTACTTGGTGATCTGCGCCTTGGCCCAGTCCACGTTGGCGGGTGTGAAGGCAAAGCTTTCGGGTTGTTCGGGATGAAGACGGCGGAGCATTAGCGGTCAATCTCTCCAAATACGACGTCCATGGTGCCAATGATGGCGGCGACGTCGGCCAGTTGGTGGCCCTTGGCGACGTGGTCCATGGCTTGCAGGTGCAGGAAACCGGGCGCACGCAGCTTGGCGCGGTACGGCTTGTTGGTGCCGTCGGCGACCAGATAGACGCCGAACTCGCCTTTGGGCGCTTCGACGGCGGCATAGACCTCGCCTGCGGGGACGTGGAAGCCTTCGGTGTAAAGTTTGAAGTGATGGATCAGGCTCTCCATCGAGGTCTTCATGTCCGAGCGTTTCGGCGGGGTGATCTTGCCGCGGGCCAGAATGTCGCCCGGGCAGTCGCGCAGCTTGGCGATGGCCTGA
Organism: Ruegeria sp. CH5; assembly: GCF_056537025.1. Classification (NCBI taxonomy): domain Bacteria; kingdom Pseudomonadati; phylum Pseudomonadota; class Alphaproteobacteria; order Rhodobacterales; family Roseobacteraceae; genus Ruegeria; species Ruegeria sp. CH5. Next base: position 561,222 of record NZ_JBQFQT010000002.1, on the reverse strand, counting down.
CGGATGATCGACACCGACTGGCGCATCTCTTCCATCCGCACCAGGTAGCGGTCATAGCAGTCCCCATTCTTGCCGATGGGGATTTGGAACTCGAACTCGTCGTAGCATTCATAGGGTTGCGCGCGACGCAGGTCCCAGGCCAGGCCCGATCCGCGCACCATCACGCCCGAGAAGCCGTATTGCTGGATTTCGTCCTCGGTCACCACGCCGATGTCGCAGTTGCGCTGTTTGAAGATCCGGTTCTCGGTCAGCAGTCCGTCAATGTCGTCCAGAACGGCGGGGAACTCGTGGCTCCAGGTCTCGATGTCGTCCAGCAACTCGGGCGGCAGGTCCTGATGCACACCGCCGGGGCGGAAATAGGCCGCGTGCAGGCGCGCACCGCAGGCACGCTCGTAGAACACCATCAGCTTTTCACGCTCTTCAAAGCCCCACAGCGGCGGGGTCAGCGCGCCCACGTCCATCGCCTGCGTGGTCACGTTGAGCAGATGGTTCAAAACGCGCCCAATCTCGGAATACAGGACCCGGATCAACGAGGCCCTGCGTGGAACTTCGACGCCGGTCAGCTTTTCGATGGCCAGGCACCAGGCATGTTCCTGGTTCATCGGCGCCACATAGTCCAATCGGTCGAAATACGGCAGGTTCTGCAGATAGGTCCGGCTTTCCATCAGCTTTTCGGTACCGCGGTGCAGCAGGCCGATATGCGGGTCGCAACGCTCGACGATCTCGCCGTCCAGCTCAAGTACAAGACGCAAAACTCCGTGCGCCGCAGGGTGCTGCGGGCCGAAGTTGATGTTGAAGTTGCGGATCTTCTGTTCTCCGCTCAGCGCGTCCGTGCTGCCGTCATCGTATCTTGAGCCGTCCATCAACGCCCTCGTTTCTTTTTCGCTTCGGCCCGAACCCGGACCTTTTCCGCCTCAAGCGCTTTGGCTGCGGCCCCCGCCAGCAGGACCCCCAGCGCACCCAACGCAATCAGTTCCCCCAGCAGCATGACCATCTCAGCGGCGCTCCAGTTCCTGCAGTTTCAACCCGACCCACCACAGCAACGCGATCGTGCCGAATGGGACCAGGCAAAGAAGGCACCAGTATTTGTTGATCCCAAAAAACGGCAAAATCTTCACCATCGGAATGATGGTCAGTGCAGAAAGGATCAGCCACCAGATGCCACCCATTGTCAGGTCTCCTGTTTTTCATCCCCCGGCAGAACATAGTTCGCACCTTCCCACGGGCTCATGAAATCAAACTGGCGATACTCCTGAACCAGCGAGACCGGTTCGTACACGACCCGTTTCTGCGCTTCGTCATAGCGGACTTCGATATACCCGGTGGTCGGGAAATCCTTGCGCAGCGGATAGCCGCGGAACCCATAGTCGGTCAGGATGCGTCGCAGGTCCGGGTGGCCCGAGAACAGAATGCCGAACATGTCGAACACTTCACGCTCGAACCAGTTGGCCGAGGGGTGCACATCGACGATCGACGGAACCATGTCTTCCTCGCGCACCGAGATCCGTATCCGGATACGCTGGTTCTGGTACATCGAAAGGAAGTGGTAAACCACGTCGAACCGTTTGGCGCGTTCGGGGTAATCAACTCCGGTGATGTCGACCAAGGTCGAAAACTTGCAGTTCTGATCCGTTTTCAGAAACTCGACAAATTCCACCAGGCTCGAGGGCGCAACATCCACCGTCAGTTCGTCATGGGCTACGGTCCATGACAGAACGCAGTCCGTGCGCTTCAGCTCGATATGCGTGCCGAGCTCCTTGAGTGCTTCGCTCATCTCGGTCCCTCCTCAGCGGACGATGGTGCCGGTGCGGCGGATCTTGCGCTGCAGCTGCAGGAGACCGTACAGCAGCGCCTCGGCGGTCGGCGGGCAACCGGGAACGTAGATGTCCACCGGAACGATGCGGTCGCAACCACGCACGACGGAATAGGAATAGTGGTAATAGCCACCACCATTGGCGCAGGAGCCCATAGAGATCACATAGCGCGGCTCGGGCATCTGGTCATAGACCTTGCGCAGCGCCGGGGCCATCTTGTTGGTCAGCGTACCGGCCACGATCATCACGTCCGACTGGCGCGGGGATGCGCGCGGCGCGATGCCGAAGCGTTCGGCGTCGTAGCGCGGCATCGAGGTGTGCATCATCTCGACCGCGCAGCAGGCCAGACCAAAGGTCATCCAGTGCAGCGAGCCGGTGCGCGCCCAGTTGATGATGTCCTCGGACGAGGTCAGCAGGAACCCTTTGTCCTGCAGCTCGGCGTTCAGGGCCTGAGTGGCGACTTCCTTGTCGACGCCCGCGGTGTTTGCACCCGTCATCACTCCCATTCCAGGGCCCCCTTCTTCCATTCATAGGCAAAGCCGATGGTCAGAACGCCCAGGAACACCATCATCGACCAGAAGCCGACATCGCTGATGTCCTTGAAGCCCACGGCCCAGGGAAACAGGAACGCAATCTCGAGGTCGAAGATGATGAACAGGATCGACACCAGATAGAATCGGACATCGAACTTCATCCGCGCATCGTCGAACGCGTTGAACCCGCATTCATAGGCGCTGACCTTTTCGGGGTCGGGATTGCGGACAGCCAGAACGACGGCGGCCAGAATCAGGACGATTCCAAGGCCCACGGCGACGGCCAGAAACACCAGGATCGGGAGATATTCCCGCAACAGCTCTTCCACGAGTGGCTCCTTTCCTGCGCATCCCGAACGAGACGCGCCGTCAATTGGCGTGTTGACTGGACATTCTCTATCCGCGCGGGGTCAGAGGGTCAACCGAGCAGAAGCGCGCATGGCACCGAATATTCGGCTTGCCAACGCCCAGCGCTGCACCAGGCGCAAGCCCTTGGCTTCAAATGGTCGCGGGCGGTCAAACCTTACTATTCCATGAAGGTTTTCGCTTGTCGAAAAAAGCGCTGATTCCCTCATGCGCCTCGTCCGTTTCCCAGCGGTCGACCAGCGCCCGGATCGTGTGGTCGATCACCGCGTCGTCGATGCGCGGCCCGAGGTCCCGCACCAGCGCCTTGGCCGAGGCCACGGCGCCCGGCGCACAGGACAGATAAGGCTGCACTTCGGCTTCGATCGCGGCACCCAACTCATCTGCCGGAACGGCCCGCGCCAGCAGGCCGAGTTCTACTGCCTCGGCCGCGTCGAACAGACGGGCCGACATGAACACGCGCCGCGCGCGGGCCTCACCCATGCGGGCGATAGCATAGGGCCCGATGGTGGCCGGGATCAACCCCAGCCGGGTTTCGGTCAGACCCATCTTCAGGCTGTCCACGCCGATTGCCACGTCGCAGACCGCGGCCATGCCCACGCCACCGCCAAAGGCGTTGCCCTGCAGCGCGCCGATCAACGGTTTTGACAGGGTGTTCAGGGCGTTCAGCATCTCGGCCAGCTTGCGCGCCTCGACAAAGCGGGTCTCGGGGTCGGCGGCCATCTGGGCCTGCATCCAACCCAGGTCACCCCCTGCGCAGAAGCTTTTGCCCGCGCCGGTCAGAACTACGACGCGCACGTCGTTGGTTTCCCCCAGTTGCGCGGCGGCCTGGGTCAGCTCGGCGATCATCTGCGCCGACATCGCGTTGTGTTTTTCCGGCCGGCTCAGCGTCAGCTTGGCAACGCCGCACAAATCGGTGGAAATCGAGATGGTTTCAAACATGTCAGCCTCTTATCCCGCCCGCATCGCGCGGGCCATTTCCGCCGCTTCGTTCAGCACGGCGGCGTCCAGTCCGGTGTCATAGCCCAACCGCTCAAGATGCGCGGCCACGGCTTCGGTGGCCACATTCCCGGCCGCGCCCGGCGCGTAAGGGCAGCCGCCCAACCCGCCCACGGCGGCGTCGAACACCCGGACGCCCAGCGCAAGCGACGCGTCGATATTGTCGATCGCGCGCCCGTTGGTGTCATGAAAATGCCCGGCCAGGCGGGTCGGGGGCACATATTCACGCACCGCCAGCAGCATCCGCGCGATGCTGTCGGGTGTCCCCTGCCCGATCGTGTCGCCCAGCGAGATCTCGTAACAGCCGTGCGAGAACAGCAGGTCGGCCACCTCGGCCACTTTGGCGGGCGGAGTCGGCCCGTCATAGGGGCAGTCGGTCACGCAAGAGACGTATCCCCGCACCGGCAGGTCGATATGGCGCGCCGCCTCGAGGATCGGGACGAAACGCTCGATGGATTCGGCAATGGTCGCGTTGATGTTGGCCTTGGAGAACCCCTCGGAGGCCGAGGCAAACACCGCGATTTCATCCGCCCCGGCAGCGAGCGCGTCCTCATAGCCGCGCATGTTCGGGGTCAGCGCGGCGTAGCGCACGCCGGGGGCGCGGGTGATCCCGGCCAGCACCTCGGCGCTGCCGGCCATCTGCGGCACCCATTTGGGTGACACGAAACTGGCCACCTCGACCCGGCTGAACCCCGCCCGGCTGAGGCAGTCGACCAGCGCGATCTTCTCGGAAACCGGGATTTCGCGCTTTTCGTTCTGCAGCCCGTCGCGCGGCCCCACTTCGAAAATCTCGACACGTTCCGCCATGGCGGTGCCCTCCTGTTCAGTCCCGGCCCGCCCCGTTCGGGGTGGGCGTTCAGGGTTTCAGTCATCTTCCAGCCGGACCAGCGCCGCGCCGGCCTCGACCTGCGATCCGGCCTCGGCCAGAACCTCGGCCACGACACCGTCGCGGGCGGCCAGCAGTGAATGCTCCATCTTCATGGCCTCGAGGATGGCCAGCCGGTCGCCTTCCTTCACCGCCTGCCCCGGCGCGGTGAACACCGCCTTGACCAACCCGGGCATCGGCGCCTCGACCACGTTGGTGTCACCGGCGGCGCTGACGTCACGGTCCAGCGGGTCCAGCACCTCGAAGCTCACGCCATAGGCGTCGAACACGGTGACATCGTGGCCCGCAATCGCAACCGGAGGCATCGGCTGGCCGCCGATGATCCAGCGGCCGTTGACCCGTTCGGCGATCACGCTGATCCCGCCGACCTGCCAGTCCTGCCGGTCCGGCCCAGCGACCTGGACGTCCATTTCCAGAACCTCGCCGTCGCGCTTCAGCTGAAGCGCCCGGTGCAGCGGGGCCCAGAGGGTAAACCCGGTGTCCTCGGCGGGTTTGTCCAGCCCGGTCGCGGCCATCAAGGCCGCAACGGTCATTGCCGGGGTGACGGCGGGTTCGCGCACCAGATCGTCCAGATCGCGGCCGATCAACCCGGTATCCACATCGCCCACCGCAAACCCGGCGTGCCGGGTCAGTGCGCCCAGGAAAGACAGGTTGGTGACGGTTCCCGCCACCCGCGTCTGGCGCAGCGCGCGGTGCAGTTGTTCCAGCGCCACTGTGCGGGTCGGGCCGTGCACGATCACCTTGGCGATCATCGGGTCATACCACGGGCTGATCGTGTCGCCCGCCCGCACGCCGCTGTCGGCGCGGCAGCCGTGCGGAAACTCCAGATGGGTCAGGGTGCCCGTGGCGGGCAAGAACCCTTTGGGAACGTCCTCGGCATAGAGCCGGGCCTCGAAGGCATGGCCGTTGATCGAAAGCTCTGCCTGCCGCCTGGGCAGGCTTTCCCCGGCCGCAACCCGCAACTGCCATTCGACCAGGTCGATGCCGGTGATGGCCTCGGTCACCGGGTGTTCGACCTGCAGGCGGGTGTTCATCTCCATGAACCAGAACCGGTCGGGGCGCAGACCGTCCGAGGCATCGACGATGAACTCCACGGTGCCCGCGCCCTTGTAGCCGATGGCCTCGGCCGCGCGGACGCCCGCCTGGCCCATCGCTTCGCGCATCTCGGGCGTCATTCCGGGGGCCGGGGCTTCCTCGATCACCTTCTGATGGCGGCGCTGCAGCGAGCAGTCGCGTTCGAACAGATGCACGGCATGGGTGCCGTCACCAAAGACCTGAACCTCGATATGGCGGGGCTTGGCCACGAATTTCTCGACCAGAACGGCATCATTGCCAAAGGCGGTTCGGGCCTCGCCCCGGGCGCTGTCCAGAGCAGCGGCGAAATCCGCCGGCCTCTCGACCAGCCGCATCCCCTTGCCGCCACCACCGGCCACCGCCTTGATCAGAACCGGATAGCCGATCGTATCGGCCGCGCCGGCCAGATGCTCGGGGTCCTGGTTGTCGCCGTGATAACCGGGCACGACCGGGACGCCGGCCTGCTCCATCAGCGCCTTGGCCGCATCCTTCAGGCCCATCTTGCGGATCGCATCCGCAGAGGGACCGATGAAGGTCAGGCCCGCCGCCTGCACCGCATCGACGAAATCGGGGTTCTCGGACAGAAAGCCATAGCCGGGGTGGATCGCCTGCGCACCGGTATCCAGCGCGGCCTGAATGATCACATCCCCCTTCAGATAACTGTCGGCCGGAGCCGCCCCGCCGATATGCACGGCCTCATCCGCCATCTGCACATGTTTGGCGGCCGCGTCCGCATCCGAGTACACGGCAACGCAGGCCACGCCCATCTTGTGCGCGGTTTCGATGACCCGGCAGGCAATCTCGCCCCGGTTGGCGATCAGGATCTTGTCAAACATGGCCGTTACCCTTTCCCTGCCAGATCTTCCACAAGGCGAAACCGTTCGCAGACCAACTCCATCTTCGGATCGAAGCCGCCGTTTCTTTCGAAATATCTGCGATGATCATCGCGCCAGCCTTCCAGGCTGTCGTTTTCGCCCTCGGCCAGAGCAAATGCCTCGTCCACATCGCAATAGCGCCGGACCGTCACATCGACCGTTTCGATGACCAGCGCGGGCTGCCCGTCCCAGTCCAAGGCGATGTCGCGGCGACCTGCCTGCGGCATTGCCTCGCCACCCGCCGCAAAGTCCCGCAACGCGCCACATGTCGCGGTCTTGTGCCCCGAGCGCACCAGAGCCAGCAATTCGTCGCACAATGCCCGGCTGTCGCCGAACTGAAAGGTCTCGGCCCCCGGATATCTTTCTTTCAAGCTCTCCAGCATCAACCCCCCCCTCTACATCCGAAACACGCCAAAGCGCGTGTCCTCGATGGGTGCGTTCAACGCGGCGCTCAGCGACAGGGCCAGCACGTCGCGGCTTTTGCGCGGGTCGATAATGCCGTCATCCCAAAGACGGGCAGAGGCATAGAGCGGGTGCGACTGTTCCTCGAACATCTCGAGCGTCGGGCGTTTGAATTCGGCCTCTTCTTCCGCCGACCATGTGCCACCCTGCCGTTCGATCCCGTCGCGTTTGACTGTCGCCAGAACACCGGCCGCCTGCTCGCCGCCCATGACCGAGATACGGCTGTTTGGCCACGTCCACAGGAAGCGGGGCTGATAGGCGCGGCCCGCCATGCCATAGTTCCCGGCCCCGAAAGAGCCGCCCACCAGCATGGTAATCTTGGGCACGCTGGTGGTGGCCACGGCAGTCACCATCTTGGCGCCATGGCGCGCGATGCCTTCGTTCTCGTACTTGCGGCCCACCATGAAGCCGGTGATGTTCTGCAGGAAGACCAGCGGGATCTTGCGCTGGCTGCACAGTTCGACGAAATGCGCGCCCTTCTGCGCGGCCTCGGAAAACAGCACGCCATTGTTGGCGATGATCCCGACGGGGCAGCCTTTGACATGGGCAAAGCCGGTCACCAGCGTTTCACCGAACCGAGGCTTGAACTCGTCAAAACGCGAGCCATCGACCAGACGCGCGATCACCTCGCGGATGTCGTACGGGGTGCGCAGATCGGCCGGGACGACGCCCAGGATTTCTTCGGGGTCATAGGCCGGGTCTTCGGGGTTGGCCCAATCCACCGTCTGCGGCTTGCGGCGATTGAGCGATCCCACCGCCCGGCGGGCCAGCGCCAGCGCGTGGGCGTCGTCCTCGGCCAGATAATCAGCCACGCCGGACAGGCGGGTGTGCACGTCGCCGCCGCCCAAATCTTCGGCGCTGACGACCTCGCCCGTCGCCGCCTTGACCAGCGGCGGGCCGGCCAGAAAGATCGTGCCCTGTTCCTTGACGATGATCGTCACGTCGGACATCGCCGGCACATATGCGCCGCCAGCGGTGCACGAGCCCATCACCACAGCGATCTGCGGAATGCCCTTGGCGCTCATCCGGGCCTGGTTGTAGAAGATGCGGCCGAAATGGTCGCGGTCGGGAAAGACCTCGTCCTGGTTGGGCAGGTTCGCGCCGCCGCTGTCCACCAGATAGATGCAGGGCAGATGGTTTTCTTCGGCGATCTCCTGCGCGCGCAGGTGCTTTTTGACCGTCATCGGATAATAGGTGCCGCCCTTCACGGTGGCGTCGTTGCAGACCACCATGACCTCTTGCCCCTGAACGCGGCCGATGCCCGCGATGACACCGGCACAGGGGGCCGCGCCTTCATACATCCCATGCGCCGCCGTCGCGCCGATTTCGAGGAACGGAGACCCCGGGTCCAACAGGTTCGCTACCCTGCGTCTTGGGAGCATCTTGCCCCGCGACACATGGCGTTCGCGCGATTTCTCGCCCCCGCCCATGCGCGCGGCCTCGGCGGCCTCAGAGATCTGCGCCAGCGCCTCAAGGTGCGCGGCACGGTTTTGCTTGAAGCCATCGGACGAGGGCAAAGCGGAAGATCGCAGCTTCATCTGGTATACTCTCTCAGAAATTCGCGAACGGGGTTTTCGCTGACGCCAAAGCTCTGCATGATGCGCGCATAGCCCTGCGACACGTTGCTGGAACAGACGGTGTCCAGCTTCTTGATTTCCGGCTCTTCGAGGAAATCCTCAAGGTCCCACATCGGAACCATGAAATAGTATTCGAACGGCTGCATCTCGGCCGCCATTTCCATCGCCTCGACGGCCTGGTCCTGTTCACCCCGGCACAGATAGGCCAGCGACAGGTTACGATAGGCGCTCCCGAGGCTCTCATAGTCGTCGTCTGCCTCGTATTGGCTGACCGCAAGCTTGAGCCGCCCCACGACCTGACGGTCGAAATACCCGTCATCCGCCTGTGCCTCGGGCAGGAACATTGCGACATAGGCCAGCTTCTCGTCGTGCCAGCCGTCGGTCTGCATCTCGTTGCTGAAGACGCTGTGCAGCATCCGGATTTCCGGTTCGAATTTCAGGGTGCCGTCGGAATCGGCCACCGCATCCAGATAGTTGTCGTAGAACGCGATCCTGCGTTTGTCTTCAGCGTCCAGCCTCGCGACCCGATCGGCGATCTTGCGCAATTCCGAGATGGCCTCATCCGGGTAGCCGTATAAAACCAGAAGGTCGGCCAATTGCAGTTTTTCGATGACGGCGATCTTTTCTTCGACAGCCTTGTCGATCGTGTCGTGCATCCACGTTTCGAAATAGGTCTTTCCGGCCCACACAGCCCCGATGACCGCGATGACGGTCGCGCTGAACTCGATTCCGGTCCGGACGCTGGATTTATCTGCCATGGCATATCTCCTCGGACGCGCGACGTTTCAATTCCTTGCGAATGACTTTTCCCGTCACGGTCAAAGGCAAGTCTTGCACAAAAGCCACCTCACGCGGGTAGGAATAATGCGCCAGACGGTCCTTGACCCAATCCTGCAACTCGGCCTCCGAGGCCTCAGACCCCGGTTTCAGCACCACATAGGCCTTCACGATCTCGGTCCGCAGCGGATCGGGTTTGCCGACCACGCCCACGGTGGCCACCGCCGGATGGGTCAGCAGGCAATCCTCGATCTCGGCCGGGCCGATGCGGTATCCGGCCGAGGTGATAACGTCATCCTCGCGGCCGACAAAGCGCAGATAGTCGCCCTCCCACAAGCCGCGGTCACCGGTGATCAGCCAATCGCCGCGAAACTTCTCGGCCGTGGCCTGCGGGTTGCTCCAGTATTCCAGCAGCATCGAGGCCGAGCCGCGCCGGATGGCCACGTCGCCCTCGGCGTCGGTCGGCTTGCCCGCGGCATTGATCACCGCGACCTCGTGGCCCGGCACTGGCTTGCCGATGCAGCCCGGCCGCGCGGGGAAATCCTCGGCACAGGACGAGACGACCATGTTGCATTCGGTTTGGCCGTAGAATTCGTTGATCGTCAGACCAAAGGCTCGCTGCCCCCACGCCAGCATTTCCGCGCCCAGCGGCTCGCCGCCCGAGGCCACGGACCGCAGGCCGGGGATCGTCAGGTCCGCGGCCTTGAGCATCCGCAGCGCCGTGGGCGGAAAGAATACGTTGCGCACGCCGCCGCGCGCGATCACCTGGGCGCAGGCCTCGGGGGTGAACTTGTCGAGCCGCGCGGCAACGACCGGGATGCCCAGCGCCAGCCCAGGCATCAGCACGTCGAACAACCCGCCGATCCAGGCCCAGTCGGCTGGCGTCCACAGGCAGTCGCCCGCGCGCAGGTGGTTGTGGCTGATCGAAACGCCCGGCAGATGCCCGGTCAGCACCCGGTGCCCATGCAGCGCACCCTTGGGTTTGCCCGTCGTGCCCGAGGTATAGATCAGCACCGCCGGATCTTCGGGGCCTGTGTCAGCAAAACCTACGGCAGGCCCGTCCGCCCCCAGCTCGGACACGATCAGCGGCTGCGCCAGATCGCCCAGCATGTCGGCGCCCTCGCCGTCGGTCAGCACATACCCGGCCCCCGCATCGCCGATGCGCGAGGCTAGGGCATCGCGTTTGAACAGCTTGAACAGCGGTACCGAGATTGCCCCGATCTTCCAGATGGCCAGATGCGCGGCCGCGCACCACGGCGACTGGCTGAGCAGCACGCCGACCCGATCGCCGGGTTGCACCCTACCCAGCAACCCGCGCACCAGCCGGTCGGTCATACGCTCAAGTTCACCATAGGTGATCTCGGTCGTAGCCGCGGAAGACAGATCGAGGATCGCCACCTGCTCAGTAGGCCGCGACAGGCACTGACGTGCCATGTTCAGCCTCGGCGGAATGTCCCAGCTGCCACCAGGCCGCAAACCCGGTATGACCTCAGCGGGACACATGGCGTTTTTCCCTTATATTTAAGCGACTTGCCGCGCCAATTTGAATATCGAACATCGACGAAACTTGATGCAGATCAGAGTGGGCGCCCCGTCCTGCAGGCATGGTCGGCTTGCACACAAAACCAAAGGCAAGAACATGACCAGCAAACTCGCCATCCTCACCCTTTCCACCGCGTTGGCCGCTGTTTCGGCCCCCGCATTCGCCCAGTCTCAAGGGGACTGGACCGTTGGTGTCGGTGTCGGCTATCTCGACCCGAAATCCGACAACGGGTCCCTCGCCGGCTTCAGCGCCGACGTCGACTCGGACACCCGCCCGATCTTCACCGCCGAGTATTTCATTCGTGACAATCTGGGCATCGAGCTTTTGGCCGCAACGCCGTTCAGCCATGACATCACGCTGGGCGGAAGCGTCGACGCGGGCAGCGTCAAGCACCTGCCGCCCACACTGTCGCTGAACTACCACTTTGCAACCAACAGCGCCTGGAAACCCTATGTCGGCGCCGGTTTGAACTACACCGTGTTCTTTGACGAGGAATCGCCGCTGGGCGATCTGAAGGTCGACGACTCGTTCGGCGTGTCGCTGCAGGCCGGCCTGGACTACATGGTCACGGACAAGGGCGCGGTTCGCCTGAACGTCCGCTGGTTCGACATCGACTCGGACGTCACCCTCAACGGAGCCGACATCGGCAAGGCCGAGATCGATCCGTGGCTGGTTGGCGTGTCCTACGTCCATCGCTTCTGATCCCTTGATCGGATACGCCTCGCCGTGACCTCGTCGGCGAGGCGTTTTTCTTCAGAGCATTTCGTTCATCAATTCGCGGCCGATCAGCATCCGGCGGATCTCGCTGGTGCCCGCGCCGATCTCCATCAGCTTGGCATCGCGGAAGATCCGGCTGACCGGCGCATCCGCCAGGAACCCGGCCCCGCCCATGGCCTGAACCGCCTGATGCGCCTGCACCATCGCCTGCTCGGACGCATAGAGACAGCACGCCGCAGCATCCTGCCGGGTCACGTCGCCCCGGTCACAGGCTTTGGCCACCTCGTAGACATAGGCCCGGGCCGAATTCATCGCGGTGTACATGTCGGCGATCTTGCCCTGCATCAGCTGGAAGGTTCCGATCGGTTTGCCGAACTGCTTGCGCTCGGCCAGATAGGGCATGATCTCGTCCAGGCAGGCAGCCATGATGCCGGTGCCAATCCCGGCCAGAACCACGCGCTCATAGTCGAGGCCCGACATCAGAACCGCAACGCCCTTGCCTTCTTCGCCCAGCACGTTCTCGAAGGGCACCTCGACATCTTCGAAGATCAGCTCGGCCGTGTTCGAACCGCGCATACCCAGCTTGTCGAAATGGGGCGAGGTCGAGAACCCTTTCATCTCTTTCTCGATCAGGAAGGCCGTGATGCCCTTGGACCCGGCCTCGGGGTCGGTCTTGGCATAGACGACCAGCGTATCGGCATCCGGCCCGTTGGTGATCCAGTATTTGTTGCCGTTCAGGCGGTAATGGTCGTTGCGCTTTTCCGCCCGCAGTTTCATCGACACAACATCCGACCCCGCGCCGGGTTCCGACATGGCAAGGGCACCTACGTGTTCGCCCGAAATCAGGCGCGGCAGGTATTTCTGCTTCTGTTCTTCAGTGCCGTTCAGCTTGATCTGGTTGACGCATAGGTTGGAATGCGCCCCGTAGGACAACGCCACCGATGCCGAGGCGCGTGCGATTTCTTCAACCGCGATCGTATGCGCCAGATAGGTCATTTCGGCGCCGCCATACTGTTCGGGAACGGTTACGCCCAGCAGACCGAGTTCACCCATTTCCTTCCACAGCTCGTTGGGAAAGGCGTTGGTCTTGTCGATCTCGGCCGCCATCGGCTTGACCCGCTCCTGCGCCCAGCGGTGCACCATCTCGCGCAGCGCGTTCACATCTTCACCCAGATCGAATTGCATTGTCGCCGTGAACATCCGCGCTCTCCTCTTTCGCGTTAATGAACAGGTGTTCAATAAACTGATACAGACCTTTCCCCGCGCGGTCAATCATCGCGTGACCCAAATGAAAAAGCCGCCCCAAGGCGGCTTGTGCAGGGTTCGAGCGTGCGCCGCATGGCGCACTCGATTGAGTTACCGTTGGAAAACAGCGCCGACCTCGGCGCGGATGATGCCGGCAATCAGACGGCAATCGTCCAGCGAGAAGGTCAGCGGAACGCGCATGTCGATGATCCCGCGCAGAATCCGGTCGGTCTCGGGCATCCGCTCCGACTCGGCATAGCGCCAGCTGTCATAGCGCGAGGTGAACCCGGTTGGCTCAGCCCCGCCGAACCATTTCAGCTCGACCCCGCGATCTGCGCAGCGCCGCAAAACCTCGGCGATCTGCTCAGACGCCCAATCCAGTAGAAGAAACTGGATCGACGAGCCGACATAGCTCTCCTCGGCAGGCCGCTCGACGATGGTCAGGCCGGGTGTGCCGCGCAGACCCGCCTCGATCTCGGCATAGCGTTCGTTCCAGCGCCGCACCTGCCGATCCAGATCGCGCAACTGGGGGCGCAGGATCGCCGCGCGCAGATTGTCCATCCGCCCCGACACGTTTGGCGTGGTGTACTTGATCCGCTCGAACACCTCGGGACCCGGCGCCGCAAGGTGGCGTTCGTACAGCATGTACGAGCCCGACAGCATCGTGGCCTTGGCCGCCAGCATCTCGTCATCGGTGATCAACAGACCACCCTCGCCCGAGTTCACATGTTTGTAGGTCTGGCAGGAATAGCAGCCGATCGCCCCCTGACGGCCGGACAACTGTCCGCGCCAGGCGGCGCCCATCGTGTGGGCGCAATCCTCGATCACCGTCACCCCGGCGGCGTCGCACATCTGCATCAACCGGTCCATGTCACACAGATGCCCGCGCATGTGGCTGAGCATCAGAACCTTGGCGCGGTCCATCTTGGCCGCCAGATCGTCCAGATCAATGGTCAGCCCCTCGGTCACGCCCACGAAAACCGGGCGCGCATTGACCGAGGCGATCGCCCCCGGCACCGGGGCCAGCGTGAAGGCGTTGGTCAGAACCGCATCTCCCGGCTGGACACCCACGGCACGCAGGGCCGTGGCCAGCGCATAGCCGCCCGACGACACGGCCAGACAGTATTTCGCACCCATCTGCGCGGCAAATTCCTGTTCCAACAGGGCGGTTTCGCTCAGCTCTCCGGGGGCCACGTTGTAGCGGTGCAACCGCCCGTGACGCAGAACAGCCAGCGCCGCCTCGATCGCCGCGTCGGGGATCGGCTCCTGCTGGGTGAAACTGCCAGAAAATCGCTCGGTCATGGCGTCGTTTGTGGGGCCAGTCGCAGCGCGGGTCAAGAGATCAGGCCGCCGCGCCCACAAGCTCGGCGACGATTGCGGGCAGATCGTCGAAATGGTGCAGCAGCGCATCGGGCTGCAGTGCGGCCATGTCATCACCGGACGGGCCGAAGGTCACAAGGATCGAAGGCACCCCTGCGGCGAGGGCCGTGTTACGGTCGGTATCCGAGTCGCCCACCAGTATGCAGTGGTCGGGAAGCCCGCCGGCCCGGCGCGCCGCTTCACGCAGCGGCGCGGGGTCGGGCTTGCGCACCGGCAGCGTGTCCGCCCCCACCAACGAGCCGAACAACGCCCGCGCTCCCAGCCGCGTCATCAGCAGCTCGGCCAGCGCCTCGGGCTTGTTGGTGCAGATGCCGACACCGTATCCGGCGGCCTTCAGCGCCTCGACCGCCTGCAGCGCGCCGGGATAGAAGGTGGTGTGGGTGTCGATCGCCTGCCCATAGGCCTCGAGCAGGACCGGGTAATAGGCGTTCACGGTCTCTTCGTCATAGGCGCCCACGCGTTTCAGCCCGTGGGTCAGCATCATCCGCCCGCCGCGCAAAGCCACCGCCGCATCCTGCCCGTGCACCAGCACGTCGCCATGCCCCATCTGCCGGAAACAATGGTTGGCCGCCGCCAGCAGATCGCCCGACGTATCGGCCAAAGTCCCGTCCAGATCGAAGATGACCGTGCGCATTCTGTCTCCTTGCTCGGCAGTTTTCCGCCATGTCGTGTTGCAAACGGCAATCTTGTTTGATGGCCGAACGGCTTGCGCCTTTGCCCTCAGCGGATAAAACGGACCGCGACAAAACAAAAGAGAAAACGCATTCATGAGCACTGCCCTTGTCATCCTTGCCGCCGGAAAAGGCACCCGGATGAATTCGGATATCCCAAAGGTTCTGCACCCGATCGCCCAGGTTCCGATGCTGGTGCACGCCATGCGCGCCGGGTCGGTTCTCGCACCCGAACGCACGGTCATCGTCACCGGCCAAGGCGCTGAGGCGGTGGCCAAAGTCGCGCAGGCCGAGGATGAAGACGCGCGCATCGTCGTGCAGGACCAGCAACTGGGCACCGCCCATGCCGTCGCCCAGGCGCGCGCGGCGCTGGAAGGGTTCACCGGTGACGTGGTCGTTCTGTACGGCGATACCCCGTTTCTTCAGCCCGACACGCTGGAGCGCATGATCGCCGCGCGGGCTGACAACGATCTGGTGATCCTGGGTTTCGAGGCCGTAGACCCGGCCCGGTATGGCCGCTTGGTGATGAAAGGCGACGCCCTAGAGCGGATCGTCGAGTTCAAGGATGCGTCAGATGAAGAACGCGCCATAACCTTCTGCAACTCGGGACTTCTGGCCTGTGACGCGGGCACTCTGTTCGACTTGATCGACGCGGTCGGAAACGACAACGCCTCGGGCGAATACTACCTGACCGACGTGGTCGAGATCGCACGCGACCGCGGCCTGAAGGTCACCGCCGTTTCGTGCAACGAGGCGCAGACGCTGGGCGTGAACTCGCGCGCAGATCTGGCCGCGGCCGATGCCGTGTTCCAGGCCCGCGCCCGGGCCGAGCTGCTGGATCTGGGCGTCACCCTGATGGCCCCCGAGACGGTCTTTCTGGCCGCCGACACGGTGATCGGCCGCGACACGGTGATCGAACCCAACGTGGTCTTCGGCCCCGGCGTCACCGTCGAAAGCGGCGCGACGATCCGGGCGTTTTCGCACCTGGAAGGCTGCCATGTCAGCCGCGGCGCCGTGGTCGGCCCCTATGCCCGGCTGCGCCCGGGGGCGGAACTGGCCGAGAACACCCGTATCGGCAATTTCGTCGAGATCAAGAATGCCGAAATCGCCGAGGGCGCCAAGGTCAATCACCTTAGCTATATCGGCGATGCGTCGGTGGGCGCGGGCACGAATATCGGCGCGGGCACCATCACCTGCAACTATGATGGCGTGATGAAGCACCGCACGGTGATCGGCGAGAATGTCTTTGTCGGCTCGAACACCATGCTGGTGGCCCCGGTCACCGTGGGCAGCGGCGCGATGACGGCCACAGGCACCATCGTGACCCGCGACGTCGAACCCGACGCCCTGGCGGTGGGCCGCGCCAAACAGGAAAACAAGCCGGGCTACGCCCGCAAGCTGTTCGAGATGCTGAAGGCGAAAAAGGCACGCCGGGACAAGGGAGCCTGAGTAAATGTGTGGAATTGTTGGCGTATTGGGCAAGCACGAAGCGGCGCCCATCCTGGTCGAAGCTCTGAAACGGCTGGAATACCGCGGCTATGACAGTGCGGGCATCGCAACCGTAAACGGCGGCAAGCTGGGCCGTCGGCGCGCGGTGGGCAAGCTGGTAAATCTCAGCGACCTGCTGGTGCATGACCCCCTGCCCGGCAAGTCGGGCATCGGTCACACGCGGTGGGCGACCCATGGCGCCCCCTCGGTCAGCAACGCGCACCCGCATCAGGCCGGACCGGTTGCCGTGGTCCACAACGGCATCGTCGAAAACTATCGCGAGCTGCGGGCCGAACTGGCTGAGAACGGCATCGATTTCCAGACCGAAACCGACACCGAAACCGTCGCGTTGATGACGGAATTCTACATGAAATCGGGGCTGAGCCCGGTCGAGGCCGCCTTCAAGACCATCGACCGGCTGCAAGGTGCCTTTGCGTTGGCCTTCCTGTTCGACGGCGAGGATGACCTGATCGTCGCCGCCCGCAAGGGCTCGCCGCTGGCCATCGGGCACGGGGATGGCGAGATGTTCGTGGGCTCGGACGCCATCGCACTGGCGCCGCTGACCGACCGGATCACCTATCTGGAAGAAGGCGACCGCGCCGTGGTCACCCGCATTTCGGTCGAGATCCGCAACGAGGCGGGCGAGATCGCAAATCGCGAGATCCGCAAGATCCAGCTGGATCAGACCCGGACCGACAAGGGCGGGCACAAGCATTTCATGGCCAAGGAAATCGCCGAACAGCCGGTGGTGGTGGCCGAAGCGATCCGCTCGTACCTACCCACCGGCGGCGACAGGGTGGTTTTGCCGGACGCGGATCTTGATTTCTCCAAGCTGGACCGCCTGACCATGGTGGCCTGCGGCACAGCCTTCTATGCCTGTCTGACCGCCAAGTACTGGTTCGAGCAACTGGCCCGGATGCCGGTCGAGGTCGATATCGCCAGCGAGTTCCGCTATCGCGAACCGCCGATCACCGACCGCACGCTGGCCCTGTTCGTCAGCCAGTCGGGCGAAACCGCCGACACCTTGGCCGCGCTGCGCTATTGCGAGGGCAAGGCCGACAAGATCGTTTCGGTGGTCAATGTCCCCGAAAGCTCGATCGCGCGGGAAAGCGACGTGGCACTGCCCATCCATGCCGGGGTCGAGATCGGCGTGGCCTCGACCAAGGCCTTCACCTGCCAGCTGAGCGTTCTGCTGATGCTGGCGCTCAAGGCCGCGGCCGACCGGGGCACACTGGACGACGATGCGCTGGCCGATCACGCCGCCGCGCTGCGCGGTCTGCCGACACTGCTGAATGCCGCGCTGGACCAGGAGGAGGCGATCCGGAAATCCGCCCAGCGCCTGTCCGAGGCGCGCGACGTTCTGTTCCTGGGACGCGGCCTGATGTACCCGCTGGCCCTCGAAGGCGCGCTGAAACTCAAGGAAATCAGCTATATCCACGCCGAGGGCTATGCCTCGGGCGAGCTGAAGCACGGCCCTATCGCCCTGATCGACAAGCACATGCCGGTGGTGGTCATGGCCCCGCGCGATGCGGTGTTCGACAAGACCGTGTCGAACATGCAAGAGGTCATGGCGCGCAAGGGCAAGGTCATTTTGGTCTCGGACGACGACGGGATCGCAGATGCCAAGGACGGGGTCTGGAGCACGATCCGCATGCCACATGCCCAAGCCTCGGTCGCGCCGATCCTGTATTCGGTGCCCGCGCAGCTACTGGCCTATCACACGGCGGTCGCCAAGGGCACCGATGTGGACCAGCCGCGCAACCTGGCGAAATCCGTCACGGTCGAGTAAGCCGTCATGCCGGACAGCCCTCTGGACCAGATCAAGGCGTATGCCGACCCGGACCGGGCCGCCCAGATGGCGGCCTATCACAAGGTCGATCGCCCCTATCTTGGTGTACCGAACCCGGTGCTGAATGATCTGACCAAAAGCTGGCGGCAGCAGATGGACGTGGACGCCCGTGTCGCGCTGGCCGATCAGCTGTGGCAGACCAACATTCACGAGGCGCGGCTGGCCGCCGCCAAGCTGCTGACGCAGGCGCGCATCCGCCCCGATCAGGCGGTTTGGGACCTGCTGCAAAGCTGGCTGTCCGATTTCGACGCTTGGGCGGTGGCCGACCATGCCAGCATGGCCATGCAAAAGCGCCTGTGGGCCGATCCGTCGCGGCTGGATCAGGTCGAAGGCTGGACGACCTCGGATCACATGTGGACCCGACGCGCGGCACTGGTCGCCACCCTGCCCTGGACCAAGCAAAACCACCCCAAGCCCGAGGACCTACAGCGCCGCGACCGCATCCTGGGTTGGGCCGCCAAGTATGTCCCCGATCACGACTGGTTCATCCAGAAGGCGGTGG
The DNA here is from genome assembly GCF_056537025.1 of Ruegeria sp. CH5. Lineage (NCBI taxonomy): Bacteria > Pseudomonadati > Pseudomonadota > Alphaproteobacteria > Rhodobacterales > Roseobacteraceae > Ruegeria > Ruegeria sp. CH5. The sequence goes on along the minus strand of NZ_JBQFQT010000002.1, from coordinate 542,467 downwards.
CCTGGTGGCTGCGCGACCTGTCCAAACACGATCCCAATCGGGTCCGGGCGTTTCTGGTCACGTACGGTGACGCGATGAAGCCCTTTGCCCGCAAAGAGGCTGGCAAGTACCTGAAAGATCAATTGGAATAAACGTCCAGTTCGACCAGTTCGTCAAACGGCACCAGCAGCGCACGCATCGCCTCAACCGACAGGCGGCTGCCGCCCGAGGGTGCTGGCACAAGGGTGATGTAAGCCTGCGCGCCCGTCTTGGGTACGACCACCCGGCCATTGATCTCAGTTTCGACCAACGGCGTTTCAAGCCAGCGTCCGGGCTTGTTCGGATCGCCCAGTCCGGCAATCGTTGTCTTGGCACCGGCCCATCCGGTGTTCACGGCCGCAACAGGCGTTGCTTCCACCTCTTCGGTCGCAGCGGCGGTTTCTGTCGTCTGCGCAGGTTCCGCATCCGGCGCGCGATCAAGTCCTTGCCGCACCGCATCACAGCCGGTCAGAAACGCAGGAATAATGACAAACAGGTATCGCATGCGACCAGCCTACCCCTGCCCGCGCCCGCGTTCCACCCCTCAAGCGCAGTTCTGACTTGTCGCAAGGCACGGTGCGCTTTACCTATTGGGCATGACTGCTCCGCTGATCGACCCGTTTGCCCGCGCAATCACCTATCTCCGCGTCTCCGTCACGGACCGCTGCGATTTCCGCTGTGTCTACTGCATGTCCGAAAACATGACCTTTCTGCCCAAGAAAGAGCTGCTGACGCTGGAAGAGCTGGACCGGATGTGTTCGACCTTCGTCCGGCTGGGCGTGGAAAAGCTGCGGATCACGGGGGGCGAGCCGCTTGTGCGCCGTGGGATCATGGGGTTCTTCGACTCGATGACCCGGCATCTGGACAGCGGCGCACTGAAAGAGCTGACGCTGACCACCAATGGCTCGCAACTCGCCCGGTTCGCCGACGACCTGTATGCCGCCGGGGTGCGGCGGGTGAATGTCTCGCTCGACACGCTGGACGAGGACAAATTCGCCCAGATCACCCGTTGGGGTCGCTTGAAACAGGTCCTGGGCGGGATCGATGCCGCGCAGAAGGCCGGGTTGCGCGTCAAGATCAACGCGGTGGCCCTGAAAGGGTTCAACGAGGACGAACTCCCCAAGATCACCCGCTGGTGCGCCGAGCGCGACATGGACCTGACCTGGATCGAGGTCATGCCCATGGGTGACATCGGCAACGAGGACCGGCTGGACCAGTACTGGTCGCTGAAAGACGTGCGGGCCGAGTACGAAAACCACTATACTGTCACCGATCTGGCCGAGCGCACGGGCGGACCGGCGCGCTATGTCCGGTTGGAGGAAACCGGGCAGAAGATCGGCTTCATCACGCCGCTCAGCCATAATTTCTGTGAAAGTTGCAACCGGGTACGCCTGACCTGCACGGGCGAGTTGTACATGTGCCTGGGGCAAGAGGACATGGCCGACTTGCGCGCCCCTCTGCGCGACCACCCCAACAGTGAAGAGCCACTGGAACAGGCGATCCGCGCGGCGATTACCCTCAAGCCCAAGGGCCATGATTTCGACTATTCCCGCCAGAAGATCGATGGCCAGATGAGCCGTCACATGAGCCACACGGGCGGCTGACATGGCAGACCAGTCGGGGCAACCCACGACGCTGTACCGTATGTACTGCGCGTTGACGTCCATCGCCATGCCATTGGCCTGGCGCACCGTTCGCGCCAAGCTGCAGACGGCGGGTGTTTCCGAGGTCCGTCAGCGCGAGCGGCTGGGCCATGCGAGCCAGCCCCGCCCCGACGGTCGGCTGATCTGGTTCCATGCGGCAAGCGTGGGCGAGAGCCTGTCGGTTCTGAGCCTGATCAAGCGCATCAGTGAACGGATCGAGGATGCGCAGTTCCTGATCACCTCTGGCACCCCGACCTCGGCGGCGCTGGTGGAAAAACGTCTACCACCGCGCACCCGCCACCAATACCCCCCGCTGGACAGCGCCGGACCGGTGGCGCGGTTTCTGGATCACTGGCGGCCCGATGCCGGCGTCTTCGTCGAAAGCGAGATCTGGCCACGACTGATCGTCGAGACCGCCCAGCGTGGAACGCCTCTGGCCCTGCTGAACGCGCGCCTGTCCGAGAAATCGGTGGCCGGGTGGAAGAAGCGCCCCGACACCGCCCGCTTTGTCCTGAGCCAGTTCCGCCTGTTCCTGACGCAAAACGACCGCACGGCCGCAAACCTGATCGCCATGGGCGCACCCGCCGATCTGGTGCAGCCCGGAACCAACCTCAAGGCCATGTCCGATCCGCTGCCGGTGGATCAGGATACGCTGACGAAGATCCGCGCGCAGATCGGCGCGCGGCCGGTCTGGATCGCCAGCTCGACCCATGCGGGCGAGGAGGAGACCGTTCTGGCCGCCTATGCCGAATTGCTGAACCGCTGGCCCGACCTGCTGCTGCTGCTGATCCCCCGCCACCCGGAACGGCGGGACGAGGTCTGCGCCCTGATTGATGCCACGGGTCAAAGCCATGCTCTGCGCAGCGCCGGGCAGCCGATCACCGACGACACGCAGGTCTATGTGGCCGACACGCTGGGCGAAACCGGAACGTGGTACGCGTTGTGCCCGATCGTGTTTTTGGGCGGGTCGCTGAAAGAGATCGGCGGCCACAACCCGTTCGAGCCGGCTCAGGCTGGCGCTGCGGTGATCACCGGGCCGGGTTACTACAATTTCGCCGAGACATTTGCCCCGCTGGTGGACAGCGGCGGCGCGGTCGAAGTCGCTTCGGCACCCGAGTTGGCCAAGGCGGTCGAGCTTTGGCTGTCGGACAGATCGGCGCTGGCAGCGGCGCAAGCGGCGGCGCAAACCTGCGTGAACACCCAGAAATCGGCGCTGGATTCGGTTGTGGATACGCTATGCGACAAGCTGGGTTTGGAGGACGCAGGCCGCTGACCGCAAGCGGCAGCGGGGACCTGCGCCCCCGCCACGGTATCAGGCTGCGGGCATCCGCTGTTCGACGATCTCGGCCCACCAGCTGCACCCGGCAGGGATCGCCTCGTCGTTGAAGTTGTATTCCGGGTGGTGAACCATCGCCGTGTCGCCATTGCCGACCAGGATATAAGCACCGGGACGCTCTTCCAGCATGTAGGCGAAGTCTTCGCCGCCCATGACCAAAGGTGCCTCCTCGCAGGTCCCCGAGACCGAGCGGGCGACCTCGGCGGCGAACTCGGTCTGCTCATCGCTGTTGATCATGACCGGATAGCCCCGGATATAGTTGACATCGGCAGTACCGCCGAATGTCGCGGCGACGCCCGAGCAGATTTCGTTGATGCGCTGCTCAGCAAGGTCCCGCATCTCTTTGCTCATCGTGCGCACGGTGCCCTTGATCTGCACTTTCTGCGGAATCACGTTGAACGCCTTCGACGAAGTCTCGAACGAGGTGACCGAAACAACGACCTGATCGATCGGATCGGCATTGCGCGACGCGATGGTCTGCAACGCCAGAACGGCCTGCGCAGTCATGACAGTGGTGTCCACGGTTTCATGCGGTTTGGCGGCATGACCTCCGCGACCTTCGAACGTGATATCGAACTGGTCAGTCGCCGCGAAGAACGCGCCCGGCCGGATCGAGAAGCTGCCCACAGGCTTACCAGGCCAATTGTGCATCCCGTAGACTTCCTGAATGCCCCAACGCTCCATCAGGTTGTCTTCGCACATCTCGCGGCCGCCGCCGCCGCCCTCCTCGGCGGGTTGGAAGATCACAACGACGGTTCCGTCGAAATTGCGCGTTTCGGACAGGTATTTGGCCGCCCCCAGCAGCATGGCGGTGTGGCCGTCATGGCCGCAGGCATGCATCGCACCCGGCGTTTTCGAAGCATAGTCCAAACCCGTCGCCTCGTGGATCGGCAAAGCGTCCATATCCGCCCGCAATCCGATCACCTTCCCCTTGGTGTCGGCCTTGCCCTTGATCACCCCGACAACTCCGGTGCGGCCAATCCCCGTGACCACCTCGTCGCAGCCGAATTCTTTCAGCTTTTCCGCAACCAGCGCACTGGTGCGATGCGTATCGAACAGAATTTCAGGATTCTCGTGAATATCACGCCGCCAGGCGGTGATTTCATCCTGCAATTCGGCAAAGCGGTTCTTCACTGGCATCTTCGTCTTCTCTCCTTAAAAAATCTCAGGCCACCGGCATCCGGCGTTCGACCATCTCTGCAAACCACGAGCATCCGATCGGAATGATCTCGTCATTGAAATCGTATTCGGGGTGGTGAAGCCCGGCGCTGTCGCCATTTCCCAAGACTATGAAGGCCCCGGGACGTTCCTGCAACATGAACGAGAAGTCTTCGCCCCCCATCACCATCGGTGCCTCGGCACAGCTGCCACCGACGGCAATTGCCGCGGATTCTGCATATCCGGTCTGCTCTTCCGCGTTGATCGTGACCGGAACGCCGCGCGAGTAGGTCACCGTGGCGGTGCCACCCATGGTCGCCGCGACACCTTGCACAACTTCATTCAGTCTCAGTTCGATCAGGTCGCGCACCTCGTTCGAATGGGTGCGGACAGTGCCGCGCAGCCGGGCCGATTGCGGGATCACGTTGAACGCATTCGACGAAGTCTCGACCGCAGTGACCGACAGAACGGCCTGCAAGATCGGGTCGGCGTTACGCGAAACTATGGTCTGCAGGGCCACGATCAGTTGCGACAGCATGACCGTAGTATCCACGGTTTCCTGCGGCTTGGCGGCATGACCGCCGCGGCCTTCAAGATGGATGTCGAACTCGTCCGCCGCCGCCAGCAGAGGCCCGGAGCGAATGGCAAACTGCCCGGTCGGCAGGCCCGGCACGTTGTGCATCGCATAGACTTCCTGGATGCCGAAGCGGTCCATCAAACCGTCCTGGCACATGGCTTCCGCACCGTTGCCGCCTTCTTCGGCCGGTTGAAAGATCACGATCGCGGTCCCATCGAAGTTTCGGGTCTCGGCCAGATATTTGGCGGCGCCCAGAACCATCGCAGTGTGACCGTCATGGCCACAGGCATGCATGGCGCCCGCAGTCTTGGAGGCATATTCCGCACCCGTCTGCTCCTGCATTGGCAGCGCATCCATATCGGCCCGCAGACCAATCACCCGGCCTTGGGTGTCGGTCCTGCCCTTGATCACGCCGACCACCCCGGTCCGGCCAATTCCGGTCACGACATCGTCGCAACCGAACTCTTTCAGTTTTTCCGCAACCAATGCGCTGGTCCGATGGGTATCGTAGAGAATTTCGGGGTGCTGATGTATGTCGCGCCGCCAACCGGTGATTTCGGGGTGCATTTCGGCAAAACGGTTCTTGATCGGCATGACTGTCTTTCCTGTTTCAGGCGATGGGCATTCGTCGTTCGACAAGCTCGGCGAACCAGCTGCATCCGGCCGGAATGGCCTGGTCGTCGAAATTGTATTCGGGATGGTGGCACATGGCCGTGTCGCCGTTCCCCAAGAAGATGTAGGCTCCGGGCCGTTCTTCAAGCATGTAGGCGAAGTCTTCCGACGGCATGATCGGATCCGTTGCGTCATTGACCTTGCCGGCCACCGCCTCGGCGGCTTCGGCGGCGAAGGCCGTTTCCGCCTCGGAATTCACCGTCACCGGGTAGCCGGGCGTCCAAGTCACGCGGGCTTGGGCGCCAAAAGCCGAGGCTGTGTCTTCGGCGATCCGGCGCACGCGCTCCTCGGCGATGCCACGGTATTCCGGGTCCAGTGTGCGAACCGTGCCCTGCAGCCGGACTGTGTGCGCAATCACGTTCGAGGCGACGCTGTCAGTTTCAAACGTCCCCACCGTCAGCACCACCCGTCGGATTGGATCGACGGTGCGGGATACAACCGATTGCAGCGCAACCACGATATGCGATGCCACCAAGGTTGTGTCGATGGCTTCATGCGGTGCGGCGGCGTGGCCACCTTTGCCGGTCACGACAATCTCGAACTCGTCCGACGACGCCAGCAGCGCGCCGGGCCGGATTGCGAACTCTCCGACAGGCAGGCCGGGCATGTTGTGCAAGCCGTAGACTTCCTGAATGCCCCAGCGATCCATAAGCCCATCGCGGCACATGGCCAGACCGCCGGCCCCGCCTTCTTCGGCCGGTTGAAAGATCAGAACCACCGTTCCGTCGAAATTGCGCGTCTCGGCAAGGTATTGCGCAGCGCCGAGCAAGATCGACGTGTGCCCGTCATGCCCGCAGGCATGCATCTTGCCCGGCACGGTCGAGGCATAGTCCAGTCCGGTCGCCTCGTTGATCGGCAAGGCATCCATGTCGGCCCGCAACCCGATCACCCGCCCCTGCGTGTCCGTCCGCCCTCGGATCACGGCCACGACACCGGTTTTACCTATACCCGGCGTGATTTCATCGATACCGAACGCCTTGAGTCGGTCGACAACGAAGCCGGCGGTTTCATGCACGTCGTACATCAACTCGGGATGCGCATGCAGGTGCCGCCGCCACTTGGTGATCTCGGCGTGCATTTCGGCAAGTCTGTTTTTGACCGGCATGTTCAACTCTCCGAGCTTCTGACTGAAATCCTGAGTTTCCAGTGCCTCTTTTGGGTCACGCCGCCAGTTTGTAGACCAGACGCTGCATGAAGTCATGGCCGGCGTTGAACTGAGCGATCGTGATGTATTCGTTCGGCTGGTGCGCCTGGGCGATATCTCCGGGCCCACAGATCACGGCTGAGTAACCGGCTTCCTGAAACTGACCGGCTTCGGTGCCATAGCTGACGACATGGGTAGCGTTGTCGCCCGTAAGGGCACGCACCAGTGTCTCGGCTTCGCCATCGGTTTCCGGGACCAACGCGGGAACGGCAAAGCTGGCCTTCACCTCGATATGGGCGTCCGGATGCACTTGCTGCATCTTCCTTTCCGCCACTCTTACCTGTTCCAGATAGGCTTCTTTCCAAGCTGATGCCTGCTCGCCGGGGACGACCCGGAAATCCATCATGAAACGGCAATCCTTGGCCGTTATGTTGTGCGCAGTGCCGCCCTTGATCATGCCCACGTGACAGGTTGTCCAAGGAGGATCAAAGACTGCCGCGATATCGCTGGGGTCCGCCGCCATGTTGATGTCGTTCTGGGCATTTGCCCAGTCGATCAGCGGCGCGGCATACATGATCGCATTGACACCGGTATGCATGATCGAACTGTGCACCTCGTATCCAACCACGTGGGTATCAAAGCCGAAGCCGCCCTTGTGGCCGGTGACGGCCTGCATCATCGACGGCTCGCCCACCACCACGGCCGAGCCCTTGGGCAGAACCTCCTGCATGGCGACGATCATGGGCGGCGCACCGGTGCAGCCGACCTCCTCGTCAAAACTCAGCGCCAATTGCAGCGGGCGCTTGACGTCGGCGTATTGCGCCTTGACCAGCGCCCAGATGGCGAGGGCGTCAAAGCCCTTCATGTCACAGGTACCACGTCCGAAATACTTGCCGTCCCGTTCGGTCACGACAAACGGGTCGCTGTCCCAGGGTTGTCCGTCCACCGGCACCACATCCGTGTGACCGGAAAGCACGACCGCGCCTTCCTCCCAGGGGCCGACATGGGCAAACAGGGCCGCCTTGTGCGGCTGGTCCGGATCCGGCCATCGGTGGGCGCGGATACCGTGGCCGTTCAGGTAGTCTTCGACCCAGTCGACCAGCGGCAGGTTGCTGTCGCGGCTGACGGTGGGAAACGAGATCAGCTTGGTCATGATCTCAAGCGGAGTCAGGCGCTGTGGCATGTGGGTCAGTAGCCGCTGTCGGTCGTCAGAATGAAGTGACCCGGCTCTACCTCTCGGTATTCCGAAGGCGCAGGCTCATAGCCGATTGGGTGAATTGGAGACGGGATCGGTTTGAAATTCAGATCTTTTTCCGTTTTGCGCTGATTGGGATCGGCGATCGGAACCGCCTTCATCAATGCCTGCGTATAGGGGTGCTGCGGGTTTTCAAATACACGCGCCCGTGGGCCCAGTTCGACGATCCGGCCCAGATACATCACACCCACGTGGTGGCTGACCCGTTCAACCACGGCCATGTCGTGGCTGATGAACAGATAGCTCAGCCCAAGTTCGGACTGCAATTCCATCATCAGGTTCAGAACCTGCGCCTGAACGGAAACGTCCAGCGCGGAAACCGCTTCGTCCGCAATGATCAATTTCGGGTTCAGGGCCAGCGCCCGGGCAATCGCAATTCTCTGCCGCTGCCCACCCGACATTTCGTGCGGGAACCGGCGCATGAAGCTTCGTGGCAGGTGCACCTTGTCGAACAGCTGTGCGACCCGGTCCTGCAGTTCCGACCCCGATGCCACGCCATAATTGCGCATCGGCTCGGCCACCTGATCAACCAACTGCATCTGCGGGTTCAGCGATGCGAATGGGTCCTGAAAAATCATCTGCATATCCAGACGGGCCTTGCGCAGGCCCTTCTGTTCCAGCTTCATGATGTCCACACCATCAAGACTGATTTCGCCGGCCATCGGCTCTATCAACCGCAGGATCGAGCGGCCGGCCGAGGATTTTCCACAACCCGACTCCCCAACAAGGCTCAACGTCTGCCCTCTGTTCAGGGTGAATGAGACATCTTCAACCGCATGCACATTCGAAATGGTGCGGCGCAGGATCCCGCCTTTGACCGGGAACCGCGTGGTCAGGTTCCGGACTGACAGCAAAACTTCCTCGGTTCCGGGAATCGGGGCGATCTTCTGTCCTTCGACACCCAACAACTTCATCGGCTCGGGGGCGGACTTTCCGCGCATCTCACCCAGCTTGGGCACCGCGGCCAGCAGAGCCTTGGTGTAGTCATGCTGGGGATTCTCGAAAATCTCGGTGACGGTACCCTCTTCGACCTTGTTGCCGCGGTACATGACGACAACCCTGTCAGCCATCTGTGCGACCACGGCCATGTCATGGGTGATGAACATGACCGCCGTGCCGGTTTCACGCTTCAGCCGGTCCATCAGGGCCAGGATCTCGGCCTGGATCGTCACGTCCAGCGCCGTGGTGGGCTCATCGGCGATCAGCAGGCGCGGCTCGCAGGCCATGGCCATGGCGATCACAACCCGCTGGCGCATCCCGCCCGACAATTCGTGCGGATACTGCTTGAGCCGCCGCTCGGGCTCGGGGATGCGGACCTGTTCCAGCAGTTCCAAGGCGCGCGCTTCAGCCTGGGACTTGGACATATCCTTGTGAATCCGCAACCCTTCAGTCAGCTGTCGCCCGACCGTGAAAACGGGGTTCAGCGCCGTCATCGGCTCCTGAAAGATCATCCCGATTTCATTGCCGCGAATCTGTTTCATGAGGTCCTGATCGGTCTTGGCCAAATCCAGCTCGGTTCCGTCGGTACGGTCGAAAATCAGCTGTCCGCCGGCGATCTCGCCCCCGCCAAATTCAACAAGGCGCATCAACGACAGCGAAGACACGGACTTGCCCGATCCCGATTCGCCCACGATGCAGACGGTTTCGCCCGGACGGACCTCGAACGAGACGTCCTCGACCCCGACGACGGGCCCATCCTTGGTTTGGAATTCGACCCGAAGTTCCCTGATCTGGGCGATAGGCTGATCCAGCACGCGAGCGCTCCCCTTGGCTGCATGAGTGTTTTGGTTGCCGAACGCTAAGGCGGGCTGACAGGAAAAGTCAAACGCATTGCCAGTTTCGCTGCGGCAAGGCTTGCAATTTCTGCAAACTCTGTTTCGATACCCCGCGTAACCGTGCCGAGAAATTGGGCGTAGTGCGCAGACATTTGCGCAATTGTCTTTTTTTTCAGTGGCTTGAGCCCGGCACGGCAACGCCAAATCCGCAGGCCTTGCGGAGAAAATCGAGACACGAATGTGTCCAACAAGGAGTGTATGATGAAAATCAAAACCCTTTTGCTTGGTGCGATTGCAAGCACGGCGATGGCCCCGATGGCCATGGCCGAGCGCGGATCGGACGGCAACGTCAGCATCATCTATTGGCAAGCACCCTCGATCCTGAACCCGTTCCTGTCGGGCGGCACCAAAGACGTCGAAGCGGCCTCGCTGGTGATCGAACCCCTGGCCCGCTATGACCAAGACGGCAACATGGTGCCGTATCTGGCAGCCGAAATCCCGACCGTCGAAAACGGCGGCGTGAGCGAGGACCTCACCTCGATCACGTGGAAGATCGCTCCGGGGATCACCTGGTCGGATGGCACGCCGTTCACCTCGGCCGACGTGAAATTCACCGCTGATTACTGCATGGACCCCGAAGGTGGCTGTGCGCAGGTGACCAAGTTCGAAGGCGTCACCAGCGTCGAAGCTGTGGATGATCTGACCGTCAAGGTCACCTTCGACAAGCCGACCCCGTTCCCCTACGGTCCGTTCGTCGGCGGTGAAAGCCCGATCATCCAGGCGGCTCAGTTCGCGGACTGCATGGGCGCGAAAGCTCCGGAATGCACCGAGCAGAACTTCAACCCGATCGGCACCGGCCCGTTTGTCGTCACCGAGTTCAAGCCGAACGACGTGATCACCTTCAAGGCCAACGACAACTATCGTGACCCGGCGAAACCGGCCTTCGCAACCGTGACCTTCAAGGGCGGCGGCGATGCGACCGCGGCCGGTCGCGCCGTGATGGAAACCGGCGAGTTCGACTATGCCTGGAACCTGCAGCTGGCGCCCGAAGTGATCGCGCAGATGCAGGAAGGCGGCAAAGGCACTCCGGTGGCAGGCTTTGGCCCGCTGGTCGAGCGCATCATGCTGAACCAGACCAACCCATCACCCGAACTGCCGGAAGGCGAGCGTTCGACGGCCAAGCACCCGCACCCGTTCCTGCAGGATCCGGCGGTCTACAAGGCTATGTCGATGGCAATCGACCGCCCGCTGCTGGTTGAGATCGGATATGGCCAGGCGGGTAAAGTGACCTGCAACTGGGTACCGGCTCCGGCTGCGTTCAACTCGACCTCGATGACCTGCGACACGCAGGATATCGAGGGCGCCAAGAAACTGCTGGATGATGCCGGCATCGTCGACACCGACGGCGACGGCGTCCGCGAGAAGGACGGCGTTCCGCTGAAGATCGTCTATCAGACCTCGACCAACGCCGTCCGCCAGGACTTCCAGGCGCTGATCAAGGAATGGTGGAGCCAGATCGGCATTGAAACCGAACTGCGCAACATCAACGCTTCGGTCTTCTTCGGTGGTGACCCGGGCTCGCCCGACACGTTCCAGAAGTTCTATGCGGACGTTGAAATGTACGCCAACACCTTCAACGGCACCGACCCGCAAAGCTATCTGGGCAACGGCCTGTGCGACAAGGCACCGCGTCCCGAGACCCAGTGGCAGGGTGAGAACATCAGCCGCTTCTGCAACGAAGAGTTCGACAAGCTGCACGCCCAACTGGCGCAGACCGCAGGTCTGGAGCAGCGCGCCGAAATCGCGAAGCAGCTGAACGACATCATGGTTCAGAACGGCGGCATGATCCCGCTGGTCCACCGTGGTCGTCTGTCGGCCCACGCAAACACTCTGGGCGGTGTCGTCCTGAACGTGTGGGACAGCGAACTGTGGAACATCGCTGACTGGTACCGCAAGACCGGTTCCTAAGCGCTAGCCTTGCACAGCCGCGTCCCGATCTGTATCGGGGCGCGGTCTTTCGCAAGTTCCACCAACAAGAAGACGCATATAAAGGCGCCTCTTAATGCTCAACTTCACCATTCGACGACTGATCCTGGCCGTTCCGACGCTGTTGTTCATCAGTCTCGTCATCTTCCTGTTGCTCGAGCTCGCCCCCGGCGACCCGATGGCACAGGTTCCGCTTACCGTTCCGCCTGAAGTCAAAGAGAAGATGCGCGAGGCGCTTGGCCTCGGCCAGCCTATGCATGTCCGGTTCTGGAAATGGATCGTGCAGTTCTTCTGGATCGAACCGCAGGTTTTGGTCGACCACATCTTTGGCACCACCTTTTCCGAAGGTGACCTGCGTGTGATTTCGTGGCAGACCCGCTCGCCCGTCATGGACATCGTCGTTCAGCGTATCCCGCAGACCCTGTGGGTTGTAGGCACCGCCTATGTGGTCGCCATCCTGATCGCCCTGCCCATTGGCATCTATTCGGCCTATCGCCAGTATTCCTGGTTCGACCAGATGGGCACCTTCGTGTCGATGGTCGGCTTCTCGGTTCCGCCGTTCTTCTCGGGGGTGCTGGTGATCGTGATCTTCTCGGTCCAGTTGGGCTGGTTCCCGTCGATCTATGACACGACGCATGTGGTCAATGACTGGGACAGCTTCGTCATTCAGCTGAAACAGATGATCATGCCCGTGATGGTGCTGGCGCTGCAGATCACCGCGCAGCTCAGCCGGTTCATGCGCGCCTCGATGCTGGACAACCTCAACCAGGATTACGTCCGTACCGCCCGCGCCAAGGGCCTGAGCGAATACACCGTCGTCATGGTACATGTCCTGCGCAACTCGATGATCCCGGTGGTTACCGTGATCGCTCTGGGTATTCCGGCGATCTTTGGTGGCGCGATCATCACCGAGCAGGTGTTCAAGGTGAACGGCATCGGCCAGCTGCTGATCGGCGCCATTCAGGCCAATGACTTGCCGATGGTGCAGACGCTGACCTTCATCTTTGCCGTGCTGATCGTCCTGTTCAACCTGATCGCAGACGTTCTCTATGGCATTCTGGACCCGAGGATCCGCTATGACTGATCACAATCAATCAGACACGCTGGTCCCTGATGAGGGCCTTGCGCCGGCCTCGACGGCCTTGCCGACTGCCGATGTAATGGAAGAACTGACCACCCCACCTCGCAGCCAGTGGCGCGACGTGTGGGACCAGTTCAAGACCCACAAGGGCGCCATGATCGGCGCGATGCTGTTCATCTTCATCGTCGCGGCCGTCTATCTGGGCCCGTTCCTGTGGACCATCGACCCGACCCAGATCGACATCCGTGCCCGCAACCAGGGGCCCAGCTGGGCCCATCCGTTCGGCACCGATCAGCTGGGCCGGGACATCATGGCGCGAATGATGTCGGGGGGGCAGACCTCGGTATCGGTCGGCATCACCGCGATGCTGCTGGCGCTGTTTTTGGGGTCGTTCATCGGCGTGGTTGCCGGGTTCTTCAAACGGCTGGACGGGCCGCTGATGCGCCTGACCGATCTGTTCCTGGCCCTGCCGCTGCTGCCGCTGCTGCTGGTGATGATGCTGCTGTTCCGCGAGCCTCTGTCCGCTGCGTTCGGGCTTGAACGTGGGATTTTCATCCTGATCGTCTGCGCCATCGGCATCACCTCGTGGATGCCTACGGCGCGGATCGTGCGCGGCGACGTGCTGGCCATCAAGGAACGCGAGTTCGTTCTGGCCGCCCGCTCGATCGGCACCAGCAACAGACAGATCATCACCCGGCACATCCTGCCCAACGTGCTGTCGCCGATCATGGTGTCGGCCACGCTGGGCATCGCCACGGCGATCATCACCGAAAGCGCGCTGTCCTTCCTGGGGCTGGGCTTCCCGCCTGACTTCCCCACCTGGGGCAGGCTGCTGTTCGATGGTGTCGACTATCTGCAGCAGTACCCCGAGCGTGTGTTCTGGCCCGGCCTAGCGATCTCGCTGACCGTTCTCAGCGTGAACTATCTGGGCGACGGCCTGCGCGATGCGCTCGATCCGCGGATCCGCGGACGCTGAACCAAAGTCAGTCGGCGCGCCTGAGCGCGCCGGCCAACACCACGATCACCACTGCCAGCGGCAGCAGGACGGCAAAGGCCAGCCGCAGTGACAGGATACCTGCCAGAAGCCCGATCAGCGGCGGACCGATCAGCAAACCTCCGTATCCCAAAGTGGCCACACTGGCGATGGCCTGCCCCGGCGGGACATGCGGGTCGTTCGCGGCCCGGCTGAACGCCAGCGGCATGATCACCGCATAGCCCACACCCATCATCGCGAATCCAGCCAGCGCCCCGACCGCGCCGCCGGCCGATACCACCAGGAACACGCCGACGGCGGCGCAGGCTCCGCTGACCCGGGCCACCGGCACCGGGCCGAACCGGGCGATCACGAGGCCGCCCAGCAGCCGCACGGCAACCATGGACACCGAAAAGACGGCATAGCCCAAGGCAGCAACGCTTTCAGCCACCCCCGTGACATCCCGCAGAAAGATGGCGCTCCAGTCAGCCACTGCACCCTCGCCCAACGCGCCGCACATCGCGGTCAGCCCGACCAGAACCAGAACGCCGCTGGGCAAAGCAAAGATCGCGTTGCCGTCGGACTGCACCCGCCGCGACGTCCATCGGACCCAGGACAAGGCAAGCGCCAGCGCGACGGTTGCCCCGCCGGCCAGCAGGAAATGCGGCAACACGTCAAGCTGCAGCTGAACCGCGCCATAACCGCTGAGCGCACCCAACCCGGCGCCGAGGCTCCACATCGCGTGAAACGAGGACATCACCGGTTTGGCATAGGTCTGCTCGACCTCGGCGGCCCAGGCGTTCATGGCCACATCCATTGAGCCGTGGAAGGCCCCGAAGATGAACAGGAACGCAGCCAGCATGGCGAAGCTGTCGGCGGCCGCAAGAAGGATCAGTGAGGCTGTGTACAGGACCGCGATCACCCGCGTCACGGTCACCGCGCCAAACCTGTCGGTCAGGCGTCCGGTGACTGGAAAGGAACACACCGCCCCGGCCGCCATGAACAGCAGGCCATAGCCCAGTTCCTCGTGGCTCAGCCCCAGACGGTCACGGACGGCTGGAATGCGCGAGGCCCAGATCCCAAACAGGGCGCCGTTCAGGATGAACATGGCGGCCACGGCCCGCCAGGCTGAAACCAATCCGATCATGAAACCTGCCCCGCCTGCGAAATATCTGCCTCGCAGAAATACAGGCCGCGCGCCGGTTGGCAAGCCGCGCTATTCCAGCTTGCGGCGGATGCGGCGCACGGCCAGCCAGACAAGCGCCACTACAGGCAGCGTCACGCCCGCGGTCAGCATCCCCTTGCTGATCCCCGCATTGGTCAACGGGTACAGCAGGTAACTGACCAGCGACACGGCGTAATAGCTGATAGCGACCACCGACAGACCTTCGACCGTGTGCTGCAATCGCAGCGCCAGATCCGCCCGGCGGTCCATGCTCTCCAGCAAGGCCTGGTTCTGCGCGCTGCGCTCGACATCGACGCGCGTCCGCAGCAGGTCACCGGCGCGAATGGCCCGGTCCGAAAGTGCCTGCAGCCGCCGTTCGGTTGCCTTGACCGTGCGCATGGCCGGGTCATAGCGGCGCATCATGAAATCGGCGAATGTCTGACGCCCGTGGAAACGATCCTCGCGCAGCGCCTCGATCCGCTGGTGCACGATGGCCTCATAGGCCCCCGTCGCGGCAAAGCGAAAGGCCGAACGCGCCGACAACGTCTCGAGCTCGGTCGAGGTGGCCAGCAATTGCGGCAGCAGATCGTCGGGATGGGTCGTGTCCTTGGTCATCTCGCCCATCAACTGGGTCAGTTGTCGGTCCAACTCGCCGATCTGGGGCATCAGGGCCTTGACCCGGGCAAAGCCCAACATGGACATCGCCTTGTAGGTCTCGATCTCGCACAGGCGCTGGATGATCCGGCCGGTGCGCCTGCGCCCGGTCCCCTCGGACACGAACAGGGCAAACCGCATGTGGCCTGCCGGGTCGATGCGAAAATCGCTGGCGCAGATCGCCGAGTCGTCCAGCACCCGCGACACCGCCAGGCTTTCCGGCTCGAACCAATCTGCCAGCGCGGCTTGCGTGGCCCCGTCATCCGGGCGCGGCACCACCCGCAGCATGATCGAGGTCACGCGCTGGCCTGGACTGGTCATCAGCCAGTCGGGGGGGAATACTTCGAAATCGGCGGGGTTGAACGCGCGTTCGCTGACATTCTGAGTGATGGCCGTATAGGTCACGAACTCCGTGTGATGCTCCCACTTCAACCAATGCCGCCCGATCTGCCCGGCATAATGGGTAGCATCGGGCTGCGGATGCTGTGCCCCGTGGCGGTCCAACAGGTCGATCAGGTGAGCCATATCTTTGGCTCGGTCGCGCGCCACCGCGGCGACCGGTTTTTTGATCGCAAGGAATACAACCGTGCACGGCGCCTGCGCCACGGGGAACGGCCGCGCGTGCAATTCATTGGCCAGCGCATAGCGCAGCGGATGATCCTCGATTGGCGTCATGAGCGGCTCCTTGTGTTCCGGGCACTATACGACACCGAAGCATTTCATCAATTATCTTTTTATTTCATATACTTACATGGATACCGCGGTATACAAGCCGGCTATCTCATTGATTTGGCTGCCAGAGCTCGATCGGATTGCCCTCGGGGTCGTGCAGGCGGGCGAATTTTCCGATCTCGCTGTTCCATTCGTCACGGGTCTCCACCTCGATTCCAGCCGCACGCAGCTGGTCGACCATGGCCGCCAGATCGTCGACGCGGAAATTGATCATCCATTGCTGCGCGGCATCACCGAAATAGTCCGTGTCTTCGGCGAATGGGGCAAACACGGTGTAGCCTTCGCGCTGCTTCCACGGAACCGGGTCATAGTGATTGACGCCCAGATGGGTCTCGTACCATTGCGACAGAGCCTTTGAATCGCGGGCGCGAAAGAACACGCCGCCGATGCCGTTTACCTTATGCATGGAACACCTCCTGCCGATTGGGTTGATACGGCATCATACCCTGAAACGGAAAAAGGCGCCCGCGAGGGGCGCCTTTTCCAAGGATATGAGCCACAGATCAGTCGATCATTGGCAGCAGCTTGTCCAGCGACTGCTTGGCGTCGCCATAGAACATGCGGGTGTTCTCCTTGTAGAACAACGGGTTTTCGATGCCCGAATACCCGGTGCCCTGCCCGCGTTTCGAGACGATCACCTGCTTGGCCTTCCAGCATTCCAGAACCGGCATCCCGGCAATGGGGCTGTTCGGGTCTTCCTGCGCCGCAGGGTTCACGATGTCGTTCGAGCCAATGACGATCGCGACATCCGTTTCCGGGAAGTCGTCGTTGATCTCGTCCATTTCCAGCACGATGTCATAGGGCACCTTGGCCTCGGCCAGCAGCACGTTCATGTGGCCCGGAAGACGGCCCGCGACGGGGTGGATGGCAAAGCGCACATTCTTGCCCTTGGCGCGCAGCTTACGGACCAGTTCGCTGACAGATTGCTGCGCCTGCGCCACCGCCATTCCGTAGCCGGGGATGATGATGACGCTGTCGGCATCGTTCAACGCTGCTGCAACACCGTCGGCGTCGATCGCCACCTGTTCGCCTTCAACCTCCATCTGGGGCCCCGAAGTGCCGCCAAAGCCGCCCAGGATCACGCTGACAAAGTGACGGTTCATCGCCTTGCACATGATGTAGGACAGGATCGCACCCGACGAGCCGACCAGCGCACCGACGACGATCAGCAGGTCGTTGCCCAGCGAGAAACCAATCGCGGCCGCGGCCCAGCCCGAGTAGCTGTTCAGCATAGACACAACGACCGGCATGTCGGCACCGCCGATGCCCATGATCAGGTGATAACCGATGAACAACGCCGCCAGCGTCATCAGGAACAGCGGGAAGAAGCCACCCGAAGCGGTGTACCAGATCAGACAGATCAGCGAGAGGCCAGCCGCCGCCGCGTTCAGCGCATGCCCGCCCGGCAGTTTGGTGGCCGCCGAGGTGACCTTGCCGGCCAGTTTTCCATAGGCCACGACCGAACCGGTAAAGGTGATCGCACCGATGAAGATGCCCAGGAACAGCTCGACATGCAGAATAGCCAGCTCGGCCGGGGTTTTCTTGGCGATCAGTTTCGCGAAGGCGCCCAGATCCGACAGGTCGGCATCCTTGGCCGCGTCAACGATCGCAAAGACTTCGGCGACATTCTTGATCTCGAAATGGGCGTTGTACCCGACGAAAACCGCCGCCAGACCCACCAGCGAGTGCATGGCGGCCACAAGCTGCGGCATCTCGGTCATCTGGACGCGCTGCGCCACATATTGACCGATCAGACCACCGCCGATGATCAGCAGCAGCGACAGCAGCCACAGGCCCGATCCGGGGCCGACCAGCGTGGCGAATACCGCCAGCGCCATGCCGACGATGCCGTACCAGACCGCGCGCTTGGCGCTTTCCTGGTTGGACAGGCCGCCGAGCGAAAGGATGAACAGAACAGCCGCAACGACATAGGCGGCAGTGGTGAAGCCAAATTCCATGTGCCCGGCCTCCTTAAGATTTCTGGAACATGGCGAGCATGCGCCGGGTTACGAGGAAACCGCCGAAGATGTTGATCCCGGCCATGAAGATCGACAGCGCCGCCAGCAGAATGACGAGGAAAGACCCCGACCCGATTTGCATCAACGCGCCCACGATGATGATCGAGGAAATCGCGTTGGTGATCGCCATCAACGGTGTGTGCAGACTGTGGCTGACGTTCCAGATCACCTGGAAGCCCACGAAGACGGCCAGCACGAAGACGATGAAATGCTGCATGAAGCTGGCAGGAGCCACCAGCCCCACCAGCAGCATCAGCGCACCGCCCACGCCCAGCAGGGTGACCTGTTGCTTGGTCTGCGCCTTGAAGGCAGCGATCTCTTGCGCGCGCTTTTCTTCGGGCGTCAGTTCCTTGACCTCGGCTTTGGGTTTGGCGGCGATGGCCTGCACCTTGGGCGGTGGCGGTGGGAAGGTGATCTCACCTTCGTAGGTGACGGTCGCGCCACGGATCACGTCATCTTCCATGTTGTGATTGATCTGACCGTCCTTGTCCGGGGTCAGGTCAGTCATCATGTGACGGATGTTGGTCGCATACAGCGACGAGGACTGAGCCGCCATCCGGCTGGGGAAGTCAGTATAGCCGATGATTGTCACGCCATTGTCGGTCACGACCTTTTCATCCGGCACGGTGCCTTCGACATTGCCTCCACGCTCGGCCGCAAGGTCCACAATGACCGATCCGGGCTTCATGGCCTTGACCATATCCTCAAGCCACAGCTTGGGGGCCGGGCGGTTGGGGATCAGGGCCGTAGTGATGACGATGTCCATCTCGGGCGCCAACTCGCGGAACTTGGCCAGCTGAGCATTGCGGAACTCCTCGGACTGAACCGATGCATACCCGCCGGTGGCCGAGCCATCCTGCTGTTCTTCTTCAAAGTCCAGATAGACGAATTCGGCGCCCATCGACTCGACCTGTTCGGCGACCTCGGGGCGCACATCGAACGCATATGTGATCGCGCCAAGCGACGTCGACGTCCCGATGGCGGCCAGACCTGCCACGCCGGCACCAACGATCAGAACCTTGGCCGGCGGCACCTTGCCCGCGGCCGTTACCTGGCCGGTGAAGAAGCGGCCAAAGTTGTTGCCCGCCTCAATCACCGCACGGTACCCGGCGATGTTGGCCATCGACGACAGCGCATCCATCTTCTGTGCACGGCTGATGCGGGGCACCATTTCCATCGCGATGACATTGGCGCCCTTGGCTTTCGCCAATTCCATCCCTTCTTCGTTCCCTGCCGGGTTGAAGAACGAGATCAGCGTCTTGCCCTTGGTCAGACGTTTCATTTCGGTCTCGGTGGGCACGCGCACCTTGGCGATGATGTCCGACGATTTCCACAAAGAGGCAGCTGTCTTGACGATTTCGACCCCGACGGCCTCGTAAGCCTCGTCTGAGAAACCGGCGGCAGCACCAGCCCCCTTCTCGATGGCGCATTCATAGCCCAATTTCTGCAGCTGCACGGCTGACTCCGGAGTCATCGCGACCCGGTTCTCGCCTTTCAGTATTTCCTTTGGCGTGCCTATTTTCACCGGCAAGTCCCCCTAATTTTCACTCTGACCGAGCGGGTGGTCGGTATTGTTTGTTAAGCAAAGATCTATCCTGCGCAACATTATTTCGCAAGCGCAGCATTCATTACGTTGTGTCACGGGTCGGCGCATTTCAGATCCACCGACGGGTTTTGCGTTCGTAACGCGCGAAATCCGCACGGAAGGTGCGGCGCAGGCGGTCCTCCTCAGGCAGGATGAACCGCCGTTCCAATACCCAGACGAACACAGGAACCAACACCAGCGACAACACGGCATCGAAGCGCAGGATCAACCCGGCAAGGATCAGGACATCGCCCAGATAGATCGGATTGCGGCTGCGCTTGTAGATGCCCGACTGCACCATTGCGGTGGGTGTTTCATGCGGAATGACCGTCGTACGGTGACGGCGGAATTCTACGATGGCCAGAACCGCCAGCAGGATACCCCCACCAATCAGCAACCCGCTTAGCAGGTCGGTCAACCCGCCTTCCAGCGACAGGCCGAGCGACAGATAACTGCCCTGCAACCAGGCCAACACCGCGAAGCCCAAAAGCCACAGTGGCGGTACGTCGATACGGCGCATGAGCATCCCTTTTGAACGACGACATGCACCGACACATGTCGCTTCCGGGCCAAGTCCTACCGCTTTCAGACCCCGATGGCAAAGCATCTTGGCCTTGCGGTCGAATATTGTGCACCCGGGCCACAAACAGGCGGGCGTGGACAGCCCGGCACCGATCCGATACCCCGGTTCGGACACAAGAAAACACCGGGATTTATCATGACCGACTTCGCCGCCACCAAAGCCATGTTCCACCTGCCGGAAGGAGTTCTGTATCTGGACGGCAACTCGCTGGGCCCTCTGCCCAAGGCGGCGGCCGCAGAGGTACAGAAGATGCTGACCGAGGAATGGGGCCAGATGCTGATCACCGGGTGGAACAAGGCCGGGTGGATGGGCATGCCGACCGACCTGGGCGATCGGATCGGCCGCCTGATCGGCGCCGCGCCCGGTACGGTCGTGGTCGGCGACACGCTGTCGATCAAGGTCTTTCAGGCGGTTGCCTCGGCGTTGGAGCTGAACCCGGGGCGCAAGGTGGTCCTGTCGGACAATGGCAACTTCCCTTCCGATCTCTACATGGCTGACGGGCTGCTGCGCTCGCTGGGCGAGGAGTACGAGCTTCGGGTCGTGGACCCCGAGACCGTGGCCGAGCACATTACCGATGAAGTCGCCGTGCTGATGCTGACCGAAGTCGACTATCGCACCGGCCGCAGGCACGACATGAAGGCGCTGACCGATCTGGCCCATGCGCGCGGCGTCATCACGGTGTGGGATCTGGCCCACTCAGCCGGGGCCATCCCGGTGGACCTGGCCGGCTGCAACGCCGATTTCGCGGTCGGGTGCACCTATAAATACCTCAACGGTGGTCCGGGCGCCCCGGCCTTCATCTATGTCGCTCCGAAATGGGCGGACACCGCGCGCCCGGCCCTGTCGGGCTGGCTGGGACACGAGGCGCCGTTTGCCTTCGATTTGGACTATCGCCCCGGCGCAGGCATCGAGCGCATGCGCGTCGGCACGCCACCGGTGATCCAGATGACCGCGCTGGCCGCGGCGATGGATATCTGGGACATGGCCGACATGGATAATGTGCGCGCCAAGTCCATCGCCCTGACCGAACAGTTCATCCAGCAGGTCGAGGCGACCTGCCCCGATCTGGAACTGGCCAGCCCCCGCGACCCCGCGATGCGTGGCAGCCAAGTCTCGTTCCGGTTTGCCGACGGGTACGCGGCGATGCAGGCCTTGATCGCCCGCGGCGTGATCGGGGATTTCCGCGCGCCCGACATCATGCGGTTCGGCTTCACGCCGCTGTATATCGACGAATGCGACGTGTCGCGCGCCGTCGAGATCCTGACTGACATCATGCAGAACCGTTTGTGGGACAGACCGGAATTCAAGGTCCGGCAGCGGGTTACCTGACCTCAAGCCCCGCGCCGATCAGCGCGGTCAGCTGGGCGATGCGCTGCTCGAACTCCTCGGCGTTAGAGGCGGTCATCTTGATCCCCTTCAGCGCGGCGGTGATGGTCCGCGCGGTCTCGGCCGGACCGTCCGGCAGGCGCACGCGACCGGCCGCCAGTTCGCGCTTTAGCCATTCAGCGTAGAGATCCGCCAGCGCCGCCTCGCCCTCGGCCACGATGTCGGCAGCGGTGGACTTGCTGGTATCCAGCATCTCCAGCCCATGCGGCGAGGCCAGTATGGCCGCCATCCCGGCGATCTGCGAGTCAATCGCCCGCGCCAGGATCTCGGACACCGCTCCGTCGCCCTGCAGCGCATGTGCCACCGCCGCGATCTTTTCGGCGTAATGCGCCTGTGTCAGGCTGCGAACGATGGCATCTTTGTTCTTGTAATGCAGATAGACCGCTGGACGGGACATGCCCGCGCCACGCGCTATGTCATCCATCGAGGTCTTGCGGAACCCATAGGCGGAAAAGGCCTGAAACGCCGAAGTCAGGATCGCCTTTGCCCGTGTATCATCCAGTTTTTCCGCCATGAATTGACCTCTGACAGTTTCGCGCGAAATTGTCAATTGACGCACTGACATTTCTCATCAATTATGTCAGAAACCAGCCACAGCCAAAAGAGGTACGCCATGGCGACCACGCTGACGATCAACGGAAAGCCACATCAGGTCGATCTGCCCGACGATGTCCCCCTTCTTTGGGTGCTGCGCGACGAGGTGGGCCTGACCGGAACCAAATTCGGCTGCGGTGTGGCCGCCTGCGGAGCCTGCACGGTGCAGATCGATGGCGAGGCCGTCCGCTCGTGTCAGGTTGCTCTGTCCGATGTCTGGGGCGAGGTCACCACGATCGAAGGGTTGGGGACGCCCGACAACCTGGCCACGATCCAGCAGGCCTGGGTCGACCATCAGGTCGCGCAATGCGGCTATTGCCAGTCGGGGCAGATCATGCAGGCCGCCGCGCTGCTGGCCGAAAACCCTGCCCCCTCTGACGAAGAAATCGACGAGGCGATGCAGGGCAACCTGTGCCGCTGCGGCACCTATCCCCGCATCCGCGCCGCGATCCACGACGCCGCCGCCAAGATGAAGGAGGCCTGATCCATGGCCAGCATCGGAAAAATCCTGCGCCGCACCTTCCTGATCGGGTCTGCCGCCATCGTCGGCGGCGTGGCCTTCGGCGTCTATTACGTCAACCGTCCCGCCAAGAACCCGCTGAAACCGGGCGACGGCGAAGCGGCCCTGAACCCCTTCATCCTGATCGACCAGAACGGCGTGACCCTGTTCGCGCCCCGCGCCGAGATGGGCCAGGGCGTCAAAACCACATGGGCTGCCCTGATTGCCGAGGAACTGGACGTGGATCTGGATCAGGTCACCGTTCTGCACGGACCAGCGGCGGCGGCCTATTACAACTCGGCCCTAATCGGCGAGAGCCTGCCCAACAAGGGCTATGACGTCTCGAACTTCCAGCACAATCTGGGCGAGGCCCTGGGCGTGATCGGCAAGGCGCTCAGCCTGCAGGTCACCGGCGGCTCGACCTCGATGAAGGACGGGTTCGAGCGAATGCGCGCGGCTGGTGCCTCCGCCCGCGAGACGCTGAAACAGGCCGCCGCCGACCGACTGGGGGTGGATCGGGCTCAGTTTAAGACCGCTTCGGGCCATGTCATCGCGCCTGATGACAGCAAGATCGCCTATACCGACCTGGCTGCAGACGTGGCTCAGATGGAACCGATTGAGGCAGAGCTGCGCGACCCGTCCGAGTGGCGTTATCTGGGCCGGACCCTGCCGCGTCTGGACATGGTGGAAAAGGCTACCGGCACCGCCCAGTTCGGCGTTGACGTGCGCCTGCCCGGCATGAAATTCGCCAGCGTCCGGATGAACCCCAAGCTGGGCGGCCAGATGAACGGCTTTGACGACAGCGCCGCCAAGGCAATGCCTGGTGTCGAAAAGGTTGTCGATCTGGGCAACGGTGTTGCGGTGATCGCCACCAACACCTGGCTTGCCAACCAGGCGGTCGAGGCCATCGACGTCGATTGGGGCGAGGCCCCCTATCCGCCCGAAACCGACGCCATCTTTGCCGAGATCGCCAAGGCCTTCGACGCGGATCCGAACTCGACCATGCGCGATGACGGCGATGTCAGCATCGTTCCCGAAGGCGCGACCGTGATCGACGCTGAATACACTGTCCCCTACCTGGCCCACGCCACGATGGAACCGATGAACGCCACCGCGCTGTTCACCGGCGACGCCTTGGAACTGTGGTGCGGCAACCAGGCCCCCACGCTGATCCAGTTCCGCGTTGCCAACACGGCCAGTTTGGACACCGAAGCCGTCCAAATCCACACCACCTATCTGGGCGGCGGGTTTGGTCGCCGCGGAGAGCTGGATTTCGGCGACATCGCCACCAAAATGGCCATGGCGATGCCCGGCACTCCGGTCCAGACCACCTGGAGCCGCGAAGAAGATATGCGTCACGACTACTACCGCCCCGGTGCGATGGCGCGGATGCGCGGTGCGGTTCAGGATGGCAAAGCAGTGCTCATCGATGGTGCGGTCGCCGCGCAGTCCTGCACGCAGCAAGCCGTCGAGCGCTATACCGGAATGC
Organism: Ruegeria sp. CH5; assembly: GCF_056537025.1. Lineage (NCBI taxonomy): Bacteria > Pseudomonadati > Pseudomonadota > Alphaproteobacteria > Rhodobacterales > Roseobacteraceae > Ruegeria > Ruegeria sp. CH5. Next base: position 518,144 of record NZ_JBQFQT010000002.1, on the reverse strand, counting down.
CCGGCGCTGGCCCGGACAAGGTTCTGGTCGAAGGGTTCTTCAACCAGCCCTACGCGGTGCCCAACTATCGCATGAGCGGCCATATCGCCGACCTGAAGATCCCGGTGGGTTTCTGGCGCTCGGTCGGCAACAGCCACAACGGTTTCTTCCACGAGACCTTCATCGACGAGATGGCCCATGCCGCCGGACGCGACCCGCTGGAGTTTCGGCTGGAGCTGATGCGCGACGAACACGCGCCCTCGGCCGGGTGCCTTGAGGCGGTGCGCGACATGTCCGGCTGGACGGGCAAGACCCCCGATGGTGTGGGCTGCGGCGTGGCCCTAACTTACAGCTTCGGCACCCCTGTCGCGCAGGTGATCGAGGTGGTCGAAGAAGACGGCACCATCCGCATCAGCAAGGCTTGGATCGCCTGCGACATGGGGCTTGCGCTGGACCCCGAAAACGTCAAGGCGCAAATGTTCGGCGGCATGATGTATGGCCTGTCGGCGGCTTGTTACGGCGAGATCACCTTCGCCGATGGCGAGGTCGAACAGATGAACTTCCCCGACTATGACGCGCTGCGCATGCACACCGCGCCGCAGGTTGAGGTTCAAGTGCTGGAAACCAACCGCTTCATGGGGGGCGCGGGTGAACCCGGCACGCCGCCCTCGATGCCGGCGCTGGGCAACGCACTGTTCGATCTGACCGGCCAGCGCGCCCGGACTCTGCCGCTCAACAAACAGTTCAACCTGCTGGTGTGAAACGAAAAAAGACCGGCGCGGTGATTGCCGCGCCGGTCTTTTGAAGAAATCCGAGAGCCGATTGTCAGGCCGATTGCCGCACCGGCGTCGGCATTGCACTTGCCGACCAAGCCCGCACCGCGTCGCCGAAAGCCTGAAACAGAGGCCGCGACACCGGGTCATTCGCGGCATCCCATTCCGGGTGCCATTGCACCGACAGGGTGAACCCGGGCGCATCCTGGATATAGATCGCCTCGGGCGTACCATCCGGCGCGTGGCCGTCGATCACCACGCCCTTGCCCACCGTCTTGATGCCCTGCCCGTGCAGCGTATTGGTCATCACCTCACTGGCACCGAACAGGCGGTGGAACACCCCGCCCTCGGTCAGCTTGACCACATGGCGCAGGGCGAATTTCTCTTCCAGCGTGCCATCGGGCGGCATGCGGTGGTTCATCCGGCCGGGCAGATCGCGGATTTCCGGGTACAGAGTGCCGCCCATGGCCACGTTGACCTCCTGGAAGCCCCGGCAGATGCCCAGAAAGGGCTGGCCGCGTTCCACGCAGGCCCGTACCAGCGGCAGGGTGATTGCGTCGCGCGCCCGGTCGAATTCGCCATGCGCATCGGTCGCCGGTTCGCCATATTCCTCGGGGTGAACGTTGGGACGGCCACCGGTCAGCAGGAACCCGTCGCAAACCTCAAGCAGCTCGGCCACGTCGACATAGCGCGGGTCGGCCGGGATCAGCAGCGGCAGACAGTTCGAGACATTCGCGACCGCGTCCGAATTCATCGTGCCCCCCGCATGGGTGGGGTACTGGTCGTTCATCAGATACGAATTGCCGATGATGCCAACGACGGGTCGGGACATTGTGCTACCTTGCTGTTTTACTTGAACTGGTCGGAAATTATCCGCCCCTTCAATAACGTGCAACAAAACACGCCCTGCACCATGGCGCAAGGACGTGTTCAGATACGCACATATTGTTCCCGATTTCCGCAGAGCGCGGGACGAATTTCCCGAAACAGGCGGCCGCGGCGGGACGGCGCTTGTGCAGATCAGGTCTCGCCGGTCAGCCCGGCGGCCTCGATCCCGGCCATGGCGGCAGCGGCGTCGTTGTCCGAGGTGTCGCCGGTTACCCCGACTGCCCCGATCACCGCGCCCTTGCGGTCGCGCAGCAGTACGCCGCCCGGAACCGGTACGACCTGCCCGCCATAAACCCCGTTCACCGCAGCCATGAAATAGGCCTGCGCCTCGGCCCGCTGCATCTGGGCGGTGCCTGCCATGCCCAGCATGACCGATCCATAGGCCTTGCCATGAGCAATCGCAAACCGGCCGGGGGCGGCACCGTCCTCGCGCTCGAAGGCGATGACATGGCCACCGGCGTCCAGCACCACCACCGACAGGGGTTTCAGGTCCATCTCGCGCCCTTTCTCAAGGGTTTTGCGAATGATGGTGCGGGCCTTTCTGAGTGAAACCGACATGATCTTGTCCTCTGTCTGCGGTGGTCTGCCCCGGTTCTAGCCCTGACTGGCCTTCAGTTCCAGCCGCCGCGCATGCAGGACCGGCTCGGTATAGCCCGAGGGCTGCACCCGCCCCTTGAACACCAGATCGCAGGCGGCCTGGAAGGCGATGCCGTCGAACCCCGGCGCCATGGGCCGATAGGCCGGGTCGCCAGCGTTCTGCCGGTCAACCACGGCGGCCATCTTCTTCATTGCGGCCATAACCTGATCGGCGCTGATCACGTCGTGATGCAGCCAGTTGGCCAGCGCCTGGCTCGAGATCCGGCAGGTGGCGCGATCCTCCATCAGACCCACATCGTTGATATCGGGCACCTTCGAGCAGCCGACGCCCTGATCGACCCAGCGCACGACATAGCCCAGGATGCCCTGCGCGTTGTTCTCGATCTCGCGGGTGATTTCATCGTCGCTGAGGTTGCGGCCGCCCAGCAGCGGGATGGTCAGCAGATCGTCAAGCGTGCCGCGCGGGCCTCCGGCGGCTATCTCATCCTGACGGGCCAGAACGTCCACCTTGTGATAGTGGGTCGCGTGCAGGGTCGCTGCGGTGGGCGACGGCACCCAGGCGCAGGTCGCACCGGCCATCGGGTGGCCGATCTTGGCCTCGAGCATCTCGCCCATCCGGTCGGGCATGGCCCACATGCCCTTGCCGATCTGCGCCCGGCCTTTCAGCCCGCAGGCCAGCCCGATATCGACATTGCGATCCTCGTAGGACTGGATCCACGGCGTATTCTTCATGTCGCCCTTGGGCAGCATCGGCCCGGCCTCCATCGAGGTATGGATCTCGTCCCCCGTCCGGTCGAGGAACCCGGTATTGATGAAGGCCACCCGCGATTTCGCGGCGCGGATGCACTCCTTGAGGTTCACCGAAGTCCGGCGTTCCTCATCCATGATGCCCAGTTTCACGGTGTTGCGTGGCAGGCCCAGAATGTCCTCGACCATGTCGAAGATTTCGACCGAGAACGCCACCTCTTCGGGTCCGTGCATCTTGGGCTTGACCACATAGACCGAACCGTGGACCGAGTTGCCGCCATCACGCTGCAGGTCGTGCATGGCGATCAGCGTGGTGCAGAGCGCATCCATCAACCCCTCGCCGATCTCGTTGCCTTCGGCGTCCAACACGGCGGGGTTGGTCATCAGGTGCCCCACATTGCGCACCAGCATCAGCGACCGGCCCTTGAGGGTGCCGGCCGATCCGTCGGGCCGGGTAAAAGCGATGTCCTCGGACAGTTTGCGGGTAAATGTCCGGCCGCCCTTCGTGACCTCTTCGGTCAGGTCACCCTTCATCAGGCCCAGCCAGTTGCCGTAGGCCACGACCTTGTCCTCGGCATCGACACAGGCCACCGAATCTTCGCAGTCCATGATGGTGGACAGGGCCGATTCCAGGCGCACGTCGGAAATGCCCACCGGGTCCGAGGCGCCGATGGTGCTGGACGGATCGATCATGATCTGGATGTGCAGGCCGTTGTTCTTCAGCAGCACGAAGTCCGGGGCCTCGGCCGCACCGCCGAAGCCCACGAATTTCCCGAGTTCGGCCAGCGCCGGGACCAATGCGCCGCCTTCGACCTTCAGACCGGACACATCGGCCCAGCTGCCTTGGGCCAGCGGCACGGCCTCGTCCAGAAACGCCTTAGCCCACGCGATCACCCGCGCACCGCGGGCCGCGTCATAGCCGCCCTTCTGCGGCAGGTCGCCCATCGCGTCGGTGCCATACAGCGCGTCATACAGGCTGCCCCAGCGGGCATTGGCCGCGTTCAGGGCAAAACGCGCATTGGTGATCGGCACCACCAGCTGCGGGCCGGGCGTCGCGGCAATCTCGGGGTCGACATTCGCCGTGTCGATTTGGAAATCGGGGCCTTCATCCAGCAGATAACCGATTTCGCGCAGGAACGCCTGATACTCAGCCATGTCGATGGGTTGCCCTTTGCGCGCAAGGTGCCATGCGTCGACACTGCCCTGGATATCCGAGCGCTTTTGCAGCAAGTCGCGGTTTTTCGGGCCAAACTCGGACACCATCCGCGAAAGTCCAGCCCAGAATGCGTCGGGCTCAACGCCGGTTCCGGGAAGCGCGCGTTCCTCGATGAAATCGATCAGAACCTGATCTACGTCCAATCCGCTCCGGATAGCTCTGCCGCTCATGACTCGAATCTCCTGCCCTTCGTGTGCCGTTGTATGCAGTCTTCAATTAGGGGCATTGTTTCCGATAGGCAACTTGCCGCTGCATCAATCCGCCTTTCAATTCCGCCTGAAACAGCTTCAAACCGTGCAAGGTAATGCCGCCCAGACCCGCCTGCTTGCAGCGCCACGGCGATCCTCCTAACGTCGCGCGGGAACACACCGACACGAGGCCCCAGATGCGCGACGCCGCTCCCACCACGATCTACCTGTCCGACTATTCGCCCTTCGGTTTTCTGGTCGACAGCGTTCACCTGACATTCGATCTGGCCCCGCACGCAACGCGCGTGACATCGCGCATCGCGTTCCGGCCCAATCCGCAGGCCACCGACCGCACGTTCTTTTTGCACGGTGAAGAGCTGAAGCTGATCCGCGCCAGCATCGACGGCACCCCGATCGCTCCTGACGTCACCGAAATGGGCCTGACCGCAAGCGTCCCCGACGCGCCGTTCATTTGGGAGGCCGAGGTCGAGATCGACCCCGGCAACAACACCGCGCTCGAAGGGCTCTATATGTCCAATGGCATGTACTGCACCCAGTGTGAGGCCGAGGGGTTCCGCAAAATCACCTTCTATCCCGACCGGCCTGACGTGATGACCACCTTCACCGTGCGCATCAACGGCGACCTGCCGGTGCTGCTGTCGAACGGCAACCCGACGGGCAAGGGCGAAGGCTGGGCCGAATGGACCGACCCTTGGCCCAAGCCCGCCTATCTGTTCGCTCTGGTCGCCGGCGACCTGCTTGCCCATTCCGACAGTTTCACCACCAAATCGGGGCGGCATGTGGAGCTAAATCTGTGGGTCCGCCCCGGGGACGAGGGCAAATGCGCCTTTGGCATGGAGGCCCTGAAGCGGTCGATGAAATGGGACGAGGATGTCTATGGCCGCGAATATGATCTGGACGTGTTCAACATCGTCGCCGTGGATGATTTCAACATGGGCGCGATGGAGAACAAGGGGCTGAACATCTTCAACTCGTCGGCGGTGCTGGCCAGCCCTGAAACCTCGACCGATGCCAATTTCGAACGGATCGAGGCGATCATCGCGCATGAGTATTTCCACAACTGGACCGGCAACCGCATCACCTGCCGCGACTGGTTCCAGCTGTGCCTGAAAGAGGGGCTGACCGTGTTCCGCGACGCACAGTTCACCTCGGACATGCGCTCGGCCGCGGTCAAGCGCATCCATGACGTGATCGACCTGCGCGCGCGCCAGTTCCCCGAGGACAACGGGCCGCTGTCGCACCCCGTGCGCCCCGAAAGCTTTCAAGAGATCAACAACTTCTACACCGCGACCGTCTATGAAAAAGGCGCCGAGGTGATCGGCATGCTGAATACGCTGGTGGGGGACGAGGCCTATTCCAAGGCGCTGGATCTGTATTTCGAACGCCATGACGGGCAGGCCTGCACGATCGAGGACTGGCTGAAAGTGTTCGAGGACACGACCGGCCGCGACCTGACACAGTTCAAGCGGTGGTACAGCCAGTCTGGCACGCCCCGGGTGAAGGTCGAGGAGGATTGGGCCGACGGCACCTATACCCTGACCCTGTCTCAGAGCACCCCAGCCACGCCCGGCCAGCCCGAGAAGCTGCCGCAGGTGATCCCCGTGGCCGTGGGCCTGCTGGGTCCGAATGGCGACGAGGTGCGCGGCACCGAGGTGCTGGAACTGACCGAAGCGCGCCAGAGCTTCACCTTCGAGGGGCTGGCCGCGCGGCCCGTCGCCTCGATCCTGCGGGGGTTCTCGGCGCCGGTGATCCTTGAACACGACCGCCCGAACGCCGAACGCGCGTTTTTGTTGGCCCATGACACTGATCCGTTCAACCGCTGGGAGGCCGGACGGACGCTGGCGCAGGATACCCTGCTGCGCATGATCACCCAGGACGCGGCCCCCGATGCCGAATACCTGGATGGTCTGCTGGCCGTTCTGCGCGACGCCGATCTGGACCCGGCCTATCGCGCGCTGATGCTGGGCCTGCCGACCCAATCGGAACTGGCCGCCGCGCTGCACGAACAGGGCGAAACGCCCGACCCGATGGCGATCTGGCGCGCGGTCGAGACTCTGCGCCAGGCCACCGCCCAGCACATGCAGGACCTGCTGCCCCGCCTGCACTCCGAGGCGCTGGTCGATGGCCCTTATTCGCCCGAGGCCGAACAGGCGGGCAAGCGCGCCCTGGGCAGCGCCGCGCTGGCCCTGACCACCCGGCTGGACGGCGGTGCCATGGCGGCCGAAGTCTATGCCAAGGCCGACAACATGACCCTGCAGCTTAGCGCTTTGTCCTGCCTGCTGCGTGCTGGCAAAGGTCAGGCGGAACTGGCGGCTTTCTACGACCAATGGCGCCATGACCGGCTGGTGTTGGACAAATGGTTCGGGCTTCAGGCCTCGCTGGCCGCCCCGGACGATGCGCCGCGGATCGCCCGCGCCCTGTCCGAGCATCCGGATTTCAACTGGAAGAACCCCAACCGGTTCCGTGCGCTGATGGGTGGGCTGGCAATGAACCATGCCGGGTTCCACCACGCCAGCGGCGAGGCCTACGCCCTGCTGGCCGACTGGCTGATCCGGTTGGACCCGGTCAACCCGCAGACCACCGCGCGCATGTGCACCGCCTTCCAGACCTGGAAACGCTATGACGCCGACCGTCAGGACCTGATCCGCGCCCAACTGACCCGCATCGCCGAAACCCCGAACCTGTCGCGCGACACGACCGAGATGATCTCGCGCATCCTCGGGGCATGACGGCGCCCGAGGGCTCCGGGTTTCGCTTTACCCGCCACAACCGGTCGCCCCGCAGCATCGTCATTCTGGCGGCTGTCTATGCGGGGCTGCTGGCGCTGGTGTTGGTTTTCGACGCGGCCTGGTGGCTGATCGGGTTGCTGGCGCTGGGCACCCTGCCCGCGCTGTGGGACGTGCTGCGCGACACCGACGCCGGGCTGAACCTGGACCCGGTAAAACTGCGCTGGCATTCGGGCGCTCGGCAGGGCGAGATCGACGTGACCGAGATCGACTTCTTCCGCTTCGACACGCGCTGGGACTTCTCGGTGCGCGTGTCGATCATCCTGACCAACGGCAAACGCCTGCGCCTGCCCGACGAAGCCCTGCCGCCGCACAAACAGCTGGAACAGGCGCTGCAACAGGCTGGATTTCGGGTTGACCGACACCATTTCACGGTATTCTGAAACGATTCACGGAATCCGCGTCGATTGATCCTGTCTGATCCATTGAAGCAGAAAGTTTAATGTTAGAATCCTTGAACTGGTCACAATTCCGGTTCAGAATTCATCGTTAGTTAACAAGTTTGTACAGTTTCGAGTGTTTTCGATGTTCCGGTCGTTCTGGGCAGGTCTTGCCCGTATCAATCCCATATCAAGTCACGTGGCTCCGGTTTCGGACGCGGGTTCCCGCTGTCTGGAAGATGTCGGGCGTCTCAATATTCCCGTTGCGGAACTGGGTGCGGCTGACCTGATCGGGCGGGACATGATCGAACGCGGGCGCCATCTTGCTCGGCAGGATCGTTGGGCCGAACTGTCAGCCGAGATCCGGGCCGCGGACCAAGCGCGGACAACAGCCCCGGACGGGCTGCCCATCGCCGATCTTCTGGCGTTTGGCGCGCGATCGGATGTTGTCCTGGCCGCCGAACACGCGCTGTCCGACGGCTGTGCGATCGCCGAGTACGACCTGCTAGGCGGTATTTCCGAGCTTGAGGGTGTGAAACAAGATCATCCCGATGATCCGATGATTGCTCTCATCGTCGCCCTGGCCCACATCGATCTGGCATGGGCGTGGCGTGGCACGGCTCTGGACGCGGCGCTGCCGCCGCTGCATCGTTCACGCTGTGCTGCACATTTTGACCGGGCTGCAGCCATCCTGCCCGAGTGCCGCAAGGCGCTGCCGGACAGCCCTGTGGTCGCCGCCGCCGACTGTGCCCTGCTGGCTGGTCAGCGCACCCAGCGGGCCCGGGTGGCGGATCAGTACGAACGCCTTATTTCGCTGGATCCGCGAAACCATCGACACATGCGCGCGATGGGCAGCCACCTTCTGCCGCGATGGTTCGGCAGCTATGAAGAGCTTGAGGTGCAAGCCCTGCGCAATGCCGCGAACACACGCGACACGTGGGGTGCGGGCGGATACACATGGGTTCAGTTCGACGCAATTGCATTGGATGAACAAGCCTGCGCGCGGCTGGACGTCGAGTATTTTCTGGAAGGTCTGCGCGACATTGTGCAACGGATGCCGGACCAGCAAACGATCAATCTGCTGGCCTCGTATTGCGCGATCACGGTGCAGAATGGGTTCGGTCTGGATGACAAGGCCGATCTGGTCCGGTCCCAAATCCGGGAGGCCGCCCAATGGCTGATCCGCGATCATTTGACCGAACTGCACCCGCTTATCTGGGCCCACGCGGCCAACGGGTTCAACAACTCGGTCCGCGTCAACTCACCCGAGCGGTTCGCGGCACGTGGACAGCGTGACGCCTTGCGCGCCATCGGTGATCTGTTCCGCGAGGAATTGCGCAACGGGACCGACGTGACCTTCACGCCTTCAGGTCTGCAACTGACCAGCCACTGAGAATTGCGTCTCGGCACCCTTTGCCCCTTGCCCCTTGGCCTTGCCGGGCATAATACCCATGCCTGAACTTCTGCGGAAATGAGGCGCGCCATGCTCGACTTGACCTATGAACTGCCCAAACCCAAGACCATCGCCGGTGCCAAACACGACTGGGAACTGGTGATCGGGATGGAGGTGCACGCGCAGGTCTCGTCCAATGCCAAGCTGTTCTCGGGGGCATCGACCAAATTCGGGGCCGAGCCGAACTCGAACGTGTCTTTCGTGGATGCGGCCATGCCGGGCATGCTGCCGGTGATCAACGAATTCTGCGTGGAACAGGCAGTGCGCACGGGTCTTGGCCTGAAAGCGCAGATCAACCTGAAATCGGCCTTTGACCGCAAGAACTATTTCTATCCCGACCTGCCGCAGGGCTACCAGATTTCCCAGCTCTACCACCCGATCGTCGGCGAAGGCGAAGTGCTGGTGGAACTGGGCGACGGCACCGCGCGCATGGTGCGCATCGAGCGCATCCACATGGAGCAGGACGCGGGCAAATCGATCCATGACATGGATCCGAACATGTCCTTCGTCGACCTGAACCGCACCGGGGTCTGCCTGATGGAGATCGTCAGCCGCCCCGACATCCGCGGCCCGGAAGAGGCCGCCGCCTATATCGCCAAGCTGCGCCAGATCATGCGTTATCTGGGCACCTGCGACGGCAACATGCAGAACGGCAACCTGAGGGCCGACGTGAACGTGTCGATCTGCCGTCCGGGCGACTATGAGAAATACATGGAAACGCAGGACTTTTCGCACCTGGGCACGCGTTGCGAGATCAAGAACATGAACTCGATGCGGTTCATCCAGCAGGCCATCGAGGTCGAGGCGCGCCGCCAGATCGCCATCGTCGAGGCCGGCGGCAAGGTCGAGCAGGAGACCCGCCTGTATGACCCCGACAAGGGCGAGACGCGCTCGATGCGGTCCAAGGAAGAGGCGCATGACTATCGCTATTTCCCCGATCCCGACCTGCTGCCGCTGGAAATCGAGCAGGCTTGGGTCGATGACATCGCAGTCAAGCTGCCCGAGCTGCCGGACGAGAAAAAGGCCCGTTTCATCAACGATTTCGGCCTGACCGACTATGACGCATCGGTGCTGACCGCCGAGGTTGAATCGGCCGTGTACTTCGAAGAGGTCGCCAAGGGCCGCAACGGCAAGCTGGCCGCGAACTGGGTCATCAACGAGCTGTTCGGCCGCCTGAAGAAAGACGACCGCGACATCACCGACTCGCCGGTTTCGCCCGCACAGCTGGGTGGGATCATCGACCTGATCGCCTCGGACGCCATCTCGGGCAAGATCGCCAAAGAGCTATTCGAGATCGTCTACACCGAAGGCGGCGACCCGGCGCAGATCGTCGAAGAGCGCGGCATGAAGCAGGTGACCGACACCGGTGCCATCGAGGCTGCTTTGGACGAGATCATCGCTGCCAACCCGGCCCAGGTCGAGAAGGCCAAGGTGAACCCGAAACTGGCCGGCTGGTTCGTCGGACAGGTGATGAAGGCCACCGGCGGCAAGGCCAACCCCAAGGCGGTCAACCAGTTGGTTGCGCAGAAGCTGGGCCAATAAGGTCTTTCGGTTTGTACAGGCCGGGCAACTGGGTTTGTCCGGTTTGTACAGATTTTGCCCGGAGTTGTTGACGCTTTCAGGGCCCGAGGCAGCGCTTGACTCGGGCGGCCGGTTGCGGCCTTTGTCTTGGCCAGAGAGGTGAGGTGCAATGCAGAACAGATTTGACCAGGAGCTGGAGGACCGGCTGGTTCGATATGCGGCCATCGACAGCCAGAGCGACGAAAACTCGCCCACCACCCCCAGCACGGAAATCCAATACGACATGCTGAACCTGCTGCAGCAGGAGCTGGCAGAGATGGGCGCGCAGGATGTGACCATGACGGGCTATGGTGTCGTTCTGGCCACCATTCCGGGCACCGCGACAGGGCCGACCATCGGCTTTCTGGCCCATGTGGACACCGCGCCGCAGTTCAACGCGACCGGGGTCAAACCGCGGGTCATCAAAGGCTACAATGGCGGCGACATCACCTTTCCCGACGATCCGTCACTGGTGCTGTCCCCGGCCGAGTACCCTTATCTGGCCAGTAAGGTCGGCGACGACCTGATCACCGCCTCGGGCTCCACGCTGCTGGGCGCCGACGACAAGGCGGGCGTGTCGATTATCATGACGATGGCCCGGCACCTGCTGGCCGATCGGACGATCGCGCACGGACCGATCCGCATCGCCTTTACCCCCGACGAGGAAATCGGCCGGGGTGTGACCGAGGCGCTTCCCAAGGATCTGGGCGCCGACTTCGCCTATACGCTGGATGGTCAGCAACTGGGCGAGATCGAATATGAAAGCTTCTCGGCCGACCGGGCAGTGATCAGGATCGAGGGCGTTTCCATTCACCCGGGTCTGGCCAAAGACAAGATGGTGAACGCGACCCACCTGGCGGCCAAGATCGTGCAGACGCTGCCGCAGGCCACCATGACCCCCGAAGTCACCGACGGGCGCGAAGGGTTCATCCATGTGACCGATCTGAACGGCGGCTCGTCCGAGATGGAGATCAAGCTGATCCTGCGAGATTTCGAGATGGACGGGCTGGAAGCCAAGGGCGAGCTGGTGCGCAAGGTCTGTGATGCAGTACAGGCCAGCGAACCGCGCGCCAAGATCAGCGTCGAGATCAGCCACCAATACCGCAACATGCGCTATTGGCTGGAAAAGGACATGACACCGGTGGATCTGGCGCGCGAGGCCTGCCGCGAAATGGGGATCGATCCGGTCTCGGTTCCGATCCGCGGCGGCACCGACGGGTCGCGCCTGACCGAGTTCGGCATCCCCTGCCCCAACATCTTTACCGGCATGCAATGCATCCACGGGCCGCTGGAGTGGATCTCGGTCCAGGACATGGCGGTGGCAACCGAGCTGTGCCTGAAGATCGCCTCGAAGGCGACGCAGGGGGAAAGCCACAGTCGAGGCTGAAATTCGCCGGGGCGCGAAGTTTTCTGTTCCCCGTCCCTGACGGAACGATACATTGCCCGCCAACACCAGTTCAGGAACCATTGATGCAGCGTTACGAATACAAGGTCGTCCCGGCCCCCAAGAAAGGCACCAAAGCCAAAGGGGTCAAAACGCCCGAGGGCCGGTTTGCCGTCACTATCGAGCATTTGTTGAACGAGTTGGGTGCGAAAGGCTGGGAGTACCAGCGCGCCGAGCTGCTGCCCAGCGAGGAGCGGGTCGGCCTGACCGGAACCGCAGAAAACTGGCGCAATGTTCTGGTGTTTCGCCGTGCGGTCGAAACCGAAGTCGCCAACGACGACATCGCCGCACTCCTGACCCCGCCAGAAGAGGATGACACTCCTCTGGCACGACCGGTTCCTGGCCCGGACGATGCGGCTGCGGCCGGTCAAGTCGAGGCTCCGGCCCGCATCGCGCAGGATCATGACGACCCGCCGTTGACGCTGAAGCCGGCCAAGTCAGAAGATGCCCCCAAAGCGGATGCCGAGGACGAAAAAGAAAAGCCCGACAGCTAGGCGAAGGCCGCGTCAGGCCGGCGCGGCACCATAGGCGTTTTCGGCCTGCTCGCTGGGTTGAATGTAGAAATACAAAAGGATCAGCGTGCCGATCAGCGGAATCAAACCGATCAGGATCCACCAACCGGACCGCCCGGTGTCATGCAGACGGCGCACACCCACCGCGATGTTCGGCACGATCACGCCCAACGAGACTAGCCACGACAGCGGTTGACCGGCTTCCGAAGCGAAGGCATCGAAGCCCAGCAAAGGCGCCACCACCGCACCGTCTATCAACTGTGTGACAACCAGCACCAAAAAGAGCGCCAACACCCACCACCAGAACTCGGAGCGCGGCGCGCGCCCCTGAAAGGTTGCGTATTTTGACAGCACCGTACGAACGGCGTGGCTCATCTGTTCCATAGTTTCCTCCGCGCAAATCACGGGAAACATAGCAGATTATTGAAAAAAGCCGACAATAATCGACAACGTCGGGCGAAAGGCTTCAGTCACCGATGTCCAAAGCCAGGGCGTGGATGCGCGGAACGATGTCGCCCAAGGCCTTGTGAACGGCCCGGTGACGCGCAACGCGGGACTGCCCCTGAAACGCAGCAGCGCGGATTCGGACGTTGAAGTGGCTTTCGCCGCCTTCCTGAAACCCTGCGTGGCCACGGTGGCGTTCACTGTCATCCACGACCTCCAGTTCACGCGGGTTGAACTCGGCCTGCAGTCGCTGGCGGATTTCGTCGGTCACGGTCATTTTTACGCTCAGCGGCAAATATTTTGCCGCGCCCCTCTTCTACTTTCGATCACTTAGATTAAACTGCTGCCTCCGAGTCGAAAAGACGCGTTCATGAGGATGAGCATATGGTGAAACCAGATCCCTTCGGATTCGACATGTCGGTGTCCAGCGCCAAGAAGAAAAATCCGCGCGGGCGTCGGGGCATGTCGGGCGCGTCCGAGACCTCGACCCGGGTCTGTGACCACGAAGGATGCCAGGAAGCTGGCAAGTTCCGCGCGCCCAAGGCACCGGATGTGCTGGACGACTTTTTCTGGTTCTGCCAGCAGCACGTGCGCGAATATAACCAGAAGTGGAACTTCTTCGACGGCACCACCGAGGCCGAGCTTAACGCCCAACGGTCGAAAGACAAAGTGTGGGAACGCGAAACCAAGCCGATGGGCGATCCCGAGGCGCGGGCTTGGGCCCGGCTTGGCATCGAAGATCCGCATCAGGTTCTGGGCGAAAACGCAACCAAGAACCCCGGTCGGGCCGCAACAGGCCGTCGTCTGCCGCCTACTGAGCGTCGTGCGATCGAAATCCTCGAAGCCAAGGACACCTGGACCAAGGCCGAGGTTCGCAAAGCCTACAAAAAGCTGATCAAGGTGCTGCACCCGGACATGAACGGCGGCGACCGCAGCCAGGAAGAACAGCTGCAGGAAGTCGTCTGGGCCTGGGATCAAATCAAGGACAGCAGAAACTTCAAATAGCGGTTTTAGTGCGCGAACGTATCGCGTAACGCAGCAGCTTCGGGGCGTTTTAGGCAACGTACGCGCGTTTGCTCAAAAGCGGATGCCGCGTTTCGCAGTTCGGGAAATAGCACACGGAGTTCCTCGGCATCCTCCCGATCGAAGGACATCACCGCCATTTCACCTAAAAACAGACTTTCAGTTGGCAAACCATTCGACAACAGTATCGCGTGGCGACAGCAAGCAATGTGGTAGTATGTAACGGGATCATAAGTATTTACTTGGCGAATTGTTTGTTCGTTAACGAGATGAACTGCCGCGGCGAAAACTTTTGGCTCTCCAAACAGCAACTCTGCGCGCCAACCCTCCACGACAATCCTATGTTGTGGAGAAACGTACAAATCTCGGTCAGGCAGTCCTTTTCCGAATGCACCTTTCTGAATGCAAACCGGACGTAACTGGGGGTTTCGCTTCAAAGCTTCTGCCTGCAGGGTCTTCTCTCCGATCCACTCGATGCGTAGCAGTTCACCACTGGAAGCACGCACTTTGTCACCAACAGCGAGTTCCTCAACAGCGCGACAGCCACTTTCAGTTTCAATCAATGTCCCTTTCACGAAACACGGCACCGTTCCAGCGGGCAACCTAACGGTTACCCCAATCGAGGCATTGTTGCCATTTCCAGGCCCGCTGGAGGCTCTGACGATCAAACTCAGAGTTGTATTTGGGGGAACAATAACCCCCGGCTGCAGGTCCACTGTTAGTAAACCAGCACTGGAAATCGTAACCGAGTAATCTGAAGGGGAAAGAAGTCCGTCATCTGTTACAGATACAAACCAAGACGCTGGCTTGCTGGAGTTGTAGTCCACAGAAAATGTGTCCGTGTTCGGAGGAAAGAAAATCCTCGTTGGACCGGTAATTACTAAAGCCATGGCAACCTTTTACTCAAACTAAGTCCGAAATAGTGTACCACCTCCACAACACATTTCAATATCTGCACGTGACGAGCTGCAAGTTGTGAAGATTTCTTGTGGCATTTGCCCGAGGTCACTTTCCAGTTCGCCGAAAGTGTTGCCCTGCCTAGTTTCTACACGTCCTTAGGATGACGCTGAATCCAGAAACTGCCATCTCGACGTCTGGTATTGCCACCTGACAGTTCAGGCTCGCGACTAGCAAAGAAATCTGCTGTGTACTTGAGCAACTTGCAAAAAGCCCCATGAGACCATTTTTCATATGTCTGATAAGGTCATTTTCAACATTTGGATTATTGAATACTTACCTGCATACAGCATTTCCGACACATGGATCGGCATGTGCGTCCGAACAGGCCGCAGTGCCTTTGTTGACAAACGCGGCTTGACCTGCACCTGGTACGCGTCGCGACCAAGGATCGCCCGCGCGTCAATAGGGCCAGTTTGAAAGAAAAACCTGCTCACCTTTCCAAGGGGGCCGCTTTCCCTTGCCCTTATCTGCAATATGTTGCACCACACACGGGTTCAAACCCGGCAAAACGGGCCAAAGGATAAGGACAAGGCGAATGGCTGACGGATCGACCGATATCAACGCAAAACCCACCGAAGAGATCTCGGTCCGTGACGTGTTCGGGATCGACAGCAATATGTCCGTCAAAGGGTTCGCCGAAAGCAGCGACCGCGTGCCGGCAATCGACCCTACCTACAAGTTTGATCCCGAAACCACGCTGGCAATTATGGCCGGGTTCACTCACAACCGCCGGGTGATGATCCAGGGCTATCACGGCACCGGTAAATCGACCCATATCGAGCAGGTTGCTGCGCGACTGAACTGGCCTGCTGTGCGCGTCAATCTGGACAGCCACATCAGCCGGATCGACCTCATCGGCAAGGATGCGATCAAGCTGCGTGATGGCAAACAGGTGACTGAATTCCACGAGGGCATCCTGCCCTGGGCGCTGCGCAACCCTGTGGCCATCGTGTTCGACGAATACGATGCAGGCCGCGCCGACGTGATGTTCGTGATCCAGCGGGTTCTGGAGCATGACGGCAAGCTCACCTTGCTGGACCAGAACGAGATCATTACGCCCAACCCCTATTTCCGCCTGTTCGCCACTGCCAACACCGTCGGCCTGGGTGACACCACCGGCCTGTATCATGGCGTTCAGCAGATCAACCAGGCCCAGATGGACCGCTGGTCGCTGGTGGCGACGCTGAACTATCTCAGCCACGACGCCGAGGTCATGATCGTTCTGTCCAAGGCGCCGCATTACAACACCGAAAAAGGCCGCAAGACCGTCAGCCAGATGGTCACCGTTGCCGACCTGACCCGGACGGCGTTCATGAACGGCGATCTGTCGACCGTGATGAGCCCGCGTACCGTTATCAACTGGGCGCAGAACGCCGAGATCTTCCGCGACGTGGGCTACGCCTTCCGCTTGTCTTTCCTGAACAAATGCGACGAGTTGGAACGGCAGACCGTTGCCGAGTTCTATCAGCGTTGTTTTGATGAAGAACTGCCGGAAAGCGCGGCCAGCGTGAGCCTGGGTTGATGGCATCGATTGCGCCCAGATCGGGCGCAACGCCCCCGGCGGGGACATCGGGGGCCAGATGAAGACGGGGTCCGGCCACTTTAACCGGGCGTCGGGCCTAAGGGCGTGAGTGAGGGCTGATAGATATGGCGCAGAAGAACGACAACCCTGCTGATCCGTTCAAGAAGGCTCTGGCCGAGGCGACCAAGGTCATGGCCGATGATCCCGAGTTGTCGGTAAGCTATTCCGTCGACCCGTCGGGCCTGTCCGGAGACTCGATGCGCCTGCCGCAGGTGTCACGCCGAATGACACGCGAAGAGGTTCTTTTGGCGCGGGGCACCGCAGATGCCCTGGCGCTGAACCGTCGCTACCATGACGATGCGACGCATGCACGATATGCGCCTCCGGGAGATATGGCGCGCGACCTCTATGAAGCGATGGAAACCGCCCGGTGCGAAGCGATGGGCGCCCGGGACATGCCCGGCACGGCTTCGAACATTGACGTCAAGATCGGCCACGAGGCGTTGCGGCGCGGCTATGACCAATGCAAGCAACCCTCGGAGGCACCGCTTGCGGTGGCGGCGGGTTATCTGATCCGTCATCTGGCGACCGGGCGTGATCTGCCCGCTGCAGCCGAGAACGTCATGAACCTGTGGCGCGGATTCATCGAGGAACAGGCCGGCGGGGTGTTGGAGAATCTCGACGAGGTGCTCTCGGATCAGGCCGAATTCGCCAAATTCGCCCGCCAGATGATCAAGGATCTGGGCTATGGCGACCAGTTGGGTGACGACCCGGACGAACTGGACGAAGATCAGGAAGATCAGGCCGAGGAAGACGCCGAAGAACAGCCCGATCCGGACAGCACCGGCCAGGACGACCAAGACGACCAGGACGCCGACGCGACGCCCGAGCAAACTCAGGAAGAGCAACAGGATCAGTCTCAGGCGCAGGTCTCGATGGACGAGATGGCCGAGGACGAGATGGGTGAAGAAGCCGAGATGCCCGAGGGCGAAGCGCCTTTGGAGCCGCCTGCCCCTCCGCCCGCATCCGAGGCCGATCCGGACTACATGGTCTACCTGAGCACGCATGACGAAGAGATTGCGGCCGAGGACCTTGCCGAACCCGCCGAACTGGAACGGCTGCGGGCCTATCTTGATCAGCAGCTCGAGCCGCTGAAGGGCGCCGTCAGCCGCTTGGCCAACAAGCTGCAGCGCCGCCTTCAGGCACAGCAGAACCGCAGCTGGGAGTTTGACCGCGAAGAGGGCATTCTGGATGCCGGTCGGCTGGCGCGGGTGGTGGCCAACCCCACGACACCGCTCAGCTTCAAGGTCGAGAAGGATACCGAGTTCCGCGACACCGTGGTGACACTGTTGCTGGACAATTCGGGCTCGATGCGTGGACGACCGATTTCCATTGCAGCGATCTGCGCCGATGTTTTGGCCCGCACGCTGGAACGGTGCAACGTGAAGGTCGAGATCTTGGGCTTCACGACGCGGGCATGGAAGGGTGGACAAGCGCGTGAGGCGTGGCTGAACGATGGCCGCCCACAGCAACCCGGCCGCCTGAACGACCTGCGCCACATCGTCTACAAGGGCGCCGACGCGCCTTGGCGCCGCGCACGGCCCAACCTTGGCCTGATGATGAAAGAAGGCCTGCTGAAGGAAAACATTGACGGCGAGGCGTTGGAATGGGCCCACCGCCGGATGCTGGCGCGTCGTGAACAGCGCAAGATCCTGATGGTGATCTCGGATGGCGCTCCGGTCGATGATTCAACGCTCAGCGTGAACCCAGCCAACTACCTTGAGAAGCATCTGCGCGATGTCATCGCCATGGTCGAAAAGCGCAAGATGGTCGAGTTGCTGGCCATCGGCATCGGCCACGACGTCACCCGCTATTATGATCGTGCGGTCACGATCACTGATGTCGAACAGCTGGCAGGAGCGATGACCGAGCAATTAGCCGCGCTGTTCGACAGCGACCCGCGCGCGCGGGCCCGCGTGATGGGCATGAAAAAGGCCGGCTGAGGCCGGTCTTGCCTCCAGCGGGAGCATTTCAAAGATAGGTGAAGGCAGGCGAACAAGACCTGTAGCGAGCCGAAGGAGAAGCAGATGTTCCAGTCTTTCGAAGTCACGGCGCGGCCCGAACAGGGGCCGCCACGATTGGCGGCGTTGCGCACAGAATTGGAGCGCGAACGACTGGATGGCTTCATCGTCCCGCGTGCCGACGCGCATCAGGGCGAATATGTAGCCGCCCGCGACGGGCGGCTGGCATGGCTGACCGGGTTCACCGGTTCTGCCGGGTTCTGCGTTGCGCTGCGAAACGTGGCCGGCGTATTTGTGGACGGACGGTATCGCACTCAGGTCAAGGCGCAGGTGGCGTCCGATTTCACGCCGGTACCGTGGCCCGACGTAAGCCTTGCGGTGTGGCTGAAACAGCAATTGCCCGATGGAGGGCGGGTGGCGTTCGATCCCTGGCTGCATTCCGCCGGACAGATCACGGCGACCCGGGCCGAGCTGCAGAATAGCGGGATCGAGTTGGTTCCGTCAGACAATCTTGTGGACCGTATCTGGTCCGACCAGCCACCACCGCCAATGAACCCGGTCAAGGTGCACCCGCTGGAATTTGCAGGCGAAAGCGCCGAAAGCAAGGTCTCGCGGCTGGCTTCGGCGCTTGCTCGAAACGGACGGTCGGCTGCCGTCATCACGTTGCCGGATTCGATCATGTGGCTGCTCAACATCCGCGGGTCAGACATTCCGTACAACCCGGTTGCGCATGGGTTTGCGATTTTGCAGGCCGATGGGCACGTGGACCTGTTCATGGCCGCAAAAAAGCTGAAGGGGATGGACGACCATCTGGGGCCGCGGGTTTCGATCCACGAACCCGACGCGTTCCTGAACGCTGTTGCGGCGCTTGAGGGCGCGGTGCAAGTGGACATGGGAACTCTGCCGCAGGCCGTTGCCGATGTGCTTGGCGACCGGGCCGTGGATGGCGGCGATCCCTGCGCCCGCCCCAAGGCCTGCAAGAACGAAGCCGAAATTGCCGGCAGCGCCGCCGCGCATCTTCGTGACGCCGCTGCAGTCATCGAAACACTGTGCTGGCTGGATGCCCACCCCCCCGGCAGCCTGACCGAAACGCAGGTGGTCACACGGTTGGAGGAGAACCGGCGGCGCGACAATGCGTTGCAGGATATCTCGTTCGACACCATTGCCGGCACCGGGCCAAACGGCGCCATCATGCACTACAGAGTGACCGAAGAAACCGACAGCCGGCTTGAGGACGGTCATATTCTGGTGCTGGACAGCGGCGGGCAGTATCTGGATGGTACCACGGACATCACCCGGACGATCCCCATCGGCACGGTGGGAGACGAGGAAAAGAGCTGCTTTACCCGGGTTCTGAAGGGAATGATCGCGATGTCGCAACTGCGCTGGCCCGTTGGCCTCGCCGGTCGAGACATCGAGTGCATCGCCCGGGCACCTTTGTGGGCCGCGGGCCAGGATTTCAATCACGGCGTCGGCCATGGTGTCGGCGCATACCTGAGCGTTCACGAAGGGCCACAGCGCCTGGCGCGGGTCAGCCACGTTCCGCTCGAGCCTGGGATGATCCTGTCAAACGAACCGGGTTACTACCGCGAAGGTGCCTTCGGCATTCGGATTGAAAACCTGCTGGTTGTTGAGGAGGCCCCGGCCTTGCCCGGCGCAGACCCCGAGCGCGCGATGCTGTGCTGGCGGACACTGACATATGTCCCCATCGATCGACGCCTGATCGTCGTCGACATGCTGACCCGTGCCGAGCGTGATTGGCTGAACGCGTATCACCGGGACGTGGCGGAAAAAGTCCGGCCAAGACTGTCACATGCCGCGCAACTGTGGTTGGATGCCGCAACCGCGCCCTTGTGACACCCGTTTGTCACATACTATGGGCATAGGCGAAGGCCTGACCACAACGAGGCCGCGACGACGAGGGAAGGAGCAGACATGACAGACTACATCAAGATCCGCAAAGCACCTGGCAAGTGGTGCGTCAGGTCCGGTGGCGCGATTCTGGGCGAAACGACCAACGCCCTGGAATTGTTGGAAGGCGATCTGGCCCCCGTCATCTACTTTCCACGCGCAGACATCGCGATGGCCTTTCTGGACAAGACCGACAAGTTGACCCATTGCCCGCACAAAGGCGATGCTACGCACTACTCGATCGTCAACAAGTCGAGCGTGACGCAGAATGCGGTCTGGAGCTATGAAGATCCAATTCCCGCCGTTGCCGAAATCAAAGGCTACCTTGCTTTCTACCCGCTGGAGTCGGTGAAGGTCGAACAGATTTGAGGGCTAGACAAACCTAGCCCTCAACTACGTCTGTCAGAAACTGTAGCTGTATCCGACAATGAGCGAGTGCGAAGAGTAGCGGCCATTCGCGAGATCTGTCGGGATGAACACTTGGGTCGTGGTGAAATCAAGATCGCCGGTCGTCTTGTAGCGGTACCCGATGTCAATGTTCCCGCGTTCCCCTACCTGAAAGCGTCCGCCAAACCCCAATTGCCCCGCAATGGCGGTGTCGCTGTCATCGACCAATGTGACGCCAGCACCAGACTGACCGTCATGGGACACGCGCGCAAACCCGAGCCCGCCCCCAACATAGGGCTTGAACCTGCCCTGAACCGGGACGTCATACCAAAGGTTTGCCATCCCGAAGGTCGCATCAAAGCTTCCGTCATACTGAGCAAACGGGCGACCGATTTCCTTGGTATCATTCGAAGCATATGAAAGTTCGAACTCGGCCCGCAGATTTGGCGCGACACGTAGTCCGACGGCCAGACCGTAGGTTACTCCATTGTCGGTTGTGATGGTGCCTTGGCCAACCACGACCGAAGGAATTGTCTGGAAAAAATCAAAATCATAGTCGCCCATATCGGTGATACCGAGAAAGCCGGTCACGTACGAAGCCTCCTGCGCCCGCGCGGGGACAGCACCAATCATCGAAACCGCAACCACCACAGTCAGCAAAGAAGACCGTTCGAAAGCCATGTTCACACCTCAATCAAAGTGACTATCAGGGATAATTCTTCCATCAGGCTAGAATGCTCTCACTTTTTGACAAGGCGTCAAAATCAAAGAGAAACTCTCAGTGGCCCGCCTGCCACTGCTGCGTCATGAGTGTTCCTCGGCCGCTGTTGCGGCCAGTGCACGATTGTACGCCTTCAATGCGTCCACGTGGTACAAGGCTCCGACCGGGTTCTCGACCCCGTCGTCATCCCGAACGACCACCGGGAGCCAGGTGATTCCATCTCGATCGAAATACGGCATTGCCGCCTCGAGGGTTGCGCTGGCCCGGACGCATAGGCCCTGCTCGATCATCTCCTGAATCTCCTCCCTGCTTGCCGTATTCGGATCTCCCAGCGGGCGCATCACGGCCCCGGCCCGCAGCATCGCCAGCAAATAAGCCTGTGGCCCGGCGGCCAAATGCACCCCGCGGCGCTCGAGCTGGGTCAGGAAGAAGGACCGGTCCACAAGGCGCGAGGCCAACGCCGTGGACATGGACACCGAGACCATCACGGCAAGCCCGATCTGCCAGTCTCCGGTCAGTTCGAACACAATCAACGTGGTCGAGATCGGAGCGCCCAGAACCGCCGCCGCGACAGCACCCATGCCGGCAAAAGCATATAGCGTATGCGTGCCCGACACGCTTGGCAGAAGGCCTGTGGCGATCAGGCCAAAGGCAAGGCCAGTCAGCGCGCCGATCATCAACGACGGAGAAAATACCCCGCCGCCCATACGACCACCCATGGTTATGGCCACTGCCACGGTTTTCATCACTGCAAACAGGATGGCCGTGGTCAGCACCAGATCTCCGGTCAGGGCACGGATGGTCGTCTCGTATCCTACGCCGATGATATGCGGGAACCACACCGCCAGAACGCCGAGCATCGCGCCGGACACGGCGGGTCGCAGCCAGCGCGGCAGCGACAGGCGCGCCTGCACGTGGTTGCCAAAGTCTTCGGCAAAAAAGATCGACCGCATCAGCAACAGCGAGACCAGCCCACAGATCAGCCCAAGGATCAAAAAGGCCGGAAGTTCGACGTAGAATTGCAGGGATCCGGGCGTGTCCAGGACAAACTCGGTCACATCGCCATATGCCAGCCGGTTGATGACGGTGCCGGCCACAGACGCAATCACGATCGGTGCAAATGCGTGGACTGCAAAATGGCGCAGCACGACTTCCAGCGCGAACAGCGCTCCAGCGATCGGGGCGTTGAAGCTGGCCGATACAGCGGCGGCCACGGCGCAGCCCAGCAGGTCGCGGCCGGTTATTCCATCCGCGTTGATACGCTGGCATACCCAGGTCGAAATCACGCCCGCCATGTGCACCACTGGCCCTTCGCGGCCCGTCGACCCGCCCGTGCTGAGTGTGATCAGCGAGGCGAAAAACGACGCGACCCCGGCTTTGGTTTCGACCCGGCCATCGCTTATCGCGGATCCTTCGATCACATCGGCGACAGACCGAACTCTCCCGTCATCGGTAAAGCGGTGCAGGATGATCCCGACGACGAGCCCTCCAACCGTGGGGATCGCCAAAATCCAGGTCCAGTGCAGTTTCTCCGCAAAGCTGTGCAGAAACAGGATGTCATCGGTCTGATAGACCAGCGCTTGCAGAGCCGCGATCCCTTTGCGAAATCCCAAGGCCATGAAACCTGCCGTGATCCCGATCACCAGCGCGATGAACCAGAACTGAATCTGGCTTGGCCCGCGGTGCCGCAGTACCCGCCACGCGTCCTTGAGCGCGGCCAGGGCCTGATTGAGCTGAGTGCGCAGGACGGTTCGGGTTGATTGTGTCATAGGGCTTTGCGGATAAACAGGTATCCCTTACTAAGCCACACCGGGCGCTTAGAAAAGTCGGCTGACAAGATATTGAAGGCAAGTGTCGCCGCCCGGCTGCATCAGGCTTGCAACAACGAACGGGCGGCCGCGCGGGCTTCATCCGTGATGACGTCGCCCGAGACCATGCGCGCGATCTCGTCGATCCGGTCCGGCTCGGACAGTGGCAGGACGGTCGAAAGGGTCTGCCCGTCGGTCACGTGTTTCTGAACCCGCCAGTGATGCGCCGCGCGGGCCGCGACCTGCGGCGAATGGGTTACCACCAGCACCTGCCCGCCCTGCGCCAGCGCCGCAAGCCTGCGGCCCACGGCGTCGGCCGTGGCGCCGCCCACCCCGCGGTCGATTTCGTCAAAGATCATTGTCCGGGTGCTGTCATCGCCCGAAAGGCACACCTTGAGCGCCAGCAGAAAGCGGCTGAGCTCCCCGCCCGAGGCGATCTTGTTCAGCGGGCCCGAGGGGGCGCCCGGGTTGGTGGCCACGGTAAAGGCTACGGCGTCCTGCCCTTCGGGCCCGGGGTCGGTGGGCGTGATCTGGGTTTGAAACACCGCGCGCTCCATCTTCAGCGGCGCAAGCTCGGCCATCACCGCCGCGTCCAACCGGCCGGCAGCCTCGCGCCGCAGGGCGCTGAGTGCCTTGGCGGCCGCGTCATAGGCGGCCTGCGCGGTCTGCACCGCAGCACGGCGGTCGGCCAGGTCGGCGTCGCCGGCCTCAAGCTGGCCCAGACGGGCGCGCAGCGTGTCGGCGAAACCGCTCAGGTCATCGGGCGCCACTTCATGTTTGCGGGCCAGCGCGCGGATGGCGAACAGGCGCTCCTCGGTCTGCTCCAGTTCGGCGGGATTGAAGTCCAACGCCTCAAGGCAGGCGGTCACGCCGTCCTGCGCCTCGCCCAGTTCAATCAGGGCGCGCCCCAGGGCGGCGATCGGCTCGTCCAGTTGGCCCTCGGCCCGGTCGGCGACACCTTCCAGCCAGCGCACGGCATCCGCCAGCGCACCTTCGGCCCCGTCACCGCCCAGCAGGGCAAAGGCACGAGCCACGTCGTCGCGGATGCGCTCGGCCCCCTGCATCATCCGGCGGCGCGCGTCGAGTTCGGCGTCCTCGCCCGGCTGCGGATCAAGTCTGTCGAGTTCGGCCACGGAATGCCGCAGAAATTCTTCTTCGCTGCGCACGGCGGCCACGGCGGCCTCGGTCTCGGCCAGGGCCTTGCGGGCCCGCGCCATCTCGGTCCAAGTGGCGCGCACGGCGGCCAATTGCGGCTCGGCCCCGGCATAGACGTCCAGCATCGCGCGATGGCCGCGCGGGTTCAGCAGGCCGCGGTCATCATGCTGGCCGTGCAGTTCGACCAAGGTTTCTGACAGCGCCCGCAGCACCTCGCCCGAGCAGCGGCGGTCGTTGACCCAAGCGGTCTTGCGCCCCTCGGCAGTGTTGACGCGGCGCAGGATCAGCTCCGACCCGCCGGGCAAACCAGCCTCGGCCAGGATCGCATGGACGGGATGGTCCTCGGGCAGTTCGAACTCGGCCACGACCTCGCCCTGCGCGGCCCCCTGCCGGACCAGTTCCGCCCGTCCGCGCCAGCCCAGCACAAAGCCCAACGAGTCGAGCAGGATCGACTTGCCCGCGCCCGTCTCTCCGGTCAGCGCGTTCAAGCCCGGCTGAAAGGTCAGCTCCAGCCGATCAATGATCAGCATATCGCGGATATCAAGGGCGCGCAGCATCGGGTCGTCAGCGTCCCAAGCCTGTGACCATGGCGATTACAACCACTGGCCCTTGATGGTCTGGCGGTAGATCGTGCTGAGCCAGTTGTTGCCGCGGCTCTTGAGTTCAAGCCCGCGCGAGGTCAGCAGCTTGTAAGCCGCGTCATACCATTCAGACGACTGGTAGTTGTAGCCCAGGATCGCGCCGGCCGATTGAGCCTCGTCGACCAGACCCAAGGCCAGATAAGCCTCGACCAAGCGGTACAGCGCCTCGGCTGTGTGGCTGGTGGTCTGGAAATCCTCGACAACGACACGGAAACGGTTGATGGCCGCGGTATAGTGATCCTGACGCAGGTAGTAGCGCCCAATCTCCATTTCCTTGCCCGCCAGATGGTCGAAGGCCAGATCGAATTTCAGCACGGCCGAGGTGGCGTATTCGCTGTCGGGATAGACCTCGATCACGGTGCGCAGCGCCTGCAACGCCTGGAAGGTCAGGCCCTGGTCGCGGCCGACCTCGTCGATCTGGTCATAGTAGCTGAGCGCCAGAAGGTATTGCGCATAGGCTGCGTCTTCGTCGGTTGGGTAGAAGTCGATATACCGCTGCGCGGCGGCGCGGCTTTCTTCATACTCCTTGTCCGAGTGGAACGCGAAAGCCTGCATGATCAGTGACCGCTTGGCCCAGTCGGAATAGGGATAAAGCCGTTCGACTTCGGAAAAGTACCAGGCCGCATCTGCGGGACGATTCTGCGCAAGCTCGTATTCGCCACGGGTGTAGATCTGCTCGGGCGTAAAGCCTTCAAGGTTCTGGGACTTGTCAGCGCCCTTGTTGCCAAACAGGCCGCCCGCGTTGCCGCAGGCCGTCAAAGTAGCTGCCAGAAGAATCGCGCCCGCAAGCCTGACTGCCGCTTTGGTGCCAACCATACCGCCCATCCTAGTCGTCTTGTCTCTTTGGGTAACCCCGGATTGAGCTTTGGTCTAGCACATAAAATTCCGGTGCAAAACGCCTTATCGGCCCCACGACCGATTTGTCGCCGGGCCGTGCCGGATCAGGCAACTTCGGGGATTTCGTCCCAGACCAACCCCTGCCCGGGAAGTTGTGCGGCTTGCTCAGGCGTGCACAGCACCGGACGCACGGCGCCAGGCGTCTCGAACAGCTTGCGCAGCAATGTGTTGGTCATGGCATGGCCGGATTTCTCGCCGACGAAATGACCAAAGATCGGGCCGCCGGCCAGATACAGGTCTCCCAACGCGTCCAGCATTTTGTGGCGCACGGCTTCATCCCGGTGACGGAAGCCACCCGGTGTCAGCACCTCGGCCCCTTGAACAACAACCGCATTCTCCAGTGTGCCGCCCAAGGCCAGACCGTTTTCGCGCATCGCCTCGACATCGGTTCGGCGGCAGAAGGTCCGGCAGTCGGACAGTTCCCGAGCAAACGACCCGTTGCGCATATCCAGGATCTTCGATTGGCTGCCGATCGCAGTGTCTTCGAAATCAATGTGGAACTCGATGATCAAACCGTCTGCCGGCCGGATCGAGGCACGGGCACCTTCCCGCTCGGCCACGACCGGCTTGAGAACCTCATACGCCAGAACCGGGCTGGCCTGGCGGCGAACGCCTTTGGCGATGATACCGCGCACGAAGTCGATCGACGAACCGTCCATGATGGGAACTTCGGGACCATCAATCTCGATCAATGCGTTGTGGATCCCGCACCCTGCCAGCGCGGCCATGATATGCTCGACGGTTGACACCGAAACGCCTGCGTCATTGACCAGGCGCGTACACAGTTGAGTTCTTTCGACCACATCGTAGATGGCCGGGATCAACGCGTTGCCCAGTTCGATATCGGTCCGCTTGAACCAGATCCCGTGACCGGCTGCTGCCGGTTTCAGAACCATCGTCGCGGGCTTGCCACTGTGCAGGCCCACGCCTTTGAACGTGATCGAAGATTTGAGCGTCTGTTGCAAATTGAACCTCGGTGAGCGGTGTCCAGCCTTTTTCGGCTGTGTTGCACCCTCAGTTAAGGAAGCGCGGGTCAAGGCTCAACTCACTCTTTGTAACTGAATGAAACAGTTCTGCAACAGATCGGCAAAACCCTGCTTACTGGCACTTAAACGTTTGCATCAAAAGGAAAAAGGGCCGCCTTTCGGCGACCCCGTGAGTGGATATTGTTACCGCGATCAGTTGGCCTGACGGCGCAGGAAAGCCGGAATTTCGATACGCTCCTGCTCGGGATCGACCTCTTCATGCGAGGGTGCCGTAGCGTCAGTCTGGCGCATCGCAGGCTGTTGCCGGGCCGGTTGAGCGGGGGTATCCGGGGCGTGCCCAGTCATCCGGTCGATCAAACGGTTGAACCCGAACCGCGGTCGTTCCTCGGCGGCGGGCTGGCGCTGCGGCGCCGGTTCCTGCGGGCGCGACGCGGTCAGACGCTGGGCCGAAGTCGGTACGTTCTGAACAGCCGCCTGCAGCCGTTCCAGCGCGGCAGGCGAAGGCGTTCCAGGAGTATGCGGCACCTGTTGCGGCTGATAACTTTCCGCCGGGCGTTCGACCGGCTCGGGCTGCGGATCGAACTCGGCGCTGCGTGGCTGATAGGCCGGAGGAGGCAGCCCGTCGTCATCGTCCTCGACAGCCTCATCCGCGCCTTGACCGAATTGCAAAGTCGTGTGCGAAGGCTCTTCGGTCGCTTCAAACAGTGACGGTTCGCGCGGAGCTTCGGGCTGCGGAGCCGGTTCAGCAACTTCCGCCGCAACCGGAGCCGGCTGTGCTGCCTCTTCTTCCGCCGATACGGTGCGGGTCAGAGGTGCGGACATGGACCGGCGCGGAGCCGGCGCCTCGGAGCCGCTTTCGCTGGCGTCGATGCCGGTTGCCACGACCGATACGCGCATCTTGCCTTCCATCTCGGGGTCCAAAGTGGAGCCGACGATGATGTTGGCCTCGGGGTCCACTTCCTCGCGGATGCGGTTGGCGGCCTCGTCCAGTTCGAACAGGGTCAGGTCATGGCTGCCGGTGATGTTGATCAACACGCCCTTGGCGCCCTTGAGGCTGATTTCGTCCAGCAGCGGGTTGGCGATGGCCTTTTCCGCAGCCTGGATGGCGCGATCTTCGCCCTCGGCCTCGCCCGTACCCATCATGGCCTTGCCCATCTCGTCCATCACCGCGCGGACGTCGGCGAAGTCGAGGTTGATCAGGCCCGGACGCACCATCAGGTCGGTCACGCCCTTGACGCCCTGGTACAGCACGTCATCGGCCATCGAGAAGGCCTCGGTGAACGTGGTCTTTTCGTTGGCCAGACGGAACAGGTTCTGGTTCGGGATGATGATCAGTGTATCGACAACCTTCTGCAGCGCCTCGACGCCGTCCTCGGCCTGGCGCATGCGCTTGGCGCCTTCGAACTGGAACGGTTTGGTCACCACGCCCACGGTCAATACACCCAGTTCACGCGCAGCCTGCGCGATGATCGGAGCGGCGCCGGTGCCGGTGCCCCCGCCCATGCCGGCGGTGATGAAGCACATATGCGCGCCGGCCAAGTGATCGACGATCTGTTCGATGCTTTCTTCGGCGGCGGCGGCGCCGACCGATGCGCGGGCGCCTGCGCCCAGACCCTCGGTCACCTTGATACCCAGCTGCACCCGCGCCGACGAGCGGCTTTGCTGCAGTGCCTGCGCGTCCGTGTTGGCCACCACGAAGTCAACGCCGTCGAGTTGTTTTTCAATCATGTTGTTGACGGCGTTTCCACCTGCACCGCCTACGCCAAATACCGTAATCCGAGGCTTGAGTTCGTCGTGCCCGGGCATCGAAAGATTCAATGTCATGCTCTGTCCGCCTGTATTTATGATCCCGCAAAGCGGTGTTTTTCTTGCCTATCCGCTTGTGATTCTACCTTTCCAAACGTCAAACGTCACGCCAAAAATCGCGTGAATCCACAAAATATGGAAGAAATAAGGCGGTTTTTCGCGGCATTTCGCCCGACTGCGCAAATCTAGCGGTTCAGGGCGGACAGACCACCACACACGCGAAAACCCCCAGCCTGATTTGGCGGGTGCGATGCTGGACATCCTGTTCAAACTGCGGCTGACTGCTCGGGTCCTGCCGATGAGCCTCTGACGGGCCTTCTTGATATTCTGAGGGATAAATCCCTGCACCGCAACCAGAATTTTCAGCTGATGGGAACGGAAGGACAATCCAGGCCGTCGTCCGAAAATCCGCTGACTTCCTGGATTTCGCCATCCCCCAGCCGCGCGATCCTGACCAGCAACCGCCCATCATGCTCGAATGGCCACCAGCATACCGGGCCGGGCTCGGTGTCATAGAGGAAGCACAGCTTGCCGTCCGGCGTCGTGATCTGGCCATAGACACAGCCTTCGCCCTCTCGCCGCCAGACCGAGCGGGTTGGGCTGAGGAACTCCTCGGTGCCCACAAGCATACCGCTGGTCAATTCGTGGAACGTGACGGTTTTTCCGACCACCGCTTCCAGGAATGCTTCGGGCGAGATACGGCTCTGCGCGACAGCCGCAGCCGGAACCCAGGCTGCGCAAAACACCGCAGCCCGGAGCAGGAACCTACCAGTTGTCACGGAACCAACGCACGGCACGCTTGAATGGCCGTGCTGCGTAGGTATCAACCGGGATTTCAAAGTCCCACCATTCGTCCTGCGGATGCGCCGCAAACAGCGCAAGACCGACCGCCGAGGAGAACCCTGGGCCTGTCGCAGATTGCGGCAACCCATGCACACGCAGCGGTCGACCCAGACGCACACGCTGACCCAATATGCGGCTGGCCAGCCCATCCAGACCTGGGATCTGACTGGCTCCACCGGTCAGCACGATCTGTTGGCTTGGCATATGTTCGAACCCTGCAGCGTCCAGCCGAACACGGACTTCCTCGAGGATTTCCTCGACGCGCGGACGCATGATGCCGATCAGCTCGGCACGGCTGACGGTACGCCGGTCGTGTTCCCAATCCCCGGTGTCGCCGCCAATGTCGATCATGTCGCGGTCATCGGCTCCGGTGGCGTGAACCCCGCCATTGAAGGTCTTGATCCGCTCGGCAACCGAGGCGGACACACCAAGCCCCATCGAAATGTCACTGGTGACGTGATCCCCGCCCATGCGGACACTGTCGGCATAGATCATGTGCTTTTTGATGAAGAGCGAAACGCCGGTGGACCCACCGCCCATGTCGATACAGGCCGCTCCAAGTTCCTGCTCGTCTTCAACCAGCGCAGAAATCCCCGACACATAGGCCGAGTTCGCGATGCCGGCCAATTCCAGGTCGCACCGCTTGACGCAACGAACGATGTTCTGAATCGCCACCGCATCGACCGTCAACATGTGCATGTCGACCGCAAGCGTCTGACCCATCTGCCCCCGCGGGTCGATCAAGCCAGATCGGTTGTCCAGAGCGAAGTTCACAGGTTGTGCATGCAGCACCTCACGCCCTGCCCCATAGTCTGGGACATCGCAGGCGTTCAGGACACGACCGATCTCGGCCTCGGTCACCAACTGACCGTCCAGATCCACCTGCGCATCCAGCCCATAAGACCGAGGGTTTGCCCCCGAGAAACAGGCGATCACATGGTCTACCCGGATATCGGCCATCTTCTGAGCAGCCTGCAGCGCGGTGCGGATGGCGCGCTCGGTTTCCTGCATGGCCGTGATCTCACCAAAGCGCACCCCGCGCGATCGGGTCGTCGCCGCACCGATCACCCGGAACCCGGTCTGCCCGGCCATGGACCCGATCGAGTTGTCCTCGCTGAGCCGCGCCGACCCATCAAAACGCAGCACAAGACAGGCGATCTTGGAACTTCCGACATCCAGGATCGCAACGACACCGCGTTGCATGGCCTGTCTGCGCATCTGGCGCATTGCGCGTTGAGACTGATAGAGATCCGTCATCATCGTATTACTGCCCGTTACCCATAGTCACTTTTGTATTCCACCAGTCTGCGCTGGCGGCTTCTGTCATCCGAATGGTCGGCCGCGCCCCTATGCGCATATCGACCACGGCAACATCCCGTTCCAGAAGGTCCTGCACCTCGTTCACCGCCAGAACACGCTCGAGCGCGCGCACCGGACGTTCCGTCGGCAGCATGACCCGTTGGCCTCGGTCCAGAACCAGGTCCCAGCGCCGCTCGCCGACGCGGACCAGACCGCGCACCCGGCTGCCCAGGCTGCGCGCAGTGGCCAGAAGCTCCAGTGCCTCGGCCACATGCTGATCTGCACCCTGACCGGCAATCAGCGGAAGATCGGAGCGCTCGGTCCGAGCCGCGATCTCGGCCACGTGGATGCCCGTTTCGTCCAACAGCTGGATGCCTTCACGGGTGCGCCAGACGATCACGGGCTGACGTTCGACAACATCGACCTGCAGAATGCCGCCCGGACGGATCCGCACGGTTGCCGATTTGACCGGGTCCAAGCCGGTGATCGTGTCCCGGATCTGCTCGACATCCAGATCCCAGGAGCTGAGCGGGAAGTCCAAAGGCACGACTTCGCGGATGTCGTCAGCAAGGCCGGCCCCCGCCCCGTCGATCGCCATGAGCTTGACCATGAATTCAGGACGCTCCTGGAACGACGTGATCAAGTTGTCCACCTGCGCCCGAACCGCTTCTCGCCGCTCTTCGGCCGCGAAGTAGAGCCCAACCGTGGCCACGACCGCGCAGAGCGGCACTCCGATCTTGACCCCCAGCCGGATTCCCGGCGTCAGCATCCATCGCTGGAACCGATAACTAAACCGCGACGGTGCCGGGTCCGCACGGCCCTTGCCACGGCGGAAGAACCGACCACCGCGCAACCGCAATTTGGGCTCAGCACGGACGGCGTCGGCGTCCGCAGACTGAAACTCGGCATCAGGGCCGGACAGAGGCTTGGCGCGGTGGATCACCGGCGCACGAGTGGCGGTCAGCGGTCGCATGAGGCGTCCTCGACCATCCAGGCGCAGAGCTGACCGAAGGTCATGCCCAGATGCGCGGCTTGTTCAGGCACCAGCGAGGTGGGGGTCATACCCGGCTGGGTGTTGGTCTCCAGCAGGAACAGGCCCTTTTCGCCCCAGGCCTCGTCCCAGCGGTAATCGGTACGGCTGACGCCCCGGCAGCCCAAAACTTGATGGGCACGCAGGGCGTAATCCATGCACAGATCGAAGATCCGCGGCGGGATATCGGCGGGCAGCACGTGGCGTGATCCGCCGGGCTTGTATTTGGCGTCGTAGTCATACCAGCCGTCGGTCAGGATCTCGGTCACGGTCAGGGCGCGGTCGCCCATCACGGTCACCGTCAACTCGCGCCCGGCGACGTATTGCTCGACCATGACCTGTTCGGGCATGTCCTCCGACAGCTGCGGCGGGCCGTTCGAGCCTTCGAACACCAGATAGATCCCGACGCTCGAACCTTCGTTGTTGGGCTTGACCACATATGGCGCGGGCATGACGTGCCCCGCCATCACGTCCGATTTCGGGACGATCACGCTGTCGGCCACGGGCAGGCCGGCCGCGCGGAAAACCTCTTTGCTGCGCTGTTTGTCCATGGCCAGCGCCGAGGCAAGAACGCCGGAATGCGTGTAGGGCATTCGCAGCCACTCCAGCAGACCCTGCACGCAACCGTCCTCGCCCCAGCGGCCATGCAAGGCGTTGAAGACCACGTCGGGCTTGATGTCCTGCAAACGCGCACAAAGGTCGGGACCGGCGTCCAGCTCGACGACCTCGATCCCTTCTCCCACAAGGGCGGCTGCGCATTCGCGCCCGCTGCTGAGAGACACCTCGCGCTCCGCCGAGGGGCCACCCATCAATACCGCCACTTTGGGGTTTGTCCTGCTCGACCTACCCACGTTCGTGCGCCTCAATGTCCCCGGACCTTATCTGGTGGTCCGTATTTCGTTATGCCTTTGATCCGTCGCCTGAATTTGCCTGTTTTGGTCTGACGGTCGGGGCTTTAATCTGTCAGCGGATCACCGACCCGCATGATTTCCCACTCTAGCGTGATCCCGCTTGTTTCGTAAACCTTTTTTCGCACCTCTTCACCCAGCTCTTCGAGGTCGGCGGCGGTGGCGTTTCCGGTGTTGATCAGGAAATTCGAGTGCTTGGGGCTCATCTGTGCGCCTCCGCGCCGGGCGCCGCGCATTCCGGCGTCGTCGATCACCTTCCAGGCCTTCAGGTCGTGCACATCATCGGCCCGCCCGGTCGAGGAAAACCCCGCCGGATTGCGGAAGGTCGACCCGGCGCTGCGGTCCTTGGTGGGCTGGGTCTCGTCTCGCTTTTTCAGCTGCGCCTCCATCCGGGCGTGCAGGTCGGCCGGGTCGCCCGCCGGGCCCTGGAACGTGGCCGACACCAGCACCGCACCCTCGGGCAGGTCGGACTGGCGATAGCGGAAGTTCAGGTCGGCCGGCGTCAGCTCGACCACCTCGCCCTGCCGGGTGACGATGGTAGCCGATTTCAGAACATCCGCCGTGTAGCTGCCATAGCACCCGGCGTTCATCCGCACGGCCCCACCGATGGAACCCGGAATGGTGCGCAGAAAGGTGAGGTCCACCCCCGCATCCGCCGCCATGCGCGCCACATGCGCATCCAGCGCGGCCGCCCCTACAGTGACGGTGGTGCCCTCGACCGAAATGCCGTTGAAACCGCGCCCCAGCCGGATCACCACGGCCCGCAAGCCCCCGTCGCGGACTATCAGGTTCGAGCCGACGCCCATCGGGAACACCGGCACCTCGGCCGGAAGGTAGCGCAGGAAAGCCTGCAAATCCTCAAGGTCAGCCGGCTGAAACAGATAATCCGCCGGGCCGCCGACTCGCAGCCATGTGAGGTCGTTCAATTGTCTGTTTTGGGAAACTCTTCCTCGGACGGCGGGAAGTCCTGTCATTTCCTGACCTGCAATATCTAACTTCGTCTTGCCTCAATAAATGCACGGACCGCCCTCGCACAAGCGAATATGGCCGCGCCCACGACGATGACACCGAAGGCAAGGACGCCAAAGACCAATGCCCAATCACCAAAATTATGAAGATCGAAGCGTGGGTGGGTTAGTCCCAGCGTAAGACGCCAAGCCACGGGTGCAGCCAGAGCTATGAGAAATATTCCTCGATAGACGGATCGATTCCCCGCCCATCCACAGACCAGCGCAGCGGCCATGATCGTCAACCCGCAGATCACAATTAGTTGGCTCATGAATGGGAACGGGGTAGCTGGGTTAAACATAAGGCAATCAGCGTTGCCCTTGCCGCCGCAGCCACCGCCCAAGGTAGATCATCGGCCAGCGCAGCACCGACATGCCGGCGGCCAGAACGAACAGGCCAACCCACGGGCCGTTTTCGTAGGTGACATAACCCAGGATCGGAATGCCCACCGCGATCAGCGCATAGGCGCGGGTCCAGTGATTGTCCTTGCTGGGGATCATGGCCAGCACATTGGCGGCGACGCCCCAAAGGGCGGCAAGTGCGATCGACCAGCTCATTGCCCCACCTCGCGGCCCGACCATTTGCGCCAGTAAAACCGGATGGGGTTGCGGAACATCGATACGAACCCGGCAAAGGCCAGCACTCCGATCAGCCAGCCATGCGCTACGCCCAGCCAGGCGATCAGAACCGGCGCGCAGATCAGCAGCACGATGCCCGGCGGGAATTGCAGGCGCATCGGCAGCAGCGCCACGACAGTGGCGCAGATCACCCAAAGGGCGGCAAAGATGACGGAATAATCCATGGCTCTCTCCGCAAATGAGTCACGCACCAGGGCAGCGACACATCCGCAAGTTGTGCACCCAAATGCCTGCGAACGTCAAACGGCTTGTTTGACCTTCAGCCGGTCCGGCAGCGCATTGGCCCAGGCACTGATGGTGCCGGCGCCCAGACAGACGACCATGTCGCCGGGCCGGGCCTGTTCGCGGACCAGACGCTCCAGGTCGCCTTCGTCCAGCAACGCGCGCGCGTGGCGGTGGCCGTGGCGGATCAGGCCCTGCACCAGATCATCGCGGCTGGCGCCTTCGATCGGGTCCTCACCGGCCGAGAATACCTCGGCAATGGCCACGACATCGGCATCGTTGAAACAGGCGCAGAAATCGTCGAACAAGTTGGACAGGCGCGAATAGCGGTGCGGCTGGTGCACCGCGATCACGCGGCCTTCGGTCGCCTGACGCGCGGCCTTGAGCACCGCCGCGATTTCCACCGGGTGGTGGCCGTAGTCGTCGATGACGGTGACGCCGTTCACCTCGCCAACCTTGGTAAAGCGGCGATTGACGCCGCCGAAATTGGCCAGCGCGTCGCGGATTTCAGCGGTCTTCATGCCCAGATGACGTGCCACGGCGACCGCCGACAGGGCGTTCGAGACGTTGTGATCGCCCGGCATCGGCAGGGTGCAACCCTCGATCACGGTGTCCTCGTATTGCAGGTGGATGTCGAAATGCGCGATGCCGCCCTTGTAGGTCAGGTTGACCGCACGCACGTCCGCCTGGGCGTTGAACCCATAGGTGCGCACGCGGCGGTCGGTGATGCGGCCCACCAGCGCCTGAACCTCTGCATGGTCGGTGCAACACACCGCCAGACCGTAGAACGGGATGTTCGAGACGAAATCATGAAAGCCCGCGCGCAGGCGGTCGAAATCACCCCAATGCTCCATGTGCTCGGGGTCGATATTGGTGACGATGGCGATGGTCGCGGGCAGCCGGTTGAACGAGCCGTCGGACTCGTCGGCCTCGACCACCATCCACTCGCCCTGCCCCATCCGCGCGTTCGAGCCGTAGGCATGGATCACGCCGCCGTTGATGACGGTCGGGTCGAAATCGCCCGCCACCATCAACTCGGCCATCATCGTGGTGGTCGTGGTCTTGCCGTGGGTACCGGCAATGGCGATGTTGGATTTCAGCCGCATCAGCTCGGCCAGCATGTCGGCACGGCGCACCACCGGCAGGCCCAATGCGCGGGCGCAGTCCAGTTCAGGGTTGCCCGGCTTGATCGCGGTCGACACGACCACGACTGCCGCGTTGTCGAGATTCTCGGCCCGCTGACCCACGAAAATTTCGGCCCCTAGCGACGCCAGACGGTCGGTGATCTTCGAGGCTTTCAGATCGGATCCCTGCACCTGGTACCCAAGGTTCAGCAGCACCTCGGCGATGCCCGACATCCCGATGCCGCCGATGCCCACGAAATGGATCGGTCCGACATCCTGCGGCAGTTTGGTTGCTGGATTCATGGGGTCTCCTTCTGCGCCAGCTGTTCGACAAGGGCCACCAGACGCTCGGTCGCGTCGGGCGCCCCGACCGACACGGCAGCATGGGCCATTTTCTGTGCGGCTTCGGGGTTGGTCAGAACCAGTGCGATTTGCTCGGTCAGGGCGGGAACGTCAAGCGCATTTTCGGGAATCATGATCGCCCCGCCCGCCTGCACCAACCCGCGCGCATTGGCGGTTTGGTGATCGCCCGCTGCGGCGGCAAAGGGGATCAGGATCGAGGGCCGCCCGATCACCGAGATGTCGGCCACGCTGGACGCGCCCGAGCGGCTGATCACCAATTGCGCCTCGGACATGCGGCGGGGGACGTCGTGGAAAAAGGGCTGGACCTCGGCCAGAATCCCGTGGTCGGCGTAGAAGGCGGTGACCCGCTCGGCATCCTCTTCGCGCGCCTGATGCGAAACACGGATATACTGGCGCAGGCTCTCGGGCAGAGCAGCGATGGCGCCGGGCACCACATCGCTGAGGATGCGGGCGCCTTGGCTGCCGCCCATCACGAGCACCGACATCGGGTAATCTCCGGGCGGGATATAGGGCGCGGCCGCGCGTTCCAGCACGGCAGCACGGACCGGGTTACCGGTGTGGATGCCGTGAGCGCCCTCGGGCAGGTCGGTGGGCCAGACGCCGCAGGCCACATGCGCGACCCGGGTGGCGAACAGCTGGTTCACGCGCCCCAGAACGCCGTTCTGTTCGTGAATCATGCGGGGCAGACGCAACATCACCGCCGCGCTCAGCGCCGGGATCGACGGATAGCCACCGAACCCCACCACCACGTCCGGCTTGTCGCGCAGCAACTGGGCCGTCATCCCGGCAACTCCGGCTGCGATCCGGGGACCAGCCAGCGCCTTGGCCGCCAGCCCGCCGCGGGCGAAAGTGGCCGAGGAGACCTCGACGATCTCGGTGGAATGCGGGAAGCCGCCGGTATAGCGCGCGCCGCGCGGGTCGGTGGACAGGCGCACGCGCCAACCCTTGTTCAGCATGGCCTCGGCCAGCGCCTGGGCGGGGAACATGTGGCCCCCGGTTCCGCCAGCCGCGATCAGCAAATAAGGGTTCGTCATCAGCCTCGTCCGCGCAGAATGTCGCCCAGCTCGCCCTGCGGGCGGGTGCGGGTGAAGGCCAGCAGCATTCCCAGCGCGATGCCGCCCGCAATCAACGACGAGCCGCCGTAGCTGACGAAGGGCAGCGTCATGCCCTTGGCCGGCAGCAGGCGCACCGCGACGCCCATGTTGATCATCGCCTGAACACCGAACATGCAAGCCAGTCCCGTGCCTGCCAACCGGGTGAACATGTCACGCTCGCGCATCAAGCGCAGCAGGGACCGCACCACGATGATTGAATAAAGCGCGATGATGATCAGCACCAGGATCAGGCCGTATTCTTCGGCCGCGACGGCGATGATGAAATCGGTATGTGCATCGGGCAGCGACCATTTCACCTGCCCTTCGCCAACCCCAACGCCAAACAGCCCGCCCTCGCGGATTGCGTTGGTGGCATAGCCCAACTGGGT
Organism: Ruegeria sp. CH5; assembly: GCF_056537025.1. NCBI lineage: Bacteria > Pseudomonadati > Pseudomonadota > Alphaproteobacteria > Rhodobacterales > Roseobacteraceae > Ruegeria > Ruegeria sp. CH5. The sequence continues at coordinate 480,400 of NZ_JBQFQT010000002.1, read as the reverse complement.
CGTCGGATCGACCTCTTGATTCAGGAAACCATCGATGCGCCGGGCGAAGTGTTCAGAATTGGCGTAGGCGAACATGCCACCCAGAACGACCGCTCCGGCCATTCCCAGCAGCAGGAACATCGGCGCACCCGCCACGAAGTACATCACGCCCCAGCCGAACAGGATCAGACAGGCCTGACCGAAATCAGGCTGCATCACCAACATGCCAACGATCGACATACACAGCGCAAACGACCACAACCGCCCCGGGGGGCCATTGATCTCCTGCGCTGCGGCCAGCAGCCACGCGGCCACGACAATGAAGCCCGGCTTCAGAAACTCGGACGGTTGCAGCGAGGCGAAGCCCAGCGAGTACCAGCGCACCGCACCCTTACCGAAATCGGTTCCGAAGACCGGCAGAAAGGCCAGCGCAACAAAAGAGGCCAGAAATCCCAGCACCGCCAACCGACGCACCAAGGTGGGTGACATCATCGAGGTCAGCATCATCGCGATCAGCGCCAGCACACCGAAAAGGGCCTGACGCTCGACATAGTGGAACGGATCGAACCCGTTGCGCTGCGCCAGCGGCGGCGACGAGGCCAGCCCCAGCAGAAGCCCGATCGCAAACAGGATCAGCACGCAGGACATCGTCCAGCGGTCAATCGTCCGCCACCATTTCGGAAGGATCGGTTCACCGCGCTGGTCCTGGACCGCGCCATACACCATCTCAGTCATGAGATACCGCCACTATCTGCCTCGTTACCGTCCCGTTTTTGGGATCTGTTTGAGAGTCTACAGGGAAAATGCCCCTCAGGCCAGCCTCTTCCTCTTGTCATTGGCGTCAATCCGCGCCAAGGGCGAGGGATGCGATTTGACACGATCATACTGGGCGCCGGAGCCGCCGGCATGATGTGCGCCGCCCATTGCGGCGGGCGTGTGCTGGTGATCGATCACGCCAAGGCGCCGGGGGAAAAGATCCGCATCTCGGGCGGGGGGCGGTGCAACTTCACCAACCTCTACGCCGGGCCGCAGAACTTCCTGTCGCAGAACCCGCATTTCTGCAAATCGGCCCTGGCGCGATACACGCAGTGGGATTTCATCGACCTTGTGGGCCGTCATGGCATCACCTGGCATGAAAAGACGCTGGGGCAGCTGTTCTGCGACGGCTCTTCGAAGCAGATCATCGCCATGCTGCTGGCCGAGATGGACCGCGCGGGCGCAGAGCTGTGGTTGCACACGTCGCTGCGCGATCTGCGCATGACCGAAGCCGGCTTTGAATTGGTGGTCGAGCGCGAGGGTGCGCGATATGACCTGAGCTGTGCCAACGTGGTATTGGCCACCGGCGGGAAATCCATCCCCAAGATGGGTGCGACCGGGCTGGCCTATGACATCGCCGCGCAGTTCGGATTGCACGTCACCGAGACCCGTGCCGCATTGGTGCCGTTCACCTTCCCCGATGGGCGGTTCAAGGACCTGTCCGGTGTGTCCGTCCCCTCGCGACTGTCGAACGATCGCACGAGTTTCGACGAGGCGCTGCTGTTCACCCATCGCGGCCTGAGCGGGCCGGCTGTGCTGCAACTGTCCTCGTACTGGCGCGAGGGCGAGGCGATCCGGGCCAATCTGATCCCGGACCTGCCCCTGTTCGACTTGCTGCGCGAACGGCGACAAAGCGCCGGCCGGAAGGCCCTGACCACGGAACTCGCGCGCCACCTGCCCACCCGCCTGGTCGAGTATCTGAGCGCCCAAATCCCGATGCACGGCAACCTGGCCGATCAATCGGACGCAGCGCTGCGGGCGCTGACCGATGCGCTGTCCAACTGGGTGCTGACCCCTGCAGGCACCGAAGGGTACCGCACCGCCGAGGTCACTTTGGGCGGCATCGACACGGCCGGCCTGTCCTCCAAAACGATGGAGGCCAAGGAGGTCCCCGGCCTCTTTGCGATTGGCGAAGCGGCGGATGTCACCGGATGGCTGGGCGGATACAACTTCCAGTGGGCGTGGTCCTCGGGCCACGCCGCCGGAATTGCGATCGCCGGTCGCCTCTAGCCTACGACGTTGTAGCCGCGGCCGCGCATGCAGTTGCGGACGATGACTTCCTGCTTCTGGGTGTTTTGCAGAGCGCTGGCCCCTGCCCCCACCAGTGCGCCAGCGACAGCCGCACGGCCCAGATCGCTTGCGCTGTCGTCTATGATGGCTTTGGTACCCGCAGCACCCGCCGCGCCAATGGCCGCTGCGCCAGCGGTATTGCTGTCGATCGTGCCCTGCTGCCGCGCCACGGCCTGACACTGCGCCAAGTCTGCGTTGTAGTTCGGGCTGACGGGTCCATCCACAATGGGTTGGTAGTTCGCGCCTGTGTTCGTGCAGGCCCCTGCCACCAGGATGGCCGGCAGGATCATTGAAAGCTTGCGGTTCAGCATGGTCTTAACCTCGTGTTGAATTCCTAGGGTAACAAAATCATTAATTCTGGTGCGTCAAGCTGATAGCACTTCAATTTGGCCCAACCGGCGGTTCATTGCAAATGCGCAGTTCAAAGCCGCTTTTGAACCTGCGCCACGAAATCGTCGCCGCGCTGTTCGAAATTGTCGTACTGGTCGAAACTGGCCGCCGCGGGCGCCAGCAGCACGGTTTCACCCGGCGCGGCGTCGCGCATGGCCTGTTCGACTGCCTCGGCCATTGTGGTGCAAACGCGGGCCTCAACCGACAACTGCATGGCGAAGCCGGCTGCCTCGCGCCCGATCACATAGGCGCACAGAACCTCGTCGGTCGCGTCGTTCAGCGCGGCGACACCCCCCTCTTTCTCAAGCCCGCCGCAGATCCAGCGGATTTTTTTGAACGCGCCCAGCGCCTTGGCCGCGCTGTCGACATTGGTGGCCTTGGAGTCGTTCACGAATGTCACACCGTTTGCCTCGGCGATGATCTGGCTGCGGTGCGGCAGGCCCGGATAGCTGTGCAGCGCGTCCTCGATCATCTTGGGCGCCAGGCCCAGCGCGCGACAGGCGGCATAGGCCGAACACGCGTTCTGGTGGTTGTGGGTTCCGGGCAGGCCCTTGATGCCGCGCAGGTCGATCGACGCGGCCTGCCGCCCCTTGCGATATTCCGACAGGAACCCCTTGCGGGCAAAGACCTGCCAGCCCGGGCCGGCCAATTTGCGCGCCACCGAGACGCGGATCACCCGGTCGTCGCCCGGCCCTTCGGCCAGTTGACCGGCTAGAAACGCGCCTTCGATCTCGTCCACGCCGATCACGGCACGGTCGGGACCGCCTTCTGAGAACAGGCGGCGTTTGGCGGCGAAATAGCCGCCCATGCCCCCATGCCGGTCCAGATGGTCGGGCGAGAGATTGGTGAACACCGCCACGTCGGGCGTCAGCGCACGCGCCAGCTCGGTCTGATAGCTGGAAAGCTCCAGCACCACCACTGATCCGTCGCCGCCGGGCTCGATATCCAGCACGCCGCGCCCGATATTGCCCGCCAGCTGCGCCTCGCGCCCCGATTGGGTCAGGATATGGTGGATCAGCGCCGCCGTGGTCGACTTCCCGTTCGAGCCGGTGACGGCGACCACACGCGGCGGCACATCGAACTTGTCCCATTCGGCACCGCCCAGCGAGCGGAAGAACAGACCAATGTCATTGTCGACCGGAACGCCGGCCTGCAGCGCGGCGGCAACTACCGGGTTGGGTTCGGGATAAAGATGGGGAATGCCGGGCGATACGATCAACGTGGCAATCGCGTCAAAGGCGCCTTCCCGCCGCAGGTCCTGACACATGAACCCCTCGGCCTCGGCCTTTTCGCGCGCGGCGGGGTTGTCATCCCAGCACACCGGCTCGGCTCCGCCCGTCCGCAATGCGCGCGCCGTGGCCAGGCCCGACCGCCCCAGCCCCAGAACCGCAACCTTATGTCCTGAAAACCCTTTGACCGGGATCATGCCGCGCACCTTCTTCCATCTGCCAATGCGCCGCTACCCTGTACCGAAGAATTGACCCTTGGCAAGGGCGGCGTCAGGCTCGCGCCCTCGGCGCGAGCCGGGCCCAACGGGTACAGGCGGGCCGCAGGCCCACCGCGCCCGGCGGGAGCCTTACCGTACTTTCAGTGTCGCAAGGCCAATCATCGCCAGGATCAGCGAGATGATCCAGAACCGGATCACGATGGTTGGCTCGGCCCAGCCCTTCTTCTCATAGTGGTGATGGATCGGCGCCATCAGGAAGACCCGCCGGCCTGTGCGTTTGAAATACAGCACCTGGATGATCACGCTCAACGCCTCGACCACGAACAGGCCGCCGACGATGGCCAGAACCAGCTCGTGCTTGGTGGCAACGGCGATGGCGCCCAGTGCGCCGCCGAGGGCCAGCGAGCCGGTATCCCCCATGAACACCGCCGCTGGCGGAGCGTTGTACCACAGAAACCCAAGCCCACCGCCAAACAATGCGGCGGTGAAGATAAGAATCTCACCCGTGCCGGGCACATAGTGCACGTCCAGATATTCGGTAAAGTCGACGCGACCCACCGCATAGGCGATCACGCCCAAGGTCGAGGCCGCGATCATCGCGGGCATGATGGCCAGCCCGTCCAGCCCGTCGGTAAGGTTGACGGCATTCGCCGCCCCCACGATCACCACGATCGAGAACGGAATGTAGAAGATACCCAGATTGATCAGCGTGTCCTTGAAGATCGGCACGGCCAGCTGGTTCTGCAGCATCTCCGGGTGGTGCAGCGTCGCCCACAGCGCGGCCAGCGCGGCAATAATGATGCCCAAAGCCAGGCGCATTTTGCCTGAAACGCCCTTGGTATTCTGCTTCGACACCTTGGCATAGTCGTCCGCAAATCCGATGGCTGCGTAGGCCAGCGTGACGAACAGAACCATCCAGACATAGGGATTGTCCCACCGCGCCCAAATCAGCGTGGACGTCACCAGAGCACCGACAATCAGCAGGCCCCCCATCGTGGGCGTGCCGGCCTTGGAAAAGTGCCCCTCGGGGCCGTCATCCCGAATTGGCTGACCCTTGCCTTGTTTCCGGCGCAGCACGTTGATCAACGGCTTGCCGAACAGGAAGCCAAAGATCAGGGCCGTCAGAAAGGCGCCGCCTGCGCGGAACGTGATGTAGCGGAAGAGGTTGAAGAAATCCCCTCCGTCCGACAGGCTGGTCAACCAATAAAGCATTACAAAACCTTTCTCACACCGCGGTCATGGGTGGTCATGCATCAAGCGCGCCCACTTGCCCCATTTTCCGCAAACCGTCAACAATCCGTGCCAGCGCCATGCTGAGGGAACCTTTGGCCAACACGGCATCGCCCGCCCGAACCAGCTGCGGAAGCTCTGGAACCATTTCGTCACTGGTCTCGAACCACAGCCCACGCTTGTCCTCGGGCAGGGCCTCGTGCAGCGCCCGCATCAACGGTCCAATGCAATGCACCTTGTCGATCTGCGTCATGGCCGGCACGTCTGCCATCGCTGCGTGCATCGCGCTTTCGTTTGGCCCCAGCTCTTTCATGTCGCCCAGGAAGGCGATGCGCCTTTCGCTCTGCGCTGCCGCCAACACATCCAGCGCCGCCGCCATCGAGGTCGGATTGGCGTTGTAGCTGTCATCCAGCAGTTCGATCTGCCCGCCATCCGGCAATGTCAGCGTTTCGCGCACGCCCCGCCCTGTGACCGGCGCCCATTTGGCCAGGCCGGTGATGGCCGCGTCCAGATCGATGCCCAGCGCAACACAGGCGGCAAGCGCGCCCAGGCCGTTCATGGCAAAATGCGTGCCCGCCGATTGCACATCAAAGGCGATGGCCTGGCCCATGGCCTCGGCGGTCACGTGGATGTCTGTAGGCGACTGGGTCACGCCGGTCAGCCGATAATCCGAGGCGGTGCGGCCGAAATCCACGATCACGGCGCCATGCCGGGCGGCGCAGGTGCGCAGGATGTCGGTATGATCCAGATCGGCGTTCACGATGGCGGTGCCGCCGGCCTCCAACCCTTCGAAGATGGCGGCCTTTTCGTGAGCAATGCCGGCAACCGACTCGAACGCCTCGAGGTGAACGGCGGCGACGGTGGTGACCAGCGCCACATGCGGGCGAGCCTGCCGCGCCAGAGGTGCAATTTCGCCGGGGTGGTTCATGCCGATCTCAATCACCGCATATTCGGTGTCGCGCGGCATCCGGGCCAGAGTCAGCGGCACGCCCCAATGGTTGTTGTAGCTGGCAACGCTGGCATGGGTGCGGCCCTGATCCGACAGGATGGTCGCCAGCATCTCCTTGGTCGAGGTCTTGCCGACACTGCCCGTCACCCCGACCACGCGGGCCTTGCACCGATCACGGGCGGCGCGGCCCAACGCCTCGAGCGCGGTCTGCACGTTGTCGACGATCAACAATGGCGCATCGGCGGCCACGCCGTCCGGGACGTGCGTCACCAGCGCGGCGGCGGCCCCTTTTTCCAGCGCCTGCGCCGCGAAATCATGCCCGTCGCGCGCCGCCTTCAACGCCACGAACAGGTCGCCCGGTTGCAGCGTGCGCGTATCGATGGACACGCCGCCCGCCTGCCAGTCGGTCGTGGCCCGTCCGCCCGTCGCGGCGGCGGCCTCGGATGCGGTCCAGAGTGTCATGCGACCCTCCCGTCCAGTGCGGCCACGGCGATGCTGGCCTGTTCCACATCATCGAAGGGCAGAACCTGGTCACCCACGATCTGCCCGGTCTCGTGCCCCTTGCCCGCGATCAGCAGCGCATCGCCCGGCTGCAAAGCATCGATGCCGCGCAGGATGGCTTCGGCCCGGTCGGCCACCTCGGTCGCGTCGGGGGCCCCGGCCATCACCGCGGCGCGGATGGCGGCGGGGTCTTCCGAGCGCGGGTTGTCGTCGGTGACAAAGACGATATCGGCGTTCTCGGCCGCGGCGCGGCCCATCAACGGGCGCTTGGTCGCATCCCGGTCGCCGCCCGCGCCGACGATGGCGATCAACCGGCCCATCACATGCGGGCGCAGCGCCTGCAGCGCAGTGGCCACAGCGTCGGGCGTGTGCGCGTAATCGACGAACACCGCAGCCCCGTTGCTGCGCGTCGCGGCCAACTGCATCCGCCCCCGCACCGTGGTCAGATGCGGCAAGGTGTCAAAGACATGGTCGGGCTCGTCTCCGCTGGCAATGACCAGCCCGCAGGCCAGCAGAACGTTTTCGGCCTGGAACCCGCCGATCAGGTTCAGCCGGGTCTGGAAGGTCTTGCCGCGCCAGGCAAAGCGCAGATCCTGCCCGGTGGCGTCAAACCGTTGGTTCAACAGGCAAAGATCGACATCCCCGCTGCCTACGGTCAAAACTGTCTGACCGCGCGCCTGCGCGATATCACGGATCGCGGCGCCTTTCGGATCATCCATGTTGATCACGGCGGTTCCGTCCTGCGGCAGAACCCGGTCGAACAGCCCCGCCTTGGCGGCGAAATACGCCTCGAACGTCGCGTGATAGTCCAGGTGATCCTGGGTGAAATTCGAAAACCCCGCCGCCGTCAGGTGCACGCCGTCCAGCCGGCGCTGTTCCAACCCATGCGACGAGGCCTCCATCGCGGCGTGGGTCACGCCGGCCTCGGCGGCCTCGGCCAGACAGCGATGCAGGGTGATGGGTTCGGGTGTCGTGTGGGCCAGCGGTGCCGTCCACGCGCCCTCGACCCCTGTAGTGCCGAGATTGACAGCCATGTGGCCCAGCTCGGTCCAGATCTGGCGCACGAAGGTCGAAATCGAGGTCTTGCCGTTGGTGCCGGTGACCGCCACCATGGTGCGCGGCTGCGCCCCGAACCACAATGCGGCGGTATAGGCCAGCGTCTGGCGCGGGTCCTGCACCACCACCAGGGCGGCGTCCGAGGCGGCCAGTTCATCAGCGGCGATCCGCGCGCCTTCGGCATCGGTCAGGATGGCCGCAGCCCCCATACGCAGGGCGTATTGAATGAATTCGCCCCCATGCACGCGCGTCCCCGGCAGCGCCGCGAACAGAAAGCCGTCCTTGACCTGACGGCTGTCCACCGCCAGCCCGGAAATCTCCGGGTCGGCACCGCCGCGCGCGGTCAGGGCCAGCTGGCTGAGTTTCTTTGACCTTGCGCCCATGACCCACCTCTGTCGGACTTCCTAATTCGAGGTCAGCGTTATAGCAGCGCGATCCTCAGGCTCAAGCCGCGGACGCAAGCCCAGCAGCGGCGCGATGCGGCCGATCAACTCGGCCGCCACGGGTACCGCCGTCCAGCCTGCCGTGCGGCGCTTTTCGCCGTAGGCCAGGATCGACGGTTCGTCCAGCGCAACGATCAGAACATATTTCGGATCGTAGGCCGGAAAGACCGAAGCGAAGGTGGCGATCACCTTGTCATCATAGTACCCGCCGCGCGGCTTGGGCTTGTCGGCGGTGCCGGTTTTGCCGGCCACGGCATAGCCCGGAACGTCACCAAAACTGGCGGTTCCGTCCGTCACCACCTTGCGCAGCATCATCAGCGATTGTTTGGCCGCGCTTTCCGACATCACGCGCGGCCCGTATTGCGGCCCGTTGCGGCGCAAGATCGTGGGGCTGACATAATGCCCGCCATTGGCGATGGCCGCATAGCCCGCCGCCAGATGCATCGGGCTGGTCGACAGGCCGTGGCCGTAGGAAATGGTGACGGTGCTCAATTCGCCCCACTTCTTGGGCTTGAGCGGCACCCCGCCCTTGGCCTCGACGATCTCGAACGGGGTGGGGTCGAACATGCCCAGCGCGTCCAGGAACTGTTGCTGGCGCTCGGCGCCGATCTGCAGCGCCAACCGCCCCGTGCCGCGGTTCGAGCTGTGCACGATCACTTCGGCCACGCTGATCTTGCCGTAATTCTTGCCGTTGAATTCGCCGATCGGGAAACGCCCGATCTTCATCGGGCCCGAGGTGTCGATGATCGTGTCGGAATTCACCAGCCCCAGATCGACCGCTTGCGCGGCGGTGAATATCTTGAAGACCGAGCCAAGTTCATACACGCCCTGCACATAGCGGTTGAACAGCGGGCTGTCCGAAGGGTCGAAACCCGAGGTCGGCGGGCGCGGGCGGTCGTTCGGGTCGAAAGAGGGCAACGAGGCGGCAGCAATTACTTCGCCGGTATGGGCGTTCATCAGCACCGCCGAGGCGCCCTTGGCGTTCATGATCTTCATGCCGCCGTCCAGCACTTGTTCCACCGCCGCCTGAACGGTCAGGTCCAGCGACAGCTGCAGCGGCTTGGTTCCGTTGGCCGGGTCGCGCAGATAGTCATCGAACTGTTTTTCCACCCCGGCCACACCGATCACCTCGGCAGCCGAGACGCCTTCGCGCCCAAAGCCTGAACCGCCAAGGATATGCGCGGCCAGCCGGCCGTTGGGATAGAGCCGCATTTCGCGCGGGCCGAACAGGATGCCCGGATCGCCGATGTCATGCACCGCCTGCTTTTGTTCCGGTGAAATACGTTTTTTGATCCACAGGAATTTGCGCTTGCCGGTGAAGTCCTTGACCAACCGCTCTTTGTCCAGATCCGGGAAGATCGCCACCAGCTTTTCCGCGGCCGCGATCGGGTCGATCATCAGCGGGGGCTGGGCATAAACGGAGTAGGTATCAAGGTTGGTCGCAAGGATTCGGCCTTCGCGGTCCACGATATTCGCCCGCTGCATGGCAATCGACGCGCCCGGGGCGCTCGCCAGCGGCTCTTGCGCCTCCGAAGTAGCCAAAGCGCCCATCCGGAACCCGACAACGGCAAAAGCCGCAAAGAAAAACGCACTGAGCACCAGCAACCGCCCCTCGGCGCGAGCGCGGGCGCGGTCCTTCATCTCTTCGTGGCGGCGGCGGATGTTCTCGCGCTCGATCACCTTGGGGTTTTCCCCGCGGGCGCGGGCCTCGAGGATGCGGGCAAGCGGGCGGAGCGGTGTGCGCGTCATGGGATCTGCACCTCGCCAAGGGCCTGGGTGTCGGTGATCGCCTGCAATTCGATCGGGTCGGCAATGGGCAGGTCGGGATCCTCGGCATAGGCGATCTGGTCCGCGCGTCCGAACTGCTCGGCGCGCAGCGGCAGAAGGCCCAGACGCTCGAAATTCAGGTCGGCCAATTCACGCAGTCGGTCCGGACGGTTCAGATAGGCCCATTCGGCCTGCAACACCGCCAGCCGGGCCTGCGCCGCGCCGATCTGGTGCTGCAGAGACTGAGTTTCCTTCAGTACCTGTTGGGTGCGGTAGTTTTCCTGATAGGCCCACAAGGCCAGCCCGAAAACACCCAAGGCGGTCAATACAAACAGAATACTCTTCATCTTGCCTTTCCCCCGATCATGGGCATGCCGATGGCGCGGGCATCAATTTCCCCCGCCGGAGCATCGGTACGAACAGCAACCCGCAACTTGGCAGAGCGCGCGCGCGGGTTGTCCTGCAACTCCTGCGGGTCGGGGCCGATGGCCTTGCGGGTCTTCAATGTGAATTGCGGCTGATCCGGCTGGATTTCGGGCGCATAGCGATTGGCGCGTCCGGTCTTGCCCGCGCGCGATTGAAAAAAGCGTTTGACCATCCGGTCCTCGACCGAATGGAAAGTGACCACCGCCAGTTGCCCGCCCGGCTTCAACGCGCGCTCGGCGGCCATCATACCCTGGAACAATTCCTCATATTCGGCATTCACCGCTATGCGCAGCGCCTGGAACGACCGCGTGGCCGGATGGGACTGGCCGGGCTTGGCGCGGGGCAGGCAGGATTCGACGATCTCGGCCAGACGCAGGGTGGTGGTGATGGGCGACTCGGTGCGGGCCTTCACGATGGCGCGCGCGATGCGGCGGCTGGCCCGCTCCTCACCGTAGTGGAACAGGATGTCGGCCAATTGCTCCTCGGTCGCAGTGTTGACCAGATCAGCTGCGCTTTCGCCCTCCTGGCTCATGCGCATGTCCAGCGGGCCGTCTTTCATGAAGGAAAAGCCGCGCTCGGCCTGGTCCAGCTGCATGGACGAGACACCAAGGTCCAGCACCACGCCGTCGAGGTCGCTGGCATATTCATCCATGCGCGAGAAAACACCCGGCTGCATCACCAGCCGGTCACCATATTCGGCAGCCCAATCCGCCGCCATTTCAAAGGCCAATGGATCCCGGTCGACGCCGATTACCTTGTCGGCGCCAGCCTCAAGCAAACCCCGGGTATAGCCGCCCGCACCAAAGGTACCATCCAGCCAGGTGCCGGAAACCGGCTGGACCGCGTCCAGCAAAGGGCGCAGCAGAACGGGAATATGGGGTTTGTCAGATGAAGTGTGATCCGCGCCGGCCATGCCGTCACGCACCTTCGATGCCGTCAAGGAACTGCATCGGATCGAAATCCTCGGGCAGTTCGTCCAACCAGTCTTCGGTGGCGGCCAGTTCCTCGGCCTCGTATGTCTCGGGCTTCCAGATCTGGAACGTGTCGCCCGCGGCGATAAAGAACGCCTCGCCTTCCAGCCCGATCTTGTTGCGCAGCTTGGCCGGCAACACCAGGCGACCTGTTTCATCGACATTGGTCGGGAAAGACTGCCCGTGGAACAGACGCTGCAACATCTTGCGCTGCATCGAGCCGCGCGGCAGCGCGTCGATCTTGGCGTCGACCTCGTCGATCGCCTCCATAGTATAGCATTCAAGGTATTTGCGGCGGTGGTCACCGTAAACGATCACCAGTTCAGGATTGTCGCCAGGCTGCCAGTTGGGGTCCGAGGCCTCGAGCACACGGCGAAACGAGGCCGGGATCGACACCCTGCCCTTCGCATCCACCTTGTGGTGGCTTTCACCTCTAAACCTGCGCGCCAAGACGACTGTCCCTTTCGCTTGCGCCCCACCTACGTCTTCCCCCGGATGAAAAACGGCGGGTTGATCTGCTGCCACTGATCAACCCGCCGCATTGACCCGCTGTGCGGGATGTCCAGCTGCGCGCGCCACCTGGGGGGATGTCTGCTCGCCCGCGCGCCGGATCTCTTGAGTGATGAAAGCGAGATGCCTGTATGAAACCTGTTTGTTTTTGGTTCGGGGTCGTTTGGCGCCCCATGTGCCTCGTCCTCATCGGATGAATAAGGGATGCCATGGGAATTCATGGAAATCAATGAGATTTTTTCCCAAGAAGGTTAGATCCGGAAAACTAAAGCAGTGGAAATTCATACACAAATACGAAAAATGACCACAGGTAGACAACTAATAACGCCTAAACACAATATATAGACAGATTCCGCGCGGGAAAAATTTTCCCACGATTTCCCACATCTCCTGCTCAACAACCCCGATTCCGCCCAACACCCCTCGCTTATTCGACCAAATGGCGCCGAATCACCCTGCGAACCAGGCCGAACCCAAGAGAGACCGCCCCGAATTTCCCACCAATTCCCGCCAGTCCCACAAAGCCCCATGACCGCGCCCAAATCGGGAGTTGGGCCAGACGCACAAAAATCGCGCAGTCCTGAACCGCACAAATTCCGCGTTTACGCGCGCAAATTTTCATCAAATGATGGGCGGCAGCCAGGCCGGAACAATGCCCCGCAGTTCGCGCTAACGAAAATTTCCATATTTTAAAGGCATATTTACGGGTGTCGGGATTCCGACAGTCAATCTATGCACTTGCTGCATAGCAGCATTGATCCTGTCCGGTATTGTGCAATCGCAGCATTTGCCTATCTTCAGTCTCAAGCAAGCGCCGGAACATAGCGGCGGCAACGACAGATGATTGGGTAACGAACATGGCAGTCGCAAGCACCAACAGCGCACACAAAAGCGCATCGACATTTGGTTTCGCCTTTCTGATCGAAACCATGAAGACCCGTATCGCACGCTATCGCGTGTACCGCCAGACGGTGAACGAACTGTCAGAACTGTCGGACCGCGAGCTGGCCGATCTGGGCCTGCACCGTTCGATGATCCGTCGCCTGGCCATGCAGGCCGCCGAAGAACAATTCGCGCGCTAAGCGCCACGAAACACCGAGATCAGGTCCACTCCTCCTCCCATAGGACCTGTATTTCAGCGGCAGCATCTCTCCTCCTCCCTGATGCTGCCGCACCCTATACCGGCCTCAACCTGCCGGATGCTGATACATCGGGGCTCTCCTCCTCCCTGCTCTGATGTTGAAAGCGCGCGGTGGCATCTTCCTCCTCCCTGATGCCACCGCGCCCTTCAAATACCGGGCCAGACCCGGAAACGCATACATCGGGTTCTCCTCCTCCCTTCCCGATGTGAAAAGAGCGCGGTGGCACCCTTCCTCCTCCCTGGTGTCACCGCGCGCTTCAGATACCGGGGAAAACCCGGGTTCGGATACATCGGGGCTCTCCTCCTCCCTGCTCTGATGTTGACAAGAACGGCGGTTCCCTCCTCCTCCCTGGGAACCGCCGTTTATTTTCATTCGGCATGAAAAAGGCGCCACGGGCAGGACCGGGCGCCAAACAAAAAAGTCGAGCATGTGCCGGGAGGCACATTCCGCTGGATCAGAACGGCACGTCGTCTTTTGCGGATAGATACTGTGCGACGACCTTCTTGGTTCCGGCCTTGTCGAACTCGACCTCGACCTTGTCCCCCTCGATCCCGACCACGCCGCCATAGCCGAACTTCTGGTGGAACACCCGCTCGCCCAGGGTAAAGCTGGCCACGGCGGTCGCGTCGATCACGGTGTTGCGGGATTCACGCGGCTGCGACATGCCGTATTGCCCCTGCCGCGCCTGCATCCGTTTCCAGCCGGGCGAGTTGTAGACATTGGCCTGCGCCGCGCGGGTCTCGATGCCTGCCGACATCTGGCCACCGCCATAGAGGCCCGGAGGTGTCAGAACCTCGACATGATCCTCGGGCAATTCATCGATGAAACGCGAAGGCATCGCGTTCTGCCACTGCCCGAACACCCGCCGGTTGGCGGCGAAGGAAATGGTGCAGACCTCCTCGGCGCGGGTGATGCCCACATAGGCCAGCCGCCGTTCCTCCTCGAGCCCCTTGAGGCCGGACTCGTCCATCGACCGTTGCGAGGGGAACAGACCGTCCTCCCACCCCGGCAGGAACACGGCCGGAAACTCCAGCCCCTTGGCCGCGTGCAGGGTCATGATCGAGACCTTGGGCCCGCCGCTGTCCTGTTCGTTGTCCATCACCAGGCCGACATGCTCCAGGAACCCTTGCAGGTTCTCGAAATTGTCCAGCTGGTTCACCAGTTCCTTCAGGTTTTCCAACCGCCCCGGAGCCTCCGGCGTCTTGTCGTTCTGCCAGTGGGCGGTATAGCCGGATTCGTCCAGCACGATCTGCGCCAGTTCGATATGCGACACCTCGGGCGGGCCATAGCGCACGGGCGCGGTTCCGTCGTCGATGACCGCATCATCCTCGATCTCGATCCGGGGGCCGCGGGTCATCGCGTTCCAGCGCGCCAGCCCTTCTACCAGTTCACGCAGAGCCGCGCCGCCCTTGCCCTTGATCAGCCCTTGCTCCACAGCGATCCGCGCGCCCTGAACCAGCGACACACCATGTTCGCGCGCGGTGCGCTGGATCGTCTGCTGCGCCTTGTCGCCCAAGCCGCGCTTGGGCGTGTTCACGATCCGCTCGAAAGCCAGATCGTCCTCGGGGCTGACCACCAGCCGGAAATAGGCCATGGCATCTCGGATCTCCATCCGTTCATAGAATCGAGGGCCGCCGATCACCTTGTAGGGCAGGCCGATGGTCAGGAACCGGTCCTCGAAGGCGCGCATCTGATGGCTGGCGCGCACAAGGATGGCGATTTCGTCCAGGTTCATCGGTCGCACGCCACGGGTGCCGCCCTGCATGGCGTCGATCTCTTCGCCGATCCAACGGGCCTCCTCCTCACCATCCCAGTGGCCGATCAGGCGGACCTTTTCGCCCCCGGGCTTGTCGGTCCACAACTCCTTGCCCAGACGGCTTTCATTGCCACGGATCACGTTCGAGGCGGCGGCGAGGATATGCGGGGTCGAGCGGTAGTTCTGTTCCAGCCGCACCACATGGGCGCCGGGAAAGTCTTTCTCAAAACGCAGGATGTTGCCCACCTCGGCGCCGCGCCAGCCATAGATCGACTGGTCGTCGTCCCCCACGCAGCAGATATTCTTGTGCCCACCGGCCAACAGCCGCAGCCACAGGTACTGGGCGATGTTGGTGTCCTGGTATTCGTCCACCAAGATGTAGCGGAACCAGCGCTGGTATTGCTCCAGCACGTCCGGGTGGGTCTGGAAAATGGTGACCATGTGCAACAGCAGGTCACCGAAATCCACCGCGTTCAGCTCGCGCAGGCGGGTCTGGTATTGGGCATAAAGCTCGACGCCTTTGTTGTTGTAGACCCCGGCATCGGCGGTGGGAACCTTGTCGGGCGTCAGGGCGCGGTTCTTCCAGTCGTCGATGATGCCCGCCAACATCCGCGCGGGCCAGCGCTTGTCGTCGATATTGGCGGCGTGCACCAGTTGCTTGAGCAGGCGCAGCTGGTCGTCGGTGTCGAGGATGGTGAAGTTCGACTTCAGCCCCGCCAGTTCCGCATGGCGGCGCAGCAGCTTGACGCAGATCGAGTGGAAGGTGCCCAGCCACGGCATGCCCTCGGCGGGCTGGCCCAGCAGGCGGCCGACCCGTTCCTTCATCTCGCGCGCGGCCTTGTTGGTGAAGGTCACGGCCAGAATCTCGTTCGGGCGGGCCCGCCCGATGTTCAGCAGATGCGCGATGCGGGTGGTCAGGGCCTTGGTCTTGCCGGTGCCCGCCCCGGCCAGCATCAGGATCGGGCCATCCAACAGCTCGACCGCTTCCCGCTGCGCCGGGTTCAATTCATTCAAGTAGTCCACCTCGGGCCGAAGCGCGGCCATGGCGCGGGCCGACAGCGAGGCGCCTTCGAAGGCGTCATTTTCATCGAAACTGCTCATGCGCCCAAACTAAGCCGGAAGCGCGCCGAGGGAAAGGGTTTGTTCACGGCTTGTTCGCACGGTTTTACGAATTTCTTTCGTTGCGCTGGTTGAGCCGTCAGGTGCGGGCTGCATCCGATTGAAACCCTTGCCGAATCGGGCCTCAGGTCGGATCAATCAGCATGGACCTGCACAGCACCTATCCAGGCATCGAGGATCTGAAGCGCCGCGCACGCCGTCGGCTGCCGCACTTTGTCTGGGACTATGTCGACAGCGGCACCGGGGCCGAGACCGCGCTGAAACGCAACCGGGCGGCGCTGGACCGCATCGGGTTTCTGCCCGCCATCCTGAAAGGCCCGCTGGAATTCGACACCAGCACCCGCTTTCTGGGGCGCGACCATCCGCTGCCCTTCGGCATGGCCCCGATCGGGATGTGCGGACTGGTCTGGCCGGGGGCCGAAGCGCTGATGGCGCGCGCCGCGGCGCAGGCGGGCATTCCGTATGTTCTGTCCACTGTCGCCAGTCAAAGCCCCGAGGACATGGCCCCGCATATCGGACCCGACGCCTGGTTCCAGCTGTACCCGCCCAAGGACCCGGAGATTCGCGCCGACCTGCTGTCCCGCGCCCGGTCCGCCGGGTTCGGCACGCTGGTGCTGACCGTCGATGTGCCCGTGGCCTCGCGCCGGGAACGGCAAACCCGCTCGGGCCTGACCCATCCGCCGCGCCTGACGCCGCGCCTGCTGGCGCAGATCGCCGCCCGTCCGGCCTGGGCCTGGGGCATGGCGCGTCACGGCAAGCCCCGGATGCGCACGCTGGACAAATATATCGACGGCACCGCCAATCTGCCGCCCACGGCGCATATCGGGTACCTGCTCAGGACCTCTCCGGGCATGGATTACGTCAAGTGGCTGCGCGACCACTGGCAGGGGCCGTTCATCATAAAGGGCGTGCTGCGCCCCGAGGATGCCGAGCGGCTGAAACAGGCTGGGATCGACGCGCTTTGGGTCTCGAATCACGGCGGCCGCCAGTTCGATGGCGCGCCGGCCAGCATCGACATGCTGCCCGCCATCCGCGCCGCGACCGACCTGCCGCTGATCTTCGACAGCGGTGTTTCGGGCGGGCTGGACATTCTGCGGGCGCGCGCCTTGGGCGCCGATCTGGTCATGCTGGGGCGGGCGTTCCTCTATGGCGTTGCAGCATTGGGCGCGCGCGGACCGACCCATGTCATTGATATTCTGCGACAGGACATGCTTGCAAATATGGGACAATTGGGTGCCGCAACGCTAAAAGATCTGCCGGATGTTAACGCAAACATTGATGCCGCGATGCAGCATGTGCCATAAAACGCCGCAATAGGCGGCGTTTGCGAGCGATAACATGCCGGTTCTACCCAGAACTACAGATATATCTGCGCGTAATCTCGGTCTATTAACACGGCCAAATGCAAAAGACCGGGACTTGCCATGACTGACTTCAAGAAAATCCTGATCGCCAACAGGGGTGAGATTGCCATTCGCGTGATGCGCGCCGCGAACGAGATGGGCAAACGCACCGTTGCCGTCTATGCCGAGGAGGACAAGCTGGGCCTGCACCGGTTCAAGGCGGACGAGGCGTATCGCATCGGCGAGGGTCTGGGCCCGGTCGCGGCCTATCTGTCGATCGACGAGATCATCCGCGTCGCCAAGGAAAGCGGCGCTGACGCCATCCACCCGGGCTATGGCCTGCTGTCGGAAAACCCCGATTTCGTGGATGCCTGCGTGCAGAACGGTATCACCTTCATCGGCCCCAAGGCCGAAACCATGCGCGCCCTGGGCGACAAGGCCAGCGCACGCAAGGTGGCGATTGCCGCCGGTGTGCCGGTGATCCCGGCGACCGAAGTGCTGGGCGATGACATGGACGCGATCCGCAAGGAAGCGGCCGAGATCGGCTATCCGCTGATGCTCAAAGCGTCCTGGGGCGGCGGCGGCCGGGGGATGCGCCCGATCTATTCCGAAGACGAGTTGGAAGAAAAGGTTCTGGAAGGCCGCCGCGAGGCCGAGGCCGCATTCGGCAATGGTGAGGGCTATCTGGAAAAGATGATCACCCGCGCCCGCCATGTCGAGGTGCAGATCCTGGGCGACAAACACGGGCAGATCTATCACCTGTATGAACGCGACTGCTCGGTTCAGCGCCGAAACCAGAAGGTCGTGGAACGCGCCCCTGCCCCCTATCTGACCGAAGAGCAACGCGCCGAGATCTGCGACCTGGGCCGCCGCATCTGTGCGCATGTGAACTATGAATGCGCCGGCACGGTCGAATTCCTGATGGATATGGAGACCGGCAAGTTCTATTTCATCGAGGTGAACCCCCGCGTCCAGGTCGAACACACCGTGACCGAAGAGGTCACCGGCATCGACATCGTGCAGGCGCAGATCCTGATCGCCGAGGGCAAGACCCTGGCCGAGGCCACCGGCAAGGCCAGCCAGGACGAAATCCGCCTGAACGGCCACGCGCTGCAGACGCGCGTGACCACCGAAGACCCGCTCAACAACTTCATCCCCGACTATGGGCGCATCACGGCCTATCGTTCGGCCACGGGCATGGGCATCCGGCTGGATGGCGGCACGGCCTATGCCGGCGGGGTGATCACGCGGTATTACGACTCGTTGCTGACCAAGGTCACCGCCTGGGCGCCGACGCCGGAAAAGGCGATTGCCCGGATGGACCGCGCCCTACGAGAGTTCCGCGTGCGCGGTGTTTCCACCAACATCGCCTTTGTCGAAAACCTGCTGAAGCACCCGACCTTCCTGTCGAACGAATACACCACCAAGTTCATCGACGAGACGCCCGAGCTGTTTCAGTTCAAGAAGCGCCGCGACCGGGGCACCAAGGTTCTGACCTATATCGCCGACATAACGGTGAACGGGCACCCCGAGACCAAGGATCGCCCGCGGCCGCGTGCCGACCTCAAGGAACCCAAGCCCCCCGCGCCCAAGGCGGAACCGCTGATGGGCACGCGCAACCTGCTGGAACAGAAGGGCCCGCAGGCCGTGGCCGACTGGATGAAGGCCCAGCGCCAGTTGCTGATCACAGACACCACCATGCGCGACGGGCACCAGTCGCTGCTGGCCACCCGGATGCGCTCGATCGACATGATCCGCGTCGCACCCAGCTATGCCGCGAACCTGCCGCAGCTGTTCAGCGTCGAATGCTGGGGCGGGGCGACTTTCGACGTGGCCTATCGTTTCCTGCAGGAATGCCCTTGGCAACGCCTGCGCGACCTGCGCGAGGCCATGCCCAACCTGATGACCCAGATGCTGCTGCGCGGCGCCAACGGGGTGGGCTATACCAACTATCCCGACAACGTGGTGCAGGAATTCGTGCGCCAGGCCTCGCAGAATATCGACGTGTTCCGGGTGTTCGACTCGCTCAACTGGGTCGAGAACATGCGCGTGGCGATGGACGCGGTGATCGAGAACGGCAAGATCTGTGAAGGTACCGTCTGCTATACCGGCGATATCCTTGATCCGAACCGCGCCAAATATGACCTTAAATACTATGTCGGCATGGCCAAGGAGCTGCGCGACGCCGGCGCCCATGTTCTGGGCCTCAAGGACATGGCCGGCCTGCTGAAACCCGCCGCCGCGCGGGTACTGATCCGCGCGCTGAAGGAAGAAGTCGGCCTGCCGATCCACTTCCACACCCACGACACCGCCGGCATCGCCAGCGCCACCATCCTGGCGGCCAGCGAGGCGGGCGTGGACGTGGTGGACTGCGCGATGGACAGCTTCTCGGGCAATACCAGCCAGGCGACGCTGGGCACCGTGGTCGAGGCCCTGCGCCACACCGACCGCGACACCGGGTTGGACGTGAAGGCGATCCGCGAGATCAGCGACTACTTCGAGGCGGTGCGCGGCCAATACGCGGCCTTCGAATCCGGGCTGCAGGCCCCCGCCTCCGAGGTTTATCTGCATGAAATGCCGGGCGGCCAGTTCACCAACCTCAAGGCGCAGGCGCGCTCGATGGGGCTGGAGGAACGCTGGCACGAAGTCGCGCAGATGTATGCGGACGTGAACCAGATGTTCGGTGACATCGTCAAGGTGACGCCGTCCTCGAAAGTGGTGGGTGACATGGCGCTGATGATGGTCAGCCAGGGCCTGACCCGCGAGCAGGTCGAGGATCCCTCGACCGACGTGGCCTTCCCCGATTCGGTCATCGACATGATGCGCGGCAATCTGGGACAGCCTCCGGGTGGTTTCCCCGAGACGATCGTGACCAAGGTGCTGAAAGGCGAAAAGCCGAACACCGAACGGCCGGGCAAAGACGTGCCTCCGGTTGATCTGGAGGCCACCCGCGCGGAGCTGTCGAAACTGCTGGAGGGCAAGGAGGTCGATGACGAAGACCTCAACGGATACCTGATGTATCCCAAGGTGTTCCTGGACTACATGGGCCGCCACCGGATCTATGGCCCGGTACGCACCCTGCCCACCCGCACCTTCTTCTACGGCATGGAGCCGGGAGAGGAGATCTCGGCCGAGATCGACCCCGGCAAAACTCTGGAAATCCGGTGCCAGGCGATCAGCGAGACCGACGAGAAGGGCGAAGTGAAGGTGTTCTTCGAACTGAACGGTCAGCCCCGCGTGATCCGGGTGCCCAACCGGATGGTCCAGGCCTCGACCATACAGCGCCCCAAGGCCGAGGTCGGAAACGCCAACCATGTCGGCGCGCCGATGCCGGGCGTGGTTTCGACTGTCGCCGTCACCGCCGGGCAAGAGGTCAAAGAAGGCGACCTTCTGCTAACCATCGAGGCGATGAAGATGGAAACCGGCATCCATGCCGAACGCGACGCCACGGTAAAGGCGGTGCATGTCCAGCCCGGCGGCCAGATCGACGCCAAGGACCTTTTGGTCGAGCTGGAGTGACCCAAACCGTTAAAACACAGAAAGGCGCGCCATCAAGCGCGCCTTTTTTCATCTGAACAGGCTAGTTCAACCGTCGCTGGACTCCGCGACGGGCTGCTGCGGCAACTGTTCCGGCGTGCTGTCGATCGAAACCTCTTCCTCGATTGGCGCTGGCAAGCCCAACAAATCGTGCAGTTCATGAAGAGCCGGATCGGACAAGTCACGGCCACCGGTCAAGGTATCAAGTGCTTCCTGCGGATCATCCGCCCCTGCCAAGGCTTCTTCGGCTTCGGTCACAGCCTGCTCCGCTTCGGCCACGGCATCCTCGTATTTGTCCTGTGCGGTGATGCCCTCGGCTGCTTCTTCTTCAGTTGGCGCAAATTGGTCCTCGATCTCCGCTTCGGTCAGACCTTCTAGTTCGGACAATTCCTGTTCGCGCATTTCAAGCTCCTCTGTCGCGCCAGAGAAACCAAGTATACTCTGCTGATAGCTGTAGAGCTTGCCAGGCATGCTGTTCGGGGCCGCATTCATCAGGGCAGTCTGGCTGGCGTGCGCGGCATTCAAGCCCTTGAGCTCGGACGCGATTTTGCCGTGCTTGATTGGTTTGACATACGGCTCCTCGACAACTGCCGCCGCTACCCGCGCTTTACGGATCGGCTTCTCGACTTTCTTTTTTCCAGTGAAGAATTCGTCGAGTTTGGCTGCAAAACCGTTCTGCCCTTTGATCCGTGATGTAGTTTTGGTGTTCTTTCGTTGTGCTTTTGGTTTAGCGAGACCGAGACCGGCGAGAAAACCCTTGCCCTGGCCGGATCCACCCTTCGTGCTGCGCGCAGATCCTCCGAGGCTGGCACTGGATTTTTCGGCGCTTTTGCCATTTCCGTTGCCGCCACCGTTACTATTTCCGTTTCCACCACCGTTACCATTTCCGCCACCATTGCCATTCCCGTTCTTGGCTATGGCGATATCTGGCGTAGCCAACACCGCAACGAAGCTAACTGCCCCGGTCAGCAACAAAGATGTCGCCACAACCCGTGACATGGAAATAAACCAATGCATGCCAATCCCCTTTTAGGTATCCAAATACTTGCGCCAACCGGCACAAGTTTGAGCAGAAATTTCGCATTATGCATATACTAGTTATCGAATACGGCAAAATTTGGCCTTCGAACGAAACCGCTGTCACCCACTCAATTCGAGAGAATTGACCTCGGGCGGCAGTTTGAAAATATCATTAACTTCATAGGCTTGCTCGTTTCTCAACTGACCTGCAAAGAGGCTCAGAAGCATAGCTCCGACCAGCGCAGTCAGTTTTATGTTCTCAACCTTGTTCATCCCTCCGTCTCCACCGTTGTCAATATCCGGGGCTGTAGGTTTCAACGGCTCAGCACACCTGTTCTGTCGCAAAATTTTTTCCGACCAAGTGCGTTTTTCCTCTTGCAGCTTTCCGCCAGAATTTATAGTTCACGCCTCACTCGACGGCGCGGGCGTAGCTCAGGGGTAGAGCATAACCTTGCCAAGGTTAGGGTCGTGAGTTCGAATCTCATCGCCCGCTCCAACGAGGACCGAAAGGTCGCACAAGATATCTGATTGCGGGCGTAGCTCAGGGGTAGAGCATAACCTTGCCAAGGTTAGGGTCGTGAGTTCGAATCTCATCGCCCGCTCCAGATATCCACCTTCCCACAACAAGCACTGGCGGATCGGTCGGTCCTGCGCCATTCTGTTCTGACAAGCAGCAGTCAGATGGATGCTCCGATGTCAGACTACCAAATTCGCACGCTGACCGCCGAAGAACTGCGCCACGCAGTGGATTGGGCCGGGCGCGAGGGCTGGAACCCGGGCCATGAGGATGCAATTTGTTTCCGCTCGACCGACCCCGACGGATTTCTGGGCGGGTTTCTGGATGGCGAGATGATCGCCTCGGTTTCAGCCGTGAACTACGACGACGCGTTTTCGTTTCTGGGCTTTTATATCGTGCGGCCCGAGTTTCGCGGATCCGGTCATGGTCTGGAAATCGCCCAGCACGCCCTAGCGCATTGTACGGGGCGAAATATGGGCTTGGACGGGGTGGTCGAACAACAGGACAACTACCGCAAGTCGGGCTTTGTCTTCGCCTACAACAATTATCGGTTCTCCGGCACGGTTTCAGGCATCCTGTCCAGCCTACCCAAGACCAGTATCGAGGTCGCGCCCATCGGTGGCCTGACCGAAGACCTTCGCACCTATGACCGTGCCCTGTTCCCCGCGCATCGGGATGCCTTTCTGACGGAGTGGCTGAGCGCACCGGGCCACATCTCGCGTTTTTGTATCCAGAAAGGTCGCCTCGCCGGCTATGCAACTCTGCGCCCCTGCCTGAATGGCTACAAGGTAGGGCCGCTGTTCGCCGACGATCCGGACATCGCGCAGGCGCTTTTGGCTGCGGTTCTGGCCGAAGTTCCCGCTGATCACCACAGTTCTGAGGTCTATGTCGACATGCCACAGCCCAACGCGGCGGCCTTTGCACTGGCTGACGCTTTGGGCCTAGAAAAAGTCTTTGAAACCGCGCGCATGTATTCCGACCACGAGCCGGATATCGACCTGAACCGCGTGTTCGGCGTGACGACGTTCGAACTTGGCTGAGCCTTAGAACGCCTTGAAGGTCATTGTCGTCAACGACCGCTCGATGTTCGGAATGACCAGAAGGTGTTCGTTAATGAAATGGCCCACATCCTCGGTTTCGGGAATGTAAAGCTTGAGCAGCAGGTCATATTCACCGCTGGTGGAGTAGAGTTCCGAGTGGATTTCGCGCAGAGCGATCTCTTCGGCCACCTTGTAGGTGGTGCCGGGCTTGCAGCGGATCTGGATGAAAACGCAGGTGGACATTTCGTGGCCTTGTTGCTTCCGTTTGGCGCAGGCTGGCACGCCCCGCGCCCGGGCGCAATCCCCTGCAACAGTTTGCTGCGATTGCAATGATCGGGCTGGATAAGGCCGCCCGTCCCCGTCTATAAGCGCCCCTGTAGCAAGAGGATTTCGCCAATGCGCACAGCTTCGATCAGCCGCAAGACCGCCGAGACCGCGATTACGGTCGAGGTCAACCTCGACGGCACCGGCACCTATGACAACCAGACCGGCGTCGGGTTCTTCGATCACATGCTGGACCAGTTGGCGCGCCATTCGCTGATCGACATGACGATCCGGGCCAAAGGCGACTATCACATCGACGATCACCACACCGTCGAGGACACCGGCATTGCACTGGGTCAGGCGCTGACGCAAGCGCTGGGAGACAAGAAAGGCATCCGGCGGTATGGCGAGTGCCATCTGCCGATGGACGACGCGCAGGTGCGCTGCGCGCTGGATCTGTCGGGCCGACCGTTTCTGGTGTGGAAAGTGGATCTGCCGACACCCAAGATCGGCAGTTTCGACACCGAGTTGGTACGCGAGTTCTTTCAGGCGCTGGCCACCCATGGCGGCATCACCCTGCATATCGACCAGTTGCACGGCTTCAACAGCCACCACATCGCCGAGGCGGCGTTCAAGGCCGTCGCCCGCGCCCTGCGTCAGGCGGTCGAGACCGACCCGCGCAAGGGGGATGCAATTCCGTCCACCAAGGGCGCGCTCTAGATGCTGACCGCGATCATCGACTACGAAAGCGGCAACCTGCACTCGGCGGAAAAGGCGTTTCAACGCATGGCGCGCGAGCTGGACGCGGGTGAGGTCGTCGTGACCTCGGATGCCGATGTCGTCGCGCGCGCCGACCGGCTGGTGCTGCCCGGCGACGGCGCCTTTCCCGCCTGCGCGGCCGAGCTGCGCGGGCACAGGGGCATCCACGATGCGATGGTCGAAGCGGTCGAGCAGAAGGGCCGCCCGTTTCTGGGCATCTGCGTCGGCATGCAGCTGATGGCGACCACGGGCCGCGAATATACCGACACGCCGGGCCTGAATTGGGTGACCGGAGACGTGGTGCGGATCGAGCCGGAAGACCGGTCGCTGAAGGTTCCGCATATGGGGTGGAACGATCTGGTGATCGAGAGCGAGCACCCGGTGTTCAACGGCGTCGCCTCAGGCGATCACGTCTATTTCGTCCACTCCTACCATTTCCGTGTCGCCAATCCGGCGCAACGTCTGGCCCATGTGGACTATGGCGGGCCGGTCACGGCCGTGATCAGCCGCGACACGATGATCGGGATGCAGTTTCACCCTGAAAAAAGCCAGGATGTGGGCCTCCGGATGATCGGAAACTTCCTGACCTGGGCCCCCTGACCGGTTACTGCACTCGGGTCCAGGTCTGACCGCGACAGATCAGGCCGCCCGCGACGCAACCCTTGACCGTCAGCTTGTTCTGACCGTCCAGCGACATCTTGGAATTGTAGGTCTTGTCCCGGTCCGGCGCCCAGATCTTGCCGCCGCTATAGCTGCCGCCGCCATCCGAGACCATATCCCAGATGATGTTCTTGCCAAGGTTCTCGTAATCCAGCTGCTGGTTTCCGTCCTTGTCGAAGGCGCTGTCGATGGTGCCGCAAACGGCGCTGCCGCAGGGCCCGATCGAGACGTGCAGATATCCGCCGGTATCCCCCGGCTGGGTTTTCCAAAGCCCGTCGACCGGGTCATCCGCGCGCGCGCCGGTGGCCAAGGTGACAAGTGCAGCCGCAGCGGCCAGAGCAAGTTTGTTCATGGTATCCTCCCTGTTTTGCAGGCAGTCTGACCGCCGGCACCCGTTCGGGCAAGATTGACTTTGCGTCGCGTTGCATCCCCTGCCCCGCCTGTGCCATATCCCGCGCCAGTACCAGTCACGAAAAGGCCGCCCGACATGATCCTCTATCCCGCAATCGACCTGAAAGACGGCCAGGCCGTACGCCTTCTGCGCGGCGAGATGGACAAGGCCACGGTCTTCAACGAAGACCCTGCCGCCCAAGCCCGGGCCTTTGTCGAGGCCGGTTGCGAATGGCTGCATCTGGTGGACCTGAACGGCGCTTTCGCCGGGGAACCCGTGAACGCCGCCCCGGTCGAGGCGATCTTGAAATCCTGCAACGTGCCGGCCCAGCTGGGCGGCGGCATCCGCGACATGGCCACGATCGAGACCTGGCTGGACAAGGGTCTGGCCCGGGTGATTCTGGGCACGGTTGCGGTGGAGAACCCCGATCTGGTCCGTCAGGCGGCCAAGGCCTTTTCCGGCCAGGTCGCCGTCGGGATCGACGCGCGCAACGGACGCGTAGCCACCAAGGGTTGGGCCGAGGAAACCGACGTGATGGTGACCGACCTGGCTCGCAGCTTCGAAGACGCGGGCGTGGCGGCGATCATCTACACAGACATCAACCGCGACGGCGCGATGCAAGGCCCCAATGTCGAGGCCACGGCCGACCTGGCCCGGGCAGTCTCGATCCCTGTGATCGCCAGCGGCGGGGTCAGTTCGCTGGACGACCTGATCGCCCTGCGCGACTGCGGCGCAAACCTGAACGGCGCGATTTCAGGCCGCGCACTCTACGACGGCGCGCTGGATCTGCGCGACGCCCTGGCGGCTTTGAAGGGTTAGTCTATTGCCAGGGGTCCGCAAAGAGGTTCTGCCCGAGCAGTCTGAGTTGTGGTCGCTGTACACTCCGGGCGATTTTGTTGATGGGTACTCGGTCCAAAGCGACCTTGCACCGTTTGACGCAATGAAAATCGGTCTGAGCATGCCGGGGTGGGTGAAGATCCTGATGGGAATCCGGAACGCAATCGTTGCCCCATTCGGCTTGAAGGGCGGCAAGCACTTGAACACCGACAATGGCTCGCCCGACGCAGGCACCGGCGCGATTTTTCCCGTGACCTACAGGGATGAGACAGAGGTCATCGTGGGAATCGATGACCGCCATCTGGATTTCCGCATCGCCGTGCATCGCGACGAAGACCGCATAGTCATGGCAACCTGGGTGCGGACTCACAATCGTTTGGGACGGATCTATCTGACGGTGATCATGCCCTTTCACATTCTGATCGTGCGCAATTGCATGAAACGGATCGCGCGCGCTTCTCAGGTATGACGCCGATCAGTTGGCCGCTGCACTCGTCAGCTTGCTCAACGCACCGCGCATCTTGTCGATCACCGGGGATTTTTCCACCGCATCAAGCTCGTCCATGGTTTCCTTGGGATCCTCGTAGGCCAACCAGACTTGGCCGTCGGCATCCTCATAGGCCTGCACCTTGAGCGGAAGGAACAATCCCGCGCGCGGATCGATCCGCATGGCGGGCGTTCCCAGGGCCGGGTTTCCGAAGATCAAAACCTGATTGGGCGGTATCGTCATGTCGACCTTGTGCGCACCGGCCGCGTGGTCAACGCGGGCAAATACAGTCGCGCCTGCATTTTCGACGGCAGCCTGCAGCGCGTCGATGGCCTCGGTCACGGACTTGTCGGTCGGGACCTTGATGATGTCGTCAGCCATCGCCCAAGTCGCACCGGACAGAATGAAAGCGGTTGTAAGAAACAAGTTGCGCATGGTTTTCACCTCCTGCTGAAATCCGCTTCAGTTTCACGAGGTTCCGGGCGCAGGACAATCACAACTCTGGCATCGGCGGGGCTTTGCCGGTAGAGGTGCGGCAACAAAGGACAAACCATGCTGAAAACCCGCATCATTCCCTGTCTGGATGTCGCCGATGGCCGCGTGGTCAAGGGCGTGAATTTCGTGGGCCTGCGCGACGCGGGCGATCCGGTGGAATCGGCTAAGGCCTATGACGCCGCCGGCGCCGACGAGATCTGCTTTCTGGACATCCACGCCACGCATGAAAACCGCGGCACAATGTTCGACGTGGTTCAGCGCACGGCCGAGCAGTGCTTCGTACCGCTGACAGTGGGTGGCGGCGTGCGGACCAAGGAAGACGTGCGCGCGTTATTGCTGGCGGGGGCCGACAAGGTCAGCTTCAACTCGGCCGCCGTGGCCAACCCCGATGTGATCTCCGAGGCCGCCGACCAGTTCGGCAGCCAGTGCATCGTCTGTGCCATCGACGCCAAAACCGTCAGCCCCGGCAAATGGGAGATCTTCACCCATGGCGGACGCAAGCCAACCGGCATCGACGCGGTAGAGTTCGCCAAGACCGTCGTCGCCAAGGGAGCGGGTGAGATTCTGCTGACCTCGATGGACCGCGACGGCACCAAGGCGGGGTTCAACATTCCCCTCACTCGCGCCATCTCGGACGCGGTCGACGTGCCAGTGATCGCCTCGGGCGGCGTGGGCAATCTGGACCACTTGGTCGAAGGCGTGACGGAAGGCGGAGCCAGCGCGGTGCTTGCGGCCTCGATCTTTCACTTCGGCGAATACACCATTCGCGAGGCCAAAGAACACATGGCCGCCGCGGGTATCCCCATGAGGCTGACATGAGCATACTGAACGATCTGGCCGCCACGATCGCATCCCGCAAGGGCGCGGACCCCGAATCAAGCTGGACCGCCAAGCTGCTGTCCAAAGGTCCCGAGAAGTGCGCCGAGAAGTTCGGCGAAGAGGCCGTGGAGGCGATCATCGAAGCCGTGAAGGGTGACCGCGACCGGCTGACATCCGAGGCCGCCGATGTGCTGTATCACCTGCTGGTCATGCTGGCCGCGCGCGACGTGCCGCTGGATGACGTTCTGGCCGAGCTTGCCAGACGGCAGGGCACCAGCGGCATCGCCGAAAAGGCCGCACGCGACCGGGGCTGAGACCCGGCTTTCACCAACAACATCCACGCCCTATAGTGGTTGACCGAAGCGCCTGCCGGGCGCAGAGGCGACAAGGGACACAGGCATGTTCAAACCCATGATCTGGGCACTGACGACGCTGGCCATTCTGGGGCTCGGCGCATGCTCATCCGCGCCGCCCGCTCGCAGCGACGACGTCGCGCGGCTTGCAGCCCAGATCCAGGCGCTGGGGCCCGAGGTCGACCCGGAAGAGGCCCAGCGCGCGGCCCGCGTCACCTATGCCTATACCGCGCAACTGTCGCAGGAATACCAGATCACAGACCCCCCTCTGATCCATAACGCCAAGGTCAACAAAGGGCTGCGCCCGCGCGGGCTTTGCTGGCACTGGGCCGAGGACATCGAACGGCGCTTGAAGCAGGAGAACTTTCGCACGCTGACCCTGCACCGCGCGATCGCCAACGCCGACAACCCGTTCCGAATCGATCACAGCACGGCAATAATCAGCCGACGCGGTGATTCGATGTACGACGGTGTCGTTCTGGACCCATGGCGCTATGGAGGGGTCCTGTTTTGGAGTCCTTTGCGCGAGGACACGCGCTATGACTGGGTCCCGCGCGACATCGTGCTGGAGAAACGGCGGCAAGAGCAGCTTGCGGAACTCAACGCCGTGGCGGTCAACTGAGCGGTCAGAGTTTTGATGAGATGATGCCGGTGGCGAACCCGCCCATGCGCAGCTCGCCGAACAGGCGCTGATATTCGATCTTGGGGCAGCGATTCATGACGACATCGACACCGCGCGCCTGCGCCACCGCGGCGGCCTCGGCGTTTTCGACGCCGATCTGCATCCAGATCGTGCGCAGGTCGGGAAATGCAGCCAGCGCTTCATCCACGATCGGAGGAACGGCTTCGGACCTGCGAAAAATATCCACCATGTCAACGGGTTCACTGATTTCGGACAACGAGGCCCGAACGGTTTCCCCAAAAAGATCGGCTCCGGCATGGCCGGGATTGACCGGGATCACCCTATACCCCTTGAGCGACAAGTAGCGCGCGACGTAATAGCTGGGCCGCACCGGGTTCATCGACACGCCAACGACCGCAACCACCTTGGTGCGTTTCAGGACGGATCTGAGGAAGTCATCGGAATAGTCGGTCATGGCTGCAGCCTAGCCGTGACTTGGAAAAGAAAAAAGCGCCCAAGGATACCTTGGGCGCCAGTTGTTGGAACGAGGGACAGTGAAATGACCCGCGGCAGTTCCGTTCCGCGGTCACTGTGACATTTAGGCATGAGTTGAGGAAAAAAAAGGGGCTGCGCGCATTTTTGTGATGACACGAGCGGATAAGCGGGAATCTGCCTGTCAACCGTATAGGATCGCCGGCCAGTTTTTCTCGGCCTTCTGGATAAAGCCGGTCGTGTCCGTCAGCCACATCTTTTCGATCTCGAGGGAATGCGTCAGATACAGCCTGCCACCTACGATTTTCCACGCCATCGGGTCCGCGCTGGTGAGCTCGCCATAGGCCATGGCATAGGCGCAATATCCGCCGAACCTCGGCGCGTAGGCACGCGGATTAAGCTCGAACGCCTCTCGGTTCTCCTGCGAGGCAAACCGCCAGGTAGCGCCCTTCCACATCACCGCAATGTCGGGTCGCCCTTGAACCGGGCCGCCATCTCGAAAATAGCTGACCGCGTCATAACCGGTAATGGCCGCACCTTTTGCGGAATAGAAGACCGGGGCGGTCTGCGCCCGCAATATCAGCGGACAAGCGATTGAAAAGGTAAGACCGGCAAGTACGGATCGTCGGGGTAGCATCAGATTTCACGGGTTGTGTTTTACAGACGCTATAAGATGCAACTTTTGACGCGCCGCGAAACCCATTTGACGCAGTTGTGAAGGGTCGTGTCGGAAAGGGCTCAGTCGAACACGTCCTCGATCACATCCCAAGCTTCGTCCAGAACGCGCGAGAAAAGGCCTTTTTTCCTTTTCTTGTAGCTCTTCTTTTTGGGCTTCTGCATCGGAATGCTGTGTCGCGGCTGTGGATCCGAAGCCTTTTTGACCGGAATCATCTTCAGGTTATGCAACGGGGCGCCGCAACTGGAACAGCTGAGTTCGTGCCGCTGGCGACCCTTGAGGACCAGCGCCGCGCGGGTGCCGCAGTAGCAGCACGTAGCAATCTTGGACGGGGCGGGAATGGGTCTCTCCTCTCAATGCGGCTGAGAAGCATATAGGGCAATCGCCGCGGCATTTGAGACGTTCAGGGATCCGAAACCGCCCGCTGCGTCAATTTTGACAAGCATATCCACCGTTTCCTTGGTCTTTTGCCGCAATCCCGGCCCCTCGGCGCCCAGAACCAGCGCAACCGGACGATCGCGCTTGCCTTCCAAAGCGGCCTCGATGGTCTGATCGGCCTCACCATCCAGGCCCAGAACCAGGAACCCCATATTCTGCAACTCAACGATCGCGTCGGCAAGGTTGCGGACCCGCAGGTAAGGTTGGCGCTCCAACGCACCGCTGGCGGTCTTGGCCAGCGCACCGGTTTCCGGCGCAGAGTGGTGGCGCGTGCCGATGACCGCGCTGGCGCCCAGAACCTCGGCCGAGCGCAGAATCGCGCCCACATTGTGCGGATCGGTCACGCGGTCCAACAGCAGCACCCGAGGGTTTTCGCGCCCGATGCAATTCTCGGCCAGACCGCCCCACTCCAGCGGCTTGGCTTCAAGCGCCGCGCCTTGGTGCACCGAGCCCGGGTCGATTGGCGCGTTGAATTTTCGCGGATCGACGAGTTCAGCCTGCATGCCGGATTCCGCGATCGCATCCGCCAGCTTGTCCTGTGCGTTGCGGGTCACGATCAGGCGCAGTTTCTGCCGTTTGGGGTTCATCAACGCATCACGCACGGCGTGCAATCCGAACAACCAGACGGTTTCGGAAGCCGCCGCTTTGCGCGCCTGCTCTTTCTCAATTACCCACTTCGGTTTCTTCATTTTACTGGCCTCCGGGCCGGGAACAATGTTTCCTGCGCCAAAGCGGAATTTTCCTGTTGACGCTCCTTTTGAGCGCTAGTAATCACGCCTCCACGTCAGGTGCAACGCCTGACAGTGGGCGACAGGCCGCAAGGTGTGGCAGGGGACTGTAACTCCCTCGCGGAGACGCACGCCTGGTTCGATTCCAGGGTCGCCCACCATCTTCTTCCGCAAATCAGAACGCAGATGGATGGCGCACACCGGATTTGTCCGGGTGGACCTTTGCCCTTGCCCTCGATTCTGCAAGGAAATTCAGGTAAAGGTTGAGTGCCCGGAGATCATGCGGTGCCCCGAGCAGCAACGGCCGGTCATCGGACGGCTTGGGAATGGCGGTTGCGTCCCGACACCCAATGCTCGTATCGAAACGGGATTTTCTGACTCATCCTTTCCAATGAGCAGCTTAGCTGCTTCCAATTCCAAAAATTTACAATTCCATAAATATAAGAGTTCAAGAATTTACAAAATAATATTTCATTTCTAGGGACTTGTTGGGGAATTTTCATTCTGCCCCTCATACTTGCCCTGCGCAGGTTGCGTTTTACCCGACGGAAGAGGAGCCCGAGGGCGTAGCCTGCTAGTTGGGAGGAATTCATGTCAAACAAATCTGTCACGCGTCGCGGCGTGCTGAAGTCTGGTGCCGTCACAAGCGCCGGTCTGGCATTGCCGACGATCTTCACGGCCTCGTCGGCCGCGGCCTATACCAACGAACCCACTGGCGGATCAGTCACGCTGGGCTTCAACGTGCCGCAGACCGGTCCCTATGCCGAAGAAGGCAATGACGAACTGCTGGCACAGCAGCTGGCGGTCGAGCATCTGAATGGCGAAGGCGACGGCGGCTGCCTGAACACCTTCACGTCCAAGGCGCTGAAGGGGAACGGCATCCTGGGCAAGAAGGTCGAGTTCGTCACCGGCGACACGCAGACCAAGTCCGACGCCGCCCGTGCATCGGCCAAGTCGATGATCGAAAAAGACGGCGCGATCATGATCAACGGCGGTTCGTCCTCGGGCGTGGCCGTTGCGGTTCAGGGCCTCTGCCAGGAGGCGGGCGTGATCTTCATGGCCGGCCTGACGCACGCCAACGACACCACCGGCAAGGACAAGAAGGCGAACGGCTTCCGTCACTTCTTCAACGCCTACATGTCGGGTGCCGCTCTGGCGCCGGTGCTGGCCAAGGAGATGGGTACCGAACGCCGGGCCTATCACCTGACCGCCGACTACAACTGGGGCTGGACCCAGGAAGAGTCGATCGTGGCGTCGACCGAGGCGATGGGCTGGGAGACGGTCAACACCGTCAAGACCCCGCTGGCCTCGACCGACTTCTCGTCCTACATCGCGCCGGTTCTGAACTCGGGCGCGGACGTGCTGGTTCTGAACCACTACGGCGGCAACATGGTCAACTCGCTGACAAACGCGATCCAGTTCGGCCTGCTGGACAAGGTCGTGAACGGCAAGGACTTCAAGATCGTCGTTCCGCTGTACTCGGAACTGATGGCAGCCGGTGCCGGCGAGAACATCAAAGGCGTTCTGGGTTCGATGAACTGGAACTGGCAGCTGCAGGATGAGGGCACCAAGGCCTTCGTGAAGTCCTTCGGCGAGAAGTACGGCAAGCCGCCGTCGAACTCGGCTCAGACTTGCTATGCCCAGGTACTGCTGTACGCGGATGCGTGCGAGCGCGCAGGCACCTTCAACCCGTGCGGCGTGGTCGAAGCTCTCGAGGACTTCGAGTTCGACGGTCTGGGCAACGGCCCGACCTGGTATCGCGGTGCCGACCACCAGTGCTTCAAGGATGTGCTGGTCGTGCGCGGCAACGAAAACCCGACCAACGCCTATGACACGCTGGAGATCGTCGAGATCACTCCGCGGGCGCAGGTCGAATACGATCCGGATCACCCGATGTTCGCCGGCGGCGAACTGGGCAAGTGCAACCCGGGCGCGTAACCCCGACACTCGGTTTTTCGCAAGAAAACCCCTGAGTCCTCAAAACGGCTCTCTCCGGTCAGACGACCGGGGAGAGCTGCCGGGACCAGTCAAAGGTAAGGACAATGGACGCAATCCTACTGCAAATTCTGAACGGGCTGGACAAGGGCTCGGCCTATGCGCTGATTGCGCTGGGGCTGACGCTGATCTTCGGCACGCTCGGCGTGGTGAACTTCGCCCACGGGGCCCTGTTCATGATCGGCGCCTTCTGTGCCGTCACGCTTCAGAAGATCTTCAACCTCAGCTACGAGGTGGTCGACGAGACCCAGACCGACTTTCTGGGCAACCCGCTGAAGGTGAAGACCCCCTATGTCGAAAGCTGGTTCGGCCCCGAGCTGGGCGCGACCATCATCGACTGGTCCGTGCCACTGGCCATCCTGTTTGCCATCCCGATCATGCTGATGGTCGGCTACGTGATGGAACGCGGCCTGATCAAGCATTTCTACAAGCGTCCCCATGCAGATCAGATCCTTGTGACCTTCGGCCTGGCCATCGTTCTGCAAGAGATCATCAAGTACTTCTTCGGCGCCAACCCGATCCAGACCCCGCCGCCTGCGGCACTGAGCGGGTCCGTCGATCTGGGCGTGGCGCTGGGGTTCGATCCAAACGCGATCATCTATCCGATCTGGCGTCTGGTCTATTTCCTGTTCGCAGTCGTGATCATCGGAGGCGTGTTCTCGTTCCTGCAGTTCACCACCTTCGGCATGGTCGTGCGCGCCGGAATGGCCGACCGGGAGACCGTGGGCCTTCTGGGCATCAACATCGACCGACGGTTCACCATCATGTTCGGCATCGCAGCCGCCGTGGCTGGCCTCGCTGGCGTGATGTACGGGCCGCTGAACCCGCCCAACTATCACATGGGAATGGATTTCCTTGTGCTCAGCTTCGTGGTCGTCGTGGTCGGCGGCATGGGCTCGCTGCCCGGCGCGGTTCTGGCCGGGTTCCTTCTGGGCATCCTTGAAAGCTTTGCCTCGACCACCTGGGCGACCACCACGATCCCGGGCATCAACCAGATCATCATCTACCTTGTCGCCATCATCGTTCTTCTGACCCGTCCGCGGGGTCTGATGGGCCGCAAAGGCGTGATGGAGGAATAACCCATGCTGGGACTGAACAAAAAAGACACAAGCCTGCTGATCGTCGTCGCAATCCTGACGCTGCTGGCCCCCTTCATCCTGAACCCCTTCCCCACTGACAGCGCCATGGCGCAGTTCAATGCGGGCTATCCGGACCTGATGCAGCGGTTCGTGATCTTCGGCATCTTTGCCATCGGGTTCAACATTCTGTTCGGCCTGACCGGATACCTGTCCTTTGGCCACGCGGCCTTTCTGGGGGTGGGTTCCTACTCGGCCGTCTGGATGTTCAAGCTGCTCAGCTACAACGTCATCCCGGCCATCGCGTTGAGCGTCGTGGTCGCCGGGCTGTTCTCGGTGCTGATCGGCTATGTCAGCCTTCGCCGGTCGGGGATCTACTTCTCGATCCTGACGCTGGCCTTCGCGCAGATGAGCTTTGCGCTGGCCTATTCGGTGCTGTCGAACCCCAAGTTCAACCTGACCAACGGGGAAACCGGCCTGCAGGTCTATGCCGACGACCCGCAGATCCTGCAGGGGGCCAATTCTCCCGATCTGCCGCATCTGTTTGGCCTGCCGATGCGCGCGACCTACACGATGGATGTGGGCGCGTGGAGCTTTGACTTCAACGCGGGCTACTATCTTTGCGCGGTGATCATGATGGTGGTGTTCTACCTGGCGATCCGCATCTTCCGCTCGCCCTTCGGCATGATGCTGCGGGCGGTGAAGTCGAACCAGCAGCGGATGAACTATACCGGTCTGAACTCCAAGCCCTACACTCTGGCCGCTTTCGTGATCTCGGGCATGTATGCCGGTCTGGCCGGTGGCCTGATGGCCGCAATGGACCCTCTGGCCGGAGCTGAACGGATGCAATGGACCGCCTCGGGCGAGGTCGTCTTGATGACTATCCTGGGCGGCACCGGTACCCTGATCGGGCCGGTTCTGGGTGCAGGCTTCATCAAATATTTCGAGAACATCTTCTCGAAGATCAACGACAACGTGCTTCACAGCTGGTTCGCCTTCCTGCCTGACGGGCTCGAGGACGCGGTGGTCTTCATCATCCACCCGTTCATCGGCAAAGGCTGGCATCTGACCCTGGGCATCCTGTTCATGCTGGTGGTGATCTACCTGCCTGGCGGACTGGTCGAAGGCGGTCAGCGGTTGCTGAACTGGATCCGCCGCAAAAGCGTTGGCGGGGATGACACCCGCGAAGGCAAAACCGAGCCGGCAGAATAAGGATACGCGTCAATGGCAATTCTGAAAGTAAAAGATGTCAGCAAGCGCTTCGGTGGCCTCAAGGCCCTGACGGACGTGAACCTGAGCGTCGAGGAAAACTCGGTCCATGCGATCATCGGCCCCAACGGGGCGGGCAAGTCCACCCTGCTGAACTGCCTGGTGGGCAAGCTGATCCCGGATACTGGTTCGGTCTTGTTCGACAACCAGTCTGTGCTGGGGCGCGAGCCGTACCAGATCAACCAGATGGGCATCAGCCGGGTGTTCCAAACGCCCGAGATCTTTGGCGAACTGACCGTGATGGAAAACATGCTGATCCCGATCTTCGCGATGCGCGACGGGGCATTCCGCATGCACGCCTACGAGACCATCGCCAACGAAAAAGAGGTGGTCGAACAGGCCGAGGCCATGCTGGAAGAGATGAATATGGCCGACAAGCGGCACATGCATTCAGCCTCGCTGTCGCGCGGCGACAAGCGGCGGCTCGAAATCGGCATGTGCCTCAGCCAGAAGCCGCGCCTGCTGCTGCTGGACGAGCCCACAGCCGGCATGGCACGGGCCGACACCAACAACACCATCGACCTGCTGAAGCAGATCAAGGACGAGCGCGACATCACCATCGCGATCATCGAGCACGACATGCATGTGGTGTTCAGCCTGGCCGAGCGGATCACCGTTCTGGCGCAGGGCACGCCGCTGGTCGAGGACACCCCAGAAAACATCCGCGGAAACCCCAAGGTCCGAGAGGCCTATCTGGGCGAGGCGGCGTGAGGAAAAGCTATGAACGAGAAACCTGACTTTTCGAAAAACGCCAACATGGCCAGCACCGCGCCCGCGTTCCTGTCGGTGTGGGACATGCATTCGTATTATGGCGAAAGCTACATCGTCCAAGGCGTCAGCTTCAACGTCCACGAGGGCGAGATCCTGGCCCTGCTGGGGCGGAACGGGGCCGGGAAGACTTCGACCCTGCGCTCGATCGCGCGCGTGGGCGAGCCCGAGGTGCGCCACGGCGAAATCTGGCTGGACCACAAGCCACTGCACAACATGACCAGTTACGAGGCCGCCGCGGCCGGGTTGGGCCTTGTGCCCGAGGATCGGCGGATCATCCCCGGCCTGACGGTCGAGGAGAACCTGCAGCTGGCCCAGATCGCCCCGCCGATCGGCTGGTCGCTGGAACGGATCTACGAGCTGTTCCCGCGTCTGGGCGAACGGCGCAAGCAAGAAGGTGTGACCCTTTCGGGCGGCGAACAGCAGATGCTGTCCATCGCCCGTGCGTTGGCCCGGGACATCAAGGTGCTGCTGCTGGACGAACCCTACGAGGGGCTGGCCCCGGTGATCGTGGACGAGATCGAAAAGACGCTGATCCACATCAAGCAGCAGGGCATGACCACCATCATCGTCGAACAGAACGCGGTGCGCGCGCTGCAACTGGCCGACCGGGCAATCATTCTGGACACCGGCTGCATCGTGTTTGACGGCACCGCCGACGAAGTGCTGGAAAACACCCAGCTGCGCGAGGAATATCTGGCGATCTGACCCGCGTCAGTTGGGCAGGCAGGCCCATTCGGCCACGACCCGCCCCTGCCGCAGTGCCAGAACCGTGCCGAACTGGTTCAAAACCGCTTCACTCTGACTGGGGCGCAGCAAGGCGATATCGCCGGGCTGCGCCCTGGTTGTTTTGGGACCCACCCAGACCTCTTGATTGCTTGAACGCCCGAAAACACCGGAATAGCCGAACCCGTCGGGCCAGACGGGTCTGGCCAGGTAGTGACCACCGGAAATGGCGAGGTTGGACCGGCGCAGGCCGGGCAGGTCGATCCCCGGCACCGGGTTGCGCGGCATGACCTTGAGGATCGGTGTGGCCAGGAACAGGGCGGGCAAAAATGCCTTCGTCGATGCGTGGTCAAAATCCGAAGGTTTCACCAGAACCGACCCAAAGGCGACCTCGGTCGCCGGGGTTCGCGTGGCCGGGTCCTGAAAGGTCAGGCTACCACCGGTGTTCAGGCACAGCCCCTGCGCCCCCTGCCCCAGCGCAGCGACCGCTTGCCCAAAGGCTTTGGCACTGGCTCGCCGCGCGCGGCGTCGGAGCGGCGCAGGCAGTTTGGCCAGATGCACCTCGTACCCCATCACGCCCGACAGTGTGACATGGGCGCGATCCGCGATCCGTGCCGCGACGCCTGCGACCTCATCGGGGGTCAACCCGCCGCGATGCAGGCCCACGTCGATCTCGAGCGACAGGCGCAGGGTTTGGCCCGTGTCAGCGGCAAGCGACAGATATGCGTCCAGCCGCTGTGGCGTGTCGATCAGCCACTGCACCCTTTGGGCGGCGTCGGGATGCGTCTCAAGAATCCGCCGGGCGGCCGCCACCGGCAGCGGCTTGCCCAGCAGGTGGTCGGTGTCCGGCTCGGCGGACAGCAGCGCCGACAGCATGGGTTCGGAAAAGCTCATCAGGCCCGATGTCGGAATCCGGGCGCGGATATGGTCCAGCAGAGGCAGGCACGGCAGAGACTTGGCCACCATCCGTGCCTGCAAGCCGTGGCCCAACCCCGCGCGGGCGGCGTCGCAATTCCCATCGACCCGGTCCAGATCGACGACGGCAACCGGCCGATCGACACCATGATCGCGCAGCGCTTGGGCGAGATGTTCAAGATACTCTGCAGTCATGGGCGGAACATCCGGGCCAGCGCGGGTGTCAGGAACTTGCCCTTTGGGTCCAGCCGTTCACGCAATGCGCTGAAGGCATCGAAATCGGGATAGAGGCGCGACAGATCGGAATAGGTCAGGCTGTGCAACTTGCCCCAATGGGGGCGGCCACCGGCCTGCACAAATTGCGGCTCCATCGCCTCGAAATACCGCAGATGGCCTTCCTTCGCATCGGTGTGGATGGCAACCGATACCCGTGGGCCACCTTGGAAAGGTGAAAGGCAGGCGTCGTCGCCTGCGGTCTGCCGCACCTCGATCGGGAAATAGATGTCGGCGTGGTCACGCTCCAACCGCCGGATCAGTTCGGACAGCACGTCCCGGGCGTTTTCAGGCGGCAGGTGGTATTCCATTTCCTTGAACCGGACGTGCCTGTCGCTGCACAGAACACGCCAGCTTTCGCCGACATAGTCCTCGTCGGATTGGGCCATCGTCAGCAGACGCAGTAGGGCGCGCCGCAAACCGGGGCTGAGCCGACCCGCATTGCGCGCCAGCTTCAGAACCTTGACGGCGATCATGTCCAGATCGCGCGGCGCGCGGGTCTCGGGCGCGTCGGTAATGTCATGTCGGATTTCAACGGTCTTGCCGGTGAAGGGGATGTAGAAGAATTCGAAATTCCGGTTCTCGTCCCAATGCTGGTGCATGCGCTCTAGTGTGTCCTGCAGGTCCGAAAGACGCACCCGGCGGCGCAGGTTGTATTTCGGCACGACATTGATCTGCGCCTCGGTCAGGAGGCCCAGCAACCCCAGCGAGACCTGCACCATGTTCAGCGGAATGTCGTTGGTGGTCAGGGTCTGTCCGTCAGCGCCGATCAGTCGGGCCGAGGTGATCTCGGCAGACAGGCACGGCAGGGTGCGCCCGGTGCCATGGGTCGCCGTGGCCGCCGCGCCGGCCAGAGTTTGCACGTTGATATCACCCAGATTGCGGAAGGCCTTACCGTGCTGGCCCAGGACCGGCGACAGATCGCGCAGCCGGGCATTGGCGTTGACCCAAGCCCGTGCACCTTCGATCTGCGTCACGGCAGGCAGGTCCAAGGCGGTAAGGTCAATGATATGTTGCGCGCCCGGAACCAGCGGGGTGAAGGAATGCCCTGCCCCGACCGGACGCAGGGTTTCGGCCGAGGCGATCAGCTGCTGCAAGTCTTCGGTCGTGGTCGGCCGCTTGGGCCGTATTTGGCTGGTCTGGTTGCCTGCCCAGTTCTGCCACATGGCTGATCCTCCTCCCATCCGGGGCAGAGGATTGCAGTCGGGGCGATAGGGAACAAGCCCGGTTTTCAGGACGTTACGTCGGGAAAGCTGTTATTCGGCGGCAGGCCGCAGGTTGGCGACGCTGTCGAACCAGGCCTCGATGGCGTCCAGATCGGGTTCAAGCGACTGCGCAGAGCCATCGGTGAAATCCACGAACTTGTCACGGTTCAGGCCGTTGACCCCGACCAGCACCGGGATATCCAGCGCCAGCGCCTCGGCGATGACGGGGCGGAACCCGCGGCCATCGGCCTCGTGCTTGCCGAACTTGTTGACGATCAGCAATTGCGGACCGTCGGCCAAAGACGCCGTCACATAGCCCACCGCCTGCTCCAACGCGGCCGGATCCAGCCGGCACCCGCGCGATTGGCGGCCCAGCGATTGCGAGATGCGGATGGTCTTGCCATTCGGCAGCACGCGCAGGTCCATGTCGCATTTGCTGCTGTCGGCGCAATCGGTGTTGGTCTGAACCACACCGGCCAGACGGGCGCCCTTGGCCAGCAGGCGTTCGGCCACCGCGCTCAGCAGGCGGTCGGTTGCGCCGCGATCGGTAGTGGTGACATAGGCCAGGTGCATCGGCAGACCCTTCTGGGTTTCATCTTGTTGTTTTAATTAGCACGCATGGGGCGCCCCTTCCAGCACCAGCATCAAGGCAGCGGAGACACTCCGATCACCGGCGCGTGCAGGTGCAACAGCGCGACATAGGCCAGCCCCGCCACCAACCAGACCCAGGGCCTCGGCCAGGGGCGCGGTAGCCGCAGCGACAGGCGTGCTGTGTTGCGCAACAGGCGCGGCCAATCGGCCCCCATCTCGCGCGCCTTACGCCTGTCGATCAGGGCCATGCCCATCCAGGCGAAACCCGTGAACAGTCCGAACAGAACCAC
This sequence comes from Ruegeria sp. CH5, assembly GCF_056537025.1. Classification (NCBI taxonomy): domain Bacteria; kingdom Pseudomonadati; phylum Pseudomonadota; class Alphaproteobacteria; order Rhodobacterales; family Roseobacteraceae; genus Ruegeria; species Ruegeria sp. CH5. The sequence goes on along the minus strand of NZ_JBQFQT010000002.1, from coordinate 440,022 downwards.
ATGCGCCAGGCTGCCATTGGCCAGCAGATGCGCCAGCGCCCACAGCATCATCGCCAGCAAGATCGGGTGGCGGGTGGTGCGCAGGATGCCGGGCTGCTCGGGGTTGAACGGGCGGCGTCCCAGCCCGCCGAAGGAAAACGGGTTGGTCGCCGCCAGCCCGGCCACCGCCAGCCAGCAGACGACGGGCATCACCAGCAGCGGCACCCAGCGCAGGATCGCCAGCTGTGGGATCACCTCGACATAGGGCGCGTTGGCCGCGGCAACGATCAGCCAGGCCAGAACTGCCAGTGACAGTGCCGAATAGACCGCGAAATAGGGCCCGCGCCCCATCAACCCGATCAGCCGGCCACGCACTGCCGGACGCGCCGGAATGGCGTGGCTCAGCAGAAAGATCAGAAGTGCAGCAACAAAAGCGCCCCAACCGGCCATTGTCATCTCCGCCTGTTTTGCGCCCGAGATACCGGGGGAAACGGCCCCGGTCCTTGTCCGAAATCAAGTGTGGTCGGGGGCAGCTGCTCCGCCCCCGATCCAACGTTACAGGCCCAGCGCCTTGCGGCGTTCCTCGGCAAAGCCCTGAACCATGCGGTCGGCGATCAGTGCCAGAATGGCCATCGCCGCCCCGGCCGAAATGCCCAGCCCCACATCCGCCTGCCCCAGCGCCAGATAGATCGACTGGCCCAAACCGGTCGTGCCGATCAGCGCCGCGATCACCAGCATCGCAAAGGCATAGAGGATCGTCTGGTTCAGCCCCAGGAGGATCGTGGGCGCAGCATAAGGCGCACGCACGTCGCGCATGATCTGCCACTCGGTCGCGCCGCTTGAGATCGCGGCCTCCATCATCTCGTCCGGGGTGTTGACCAGCCCGTGACGGGTGTAGCGGATCATCGGCACGATCGCATAGGCGCAGATCGCCAGAAAGGCCGAGAACTCGCCGATCTGGAACACCATCAGCACCGGGATCAGGAACACGAACAACGGGATCGTCTGCAGCATGTCGCAGATCGGGCGTACGATCTTCCAGACCGGCGACCAGACCGCGCTGGCGAGGCCGATCAGCCCGCCGACAACGGCACAGAAGAACACCGCCGCACCGCTGAGATAAAGCGACAGCAGCGCCCTCTCCCACAGGCCCGAGATCAGGATCGTGCTCAGCAGCGCCACCGACAGCGCCGCCAGACGCCAACCGCCCGCCACCCAGCCCAACGCCGCCGCGCCGGTCAGGACGAAGGGCCATGGCAGGTTGGCGATGCCGGTTTCCAGCATGCCGATCAGGATCAGCGTGACCAGACCTCCGGTCAGGTGCCCACGCCATGCCATCAGCAAGGCGATCACCGCACCGGCAGCGAACAGGCCATAGCTCATGGCCGGGGTCCACTGGAACCCCCAGGTAAAGGGCAGAACCGCCTGATCCAGACCGATCCGCAGCGGCAGCAGGACATAGAACATCGAGTTGTTCTTGAGCGAATCCAGCCACGGGCCGTTGTTCTGGGTAAAGGCTGTCAGGCCGCTGTCCACCGCCTCCGCGACCGGATCCAGCAGCGTCAGTTCGGACGGGTTGGGCAGCCGCGCCCAGAACAGCAGCGTGAACAGGACCGCAAAGCCAAGAACCGCCCAGACGACGCGGTTGTCATGGCGATTGCGCTCGGTTGCGAGCGTGCCGCTCATGCGGTCGATCACCACCGCAAAGACAACGATCACCATGCCGGCCAGCAGAGATTCACCGAACTGCGCCTTGCGCATGGTCAGCAGGACCTCCCAGCCGATGTCGTTGAACCCGCCGATGACCGCAGCGATGATCACCATCGACAGGGCCGCCATCAGGCACTGGTTCACACCCACCATGATCTGCGTCGCCGCCGCCGGGATTTCCACCTGGAACAGCTGCTGGAACCGGGTGCCGCCCGACATGATGGCGGCTTCCTTGATCTCGGGCTCCACGCGCTCCAACCCCAGCATCACGTTTCGCGCCATCGGCGGCGCCGCATAGATGGCCGAGGCGATCAGCCCCACCACAGGGCCAAAACCGAACAGCAGGAGCAACGGTGTCAGATAGGCAAAGGTCGGTACCGTCTGCATGATGTCCAATACTGCCTGAACGGCCGATTTCACCCGCGGCACCTCGTTGGCCAGAATGCCGATCGCCCCGCCGACGATCAGCGCAACCGGGACCGAAACGGCCACCAGAGCCAAGGTGTTCATGCTCTCGGCCCAATATCCCGAGGCCAGCACGAAGCTGAGGCCCAGAAAGCCCAGCGCCGCCATGGGCAACCCGCCCAGATACCAGCCGAGTGCCGTCACCAGCCCGATCAGAATCGGCCAGGGCGTATTGCCCAACACGAAGTTGGCCCAGTCCATCGGATAGGCCATCAGGTCGGAAAACAGCCGGGCCGCCGGTTTGATCGCGTTCAGAAACCAGTCGAGGAAGGTTCCCACCCACTGTGTGGCTGGCACTTCCCATGACGCAGGCCATTTGACGAGCCAGGGCGCGTGCGGCTCAAGCGCCAGACACAGCGCGCCCACGATCAGCGTGATCAGGGCCGCCTGCGCTCCGGCTGTCAGGTGCATCCAAGTGGGTGTGGGAACATCGGCGACGACGGTCATGCGTCATCCACCTGCAGGGCTGCGGCCAGATCCGAGGGGTGCACGGTGCCGACGATCGCGCCGGTTTCGTCATGCACCGGCACGGGCTCGTACAATGCCATACAGCGCGCCAGCGCCGCGTCCAATGTCATCTTTGTTGTCAGGCCAGGGTCATCGGGACCGCGCTCGGCCTCGCCCGCTTGCATGACCGAGGCGACTTTGGCGTGCTGGCCCTTGGCCACGTCCTTTGAGAACTCGCGCACATAGTCGTCAACGGGGCGCAGAACGATATCCGTCGGCGTGCCGATCTGCACAATCTTGCCGTCCCGCATGATTGCGATGCGGTCCGCCAGCTTTAGCGCTTCTTGAATATCATGCGTGATGAAGACGATGGATTTCTTCAGCGTCGCCTGAATGCGCAGGAATTCGTCCTGCAGCTGCCGCCGGATCAACGGGTCCAAGGCCGAAAACGGCTCGTCCAAGAACCAGATGTCGGGGTTCACTGCCAAAGACCGGGCGATGCCCACGCGCTGACGCTGACCGCCCGAAAGTTGCCGGGGAAAGCTGTCCTCGCGGCCCTCAAGCCCTACCAGCGAAATGACTTCCTGCGCACGGGCCAGACGTTCTTTGCGGCCCACACCCTGCACGCGTAGCGGATAGGCGACGTTCTCGGCCACCGTCATGTGCGGGAACAGTCCGAAATGTTGGAACACCATGCCCAGTTTCTTGCGGCGCAGTTCGGTCAGCTGCTTCTTCGGGGCACCCATCACGTTGTCGCCGTCGATGCGGATCTCGCCACCCGTTCCGGGCAACAGTTGCGAGATGCAACGGATCAGGGTCGACTTGCCGGACCCCGACAGACCCATGATGACGAACAATTCACCATCGCGGACTTCGAAATTTGCATCCTGAACAGCCGGGATGAACCCCTGTTCGCGCAAATTGGCGGCGGCCTTGTCGGCGTCGTTCCCTGACCGAGACAACGCGTCGGTCAGGGCTTTTTCTGCGCCTTGGCCAAAAACCTGCCAGAGAGACTGGCAGGCAATGGCTGGCGTATTCGCGTCAGTCACTTAGGTGGCTCACTTCGTTGCCGCGTCCACGACCGGACGCCACTTGTCTTCGTTGTCCGCCATCCAGGCCGCGACAACCTCTTCGACCTTGCCGCCGTCGACATCGATCGCCCCCATCATCGGCTGCTGGTCTTCGACCGCCAGTTGATAGTTGTTCAGGATTTCATACGCGGCAGGCCACTTGTCCGCCAGACCGCTCCACCCGGCTTTGAAGATGCGCGAGGGCGAGAAATCGCAGTCATTGACGGCATTGGGGTTTGGCCCCCAGGCCGGATCGTTGAAGCAAGCGTCTTCACCCGGCGGCAACTCAACGAATTTCACATCATAGGCCGACATGGCCCAATGCGGTTGCCAGAAGGTGATCAGCAGAGGCGATTTGCGTTCGGTCGAAGCGCGTAGTTCGGCAATCAGCGCGCCCTCGGACCCGGCAGGAATAGCCTTGAACGGCAGTTCAAGCCCGACCATGCGGTCTGCCCCGGGCGTACCCCAGTCAGCCGGATAGTCGACCAGACGTCCCATCGGCAGGGTCTCGGCCGTCGCAAAATTCTGTGCGCAGTCCTTCAGCGCTTCCCACGCGGGCAGGCCCGGGCAAAGGTCGGCGACATGGGCCGGATATGCGATGCCTTCCTTCGCATCGAGGCCAAGGTCGCCGATTTCGACCACGGTGCCCTCTTCGATTTTCTTGGCGTATTCGTCCGACACGTTCGACGACCAGATCTCGAGCGTGGCGTCGATGTCTCCGTCGGCCAGCGCCTGGAACTGGTTCAACATGCCCGCGGTGACGAATTCGACCTGGTAACCGGCGGCCTTGAGCATCTCTGCAGCGACATGAGTGGTGACGTGTTGGCCCGTCCACTCGTTGATCGCCAGTTTGATCGGCTCGTCCACCGCGCCCATGTCAGCCGCGTGCGCGGCGCCAGCGACCATGATCGCCAGAAGGCTTACATTCAGTTTTTTCATGGATTTTCTCCCTGTTTCTTTGTTTTGCCCACCCCGGCGGAAACGTGCCCGCCGGCTGACTTGTCTAACGACAATACCATGTCGCAACATGCACAAATTTGGCCGGAAAAGGAAAGCGAACAGTTCGCGTCATTCCCAATAAACGGCCTTGGTACCGCATTTCATTCCCCTTGCGCCCTCGTGTCGTGGGGCGGCTTGCCCGAGGTTTCGCGGACCGGACATTGATTGACGAGTCAATCACAAACCCAATTGGGGTCGTTTGTCGAGTATTTCTTGTGGCGATGGGGCAAATTCCTGATTTTCCGACTGTTTTGCCCAAATGGCAGACCATACTCGGCCGCCGCCCTTGCATTTAGTGGAACAAATTGGCAACATTTGGCGCGAAGGGAGCTTTGCGATGCACCATTTCGATGAGATCTATGGGCTGGCGGCCGACCGGCACGGCGGACAACACGCGCTTGAAGACAAACTGTCCAAGCCCAAATCCGCAGAGGAATTGGCCACCCTGCCAGAGGATCGGTGGCTTTCGACAATCACAAAATGCATCTTTCAGGCTGGGTTCAATTGGAAGGTCATCGAGGCCAAGTGGGACGGTTTCGAGGCGGCCTTTGACGGGTTCGACGTCGGGCGCTGCGCCTTCATGGATGATGAGAAATTCGACGCGCTGTTGCAGGACACGCGCATCGTGCGCAACGGCACCAAGATCGCCACCGTGCGCGACAACGCAGCGTTTCTTCTGGAACTCCGCACGGAAGGCGGTGCCGGCAAAGTGTTGGGCGGCTGGCCATCGACCGACTATGTCGGACTTTTGGACATGCTCGCAATACGTGGTTCTCGGTTGGGCGGGGCTTCAGCCCAGTATGCGATGCGCTTTGCCGGAAGAGACAGCTTTATCCTGTCACGCGACGTAACCGCCCGTTTGATCGCCGAAGGCGTCATAGACAAGCCAGCCACCTCCAAGAAAGCGATGGCTGCGGTGCAGGACGCCTTCAACATCTGGATGCATCAATCCGGCAGGTCGTTGACCGAAATCAGCCGGGTGCTTGCGATGAGCCTCTAGAATCGCTTGCGACCGAACCACAGCGGGCTAGGGTTTGGTCATGGTCCGGTTGGTTTCGATCCTGCTCTTTCTTGCTCTGTTGTCCTGCGGTCGTCCTCTGACCGAGAACGAGCGCGCCTTTGCAAGCAAGGTTCAAGGTGAAACGCTGGATCTTGACCGGGTTCGGCTGGTCGAGGGCGCGCCGGTCGCCTCCATCACCTACGAACGAAAAGCCAGACCGAGGCTGGCTTGCCGCGAGCGTATCCTGCCGCCGGTCAAGGACGAGATCGTAACCGGAAAACCGGCGGCGATCGCGCTGTTCAACCGGGTATACTTCACCAAGGACTGGTATCTTGACGACTACATGGCGCAGTACCCCGACCAGATGAACCTGGTGGCCGCCATGATCTTTGCCCATGAACTAACCCATGTCTGGCAATGGCAGAACAGGAAAACCACCGGCTATCACCCGTTGCGGGCGGCTGCCGAACATGGTGGCCGCAAGGATCCTTACCTGTTCGATCTGGATAACTCGGCCGATTTTCTGGACTACGGGTTTGAACAGCAGGGCGCCATCGTCGAGGAATATGTCTGCTGCCGCGCATTGGATCCGGACGCCCCGCGGACCCAGCGTTTGCATGACATGCTGGCCAAGCATTTCGACCCGGAAAAACTGCCGGGTGCCCGGCGAGAAAGCGACGTGGTTATCCCTTGGAGCGGTGCCAAGGTGGAAGGCATCTGCCGCTGAGGTTCACATGCCTTGCAAGGTCTTTAGATACGCGACCAGATCGGCAATCGGCTTGCTTGTCAGGATCGGCTGGCCGGCATCTGTCTTGATGGCGGTGTCCTGTCCTTCGAAATATGGCCCGTAGACCGGCATCGGACTGCCATGGCTGACCAGAGGATCACGGCCGTCTATCCGCTGCACCACACGCGCGGTCGGAAATTTTCCGCCCGCGTCCCCAAGCGTCTTCAGATTGGTCGGTTGGATCAACAGCACGCCGGCCATTGGTCCATGTCCAGTCGCATCCAGTCCATGACAGGTGGCGCAGTGGTGCAGGTAAAGCTGCTCCCCAGCTTCGGCATCCTGGGCTGCAGCACCTGTGGCGGCAATCGCACCTGCCATGGCCAAGGCCGTAAACGTCAACAGTTTCATTGCGTTCCTCCGTTCTAACGCCAAAAGCAGGGTTGCCCGAACCGTCACGACCCGCAATGATCCAGATCAACGAAATCGGCTAAGGGGTCCGGGCCATGACACATTATGCAGCCATCATGCTCGCCGCCGGGATCGGAGTTCCGATTCTCGCCGCGCTGAATGCGGCGCTCGGAAAACTGATCGGCTCGCCCACCACCGCTGCGGTCATCCTGTTTGCCGTGGCGTTTGGATCTTCGGCGCTGGTGATGCTGCTGTTCCCCGGAACACAAGCTTTGGCAAAGGTTGCGCAGACCCCGAAACATCTGCTGTTGGGTGGGGTTCTGATTGCCTTCTACGTGCTATCCATTACCCACGTCGCACCGCATTTCGGCGTCGGCAACGCGGTGTTCTTCGTGCTGTTGGGGCAGTTGATCAGCACCGCGGCCATCGACCATTTCGGCCTTTTCGGCGCGCAGGTCACACCGCTGACCCTGATGCGCGCCGGCGGGATCGCGGTGATGGCCGTAGGCGTCGCGATCACTCAGCTGGCCTGAGCACACCCCCATCCAGCCGCAGCATCCGGTCCATACGCGCCGCAAGGTCAAGGTTGTGCGTGGCAATCAACGCCGACAGGCCGGACTCGCGCACCAAATCCATCAGCGCGGCAAAGACCTGATCCGAGGTACCCGGGTCCAGATTCCCTGTTGGCTCGTCCGCCAGCAGGACACGCGGTTCATTGGCTAGGGCCCGGCAGAAGGCCACCCGCTGCTGCTCGCCCCCCGACAAAGCTGCCGGGCGGTGGTCGGCACGTTCGGCGACGCCGACACGTCCCAGCAGATCCATCGCGCGGGCCTTGGCCGCCCTGTCGGACACCCCGTTGGCCAATTGCGGAAGCACGACATTTTCCAGCGCGGTGAATTCCGGCAGCAGGTGATGAAACTGATAGACAAAACCCACATCCCGCCGACGCATCGCGGTGCGGGTGCGGTCGCCCTTGCCGGTCGCGTCCTGACCGCCGATTTCGACCGTCCCGGAATCCGGTGTATCCAGCAGACCGGCGATATGCAGAAGGGTCGACTTGCCCGCCCCCGAGGGCGCCACAAGAGCTACCGCCTCGCCCGCGCGCAGCTCCAGATCGGCGCCGCGCAGCACCTGCACCTCGGCGGGCGTGCCTTTCAGATAGGTCTTGGTCAGGCCGGTCAGACGCAAGGTGACATCATTCATATCGCAGCGCCTCGACCGGGTTCAGCCGTGCCGCACGGCGGGCCGGGAAATAGGTGACGAAGAAGGACAGACCCAGCGACAGCCCAACCGCCTTGAGCACGTCCGACAGGTGCAGCTCGGCCGGCAAGGCATAGATGCCGCGGATCGCCGGATCCCAGACGCCGCCGCCCATCAAGTAGTTCACGAAAGAGAAGATCGGGTCGATATAGAGTGCGAACAGACACCCCAGGATGACGCCCATTGCGGTGCCGATGATCCCGGTGAACGCCCCGCAGATGAAAAACACCCGCAGGATCGACCCCTCGCTGAGGCCGATGGTGCGCAGAATACCGATGTCGCGCCCCTTGTTCTTGACCAGCATGATCAGGCCCGAGACGATGTTCATCGCGGCGATCAGCACGAGGATCGACAGGATGATGAACATCACGTTGTCCTCGACCTCGAGCGCACGCAGAAAGCCGCCTGACGCATCCTGCCATGTCCAGATCTGCGACCGTTCACCCGCCGCCTCAAGGATGGGGATCAGGATGGGGTTCAGGTCCTCCGGGCGATCGACCATCACCTCGATCTCATCGGCGACACCTTCGCGGTTGAAAAAGCTCTGCGCCTCGGAAAACGGCATGTAGACGCGGGTGCGATCGATGTCATAGCGCCCGGCCGAAAACACATAGACGACTTCATAGGCATTCACGCGGGGCGAGGTGCCAAAGGCGGTCTTGACCCCGTTGGGCGAGGTCAGCTTGACCCGATCCCCCACCGTTGCACCGATGGCGCGGGCCACGCCCGAGCCGATGGCGATCCCCTCCTCGAACCGGGACAGGTCGCCGTAAGCCTGATCGCTTTCGGCAATACCGGGCAGGCTGTAGAGGTCATCGGGGCGGATGCCAAATATCTCGACCCCGCTGCTGCGGTCGCGGTTGGTGATCAGGACCTGCCCCTTGACCAGCGGAGCGGCGCGCTGAACACCCGGCACCTGCGCGATGCGTTCGGCCATGGCGTCGTATTCAACGATGGTGCGATCAACCTGCCCTTGCGCGCCCAGTTCGCCGGCCGAGTAGACTGTTACATGAGCGTTGGCCCCAAGAATGGTGCCCACGAATTCGGACCGGAACCCTGACCGGACCGCCAGCGTGGCGATCAGCGCGAACACGGCCAGCGTGATCCCGATCAACGAGATCCAGGTCATCACGCTTACACCGCCTTCGGCACGCCGGGCGCGCAGATAGCGCCAGGCGATCTTCCATTCGAATGCGGCAAAGGGCGGGGGTGTTCTGGCCATTCCTGCTCCGGCAAATCTGTGGTGGGGACATTTTCGGGATTTGGCTGAATGGTCAAGCCGGTTCTGGATGCGCGCGCCCGTTCAACCGGCCAGCGACGCAGTTGCATTCAGCACAGACTGGGTCGTCTCACGATCACTGATCCCTCGCCGTGCCAAGGCCTCGAACAAGCGATCTCGGGTTTCAGGCGTCAGCATGGAAACCGCCCGGTTGTGCAGACCAAGGCTCAACAGTTCCGGTTCGTCGATCCTGGCGATCAGGTCTTCCAGCTTCTGTTGCGAATAGGTCGGCCACAGCCCCAGCGCGGTACTGGGTGCGTCCTCGAACCACGGGCGCAAAGCCAGATCCGACCGGAGGCAAAACGCATTTAGCAGCATGAATTCCGAGGGTCTCCGGCGCGACCCGAAGAGCGACTGCACCGATCCGTAGCGTTCGTTGATCTCGTCCAACATCTCCAGCACCAACAACCTACGCACCGGGAACGGCGTCGAAAACGTCGTGGTCTTCAACGCCTCAAGATCCGGGACCGTGACGTGCAAAGCGTCCAGGCTCTGATGCAGCCAGTTGCGGTGAAAGTCGCTTTTGACCGAAATGAACGGAAGCCGGGCGGCTCCGCCATCCGAAAAGAACTCTGCCTCAGCGAAAGACCGCAGAAACAGGTTTTTGGTGTCCAGGATAACCATCTGCTCCGCCTCGGCGATCCGTGCGGCACCCAGCTTGAGCACCTGCTGCGTGCGGTATCCGTTGTTGCCGCGCCAGCCCCCCTTTCGCACGAAAGGGATACGGTGCCGTCCTTCAATCAGAAGCCGGTCGCCTAGTGAACGCCGGGTGCATTGACCTGCCCCAAGCAGAATTTCATCGCCCCCGACGACCCGAACCTTGGATTGCAAAGGACCATAAGCCGCCAATATGGGCTCGATACGCGCCCGCAATGTGGTTTCGTCCACGTCGTTCAGGACAACATGGATGGAAGCAACCTTGGCCGGATCAGCAAATCGCGCAAAAGAACGCGCCTGCAACTCGAGCAGCGGGTAATCCTTGGAATACACTATCGTGGCAAAACTCAGCACGGTCGGGTTGCCTTTCATAATCACTTGGCGCCGCTGTATCAGCTTCTCGACCGGCCGCCAAATCCGCTTTGCCGTGTTGCCGCAGAATCAGCCGTCGGGCGCAAATTCCAGCAGCGGATGAATTTCGGAAGACGATTACACCGCTGGTTGTGAAGCCCATCACAGACAGGCCCTTATTGTTTCAGGTATGAAGTCAATGTGAGGTTCAGACATTAAACTGAACTTGAAATGCAACATTTTCGCAGCAACTTTGTTTCGCATTTTGCTTCTTTTGAGAAATTTTGGCACCCTGATTGTGGGGGAATACATTTTAAAGAGCGGGGGTCGCTCATGAATATTGAAAAGGAAATTGAACAGGTTGGTGCGCCAGCCACGACGATCACTTCTCAGGACATGGATTGCGAAACCGCAGCGTTGCTGCGGGCCGTCATCCGACCGCTGTTTGCCGGTGCGGCCAGTTGGGCCAGTCTAGCCGACACGCTGCGCGAAAAAGGCTATCGCCTGGCATTCCAAAGCGGGCGCATGTGCCTGATGGACCGGGCGACCGGCAAACGGCTTTGCGGGTTGCGGTTCCTGGACATCGAATTGAAGGATCTGGTCCGACGTATGGGCCGCCCCGTCGTAGTCGCCCGAGGTGACAGGGCGGATGGGGAACTACTTCGCGCGCGTCCGGCGACGGGCGGGTCCTAGTACCGCCGCCAGAACTGGACGGACCGGCGTAGAGACTTGGCAAGGCCGTGTTTGGCGGCCCGCCGGATCGGCAGTGGCGTTTCCGGGCGCCTCAGCACCTCGATGAGCAGGTTTGCCGGCATATGTCCGCGGCGATAGAACTCCGCGAAATCACCCAGATCCAATCCTTGTGCCGCACGATAATCGGCAAAGAACCGTTGCCAGACTCGGGCATAGTCCTGCCCCGTCGCTTGCTGGTCGCTGGTCTCGCCTCGGTCCCAGAACAATGAAATCGGCTCATCCATCCTTTCGCCGCGATAGCCCCCGGCAACCAGTCGCAGCATCAGGTCGTAGTCCGCGGCGATGCGAAACTGTGTGTCGTGTCCCCCCAATTCCTGAAAAACATCTCGTCTCAAAAAAACAGAATTATGGCAAAACGGCATCCGCTGGAGGATGGCTTTGACCGACATCCGTTTTTCCATCTTTTCCCCGCCGTCAGCGGACCGGTGCAGGGTTGACCCAAAAAGATAGTCGGGGTGGGTCGCGGTCAATCGCTCGGCCGCCCGGTTCAGAACATCATCCGCTGCCAACGAGTCGTCGGAATTGAGGAACAGCACGTATTCGCCGCGTGCGGCTTTGACGCCGCGATTCATCGCGTCGTACAGGCCTTGGTCCGGTTCACTGATCAGCCGCGTGCGCGGCGCGTCGGCGATCAAATCCTGAATGAATTTGACCGTCCCGTCCGTCGATGCTCCGTCCTGAATGATGTGCTCGGAACTGTCGCAATTCTGCCGCGCCATGCATTCGATGACGCGGGGAAATGTGTCCTGACGCCCTTGGGACAGCAGGTTCCAAGTTGCCGTGATCACCGAGATCAGCGGCGCGTCACCGGTTTCAGACGGAGCGCTCATAGATCTCGGCAATGCGGGTTACGGCGGCCTCGGGGCTCAGCTCTTCGCTTTCGCCCGTGCGGCGGCTGGTCAGTTCGACCACCCCGTTCTTCAACCCGCGCGGGCCGACGGTGATACGCCAGGGCAGGCCGATCAGGTCCATCGTGGCAAACTTGCCCCCTGCCCGCTCGTTGCGGTCGTCATAGAGCGGCTCGAGCCCAAGCGCCGTCAGGGCCTTGTAGATCTTGTCACAGGCCGCGTCGGCCTCGTCATCGCCCTGTTTCAGGTTGACGATGCCGCAGTGGAACGGGGTCACGCCCTCGGGCCAGATGATGCCCTTGTCGTCGTGGCTGGCTTCAATGATCGCGCCGATCAGGCGGCTGACGCCGATGCCGTGGCTGCCCATGTGCACCGGAACCTGCTTGCCGTCGGGACCTTGCACGGTGGCGCCCATAGGCTCGGAGTACTTGGTGCCGAAATAGAAGATCTGCCCCACTTCGATGCCACGCGCGCTGCGGCGGCGTTCCTCGGGCACCTGCTGGAACAGGGCCTCGTCATGGGTCTCGTCCGTGCGGGCATAGAGCGAGGTGAACTCCTCCATGATCGCCTGACACTGAGCCTTGTCGTCATAGTCGATGTCGCGCTCGCCAAGACGGATGTCGGTGACCGCGCTGTCATAGAACACCTCGGATTCGCCGGTATCGGCCAGCACCAAGAATTCATGCGTGTCGTCCCCGCCGATCGGACCGCTGTCGGCGCGCATCGGGATCGCCTGCAGGCCCATGCGCTCATAGGTGCGCAGATAGCTGACCAGGTGGCGGTTGTAGGCGTGCAGCGCGTCCTCTTTCGTCAGGTCGAAATTGTAGCCGTCCTTCATGTAAAATTCGCGGCCGCGCATCACGCCGAAACGCGGACGGATCTCGTCGCGGAACTTCCACTGGATCTGGTACAGGGTCAGCGGCAGGTCTTTGTAGCTGCTGACGTGACCGCGGAAGATGTCGGTGACCAGTTCCTCGGCGGTGGGGGTATAGAGCATATCGCGGCCATGGCGGTCCTGCATACGCAGCATTTCCTGACCATAATCATCATATCGCCCGGATTCCCGCCACAGATCGGCCGATTGCAGGATCGGCATCTGGATCGGGATGTGCCCGGCGCGGATCTGCTCCTCGTGCACGATGTTTTCCAGCTTGCGCAGCACCTTGAAACCCAGCGGCAGCCACGAATAGATCCCGGCGGCAGCCTGCTTGATCATCCCGGCGCGCAGCATCAGCCGGTGGCTGACGATCTGGGCCTCGGACGGGTTTTCCTTGAGTACGGGCAGAAAGTAACGGCTGAGGCGCATGTTTTTACCTTGCAGGTGAGAATTCCACGGCCACGTGATTATGCGAAAGCCCCGCCGGGGGCAATCGGGCAATGGCGGATTTGCGACCTCAGGTCAGTCGGAATTTTGATTGACCCGCCAATCAGGTCTCGAAACAGTGGGAAAACTTCTGAAGACGAGGCCCCAATGCAGACCATTCGCGAACCCGCCCGAGACATCCCCGTGGTGCACAAGACTGACGTACTGGTGGTGGGCTCTGGCCCGGCAGGGCTGGCCGCGGCGCTTGCTGCCGCGCGCGCCGGGGCCGAGGTCGCTCTGCTGGACCGTTTCGGCTGCATGGGCGGCAATATCACCGCCGTCGGGGTCGAGGGCTTTGCCTGGTACAGGCACGACAAGACCATCGAGGCCGGCGGCATCGGATGGGAGTTCGAGCAACGCGCCAAGGAGATGGGCGCGGCGGTCCCGGAAAGCCAATCGCTGAGCTACGAGTTGGACAGCGAGGGTTTCAAGCTGGTGGCCGACCGCTTGGTGGAAGAGGCCGGGGTCCGCCCGATGCTGCATCGCCAGTTCGTGGCCCCGATCATGGACGGCGACCGGATCACCGGTGTGATCACCGAGTCGAAGGCGGGGCGCGAGGCAATCCTTGCCCGCATCGTGATCGACGCCACCGGCGATGCCGACGTGGCCCACCGTGCCGGCGCCCCAACCCGCAAGACCGAGCCGGAACAGATGATGGCGGCCTCGGTCATGTTCCACCTGGCCGGGGTTGACAAGCGCGCCTTCATGGAGGGCGTAAAGGCCGACCCGCAGACCTACAAGGACTGGGGCGGCGGCGGTGAATGGAACATCGAGACCAGCGGCAAGGAGGACGACATGTTCTCGCCCTTCGTCTACAAGCCGTTCCAGCAGGCCATCGACCAAGGCCTCATTCCGGCGCATCTGAACACCATCGCGGGCACCTGGGGTGCAATGCATGACACGGGCGAACTGACCTATATGAACCTGATCCACCTTGCCGGGATCGACGGGACGGACCCGGACAGCCTGACCAGGGGCGAGATCGAGGGCCGCCGCCAGACCATGCTGGCGATCGAGGCGCTACGCCGGTTCATGCCCGGATGCGAAAATGCACGGCTGCGCAACTTCGGCATGACCATCGGCATCCGTGACACCCGCAAGATCGACGCGGTCTACAACATGACCGAGGACGACGTGCGCCATCAGGGCCGGTTCGACGACACGATCGGCATCTACCCCGAGTTCATCGACGGCTACGGCATCCTGATCCTGCCCACCACCGGGCGCTACATGCAGGTGCCATACCGCTCGATGCTGCCCAAGGGGGTGCAAGGGCTGCTGGTGGCTGGCCGGTCTCACGGGGCCGACCGCATCGCCCACGCGGCGACACGCAACATGGCCTGCTGCGCGGTGATGGGCCAAGGGGCCGGCATCGCGGCCGCCATCGCATTGAAAAGCAATCAGAAGCTGTCCGAATTGAACCTGACCCCGGTTCATTCCGAATTGGACAGACAAGGCGTGAGGATCCACTGATGGAACACATCCCGACGATCGACATTGCGCCCTTGATGCAGGAGGCCCACCCTGACCACGGAAAAACAGTCCAGCAGGTTATGGACGCGTGCACCGGGATAGGTTTCCTTTCGATCACCGGCACCGGCATCCCGCCAGAGCTGGTCGAGCGGGTCCGGGCTTGCGTTCGCGCAATCTTCGATGTGGACGAAGCCAGCAAATGGCAGCAGGCGATCACCCGCGAGAACTATCGCGGATATATCCCGATGGGGTTCTTCACCCCCAATGACGGGTCGGGACATGCGGACAAGTATGAGGGCTACAAGCTGCACAACGAAGTGGCCGAGGATGCGCCCATCCGCCGGGATTGCGCGCTGTACGGACCCAATCTCTGGCCCGCAGAAGTACCGGATGCGCAGGACATCATCCTTGAATACTGGGCGCGATTGGATCAGGTGGCAGACAGCTTGCTGGGCGCGTTGGAGGCCGGGCTGGAACTGCCTGCGGGTTGCCTGCGGAATGCCTTCTGCGACCCGTTGACCAACATGACTTTGCTGCACTACCCGCCGCAGGCCCCCGAAGAAGGCGGCTATGGCATCCACCCCCACAAAGACACTGACGCGTTGACCATCATCGCCCCCGACCCGGTGGGTGGGCTGGAGGTCCAGACGCGGGGCGGCGGCTGGATCACTCCCGACTGCCCGAACGGTGGGTTTGTCGTCAACATCGGGGACATGCTCGAGCTCTGGTCCGGCGGGCGCCTGAAATCGACCCCGCACCGCGTGGTCAACCGATCCGGAAAGGAGCGCTACTCCTTTCCCTACTTCGCGGTACCGCGGCACGACGTGGTGGTTTCTCCGATGCTGCCGCCGCTGCCGGGATTTGACCGCCCGTCCGTGCATTGCGGTCACTGGTCCGCCGAGATCTGGCGTACCAACTGGTCCGACGAGACCGCCGCCGAAGACACGCCGGAACTGGGCACTCTACACGACTGAGACACAAAAACACTGATCCATGAACCGCTTGCATCGCGGGCCTTCATCAGCCAAGAACAAGGGCAACGACGCAGTCAGGAGGCCGCGATGGCGTTGCCGGTTCGGGATCAATTCAGATATTGGGGCATCGCCGCTGCAATATTCATATTGCTGTTGTGGCTGCTGGGCGACGTTCTGCTGCCATTCGTGATCGGCGGCGCAGTGGCCTATTTCCTGGATCCCGTAGCCGACCGGCTGGAGAACATGGGGCTTTCGCGCGCGGCTGCGACGGCGATCATTACCGTCTTCAGCATTCTTGCCTTCGCCTTGATGATCCTGATGGTGGTTCCGGCCCTGATCACTCAGCTGATCGATCTTGTGGATGTACTGCCCAGCCTGTTCCAGGAATTGCGAGCCTTCGTCGAGCGGCAATTCCCGTCGCTGCTGGACCGGGAATCGAACACCCACCAGTTCCTTCTATCAATGGGCGATACGCTGAAGGGCAAAACAGGCGACATCCTCGAAACGGTCATGGCCTCGGTCGGGTCAGCGGTGAACATCGTGGTCCTTCTGGTGATTGTGCCCGTGGTGGCCGTCTACCTTTTGCTGGACTGGGACCGGATGATCGCCCGGATCAACGATCTGCTGCCCCGGGACCATGCGCCGACGATCCGCAAACTGGCGGCCGATATTGACGCTGTGCTTGCCTCGTTCGTGCGCGGCATGGGTACGGTTTGCCTTATCCTGGGCACCTACTATGCAGTTGCCTTGATGATCGTCGGCCTACAATTCGGCCTGGTGGTCGGTTTCATCGCCGGGTTGGTCACCTTCATTCCCTATCTGGGCGCTTTGATCGGCGGTACGCTGGCTATCGGCCTGGCGCTGTTCCAATTCTGGGGTGACTGGGCTTCGATCGGGCTGGTGGCCGGGATATTCGCCATCGGCCAGGTCGTCGAAGGCAATTTCCTTACCCCCAAGCTGGTTGGTGACTCGGTCGGGCTGCACCCGGTCTGGTTGCTTCTGGCCTTGTCCGTTTTTGGCGCGCTATTCGGGTTTGTCGGCATGCTGATCGCCGTTCCAGTCGCTGCGGCCTTGGGCGTGCTTGCACGTTTCGGAACTTCGCAATATCTGACAAGCCGCCTGTACACGGGGCGTGATGAGCTGGATCCGGAAAGCGAGTGAATGGCCAAACAGCTGAGCTTTGATCTTCCGGCGATGACCGCGCTGGGGCGCGAGGATTTTTTCGTATCCCCTGCGAATGCGCTGGCCGTCGCAATGATCTCGGCCAATTCTTGGCCGGGCAACAAGCTGGTCCTGAGCGGCCCCGCCGGATCAGGTAAAACCCATCTTGCGCATGTCTGGGCCGCCGAGACGGGCGGGCGTATCGTGCAGGCCGCTGATCTGAAACACGAAGATGTTCCCGCACTTGCGCAAAATCCCGTGGCGGTCGAGGACATCCCGATGATCGCCGGGGATACCGAGCAGCAGAAAACCTTGTTTCACCTCCACAATCTGGTTCTGGCCGAGGGGCATGCTCTGCTGATGACCGGGCGCCTTGCCCCCAAATATTGGGAACTGCCGCTGGCCGACCTGCAGAGCCGGGTGGAAGGTGCCCATCATGTGGCGCTTGATCCGCCCGATGATGCCTTGCTGTGCGCGGTTCTGGCCAAGCTGTTCGTCGACCGACAGCTGAACCCGGGGCCGGACGTCATCGCCTACCTCGTCAACCACATGGATCGCCGGTTTGAAACCGCAGCCGACGTGGTGGCCCAACTGGATCAGGTCGCCTTGGCAGAAAAGCGCGAGATCACACGGACCTTGGCCGTGCGCGTTCTGAACAACGAAATCGACACGGCGGTTTCCGGTGATTGACCCGTGGGGTCCGATTTCGCATCCTGCGCGAGGCAACGTTGGGGAGATCATGGAACAGAGCGCTGCAAGGATCCCGGACTGGGGACCATTCGGAAGACCGCTGTTCGACCATCCGGGAATCCGCGATCTCTCGCGCGTTGGCGTGGTCGATGTTGGATCGAACTCGGTCCGGATGGTTATCTTTGACGGCGCGGCCCGGTCACCCGCTTATTTCTACAACGAAAAAGTCATGTGCGAGCTTGGCGCCGGGCTGTCGGAAACCGGCAGGCTGAACCCGCGCGGTCGCGTACGTGCGCTGGCGGCGCTGCGGCGCTTTGAACACCTGTCCCGCGATCTTGGCCTGCCCGGACTGCACGTTGTGGCCACCGCCGCCGTGCGCGAGGCGGAAGACGGTCCGGAGTTCTGTCAGGAAGTTCTGGCCGAGACAGGGCTGCATATCTCGGTCATCGACGGCGAGGAAGAGGCCCGATTGTCGGCTCAGGGTGTCCTGCTGGGCTGGCCGGGCGCCTACGGCCTGATCTGCGACATCGGCGGTTCGTCCATGGAGCTGGCAGAGATCGGCGGCGGATCGGTCGGACGGTGCGTGTCCTCGTCGCTGGGGCCGCTCAAACTCCGGGATATCAAGGGCGGGCGCCGCGCCCGCAAGGCCCACATCAAGGAAACACTCGAGGCGCTTCGTGACCAGATGGGGCCGCAGCGCGACCGACTGTTCCTGGTCGGCGGAAGCTGGCGAGCCTTTGCAAGGTTGGACATGCTGCGCCGCGGATATCCGCTGAACGTGCTGCACGAATACCGCATGACCACCAAGCAGGTGCGCGAAACGATCAAATACATCGAAAAGGGCGACCACGAACACCTGCGCTCTCAGGCTGGGGTCTCAAGCTCGCGGATGGCCCTGATTCCGTATGCCATGGACGTGCTGTCGCGGCTGATCCGCACCTTCAAACCCAAAGACATCGCAATATCCAGCTATGGTATCCGCGAGGGCCTGCTGTATGAGCAGATGCCGCAGATTCTGCGGGATTGCGACCCTTTGATCGAGGCCTGCCGGTTCTCGGAGCAAAAGGACGCTCGGCTGCCCGGTTTCGGGCCGCATCTTTATGATTTCGTGATGCCGCTGTTCCGGTCCGCCCCTCCTGCCCGAGTTCGGCTGATCAAGGCGGCCTGCCTGTTGCACGATGTCAGCTGGCGCGCCCACCCCGATTATCGGGCCGAGGTCTGTTTCGACAATGTGACTCGCGCCAACCTGGGCGGCCTGAAACACTCGGAACGTGTCTTCATCGGACTTGCCCTGCAGCATCGGTACCGGAACAAGCGAGAGGGCAACCGGTTCGCCCCTCTGTACGAACTGCTGGACGAGCGCGACCAGAAGCAGGCCGAGATTTTGGGAAAGGCCATGCGTTTCGGCGCAATGCTCTGGATGCAGAACGACGCGGCCACCGGAAAGTTGCGGTTCTACCCCAAGAAACGCGAACTGGAGTTTTATCTGCCCAAATCGCTCAGCCCCTTGTTCAACGAAGTGGCCGAGGCAAGGTTCGAGTCACTGGCGAACGCGCTGAAATCACGCCCGATCGTTAAAATCTAGGGCTGATCTGGACTATTAGATATCCGTTGCGCCTTCGTCGTCCTCTTTGGGGGCAACCTCGTCGGGCTGGTCGGGAACGTCCGGTTTCCTGCGGATGATAATGTCGCCATTGGGCAGCATCTCGGGCGCCTCATAGGCGCTCCAATCCTTGACCTTGCCGCCGATCTCGGCAAGGGCCGGGCCCATCTCCTCGATAAAGGACTGCATGGCCGGGCCGAATTGCTCGGCAAGCCCCAGAAGGTCCTCAAGGGCGGGCTCCATTTCCTTTCGCAGGCCCTCGAAGAACAGTTCGGCCCCCTGCTCCATCAGGGACTTACCGCCTTCGTCCTGGGCCGCGGCCGGCGCGGCAAAAAGGGCCGTGGCACCTATCAGCATCAATCGTTTCATGACCTGAAATATAAGGGGCGGGATCAGTTGTTGAAAGGGTCAGATGTCGATGTCCAGCGTCACCGGAAAATGATCTGATGCCGTAACCAGGGCATCGCGCAATTCCGGCACCGTCCAGCAGTGCTCGTCCCGGAACGGGTGCCAAATGCGCCAGACCGTATTGCGGACCCTCAGATCCTCGCTGATCATGATGTAGTCCAACAACGCCTCAAGATATTGGCCTTCCTTCGGGCGGGCAAAGCGCGCGGTCGATGGGATCCAACCCGGCCGAGGTCGAAGTGCCTGTGCGGGATGCGGATCGTACAGGCCGGTTTCCAGAAGGATTTCCACCGATGACCGCCCGAAAAGATGTTCGAATTCATCCAATCCCGGCCCGTCATTCAAGTCTCCCAGCAAGATCACCGGTTCAGCAGCGGCTATGTGCGCGCGCACACGGCGCGACAGCCAGACGGCCTGAGCCAACTGCTTGCGGCGGTTGGCGATTGAGATGCGCAAGGCTTCGTCGCGTGATTGGGCTCCGTGCGGAGCCTTGGACTTCAGATGTGCACCGATCAACCGGAACTCGAACCCGGCCCGGGTGCGGACCGCCAGTTCCATGGGTGGTTTTGAAAACCGCACCAGATCCTCGGTCGCGTCAATGTCCAGATCGATCCGAAACTCGCGGTCAAAGCGTGGAAGATAATCGGGGTCGTGGCCGCCATCTTGCTCTCCTTTCGGGTCGTGCCGGGCGGTCAGGGCCTCGGGATCATACAAGAGCGCCAGCTCCTGATGCGTATCGTTGGCGAAACCCATGATCGCATTGGATGTACGCAGATCGAACGTCTCGGCGAAATGCTGCAAGGCGCGCACCGTGTTTTGCGATTTGCCCGTATTCGGCGCCTCGACGATCAGCATGGCGTCGGCGTCGACGGCCGTCAGCACCGTTGCAATGGCCTCGATCTGCTGTGCCTTGGTGACATTGTGCCGGCCCGACCAGCTGTCATCGACAACCAGTTCATCATTGCGGTCGAACAAATTGGCGAACCATTCAATGTTGTAGGTCGCCAGACGCATCGTCTCAGACCCGCGCGCCGTTGATTTCATCCCAGGCGCGGTTGATGTCGATCATCTTTTTTTCGGCAAGGCGAATTGCTTCTTCGGGAACACCACGGGCCATCATCGCATCTGGATGTGTGTCACGCACAAGCCTGCGCCAGATTTTTCGGATCTCGGGTAGTGGAGTGTCAGGGGTCACGCCCAGAACGGTGTAGGGATCCTTGGGCGCATCTGGAACGAAGCGCGCACGCAGGGCTTTGAACTGTGCATCGGTCTGGCCAAAAATCCGCGCCACATCCTCCAGAAACTCGTTCTCGTTGGGGTGATAGAACCCGTCCGCCATGGCGATGTGAAACAGCCCCTCCATGAGGTCGCACAGGGTGGTGCTGTCTTCGGCGAACATGCGCGCGATCTTGCGTGCGTATTCCTGATACCCGGCCACATCCGTCCGGGCCATGTTGAACACGCGCGCCGCGCCGGCCTCTTCCTCCGGCGGAATACGAAACACCTCGCGAAAAGCGGTCACCTCGTCGCGGGTCACCTGCCCGTCCGCCTTGGCCATCTTTGCGCCCAAGGCGATCACAGCAATCGCGAAGGCCACCGAACGTTCGGGCGGCGTGCGTAGCTTCTCAAAAACGGCCGTCAGGCTTTCACCTTTGGCAAGCGCGCTCAGCGCCTCGGATATGCGGGACCAGATCGACATGAGCGCACACTAGCGCGCCGAGTACGGACTGTCAGGTGCGACCATTCATTCCGGGGCCAGAATTTTCTGCATCAGCACAAGATCCAGCCAACGCCCCCATTTATGACCAACTTCCGGCATTCGGCCGACCGCCTCAAAACCGACCGCCGCATGAAAGGAAATCGCGCCCGGGTTCTCGGCCGAGATTCCAGCGACCAGAACATGCACGCCTTGCGATCGCGCCACCTCCTCCAAGGCTCGGATCAGCGCGCGACCCGCGCCCCGCCCTCGGCCTTCAGGAGCCAGCAGGATGGTGTGTTCCCGGCTGTGCGCATATCCGGGACCCGAGCGAAAACGGCCATAAGTCGCATATCCCGCGACACGGCCGTCAAGCTCGGCAACTTGGAACGCCAGCCCTCGCTCGTCGATATCGCGCGCGATTTCTTCGTGGCTTCGCTCGGTCGTGGTAAACGTGATCAGCGTCTCGCGGATGATCGAATTGGTGATCTCTGCAATTTCAGCCGCATCCCGGGGCAGAGCCGGGCGAATGATCATTCCAGCACCCGCGGTCCGTGCGGCGTTTCAAATTCAGCCCGCAAAGCCGCAGGCCCGGAATCGAAAACAACCTTGTCGAGCGGGCCGAGCAATTGCGCCAAATCCAGCGCGTCCGGGTGATAAACCACCAGCCGCCGCAGGTGGCAGCCACTGGCCCGCAGCATGCCAGCCGGATGCAGGTCACCTTGCCACTGAATCAAAGCGGGAAACAGGTTGTCGAACGGTAAACGCCCCGATCCTGGCACCGCCATCTTCCACCGCAACGCACCACGATCAAGGTCATGGATATCGCCAATGTCGATTGAGAATCCATCGACATAGGCCTGCAGATCCGAAACCTGACAGACCCAGTTGCTGAGCCGCGGCGGCCCCGAGAAACGATCAAGATCAAACCAACGTGACCGCCCAGGATCGGCAGCTTCCGGGTCAATCGCGATCGCTTCAAGATACAGGCCCTCGTCCAGCCCAAGAAGCTTGTTGTAGGTGCCGAATTTTCCATGTTTGCCACCGGGCATCATCGGAATACCCAAGGCATGCTCAACATGCGCGACCGCCTCGTCCAAAGTCGACGCGGCCACCGCCAGATGATCAAGCTCCATAATTGCGCCTCCAGCGTCCAAAACCGACCTCATGCCATCGGATACCATGAAAAGCCTGACTTGGGCACTTAGTCTGACACCAAACATCCCAGCGGGTGAATGCCCGAGGCCGCAGGCATCGCGAAAAAGGGGGCAGAAAGCCCCCCAAAGTCACAGTTCAGGCGCGCGCCTCGCGGATCAGGCGCAGAATGTCTTGTGCCGCCTCAGGGATGTTGGTCCCCGGCCCGAAGATGGCCTTGACCCCGTGATCATACAGGAACTGATAATCCTGCTGAGGGATGACGCCACCGCAGATAACAATGATATCTTCGGCGCCGGCCTTTTTCAGCTCTTCCACCAGTTGCGGTGCCAGCGTCTTGTGGCCCGCCGCCTGGCTGGAAATGCCAACCACATGCACGTCATTGTCGATCGCGTCCTGCGCGGCTTCGGCCGGGGTCTGGAACAGCGGCCCCACGTCCACGTCGAAACCGATATCGGCGAAGGCGGTGGCGATCACCTTGGCCCCGCGGTCGTGACCGTCCTGGCCCATCTTGACCACCAGAAGACGCGGGCGGCGGCCTTCTTCCTCGGCGAATTCCTCGATCGATTTCTGGATGGCGGCAAAGCCCTCGTCACCTTCATAGGCCGCGCCATAGACACCAGCCAGCGTTTTCACTTCGGCCCGATGACGGCCGAATTCCTTTTCCATTGCCATGCTGATCTCTCCTACGGTTGCGCGGGCACGCGCGGCCTCGACCGCGGCTTCCAGCAGGTTGCCCCCCTCTTTCGCGCGCCGGGTCAGTTCGTCCAACGCAGCCTGACAGGCGGCCTCGTCCCGGGTCGCGCGGATGCGTTCCAGCCGGGCGATCTGCGCCTCGCGGACGGCCTGGTTGTCGACCTCAAGGATCTCGATCGGGTCTTCCTTTTCCTTGCGGTACTTGTTGACGCCGACGATCACTTCTTCGCCACGGTCGATCATGGCCTGACGGCGCGCGGCGCTTTCCTCGATCCGCAGCTTGGGCATTCCGCTGGCAACCGCCTTGGTCATGCCGCCCATCTCCTCGACCTCTTCCATCAGGGCCCAGGCTTTTTCGACCAGTTCATTGGTCAGGCTTTCCACATAGTAGGAGCCGGCCAACGGATCGACCACATCGGTAACGCCGGTTTCCTCCTGCAACACCAACTGTGTATTCCGCGCAATTCGGGCCGAGAAATCGGTGGGCAGAGCAATCGCTTCGTCCAGCGCGTTGGTATGCAGCGACTGCGTGCCCCCCAACACCGCGCTCATCGCCTCATATGCGGTGCGGATCACGTTGTTGTACGGGTCCTGCTCCTGCAGCGAAACGCCCGAGGTCTGGCAGTGGGTGCGCAGCATCTTCGAGCGGTCCGACTTGGCCCCGAATTCGGTCATCACCCGGTGCCACAGCGTACGCGCGGCGCGCAATTTGGCGATCTCCATGAAAAAGTTCATGCCGATGGCAAAGAAGAACGACAGACGGCCAGCGAACTTGTCCACGTCCATTCCCGCTTCGATGGCTGCGCGCACATATTCGCGCCCGTCGGCCAGGGTATAGGCCAGTTCCTGCACCAGGTTCGCCCCGGCCTCCTGCATGTGGTAGCCCGAGATCGAGATCGAATTGAACTTGGGCATCTCGTTCGAGGTGTACTCGATGATGTCCGAGATGATCCGCATCGAGGGCTCGGGCGGGTAGATATAGGTGTTGCGGACCATGAACTCTTTCAGAATGTCGTTCTGAATGGTGCCCGCCAGAACCGACTTGTCATGGCCCTGCTCTTCGCCGGTGACGATGAAATTGGCGAGGATCGGAATCACTGCGCCGTTCATCGTCATCGAGACCGAGACCTGATCCAGCGGAATGCCGTCGAACAGGATCTTCATGTCCTCGACACTGTCGATCGCCACCCCGGCCTTGCCCACATCGCCCACCACGCGCGGGTGGTCGCTGTCATAGCCGCGGTGCGTGGCCAGATCGAAGGCGACCGAAACGCCCTGCTGACCGGCCGCGAGGTTGCGGCGGTAGAAGGCATTCGATTCTTCGGCCGTGGAAAAACCTGCATATTGGCGGATGGTCCACGGGCGGCCCGCATACATGGTTGCCTTCACTCCGCGTGTGAACGGCCCGAAGCCGGGCAGCGACCCGATATGCGGCAGGTTCTCTATGTCGTCCTGCGTGTAAAGCGGCTTGACCTCGATCCCCTCCAGCGTCGTCTTGGTGAGGTCTTCGACAGGGCGCCCACGCAACTCTTTTTCGGCCAGGGCGCGCCAATCCTTCGTATCGGTCATAGCGTAATCCTCTTGTCTGTTCCCGTCGCGGGCCCGAATGGCGCGCCGAGGGGCTGGGTATGAATATGGAGGGGCCGACCCGGCGCACGGCAGGTTCGATCATTCAATTTTTTGATCGTCGCACGCATTTCGCCGGTCGCATTCGCGGCAACTGGGTCTATATTCAATGGAACAGGAGACCACATGACCCGCACGCTTGCCCTTGTTTTGTCAGCTTTTTTGCCTGTGGCTGCCGTCGCCGCCGACGGTGCGGCCCCGGATGAAACCGCATATATCCGGCCAGCCGGAGACAGCGATCTGAACGAGTTTCTGTGGACACACCGCCCCATAGTGGTGTTTGCCGATACGCCAGCCGATCCCCGGTTCCAGCAGCAGATCGACATGTTGCTGGAGGGCGAAGACATGATGCGTGACCGGGATGTCATCGTGCTGACCGACACCGACCCTTCGGCGCGATCCCCGATCCGGACGCAACTGCGCCCGCGTGGGTTCGCGATGGTCTTCGTCGACAAGGACGGTGTGGTGAAGCTGCGCAAGCCCACGCCGTGGAGCGTGCGCGAGATCAGCCGGTCCATCGACAAGACCCCCCTGCGCGAACGCGAAGTCCGCGAGCGACGCGAGGGGCGCTGACGACCCAGACCCGCCCGGCGCAAGGGGTCTGCCACGCCCGCCTCATCCGCACCGACGGTGCAGATGGCGGCAAAACGGGCGAAACCCACATTTTCCGGGCAAGCGCACATGGGCGTTATTCGAACTCCATGATCACGTCATCGACGGCGAGGCTGTCGCCCGGACCGGCGTTGATCTTGGAGACCACACCCCGGCGCTCGGCGCGCAGGATGTTCTCCATCTTCATCGCCTCGACCGTGCACAGCGCCTGACCTTCCTGCACCTCTTGCCCGACCTCGACATCGATCTTCACGATCAGGCCCGGCATCGGGCACAGCAGCATCTTCGAGGTGTCTGGCGGCAGTTTCTCGGGCATCAGCTTGGCCAGTTCGGCTGCGCGCGGCCGGCGCACATGCACCTTCAGGTCGGCGCCCCGGTTGCGGATGCGGAAACCGCCCGAGATCTTGCCCACCTTCAGCACGAGCGGGCTGCCGTCCACGTCCAGAACCGCAAGCTGGTCGCCGGGCGTCCAGTCCGAACTGACGCGCAGGGCGGCGCCGTCCTCGAACTTGACCGTGGCACCGTCACGGTCCGCATTCACCTGCACGGCATATTCCTGCCCCTGCAGCGTGACCACCCAACGCTTGCCGACCTTGCGTTCGTGGTTGTCCATCCGGCCCGAAACGCGAGTGCGGCGGATCTCGGCCACCCGGTGCATCGCCGCGCACGAGGCCGCGATTCGGCGCAGGTCGCCTTCGGGCAGTTCGACACCGTTGAACCCATCGGGGTATTCTTCGGCGATGAAGGCGGTGGTCATGTCACCACTGACGAATTTGGGGTGATCCATCACCGCCGACAGGAACGGCAGGTTGTGGCCGATTCCTTCGACCTCGAAACTGTCCAGCGCCACGCGCATCGCCTCGATCGCCTGCTCGCGGGTCGGCGCCCAGGTGCACAGCTTGGCGATCATCGGGTCATAGTACATGCTGATCTCGCCGCCCTCATAGACGCCGGTATCGTTGCGCACGGCTGTCTCGCCACTGGGCGCATCGCCCTGCCATTTGCCGTTTTCCAGCAGCGGCCCCGCGGCCACCTCCTGCGGCGGACGATAGCGGGTCAGCCGCCCGATCGAGGGCAGGAAGTTGCGATAAGGATCCTCGGCATACAGCCGGTTCTCGATCGCCCAGCCGGTCAGCTTGACGTCATCCTGGGTGATCGACAGCGGCTCGCCTGCAGCGACGCGGATCATCTGTTCGACCAGATCGACACCGGTAATCAGCTCGGTCACCGGGTGTTCCACCTGCAGGCGGGTGTTCATTTCCAGGAAGTAGAAATTCTTGTCGCCATCCACGATGAATTCCACCGTGCCCGCGCTGGCGTACCCCACGGCCTTGGCCAGCGCCACGGCCTGCTCGCCCATCGCGCGGCGGGTCGCCTCGTCCAGGAAGGGCGACGGGGCCTCTTCGACCACTTTCTGGTTGCGGCGCTGGATCGAGCATTCCCGCTCGCCCAGATAGATGCCGTTGCCATGCGTGTCGCACAGAACCTGAATCTCGATGTGGCGCGGTTGCGTCACGAATTTCTCGATGAAGATCCGGTCATCGCCGAAGGAATTCGCCGCCTCGTTCTTCGAGCTTTGAAAACCCTCGCGCGCCTCTTCGTCGTTCCAGGCGATGCGCATACCCTTGCCGCCGCCGCCAGCGCTGGCCTTGATCATCACCGGATAGCCGATCTGCTGGCTGATCTTCACCGCCTCGTCCGCATCCTCGATCAGGCCCATGTATCCGGGAACGGTGCTGACATCGGCCTCCTGCGCGATCTTCTTCGAGGTGATCTTGTCACCCATGGCCTCGATCGCCCCTTTCGGGGGTCCCACGAACACGACGCCTTCGGCCTCGAGCGCTTCGGCGAATTTCGCGTTTTCCGACAAGAAGCCATAGCCCGGATGCACCGCCTGCGCGCCCGTCTGGCGGATGGCGTCCATCACCTTGTCGATCACGATGTAGGACTGGTTCGCCGGCGGGGGGCCGATGTGAACCGCCTCGTCGGCCATTTCCACATGCAACGCGTGCTTGTCGGCATCCGAGTAGATGGCGACAGTGCCGATTCCCATTTTCCGAGCGGTCTTAATGACCCGACAGGCAATCTCGCCTCGGTTGGCGATCAGGATCTTGTTGAACATGGAACGTCCTCTGTCTTTGTGTTCTGGACAAACGAAAACGCCGCTGCCGGGCTGATGCCCCGCAACGGCGTTCCGTCAAATGATGGCCGGGACGGCGCGCGCCCCGGAAAACCGGTATCAGTTACAGTTGTTTTGCGTCTTGCAATACAGCACGTTGCCGGCCGCACCGACCGCAGCCCCAAGGATCGGGTCCGCGCTGAGAACCGCAGCCCCGACAGCCCCGACACCGCCGCCGAGCAGCGCCTGTTCCCCGGTTGAATCACCGCAGGCTGCCAACCCGCCGCAGGTTGCGAGCGCAAGGAAAACTCGTGAGATTCGCATGTATACTGCCCCTTTTGGTTTCTTGTCGAATTGAACAGCAAATGCCTGAATCGGGCTTTGTTATTCAATATCAAACGGGGTGAAACAGGGCTTTGCGCAGGTTTTTGCCGCCCTGGCTCCGCAGTTCGGGCAAAGAAAAGCGCGGGCAGGTCTGTGTTGGAAACACGGTCCTGCCCGCGGAAGGAAGGGGTACGGAATAGTAGGTGCATGTGCGGCGCAGGCAAAGTCGAGCCGCACGGCCCGTTCACCTTGCACAGCAAAAATGCGGCCGCCAACGGATCAATTGCAACGCCGGAAATTCCGGCTGGAAATTGCCCATTCCCAGAAACGGCGCGCAGGTTCGTGCCGAAAGAGCCCGGTTTGCAACGGGTTCTGGCACAGACTTCAGCCATCACTGGGCGCCGACTGGACCGCATATCCGGTCGCCGCCGGATCGCGCTCCAAGCAGATGAACCCATGATATTTGGCTGAAGGCTCATGCCGAACTATGCCTCCCCACCGAAGATATCGGGGAAGGATTGCCGCGCGGTCTCAAAGTCGATCTTCAGCAACGCATCATAGCTGGCCGGATCGAACGGATCCTCGGCAGGCACGACCTCGCGCCCAAACAGCCAGCTGAGGCGGCCAGCGTCCAGATTTCCGCGTTCAAACGGCTGATCACCGAAATGCTCCCACAGAGCTTCGAGGAATGCCGTATCGGCACGCTTGTCAGCGGCTTTTCGGTCCCGATAGCGTTCACGGCGGGTCAATGGCGTCACGCCCTTGGGGTTTGCCCGGCGGATCGTGAACTGGAAGTCGGTTCCCGGCAGCCGTCCGGGAAATCCACGGTGCTTCAACATGCTGGCACCTCGTTCAAAAACCCGGTCCGCGACGGGCACCCGCGCAGGGATGAATGTGTCATGCGTATCTCCAAAGCCGCATCAGTTTCTCGGAATGCTCCGACGACATGAGATCGGGAAATCATGTTCAGAGTCCCTCCCAGATACATGCGGATTGGTCCAACCGGTAGGCTTCAAAATACTGCGTCGCGTCCGGAGACGAGTTGCCGAATTCCACCGGGCGGTCGGACAGCGAGATCACGACCCGCGCCGGGCTGAGTTGATGGTGCTCGACATAAGGAATGGCCAGAGTCTGACACAGGTGCTCCATGTCGGTCGCGGCCACGTCATAGCCGATACCGCCCACCTCATCGCCGATCTTGGGCGCGACAAACCGAAACCGCAGCCAGAGTTCGCCCGGGTTGGTATCGACCAGAACATCCTCAAGTGTCACCGGCTGGCCGGATGGAACCGGCAACAGGTTCCCGTCCTGCGCGATACCGGGCGATCCAGAACACATGAAAGCCAGAACAAGAGCGCGACCCCGGACCCGCCATAGGCAGGCTCCTCCTTCCGGGGTCGCAGGCGCCAGGATCATCTCCTGCGCTGTTCCGTATCTGGTGGCTGGGATCATGAAACGGTTTTGTGTCAGCGGTCAATCGGGAACATTCGTGGATCGAACCGGGGCAAAGCGCCCCGGCGGATTACAGCGGAATGTTGTCGTGTTTCTTCCAAGGGTTCTTCAGCTGCTTGTTGCGCAGGCTGGCAAAGGCCCGCGACACACGGCGGCGCGTCGAGTGCGGCATGATCACCTCGTCGATGAAGCCGCGTTCGGCGGCGACAAACGGGTTGGCGAACCGATCCTCATAGTCCTGAGTGTGCTTCGCGATCTTGCCCGGGTCTCCCAGATCGGCGCGGTGGATGATTTCGGTTGCACCCTTCGCGCCCATCACCGCGATTTCGGCGGTCGGCCAGGCATAGTTGAAATCACCGCGCAGGTGCTTTGACGCCATGACGTCATAGGCGCCGCCGTAAGCCTTGCGGGTGATCACGGTCACCTTGGGCACAGTCGCTTCGCCATAAGCAAACAACAGTTTGGCGCCATGTTTGATGACACCGCCGTATTCCTGACTGGTGCCGGGCAAAAAGCCGGGAACGTCCACCAGGGTCAGGATCGGAATCTCAAAACAGTCGCAGAACCGCACAAACCGTGCGGCCTTGCGGCTGCTGTCAATGTCCAGACACCCCGCCAGGACCATCGGCTGGTTTGCCACCACGCCGACGGTCTGCCCCTCAAGTCGGATGAAGCCAGTGATGATGTTCTTCGCGAAATCCTCCTGGATTTCATAGAAATCACCCTCATCGGCTACCTTGGTGATCAGTTCCTTCATGTCGTAGGGGGTGTTGGGGTTTTCCGGGACCAGCGTGTCCAGAGAAGTCTCGATCCGCCCCGGCTCGTCAAAGAACGGGCGCACGGGCGGCTTTTCTCGGTTGTTGAGCGGCAGGAAGTCGACCAGCCGCCGCACCTCGGCCAGCGCCTCGACATCGTTTTCGAAAGCGCCATCAGCCACACTGGACTTCTTGGTATGGGTCGACGCCCCGCCCAGCTCCTCGGCGGTGACGACCTCGTTGGTGACGGTCTTCACCACGTCGGGGCCAGTCACGAACATATAAGAAGTGTCTTTGACCATGAAAATGAAGTCGGTCATCGCCGGGCTGTAGACTGCGCCACCGGCACACGGGCCCATGATCACCGAAATCTGCGGCACCACACCCGAGGCTATGATGTTGCGCTGGAACACCTCGGCATAGCCCGCCAGCGAGGCAACGCCTTCCTGGATTCGCGCACCACCCGAGTCGTTGATGCCGATTACAGGCGCGCCGTTCTGCATGGCCATATCCATGATCTTGCAGATCTTCTGTGCATGGGTTTCCGACAGAGAACCGCCAAACACGGTAAAGTCCTGGCTGAACACATAGACCATGCGGCCATTGATCGTGCCCCAGCCGGTTACTACACCGTCGCCCGCAGGTTTTTGTTTTTCCATGCCGAAATCGGTGCAGCGATGGGTCACGAACATGTCGAACTCTTCAAAGCTGCCCTCATCGACCAGCAGTTCGATCCGCTCGCGCGCCGTCAGCTTGCCCCGCGCATGCTGCGCATCGATCCGTTTTTGCCCGCCACCCAGGCGCGCGTCCTCACGGCGGTTCTCAAGCTCGGCAAGGATGTCCTTCATCACGATTTTCCCCTGTCAAATTTGTGGCGACAATATAGATTGCTCCGCATCACCCAAAGGCCTTTTCGGCAAATTTGCAAATTTTTGGCAATTGCATTTCTGGGAATTGCAAATCAGTTAATGTTTGTGCATCGGCATGGCCTTTCCCGAATAGCGGAATTATGAGTGAACCATGCAGTTCAGTTCCACGTCTACGCACCGCTCTCCGCCCAAGCTGCTAACGCTTGTCCTGCTGTCGGGATTGTCGGCGCTCAGCATGAACCTGTTCCTTCCCAGCCTGCCTTTCATGGCGGTGTATTTTGAGGCCGATTACAAGGTCATGCAGCTGTCGATTGCGTTGTATCTGCTGATCAACGCCATTCTGCAGATCCTGATCGGTCCGATCGCCGACAAGGCCGGGCGGCGGCCGGTGCTGCTGTGGGGGCTGGTGTTGTTTCTGCTGGCAACGCTGGGGTGCATCTACGCCCCAAACGTCGAGACATTTCTTGCTTTCCGCATGGGGCAGGCCGTTATCGTCGTGGGGATCGTCCTCAGCCGCGCAGCGGTGCGCGACATGTATGATCAGGATCAGGCCGCATCCATGATCGGTTACGTCACCATGGGCATGGCCGTCGTGCCGATGATCGGACCGGCCATCGGGGGCATTCTGGAGGAAAGCTTTGGCTGGAAGGCCAATTTCTGGCTGCCTTTCGGGCTGGCCGCCTTCGCGCTGGCGCTGACCTATCATGACTTCGGAGAAACCTCGGCCAAGAGCGGCAAAACCCTGATCCAACAGTTTCGGGAGTATCCCGAACTGCTGACCTCTCCGCGGTTCTGGGGGTATTCGCTGTCATCCGCGTTGTCGTCTGGCGCGTTCTTCGCCTATCTGGGCGGCGCGCCTTTCATCGGCACCGAGATCTTTGGCCTGACCGCCGCCGAAGTCGGAATCTATTTCGGCGCCCCTGCCGTCGGTTACTTCTTCGGGAACTTCATCAGCGGCCGGTACTCGGTACGCTATGGCGTGAACCGGATGGTGCGGTGGGGCTGCTGGCTGAACGCAATCGGCGTCGCGTTGTCGGCGGTTCTGTTTCTGGCGGGTTGGGGCTCGGCGCTCAGCTTTTTCGGGTTCATGACATTCGTCGGCTTGGGCAACGGCATGTCGATCCCGAATGCAACCGCCGGATCGCTGTCCGTGCGACCACATCTGGCCGCGACCGCATCCGGGCTAAGCGGCGCGATCATGCTGGGCGGCGGCGCAGCTCTCAGCGCCCTGGCCGGTGCGATGCTGACCAATGAAACCGGCGCCATGCCGCTGTTGTGGTTGATGTTGGCCACATCGGTTCTGGCCATCGTCGCGATCAGCAGCGTGATCTGGCGGGAACGTCAACTCGGCATCTAGCCATCTTGCACCCGGGACTTTGCAAAGTTAGCCTGCGCAGGCGGAATAGCTGCAAAGAAAACCCGATGGCCACTCAGAAACTCTACGCAGGTGCAAAGCTGCGCGAAATGCGGACGCGTCTGACGCTGACGCAAAAGGAATTCGCCGCCAAGCTGGGCGTGTCCCTGCCCTATCTGAACCAGATGGAGAACAACAACCGGCCGATCTCGACCACAGTTGTTCTGGCGCTGGCTCAGGAATTCGGCATGGATGTAACCGAGCTGAGCACCGGCGATAGCGAGCGTCTGGTCTCGGACATGCGCGAGGCGTTGGCCGATCCTGTATTTGCGGATGCCATCCCCCCTCTGGCGGACCTGCGGCTAACGGCGTCCAATGCCCCCGCATTGGCGCGGTCCTTCATCGAGCTGCACAAAGCCTACCGTCAGACCCACGAGAGGCTCGCCTCGCTGGACGAGGCCCTCGGACGCGAGGACGCGCGCATTCAGGCCAGCCCGTGGGAAGAGGTGCGTGATTTCTTCCACTATTGCGACAACTACATCGACGCGGTCGATCGGGCCGCTGAACGGTTCGCCGCCCGCGCCGAAGGACCGGGAGGCATTCGGCAGGCAGCACTGGACAGCCTGAAGGAACGCGGAGTTCAGGTGATGTTCGAAGACATTCCGGCCCTGCGCAGCTATGACAACGCTACAAAGACTTTGCGCCTGTCCTCGCGCGCTGCGCCGCAGACCCAGGTCTTTCAACTGCTGCTGCAGGTCGCACTGATCAGCCAGGACAAACTGCTCGAGGCCACGCTGGACTTTGCCAAGTTTCAAAGCGACGAAGCCCGCTCGATCGCCAAGATCGGCCTCGCAAACTATTTCGCCGGCGCGTCACTGATGCCCTACACCGCCTTTTTGTCAGCGGCGCAGGAGGACCGGCACGATCTTGAATTGCTGAGCAACCGGTTCGGCGCTTCGATCGAACAAGTCGCCCACCGGTTGTCCACGCTGCAGCGACCGGGCGCCAAGGGCATCCCGTTCTTCTTTGTGCGGGTCGATCAGGCGGGCACGATCACCAAACGCCATTCGGCCACCCGGCTACAATTTGCGCGGTTCGGTGGGGCCTGCCCGCTTTGGAACGTGCACCGGGCCTTTGAAACGCCTGGTCATTTCCTGCTGCAATTGGCGGAAACACCCGACGGGGTTCGGTATATCTCGATCGCGCGGGACGTGTCGAAATCGGGCGGCTCCTTCGGTGCGCCAGTGCGCCGTTATGCCATCGCCCTCGGGTGTGAGGTCCGGCACGCCGAAGCACTGGTCTATGCCGACAACCTGGATATCAACAACACCAGCGCCTACGAGCCGATCGGGATTTCCTGCCGCATCTGCGAACGCCAGACCTGCCACCAACGGTCCGTCCCACCGCTGGAGCGCCGACTGAAGATCGACGCCCACACGCGCGGCACGCTGCCCTACGAAGTCACCTGAGCCGAAAAACGGAAAAGGGCAGGATCAATTCCCGCCCTTTTTTGGTTCACGCTTTGCTCAGGATCGACCAGATCTGATCCTTGAGCGCGGCTCGCTTTTTGCGCAGTTCGCCCTCGGCCAAGTCTTCCATCGGCTCAACATTGGTTTCCGCCCGATGCACCATTCGGTTGAGTTCGTGATATTCGTCCGCAAGCCGGGCGAAATGGGCATCGGTCTGCTTGAGCTGGCTCATCAGTTCAACCTTGTCCGGGAATTCCTCGGCCAGTTCATGCGGGGTATGGGACATTCCTGCTCGCTCCTTGAGTTTGGTTTCGCACTACAGCTAGACCCTAATACCAAAGCTGACTTTGACTCGGATCAATTGGAAGGGGAATGATTCCTTCGCGGTCGCATCCCCCTTACCGACACTGCATTCAACGCTGCGCCTCGGCCCATTTGGGGTGGATCCATGGCCGGTCATTGGACCGGGGCAGCGGGTCTTTGCCCAGCAAATGATCCGACATTTTTTCACCCACCATGATCGACGGCGCGTTCAGGTTACCATTGGTGATCTGCGGGAACACCGAGCTGTCCGCTACGCGCAGCCCATCCACCCCGATGACGCGGCCCTGCGGGTCGACGACCGCGTTCGGGTCGTCCGCCCGCCCCATGCGGCAGGTGCCGCAGGGGTGATAGGCGCTCTCGGCATGTTCGGCGATGAAAGCGTTCAGTTCTTCGTCGGTCTGCACGTCCGCACCGGGCTGGATCTCCTTGCCCGCATAGGGCTTGAACGCGTCCTGGCCGAAAATCTCGCGGGTCAGGCGGATGCAGGTGCGGAAATCCTCCCAGTCCTGCTCGGTGCTCATGTAGTTGAAGCGGATCACCGGCGCGTCCTCGGGCTTGGCCGAGCGCAGCGTCACCGCCCCGCGCGAGGGCGAGCGCATCGGCCCCACATGCGCCTGGAAGCCGTGCCCCTCGGCTGCGGCCTTGCCGTCATAACGCACGGCGATGGGCAGGAAGTGGTACTGGATATCCGGGTACTCGACCCCCGGCTTCGACCGGATGAACGCCGCGCTTTCAAACTGGTTCGACGCGCCAAGGCCGGTCTTGGTGAACAGCCACTGCGCCCCGATCAGGCCCTTGCCGAACAGGTTCCAGTATTTGTACAGCGTGATCGGCTGCAGCGAGGCCTGCTGGATATACAGTTCCAGGTGATCCTGCAGGTTCGCGCCCACGCCGGGCCGGTCGGCGACAACATTGATGCCGTGCTCGGCCAGGTGCGCGGCCGGTCCGATCCCCGACAGCATCAGCAGCTTGGGCGAGTTGATCGACGAGGCCGCCAGCACCACCTCGCGCCGGGCGCGCACGATCTGCGTGCGGCCACCCCGGATCAGTTCGACCCCTGTTGCGCGGCCATCCTCGATCACCACGCGCGTGGCGAGGCCCCGGACGATGTCACAGTTCGGCCGTTTCAGCGCAGGCTTCAGATAGGCATTGGCCGCCGACCAGCGCCGCCCTTTCCAGACGGTCTGCTCCATCGGGCCGAAGCCCTCCTGTTTCTCGCCGTTGTAGTCGTCGGTCAGCTCGTAGCCCGCCTGCCGCCCGGCCTCGACGAAGGCCTTGAACAGTGGGTTCTTGCGCGGCCCTCGCGACACATGCAGCGGGCCGTTGGTACCGCGCCATTTGGGGTCACCACCATGGCCGCCGTCGTGCCAGCTTTCCATCCGTTTGAAATAGGGCAGAACATCCGCAAAGGACCAGCCATCCGCGCCCATATCGGCCCAGGTGTCAAAGTCGCGCGCATGGCCGCGCACATAGACCATCCCATTGATCGAGGACGACCCTCCGATCACCTTTCCGCGCGGGCAGGCCAGCCGCCGGTTGTTCAGGTGGGGTTCGGGCTCGGACTGATAGCCCCAGTCATAGATCGGCATGTTCATCGGATAACTCAGCGCCGCCGGCATCTGGATGAACGGCCCTGCATCGGTGCCGCCATGCTCGATCACCAAAACCGAGGCCCCCGCTTCGCTCAGACGATAGGCCATCGCACATCCGGCGGATCCGGCGCCGACGATGACGAAATCTGCTTCCATGGTCGTGTCTCCATTGGCCCCGACCGGTGGCGCGGGATGTCCCGTGCGTTGCCACCGGTGGGCGTATCTTTAAAATGTGAAAGAGGTCATTCGCCGCGCGGGAAGCGCTGGTTTTCCTCGAGGTTGTCCAGATTCATGTGGTTGCGCATATAGCGCTCAGACGCTTGCTGAAGCGGCTGATAATCCCACGGGTAATAGCCGCCCTGCCGCAGCGCCTCGTACACGACCCAGCGCCGCGCCTGGCTGGCGCGCACCTCGGCGTCGAACCGGTCCAGATCCCAGCGCGCCTCGGACTTGGCGCGCAGGGTCTGCAGCGTGCCGGCGTGCTCGGGCTTGTCGGCCAGGTTCTCCAACTCGTGCGGGTCGGCCTCGAGGTCGAACAGCTGATCGGGGTCCAGCGCGCAGCGGTTGTATTTCCACTTGCCATAGCGCATCGACACCAAGGGCGCATAAGACGCCTCGGCCGCGTATTCCATCAGAACCGGCGCGGTGCGCTCGGTGCCGTTGGCCAGCGGCACAAGGTCCTGCCCGTCCGTCCATGGGGCAATCTCCGACATGTCGATACCCGCCAGCGTGCCCAGCGTCGGGGTCACGTCGATGGTCGAAACCGGGGTGTCGATGCGGCCCGTCGGCAGGTCCGGCGCCGAGATCATCAGCGGCACTCGGGCCGAGCCTTCGTAGAAGTTCATCTTGAACCAAAGGCCCCGCTCGCCCAGCATGTCGCCGTGGTCGGAGACGAAGAGGATGGTCGCCTCCTGCCGGGTGGTCTCCAGCACTTCGAGGATCTCGCCGATCTTGTCGTCCAGATACGAGATATTGGCGAAATAGGCCCGGCGCGAGTGGCGGATGTCTTCTTCGGTGATGTCGAAACTGCGCCAGTCATTGGCGTCGAAGATGCGCTGGGAATGTGGATCTTGGTTTTCATAGCCCAGATCGCCGACCTCGGGCAGTAGGTGCTCGCATTCCTCGTAAAGGTCCCAGTATTTGCGCCGCGCCACATAGGGGTCATGCGGGTGGGTGAAGCTGACGGTTACGCACCACGGGCGGTCATCCTTGCCACGGGCCAAATCATACAGCTTGGCCTTTGCGTGATAGGCGACCTCATCGTCGTACTCCATCTGGTTGGTGATCTCGGCCACGCCCGCCCCGGTGACCGAACCCATGTTGTGATACCACCAGTCGATGCGCTCGCCCGGTTTGCGGTAATCCGGGGTCCAGCCGAAATCGGCCGGGTAGATGTCGGTGGTCAGGCGATCCTCGAACCCGTGCAACTGGTCGGGGCCGACGAAATGCATCTTGCCCGACAGGCAGGTGTAATAGCCCGCGCGGCGTAGGTGGTGGGCATAGGTGGGGATGTCGCTGCGGAATTCGGCCGCGTTGTCATAGACCCCCGTGCGCGAGGGTAACTGGCCCGACATGAAGCTGGCCCGCCCCGGCGCACACAGCGGTGATGCCGTGTAAGCATTGGCAAACCGCGTTGACCGCTCCGCCAGATTCTTGAGGTTGGGCGCGTGCAGCCACTCGGCGGGACCGTCGGGAAAGAGGGTACCGTTGAGCTGATCCACCATCAGGATCAGAATGTTGGGTTGTGTCATTTTTCGGCCTCGAGCAGGGTCGTCAGGACGCGCATGGCGTGGGTAACCGCCAGTTGCGGTTCCTCGGGCGCGGAAAGAGCAGCGCGGATATACAGACCGTCGATCTGTGCGATCATGTTCTCGGCCGCTTCGACCGGGTCCTTCATCAGCGGGCGCAAAGCGTGGATCAGGTTCGACCGGATCCGCGCCTGATAAATCTGCCACAGACGCAGCGCGTCATCGTTGGTCTGGGCCAAAACGTAAAAGGTCATCCACGCGGCGATCACGTCGGGCGTAAAGCAGGACGGCGCGAAACAGGCGCGGATGATGGCCTGGGCACGCTGGTCCGGTGCCGCGGCCTTCAGTTCGGTTCGGGCTTCGGCGCCAAAATCGCCAAGGATGCGCCGCATCGCCGCCAGAAAGATCTGGTCTTTCCCCCCGAAGTAATGGTGCGCGAGAGCGCTGGACATGCCGGCGCGTTTGGCGATCTGACTGACGGTTACATCGAGAGACTTCTTGGACCCCAACTCGGCAATCGTCGCCCTGACGATCGCATCGCGCCGGATCGGCTCCATTCCGAGTTTTGGCATAACCGCCCCCAAACCTAGTCTCAACAGGACAAACGCTAAGGGCTTTTTATTGACTCGTCAATCAATAACGTTGCCCTTGGGGGCTCCGGGGCTTTTACAGCTTGGGGGCAAGGCTTGGAGGGGTCAAGCCACTGCGGTTCAGGACGGCCTCGCGCCAGGTTATGAAACTGACCGCTGCGAGGATCAGCGTCCCCCCGGCCACGACCCAGATATCGATGCCCTCTTGAAACACGAGCGCACCCAGAAGCGTGGCCCAGATCAGTTGCAGGAAGGTGACCGGCTGGGTCACCGCGACAGGTGCAGCCTGCAAAGCCAAGGTCATGAAGTAGTGCCCCGCCGTTGCAAAACTGGCGATCATGAACAGCACGCCGATGTCGCGCAGGCTGGGCGGAGTCCAGACGGCGATCGCAAAAGGGATAAGAAACAACGTCGTCCAGATCGACAGATGCGCCACAACGACCGAAGGCCGCACGTCCTGCACCATCGCTTTGGCCAGCAGGTACGACCCCCCCAACATCAGCGAGGTGCCCAGCATCGCCAGATGCCCGGCGGAAATCTCGCGGAACCCGGGTCGTAGAATGATTACAGCGCCCAAGATGGCGACAAGAACGGCCGCGATACGGCGAAAGGCCATCGTCTCGCCCAGAAAAAGCGCGGCGCCCAAGGTCACATAGACCGGCGTCAGGTAGTTCATCGCAGTCACTTCCGCCAGCGGGATACGGGTCATCGCAAAGAACCACAACATGACCCCGACGGCGTGTATGGCCCCACGCAATCCGAACAAGGCGATATGCCGGCGGGTCAGATGCGTGGTCAGGATCGCCCGCATGGCTGGCAGCAGAAAGACCAGCCCCAAAGCATACCGCAAGAACGCAGCCTCAATCGGATCCATCGAGGTACCCAGAGATTTGACCAAGGCTGTCATCGCCACAAAGGACAGCCCAGCGCTGAACATCCAGAACATTCCGGCAAGCGGGCGGGATTGGGTGGCGATCGTTGTCATGGGTCCGGTTGAACACGGAAACCCGGCGACGAACAAGCCTCTACATTGCGACCAGCTTCCAGGCGATCGCCAACATGACGATACCGATCAGCACATCCAGCACCTGCCATGCCCTGGGCCGGGCGAAAATGGGAGACAGCACCCTGGACCCATATCCCAGAGAGAAGAAGAAAACGAAACTGGCGGACATGGCACCGATGGCGAAACCCATCCGGTCTTCATACTGCGCCGAAATCGAACCGATCAGCACCACCGTGTCCAGATAGACGTGCGGATTGAGCCAGGTGAAGGCCAGAACGGTCAGCAAGGCCGCGCGCAGACTTGTACGCTTTGCCTCTCCGACCTCAAGCGCGGCGCCGCCGCGCCCGGCTGACGCCAGACTGCGCAGCCCGTACCACGTCAAGAACAGCGCGCCGCCGTATCGCATCATCGGCTCGAACCACG
This sequence comes from Ruegeria sp. CH5, assembly GCF_056537025.1. Lineage (NCBI taxonomy): Bacteria > Pseudomonadati > Pseudomonadota > Alphaproteobacteria > Rhodobacterales > Roseobacteraceae > Ruegeria > Ruegeria sp. CH5. The sequence goes on along the minus strand of NZ_JBQFQT010000002.1, from coordinate 400,587 downwards.
GCGCCGCAGTTGCCAGGCTGCCGAAACCCGCGACACCTGCGGCGATCAGAATGGCGTCCGACACGGCGCATGTCAGGCACAACACAAAAACATGCTCGCGCCGGAGCCCCTGCCTGAGGACAAACGCGTTCTGAGCGCCGATTGCCAGGATCAAACTGAAGCCAAGCGCAAAGCCGGCGATGACGGATGTAGACATGGACCCTCCTGTTCAAGTCCGTTGACTACGCGACAGATAGACATGTATCAAATTAAAGATAATGAGCTATAATTAGACTTTCTAATGCACTTGGACCCACATCACCTGGCCGCGCTGGCCGCTATTCTGCGGAATGGCAGCTTTGACGCCGCCGCCGCGGAACTGGCGGTAACGCCATCTGCGATTTCGCAACGGATCAAGGCGCTGGAGGATCGGGTCGGCGTATCGTTGATTCACCGCGGCACGCCCTGCACCGGAACGCCGGCTGGCTTGCGGCTTGCCCGCCATGCCGAAGACATCGGCCTGCTTGAGGCGCAACTCAATCGCGAGCTTTCGCTGGAACAGGGCACAGGCCCCACCCGGGTCAGGATCGCGGTTCCGGCGGATGTTCTGTCTACCTGGTTCATAGACGCGATGGCAGCCGTTGGTGATATGCTGTTTGACCTTGTGATCGACGATCAGGATCACTCGGCAGAATGGCTGCGGCGTGGAGATGTCAGCGCCGCCATCTCGGTCGGCGGGCAGACCGTCCCTGGATGCGATTCCATTGCCCTCGGCACGCTCAGATACCTGCCGACGGCAAGCCCCGAGTTCATGGCTCGTTGGTTCCCTGACGGAGTGAATGCTCAGAGCCTGTCGCGGGCACCCTGCCTGACCTTCAACAGGAAGGATGCCCTGCAAAAGGCCTGGATCCATGCGCAAACGGGTAGCCGGCTGTCTCCGCCGACCCACTTTCTGCCCTCGTCTCACGGGTTCGTAGCCGCTGCTGCCGCAGGTTTGGGTTGGGGGATGAACCCAGCGCATCTGGTCCAAAGCGCGATCGCGGATGGCCGTCTGCGCGAGCTTGTGCCCGACACCCCGCTGGATGTGCCTCTGACCTGGCAGGTCGGGCGTATTCTTGCACCGGCGCTTTCACCGTTGACGCGAGCGGTCCGGAAAGTTGCGACGCAAGTGCTAGCAAACCCCTGACACCGTGCTGTGAACGATGGCTTAGGTGGCGCGTTCCGCATCCTTCGGCTGCGGCGTGACCAGACGATAGCATGCGATTGCGGACCAGAAACTGCACAAGGTGAGGAAAGCGACGGCCAGTGCGACCTCGTTCATATGCGCAACCGCCGCCAACCCGGCCGACCCGACAATCGCCACGAGCCTGCAAATGCTCTTGATCGCGGCCGACGCCTTGACCCGCTGTTCCTTGGGCGCGGTGTCAATGAAGTACAGCTTGCGCGCACTGCCGATGCCGGTTGTCGCGACGGTCGCCACGAACAGGGCGATCGCGTGCAGGTGAACGTCGTGGTCAAGATGCAAATAGTGAACCGCAACCAGAACGACGCCCGTCACCCCCACCATCAACGACCCGGCCACCATGACCGCCCGGTGTGACTTCATGTTCACGAGCTGCCACAGAGGCGCGGCGACCAGATAGCCGGTCGCCGACGAAATGATCAACGCCGTCAGCCCCTTGGCCGATCCATGATGCGCCTCGGCTGCGATCAATGCAAAAAACGGCACCGACAGAGAAACCCCGACCAGCGGCAGCCGCATGGTCAAATACCGCCGGAACCAGGCGAATTCGAACATGGCTCGAGCGTCCGACAGGAACTGCCCCGCCGCTCGGCGACCGGTTTGAGCCTGGGGTTGTGACCGCGACAGTTCGGCCAGGGCAAGAATGGATAGTCCGGACAGCACAAAGAACCCGGCAGATACCGCGATCACGGTCGAGTGACGCGAGAATGGCGGGTTGTCCGAAGTCAGGTGATGCAGCGTCAGTGTCAGCCCGATGGCCCCAAGCCCCCCTGCCCCCAGTTGAAGATAGCTCATCCAGATCCGGGATTTCGAGCGCAGGTGATCCCCCCAAAGGTCAGTGAACATCAGCGCCTGGACCTCTTCGATCATGCCAATTGCAAAGAAGGCTAGGACGAAAGCCGCAGCCACCATGGGCGAGCCCCCGATCGCCGCAACCACGATAGCTGCCAGCAGGCACGCACCAATCGCGACCTCGGTCAGGGCAATGGAACGTTTCTTCTGCTGCTTCGCGGACACAGGGACCGCAAAGAACATGTCCGAAATCATGTTGCCTGCCTGACGGACGGAAACCAGCGCCCCGGCAAGAAACATGGGCATTTCCAATGAGACCGCCAGAAACGGCAAGACGATCGAAGGGCTGCCCATCGTCCACGCCACCTGGGACAGCACGCTTTGGCTTGCCAGAACCGGCAAATTTCGCCGCTCCAATTCCGTGGGTTTGCCTGTCATGTCCTGTCTTGCCGACCCCGACCCGTCTGTCGCAAGGTCTCGGCCAGCTCCTTTCTGCGCGGTTCAACCCTAAGGGTATGCGGAGGACCCACATGCGCCAAGAACCAAGTGCGGCGCAGGCAAAAAAAGAAACCCGGCCGTGTTCGGCCGGGCTCCTAATACAACCGAGTGCGGCGCTTAGAGTTGCGCCATCACCTCGTCGGTAGCCTCGAAATTGGTGGTCACGCGCTGAACGTCGTCATCGTCCTCAAGCGCTTCGACCAGCTTCATCAGGCGCTGCATGTCCTCAAGGCCCAGTTCGGTGGTGGTCGTGGGTTTCCACACCAGCTTGGTGGATTCAGATTCACCCAGAGCCGCCTCGAGCGCACTGGACACTTCGTTCAGGTCGGTATCCGCACACCAGATGATATGACCGTCTTCCGAGCTTTCCACATCCTCGGCCCCAGCCTCGATGGCCGCCTCGAAGATCGTGTCGGCATCGCCCGCCGATGCGGGATAGACCACTTCGCCCTTCCGGTCGAACATGAACCCGACCGAGCCGGTCTCGCCCAGATTTCCGCCATTCTTGGAAAATGTCGAACGCACGTTCGACGCAGTGCGGTTGCGGTTGTCGGTCATTGCCTCGACGATCACGGCCACACCGTTGGGACCATAGCCTTCGTACCGGATTTCTTCGTAATCCTCACCGTCGCCCGCCTGGGATTTCTTGATCGCGCGTTCGATCACGTCCTTAGGCACCGAGTTCGACTTGGCCTCTTTGACCGCCAGACGCAGGCGCGGGTTCTTGTCGGGATCGGGGTCGCCCATCTTGGCGGCCACGGTGATCTCTTTCGACAGCTTGGAAAACAGCTTGGACCGCGCGGCGTCCTGTCGCCCCTTGCGGTGCTGGATGTTGGCCCATTTTGAGTGGCCTGCCATGTTGCGTCCTCGTAATCGTGATTGCGTATTTGGCGCACATATAGACGTTTGCGGGGCAAAGGATCAAGACACCCGCTTGCTCGTGCAGTCAGCGCGTTTATGGTGGCCCAATGACGACAGATCAGATCATTCTCTTTGCACTCTTTATTACGGTATTCGGTCTGCTGCTTTGGGGGCGGTTCCGCTATGACCTTGTGGCGTTTGCCGCCTTGATGGTCGGCGTGATCCTGGGCGTTGTTCCGGTTGACAAAGCCTTTGCAGGGTTCGGCCATCCGGCCACGATCATCGTGGCGCTGGTGCTTGTGGTCTCGGCCGGGTTGGTGCGGTCGGGGGCGGTGTTCCTGATCACCCGCACGCTGGTCGATGCCTCGCGGGGCCTCGGCGCGCATATCGCGCTGATGGGCGGGGTCGGAGCGGTTCTGTCCGCCTTCATGAACAACGTGGCGGCGCTTGCGCTGCTGATGCCTGTCGACATTCAGACCGCGCGCAAGGCGGGACGTTCGGTTGGGCTGACGCTGATGCCGCTGAGCTTTGCCACCATTCTGGGCGGCATGGCCACCCTGATCGGCACACCGCCCAACATCATCATCGCGTCGATCCGACAGGAAACCCTGGGCGAGCCGTTCCACATGTTCGATTTCGCCCCGGTTGGCGGGCTGGCGGCCATCGCAGGTCTGGCCTTCGTCGCCCTGATCGGCTGGCGGTTGATCCCCAACCGCGGCGAACAGACCGAGAGTTCGGACACGCTGGCGGAATATATCGCTGAACTGACAATCCCGGCTGAGTCACCCCATATCGGCAAACGCGTCGCCGAGCTGGACGAGGTGGCCGAGAAATCCGACGTCGCCATCATCGGCCTGATCCGAGACGGCAAGCGCCGTTATGGCCGCGCGGCGAACGCGATCCTTCAGGAAGGCGACGCGCTGGTGCTGGAAGCTAGCCCCGAGGCGCTGGACGAGTTCCGCGCCGCGCTGAACCTGGATTTCTCGGATGCCCGCCGACAAGAGCTGCTGACGGCCGCCGGCGACGGGTTGGAGGTGATCGAAGTCGTCGTGCCCGAAAGCGCCCGCATCAATGGCCGTACGGCACAGGGGCTGGGGCTGGCTTGGCGGCAGAACACGATCCTGATGGGCATTTCCCGCCAGGGTCGGCGCATCACCGAACAGGTCCGCAAGACCGAGGTGCAGCCGGGCGACATTCTGCTTCTGCTGTGCCCGCGCGACCGAGGCGCGGACGTGACCGAGTGGCTGGGCTGCCTGCCTCTGGCCCAACGCGGCCTGAACGTGACCGCCAATGACAAGGCATGGCTGGCCATCGGCTTGTTCGCCGCTGCCGTTCTGGCCGCCAGCATCGGGCTGATCTACCTGCCCATCGCGCTGGGGCTTGTGGTTATCGCCTATGTGCTGACCAAGATCATCCCGATCTCCGAGATCTACAATCAGATCGAGTGGCCGGTCGTGGTTCTGCTGGGCTCGATGATCCCGCTGGGCAGCGCGTTGGAAAGCTCGGGCGGGACGGAACTGATCGCGAATGCGCTGGTTCAACTGACCGACGGCCTGCCGGCTTGGGCTATTCTGACGGTTTTGATGGTCGTGACCATGACGCTGTCGGACGTGCTAAACAACACCGCAACCGCCATCGTGGCCGCGCCGGTGGGCATCCAGATGGCGCGCACGCTCGAGGTTTCGCCCGATCCCTTCCTGATGACGGTGGCGGTGGCCGCCTCGGCGGCATTCCTCACACCGATCGGACACAAGAACAACACTCTGGTCCTGGGGCCCGGCGGCTATCACTTTGGCGACTATTGGCGCATGGGCCTGCCCCTGGAAATTCTGATCGTGGCGGTTTCGGTCCCGGCGATCCTCGTGTTCTGGCCGCTGTGAGGGCTTGCGTGACTGCCGGACCGCGCGCTAAGGGCAGCGCATGAAATGCTTTCTGATCCTGCAGCTGCGCCCCGAGACCGATGCCTCGGACGCCGAATATGCCTCGATCCTGAACCGGTCCGGGCTGACACCCGAGCGTACCCACCGCATCCGTCTGGATTGCGAGGCCCTGCCCGAAGGTCTTGACGTGACCGACTATGCTGGCGTGATCGTGGGCGGCGGGCCGGGCTGCGTCAGCGACGACCCGGCCAGCAAATCTCAGATGGATGCCCGAATCGAGGGCGCGATCATGGGGCTGATGCCGCAGATCACGGCGCACGATCATCCTTTCATGGGCTGCTGCTATGGCCTGGGCATTCTGGCCGCGCATCTGGGCGCGCCGGTCAGCAAGGACCGCTATGGCGAGCCGGTCGGCCCGTCGCGCTGCCACCTGACCGAGGATGGCGCCCGCGACCCGCTGACCGCCGGGCTCGAGCCCGACTTCGATGCCTTCGTCGGTCACAAAGAGGCGGTGCAGGCCCTGCCCGCGGGCTGCGTGCATCTGGTCGCGTCAGACCCCTGCCCGTTCCAGATGATCCGCTGGGGCCAGAATGTCTATGCCACGCAGTTCCACCCCGAAGCCGACGCCAAGGACTTTGAGCAGCGCATCCACATCTACAAGGACCACGGCTATTTCCGTCCCGAGGACGCCCAGCCGCTGATCGAACGCTGCCACGCGGCCGAGGTCACGCAGCCCGGCGAAATCCTGCGCCGTTTCGCCCAGCGCTACGGGTGACCCAACGGCGCGGTTGCCTGACCGGGGACCGCGCGCTTAGGTTGGACCGAAACGACTTTGGGAGGGGTTGTTTTGGATCTTCTGATAAACGTGGGCCTGCCGGTTTCGCTGGCCATCATCATGCTGTCTTTGGGCATCGGGCTTGAGGCGGCGGATTTCCGGCGCGTGATCAGTCGGCGTTATCCGTTTGCGATCGGCGCGGTCTGCCAGGTCGTTCTGCTGCCGGTCGCGGCTTTCGTCACGGTCAAGCTGTTCGCGCTGCCGCCGGCGATTGCGGTCGGGTTCATGCTGCTCAGCTTTTGCCCGGGCGGCGTCACCAGCAACATCCTGTCGAAACTGGCGAAGGCCGATGTGGCGCTGTCGGTCAGCCTGACGGCGGTGATCAGCCTGCTGTCGATCGTCACGGTGCCGGTTCTGGCGGCCTGGTCGATTGACCACTTCATGGGCGAGGACGCACCTGAAGTGTCGATCAGCGGTCTTGCGCTGGCGATGTTCTTGATCACCACCCTGCCCGTCGCCATCGGCGTTGGCCTGCGCCACTTTGCAACCGCTTTTGCCAACCGGATCGACGGCCCCCTTTCCAAACTGGCCACCATCCTGTTCGTGTTGATCGTGATCGCCGCGCTGGCTGGAAACTGGCAGCTGTTCGTCGACAATCTGGGCATCATGGGCGCCGGGCTGATCTCGCTGAACCTCGCGCTGCTGCTGATCGGATTGGGGCTGGCGCGGGCGGCGAAACTGTCGTGGAATGAGGCCAAGACCATCTCGATCGAAACCGGCATCCAGAACTCGACCTTGGGCATCACGCTGGCGGCCCTGATCACCGGAACCGAAAGCGGCTTCAGCCCGCTGGCCCTGCCCTCGGCCGTCTACGGGATCACCATGTACGCCGTCGCGATCCCCTTCATCGCCTGGTACCGCAACCGCTGAAAGGACAGAGCATGACCGAAAACACTGCTGATGCGATCGTCGTGGGCGGCGGGCTGGCCGGGCTGGCCGCGGCAGCCGAACTGGGTGACCGCGGCAAGAAGGTGATCGTGCTGGACCAGGAACCCGAGCATTTCCTGGGCGGTCAGGCATTCTGGAGCCTTGGCGGCCTGTTCATGGTCGACACGCCCGAGCAGCGCCGTATGGGTATCCGCGACAGCCGCGACCTGGCCCTGCGCGACTGGATGGGCAGCGCCCAGTTCGACCGGGACGAGGACGCCTGGCCCCGCAAATGGGCCGAGGCCTATGTCGAATTCGCCGCCGGTGAGATGCGCCCCTGGCTGCACCAGATGGGCCTGCGCTGGTTTCCCGTGGTCGGCTGGGCGGAACGCGGCGGGTCCTATGCCGACGGTCACGGCAACTCGGTCCCGCGGTTCCATATCACCTGGGGCACCGGCCCGGGCGTGCTGGAGCATTTCATCCTCCGGGTCCGCGAGCATGTCAGCGCCGGCCTGATCCAGTTGAAGTTCCGCCATCAGGTCAGTCACATCATCATGCAGAACGGCGAGGCCAAGGGCGTCTCGGGCGAGGTTTTGGCCGATGACGCGGCCCAGCGCGGCGGCAAGACCAACCGCGACGAAGTGGGCGAGTTCGAGGTCTATGCCCCGTCGGTCATCGTCACTTCGGGCGGGATCGGTGGCAATTTCGAGATGGTGCGCCAGAGTTGGCCCCGCGACCGCCTGGGCGAACCGCCCAAGGACATGGTTGCGGGTGTGCCCTTCCACGTGGACGGTCGGATGATCGCGATCAGTGAAAAGGCCGGCGGCCACGTGATCAACGGCGACCGCATGTGGCACTACACCGAAGGCGTGCGCAACTGGGACCCGATCTGGCCTGCGCATGGTATCCGCATCCTGCCCGGCCCCAGCTCGATGTGGTTCGATGCACGTGGCAACCGGCTGCAGCCCCCCTGCCTCCCTGGGTTCGACACGCTGGGTACCCTGCGCGAGATCCTGAAAACCGGCTATGAATACAGCTGGTTCGTTCTGACCCAGAAGGTCATCAAAAAGGAATTCGCCCTGTCCGGGTCTGAACAGAACCCCGATTTCACCTCGGGCAGCTGGAAGGAGGTCATCCGCCAGCGGGTCCTCTCGGGGTCGAAGGCCACCGGGCCGGTCGAAGCATTCAAGGAAAAGGGCGAGGATTTCGTCGTCGCCAACACGCTGACCGAATTGGTGAACGGGATGAACCATCTGGGCGGCGGCCTGATCGACGAGGCACATCTGCGCGCCCAGATCGAAGCCCGCGATTCACAGGTGGACAATCCGTTCTCGAAAGATGCGCAGATGATGGCGATCCTGGCGGCGCGGAACTATCGCGGTGACAAGCTGATCCGCACCGCCAAACCGCACAAGTTCCTCGATCCGAAAAACGGCCCGCTGATCGCGGTCAAGCTGCATGTGCTGACCCGCAAGACGCTGGGTGGTTTGCAGACCAATCTGGACAGTCAGATGATCGGGGCCGATGGCCAGGTGGTGCCCGGCCTGTTCGCGGCCGGCGAAGTCGCGGGTTTCGGCGGCGGGGGCTTTCACGGCTACAACGCGCTCGAGGGCACGTTCCTGGGCGGATGCATCTTCTCGGGCCGCAATGCCGGGCGGTCGAGGGCCGTCGCCTGACGGCCCTTGGGCATTATTGGTCGCGGCGGAACTGCAGAACCGGTTCACCTGCCGCATCGAGCAGAACCAGAGTGTCCCCGCGCTGAACAAAGCTTGCGACCTTTGGGAGAGCGGCAAGGAATTCCCGCTCAACCTCGTCCAGCGGCGGCGGGCAGGCCATCAGAGTGGCGGCCATGTTGTCGGGGAAGGACATCGACTTACCCGATATCTCGGCCTGTCCACTGAACCGGTTGCAACCGCCTGTTCCCCCAAAGGCTCCGCCCTCGGCAAAGGTAATCTGCGGACGTTTCTCGGTGTCCAGCGCAACACCGTTCAACTCGGTTGCGGTCCATTGCGTGTTCTCAAGCATCGCCGCGCCCCGTTCCTGAACCTTGACCATGACCAGATCGACCGAGTCTCCGGCGTCGTTGGTCAGAACCGGGTAAGCGGTATCGGTGGTGAACAGCAGCTTACCGTCCTGATGCACCGAGGCTCGCACCACATAGCGGTGCCGATCCTGAATCAACGCGTCGTCATAGGTCAGCGCGAACTGGGCAGGCACGCCCGTCAAAGCATAGCGTTGCGCAGCCAGCGTGACGGCTGGCGCGTCAGCCAGTGAAACGTCCTGCAGTTCGACGAACAGGGTTGCCCCGGGCGGAACCGCGATCCGTTCGCGATATGTGGCTGTGCCTTCAACGGTTCCCGCCCGGGCGGCGCCCCACACGGCTGCCCACAACGCGGTTCCTGCCAGCAGGCTTTTTGCGGTTTGCATTGTCCGATCCCTTTGTCACCAGTTTCCAGCACAAAAGATCGGGACATCAGCGCGTTTTACAAGGTTTTTCAGTTCCAAGCGGCAAATTCGTGCCTGAATTCAAAGCGGCCAGAGGAACGGGATGATCAGCGAAGCCAGCAATCCAACCGTCAGGTTCAGCGGAATCCCGACTTTCATGAAGTCCGTGAACCGGTACCCGCCGGGGCCGTAGACCATCATGTTGGTCTGATACCCGATCGGCGTCGCGAACGAGGCCGAGGCCGCAACCATCACCGCCACCACGAGCGGCCGCGGATCCACCCCCACCGCCTGCGCCAGACCGATGGCGATCGGCGTGACCACGACCGCCACGGCGTTGTTCGAGACCAGTTCCGTCAGGACAGAGGTCAGCAGATAGATGGCCCAAACGATGAGGAACGGCGGCAGGTTGGAAAAGGACGGAGCAATCGCGTTGGCGATCAGGGTGACCGCACCCGAGCTGTCGAGCGCAGCCCCAATAGCCAGCATGGCAAAGATCAGCGCCAGCAGACGGCCCTCGACAAAGGAAAACGCCTCGTCCGCGTCGATGCATCGCGTCAGCAGCACAACCGCAACTGCCAGAATCGTCAGCAGGAAAATCGGAGCCACGCCGAGCGCCGCCAACACCACGATCCCAATCAGCGCAGCAATCGCGATCGGAGCATGACCCCGCCGGAAGGCGCGGGCCGATGGCTGGGTGACGTCGACCATGTCCATGTCGGCAGCCAGTTTACTGATATCGGCCGGCGAGCCTTCGAGCAGCAGCGTATCACCAACCCGGACGACCAGATCGTCAAGTTGCCCCCCGATGTTCTGATTGCGCCGGTGCACGGCCAAGACATAAACCCCATAGCGACGACGCAGCCGCAACGCACCCAATGTGCGCCCGACCATGCGACAACCGGGGGTGATCAGAACCTCAACCGTGCGTGTTTCGACCGCCGAAACCTGATCAACGCGTTTTAGTTCCTTGTTGCTTTGCAGGCTCAGCAGCTCGGTCATTTCCGTGCGCAACACCACGCGGTCACCGACCTTCAGTTCGACCCCTTTCAGGTTCCGCCGCAACGACTCGTCGCCGCGGATCACGTCGATGAGCCGCACGCCCGGACGTTTGAACAGCTGCACGCCGGTCACTTCACGGCCGATCAGGTTGCTGTCGGGCGGAATGACTGCTTCGGTGAAGAATTTCATCTTCGACCGATCGCTGAGCATGGTTGCCATGCTGTCACGCTCGGGCAGAAGGCGCGGCGCGATGAAGCGCAGGTAAATCATGCCGTAGATGACAAGAATGATGCCCAAAGGCGTGACCTCGAAAATCGTGAAGGCCGGCAGGCCCTGTGCCCGGGCCACACCATCGACCAACAGGTTCGTCGAGGTTCCGATCAGGGTCAGCGTCCCGCCGAGAATCGCAGCATAGCTGAGCGGGATCAGCAGCTTCGATGCTGAAATATTCAGCGTGCGGGCAATCTGGATGAACACCGGGATCATCACGACGACGACGGGCGTGTTCGACACGACCGCCGAGGCCAGGACGACAAATGCCATCAGCAGACCGATGGCAATGCGCGGGTTGACCTGCGCCTGTTTCTGCGCCGTCGCTGTAAAGGCGTGCAGGGCACCGGTCCGGACCAGAGCGCCCATGATGATGAACATCGCCGCGATGGTCCAGGGCGCCGGGTTCGACAGAACCGCCAGTGCGCTTTGGTAGGGAAGCACGCCGGTGACCAGCATCACCGAAACGCCGCCTATGGCAACGACCTCGGTCGGATAGACCTCGCGCATGAACATGATGAACATGCCCGCAACAACCGCCAGCGCAAGTATCGCGCTGCCCATATCTGACAATTGAAGGAGTTGCATTCGTGGTGTTCTGTCCGAAACCTGTCCCGGCCCAAGCGCCTGAGAGTCAGTTTCACGTATTGCAGGCCGCAGAGCAAGCCTGACGTGCGTTCACGGTGCTGCCTGCTGCAGGCGCCCGCCAACCCGGACCATGCTGATCGTCTTGGCTTGCCCGTCACGGTCATCAGTTTCTACGAAAACGCCGCTTAGCGTCGCTTCGCCATTGGCCGGGGTGAACCGCGCCTTGGGCATCCCCGTGATGAAGCGGCGCATCGGCTCCTGCTTGTCCATACCGATTACCGAGTCATAGTCGCCGCACATGCCCGCATCGGTCAGGTAAGCAGTGCCGCCGGGCAGGATCTGGGCATCGGCAGTCGGGACATGGGTATGGGTTCCTACGACTAGGGTGGCGCGTCCGTCGCAGTAGTGGCCCATGGCCATCTTCTCCGAAGTCGCCTCGCAATGCATGTCCACGATGATGGCCTGCGCCTGACCGCCCCGCGGGTGGGACTTCAGGATCGGTTCCACCGCCGAGAACGGATCGTCGAACGGCCGTTTCATGAACACCTGTCCCAGCACCTGAACCACCAACACCTTACGTCCGCCCGGCGCCGTGAACAGTCGATGTCCGCGACCGGGAGCACCCTTGGCGAAATTCACAGGGCGCACGATCCGGGGTTCGCGTTCGATGAATTGCAGCATGTCTTTCTGGTCGAAAGCGTGGTCGCCCAACGTCAGACAATCTGCGCCCGACTCCAGCAGCAGCTTGGCATGATCGCCGGTCAACCCCATGCCGTTCGAAGCATTCTCGCCATTGACCACCACGAAATCCAGCCGCCACTCGTCGCGCAGACGGGGCAGATGCTGTTGAACGGCGGCGCGGCCCGCGCGCCCCATCACGTCACCCAGGAACAAGATTCTCATATCGCGGTCCTAGGCCTTGCAAACGGCAATAACAAGGCGGAACGATGCAATTCGCGGGCCGCATGCGGGTTGAATTCCGGTGGAAACCTGCAATTCTGGCGCAACCGGTTTTTTCACTCGGAGATTTCGATGAAACGCATAGTCCTGACCGCAACTGTCTCTCTCGCTATATCGGGCAGCTTTGCTCACGCGACGACCAAGACCACAATGGCAAATCCGGCCGCGACCTTCTGCATCGAAAACGGCGGCGAATATCAAATCCGCAAAAACACCGATGGATCGGAATACGGCGTGTGCATCCTTGAGGATGGAACCGAGGTTGATGCCTGGAACTATCTGCGGAGCCACTTTGAGAACTGACGCCTAAAACGTCAGGACCCTGGTCTCGGTAACGATCATGTCCAGAGGCTGGTCCGTCGGTTCCAGCGGCAAGGCTTCGGCCTCTTGCGCGTCGAAGGCGAAACCGATGGCCAATGTGGGACGTTTGGCGCGCAGCCCTTCAAGCGTGCGGTCATAAAACCCGCCCCCATAGCCCAATCGCCCGCCTTGCGGATCGAATGCCACAAGGGGCACGATCAGGATTTCAGGGTCAAAATAGTCGTCCGTCTCGGGCACCTTGGCGCCAAATGGACCATCTTTCAGCGGCCCTTCGGGTGTCCAGCGCGAAAACCGCAGAGGCCGTCCGGCGCCTTGGATGACCGGAACACCCACGGGACCATAGGCTGCGGCCTCGGCCATCGCGGGCAGAGGGTCGATTTCGGTGCGGATCGGCATGTAGCCAGTCAGCGGAACCCCACGAAATCCGGCCAGCACCTCGGACAGGCGGCCCGCGGCGGCCGGCGGCCCCGCGTCAAAGGCCGCTTTGCGTCGGGCAAAGGCAGCCTTGCGCGCTGCAGCCTTGATTTCGGTCAGATCGGTCACAGCAGCACCACGCTTGCAAGCCCTAGAAAGATGAAGAACCCCATCACATCCGTCGTCGTCGTAACGAAGGTTCCCGAGGCCAATGCCGGGTCTACACCCAGGCGATCCAGCACCACCGGTACTACCGTACCCGCGAACCCGGCGATGATCATGTTCACGACCAAGGCGGAACCGATCACGACACCCAGCAGCGGGGATTCAAACCACATCATCCCCACCGTCCCCAGAACGATGGCGAAACACAGCCCATTCAACATGCCCACCAGCAATTCTCGGCGGATGACTCGCGCCACGTTCGAGCCCGTCAGGTCGCGGGTCGCCAACGCCCGTACGGCAACGGTCAGCGACTGTGTTCCGGCGTTGCCACCCATCGAGGCAACGATGGGCATCAGAATTGCCAGCGCCACGATCTGCTCGATTGCCGCCTCGAACTGTGAAATCACCAGCGAGGCACAAATGGCGGTGCACAGGTTGACCGTCAGCCAGGGCAAACGACGACGACTGGTTGCTGCAACACTGTCTGAAATCGAGCTGTCATCACTGACACCTGCCAGTCGCAGCATGTCTTCCTCGATTTCTTCATCCAGAACGGCCATTGCGTCGTCAATCGTGATGACCCCGACCAGCCGTTTGTCACTGTCCACCACCGGCGCGGAAATCAGGTGGTATTGGTTGAAAGCATAGGCAACGTCTTCTTCATCCTGATCGACCGGGATGATGTGGAACTCGTCCTCAGCGATGTCCAGCAACTTGGTATCGCGCCGTGCGGCCATCAACTTGCCCAACATGACCTGCGCCACCGGCTTCAGCCGCGGATCGACCAGCACAACGTGATAAAACTGCTCGGGCAGATCGTCCTGCGAGCGCATGTAGTCGATCGCCTGCCCCACCGTCCAATGATCGGGAGCCATGACAACCTCGCGCTGCATCAGTCGGCCCGCCGAGTTCTCGGGATAGGCCAGCGCCTGCAGGGCCGCGATCCGCTCCGAGGCCTCAAGGGCCTCCAGCACCGCTTCCTGCTGCGGCTCCTCCAGATCCTCCAGAAGGTCCACGACATCGTCGCTTTCCATCTCGCGGACCGCTTCGGCCAGAACGTCGGGTCGCAGAACTCCAATGACCTCTTCGCGGACGGATTCGTCCAGTTCAGACAGAATGTCCCCGTCGAATTCTCGGTCATACAGGCGGATCAGCCGCGCCCGGTCGTAGGGGTTGATCTGTTCCAGAAGGTCGGCAATATCGGCCGCGTGCAGCGGCTCCATCAGCTCGATCAGCTTCTCGCGATCCTCGACATCGACGGCGTAAAGGATTGCGGCCACCGTTCGCCGGTCCAGCGCATAGACGTCGTCATCGCGGGAGGGGTCGGTTCTGTTGTCTTCGGTGCCGGTCGTCATGCGCTGCCCCTTGTTCTGGGAATTGGCCCCTAAATAGAAGAAGCTGCTACCGGAAAACAATGACAATGGTGCGATTTACCCGCATCTTTCACATGCCTATGCTGCAAGCCGGATTCACCAAGGCGGAGATCACGGCGGATGGCGCAAAAGACGCTTCTGACAGGGCGCGTACTGAGTTTCGAACACTCCCCCTTCGAAACGCAACCGGATCAGGCGGTCCGGCTGCACGAAGCCGTTCTGATCGAGGGCGGGAAAATCCGGGAGTTGGGAAGTACCGTTGACCTGCAAACCGCGCACCCCGAGGCCGCCATTCATCACCATGGCGAAAACCTGATCCTGGCTGGTTTTGTCGACCCCCATGTCCACTATCCCCAGACGGCGATGATCGCGAGTTGGGGCAAACGGCTGATTGATTGGCTGAACACCTACACTTTTCCCGAAGAGATGAAGTTCGGTGATGCAGACTACGCTGCCGAGATTTCGAACCGGTATCTTGACCTGACCGCCGCACACGGCACCACGACCATGTGCAGTTTCTGCACCATTCATCCTGAAAGCGTCGATGCCTTTTTCACGGCCGCCCAGCAGCGCGGTCAGCGTGTCGTGGCCGGCAAGACCTGCATGGACCGCAACGCGCCCGAAGGTCTTCGGGACACGGCCCAAACAGCCTATGACCGGTCCAAGGCTCTGATCGAAAAATGGCAAGGTGTCGACCGGATAGCCTATGCGATCACGCCGCGGTTTTCCCCGACCTCGACCCCCGAACAGCTTGAGGCGATGGGCGCGCTGTGGGCAGAACACCCGGACTGTCTCATGCAGACGCATCTCAGCGAGCAGACGGACGAAATCGAATGGGTTCGGTCGCTGTTCCCCGAGGCGCGTGACTACTTGGACACCTATGAAAAGTTCGGACTGCTCGGCGCGAATGGCCTCTATGGCCACGTGATCCATCTGGAACCAAGCGAGCGAGACCGTCTGCGTGAGGTCGATGCCTCGCTGATCCATTGCCCCACCTCGAATACGTTCATCGGTTCGGGTTTGTTTGATATGCACGGGCTGATGCGGGATGGCCATCGTATCGGCCTGGCAACCGACACCGGCGGCGGGTCCAGCTTTTCCATGTTGCGGACCATGGCGGCCGCCTATGAAATCGGCCAATTGCGCGGACATCCGCTGCACCCGGCGCAACTGCTGTGGCTGGGCACCGCAGGATCGGCCCGGTCGCTGCGGATGGACGACCGCATCGGCAATATCGCCCCCGGAATGGAGGCGGACCTAATCGTGCTCGACCTCGCCTCGACCCCCGCGATTGCCCAGCGAGAGGCCAATGCCGAGTCCCTTTGGGAGGCGGTGTTCCCGACAATCATGATGGGCGACGACCGCGCCATCGCCGATGTGTGGATTGGCGGACGGCGCGTTTCGACCTGAAGGCAGATCAGCCCTGCAAGGCGAGAGCCAACCTGTTCTGCCGTTCGATCGCGCGCGGCAGATCGAATGTGGCAATGTTGCCGTCCCGGACGACCTGTCGCCCCTCGACAAACAGATGTTTGACGTGCACCGGACCTGCCAGCAGCAGGGCGGCCGGGTCCCAACTGCCCGCGCATTCCACACCCCTTGTGTCCCAAATAGCGATATCGGCACGTTTGCCCGGCATCAGGCGGCCGCAGTCCGGCCGGTTCAGCACGTCCGCCCCACCCCGCGTCGCAATTTCCAGAGCTTCGCGCGCCGACATGGCATCGGCACCGTTCGCCACGCGTTGCAGAAGCATCGCCTGCCGCGCCTCGGCCATCAGGTTGCCGCTGTCGTTGCTTGCGGAACCGTCAACGCCCCAGCCAACCCTGACCCCGTTGTCACGCATCGCGCGCACCGGCGCGATCCCCGAGCCCAGACGGCAATTCGAGCAGGGACAGTGCGCAACCCCGGTGCGTGACCGAGAGAACAGGTCGATCTCTGCCCCGTCCAGCTTCACGCAATGGGCGTGCCAGACATCGGGGCCGGTCCAGCCAAGTTCCTCGGCATACTGGCCGGGTCGACAGCCGAACTGGGATTCTGAATACAGTATATCCTCGTCGTTTTCCGCCAGATGGGTGTGCAGCATGACCCCCTTGTCCCGTGCCAGCAGTGCGGCGTCGCGCATCAGATCCCGACTGACCGAGAAGGGCGAACAGGGCGCAAGTCCAACCCTGCACATTGAGCCTTCGGACGGGTCATGGAACGCATCGACCACACGGATCATGTCATTCAGGATGTCGGCCTCGGCCTCGACCAACGTATCGGGCGGCAGACCGCCGTCGCTTTCGCCGATGCTCATCGCGCCGCGGGTCGGATGGAACCGCAGCCCCACCTCCGCAGCGGCCGCGATCGTGTCATCCAAGCGTGACCCATTCGGATACAGGTACAGATGGTCGGAACTGAGTGTACAGCCCGACAAGGCCAACTCGGCCAGACCGATCTGAGCCGAAGTGAACATCTCGTCGGGACCGAACCGCGCCCAAATCGGATACAGCGCCTGCAGCCAGCCAAACAGCAGCGCATCCTGGCCCGCGGGAACAGCTCGGGTCAGTGTCTGGTAGAGATGGTGGTGGGTATTGACCAATCCCGGCGTCACGACACAGCCGCCGAGGTCATGCACCTCTCCGTCGGTCGTCAAACCTTGGCCGATGCGGGCAATCTGACCGTCACGGATCAGCAAATCGGCGCCGGCCAGTTCTTGCCGGCTGTCGTTCATGGTCAGGATCGCATCGGCGTTTCTAAGAAGGATTTCGGGCATCTCGCACTCCTGCATCTGCCCGCCTCATGCCAGAAATGCGTGTGCCGGTGGAAAACGGGCGCAAGAACCGGCGCTCTGACCCTAGTCAATCGCGGCCGCAGCGGCAACCGTCGTCAGAAGTCGCGCAGAATCTCGAGGGCCGCGGCGTGGATCTCAGGGTTCGCAGCCGCCAGTGCCCGCCCCCCCTGATGGGCAGGCCCGCCCTGCCAGTCGGTCACGACGCCGCCGGCGGCCTTGATCACCGCTATCGGTGCCTGAATGTCATACGCGTTCAGTCCAGCCTCGATCACTAGGTCGACCTGCCCGGCCGCCAGCAGCGCGTATGCGTAGCAGTCCATGCCGTAGCGCGTCAGTTGCACCTGTCCGGCCACGGCGCGAAAGGCGTCGCCTTCGGCGGTCGTGCCAACTTCGGGGAATGTCGTGAACAGGATTGCGTCCCGCAAGGCGTCCGTCCGACGGGTCGCCAAGCTCGTTCTGCCCAGAGGACCGGTCATGAACGCACCGTCTGCATGACCCACAAACCTTTCGCCGATATAGGGTTGGTCAATCACCCCCATGATCGGCCCGCTATCGTCGCCTAGCGCGATCAGAACGCCCCATGTCGGTGTGCCGCTGACGAAACCGCGGGTGCCGTCGATCGGGTCCAACACCCATGTTCGACCCGATTTACCTTCGACCGCACCGTACTCCTCACCCAAAATTCCGTCGTCAGGGCGTAGCTCGGCCAGAACGGATCGCATGGCCTGCTCGGCGGCGCGATCAGCCACGGTCACCGGGTCATACCCGCCTTGCAGCTTGTTTGAGGTTTCAAGATTCGACTGGCGAAAATAAGGCAAAATGGCCGCACGCGCCGCGTCGGCCATTTTCTCGGCAACTTCAAGGTCACTTGCAGAGGCTTTGGTCATGCGCCACTGGTGCGCTCAGCCCTGTGCGAAGTCAAGCCCCGGTCTCAGGCCACGTCGCTGAGAACGCGCGCAAGCTCAAACAGGCGCCGGCGCTGGTTTTCCGGGATCGCGTAGTAGGACCGAACCAGATCCAACGCTTCCTTGTCGCCCATCAGATCAGCAGGAACCGATTTTTTGCCCGAGTCTTCCTTCTGGGCGTCCTCCAGACCTTCAAAGAAAAAGCTGACCGGAACGTCCAGAGCTTCGGCAATGTCCCACAGGCGTGATGCGCTGATGCGGTTGGCCCCGGTTTCGTATTTCTGGATCTGCTGGAACTTGATACCGACCTGCTGTGCCAGCTGCTGCTGCGTCATGCCAATCAACCAGCGGCGATGCCGTACGCGCTTGCCCACATGGACATCGACGTGATGGGTCATTGGTATTCTCCTCTGTTACACACAACCGCCCGGGAAAACGCTAACTGAACCATGACCGCACACTAGCGAGACGCTTGTAAAGAGCTCTCTAATACGGAACGTGCCCCCCGAAACAGCACTGACAAGCAATATTGCCGCTTTTTGGAAAATTTTCAAGATGGTTGAATCTGCGCGCCTGAAGGAAGGTTTACGGTTGTGCACGATTTGGCCTGTGCGACAAAGACACCCCGGCCATTCCCTTCCGGAATGATTGACAAGTCAGGGGCGGCCCCGATCAATGGCACCAACATGGAGACTTGAGATGCTGGCCTACCAGATCCAGTCTGCCGGAGAGCAGGCCAAATTGCACGAGTTACCCGTTCCCGCACCCGCCGAAGGCCAGATCCGCGTGGCCATTCGCGCCTGCGGGCTGAACTTTGCCGATCTTCTGATGCAGAAGGGCACGTACCAGGATACGCCAGCGGCCCCTTTCACATTGGGGCTTGAGGTTGCGGGGGTCGTAGACGCGGTCGGCGCAGGGGTCAGCCATCTGAAGCCCGGAGACCGGGTCGCGGTATACTCAGGCCAGGGCGGATTGGCGCAATACGGGGTTTTTGACGCCGACCGTGCCGTGCTCATCCCCCAGTCGTGCAGCTTTGAAGACGCGGCAGCCATCCAGATCGCCTACGGCACCAGCCATATGGCGCTGGACCATCGGGCGCGACTGCAGCCGGGCGAGACTCTGTTGGTAACCGGTGCCGCCGGCGGGGTCGGGCTGACGGCAGTCGAGATCGGCAAGCTTATGGGCGCGACGGTGATCGCACAGGCCCGTGGCGCCGATAAACTGGCGGTCGCCCGCGCGGCCGGGGCCGATCACCTGATCGACGCGGACGAAGATCTGCGCGAGCGCGTGCTGGCATTGGGTGGCGCAGACGTTGTCTATGACGCCATCGGTGGCGACGTGTTCAAGGCTGCCTTCCGGGCGACCAATCCCGAAGGCCGCCTGCTGCCGATAGGTTTTGCCGGCGGCGAAGTCCCGCAGATACCGGCCAATCATTTGCTGGTGAAGAACCTGACCGTGATCGGGTTCTACATCGGTGGCTATCTGAGGTTCCGGCCCGAGGTCGTTCGCAACAGCTTTGAGACCCTCTTTGCCTGGCATGCCGAGGGACGCATCCGGCCCCATATCAGCCACAGCCTGCCGCTGTCCGAAGTGGCGCAGGGCATGGCTCTGCTGAAGGAACGAAAGTCGACCGGGAAAGTCGTCATCACGATCTGACCGGATCAGCCCACCACGGCGCGCAGTGGTGTACCACCAAGCATGTGGAAGTTCTGCCGCACCAGCGCAGCGAGGGCCTCCACCACTTCGCCGCGCCCCTGATCGCCTCCGTAAAGGTTGATCATATGCGCCGGCAATTCGGGCAGAACCCCACCTGAATCGATCTTCTCCAGATGTGCCGCCTCGGTGCCCTCCAGCATGGCGTGGACGGCGAGGTCCGCGCTGACGGTAGCCTCGATCGTGCGGTCGTTCTCGGTTTCGACCGACAGCTCCCATGGAATGCCTGCTGCATCCAAGGCGGCGATGACCTGAGGCCGGAAGAGGCAACGCCGACCCAGCGCCAAAGGAAGCGGCCGCCGCCGCCAAGCCGAGCCTCCTGATGCGCCGATCCAGCGCAGGGGCAGCTCTGCAATGGTTTCACCGCCATCCGAATTTGCAGCCTCGGTCGTCAGGATCACGTCACATTCACCACGCCGAAACATCTCTTTCAATTGGATTGAATAGGACGAAACCAACTGCACCCGCACGCGCGGGAAGTCAGCATTGAACCGCTGCAGAACCCGTGGAATGGCCGGGTAGACGATATCGTGCGGCACCCCAAGCACCACCTCGCCCTCAAAGGCCTGATCGGTCAGCTTCGAGATGACCTCGTCGTTCAACGCCACCATTCGCCGGGCATAAGCCAACAGCTGTTCGCCAGAGGCCGTCAACGCGATGGTGCGCCCAGACCGGTCCAGCAATTCCAGGCCCAACAGCTCTTCCAGTCGTTTCAGCTGCATGGACACAGCCGACTGTGTCAGATGCAGGAAACCGGCGGCGCGCGTCACGCCCCCGTGGTCCGCGACCGCCACGAATGAGCGCAGGGTGGTGATGTCCAGGTTCCGCATCATCAACAATCCTTATGGATCAATTCAAAAACATTCATTTTCAAAATATGCCACAACCCGCCATATAGTTCAAGGAAGTTGATGCAAAAACGGCTTTACATCACCGACCGATGAAAGGACATAAGTCATGACCCAAATTGCAGCACACCGACCCTGTGCCTCGGCATCGATCAGAACGGGCAATTGGTTTCAGCGTATGCTTGCGGCCGCTCATCAACGGCGGGAGCTGGCTCGGCTGGATGACCGCGCCCTGCAAGACATCGGGATCACCCGATCAGAGGCCCTGACAGAAGCATCCCGCCCGTTCTGGGACGCGCCCGAAACCTGGCGCAAGCGGCCCTGAATGCGCAACCTGGAACGGATTTCAGCGCCACCTTCCAAAGCGGCGCTGAAATTGTTGACCATATTGCTGAGTTTTGGCCCCAAAACCCTTGAAACATGCGCTACACTCTCCGATATTTGCAGGGAAATCGCCCCGCAACCGGGGGCTGAAAGCTGAATCCAAGGGAGACCTCTATGGCACAATTCGATACGATCCGGACGGCGACTGGCGCGCGCGCTGCCGAGATTGACGAGGGCCTGCGCGCCCACATGAACAAGGTCTACGGCACGATGTCCGTGGGCATGCTGATCACCTTTGCGGTTGCATGGGCCGTCGGCACCAGCCCGCAGCTGCTGTCGGTATTCCGCGATCCGGTGACCCTCAGCCCGAACATTCTGGGCTGGATCGTCATGTTCGCCCCGCTGATCATGGTGTTTGCCTTCGGCGCGGCCATCAACCGCCTCAGCGCAGCTGGCGCCCAATTGTTCTTCTACGCCTTTGCGGCGGTGATGGGCCTGTCGCTCAGCTGGATCTTCGTGGCCTTTACCGGCATTTCGATCGCCCAGGTCTTTCTGGTGACCTCGATCGCCTTCGCCGGTCTGTCGCTGTACGGTTACGTCACCAAGAAGGACCTGTCCGGTATGGGCACCTTCCTGATGATGGGTGTGATCGGCCTGATTGTGGCCATGGTCATCAACCTGTTCCTGCAATCGCCAGCCATCATGTTCGCCGTGTCGATCCTGGGCGTTCTGATTTTTGCGGGCCTCACCGCCTATGACACCCAGAAGATCAAGACCACCTACATCCAGATGGCCCATGCGGGCGATCAGGAGTGGCTGGGCAAGGCCGCCATCATGGGTGCGCTTAACCTGTACCTGGACTTCATCAACATGTTCATGTTCCTGCTGCAGCTGCTCGGCAATCGCGAGTAAGACTGCCGGAACACCAAATCAAAGGGCGGGCCCGAATGGCCCGCCCTTTTTTTGTTCAGGTGCAAGTAAAGCCAGCCCAAAGAAAAAGGCCCCAGCCAAATGGCAAGGGCCTTACATCATTGTAATCGCAACGGATCCGATCAGCTGCAGTTCAGCGGAACCGCGAAACCCGAGCTGCGCGACGACCCGCCCTTGCGGTATACGTCGCCGGCAGGCAGACAGCCGGTAAAGCGCTCGGTCTGGCTGCCGAACGCGGCCCCAACCGAGTTGTCCACCTTGGTGCTGTTGTTTTCGGTGCGCAACACGCCGAACAGGGTTCCGTTCACGCTCACCGTGCTCAGGAACATGGTGCTGCTGCTGCCGGTCAACTGTACGGCCGTGGTGTCGGACCGTCCGCCATTGTCGATGGCAACGCCCGCGACCTTGTCGAATTCTGTCTTGTCAGTGCTGGCCTGAATGGTCGGCAATTCAGCCAACTCAGCTGGGACGTTCGTCGCAGGCGGAACAAAGGCAACGGCGCCTTTGACGTCCGAAACGGTTCTTGGTTCGCCATCAATGCCGGTGAACCCGACGCCTTGGCGGTTGAACGGGTCCTCACAGGCCGAAAGTGTCAGAATGGCGATTGCGGGCAACAAGATTTTTTTCATGGCGCTCAACATTTTGTGGCGGTTTGCTGAACCGTACTGGCAGGCGGGGCAAAAAAGCAAGCCAACACCAATCAGAATACCTGTCGGCCTGATGCGCCTCTGCAACGGCCCGAAACGGCCGGATCGGGCGGCGTCAGGGCTACACGACACGGTCAAAACAACGAAAAAGGGTCCTGCCGAAGCAGAACCCCCTAAGCTTTCGCGTCGAAAAAAGGCAGATTACTTGATCTTGCCTTCCTTGTACTCGACATGCTTCCGAACGACCGGGTCGTACTTACGAACGGTCATTTTCTCGGTCATGGTGCGAGCGTTCTTTTTGGTCACGTAGAAGTGGCCCGTGCCCGCGGTCGAGTTCAGACGGATCTTGATTGTCGTCGGCTTCGCCATGGTTATCTCCTGCGTCCGGAAAGGCAGGGGCCTTTCGGTTGAATTCCTATGAGCGTGCGCTTTTACCCGGTCGCGCGCCCGAGTCAACCGGAATCGGCGGTGTTTCAACACAAATCACAGTATCCGACACACAGTGGATCAGCGCCCGGTTTGGACAGATCACGGTTTCGTGATATGATCGCGTCACAGCATCCCAGAACGCCGCGGTCCAAGGTTGTGCGGCGTGAGGCAGCGAAACCGGGCAAGACCCTCTGTCAGCAGAGTTTTCTTGTACGTCTGCTTGGGGGAAATCATGACAGAATGGAAACTTCAGGGCGAGACTCTGGCCAATTGCAACTGTGATTTCGGTTGCCCCTGCCAGTTCAGCAGCCTGCCCAGTCACGGGAATTGCGAGGCCGTGGTCGTCTTTGACATCACAAGCGGCCACTACGGGGACACGGATCTTTCCGGCCTGCGGGCTGCGGGTGTCTACCACTGGCCAGGCCCGATTCACGAGGGCAACGGGCAGATGCAACTAATCATCGACGAACGGGCGGATGCCGATCAGCGGGCCGCCCTGCAGGCCATCATGTCCGGTGAGGACACCGATGAAATGGCCACCATGTGGTATGTCTACAGCGCCATGGCGCCGACCAAGCATGAGACACTGTTTGCTGAAATTGACGTGAACTGGAGCCGCGAAGACCGGACCGGCTACGCGAAGGTCAAGAACGTGTTCGATGTGGACGTCAAGCCGATCGCACATATCGTCTCGGGCCAACCGCATCGCGCGTCGATCCAGTTGCCGCATGGATTCGAATACCGCCACGCCGAGGTCGCCTCGGGAACGGCCAGGACAAGCGGTTCAGCCATAGACCTGACCTTCGAGTCCTCACATGCCCATCTGGCGCATTTAAATATCTCAGGTCATGGCGTTGTCGGGCCATAGTGCAGACGCGTCGGAACAGGCCCGCCCTGCCCGAACGATCAGCCTCGAGCGAGTACTGCGAAAAGAACGTCTGATCGTCGCTGGAAGTGTCCTTCTGATCGTTTCGGGTGCGGTCTGGTACACGGTCGCCGGTGTCGGGATGCAGATGTCGGCCGTCGAGATGACTCGGATGGCCGGTCCAATTGGCCAGCCCATGCCGATGGGGGCCGGTGCCGTCTGGACGCTTTGGTACGCCGCATTGGTCTTTGCCATGTGGTGGGTGATGATGGTCGCAATGATGACGCCCAGCGCGGCCCCGACTGCCCTATTGTTTGTGGCGTTGAAACGGGTTGGACCCGACAGGCAGCGCAGCGCCAGCTTCGGATTGGCCTTTCTGTCGGGGTATCTTTTTGCCTGGGCCGTGTTCAGCCTTGGGGCAACCGGACTGCAATGGGGCCTGCAACAGATCGGAGCGATGGATGGCCCGATGATGACCATCCGGTCCGGAATCTTGGCGGGCATCGTTCTCTGTGCTGCCGGGATGTATCAGTTCAGCGGGTTGAAATCCGCGTGCCTCCGCCATTGTCAGAGCCCGGCTGCCTTTCTGACCCGCCACAACCGGCCCGGGCATTGGGGTGCGTTTCGATGCGGCGCCCTGCACGGAGCCTACTGCTTGGGCTGCTGCTGGGCCTTGATGGCACTGCTGTTCGTCGGCGGCATCATGAACATTTGGTGGATCGTCGCAATCGCCGTCTATGTCGCGCTGGAAAAGCTGTTGCCCTGGGCGGGATGGCTGACGCCGGTCGTCGGTGTCGTTTTGATCGGATTGGGAGCCTGGGTGTCGATCACCGCATTGGTTTGATGCGGCAAGCCTGTCTTCCGGGCCAAGGAGCCGGCCAATTGGAGCGCTCTGCACATTTCATTCACGAGGAGATCGTCATGCCTGTCTTCATCACCTATGCCTCTTATTCCAACGCCGGTGTCAAAGGGATGCTGAAGAAACCGGAAAACCGCACCGGGCCGGTGGCGGCGCTGCTGGAGAAGGTTGGCGGCAAACTGCTGGCGTTCTACGTGACGACCGGAAGCAATGACGTGGTGGTCATCAGCGAAGCTCCGGACGGAACGGATGCCGTGGCCGTTGGTATGGCCGTTGCGGCTTCGGGGGCGGTTTCGCGGGTCGAGACGGTTCGGGCCTGGTCGGCCGACGAATTTGTTGCCATCACCGAGAAAGCCGCGAAACTGGTCGCGGCCTACACGCCGCCCGGAGGATGAAGAAGATACGCGCGGAGGGCCTGTAAGCCGGATCCTGTTCCGGGGTTGCCCCCTTCGATGACCATTCCTCTAGGCCGAGCATTGCTGCGCGGCTCGAGCTGCCAACCCGGTCCCTCTCGGCCAAGGCGAGCCTAGCGGCGGTATCGGCTGACGCCGACCGGCCCGCGCGGGGACCCTATTCGGCATTGCTCCCGGTGGGGCTTGCCGTGCCGCCGCTGTTGCCAGCGGCGCGGTGGGCTCTTACTCCACCGTTTCACCCTTGCCATGATGTGCCAGAGGCGAACCTCCGATCCGTCATGGCGGTCTGTTTTCTGTGGCGCTTTCCGTCGGGTTTCCCCGCCCGGGCGTTACCCGGCACCGTTGCCTTGTGGAGTCCGGACTTTCCTCTCGGGCCTGAGCCCCAGCGGCCATCCGGCCCTCCGCGCGGTTGCCGGGTTAAACGTCCACCCGAATACCGTCAAGGTGTTCCATCAAGGCAGCCAGTCGTTCGATGTCGCCCATATCCTTCTTGGACAGGGGCCCGCGCCGCCACGGGGCAAACCGGCTTCGGAACGCTTTCAGCAGATCCGCGGCAGGGGCTTTGGGGTACCCGGCCCTCTTGGCAACCAATGCAAAGTATTGGTCGTCTGGCGGCAATTCATCAAGGCATATACCCTTCAGAACGGCCGGCCCCGCTGCCATTTTTTGTTGCGCGAGACGATCCCAATCAAACTTGGGACCGGGATCAAGCTTTCGCTCGGGGGCCATGTCCGAATGGGCGATAACGTTCCAGGGCTTGATCCCCAACCGCTCTTGCAAATGTGAAAGCAGGTTTTCCAATACCGCCATCTGCGGTTCGGAGAAAGGATGATCGCCGCGATTGTCGAGTTCGATCCCGATGGAGCGGGAATTGATGTCGCTGAACCCCCGCCACGCACCTGCACCGGCGTGCCAGGCGCGATCTTCCTCACGGACCATCTGCCAGAGCGTTCCGTCGCAGCCGATCAGATAGTGGGCCGATACCTCGGAGTCCGGGTCGCACAAACGCTCCAGCGCGGCTTGAGCGCTGTTCATCGCGGTGTAGTGAAGCACCACCAGCGACGGCTTCAACCCATCCCGGCGGGGGCCGAAATTGGGGGATGGGTGCCAGATCGGCGAGAGTTCAGTTGCCGACGGCACTGCGGAACGGGCTGGGGTCCCAGCCGCAGGCAAATCCGTCGCCATCCGGGTCCAGGCCCTTGCGGTCGCGCTGGGGGCCACCATTGGCCAGGAAATCGATCTGGGCCTGGTCGGGCGATGCGTAGCCTGCGCAGTTGCGTTGTGCCTTGGCCTGCAAATTGAACCCGGCTCGGCTGTAGAGCTGTGTGCCAACTGGATTGGTCGTAGTCAGAGCATATTGGACGATATTGGGCTGTCCGTCCGACCCGCGCTGAGGAACCGCCGTCGGCGCGACAACCTCGTATGTCTGACGGTTCTGCTGAATCAGCGCGGCATCATCCTGGATGCTGCGGCTGCTTGAAACCGCTGCGAAATCCTGCTCGTTCGAAATGCCGTTTGAGCTTACAGCCACCGGTGCAGTCGGCTGAGCCGATGTGCTCGCCAATGCCGCCGCGGTCTGGTTGGCAATGTCCGTGGCGCTGTCGCCCGTCGTGAAGGGGGCAGGACCGGCTTCGGCATTCAACTGCTCCTGCGAAATGGCCGGGGGCGGCAGCAGCGGGTTGCCTGCTGCGCCCTGCCCAGCCAACTGCGCCTCGCGTTCGGCCTGATACTGCGGCGTGTTGAAGCCGGAGTCCGTAACTGGCGCCACGGTATCGCAAGCCGCGACGAACCCGAAGGCCGGAATGAGAAGCATTTTGCGCATGGAACTGCTCCGTCCTCGCGTTGTTACCGCTGCTGAGGGTTACCACCATTTGCCCGGCTTGGCCACAAACCCGGCGGCATTCTCAAGCGCGTAGGCGGTATTCAGAAGGTCACCTTCTTCCCACGGACGACCGATCAGCTGCAGCCCCAGCGGCAAGCCCTGCCCGTCAAGACCGGCGGGAACCGAGATACCCGGAAGACCCGCGAGGTTGACGGTCACGGTGAACACGTCGTTCAGATACATCTGCACCGGGTCAGCCTCGGTCATTTCGCCCAGACCGAACGCCGCCGAAGGTGTCGCCGGTGTCAGGATCGCATCGACGCCTGCGGCAAAGACATCCTCGAAGTCTTTCTTGATCAGGGTCCGCACCTTGCGCGCGCGGTTGTAATAGGCGTCATAGAAACCGGCCGACAGAACGTAGGTGCCGACCATGACGCGGCGCTGCACCTCGTGGCCAAAGCCTTCGGCGCGGGTCTTTTCATACATCTCGGTGATGCCGTCGCCCTGCGCCAGCTGCGCACGGTGGCCGTAGCGCACGCCGTCATAGCGCGCCAGGTTCGACGACGCCTCGGCCGGTGCGATTACATAGTAGGCCGGAAGCGCGTATTTGGTGTGCGGCAGCGAGATGTCGACAATCTCGGCCCCTGCGGCCTTGAGCATCTCGGCCCCATCGGCCCAGAGCTTTTCGATCTCGGCGGGCACACCATCCATCCGGTATTCCTTTGGAATGCCGATTTTCTTGCCCTTGATGTCTCCGGTCAGCATAGCCTCAAAGTTCGGAACAGCCAGTTCTGCGCTGGTCGAGTCTTTCGGGTCGTGCCCACACATCGCCTCAAGCATGATGGCCGCGTCGCGCACGTTCTTGGTCATCGGCCCGGCCTGATCCAGCGAGGACGCAAAGGCCACGATGCCCCAGCGCGAGCAGCGGCCGTAGGTCGGCTTGATGCCGGTGATGCCGGTGAAGGCGGCGGGCTGCCGGATCGAGCCACCGGTGTCGGTTCCGGTCGCTGCCAGGCACAGATCGGCTGCGACGGCAGACGCCGAACCACCCGAGGAACCGCCCGGGGTCAGCTGCGCGTCATCATTGCCGCGCCGCCAAGGGTTTACCGCATTGCCGTAGACCGAGGTTTCGTTGGACGAACCCATGGCGAACTCGTCCATGTTCAGCTTGCCCAGCATCACCGCGCCCGCATCGGCCAGTTGCTGCGAGACCGTGGATTCGTATTCGGGCTTGAACCCGTCCAAAATCTTGGACGCAGCCTGCGAGGGCACGCCCTTGGTGCAGAACAGATCCTTGATGCCGATCGGCAGGCCACACATGGCAGGCGCGTCGCCCGCCTTGATGCGCTCGTCTGCGGCCTTGGCGCGCTCCAGCGCGATTTCCGGGGTCTTGTGCACGAAAGCATTCAAGACATCGGCTGCGTCGATCGCCTTCAGGCAGGCCTCGGTCAGCTCGACCGAGGTCACATCTCCGTTGCGCAGGGCGTCGCGGGCCTCGGCAAGGCTCAGTTTGTTCAGATCGGACATGTCTTACTCCACCACCTTGGGAACCGCGAAAAAGCCCTCGCGCGCGTCGGGGGCGTTCGACAGGATCTTGTCCTGCATATTCCCGTCGGTCACAACATCCTCGCGCCGCTTCAGCCGCATCGGCGTCACCGAGACCATCGGCTCGACCCCTTCGACGTCAACTTCGTTCAGCTGTTCGATGAACCCCAGGATCGTGTTAAATTCCGAGGCCAGCGCGGGCAACGCGTCATCCTCGACCTTGATCCGGGCCAGTTTGGCCACCTTGGCGGCGGTGCTTTGGTCAATCGACATGGGAAACCTCATATGCGTTACAGGGGCATTTACCCGTCTGATGCAGCAGTCGCAAGACCACTGAGCCACAGCGATTTGTCCAAAGCCCACGCGGTTGCCGCCAAGCCAAACAATTTTGAATACCCGCTATGCAAAAAAGTGAACGGATTAGTTCACTTTGACGATTGAAGCCGGCGCAAAAAGTTACTTTATGTACTGAACGAAACAGTTCAGTCCGGAGAAAAATCATGAAACGCATGTTGATTGCTGTGTCCGTTGTTCTGACAACCGCTGCCGCGCCGGCCCTCGCGCTGGGGGTTCCCATGGGCGACCTGACACCGACGCTGACCTTCCCCGATCAGCACCCCTCGGATCAGGTGAGCCAGGAGAAATCCTCGCTCCGCAACTAACCCTACCGCTTCCCTGTTGGATCGGGCCGGTTCTCCCCCCTTTTTCCGCCCCGATCCTGCACCTGCCCTCGTGGCGCCGCCGGCCCTGAATGGGTCGGCGCTTTTTTGTTGAAGCACGGTGCTCTATCGTTCATTCACTCAAGAGTTTCAGGTCAGCATGACCGAATGTCCCGAGGTGCCGTTGCCAAAGCAGGAGATGCCATGACAGAGCGCAAGCAGAAGGTTCTGGATGCAATTGATACGGCCAATTCGGCCGATCCCACCCAGGAAGACGGCCGCCCCGCCGCGCTGCTTTATGGCGAACGGATGAGCGCTGAGTTGGATCGACTGTTCCCCGACGCCTCCGAGCCGTTGCAGATCGCCGCCCGCGGCCAGCATGTCGAGCGCTGGAAGCTGGCCCGCTCGGAATACCCTGAAGGGCGCGCGGGTTATCTGGCCTGGCGCAAGGCCCAGGCCGAGCATCACGCGCAGGTCGTGGCCGAGTTGATGTCCGAGGCCGGTTACGATCAGGCCGAGATCGACGCCGCCCGTCGCATGTTGCGCAAACAGGGCATCAAGCGCGACAACGACGTTCAGGCGCTGGAGGACGTGATCTGCTTTGTTTTTTTGAAATGGTATTTTGCGCCCTTCGCCACGAAACACTCGGACGAAAAGATCCAGCGCATCGTCGAAAAGACCGCCCGCAAGATGTCGGCCGAGGCGCGCCGACGCGTGCTGGACGAGTTCGACCTACCCGAAGACTTGGCCAGCGCCTTCAAGGATTGACGGGTCATGACTGATGACATGCAGCTGTTGATCGACCTGCACCTGCCCAACGACCGGCAAGGCCCCGGCAGCGACGCGGCAACGCAACTGGCGCTGACGCTGGCGGGCGTACAAGCCGATCCCGGACTGAAGATCGCCGATATTGGCTGCGGAACCGGCTCGGCGGCCTTCTGCCTTGCGCGCCATCTGGGCGCATCGGTGACGGCAGTGGATTTCCTGCCGGAGTTTCTGGCCGAGTTAAACAGGCGTGCGCAGGGCTTGGGTCTGGCGGCCCGCATTCACACCCTTGAGGCGTCAATGGAGAACCTGCCCTTCGACGATGCCAGCCTTGACGTGATCTGGTCGGAAGGCGCGATCTACAACATGGGGTTCGAGAACGGTTTGAAAGCCTGGCGTCGGTTCCTGAGACCCGGCGGGGTCCTGGCAGTGTCCGAGCTGACCTGGCTGACCGATCGACGCCCCGAACCGCTGACAAGGCACTGGGATGAGGCCTATCCCGAAGTTGCAACCGCCGGAGAGAAGATCCGCCAGATCGAGACCGCTGGCTATGAACCAGTCGGCTATTTCCCGCTGGGCACCGACTGCTGGATGGAGAACTACTATCTCCCCCTTCAGCGCAGCTTCCCCGCCTTTCTCGACCGGCATGGCCAATCCGAGCAGGCCAAAGCCATTGTCGATGCGGAACAGGCCGAGATCACTTTGTATGAAACCTATTCCGACTTTGTCAGCTATGGGTTCTACGTGGCGCGGCGACTGCCGGACTGACCGCATCCGTCATGGCCCGGCGGTAAACCTCGATCATACAGCCCAGCATGGTGGCGTTCAGGAGGTGCCACATGAAATGCGTTCCCATCGGGATGCGGGCGCAAAGCGGAGCATCGAGCGCACGGAAGGTGATCGACGCGATCAGGATCGCAGCCCCGACCGCCAGGCCCCGGGCCAATTGCGGCCTGCGCACGCGAAAAAGATACGCATAGATCAGGATCAGCAACGGCACCGGAGCATATGCGGACGACCCGCCCAGCCCGGGAACCAGTTGAAACAGCGGAATGGTTAACGCCGCATAGGGAATGAACAAGGCCGTCAGCCCCACCGCCTTCGGCGTGGATAGCCGCCAGATGTCCCGGTTCACAGCGAAGATATAGACCAGGATGAACAGCAAAATCGGCGTCGTATCCGCCAAAGCGGCCCAGACCTGCGCATGGGTATGAAACAGATAGCTGCCAATACCGATCACCGCCAGAATGGCGACCAGCAGGTTGGCCAAGGGCAGACCCTGCCCCCGCACCCGCCGCCACATCACCCATGCCGCCAGCAGAAAGGCCGCGTTGGTCACGGCGTTTACGGGTTCGGCCCAATAGGCCGGCGACAAGCGCTCGCAATAGCCGTCGATTTCTCGCATCCAGTCCATGGATTTTTATATAGCCGATGCTAGGCTGACCCTGAACCGGTTTCAGGAGGGTCTTTCATGAAAATCATCTGGTTGGGGCATGGCAGCTTTCGAATTCACGCGGCGGGACAGGTCCTGCTGATCGACCCCTGGCTGAGCGGCAACCCGATGCTGCCCGAGGATCAGCACGAGGCCGTCGTCCAAGGCGCCACGCATATCCTGCTGACCCACACGCATTTCGACCACGTCGCCGACGTTCTGCCGCTGGCCAAACGCCTGAATATTCCCGTGGTGGGCCAATACGACGTCATGGCCCATTGGGCCGAGGCCGAAGGGATCGAGACCATCGGCTTTAACAAGGGCGGCCGGGTCGACCTGAACGGGGTCAAGGTCGACATGGTGCCGGCCTCGCACAGCTCGACTTTCGCCACACCCGATGGCCCGCGCGCCGGTGGGTCCGAGGTGGGGTTCATCCTGTCGGCTGATGGTCACACGGTCTATGTCTCGGGTGACACCACGATCATGGCCGACATGGAGTGGATCGGCGACTATTACAAACCCGATATCGGCATCCTGTCGGCGGGCGGATATTTCACGATGGATATGAAAGCCGCCGCCTATGCCGCCCGGCGGTATTTTGACTTCAAGACGGTGATCCCCTGCCACTACCGGACTTTTCCGATCCTGGAACAATCCGCCAAGGACCTGGCGGATGGGCTGCCGGGCGTGACCGTCATCGAACCCGAGGTCCTGCAGGAGATCGAGCTTTGACACCCGCGCTGGCCTTCTCGGCGGAAGAATACGCGGCGCGGCTGGCCAAGACCCGGTCCGCGATGGCCCAGCATGGTGTCGAGACCCTGCTGGTTGCGGACCCGTCGAACATGGCCTGGCTGACGGGCTATGACGGCTGGAGCTTCTACGTCCCGCAGATGGTGATCGTGCCGCGCGACGGCGCACCTCTGTGGTGGGGCCGGACGCAGGACAAGCCCGGCGCGGCGCAGACCACCTGGCTGGACCCCGCCGACCTGTTCGACTGGCCCGAAGAACATGTGCAGCACCCCGACCATCACCCAGTCGAGTCGCTGGCATCGCTGCTGCGCGCGCGCGGCTGGACGACCCATCTGGGTGTCGAGATGGACAATTATTACTACTCGGCCGCCAGCCACCGGATCCTTGAGACCGCGTTCGGCCGCGATGCGCTGATCGACGCGACGGGGTTGGTCAACTGGCAGCGTGCGGTCAAGAGCGAGGCCGAGATCGCCTTGATGCGCAAGGCCGGGCAGTTGACCGCGCATATGCACGCGGTGCTGCGCGACGGGTTCCGCGCCGGGGTTCCCAAGAACGTGCTTGTGGCCGAGGTTCAGGCGGCGGGCATCGCCGGGCTGCCGGGTCTTGCGGGCGACTATCCCGCGATTGCGCCCATCGCGCCCTCGGGAGCCGAGGCCTCGGCCTCGCACATCACTTGGAACGACCGTCCGCTGAAACCGGGCGAGGCGACCTATTTCGAAATCTCGGGCTGCCATCGCCGTTATCACTGCCCGGCCAGCCGCAGCCTGTTTCTGGGTGACCCACCCGCCGATATCCGGCGCGCGGAAACCGCGATCCTGACCGCGATTGAGGACACGTTGGCCGCCGCCCGCCCCGGCGCCACCTGCGAAGAGATCGCCGCCTGCGTCTATGACAGCTTTGCCCGGGCCGGCTATGTCAAAGGCAATCGCACGGGCTATCCGGTGGGCCTGAGCTATCCGCCCGATTGGGGTGAGCGCACCATGAGCCTGCGCCCCGGCGACAGCACCGTTCTGCAGGACAACTTGACCTTTCACCTGATGCCGGGTCTGTGGACCCCCGATTGGGGGCTGGCCATCACCGAAACCTTCGTGGTCACGCCGACGGGCGGGCAACCCTTGGCAGACATACCCCGCGAACTGGTCGTGAAACCGGCCTGAGCGCGCCTCAGCCCTTGGGCCCGCCGCCACCGCGCTGCGCGGCAAAGAAATCGCGCAGCAACCGGGCGCAGTCCTCGGCCGCGATGCCGTCATAGACGTCCGGCCTGTGATGGGCCTGAGGGTGCGAGAACACCCGCGCCCCATGCGCCACGCCGCCCGATTTCGGATCGGCGGCCCCGTAGTAGATCCGCCGGATTCGCGCCGCCGCCAGCGCCGCGGCGCACATGGCGCAGGGCTCCAGCGTGACATACAGGTCATGCCCCGTCAGCCGCTCGGACCCGACGGCCCGGCAGGCGGCGCGCAGGGCCAGAATCTCGGCATGCGCGGTCGGGTCGTGCAACTCGCGCGTACGGTTGCCGTCAGCCGCGATGATCCGCCCGTCGGGCGCCACGATCACCGCGCCCACCGGAACCTCGCCCCGATCACCTGCCGCGCGCGCCTGTTCCAGCGCCTTGTCCATATGCGTTCTGAAGACCATGCCCCTGACTGCCCCAGAAACCCACCTTTCGCAAGCCGCGCCGATGCGCTATGCGCAAGGCATGAGTAACACCCCTCCTCCCGGCGACCGGATCGCCAAAGTGCTGGCCCGCGCCGGCATCGCCTCGCGCCGCGAGGCCGAACGCATGATCGAAGCCGGCCGCGTGACCGTGAACGGCAAGACCATCGACAGCCCGGCGCTGAACGTCACGCCCAGCGACAAGATCACCGTCGACGGCAAGCCCGTGGCCGAGCCAGAACCCGCGCGTCTGTGGCTGTATCACAAGCCAACCGGCCTTGTGACCACGAACCGCGACGAAAAAGGCCGCCCAACGATCTTCGACAACCTGCCCGAGGACATGCCCCGCGTCATGAGCGTCGGCCGGCTGGACCTGAATTCCGAGGGCCTGCTGCTGCTGACCAATGACGGGGGCATCAAGCGCAAGCTTGAATTGCCCTCGACCGGCTGGCTTCGCAAATACCGGGTGCGGATCAACGGCCGCCCCAAGGACGAGGATTTCGCCCCCCTGCGCCAGGGCCTTGTGATCGAGGGCGAAAGGTTCCAGCCCATGACCGTGTCGCTGGACCGCCAGCAAGGTGCGAATGCATGGCTGACGATCGGACTGCGCGAGGGCAAGAACCGGGAAATCCGCCGCGCGATCGAAGACATCGGCTTTACCGTGAACCGGCTGTTGCGCGTGTCCTACGGGCCGTTCCAGCTGGGCGATCTCAAACCCGGCGAGGTCGAGGAAATCCGCCGCCGCGTTCTGCGCGACCAGCTGGGCCTGGAACCCGAAACCCCACCGGCTGCTGCGAAACGCCCAAGCCGCCCTCAAAGATCCCGCAGGCCGGTCGGCAAGAAATCACGCAATTGACGCGGGTTATCGAACCTTCCCCCTAGCGCCAAGCCCATTGATCCCCTAGGTTTTCAAGGGGACAACCGCAGTTGGAGGACGTCATGTCCGGGACCGGAGTGCAAAAAATGGCCTACGCGGCCCTGCTGGTGCTGTTGTTCGGCGTCTGCACCGGTTGGCTTGGGGGGCTCTGACGCCATGGCCAAGCGATACGGCGGAAAGTTCAGCCCCGACGGCCAGTCCGACACCGACGCGCCCGCCCCGCGCGGGCAATACGATGGTGCCCGGGTGAACCCGGTCGGCGCACGCGCCAATGTCCTGTTCGTTCCGGCGATCCCTCTGGTCTTTTTGTCGCTCAACGACGGCGCGATCGGGATGACCCTGGGATTGCTCGCCGCCGGCATTCTGACCGCTGCAGCCTTTCTGCTGCGTGAAGGGCTGAAAGCCGAAGATGCCTACAACGCGCGCCGCACCGCGCGCCGCCCAGCCTTTCCCCGCAAGATCTTCTCGTCCGTTTTGACCGGGCTTGGGGTGGGTCTGGCCGCCTATCGCAACGACTATCTGGATGCAGAGGCCGCCAGCCAGGTCAGCCTCCTGGCGCCGGTCTTGTTCGGCGGCGTGGCCACGGCCCTGCATTCCGTCGCCTTCGGGCTCGACCCGATGAAGAACAAGGGCATGGAGGGTGTGGACACCTATCAACAGGACCGGGTCGCCCGCGTAGTCGAAGATGCCGAAGCGCATCTGAACCAAATGACGGATGCCATCAAACGGGCCGGCGACCGCAGGATCGAAGCCCGGGTCGAGCGGTTCCAAACTACCGCCCGCGACCTGTTCCGTACGGTCGAGGAAGACCCGCGCGATCTGGCCGGTGCCCGCAAATACCTGACCGTCTATCTGCAGGGCGCCCGCGATGCGACGATCAAGTTTGCCGATGTCTATGCGCGCACCCGCGACCCTCAGGCTCTGTCCGATTACTCGGCGCTGCTGGACGACCTCGAGCAGAATTTTTCGGCCCGCACCCGAAAGATGCTATTGGATGACCGCAGTGATCTGACGGTCGAAATCGACGTGCTGCGCGAAAGGCTGCAGCGCGAAGGCGTCCGGCTCGACTGACCGGCCAAACCAAGAACAGGGAAGCTTCTCATGTCTGACGAAATCAAGAAAAAGGCGGCCGAGGCCGAAACGCTGGTTCAGGAAGTTGCAGCCGTCTCATTGCCCGAGCCGAGTTCCGAGATCGTGCCGTTGGAAGAAGCGGACGAACCGGTGGGTGCCGAAATCCGCAAGCGCATGTCTGAAATCGACATGGGCGACACCAACTCGATCGTTGCTTTTGGCTCGGCGGCGCAAGCCGAGCTGCAGGAAATCAGCCAGGCCATGCTGGCCGACGTGCGCAACAAGGATGTCGGCCCCGCCGGCGACAGCCTTCGCGACATCGTCACCACGATCCGCGGCTTTTCCGTGTCTGAACTGGACGTGCGCCGCGAGCGCAGCTGGTGGGAGAAACTGCTGGGCCGCGCCGCGCCTTTCGCAAAGTTCACCGCGCGCTACGAAGAGGTGCAGGATCAGATCGACCGGATCACCGACAACCTTCTGTCGCACGAGCACACGCTGCTGAAGGACATCAAGTCGCTGGACCTGCTGTATGAAAAGACGCTGGATTTCTATGATGAACTGGCGTTGTACATCGCCGCCGGTGAAGAGAAGCTGACCGAACTTGACAGCCATGACATCCCCGAGAAAGAGGCCGAGGTGAAGGCCGCCCCAGAAGATCAGCAGGTGATGAAGGCGCAGGAACTGCGCGACCTGCGGGCCGCCCGCGACGATCTGGAACGGCGCGTGCATGACCTGAAGCTGACGCGGCAGGTGACGATGCAATCGCTGCCCTCGATCCGGCTGGTTCAGGAAAACGACAAGTCGCTGGTGACCAAGATCAACTCGACTTTGGTGAACACCGTGCCGCTGTGGGAAACCCAGCTGGCGCAGGCGGTCACCATCCAGCGCAGCGCCGAGGCCGCCGCCGCCGTACGCGACGCCAACGATCTGACGAACGAGTTGCTGACCTCGAACGCCGCGAATCTGCGCCAGTCGAACAAGATGATCCGCGAGGAAATGGAGCGCGGCGTGTTCGACATCGAAGCCGTCAAGAAGGCCAACGAGGATCTGATCGGCACGATCAATGAAAGCCTCGCCATCGCTGACGAAGGCAAGGCGAAACGGGCCGCCGCAGAAGAAGAGCTGAAGAAGATGGAAGCCGAGCTGCGGGACACCTTGGCTTCGGCCAAGGCCCGGAAAGACGGGCTGGGCGACACGGCCGGAACCGCCGTTCCGGGCTGAGGAGAGATCGCAGGTGCGGCTTCGGAGATTTCTAGGGCACGGGTTGGGGGCAGCTGCATTGCTGATCTTGGCCAATTGCGATGACGCGCTCGAGTCCTCGATTGCCCCGCAGGCGCGCCCGTCCCAGCCGCAGTTGGCCAATGCTTATGTCGAACCTTCGGCCGCAAGCCGGGATCTGGCGCGTTATTATCAGCGCGTCGAGCGCGACCTGTTGACCCGAGGTCTGATGCGTACAGACGGTGGCGGGCCGGACACCCCGTTTGATGCGGATGATTTGGCCCGGAATTTCGAAGCCATCGCGTTCTACAGCGAGTATCCCGGCGCCGCCGTATCTGGCAGCAGCCAACGTACCAGCGGAAGGCTAAGCCGCTGGTCTGGCCCAGTCCGAATACAGGCAGAGTTCGGGCCGTCAGTATCGCCAGACCAACGTGCGGCCGACAAGGCACAGATCCGGGCCTATACCGAACGCATGTCGTCCTTGACTGGCCACCCGATCTCGACCGTAACCAGAAACGCGAACTTCCATGTCTTCGTCGCCGGCGATGACGATACGGAATTCGTGCAAACGCGACTGCGCCAGTTGTTTCCCAATATCGGGCAGGCTCAGTTGAACCTGTTTCAGGATTTACCGCGCTCGTTCTATTGCTTCGTCTTTGCCTCGGCGTCGAACGGGGCACCGAACACCTACACTGGTGCGGTTGCGTTGGTACGGGCCGAGCACCCCGACTTGATGCGGCTGAGCTGCATCCATGAGGAAATCGCCCAGGGGCTGGGCCTGCCCAATGACAGCCCACGGGCGCGGCCGTCGATCTTCAATGATGACGACGAATTCGCCCTGCTGACCAGCCATGACGAAAAGCTGCTGACGATGTTGTATGATCCGCGCCTGAAACCCGGCATGACCGCGCAAGAGGCCGCGCCGGTGGTACGGATCATCGCCCGTGAATTGATGGGGCAGTCGCTCTGACCCCGATGACAGGAGAACCCAGATGGGAATTTTCGATTTTCTGACCGGAGAATTCATTGATGTCATTCATTGGGTGGACGACACCCGCGACACGATGGTCTGGCGGTTCGAGCGCGAAGGCCACGAGATCAAGTATGGCGCCAAGCTGACCGTGCGCGAGGGCCAGGCGGCCGTATTCGTGCACGAAGGCCAGCTGGCCGACGTGTTCACGCCCGGCCTCTACATGCTTGAGACTAACAACATGCCGATCATGACGACGCTGCAGCACTGGGATCACGGGTTCCAGTCGCCGTTCAAGTCCGAGATCTACTTCGTCAACACGACCCGGTTCAACGACCTGAAATGGGGCACCAAGAACCCGATCATGCTGCGCGACCCGGAATTCGGCCCGACCCGGATCCGCGCCTATGGCACCTACACGATCCGGGTCAAGGACCCGGCCCGTTTCCTGGTCGAGATCGTCGGCACCGATGGCGAGTTCACCATGGACGAGATCAGCTTTCAGATCCGCAACATCATCGTGCAGGAATTCAGCCGGGTCATCGCAGGCTCGGGCATTCCGGTTCTGGACATGGCCGCCAACACCGCCGATCTGGGCAAGCTGATCGCAGCCGAGGTCTCGCCCGTGCTGGACGGCTACGGCCTCGAGATGCCGGAATTCTACATCGAGAACATCTCGCTGCCGCCGGCGGTCGAGGCGGCGCTGGACAAGCGTACCTCGATGGGGCTGGCGGGGGATCTGGGCAAATTCACCCAGTATTCAGCGGCCGAGGCGATGACGGCGGCCGCCAGCAACCCAAGCGGTGGCGGTGGCATGGGTGCCGGCCTTGGTATGGGCATGGGGATGGCGATGGCGAACCAGATGTCGAACATGGCAGCGGGTCAGCCGTCTGGCCCGTGGGGCGCGCCCGCGCCCGCTGCCCCACAACCATTAGCGCATGCGGCCCCGCCGCCCCCGCCGCCGGTCGAGCATGTTTGGCATATCGCGGTGGACGGTCAGACCAGCGGCCCGTTCTCGAAGGCCAAGATGGGCCGTATGGCCAGCGACGGAGAAATTACGCGGGAAACTTTCGTGTGGACCCCCGGTCAGGACGGATGGAAGAAAGCGGGCGAGGTGCAGGAACTCGCGCAGCTGTTCACGATCCTGCCGCCTCCGCCGCCCGGGGCGTGAGGCATCGGCATGCCCGCATCGCGGAAACGCTCGAAGACAGGCGGGCGCAAAGCGCCGCAGCCGCCGCAATTCATCTGCCCGTGCTGCGGGTATGTCACCCTGGCCGAGCGCGGGGCCTACCTGATCTGCGCGATCTGCTTTTGGGAGGACGAGGACATTCTGTACGACAAGAACCCCCGCGATCCCTCTGCCGCCAATCACGGCCTGACGCTGGCCGAGGCGCGCGAGAATTTCCGGGCAATCGGGGCCTGCGTGGCGGCGATGCTGCCGCATGTCCTGCCTGAGGAGCAGCGCGCAGCCTATCTTCACTTTCCCCTCGACACGTGACCACCCATGACACAGCCCCCTGCTCCGCCACCCGGTTCTGCGGAACATCGTTTTCCATGTGACAATTGCGGCGCGGACTATCGGTTCGACCCACAATCCGGCACGCTGACCTGTGACCATTGCGGCCATTCCGAACCGATAGGGGCTGGTCCCTGGGGCGGTGCCAGCCTGCGCGAACTGGACTTTGACACCGCCATCGCCGACCGCCTGCCCGACAGCGAGATCGAAGAGACGCGGGTTCTGACCTGCCCCAATTGCGCGGCCCAGGTCGAGTTCGACCCCAACACTCACGCGGCGGAATGCCCGTTCTGCGCCACTCCAGTGGTGACCGATACCGGCGTCAACCGGCACATCAAGCCGCGCGGCGTACTGCCCTTTGCGCTGGACGAACGCGCCGCACACAAGGCCATGAGCGACTGGCTGGGGCGGCTGTGGTTCGCGCCGAACGGGCTCAAAGACTATGCCCGCAAAGGCCGCAGGATGCAGGGCATCTATGTGCCCTACTGGACCTTCGACGCCGACACGAAATCGACCTATCGCGGCGAACGGGGCGTGGTCTATTACGAAACCCGGACGGTGATGCGTGACGGCAAGCGCGTGCAGCAGCAGGTGCCCAAGGTGCGCTGGACGCCGAAATCCGGTCGGGTGGCCCGGTTCTTTGACGACGTTCTGGTGCTGGCCTCGCAATCTCTGCCCAAATCCTACACCGACGCGCTGCAACCTTGGGACCTGCCCGCGCTCGAGCCCTATCAGCCCGAATACCTGGCCGGATTCCGGGCCGAGGCTTATACGGTCGATCTGCAGCAAGGTTATCAGGAAGCCCGCGGCCACATGGCCCGGGTGATCGAGCGTGACGTCCGTTTTGACATCGGCGGCGACCGGCAGCGCATCCATGCGATCGAAACCGACATCCGCGACGTGACCTTCAAGCACATCCTGCTGCCGGTCTGGATGGCCGCGTACAAGTATCGCGGCCAGACCTATCGCTTTGTCGTCAACGGTCGCACCGGTCAGGTGCAGGGCGAACGGCCTTGGTCGGCGATCAAGATCACGATTGCGGTGGTCCTGGGCCTGCTGGCGGCAGCCGGCATCGGGTATCTGGTGGCGACCGGACAGCAATGACCGCTGAGTTCCGCCGCCGAAAACTCTGCCGCGGAACCCCTTGAACATCCCCGGCTCCTCACCCATCCTGCCGTCGGCTGCCCCGGAGGAGAGGACGACGTGACCCTGGCCGATCTGAACACGCTTCTGACCGCGCGCCATTCCTGCCGCGCCTTCCGGCCCGATCCGGTGCCGCGGGGTGACATCGAACAGATCCTGACCAGCGCCGCCCGGGTGCCCAGCTGGTGCAACGCGCAGCCCTGGCAGGTGGTCGTGACGAGCGGCGTGGAAACGGATGCGTTCCGCAGCGCCTTGCGGGCCGAAGCCGAGACCGGCCAGGCGCAGCCCGACCTGCCCTTTCCGACCGGCTATTCCGGCGTCTATCAGGACCGGCGCCGCGCGTGCGGATGGGCCCTGTACGAGGCAGTCGGCGTTGAGAAAGGTGACCGCGCCGGATCGGCCCGGCAGATGATGGAAAACTTCAACCTGTTCGGTGCCCCGCATTGCGCCATCCTGTCCAGCCCGGCGGAACTCGGCCCCTATGGCGCGATGGATTGCGGCGGGTTTGTCACGGCTTTCACCTTGGCGGCACAGGCCTTGGGAATCGCCACGATCCCACAGGCGGCGGTGGCCGCCTATGGGCCGTTCCTGCACCGCTATTTCAACATCCCCGATGACCGGCTGATCCTGTGTGCGATTTCCTTCGGCTATCCGGATGCCGATCATCCGGCCAACCAATTCCGGACCGAGCGCGCCATGCTGGACGAATTC
Source organism: Ruegeria sp. CH5 (assembly GCF_056537025.1). Taxonomy (NCBI): domain Bacteria; kingdom Pseudomonadati; phylum Pseudomonadota; class Alphaproteobacteria; order Rhodobacterales; family Roseobacteraceae; genus Ruegeria; species Ruegeria sp. CH5. Next base: position 359,259 of record NZ_JBQFQT010000002.1, on the reverse strand, counting down.
GTCACTTGGCGTGGGGCGTCGGCCGAGTGAGCGAACTTTGAGAAAAACATGACATGCGCGCATTGATACAAAGGGTGTCCGAGGCATCGGTCTCGGTCGAGGGGGAAGTCATCGGCCAGTGCGGGCCGGGGCTGCTGGTGCTGGTATGCGCTATGCAGGGGGACGACGACTCGCACGCCGAGCAACTGGCGGCCAAGATTGCGAAGCTGCGGATCTTCAAGGATGACGCGGGCAAGATGAACCGGTCGGTGTTGGATATCGGCGGCTCGGCCCTTGTGGTCAGCCAGTTCACCTTGGCCGCCGACACGTCGCGCGGCAACCGGCCCGGATTTGCGGCGGCGGCCGATCCAGCAACCGGCGAACGCCTGTACGAACACTTTGCCCGCGCGCTGGCCGCGCTTGGCGTTCCGACCGAAACCGGGTCTTTCGGTGCGGATATGGCGGTGTCCCTGGTCAATGACGGCCCGGTCACGATCTGGATGGACATGTGATGACGATGCAGGATCAGGCGATCGCGATCTGGAAGGCTGGCGTTGCCGCCGTTGACGGCTATGGCGCGGTCAAGGCGGCACTGCCTGATATTCCGCGCCCCGATCGGATTCTGGCGGTGGGCAAGGCCGCGGCGGCGATGATGAACGCGGCGCAGGATCATTTCGGCAGAACACCGGGCCTTGTGGTCACGAAAGACGGCCATGCCGAAGGGCTGCCGTCACATCTGCAGATCATCGAAGCCTCTCACCCCGTGCCCGATGCCCGCAGCCTGAAGGGTGGCCAGGCCCTGCGCGCGGCTGTTCAGGCCATGGAGCCTGGCACGCATCTGTTGCTGCTGGTCTCGGGCGGTGCGTCTTCGCTGGCCGAGGATCTTGTGCCGGGGGCCACCCTCGAAGATCTGGCGCGGCTGAACGCGCAGCTGCTGTCCGAGGGGCTGGACATCACCGCCATGAACGCCCGCCGGCGCAAGATTTCGCGGATCAAGGGCGGCGGTCTGCTGACCGGTTTCGGCGGAGCGCGCGCGACGGTCCTGGCCATTTCGGACGTGCCGGGGGACGACATCGGCGTCATCGGATCGGGCATCGGCGCCTTGCCCAACGCCCCGCAATTCGAAGCGAGTGTCGAAATCATTGCCTCGAACGCCCATGCGCGCTGCGCCGCAGCCGACGCGGCACGTGCCGCCGGTCTGGACGTTTTGGTTGAGGAAGAGGCCCTGCACGACGACTATCTGTCCGTCGCCGCAGATATCGGCGCGCGGCTGCGTCAGATGCCGCCGGGCGCGATGATCTTTGGCGGAGAGCCGACGGTCGTCCTGCCCGAAAACCCGGGCCGAGGCGGGCGCAACCAGGCGCTGGCACTGGCGTTGGCGCGCGAGATTCAAGGATGCGAGGGGCTGTGTGTCGTGGTCGGTGGAACCGACGGCACCGACGGGCCGACTGATGCGGCCGGCGGTGTCGTGACCGGCGCGACATGGGCCGATGGGGCGGACCAAGCCTTGCGCGAGGCCGATGCGGGGACGTTCCTTGACCGGGTCGGTGCTCTGCTGGTGACCGGCCCCACGGGAACCAATGTCATGGATCTGCTTGTCGCAACGAAGGAATGAATTGACGCTTTTCCTCGCACAACATCCGCCGATGCGCCTGAGACTAGGCACATGACTCAGGCGAAGAACTCACTGGCCGAGATCGAAGACGTTCCGGATCAGGGCATCATTCTGTCGGACGGCTGCCGTCTGTCGGCGCGGATCTGGCGTCCTGTCGATGCGGCGCAGCGCCCGGTGCCCGCCATTTTGGAATACCTGCCTTATCGCAAGCGCGACGGCACGACGGCGCGCGATGCCCTGACCCATCCCTGGTTTGCCAAACGGGGTTACGCCTGCATCCGCGTCGACATGCGCGGCAACGGCGACAGCCAGGGACTGATGGAGGATGAATACACCCAGCAGGAACTGGACGACGCCGTCGAGGTGATCGAGTGGCTAGCCCAACAGCCATGGTGCAGCGGCGCAGTCGGGATGATGGGGATCAGTTGGGGCGGCTTCAACGCGCTGCAGGTGGCGGCGCTGCAGCCCGCACCCTTGAAGGCCATCATCACCTTGTGTTCGACCGCCGACCGTTATGCCGATGACATCCACTACAAGGGCGGCTGCCTGTTGAACGAGAACCTGGGCTGGGGGGCGACCATGTGGTCGTACTCGTCCCGCCCGCCCGACCCCGCGTTGCGTGACGACTGGCGCGAGATGTGGTTGCAGCGGTTGAAGGCAGAACCCTTCCTGCCCTCGGTCTGGCTGCGGCACCAGACCCGCGATGCCTATTGGCGGCATGGGTCTGTCTGCGAAGACCCCGGAGCGATCCGGGCCGCGACACTGGCGGTGGGCGGCTGGGGCGATGCCTACAAGAACACGGTGCCCTGGCTGGTCGAAAACCTGACTGCGCCGGTCAAGGGGATCGTCGGTCCCTGGGTGCACAAATACCCGCATTTTGCCGTCCCCGAACCTCGCATCGGCTTCCTGCAAGAGGCGCTGCGCTGGTGGGACCGATGGCTGAAGGACAAAGAGACCGGCGTCGAACAGGACCCGGCCTATCGCGCCTATCTGATGGATGGCGTGCGCCCGGCGCGCTGGTATGCCGAGCGCCCGGGTCGGTGGATCGCCGAGGATGCCGGCGCCACGCCCCACCTGCCGACGGTCACCCTTCCGCTTTCCGATGCCGGGCTGGGAGAGGACGGGCCCTTGGATACCAAAATCCGCTCGCCGCATCATTGCGGCATGGATGGCGGCGAATATTGCGCCATCTGGCTGGGTCCGGACATGCCGGGCGACCAGCGGGCAGATGACGCTCTGTCCTCCTGTTTCGACACGACCCCTCTGACCGCAGATCTGGACATTGTCGGTGCCCCGCGCCTGCGCTTGAAGCTGAGTGTCGACAAACCACAAGCCCAAATTGCCGTTCGGCTGAACCACATCCACCCCGACGGAGCTGCGACTCGGATCACCTATGGTGTACTGAATCTGACCCATACGGAGGGGCATTTGTCCCCCAAAACGTTGGTACCCGGACAGGTCTATGACATCGAGGTCGTGCTGGACCACATCGCCTACCGGGTTCCCGAGGGCCACCGCCTGCGCGTTGCCGTCTCAAGCGCCTATTGGCCGCTGATCTGGCCTTCGCCGGAAACAGCGGAGCTGCACCTGACAGGCGGCACGTTCACGATCCCCCAGCGCGACAGGTCGGATCGGGATGAATGGCAATTTGCCCCGCCCGATGCGGACTCTCCGTGGCAAGTTACCCAATTGCGAGAGGCGACCCATGCGCGGCGCGTCGAAACAGACATGACGACCGGCACCATCGATCTGGTCATCGAAGATGATTTCGGCCTGGTCGAAGACGCGGATCATGGTCTGGTCAGCGGCGGAACCGCTTTTGAACGGTGGTCCATCCATCCGGACGATCCGCTGAGCGCGCGCGGTCGCTGCGAATGGGTACAAGAGACCCGGCGCGACGGCATCCAACTGCGAACCGAGGCCAGTTGCGAGATGTGGTCGGACCGATCCAACTTTCATCTGCGCGCGACGCTTGATGCCTTTGAAAACGATGTGAAGATTTTTTCCAAAACCGTGGAGGACACCATACCTCGTGATCAGATGTGATTTTGCTGGTGGCACGTCCCCGAGATTTGACCTTGCCCGCCGCGACGAAATGCGCCAACGTTGACTCATGCGTCAATAAAAAGCCCGTAAAACGGGCACACAAAACACTCAACTGGGAGATATCCGAATGAACGAACAACTCACTCACATGGCCAGCCAGGTGACCGCCGGGAAACTGACCCGACGTGAATTCATGGGGAAGGCAGCCGCATTGGGTGTGTCGGCTGCCATGGCCAGCACCGTCTTCGCCGACGCGGCCCGCGCCGCCGGCGCCAAGAAAGGTGGCGATCTGAAACTGGGCCTGCAGGGCGGTGAATCCACGAACTCGCTGGACCCGGCCACCTATGCCAGCTCGGTTCCGTTCCAGAACGGCAAGCAGTTCGGCGACCAACTGGTCGAAGTCGCCCCCGACGGCACGATCGAGCCGCGCCTTGCCGAAAGCGTTGAAGGCAGCGCCGATGCCAAGGTGTGGACGTTCAAATTGCGTCAGGGGGTCGAGTTCCACAACGGCAAGACCATGACCAGCGAGGACGTGCTGAAAACGATGCAGCGCCACTCGAACGAAGATTCGAAGTCGGGCGCGTTGGGCATCATGAAGGGCATCGAGTCGATGAAGGCCGATGGCGAATATTTTCAGGTCACCCTGAACGAGCCGAACGCCGATCTTCCCTACCTGATGGCCGACTACCACCTGATCATCCAGCCGGACGGCGGAATGGACAACCCGGGCGCCGGTATCGGCACCGGTCCTTACAAGCTGGAAGCGGACGAACCCGGTGTGCGCCACCTGTTCTCCAAATTCGAAAACCACTGGAACCCGGATTTCGGCAACTTTGACAGCGTCGAAGTGGTGGTCATCAACGATGCCACGGCCCGGACGGCTGCGCTGCAGTCGGGTCAGGTTCACGCGATCAACCGGGTTGAGCCCAAGGTTGCCGACCTCTTGGGTCGTGCGCCCAACCTGACCGTACATTCCACGGCAGGACGCGGCCACTACGTGTTCATCATGCATTGTGACACGGCGCCGTTCGACAGCAACGAGCTGCGGACCGCTCTGAAATATGCGATCAACCGCGAAGAGCTGGTCGAGAAGGTACTGCGCGGCTATGGCTCGGTCGGGAACGACATGCCGATCAACGCAGCATACCCGCTGTTCGATGAGACGATCCCGCAGCGTGAGTTCAGCGTCGAAAAAGCCGCGGAACACTACAAGAAGTCCGGTCATGACGGGTCGCCCATCATTCTGCGTGTGGCCGACGGAGCCTTCCCCGGCGCCGTGGATGCCGCAGCCCTGTTCCAGCAGACCGCCCAGCAGGCCGGGATCCCGCTTGAGATAAAGCGCGAGCCGAATGATGGCTACTGGTCCGAAGTCTGGAACGTACAGCCGTTCTGCGCGTCCTACTGGGGCGGCCGTCCGGTGCAGGACCAGATGTACGCAACTGCCTATCTGTCCACCGCTGACTGGAACGACACCCGGTTCAAGGTCAAAGAGTTCGACGACCTGCTGTTTGCCGCGCGTGCCGAGCTGGATCCGGCAAAGCGCAAGGCCATCTACAGCCAGATGGGCATGATGGTCCGTGACCAGGGCGGCCTGATCTGCCCGATGTTCAACGACTTTGTCGAGGGCATCAGCAACCAGCTGGATGGCTGGGAGACTGATCCGACCCAAGAGATGATGAACGGCAACATGTCCCGCAAGATGTGGTTCGTCTAACTCGGATCGACAGGTATGCATCCTATCATCAAACTGGTTTCCCAGCGCCTGGCGCTGGGATTCCTCTTGCTGTTTGGCGCTTCGGCCCTGATTTTCGGGTTGACCGAGGCCCTACCCGGAGACGCCGCGCAAGCCGTCCTGGGGCAGTCCGCCACCCCTGAATCCCTTGCCAACCTCCGTGAGGAGATGGGGCTGAACCGTCCCGCCTTGACCCGGTATTTCGAATGGCTTGGCGGAATTGTCCAAGGTGACATGGGCACGTCCCTGACCAACAAGCTGGACATCGCCGAGTCGGTCAGCAACCGATTGGGCAATACGTTGTTTCTTGCCTTTTGGGCGGCCATCGTCTCGGTCCCCCTTGCAATTTTTCTTGGCCTCGTCGCGGTACGCTACCGCAACCGCTGGCCCGACAAGCTGATCTCAGCCGTTACCCTGACGACCATCTCGATCCCGGAATTCCTGATCGGCTATGTCCTCGTCTATTTCATCGCGGTCAAGCTGGGCATGTTCTCGCCGCTGGCGATGATCAATGACAGCATGTCTTTTTGGCAAAAGCTGAACTCGATCGCGCTGCCCGTCATCGTGCTGACCATGGTGGTTCTGGCGCATATGATGCGCATGACTCGCGCCGCAATTTTGAACGTGATGCAGTCGGCTTATGTCGAAACGGCCGAACTCAAGGGCCTGAGCAACTTCAAGGTCATCTGGCGCCATGCCTTCCCGAACGCCATCGCCCCCATCGTGAACGTGGTGATGCTGAACCTAGCCTATCTGGTCGTTGGCGTCGTCGTGGTCGAGGTGGTGTTCGTCTATCCCGGCATGGGACAGTATTTGGTGGACCATGTGACCAAGCGCGATGTGCCGGTGGTGCTGGCCTGCGGCGTCATCTTCGCCGCCATCTATATCGGGCTGAACATGGTTGCCGACATCGTCGCAATCCTGGCCAACCCAAGGCTGAGGCACCCGAAATGAAGAACATCCCAATCTCTGCAATGATCGGGCTGGCCTTCACCGCCCTGTATTTCATCATCGCCGTTTTTGCGCCCTTCCTGGCGCCCTACGGCATGGCCGAGGTGGTCGGCGACGTGTGGGAGCCCTCGAGTTCGGAATTCTGGCTGGGCACCGACAATATCGGCCGCGATCTTCTCAGCCGAATGATCTATGGCGGGCGCACCACGATCTTCATCGCCACCGCCGCCACCATCCTCAGCTTCGTCACCGGTTCGATCCTGGGCTTTCTGGCCGCCGTGCTGGGAGGCTGGGCCGATCAGGTGATGTCGCGGACCGTGGACCTGATCATGTCGATCCCGTCGCTGATCACCGCGCTGGTGGTTCTGGCCATGGTGCCGGTCACCATCCCGGTTCTGATCGTGGTCATGGGCCTGCTGGACGCCACCCGCGTCTATCGTCTGGCCCGGGCCGTTGCCGTTGACATCGAAGTCATGGACTATGTCGAGGCCGCCAAGCTGCGCGGTGAGGGCCGCGGCTGGATCATCTTCCGCGAGATCCTGCCCAACGCGCTGTCCCCGCTGGTGGCCGAACTGGGCCTGCGCTTCATCTTCATGGTGCTGTTCGTCTCGACCCTGTCGTTCCTGGGCCTGGGCGTTCAACCTCCGCTGGCCGATTGGGGCGGCATCGTGAAAGAAAACAAGGACGGCATCGTCTATGGCATCGGCGCGGCGCTGTACCCGGCGGTGGCCATCGCCACGCTGGCCATCTCGGTCAACCTGGTGGCCGACTGGATCCTGAACCGCACCACATCGCTGAAAGGAGGCCGGGGATGAGCGATACCCTTCTCAAGGTCCGTGACCTCAAGATCGGCGCAACCGTCTACCCGCCGGGCGAAAAGCCCCGCGACATCGAAATCGTGCACGGGGTCAGCTTTGACCTCGAGCGCGGCAAGGTGTTGGGGCTGATCGGGGAATCCGGTGCGGGCAAATCGACCATCGGGCTGGCATCGATGGCTTATGGCCGGGGCGGCGTTAAGATCACCGGCGGTGAGGTCTGGGTGAACGGGCGCGACATCCTCAAGACGTCGCTGTCGGATATCCGCAAACTGCGCGGCGGCGAGGTGACCTATGTGTCGCAATCGGCGGCGGCGTCCTTCAATCCCGCCAAGAAGATCATGGATCAGGTGGTCGAAGCCGCGGTCGAGCAGAAGAAGTTCAGCCGCAAAGAGGCCGAGGCCCGTGCGCGTGAGCTGTTCGCCAAGCTGGGCCTTCCCGACCCGGACAACATCGGCAACCGCTATCCGCACCAGGTCTCGGGCGGGCAGCTGCAGCGTTGCATGACGGCGCTGGCGCTGTGCCCCGAGCCGGATCTGGTGGTGTTCGACGAACCCACGACCGCGCTCGACGTGACCACCCAGATCGACGTCCTGATGGCGATCAAGGAAGCAATCCGCGACACCGGCGTGGCCGCGCTGTACATCACCCACGATCTGGCGGTCGTGGCGCAGGTCAGCGATGACATCATGGTGCTGCGCATGGGCGACACGGTCGAATACGGCACCACCGACCAGATCATCAACAACCCACAAGAAGAGTACACGCGGGCGCTGGTCTCGGTCCGTTCGATCGAACACGAGGAAAAACAGCCCACGCCCGAACCCGTGCTGCAGGTCGATGGCATCACGGCCCGTTACAAGGGGCTGAATTTCGACGTGCTGCACAACGTCAATGTCGAGGTACATCCGGGCCAGACGCTGGCGGTCGTGGGGGAATCGGGGTCGGGCAAGTCCACGCTGGCCCGGGTGATCACCGGCCTGCTGCCCCCGCGCGACGGCGAGATCACCTTTGCCGGGCGCAAGCTCAGCCCCGATCTGGGCGGACGCTCGCGCGAGGACCTGCGCGAGTTGCAGATGATCTACCAGATGGCCGATGTTGCGATGAACCCGCGCCAGACCGTGGGTACCATCATCGGCCGGCCGCTCGAGTTCTACTTCAACATGCGCGGCGCCGAGAAGCGCAAGCGCATCATCGAACTGTTGGACGAGATCGAATTGGGCGAAGGTTTCATCGACCGATACCCGGCCGAGCTGTCCGGCGGTCAAAAGCAGCGCGTGTGCATTGCCCGCGCGCTGGCAGCCAAACCCAAAATGATCATCTGTGACGAGGTCACCTCGGCGCTGGATCCTCTGGTGGCGGACGGCATTCTCAAGCTGTTGCTGGACCTACAGAAGATCGAGGACGTGGCCTATCTGTTCATCACCCATGACCTAGCGACGGTGCGCGCGATCAGTGACAGCATCGCCGTGATGTATCAGGGGCGCGTGGTGCGCTATGGACCCAAATCGCAGGTGCTGAGCCCGCCGTTCGACGACTATACCGACCTGCTGCTCAGCTCGGTACCCGAGATGCATCTGGGCTGGCTGGAAGAGGTCGTGGCCCACCGCAAGATGGAGAGCGCCGGCAACTGATGCCGCAGGCTGTTCACGCCGACAAAACACTCTGAAATCCCGACACTTTGTTTCTATCGAAGTGTCGGGATTTTCTCATTCCGGGCGGGAACAGGCAGCCTTGGCTGACCGAATCTCCTAGGGTGAGGCAAACAAGCCAACCAACACGAGGGCCATGCGATGGACCGCAAGCTTCTGCTCATCATTCTCGACGGGGTTCCCTGGCGCAATTTCCGCCGGCTATTCGGCAACCTCGAGGGCTGGGTCGACAGCGGCGAGGCGCGGGTTTGGAAGCTGCGTTCGGTGCTGCCTTCGATCTCGGCCAGCTGCTATGCCTCGATCCACACGGGCGTGACACCGCAGGAGCATGGCTGCACCGGAAACGGCAACGTGTTCCGTCTGGACCACAAGGACATCTTCAGCCAGGTGCGCGAGGCCGGCGGCGTGACCGGGGCCGTCACCCACAGCTTCTGGTCGCAGTTCTTCAACCGCCACCCTTTCGACTATGTGCGCGACATCGAATACGACGAACCGGACAGCGCCACCATCAACCACGGCCGCTTCCACTCGATGACGGGCTATGGCAAGGCCAACCAGATGACGCCGTCCGATGTCGACCTGTTCGCGACCCTGACCAACCTGTGCCTGCGGTTCGGGCTGGACTACGGCATTCTCCATACCTGTACGCTCGACAGCATGGGCCACCGCTTCTACCACGACTGTGAAGAGATGGATCACGCCTGCTTCGTCATGGACGAGATGCTGGCCCCTTTCATCCCCCGCTGGCGGCAGTTGGGATACGAGGTGATCGTGACCGCTGATCACGGCCAGGACGAGCGCGGCCACCACGGTGGGCGCAGCGCGCTGCAGCAGGAAACGGCGCTGTACTATTTCGGCGATGCCGAGGGCCCCGATGCGGAAACGGTCATTGACCAGCTGCAGTTGGCACCCACGATCCTGACCCGCATGGGCGCTCCGGTGGCCGAGACGATGAAGGCCAAGCCGTTCCTGCGCTGAGCGCCGTCAGTCGTAGTTCCACAACCCCTGCCCCAGCGCCTCGACCGCGATCGAGATCCGTTCGAAGCTGTCGGCGGCGCGGGTCACCGAATGGCGGGCGCGCAGGTAGCCATGCACGAGTCCGGCCTCGTTGATCCAATGCGCCTGCCCGCCGGCGGCGGTGATTTTGGCGCAGTACGCTGCTCCGTCATCACGCAGGGGATCGCATTCGGCGGTCACCACCACCGTCGGCGGCAGCCCGGAAAAGTCGGTATCATGCAGGGGTGCGAATGTTGGGTCATGTTCCGGGACGGCGCCGCCGCACCGGACTTTTTCATAGAACAGGACCTCGTCGCGCGTCAGCATCGGGGCGTGGGCGTGTTCGATATACGATCCCTGGTTCGGATCGCCACCCAAACCGGGATAGATCAGAACCTGCCCCAGGATGCTCCCGATGCGCCCGCGCGCGTGATGGGCGACGGCTGCGGCCAGGTTTCCGCCCGCGCTGTCCCCGGCCAGAACCAGCGGATCGCCGAATTCGGATTCCACCCAGTTCACCGCGGTCCAGCAATCCTGGAACTGCGCCGGATGAGCATGTTCAGGACACAGGCGGTAGTCGACCGCCACCACCCGATAGCCAGTTTGGGCGCACAGTTCGGCGCAGACGTCATCGTGGCTGTCCAGCCCGCCCACGACGAACCCGCCGCCATGCATGTAGACGACGGTTCGGGTTGGATCTCCGCAGGAATAGATGCGCACCCCGACCCCATCGGCCGAGCTGTCCCGCGTTTCGACGCCCTGTGGACGCGGCTGCCGAAACGCGCGGCACATGTCGTCATAGACGCGGCGCTGGTCCTCGATGGACCGATCCACCGCGTCTTCGGGATAGCTTTCGGCGGTGCGCCGGATGAACGCCCAGGTCTCCTCGTCGATCAGACGTTCATAGTCCATTGCCCCTCCGGATCAGTCGGCCCACTCCCACGGCCGGGTGAAGTTGCCCAGCACTTGGTTCACATCGTCCTCGGATGCGCCGTTCGCGTCAAGCTGTGCGACAAGGCCGCGCTTTTTGTCGTCGATGACCGACACGACTCGCGCCGCAACGCCGGCGGTTTCCAACGCCTGGTTGTAGACCCGCGTGATCGCCTGTTTTCGCAGTTCTGGCTTGAAGACCTTGCCCACCGCCGTCTTCGGCAGTTCGGGCAGGATGGTCATGTGCTTGGGATGCGCCGCGCGTTCGTGCACGTGCACCTTGCAGTATTCCAGCAGTTCTTCCTCGGTCACGCTGGCGCCTTCGACCAGTTCGACAAAGGCACAGGGAACCTCGCCCGCATGGGCGTCGGGCTGGCCGATGGCGCCGGCAAAGGCCACCGCGTCATGGCCCAGCAAGGCCTCTTCGATCTCGGCCGGGTCGATATTGTGGCCGCCGCGAATGATCAGATCCTTGGCCCGGCCCGTGATCCACAGATACCCGTCCGCATCGAACCGTCCCAGGTCGCCGGTGCGCAGGTACTTGTCGAAATAGTAGAGATCGACGTTTTTGTCCTCCTCGGTATAGGTGTTCCCGGCATAGACACCCGGGTTCGACACGCAGATTTCGCCCACTTCGTCCACCGCGCATTCCTTGGGCCCGTCGGGGCTGTCGCGCAGGATCTTGACGTCGGTGTACGGGAACGGAATCCCGATCGAGCCAATTTTCTTCTCGCCATCCACCGGGTTGCAGGACACCAGGCAGGTGGCCTCGGTCAGGCCATAACCTTCGACGATGGTCACACCGGTCGCTTTCTCGAACCGGCGGAACAGTTCGACCGGCAGCGGAGCCGAACCCGAGAAGGCCGTCTTGACGGTCGAGATGTCGGCATCCACCGGACGCTGCATCTTGGCCGAGATCGCCGTGGGCACGGTGATGATGAACGAAACTTTCCAACGTTCGATCAGCTTCCAGAAGTTGTCGAACACGCCGTCGCCGCGATAACCGGCGGGGGTCGGGAACACCACATGGGCGCCCGACGACACCGCCGCCATCACGATCACATGGCAGGCAAAGACGTGGAACATCGGCAGCGGGCACATGATCACGTCCTCTTCCGAGAACAGCAGCGTGTGGCCCAGCCACCCATTGTAGATCATGCCGGAATATTTGTGCTGCGCGACCTTGGGCATACCTGTGGTGCCGCCGGTATGGAAATAGCAGGCAACCCGGTCCTCTTTGCTGTCCTCGAAGGTCAGCGTGGTGGGTTGCTTCGCCAGTTCCTTGTTGAAATCCAGATAATCGGCGTGGGCCAGATGCTCTTTGTCGGCCATCTTGGGCCGGACCAAAGGCACGATCCACGATTTCGGCGGCGTCAGGTACCGGTTCAGGTCAATCTCCAACACGGTGTTGACACCCGGCGCGTGGCGCACGGCCTCGGCGACCTTCTGCGCGACGTCCGTTTTCGGGAATGGCTTCAGCGTGACCACGACCTTGGCCTTGGTCTCACGCAGGATCGACGCGATCTGCTCTGGCTCGAGCAGCGGGTTGATCGGGTTCACGATCCCGGCCACCGCGCCGCCCATCATGGTGACCAGCGTCTCGTTGCAGTTGGGCAGCACATAGGCCACCACGTCGTTTTCCTTGACCCCCAAAGAGCGGAACAGGTTGGCTGCCTGGTTCGTCTTGGTCAGCAGTTGCGACCATGTCAGGGTTTCGGCCTTGTCCTTGGGGCCGGACAGGATCTGGAAACTGATCGCGTTGCGATCCGGGAACTTGGCGGCCGTCCGCGAGAGCAGTTGATGGAACGTGACGGGGACGTCGCGGTCCTCCCACGGCATTTCCTGCTCCATTCTCAGTTTGTCTTCCTTGCCCACAAAGGCCATGTGGTTCCTCCCCTTTTTCACCCTGCATTTTTGCAGGCTGTCTTGCGTCCAAGATGTAAGCAAATGCAGCCCTGCGCAAGCGAGGGCTTACCCTCGGGCAAGGGGAAAAAGTAGAATGACGCTACGGCGGTTCGCGAAATGCCCGCGCGTCACTTCACTCGGCGGCCACACCATCGGTGAACTGGAGACGCGCCAGACGCGCATAAAGCCCATCTTGCGCCACCAGATCGTCATGGGTGCCCTGCGCCACGATCCGGCCGTTCTCCATCACCACGATGCGATCGGCCTTTTTCACGGTGGCCAGACGGTGCGCCACGATCAGGGTGGTGCGCCCGGCGCGCATCTGGTCGACAGCGGCCTGAACGGCGCGCTCGCTCTCGGCGTCCAGCGCCGAGGTCGCCTCGTCCAGCAGCAGAACCGGAGCGTCGCGCAAAATCGCCCGCGCGATGGCGATGCGCTGTTTCTGACCGCCCGACAGCATCACGCCGCGTTCGCCGACGAAACTGTCATAGCCTTCGGGCAGGGCTGAGATGAAGTCATGCGCCGCGGCGGCACGGGCCGCGGCCTCGACCTCGGCATCCGAGGCGTCCAGCCGTCCGAACCGGATGTTTTCGCGCGCCGAGGCCGCAAAGATCACCGGATCCTGCGGAACCAGCGCCATGTGCTGCCGGAAATCCGAGCGGCGCATGTCGCCCAGATCGATCCCGTCTAGGCTGACCTGACCGGCCTCGGGGTCGTAGAACCGCTGGATCAACTGGATCACGGTCGTCTTGCCCGCGCCCGAGGGTCCGACGAAGGCCACGGTCTCGCCCGGGTTCACTGTCAGCGACAGGTCGTCCAGTGCCAGAACGTCTGGCCGGGCCGGGTAGCGGAAGGTGACGTTGTCAAAGGTGATCTGTCCCTTGACCGGCTGCGGCAGCGCCTTGGGTTGTGTCGGGTCGTTGACCGTATCTTCGGCGTTCAGCAACTCGACCAGCCGCTCGGTGGCGCCTGCGGCACGCTGCAGCTCGCTCCAGATTTCGGAAAGGGCGGCTACGGACCCGGCCATGATGATCGAATAGATCACGAACTGGATCAGCACGCCTTCGGTCATCACGCCGTTGCGCACATCGTTCGCCCCCATCCACAAAACTCCGACGATCCCCGAGAAAACCAGAAAGATCACGATCACCGTCAGAACCGCCCGCGTCTGGATACGGCGCAGGGAAACATGGTACGAGGTCTCGGTCATGTCGCCGAACTGGCGGCGGCTGGCGTCCTCATGGGTGAACGCCTGTACGGTCTGAACGGCGCCCAGCGCCTCGCCTGCATTGCCCGACGAGGCGGCGATCCAATCCTGGTTTTCGCGGCTTATGACCCTCAGCCGACGCCCGAGAACCAGGATCGGCACCACCACCACCGGGATCAGCAGCAAAACCAGCCCGGTCAGCTTGGCCGAGGTCAGCAACATCAGCACAAGCCCGCCGATGAACATCAGGAAATTCCGCAATGCGATCGACACTGACGAGCCCAGAACGGATTGGATCAGCGTGGTGTCGGTGGTGATACGGCTCAGGACCTCACCGGTCATGATGCGTTCGTAGAAGGCGGGGCTCATGCCGATGACGCGGTCAAAGACTGCCTTGCGGATGTCAGCCACGACCCGCTCGCCCAACCGGGTCACCAGCATGTACCGGATACCCGTTCCCACCGCCAGAACCGCTGCGATGCCCAGCGCCGCCAAGAAATACCAATCGAGCAGTTCACCGTCTTCGATGCGGAAGTTGTCGACCACGCGCCGCACGGCCAAAGGCAAGGTCAGGGTCATGCTGGCCGTCAGAACCAGCGCCAGCGTCGCCCCAAGCATCAGCAGCCGATAAGGTTTCATGAACGGCCACAAAGAGGCCAGCACGCCCAGCTTCCGGGATCCGGGTCGATCTTCATGAGCACCGGGCGCCTGAACGTTTGCTTGGTTGGCGGAGCGTGTTCTTGCCATGCCTGACCCTTTTTACCTTCTGGGACTCGCGATACGGCTTCTTGGCGGCGCAGGCGCGCCGGGTCAAGGAGACTGCGCGCAATAGCACCCCGACAAGGGCTTTTTGACGCAACTTATTCCGGAGAGTTTGGAGCGGGTAGACGGAATCGAACCGACATAGCCTGCTTGGAAGGCAGGGGCTTTACCATTAAGCTATACCCGCTTGGTGAAGGGCTGAGTAGTCCATGCCCGGGCCGTCGTCAAGAACCGAAATCCACCTACGCATCGCTTTTGCGACTGCCTGCTTGCGGTCAACCATTGCAGACTGCGCGGCCAACCGCCCATCGCTCTGAATTGCACTTGTTTTGGGGTCGCGCACTGGCGCAGCATACGATTGCAGTGCTTGCCGTTCGCGAAAACCTGCCTAGCGTGTGTACCGCCCCAAACGGTTAATGGGGTTGTTAAGTACCTGTAACAATCAGTTCCTAAATCCGTTTCACAAATTCATTCCGACAGCGAGGAATCACCCAATGAAAGACGTTGATCCAGCCACCCTTTCCGCCGACGACTGGGACGAACTGCATTTCCCCCGCCCCGACGAAAACGACTTTGACCGCGTCGTCGAAAGCGCCCTGTCGCGACGCGGCTTTCTGGGCGGAGTGTTGGCCTTCGGGTCGGGTGCTGCGGCCATGGGCAGCGGTCTGCTGGGGTCGACCTCAGCCCACGCACAGACCGCTTCTCGTTTTGCCTTCACCCCGATTGCGGCCCAGACCGATGGCACCGTGCATGTGCCCGAGGGGTATGAATGGAAGGTCCTCATGCGCTGGGGCGATCCGCTGTTCTCCGAGGCTGACGGGTATGACATCACCGATGGTGGACCGGTCGAGAACTCGGACAAGGTATTTGGCGAAAACACTGATGGTATGGAAACCTTCTCGTTCCAAGGGCACCAGTTGATTGCCATCAATCACGAGTATCCCAACCGCAAAATCAACCTGCCCGCAGCGCAGGAAGGTGTGCCCGCAAACGCGGATGACGTTCGAAAGTTGCAGAACCTGCAGGGTGTGACGGTGATGGAAATTGCCGAAACCCCGGATGGCTGGACCGTGGTCAAGGACAGCCCTTTCAATCGCCGCATTCACCACAACACCCCCATGAAGATCGTGGGGCCGGCAGCTGGCCACGACCTGCTGAAGACCGAGGCCGATCCGACCGGCACAACGTCGCTGGGCACGATGAACAATTGCGGGTCGGGCAAGACACCTTGGGGCACCTACCTGACCTGCGAAGAGAACTTTAACGGCTACTTCGGCTCCAGCAACGAAAGCGCGACATATACTCCAAAGGTCGCGGATGGCTTCAAGCGATACGGCATCAAGGCCGAAAGCTGGAACGGGTACGAGTTGTTCGATCCACGGTTTGACACCTCGAAGAACCCCAACGAACCACATCGCGTCGGCTGGGTGGTCGAATTCGACCCGACCGATCCCAACAGCACCCCGGTCAAGCATACTGGACTTGGGCGGTTCAAACATGAGAACGCCGCGGTCGAGCTGGCTAAGGATGGTCGCATTGTCGTCTATATGGGAGATGATGAGCGGGGCGAATACCTGTACAAATTCGTCTCGAACGGCGTCTACACCCCCGGCGGGGATACCGAAGGTCTGCTGGATGACGGAACGCTGTATGTTGCCAGATTCAACGACGACATGTCTGGTGAATGGGTGCCGCTGACGCCGGAAACCACCGGCATGGACGAGGCCGAGATTCTGATCTTTGCCCGCATCGCTGCGTCTGAGGCCGGTGGAACCACGATGGACCGACCGGAATGGGTTGCAACCAGCCCAGTTCTTGCCGAGGCCTATTGTTGCCTGACCAACAACAAGAACCGTGGCGTCAAACCCAACGCGGGTGGCGATGATACTTCGGTCAATGGCCCCAACCCTCGGGAAGCCAACAAATACGGGCAGATCGTTCGCTGGCGGCCAGCCAACCAGGATCATGCAGAAACCGCGTTTAAGTGGGATCTGTACGTCATGGCCGGCAATCCGACAGTGCATTCCGATGCGTATGCCGGGTCCGAGAACGTAAACGAAGGCAACCTGTTCAACTCGCCCGACGGGATGATGATCGACAGCACCGGTGTGGTCTGGATCCAGACCGACGGGAACGACGACAACGAAGGCGATTTTGCAGGCCACGGCAACAACCAGATGCTGGCCGGCGACCCGATCACGGGTGAAATCGTTCGCTTCATGACGGGCCCGAACGGCTGCGAGGTGACCGGTCTGACATGGTCGGCCGACCGCCGGACCATGTTTGTAGGCATCCAGCACCCCGGTGGATCCTGGCCAGATGGGGGCACGCCGCGTTCCTCGATCATCGCGATCAAACGCAAGGACAACGGACAGGTCGGCTGAACCGTCTTACCTCAGCGATCACCCCCGGCGAAGCGTCGGGGGTGACAGTGCTGTTCAGAGATCTTGGCCCGGCATCGCCAAAGGCCCACCATCGGCTGCAAGGTGACGCTCGGGCAGCCACGGGTTCAGTTCCAGCGCCTCTGCCAGTGCAACGCGGGCTTCTTCCATTCTCTGCAGACCCATGAGGGTCAGCGCACGACCGCTCATCGCTGCGATATGGTTCGGCGACAATTCTAGTGCGCGGTCCAGATCGGTCAGGGCCGATTCAAAATCCTGACGCAGGAAATTCACGAATGCGCGCTGGTTGTAGCCCTCGGCATACTCGGGGCAATATGCAATCAAACGGTCGAAATCCTGCAGCGCCCCCAACAGATCCCAGGCATTACGTCTGGACATGCCCTGATCCAATACGGTCTGCGCGGCCTCGTCAGGTGCGTCGGCCCACAGCTCCCACATCTGGTTCGAGATCTCGCGCGCGGCCATCTCGGTCTCGGCCTGCTGGATCTGACCGATAAGATCACCCAGCCGGGCGGCGTGATCGGGCGCAGGCGGGCAGGTCTCAGCAATTGCCGGGATCCCAACGCCCGCGCTCAGAACTGCGGAAAGAATAAGGTGTCTCATAGTTCAATGGTGACGCGGATCGCCCTTTCGTCAACCCGCGCCATCGATGGCATCGGCCAGCCCGGTCTCTTTCACCGCCTCCATAGCCACGAAGGTTGAGGTGCTGGCCACATGCGGCAGCGACGAAATCTTTTCGGCCAGAACCGCGCGATATTCCGTCATCGACCCGGTCCGCACCTTCAGCAGATAGTCGAAATTCGACGCGATCATATGCGCTTGTTCGATCTCGGGCACTTTGCGGACAGCCGCGTTGAACTCAGCCAGCGCCTTTTCCCGCGTGTCGGTCAAGCGCACCTCGACAAAAGCCACATGGTCCAGCCCCAGGCGGATCGGGTCCAGCATGGCCCGGTAGCCGGTGATGATCCCCTCGGACTCGAGCCGTTTCAGCCGCGCCTGCGTCGGTGATTTCGACAGCCCGATCCGCCGGGCCAGATCCGCGACCGAGATCCGGCCGTCCTCGGCCACGATGGACAGAATCGCGCGGTCAAACCGGTCCAAACCCGGAAAGTCTTTTCGCATGGAGTTTGATCCAAAATTCAGGACATCGGGTGCCAGATATTTCATTTTCGGTCCGTTGTCCCGCAAAATCGCAAGTATACTGCGTGAAAGACCGGAGGACACATGACCCACAGCCTGCGCCACACCATCGATTCCATGACCTACGCGGACCAGACCGCATTGCTGAACTCCCTGACCGATCAGGCCGCCCTGACTCAAGCGGTCCGCACCGCCATCTGCGAGGCGGCCGCGCAACTGGTGCGCGACATCCGCTCCAGCACCGCGCCGGGGCTGATGGAGGTGTTTCTGGCGGAATACGGCCTGTCGACCGATGAAGGCATCGCCCTGATGTGTCTGGCGGAGGCACTGTTGCGTGTTCCCGACGCCGACACGATCGACGCGCTGATCGAAGACAAGATCGCACCCTCGGACTGGGGCAAGCACCTGGGCCACTCGTCGTCATCGCTGGTCAATGCCTCGACCTGGGCGCTGATGCTGACGGGCAAGGTGCTGGACGAGGGCAAGGCCTCGCCGGTCAGCGCCCTGCGCGGCGCCATCAAGCGGCTGGGCGAGCCGGTGATCCGCACCGCGGTGGGCCGCGCGATGAAGGAAATGGGCCGGCAGTTCGTTCTGGGCGAAACCATCCAGTCCGCCATGAAACGCGCCGCCGGGATGGAGGCCAAGGGCTACACCTATTCCTACGACATGCTGGGCGAGGCCGCCCGCACCGAGGCGGACGCCGCGCGCTATCACCTTTCCTATTCCCGCGCCATCGCCGCGATTGCCGAGGCCTGCACCCATGACGACATCCGCGCCAATCCCGGCATCTCGGTTAAACTTTCGGCGCTGCATCCGCGCTATGAGATTGCGCAGGAACAGCGCGTGATGGACGAGCTGGTGCCGCGCCTGCGGGCGCTGGCGCTTCTGGCCAAGGCGGCCGGAATGGGCCTGAACGTCGACGCCGAAGAGGCTGACCGCCTGTCGCTGTCGCTGCAGGTGATCGAGGCGGTTCTGACCGAACCGGCGCTTGCGGGCTGGGACGGGTTCGGCGTGGTGGTACAGGCCTATGGGCCGCGTGCCGGGCTGGTGCTCGACACGCTTTATGACATGGCCGAGCGGTATGACCGCAAGCTGATGGTGCGTCTGGTCAAAGGCGCCTACTGGGACACCGAGATCAAGCGCGCGCAGGTCGAGGGCGTCGACGGCTTCCCGGTCTTCACCAACAAGGCGGCAACCGACATATCTTACATCGCCAATGCCCGCAAGCTCTTGGGCATGACCGACCGGATCTATCCTCAGTTCGCGACCCACAACGCCCACACGGTCAGCGCGATCCTGCATATGGCCGAGGGCCAGCCCTTCGAGTTCCAGCGCCTGCACGGCATGGGTGAAACCCTGCACCAGATCGTCAAGGACCAACACAATACCCGCTGCCGGATCTACGCGCCGGTTGGCGCGCATCGCGACCTGCTGGCCTATCTGGTGCGGCGGCTGCTGGAAAACGGCGCCAACAGCTCGTTCGTCAACCAGATCGTGGACGAAAACGTTGCCCCCGAAGTGGTGGCCGCCGATCCGTTCGAGGCCGTGCGGAAACCTGCACGCCACATCCCAACCGGCCCCGAACTGTTTCAACCTGAAAGACCAAACTCGCAGGGGTTCGACCTGCATCACACACCGACATTGGACCGGATCGATGCCGCCCGCGACGCCTTTCGCGCACCTCACTGGTTCGCGCAGCCCCTGCTGGCCGGTGACGCAGCGCCCGAGGCCGAGGAACCTGTCATCAACCCCGCCCTGCCCGAGGACCGGCCAGGCGCGGTCGCGCCGGCCAGCGCTGCGGATGTGGAGCTGGCGCTGGCCGCAGCTGCTCCGTGGCAGGCTTCAGCGGCCGAGCGCGGCCGCATCCTTAATGCCGCCGCCGACCTCTACGAGGCCAACTACGGTGAGCTCTTCGCCCTTCTGGCGCGTGAGGCCGGCAAATCACTGCCCGACGCGGTGGCCGAACTGCGCGAGGCGGTGGACTTCTTGCGCTACTACGCCGCCAACATCCCCGACGCAGACCCTGCCGGGACCTTCACCTGCATCAGCCCGTGGAACTTCCCTCTGGCGATCTTCACGGGGCAGATCTCGGCAGCGCTTGCCGTGGGTAATGCGGTTCTGGCCAAACCCGCACCGCAGACTCCGCTGATCGCCCACCGGGCGGTGCAACTGCTGCACGAAGCCGGCGTGCCGCGCGATGCGCTGCAATTGCTGCCGGGCGGGCCAGCGGTCGGGGCCTCGCTGACGTCGGATGCGCGCGTCTCGGGCGTGGCCTTCACCGGCTCGACCGCGACGGCGTTGAAAATCCGCGCTGCAATGGCCGAGCACATGCGGCCCGGAACGCCGCTGATCGCCGAAACCGGCGGGCTGAACGCGATGATCGTGGACAGCACCGCCCTGCCCGAACAGGCCGTGCAGTCGATCATCGAAAGCGCCTTTCAGTCGGCGGGCCAGCGCTGCTCGGCCCTGCGTTGTCTGTATCTGCAGGACGACATCGCCGATGACGTGCTGGCCATGCTCAAGGGCGCGATGGACGCCCTGTCGGTGGGCGACCCGTGGCTGCTCTCGACCGATTGCGGCCCGGTGATCGACGAACAGGCCCGTCAGGGCATCGCGGACCACGTTACCAAGGCCCGCTCCGAGGGTCGTGTTTTGAAGGAGCTGGCGCTGCCGCCCGAGGGGATCTTCGTGGCGCCCACGCTGATCGAAGTCCCCGGTATAAAAGCGCTGGAACGCGAGATCTTCGGCCCTGTCCTGCATGTCGCCCGGTTCAAGTCACACGAGATCGACCAGGTGATCGCCGACATCAACGCCACCGGCTATGGCCTGACCTTCGGCCTGCACACCCGCATCGACGACCGGGTGCAGCACGTCACCGAGGCGATCCACGCCGGCAACATCTATGTCAACCGCAACCAGATCGGCGCGATCGTCGGCTCGCAGCCTTTCGGCGGCGAAGGCCTGTCCGGCACCGGCCCCAAGGCGGGCGGCCCGAACTATCTGGCCCGTTTCTGCGCCCCGGACCGACAGGTCGTGGCCGCGGAATGGTCCGCCCCAACCGACCTGCCCGCACCGATCGGGCAGCCTGCCGCGCCGACGACCCGCTCGATGCCCGGACCGACCGGCGAGTCGAACCGGCTGACCGAGTTCCCCCGCGCGCCGTTCCTGTGCCTGGGCCCCGGCCCCGAGGCGGCCAAGGCGCAAGCAGACGCCATTCTCGCGCTTGGCGGCACCGCGATTCAGACCGAGGGCGCGCTTGACCTGCACCGGCTTGAGAACCTGCCGGGAATATCGGGGGTTCTGTGGTGGGGCGATGCGGACACCGCGCGTCAGATCGAGCGCCATCTGGCTCGGCGAGACGGCCCCATCCTGCCGCTGATCCCCGGCTTGCCCGACCGGTCGCGGGTGATGGCTGAGCGCCATGTCTGCGTCGATACCACGGCCGCCGGAGGAAACGCCGCACTTCTGGGCGGTGCGGCATAAGCTGACTTGACGCTGGGCCGTGAAAAGCCCAGCGTCCCCCCATGTTTCCAATTCGAGACCACAACCCCTCGGGCCGCACACCCTATGTCGTCTATGCGCTGATCGCGGCGAATGTCCTGGTTTTCCTCAGCTATGTCGGAATCATGGACGATGCCCGGCTGATCAACCGGTTCTATTTCGACTATGCGATCATCCCCGCCCGCATCAGCGACGGCGTGGCGCTCGAGACGTTGGTGACGTCGATGTTCCTGCATGGCGGCTGGATGCATCTGATCGGCAACATGCTGTTCCTGTGGATCTTCGGCGACAACATGGAAGACGAGATGGGCCACCTGCCCTTCCTGCTGTTCTACATGGTCGCGGGTATCGGCGCCGGGCTGGTCCATATCGTTACGGCTCCCGGGTCGCTGGTACCCACCATCGGCGCGTCCGGCGCAATTGCCGCAGTGATGGGTGGGTACCTGCTGATGTTCCCAAAGGCGCGCGTCGATATCCTGCTGATTCTGATCATCTACTTCCGGGTCTTCACCATCCCGGCCTTCGTGATGCTGGGCGTCTGGCTGGGCATGCAGTTCCTTGGCAGCGTGTCCAGCAACCCTGACGCCGGCGGTGTGGCCTATTGGGCGCATACGGGCGGTTTCGTGATCGGTTTGGTACTGTGCATCCCACTGTGGCTGAAACGCGGCGGGCCGGCCTATTGGAACCGCACCCACGGCCACCCGCCGCATCCCGAACACCGCTACAAGCTCAGCCAGTCCCGCATACCAAGAGTGCCACGCCGATGAGCCAAATGACCGCCACCTGCCATTGCGGCGCCGTGAAGATCGAGGCCGAGTTCCCCGGTGGCCTGTCCACGGCTGCCCGATGCGACTGTTCCTTCTGCATCCGCCGCGGGGCCGCCGCCGTGACCGCCATAACCGAGAGCCTGCGCATTCTTGAAGGCGCCGAGAACCTGAGCCTCTACACGTGGGGCACGCACACGGCGAAACACTATTTCTGCAAGACCTGCGGGATATACGTTTATCACCAAAGACGCTCGGATCCGGCAGAGTGCGGCGTCAACCTTGGCTGCATCGAGGGCGCAAACCCCAGAACCCACGGGCCGATTCCCTGGAATGACGGGGTCAATCACCCCTCTGATCGGTCTGACTGATCCGGAGTTTGACCACCGCTCAACCGCGTGATCTCTTGCGCAGCCTGAACGACGTGGGCGGCAAGCTCGGGTGCCCGGTCCGGATTGAATCGCGCGGTCGGCCCCGAGACAGAGATTCCTGCGCAAGGCTCCTGCTTGTCGTTGAAGATTGCGGCTCCGATGCAGGACATGCCCGAGTGGCGCTCCTCTCGATCATAAGACCATCCGCGCAGCCGCGTTTCGGTCAGATCCGCGCGCAAGGTATCCAATGTGGCGCAAGTATTGGGCGTATACGGCACGAGCTGGGTGTCCGCCAACACCTTGGCCCGGGATGCCTCGGTCATGGCCGCCAGGATCGCTTTGCCCGTACCCGAGGCATACATCGGCGTGCGCGCGCCCGGCGGAAAGAACGCCCGGATCGGGTTCGATGTCTCGACTTGCCCGACAAACACAACTTCCGACCCGTCGGGAACTGCAAGGTTCGCCGTTTCTCCGCTGTCCTGCATAAGGCGCCGAAGAACTGACCGGCCGATCTCGACAACGCTGTTGTGCCGCAAAAACGAAGCGCCGGTGCGATAGGCTTCGACTCCGATCATCCATTCCTGACGTTCTTCGCTGAAGCTAACGAACCCATGTTTTTGCAAGGTCGTCAGGATGCGATGCGTGGTTGCTGTGGGCACGTCGATCTCACGCGCGAGGTCGCTGAGCGCGGTGCGTTCAAGCCGTGCGACCGTGGTCAGGACCCCCAGCGCACGGTCCAACGCCTGCATGGTTCCGGCCGAGCTTTCCTTGAACAACGACTTGGGCCGGCCGCGTGGCCGCTTCTGGGCTGACATGGCGATTCTTCCCCGCTTTGGCCGAACGGCCGTCTGGCTTTCTCAGCTGGTCACAAACACTCAGCGAAATGAGAAAGTGAATATTCTTCGTTTATAGCAGGTTACGAATTTTTTCCAAGAAATGAAAATATTTTTCAATAAAATTGCATCAACTCCGACAGGGAGACACACTTGGGGCAAAGCGGAGGACACGATGATGTCAAACCAAAATCCGGTCTTCATTCCCGGCCCGACGAATATCCCGGATCGCCTCCTGCGCGCGATGCAGGTCCAGACCATTGACCACCGCGCGCCGGATTTCGTTCAGGCCTTTGCGCCGGTACTCGAGGGCCTCAAGCAGGTATTCCGGTCGACCACAGGTCAGATTGTGACCTTTCCATCCAGCGGCACAGGTGGGTGGGAAGCTGCGATCAGCAACACACTGAGCCCGGGCGACAAGGTTCTTGTGGCCCATCATGGCGTATTCAGCCATCGCTGGATCGACCTTTGCCAACGGCATGGGCTGGACGTACAAGTCATCGATTGCCCTTGGGGCAGCGGGGCACCTGCCGAACAGTTTCAGTCGATCCTCACCGACGACCGGAACCACGACATCCGGGCGGTTCTGGTGACGCACAATGAAACGGCCACCGGTGTGCGCTCGGATATCCTGTCGGTCCGATCGGCGATGGATGCCTCGGCGCACCCTGCCCTGCTGATGGTCGATTGCGTCAGTTCGCTGGCCTCGATGCCGTTCGAATTCGATGGCTGGGGCGTCGATATTGCGGTTTCGGGGTCGCAAAAGGGGTTCATGCTGGCCGCTGGAATGGCAATCCTGTGCGTCAGCCCCAAAGCGCTGGCAGCGATGGATGGTGCGCGGCTGCCCCGCACCTATTTCGACTTTCGGGACATGTTGGACGCCAATGCCTCGGGCGGGTTTCCTTACACGCCGCCGCTGCAACTGATCTGCGGACTGCAGGAAAGCCTGTCCATTCTGTTTGACGAAGGCCTGGACAACGTCTACGCCCGTCACTTCCGTCTGGCTGAAGGCGTGCGTCGGGCCGTCGACGCGTGGGGATTGAGCCTGGTCGCTCAATCGCCGGACCTCTACTCGGACACTGTAAGCGCAGTCTATGTACCCGATGGGTTCGACAGCAATGTCCTGACTAACCATGCCTATGACACCTATGGAGTGTCCTTCGGGATCGGCCTGGGGCAGTTGAACGGCAAGGCGTTTCGCATCGGTCACCTGGGCAGCCTGACGGACGTCATGGTTCTGTCCGGCCTCGCCACGATCGAGATGGCGATGGCCGATCTGAACTACCCGATACAACTGGGCAGCGGCGTGGCGGCAGCGCAGGAATACTTCCGTGCAAACGGCACCAACCGCTCGCGCGCAGCGGCTTGAGGAGATCGGTAGGTTGGACACTCTTTCCGCTGCAGAGCTAACGATCGACGACATGCGCGCTGCGCATGAACGGATCAAACCACATATCCGGCGTACACCCGTCCTGTCGTCGGAGTATCTGAACGCACAAACCGGCGCACGGCTCTTTTTCAAGTGCGAAAACCTGCAGGAGGCCGGAGCCTTCAAGGTTCGCGGCGCCTGCAATGCGGTATTCGGATTGCCCGACGAGATCGCAGGCAAGGGCGTCTGCACCCATTCCAGCGGGAATCATGCACTGTCCTTGTCATATGCTGCCGGTCGGCGCGGCATTCCCTGCAACGTCGTCATGCCACGCACAGCACCTCAGGCCAAAAAGGACGCGGTCCGCAGGTTTGGCGGTACGATCACCGAATGTGAGCCATCGACATCTTCGCGCGAAGCGACCTTTGCCCAGGTGCAGGCCCGAACGGGTGGCGAGTTCGTACACCCCTACAACGACCCGCGTGTCATCGCAGGACAGGCCACATGCTCGGCCGAGATGCTGGAACAAACAGGTGGGCTTGATGCGGTTATCGCTCCGATCGGCGGCGGCGGTATGGTGTCGGGCACGTGCCTCACAGTATCGAATCTGGCCCCCGATACCGCGATCTATGCCGCGGAACCTCAGCAGGCTGATGACGCATACCGATCTTTCAAAGCCGGTCGGATCATCGCCGACGACGCACCCAAGACGGTGGCCGACGGCCTTCTGGTTCCGCTCAAGGAAAACACCTGGCACTTCGTGTCGCGGAACGTTGCCGACATCTTCACGGCCTCCGAAGACGAAATCGTGGCGGCCATGAAACTGGCCTGGAAACACCTGCGACTGGTGATTGAGCCATCTTCGGCTGTTCCATTGGCAACCATTCTCAACAACCCCGAGGTTTTTCGAGGCAAACGCGTCGGCGTGATCCTGACCGGCGGAAATGTGGATTTGGACAAGCTGCCCTGGCTGGCCGGGCAAGGAGGAGAAGGATGAACAAACCCGTGAACATCGATCAATTGGACGTCGGCTTCGACATCCCCGCAGCAATCGGCATGGATGAAAGCGAAATCCAGACCCCTTGCCTGATACTGGACCTCGACGCGCTAGAGCGGAACATCCGCAAAATGGGTGACTACGCCAAAGCGCACGGCATGCGCCATCGGGTGCATGGCAAGATGCACAAGTCTGTGGACGTCGCGCGCCTGCAGGAAAAACTGGGCGGCGCAGTTGGCGTGTGCTGTCAGAAGGTCTCGGAGGCCGAGGTTTTTGCGCGCGGCGGGATCAAGGACATCCTTGTGTCCAACCAGGTGCGTGATCCGGCCAAAATTGACCGCTTGGCTCGGCTGCCGAAGCTGGGCGCGCGAACGCTGGTCTGCGTGGACGACATCGCGAATGTGCCCGAGCTGTCCTCTGCGGCGCAGACCCATGGAACGCAGCTGGAGGTCCTGGTCGAGATCGACTGCGGCGCGGGGCGCTGTGGGGTGACCAGTACGGCTGACGTCATTGCCATTGCCCGCGCAGTTGAGGCGGCACCGAACCTGAAGTTCACCGGCCTCCAAGCCTATCAGGGCGCGATGCAACATCTCGACAGCTATGACGCGCGAAAGGAAAAACTGGATGCAGCAATCGCCATGGTGCGGGACGCCGTCGACGGGTTGAAGGCGGACGGGATTGAGTGCGAACTGGTTTCGGGTGGTGGGACGGGATCCTATTACTTCGAAAGCAATTCGGGCGTTTACAACGAATTGCAGTGCGGGTCCTACGCGTTCATGGATGCCGACTATGGGCGGATTCTGGACCGGAATGGCCAAAGGATCGATCGGGGCGAATGGGAAAACGCCTTGTTCATTCTGACCAGCGTCATGAGCCACGCCAAACCGGACAAGGCGATCTGTGACGCAGGGCTCAAGGCGCAGTCGATCGACAGCGGTTTGCCGGTGATTTTTGGCCGCGATGATGTCGAATACCTGAAATGTTCGGACGAACACGGTGTGATCCGCGACCCCAACGGCGTGCTGCGAGTGAACGACAAGTTGCGTCTGGTCCCCGGGCACTGCGATCCGACCTGCAACGTGCACGACTGGTATGTCGGCGTGCGCAACGGAAGGGTCGAGACCCTGTGGCCGGTCTCTGCTCGCGGCAAGGCGTTTTGATCATGAGGGACGAGATGAACGCTGAAACCAAATTGATACAGATCGTTGGCGAAGACCTCTGCCGGCAATTGGTCAACCGCGAGCTGGCGTTTGACGCAATCCAAGACGTGTTCTCAGCGATGGCACGCGGCGGAGCGCGCAACTTCCCCGTCATCCGCGAAGGGCTGGGTCATGCCGGCGCCGTATATGGGTTCAAATCCGGCTTTGACGCCGAAGGCCTGGTTCTGGGTGTCAAATCTGGTGGCTATTGGCCGGGGAACACCGATCGCGGGCTGACCAACCACCAATCCACCGTCATCCTTTTCGATCCCGATACCGGACAGCCTTCCGCGCTGGTTGGTGGGAACTACCTTACGGCTATCCGCACGGCTGCGTCCTCTGCAGTGTCGATCGCGCACCTGGCCCGCACGGACGCCAAGGTGCTTGGCATGGTCGGCGCGGGCCATCAATCGGCCTTTCAGTTGCGCGCCGCCGCCAAGCAGCGCGACTTCGAAAAGGTGGTGGCATGGAATCCCCATCCCGAAATGCTTCCGAAACTGGCCGCTGTCGCGCAGGACATCGGGCTGGATTTCGAATCCGTCTCGCAGCGGGAACTGGGGGCACAGGCCGACGTTATCATCACGATCACATCGGCGTTCGAACCGTTGTTGATGCGGGACTGGATCAATCCCGGAACGCATCTGGCCTGCATGGGCACCGACACGAAGGGCAAGATGGAAGTCGACCCCGAACTGGTTGCTTCGGCTCAGGTCTTCACCGACGAGGTTGCCCAGTCCGTCACCATCGGTGAGGCGCAACATGCCGTGGCTTCGGGCGCGCTGGATCCTGACGCCATCACGCCGATTGGAGCGGTGATCAATGGCGATCATCTCGGCCGGACAAAGGTTGATCAGATCACCCTGTTCGATGGGACCGGGGTCGGGTTGCAGGACCTGGCCGTGGCATCCGTGGCCGCGCGGCTGGCTTCCGAGGTCGGTTTGGCGAGTACTGTACGCCTTTGAAACAAAACGCGCGGCCAATTCGGCCGCGCGATCTTAGAAATTGGTTATGGTCGTTTCCGGCCGCCGTATTGACGGATCAGCCGCGGATCACCTTGGCGAACTGGTCGAAAATCGGTTCGTTGGCGCAGATGACTTCCCCGTCGGACAGAATGCTGCCTTCGGGGTTCAACGGTTGAACGAACCCACCCGCCTCTTTCACGATGATGATGCCAGCGGCCAGATCCCAGGCGTTCAGGCGACGCTCCCAGAAGCCTTCGTAGCGGCCAGCGGCAACATAGGCCATATCCAGCGCAGCTGCACCCCAGCGGCGCACACCCGCGCAGGCGGGCATCAGACGGGCCAGGTCCTGCAACGTGGCAGGCAGGTCCGAGCGGCCACCAAACGGCAAACCGGTCGAGAAGATCGATTCGATCATCCGGCTGCGGCTCGACACGCGGATACGCATGTCGTTCATCCAGGCACCCTCGCCCTTTTCGGCAAAGAACATCTCGTCCTTCGCGGGATCGTAGATGACGCCCGCGACGATCTTGCCCTTGTGTTCAAGGGCGATCGAAACCGCCCAGTGCGGCAGCCCGTGCAGGAAATTGGTCGTCCCGTCCAGAGGGTCAACGATCCAACGCCGGGTCGGGTCTTCGCCCTCGATCACACCACCTTCTTCAGCCAGCCAACCGTAGGTGGGACGCGCGCCCAGAAGTTCTTCTTTCAGAATGTTCTCGGCTGCAATGTCGGCCTTCGAGACGAAATCGCCCGCGCCCTTCATCGACACCTGCAGGTTCTCGACTTCGCGAAAGTCTTTTACCAGCGATCGACCCGCTTTGCGCGCGGCCTTGATCATGATGTTGAGATTTGCACTGCCAACCATAGTTCCGAGGCTCCTGTCCGGTCAAACCGCGCGTATACTGGCGCAACGCCCCCTTGCCAAGAGGAATGATGCGCATAGCAGCATGCCGTTTCCCGCGTGGCCAAAACCTTATTGCTGCTGCAGCTTGCGCGCCTCTAGGCTGGCCAGCTTGACCAATTCCTGCACAAAGGGTTTTTCCATGTCCTCGGTGCGCACTGCGGCATACAGCCGACGCGTGATGCCATCCTTGGTCAGCGGGCGGGTCACATAGTCCGAGTTGTACTTGACCTCGCGCACCACCCAGTCGGGCAGAACGGATATTCCACGGTTTGACGCCACAAGCAGCAGGATCACGGCGGTCAACTCGACTTGCCGGATCGCAGCAGGCTCAACGCGGGCCGGGATGAGAAGCTGGCTGAAGATATCAAGCCTCGTGCGTTCGACCGGATAGGTGATCAGCGTTTGACCGCGAAAATCCTCGGCCTCGATATACGCTTTCTCGGCCAGAGGGTGGGTCGAGGCGGCGACAAAAACAGGATTGTAGTCGAACAACTCGATGAACTCGACCCCCGGCAGATCTTCGGGGTCCGAGGAGACGACCAGATCGACCTCTTCCTTCTGCAGCGCGGGCAGCGCGTCAAAGGCCAGACCTGGCCGGATATCGACATCGACATCCGGCCACGACTTGCGGAAGGCCTCGAGCACCGGGAACAGCCACTCGAAACAGGCGTGGCACTCGATCGCGATGTGCATCCGTCCCGTGCGCCCATCGCGCAGCGAGGAAAACTCCTCCTGCATCGCTTCGACCTGCGGCAGAATCTGCTCGGCCAGACGCAGAAGGCGCAGCCCAGCGGCCGACAGTTTCATCGGTTTCGACCGGCGCAGGAACAGCTCGACGCCGGCCTGATCCTCCAGCCCTTTGATCTGATGGCTGAGCGCAGACTGCGTGATGTTCAGTTGATCCGCCGCACGGGCCAACCCACCACATTCATGGATGGCTTTGATCGTGCGCAGGTGTCGAAATTCGATATGCATCTTTCGCGTCGTTCATGTTGTTCTTGAATAATATGAGTTTGTCTCACAAAGAACTCCATGGCACAAGAGCCGCAACACAACCTGCGAGACTGCCATGACCCAGCCCGAGATTTCCTTCGAATTCTTTCCGCCTCAGACGCTCGAAGCGTCGTTTCGCCTGTGGGATACGGTTCAGACACTGGCGCCACTGGCACCCCGTTTTGTCTCGGTCACATATGGAGCGGGGGGCACCACCCGTGAATTGACCCGCGACGCGGTGGCGACGTTGCACAAATCCTCGGGATTGAAAGTCGCGGCCCATCTGACATGTATCGACGCTTCACGCAGCGAGACCTTGGCCATTGCCGACAGCTTTGCCGCGGCCGGCGTCACCGACATCGTTGCGTTGCGCGGCGACCCACCCAAGGGGCAGCAACGGTTCGTCCCGCACCCCGATGGGTTCGCCCACTCGGTCGAATTGATCGCAGCACTTGCGGAAACCGGCAGCTTCACCATCCGCGTCGGTGCCTATCCAGACATTCACCCCGAAGCGCCACATGCACAGGCTGACATCGACTGGTTGAAAGCCAAGCTGGACGCCGGCGCAGACGAGGCTTTGACGCAATTCTTCTTCGAAGCCGAAACCTTTTTGCGCTTTCGCGATGCCTGCGCCAAGGCCGGGATCGACAAGCCGATCGTGCCGGGCATCCTGCCGATCGAGAACTGGGCCGGTGCCAAGAAATTTGCCAAACGCTGTGGCGCGCAGGTGCCGGACTGGGTCGATCAGGCCTTTGACAAAGCAATCCGTGACAACCGGCACGACCTGTTGGCCACCGCGCTATGCACCGAGCTGTGTTCGGACCTGATCGACGAAGGCGTGGACAAGCTGCATTTTTATACGCTGAACCGCCCCGAACTGACCCGCGATGTGTGTTTTGCCCTTGGGATCACGCCCAAAGCCGATCTACAAAACGTCGCCTGACTGTTCCTTGCATTTGCACAGGCCAAAGGGGGATTGCCACCTGCGGCCCGTTGCAAGGTGCGAACAATTCCCCCTGCAACGGCGCACTGTCCCCGCCAAGCCTACCAATTCACTGGATAATTTGACAGAAACTCAAGGCTCCGGAAAATAGGAGCCAGTTGTTTTATCGAGTGATTTTGGTATGGAGCCAGTCGAGAAAATTCAGGCTCGCGTAGAAGCACTGCACGTCTTGGGCCTTGATCAGACCGCCACCGCATCGGACATCCGGAATGCGTGGCGTGACATCGCCTTTCATGCACATCCCGACCATACAGGCGGCGACTGCAATCAGTTTGCGCGGGCGAAGTCGGCCTATGACTATCTGCGCAAAAACGGGTTGGCAGGCAAAGGCGCCGGGCCGGCCCAACCGCGACGCCCGAAACTCAGAAAGCGTATCATAGAGCTGGACGAGAAGGATATTTCCGCCTGCCTGAAACTGCTCGATCCAAGTCGCGCCCTATCCTTTGGCGAGACCAGCGCGGAAGATTGCCCGCTATCGGCGCGCAATTCGGACCATGTACCAGAGGCGATCGGATGCTATGGCCGCGACCTGACCTATTTTGTTGCGACGCCGGTTTGCGAAGGTGAAAACCGCGTTGCCCTGCCGACATCCGTTCTGGCCGGCTTTCGGACCGTCGAAACCGAAATACTGTCCTTCCAGGCCAAGAATGGCGGAGCGGGCGAGGTCGTTGTTCCCGACACCATTCGAGAACGCAAGTTTCCCGGGGCGCGCAGCGTCAGGATCCGGTTCGAGGCGGATCAGGCCACTCGGGAACAGTTCTGGCAGGCTTGTTGAAAACCCAGCATTGAAAAAGGCCCGGCGGGTCTGCCGGGCCTGCAACGCGCGTCACGTCAGTTCGCGATCGGGCCTTCGGACGTGAATTTCGGGATCACGTTGGTCGAGGCGTCATTGCCTTCGAGCCCAGGCCAGTTTCCCTCAGCAAGGTTGATGTTGCCCGGGACGTCTTCTTCCCAGAATCCGACCACGACATCGGTGATGTTCAGGTACAGCTTGTCATCAACGATCCGCCACAGGTTGGGGTTGCCGGGCACCTTGCCACCCTTGGACACGCCATAGGCGCAATGGCCATCATATTGCGGCGCATAGAACGCGGGGTTTTCAAGGAACTTCGCGCGGTTTTCTTCGCTCGCGAAAGCCCAGGTCGCCCCGTTGTATTCCGCAGTGATGTCCGACCGTCCGCGCACGCCTTCGGGCTGCGACTGTCCGATCGGTGATTGAGCAAGCCCACGGTAGGCCACCACATCATATCCGGACACGGCGAAGCCGGTCCCATCGACATATTGCGGGCCGGCAAAGGCGGGCACGGCCAACGCCATTGCAGCAGCAAAGGTCAGAGCAAATCTGTTCATGTTTCATGTCCTCGTGTCTTGACGGGTTGCAGGGCCAGAGTGGCTGTCTGCTGAGACAATAAGCAATTCCCTCCGTCGGCGAAGACCCGTTAACGCCGCTGTGACCATTGACGAGCAAACGTGAGCAGTCTTGCCGCAATTGTTACAGAACAGCCGCCACGTCGGGGGTTGGCGTTCTTGTTCTGCAACACTAACTCTTGTCGGGCCGGGCGCGGCTCGGCTCTGGGACGAAAGGCGGAAGATGAGCGACACCACCACATACACCCCACCACAAGTTTGGACATGGGATAGTGAAAGCGGAGGGCGTTTCGCGAGTATCAATCGCCCCATCGCAGGGGCGACCCATGACAAGGAATTGCCCGTCGGCAAACATCCCTTGCAGTTGTATTCGCTTGCAACGCCAAACGGGGTGAAAGTGACGGTCATGCTGGAAGAGCTTTTGGCCTTGGGTCACGCAGGCGCGGAATATGATGCATGGCTGATCAATATTGGTGACGGCGATCAGTTCGGCTCGGATTTTGTCGCGATCAACCCGAACTCGAAAATCCCCGCTCTGATGGACCGCTCGGGTGAAACACCGATACGGGTGTTCGAAAGCGGTTCCATCCTTGTACATCTGGCCGAAAAATTCAGTGCATTCCTGCCCGAATCCGGTCCCGAGCGCACCGAAGTGATGAACTGGCTTTTCTGGCAGATGGGCAGCGCGCCTTATCTGGGTGGCGGGTTCGGGCATTTCTACGCTTATGCGCCAGAGAAATGGGAATACCCGATCAACCGCTTTGCGATGGAAGCCAAACGCCAGCTGGATGTTCTGGACCGCGAACTTGCGGACAAAGCTTTTATCGCTGGCTCGGACTACTCGATCGCCGACATGGCGATCTGGCCGTGGTATGGGCAACTGGTTCTGGGTCGTTTGTACGACGCGGCCGAATTCCTTGATGTCGAATCCTACAAGAACGTCATGCGATGGGCGCAAGAGATTGACGCGCGGCCAGCCGTGAAGCGGGGCCGCATGGTCAACCGCGCATTCGGAGAGTTGCACACCCAACTGCGCGAACGGCATGACGCAAGCGACTTCGAAACCCGTACGCAGGACAAGCTGGAAACAGCAGCCGAATAACTTTGTTCATTTGGCGCGGGGAGCAAACCATCCCTGCGCCGAAGCCTCGACTTCACTTCAAGATCGGGGGGCTGTCCGGGTCGCTTCCGGGCGCTGGTCGGGGCCCGGAGGCGCGCACTGGCTCGGGGATATCAAATCGCAGGCCCACTTTCGCCAATGCTGCGGCGGCAGGATCGCTGGCCGCGAAAAACCCGACATCCAAGGCACCAGCCTCAATCCCCGAAAATGTCAGAGCTTCGGACACCGCCTTGGCCAAGGCCGTCTGGGCACCGGGGACCGCGTCAACGAAACCAAGAAGATGACCCTGCCCGCCACCCTCGGCGCGGGTTCCGGCGAGATATGCGGCGGAGGCCAGACCTGAAGCTGTGGCCAGTTTGGTGTCCAGCGCCGTCAGCAAAATGTCGGGCAACCCCGCGGGCGGAAGGAACTCCGTCAGACGGGATTGCACTTCTTGCGGGGCATGGCTGAGGGTTTCCGCAAGCCAGGCCAACGCTTCGGCAGGGATGAGCATCGACGACGGCGCCACCTCGAGGTTCAGCCCCAACCCGATGCCCTGCCCTGCAAGCATCCCCGCCAGAACACGTCCGGACAGAGCGGCATAAGGGGCAGGACGGCCCGCAAACTGCGCCAGTCGGTCTTCGCGGTCAAAGGCCAGCACAAACCGACCATCAGCCACGTCAAACAGCTCGGGTGAGATGTTTTCGTCTCGCGCCTCTTCGGTCAGCAACAGAAACAGTTCGTTGTCCGCGAGCCGTTCGAAAAACCTCAGCCGCGCGGCATCGCTCTGAGGGTCGGCCTCCATCTGGGCATGCGCAATGTCCAGCGCGGTCGTGTCAGTCATCCATCACCTCTTTGACCCGGGCACGCAGCACCGGCAACAGGTCCGTTTCGAACCAGGGATTTTTCTTCAGCCATGCCGTATTGCGCCATGACGGATGAGGCAAGGCAAATACCCGCGGCGCATGCTGTTGCCAATTGCGCACCGTATCGGTCACCGAAGCTTGTGCGCCCAGATGGAATTTATGCGCGTGGCCACCGACAAGGATGGTCAACGGAACATCGCCAAGTTCACTCATCACCCTGTGATGCCAGGTCTTCCTGCAGATCGCCGGCGGCGGCAAGTCCGCCTTTCGCGCATCGTACCCCGGAAAACAAAACGCCATCGGAACGATCGAAACCCGCGCCTGATCGTAGAATTGCTCTTCCTCCAACCCCAGCCAATCCCGCAGCCGGTCGCCTGAGGGGTCGGTGAACGGTCGGCCGCTCTCATGGACCCGTGCCCCGGGAGCTTGCCCTGCGATCAGAATGCGCGCACCGGGGCGGAACCACACCACCGGGCGCGGCGGATGCGCGGTCGCAGTCGCAGCGAAGCGGTCGGCGCACAACCGGCACGATCTGATTTCTTCCGCAAGTGGCTTCACCTGATCTCCAGCCCTTTGGCGCTTGTTGCAATCCTAGGATGGATCATAGTCGTTCCCGCAAACCGATCCAGTTGTCGGCTCTGTGCGCCACAATTGTGGCCAGGCGTTTCGAACGCGCATTGAACATTTGTTTCATATTTCGACATAATGTGGCCAACATGGAGCGGTAGAACACCCGGCCGTCAGCCAGCCACCGGTGGCCGCACCCAAAGCAAAAACATGAGCAGGCCGTGAATGCTTGAGTTCGAGAATGTCAGCAAGTCCTTTTGGACCGGGACTCGCCGCAAGGTGATCCTGGACAGGGTCTCGTTCCGGGTCGAGCTGGGAAAATCACTTGGCGTTCTGGCCCCGAACGGCACCGGAAAAACCACGCTTATCAACATGATGGCCGGCCTCGAAAAGCCCGACGAAGGCGTGATCCGCCGAGAGTGTCGGGTGTCTTTTCCCATGGGCTTTGCCGGCGGCGTTTCCAAGAAGATGTCCGCGCTCGAGAATGCCCGTTACATCGCCAAGATTTATGGAATGGACCCCGACTATGTCGAGGCTTACTGCAGCTGGATGTGCGACTTGGGCGAGTATTTCAACCAACCCTTGGCGACATACTCAGCCGGCATGCGCGCCCGTTTCACCTTTTCGTTGATGCTCGCCCTGGATTTCGACATGTACCTGATCGACGAAGGTATGCCTGCCACCACCGATGTCGAATTCAACAAAAAAGCGGGTTCAATCCTGCAGGAACGCTTGCGAACCACGACTTTGGTGATTGTGTCACACAATCCCAAAACCCTCGAAAAATTCGCCCGCCAGGCCGCCGTGCTTGTGGATGGGCAGCTTCATATGTTTGACTCCTTGGAAGAGGCGACGCAGCTATATGACTACCAAACCCAAGGTTAAAAAATACGACCCGAACCATGCCTCGCAGGCCGAAGGCACGGTTGAGGCGCGTGCCGAGGCGATTTCGCGCATCAGAAAAGCAACTCAACCGGCCGAGGAAGCCCCGGCCGGAACTGAACTGGATGCCATCAAGAAAGAAGGGTTGACCGGTCGTCAGCTGCGCATAGCCCGACGCCTGGCGCAGAAACACGGTCTGGCTGCGACGTCGGACTACGATGCCGTGCGTCTGCTACGAAAAAAGGGGATCGATCCGTTTCCGCGCTCCAACCTTCTGGATTTTGCGGCGGGTTCTTCCGATACCGCGGATGCGGAAGACCAGCCAAAAGACAAGGTCACGATCCAGCTGCCGCAAACGGTGAAAGAAAAGCAACAGACCCTTCCCGGCCCCGAATGGAGCCCGGCACAGCGGCGCGAATTCGAAATCGGCCAGATTCAGAAGGATATCGCCCGTCGGCGCAGACGAAAGCTGTTTGGTCTGTTTGCCCGTCTATTCGCCTTTGTTCTGCTGCCCACGATTATTGTCGGCTATTACTTCTATCGCATAGCCACTCCGATGTACGCCAGCGAGTCCGCGTTTTCCATTCTACAGGCAGATGGTGGCGCTGGTGAGATCGGCGGGCTTTTGGCCGGGACGCAATACGCCACCACGCAGGACTCGGTCGCGACCCAGGAGTTCCTTGAATCCAAGGATGCGCTCAACCGTCTGGAACGGGACACTGGTTTTGCCGAGATTTTCAAGCAGGACTGGATAGATCCGATTCAAAGACTGCCTCAGGACGCCACGCTGGAAGAGGCGTTCAAACTGTACAAGCGAATGGTCACAATCGGCTATGACCCCAGCGACGGCATCATCCGGATGGAGGTTGCAGCACCCGACCCGGACACTGCCGTCGACCTGTCAAATCTGCTGATCTCCTACGCCGAAGAAAAGATCAACGGCCTCACCGAGCTGAAGCGCGAAGATCAGATGCGGGACGCTCTGCAGTCCTTCGAGGACGCTCAGGAAGAACGGCGCAAAGCCCAGGAAGCGCTGATCGAACTGCAGTTGCAGGGTGCCGTTCTGGACCCTGAAAACGTGATTGCCGGGCTGCGCGCCCGCATCAACGAGATCGAGATACAGCTTCAAGACAAGGAATTGGAGCTGGCGGCGTTGCTGGACAACTTGCGACCTAACAAAGCCAAAGTCGACGGTGTCCAAGCCGATATCAACCGGCTTGAGGCCGTGCTCGAAGAGCTCAATGCCGAGATGCTGGACGCCTCCGCCGGCGAAAACTCGCTGGCGCGGTTGAGCGTTCGGATCCAGATGGCCCAAGCCGATTTAGCCGCACGGGACATGATGCTGCAATCGGCCATGCAGCAAATGGAAACCGCCCGGACCGAGGCCAACCGCAAGGTTCGATACCTCACCGTTTCCGTGAACCCGGTCGCCAGTCAGGAGCCCACCTATCCGCGAAAGTTCGAAAATACGATTTTGGCTTTCCTGTTGTTTGCTGGTATCTACCTGATGATTTCGCTGACTACGTCAGTCCTTCGTGAACAGGTATCCTCGTAGAGCTCATGAAACATGTAAAAATAGCCAACGTCACCGTTGGCAACGATCTTCCGCTGACCATCATCGCGGGCCCTTGCCAGCTTGAAACGGCGGATCACGCACAGATGATCGCGGGAAGGATGAAAGAAGCCTGTGAAGCCGCGGGGGCACAGTATGTGTTCAAGGCCTCATATGACAAAGCCAACCGTACGTCCCTGTCCGGGAAACGCGGCATGGGGATCGAGGCCGGGCTGAAGGTGCTGGATGACATTCGCAAAACGATGGGTATTCCGGTCCTGACGGATGTCCACACTGAAGCGCAATGTGCCATCGCGGCCGAAGCAGTGGATATCCTGCAAATCCCGGCCTTCCTGTGCCGCCAGACAGACATGCTGCTGGCAGCCGGAGAAACAGGCAAGGCCGTCAACGTCAAGAAGGGTCAGTTCCTGGCCCCCTGGGAAATGCCGAACATCGTCGAAAAGATCGAAAGCACGGGCAACCACAACATCCTGCTGACCGAGCGCGGAACCTCGTTTGGCTACAATACGCTTGTCGCCGACATGCGATCGCTGCCGCAAATGGCGCAAACCGGGTATCCGGTTGTCATGGATGCAACCCATTCCGTTCAGCAGCCCGGTGGCCGAGGCGGCTCGTCCGGCGGACAGCGGGAATTTGCACCGGTAATGGCCCGCGCGGCCGTGGCCTTGGGCGTTGGTGCCGTGTTCATTGAAACGCATCAGGATCCGGACACGGCGCCGTCTGACGGGCCGAATATGATCCCGTTGGACCAGATGGGCCAACTGATTGACACATTGATGCGTTTCGATGCCCTGGCCAAGGCCAACCCAGTTCAGATTTAACGATCGAGATTTTCCATGACCAAACCAATCCCCGAGGTGACCCCGAACACCTGGAGCTTTCTGCGCGATGCGATGATCAAACCCACCGGGTTTCGTGAATATGATGCCCGCTGGAAATACCCTGACGAGATCAACCTGCCGGGGATGACGGCTCTGGGTCTTGGTTTGGGCACTCAGATGCACAAGCGCGGGATCGAGCCGGTGATCGCGGTCGGCAACGACTACCGCGACTATTCTCTGGCGATCAAGAATGCGTTGATTCTGGGCCTCATGCAGGCCGGTATCCAGGTCAAGGATATTGGCCCGGCGCTGAGCCCGATGGCGTATTTCGCCCAATTCCATCTGGATGTTCCTGCGGTCGCCATGGTGACGGCCAGCCACAACCCCAACGGTTGGACCGGGGTCAAGATGGGTTTTGACCGCCCTCTGACCCACGGCCCTGACGAAATGGCCGAGCTGCGCGACATCGTGCTGAACGGCGAAGGCGTGGCGCGCCCCGGCGGGTCCTATGAATTCGTGGACGGAGTGAAAGAGGCCTATATCAACGATCTGGTCGGTGATTTCAAAATGTCACGCCCCCTCAAGGTGGTGTGCGCGACAGGGAACGGCACCGCATCTGCCTTTGCCCCCGAGATCTTTGAGCGGATCGGGGTCGAGGTCGTGCCCAGCCACAACCGGTTGGATTACACCTTCCCCAACTACAATCCGAACCCCGAAGCGATGGAGATGTTGCACGACATGGCTGACGCCGTCAAAGCCAGCGGGGCGGACCTGGCGCTTGGGTTTGACGGAGACGGCGATCGCTGCGGTGTGGTCGATGACGAGGGCGAGGAGATCTTTGCCGACAAGGTCGGTGTCATCATGGCGCGTGATTTGGCCAAGCTGCATCCCGGCGCGACATTCGTGGCCGACGTGAAATCGACCGGCCTGTTCGCCAGCGATCCCGAACTGCAGGCCTATGGCGTCAAGGCGGATTACTGGAAAACCGGCCACAGCCACATGAAACGGCGCGTGAAGGAAATCGGGGCGTTGGCCGGGTTCGAAAAGTCGGGCCATTATTTTCTGGCCGAGCCAATCGGGCGCGGATACGACTGCGGAATGCGGGTCGCGGTGGAAATCTGCAAACTGATGGACCGCAACCCGGGACAGAGCATGTCCGATCTGCGCCGCGCCCTGCCCAAGACATGGTCGACCCCGACCATGTCGCCCTATGCTGCCGATACCGAAAAATATGACATTCTCGCCAGGTTGGTGGACAAGCTGGTTGCCAAGGCCGAGGCGGGTGAAACATTGGCCGGTCGGCCGATCAAGGACGTCGTGACCGTCAATGGTGCCCGCGTCATCCTCGACAATGGAAGTTGGGGCCTGGTCCGGGCGTCTTCGAACACGCCCAACCTGGTGGTGGTCTGCGAAAGCAGCGAGAGCGAAGATGAGATGCGGGCAATTTTCGCCGATATCGATGCCGTGATCCGCACCGAGCCGGGTGTGGGCGACTACGACCAGACGATCTGAGCAAAAAAAGGGGCGCTGCGGCGCCCCTTTCTCAATCCCGTCCGAGCAGTTTCAGCAAACCCTTCTTGGCCTCGTCCTCAAGCTTTTGCTTCAGCGCGTCTTCGACCTGTTCGCTGTCGGAGATGGTTGTATTCAACTCCTCTCCGACCTTCTTCAGCGCCTTGTCCTTCGCGTCCTGCTCCAGTTCCTTGAGCTTCTCTTCCGTCGCAGCTTCGATCACCTTGCTCAGGTCGGGCTTGATCGACGGATCGCTCCACGGCCCCTTGATCCGCACGGGCACGGCAATGCCATTGCCCCCGTTTGCCCGCAGCGCGACCGGCGTGAACACGTAGTCGATATCCCGCGCACCCAGCCCGACACGGCCCGCGCCATCGGCACGGAAATTGTCAAGCTGCATCAGAAGATCGTTGTTCGTCAGGTTGCCGTCCTGCATCGTGTAGGTGGCAGTCAGGCTGTTGAAGACGGTGGTTCCTCCACTGCCTTCGCCGCGCCCCATCAAACGATCCAGATCAAACCCGGCGATCACCCCCTTGCCGACGTCCAGGCTGCCCTTGCCGCTGAGTGAGCGCATGATTTGGGCTTCGGTTTGCCCCACCCCCAGAAATTGCAACGTTCCGGACGCAGTACCGGACAGACGTTCGATACCGCCCAATGTGGTCAAAGCCTGCTTGAGGTCGATACCGGTGGCGGTCAGGTTGCCCCCGACCGACAGTCCGTTTCTGTTGTTGGCCACGACTTCTCCGGTCAGCTTTCCGGAAAACAGCGTGGCCGGTTCCATTTTCAGAACCGCACGCGACCGATCCAGACTAAGGCTCAGATCGCTGGGGCCAAAGGTCATATCCGGAATAGCGATCGAATTGGCTTTCAACCGGATCGTTCCATTTGCCAACGAAAGGGGTGACGCGTCGATCAGCGCCTGGGACCAGCCTTCGGCCGCTTGTTTGCCTCCTCCGCCCGTGCCGCCGCTGTTGGGCGCGCTGCCGGCCGTTGCCTGCGTCAGGTCAAGGTCACCAGTACTCAGCCGCGCAGTAATCTTCGGTGGGCTCGCGATAACGATATCTGCGGCACCGTCAAAACTGTTCTGATCCAGAACTGCCCGCATATCCCGCAAGGAAATGCGCCCATCCTTGGTGTAGGTCATCTGGCCGGACACATCCGCGACCCGTCCAAGTCCCATGGGGACTGACACCCCACCCTGACCAAAAGCGGCCAGCATCGCGTCGGTGTTTGTAGTCCGGACATGAGTTTTCCCGTCCATTTCACCGGCCAGGTTGACGCGTCCGTCAAAGCTGATCTCTCCGCCCGGCGCTGTCAGGCCAAGAACCAATGGCGTCACCGCGCCACTGGAGAAGGCAGGTAAATCAGGAATTTCCAGATCAACCTCAACCGCGCCACCGGGCACCGGCATTGAGGCGCTCATCTTCATCGGCGCAGTGACATCGGGCCAACTGGCCATCAGATCGACCCCGGAAAAGTCCATCTGAGGGACACTGTTTTCCACATAAACAAGACGCGCGTTGCTGAGCTCCAATCGGTCCAGGGTCACGGTTCCGGTCTCGGCCGGTGCCGCAGAATTGGGTGCGGGCGCATCTGCATTGCCAGAGCCCGTGTTTGACGCTCCGGTTTGCGGCGCCGACATTTCCCAGTTGCCCCGCCCTTGTGACAGCTCCAGCCGCAAGACCGGATCTTCGGCCACGACGCGCCGGATACGCACATCCCCCGCCAGCAGCGCTGAGGCATCCACGCCAACTGCCAGGCTTTGCGCGCTCAGCATCGGTTCTGAGCTGGCCCAAGGCGCGTTCCCAAACGTAACCGGCCCGGTTTCCATTCCCAGAACCGGCCAAAAGGACAGGCGGACATCACCGGACAACGTCAGTTCACGTCCGGTCTGCGCCTTGACCTGTTCGGCGAGGATTTTGCCCAGCTTGTCGCCGGGCATCAAAAGCAACGCCCCGATCACCAGCACCGCGACCGCAACCAGAATGAATAGAATGCGTATCAGCCACTTCATGATTTGCTCTCTGCCTTGCCGGCTTTTTGCCTCAGCTTCGATGTTCCTCGCGTGCGAAGGATTTGCAAGGGGAAGATTTCCCCACTATATGCCGCGCAATGAGCACCAACCCGCCAAACCTACGCCCCGATCTGGCACCCGCAGCCCGGATCACCGACGCACCGCGCAGCGGCCAACCCACCATCGGAATGGTGTCCTTGGGGTGTCCCAAGGCACTGGTCGACAGCGAGCGCATCCTGACGCGCCTGCGCGCCGAAGGATACGGGATCTCGCCCGACTATTCAGGTGCGGATGCCGTGATCGTGAACACCTGCGGGTTTCTGGACAGCGCCAAGGCCGAAAGCCTCGA
Source organism: Ruegeria sp. CH5 (assembly GCF_056537025.1). Lineage (NCBI taxonomy): Bacteria > Pseudomonadati > Pseudomonadota > Alphaproteobacteria > Rhodobacterales > Roseobacteraceae > Ruegeria > Ruegeria sp. CH5. Next base: position 317,186 of record NZ_JBQFQT010000002.1, on the reverse strand, counting down.
AGCAATCGGCGAGGCGCTGGTGGAAAATGGCAAGGTCATCGTGACCGGGTGCCTGGGCGCGGAACCTGACTACATCCGCGAACATCACCCCCGGATCCTGGCCGTGACCGGGCCGCACCAGTATGAACAGGTGCTGGATGCCGTTCACGCCGCCGTTCCGCCTGATCCCAATCCGTATGTGGATCTGTTGCCGGCTTCGGGCGTGAAGCTGACCCCGCGCCACTACAGCTATCTCAAGATATCCGAGGGCTGTAATCACAAGTGCAAGTTCTGCATCATCCCGGATATGCGCGGAAAACTGGCCAGCCGACCGGCCCACGCCGTTCTGCGCGAGGCTGAAAAACTGGTCGACAGCGGTGTGCGCGAATTACTGGTTATCAGCCAGGACACCTCGGCCTTTGGCCTGGATCGAAAATACGACGTGAACCCCTGGAAAGACCGGGAGGTGCGCAGCCACATTACCGATCTGGCCCGTGAACTGGGCCAACTGGATGCGTGGATACGACTGCACTACGTCTACCCCTATCCACATGTGCGCGAGTTGATCCCGCTGATGGCGGATGCAGGCAGCAACCTTTTGCCCTACCTGGACATCCCGTTCCAACACGCGCATCCGGACGTTCTGAAACGAATGGCGCGCCCCGCTGCCGGCGCCAAGACACTGGACGAGATCGCCGCCTGGCGCGCGATATGCCCCGACATCACGCTGCGATCGACCTTCATTGTCGGCTACCCCGGGGAGACCGAGGCCGAGTTCCAGACCCTGCTGGATTGGATGGATGAGGCGCAGTTGGACCGCGTCGGGTGCTTCCAATACGAAAACGTTGAAGGGGCCCGCTCGAACGACTTGCCGGATCACGTCCCGGATGAGATCAAGCAAGAGCGCTGGGAGCGTTTCATGCAAAAGGCCCAGGCGATTTCCGAAGCGAAACTGGCGTCGAAAGTGGGCCAGAGGATCCAAGTGATCGTGGATGAGGTGGATGCCGAAGCCGCCACCTGCCGCACCAAGTCAGACGCGCCCGAGATCGACGGCAACCTATTCATCGACGACGGTCACGAAAACCTGAAACCCGGTGACATCGTCCTTGTTCAGGTCGACGAGGCTGGTGAATACGATCTGTGGGGGAAGCAGGTGCGCTGAACCGCCATCCGGCGGACGAAGGCAGACGGCCCCCAAATCGGGACCGTCTGCAAAAAGCTTATTGAGTGACCGGGTTACACACGGTCTGGCCGGCCTCGGTGGTGGCCAGTTCATAGCCTGCCGAACAGCTGGGCGAGCCATATTTGTCATAGCTTGGCTGAACGTAAACCGGGGTGGGCTCTTCCTGCTGCGAGCAAGCAGTCAGGATCAAAACAAAGGCGCCGGCGGCAGCGAATTTCAGTTTCATGTCCATCAATCCTTTAATACTTTTCTGATATTGCCCAACTTTTCGGGGCCAGGTTAAGGATACGGGCAGTTCGGCTTTCTGGCAACAGATACGGTCACATCCGTGTGATCAGAGGCGAATCCACGCTTGCACCGCGACGTGACACCGCCGGACCGGGACGCGCGAACTACACATTTCTCTGCGTTGGGCTAAGCTTTCGGATGTCCCTTTCAACAGCCGGAGCGCCAGAATGCCAAAAGGATCTCAAATCGCCCAGAAATCGCCCTACCCCATCGAAGTGACTGAAGGCAAAAGCTACTTCTGGTGCGCTTGCGGACGCTCCAAACGTCAGCCATTCTGCGACGGTTCGCACAAGGAAACCGGGATTGAGCCGGTAAAATATGTAGCAGAATCAAGCAAGAAGGTCTTCTTCTGCGGATGCAAGCAGACCGCTAATCCGCCGCTGTGCGACGGAAGCCATTCCAAGCTTTAGGCCAATCAGGTCAGCGCATTCAAAGCTTTGGCATTGGCGCAAAAATCCGGGGCAGCGGTCGCCCGGCTTTGTTGGTAAGCAAGCCAGACGGCACATCTTTCGCTGCAGTCAGCGGCTCGACAACGGGTCACCATTTCGCTGTATCCCTGTGCGGTTAGCCGCCCTTCGGCGATGGCTTCGGACAGCGAGATTTCCATGCAGCGCGCAACCGACCGCGTCAGCCAGAAGTGTTTTTCTATGTCTCCGAGTCGCACATGTTTCATTGTTTTTCCTGATTCTGCAGCGTCTTAAGTTTGGCGAATCGGTTCCTGTTCGGGCATGTCTCCGGGGCCTCAACCCTGTCACCTCGGTGCGTCTGCCAGTCGCTACAGTCGCAAGCCCACTCGCAGCCCCGGCACCGTCCCACCATGCGCGCCCATTCGTCGGGACTGAGCCGACCCGCGCGATGGGCATCTACAAGGTCAACGCCGGTCGCCTGCCCCATCCGCAGAACAAGGCGTACATGCTTCATGGTCTGGCCAAGGACGTTCATGGTTCTGTCCGTCCGCGCTAGGGTGCAAGCCTGGCCAGCAACTCCTGGTTTCGGCAATACTCCGGTGGCCGTCCGTCGCTGTTTTGAAGCGCCAACGCGCGGTCGCAGTGATCGGGGTTCGTACAGCCTGTACAGCGCAGCACAGCGTCGGTGATTTCGTCGATCGAAACCGAACCGCCGATTGCGGCTTCCTGTAGGTCAACGCCCAGTGTCAGGGCCATTCGATCCACCAAAGCGGCGTGGCGGCGCAGTTCTTCGCGTCTGGACATCCGAGTTCCTTTCGCTGTCTCGCTAAAAAGAACCCTAGCGCCATAACCCCACGGTGCCCTTGATTCAGGTCAAGAGACAACCCCCAGGTCGTCCAGGTAGGCCCGTGTGGCGTCCTGGACCCGCCTGAAACGATCTCCGCCCAGCTTTTTGCCGCCATACCATCGGGTCACAATGACCACGTGATCCTGCACACCGGCGCGTTCCAACATGCGTAATATGACCATCCCCGCACCGGTTTCGCCATCATCTGCCTTGAGAGCGCCGGTCGGCAAAATCGCGGCCCACGTGTTATGGGTCGCCTTGGCATATGCCTTGTCCGATTTAAGGTCGCGCAATACCGCATCGACCTCAGCCCGCGACCTGACGGGCGCACCGCTCACTGCGTATTTCGAGCCTCGGTCCGTCAGAACGACCCCCATCCGCTGGATCTGGGTCATTGGGTCAGGCCTAGCTGGGCGGCTGTTTCCAGAACAACTTCGATGCGCTTGGCATTGGGCGGATGAGACGCCAGAAAGCGGTCACCCGGATCTGGAATCCGGCCGAAATAGGCCATGCCGACCAGCGGATTGTACCCAGCCGAATAGGTGATCAAAGTTCCCATCCGGTCCGCTTCCAGCTCGAATTCTTTCGTGTAGCTCTGAACTCCGACTTCAGCACCCAGCTTCTGAGCACGTTCAATTCCTGCCGCGTCCTCGCCTTGCGCCTCAGCCAGTTCTCCGAAAATTCGAGCCCCTTCCTTGGCGTTTTTTACCTGCCGGGCGATGTGGCCCAGGATGTGATGCGCCGCCTCGTGTCCCATCACGAACGCCATCTCGTCGGCGTTCTGCGTCGACTTGACCATTTCCTGCGTGAAAATGATGAACGGGCGCCCATCCTTGTCCAACGTCTGGAACGCATTTGGCTCGGCAAACGGATCCGTGTCGATCAGAATGCCGAAATCGCAGTTCTGCCCCCGTGTCTCGCGCTGACAGACTTTTTGCGCCGCCGCCCCGACCGACCTGCTGACCTGCTGAAACGTCAGTGCCGAGTCGCGCAGTTCGGGCGAGGACGGTGACCAATCATCAACAGCAATGAACCCGCCCGCAGTGCACGCGGACACAACCAAGACCAGCAAAAACCTGAGGCGGTGCATTCCGGATCCTTTCTGTTCGTGCCGGCAGGAAAGCTTAGCGCGATGTGGCCCCCCTGACCACAGCCCGAAACCCAATCAGCGGGTTGCATTGCGATCGCAGGCTGGGCAGTCTGGGAACATGTTTTCGATTGAGCATGAATTCGACTCGACAGTCATTACCCTGGTGGACGAAGGCCCGGAGCCTTTGCAAGAAGACGTGGTGATCAACAGTTTCGCCGAGTGCGTCACGATCGAGCAGTTGGACCCCCGAACGGACCAGATGCAGAAAATCACCCTTTCGCCCGAACAGGTGCGCGATCTTGCCGCCGCTCTGGATCTGCCCGAAGGGGTGTATCAAATCAGGGAGACACCAGCCTAGGGATCGTAGACAAAGACCTTGTCGCGCCCTGTATGGCCTTTTTTCAGCGTCAAAGCTGACGGTGAAGCACCCATGGCCCGGGCCAACAGCTTGACCACGGCCTGGTTCGCCTTTCCATCCTCGGGCACGGCGGTGACAGCGATGTGTACTGTCGTCCCGTCGAAAGAAATCCGGTCCTGCGCAGCTTTGGGAGTCACCCGTACGGGAAGCGATTGCCCGGGTCGCGCCAGATGCGCAAGGTCCGGCAGGTTTCGCAGTTTCGGTTTTGCCATCACATTCTCTTCCGCATTTGGACCGTGCCGGGTGGCACAATATGCAACAGTTTTACATCTTGCCCTTGAAACCGGCGCGTGTCTGCCCGAGATACGACAGAACCATGTAAAGGAATTTAACATATGACGCTGAAAAACCCGGCTGCGTTCGAGTTCCTGCAGTCGCGCAGGTCGCGGCCCGCCAAGACGTTGATGGCCCCGGCGCCGACCCGCGACGAATTGATCCCGTTGCTGACCGCAGCCGCTCGCAGCCCCGATCATGGCAAGTTGGAACCTTGGCGGTTCATCGTCATCGAAAAAGGCGCAATGCCGCGATTGGCCGATCTGACCGAGGAACGAGGCGTTACGCTGGGGAAAAGCCCCGAAGACATTGCCAAGGCCCGCAGTCAGTTCGATATGGGTCATCTCGCTGTTGCCGTCATCGAAGTGCAGAAACCATCGCCGAAAATCCCTGGAATCGAACAAACCTACTCGGCCGGGGCGGTCTGCCTTGCACTGCTCAACGCAGCCCTTGCTGCGGGTTGGGGTGCCAACTGGCTTTCAGGTTGGCAGTCGCACGACCGCGAATTCTGCGAACGCGGTTTGGGCCTGGCCCACAATGAACGCATTGCCGGACTGATTTACATCGCAACCGAAGGGGCCACGCCGCCCGAAAGGCCCCGCCCGGACGTGGCCGCGATCACCGAGTGGGTGACGGAATGATCATCCTCAACGCGTTCTTCGCGGCCTTGGGGCAGCTTGGAGATGCTCGATTCCGATCGGTGCTAATGCGCGGTGTCGGCCTGACGATTGTGCTGCTTGTTGTTGCCTGTGCGGTTGCGATTTGGGGCATCAACGCCCTTGCTGGTCAGGAGATATCGCTGCCATTTGTCGGCGACGTCCCGTGGCTGAACGACGTTCTGAACTATTCAGGGATCTTTCTGGTTCTGATTCTGCCGGTCTTTCTGATGGTGCCGGTGGCCTCAGCCATCACATCGATGTTTCTGGATGAGGTCGCACAGGCCGTTGAAGACCGGCATTACCCGAACCTGCCCCCCGTTCCGTCCGTCCCGATCTGGGACGCGGTGCTGGACTCGCTGGGATTCTTGGGCGTTTTGATTGTGGCCAACGTAATGGCGTTGGTCCTTTACGCGCTGTTCACACCCCTCGCTCCGTTCATCTTTTGGGGGATGAACGGGTTTTTGCTGGGTCGGGAGTATTTCACGCTGGCGGCCATGCGCCGGATCGGGCGCGACGGTGCGCGGGCGTTGCGGGCACGCCATGCCGGGACGATCTGGGTCGCCGGAACCTTGATGGCCATCCCCCTGTCGGTCCCGCTGGTGAACCTTTTCATTCCGATCATCGGAGCCGCAACGTTCACGCATATCTTTCATGGGCTGTCGCGACAGGCCGAGCGCTGATTACTCGCGCGGTTCCATCTGGTTCAACCAGTCGAAATCACGAACTGAAATCACGCCAGAAACAATGGTCCCTGCGATCACCGCCCACAACACGATAGAAATACCGGTGGTGATCCAGATCTTTTTCTTCATGTGGTGAACTTCCGGAGCGCCCGCATGGGTCCCCGGCACGATGTCGCCCAGATCGCCTTGCGTCTTGATGCGGACCGGCAGCACGACCAACAAGGTCATGAACCAGATCACGGCGAACAAAACCAGCGCAGCAGTGATTGTCATTTCGACGCCTCCTCAGCCCGGCTCAGACTTGCTCCAGCTCCACAAGGCACCCGTTGAAGTCCTTGGGGTGCAGAAACAGCACAGGCTTGCCGTGCGCGCCGATTTTGGGTTCTCCGGTTCCCAGAACGCGGGCACCGGTCGCCTTCAGGTGATCCCGTGCGGCGATGATGTCCTCGACCTCATAACAGACATGGTGGATGCCACCCGCCGGGTTCTTTTCCAGGAAGCCGTTGATCGGGCTGTCGTCGCCCAGCGGGTACAGCAGCTCGATCTTGGTATTGGGCAGTTCGATGAAGACCACTGTCACGCCATGATCCGGTTCATCCTGAGGTTCACCAACCTTGGCGCCCAGCGCGTTGCGGTATTGGGCGGATGCGGCCTCGAGGTCGGGCACGGCGATGGCGACATGGTTCAGGCGGCCAATCATGGCGGTCTCCTCTGTTCTGCGTTGCAGCGTTTATGGGGGCTGCCCTGTCAAAGGGCAAGTGCGCCAAAACGCGCGTTAACCCTGTGTTAGCCAGGAGTTCCTAGCGTGAGGCATCTGCTGAAAGGAGTTCTGCCATGGACGATTCGGTGCCGTTCGCCCCATCCGCCGTCGCCCCCAGCGCCACCAGGCCTTTGCTGGGTCAGACCATTCTGGTTGTCGAGGACAGTCGCTATGCCTGTGATGCGATGCGACTGATGTGCCTGCACAGCGGCGCCCGCATCCGCCGGGCCGATTGCCTGAGGTCTGCGCGCAGGCACCTTCAGATCTATCGCCCGTCGGTGATCGTGGTTGACATGGGCCTGCCGGACGGCTCTGGCGCAGACCTGATCGCGGAACTAAACGCGGTTTCCCCACGTATCAGCGTCATCCTTGGTATGTCCGGCGACGACTGCGCCGAAACGCTTGCCTTGCAAGCCGGAGCCGATGGGTTTCTGGCGAAACCGTTGAATTCGCTAATCAGCTTCCAAAGGGCCATCCTGGAAAACCTTCCCGAAGACCGCCGCCCGGGTACGCTCCAATCCGTCAAAGACGAACAGATCTGCCCCGATCCGCTGGCTTATCAGGATGACATGGCGCATATCGCAGATGTCCTGACCGGGCCCGCGGATTCACGCACTCTGGACTATGCCGCTCAATTCCTGCGCGGTGTTGCCCGAGATGCCGAGGATACGGTTCTGGAACAAGCAGCCCATGACCTCGCATCCTCGCGCGCCAAGGGCGCTCCGGTAACAGCTTTGGCTGCGCGCGTTGCCGGTCTTGTCCAAAGCCGTCTTGAAAGACGAAAGGCGATCTGAATGACCTTGGCCTATTTCGTGACAACAGCCATGCTCTGCGCTTGGTGGTATTGGCACACCCGCAGGTCCGCTCGGACCATTCGCGCCAACCGCGAAAAACAGCCGAACTGGCTGGACTGATTTCAAGTTCAAGGGATTTTAGCCACTTGGAAAACGCGGGCACCGATAAGCACTGAAGTGCTTGGCGGAAAGTTCGCTGCGCGCCACCGCAGTAGTTTTGACCGCACCCAAAGGTTTTTCACACTCTGGGTACGGTCCTTGGCTCATTCCTGAGGGATGACCCGCAGGCCCAGTTCCATCAGCTGATCCGAAGTCGGGTCCGACGGCGCTTGCATCATCAGATCTTCGGCGCGCTGGTTCATCGGGAACATCATGACCTCGCGGATGTTGGCCTCGTCCGCAAGCAGCATGACGATCCGGTCGATGCCGGCGGCGCAGCCCCCGTGCGGCGGAGCTCCATAGTGGAACGCGTTGAACAGCGCGCCAAAGCGACTTTTGACCTCGTCCTCGCCGTAGCCGGCCAGTTCGAAGGCCTTGAGCATGATCTCGGGCTTGTGGTTCCGGATCGCACCCGACACCAGCTCGTAACCGTTGCAGGCCAGGTCGTACTGATAGCCCTTGACCTCAAGCGGGTCGCCCTGCAGCGCCTCCATGCCACCTTGCGGCATCGAGAACGGGTTGTGTTCGAAATCGATCTCGCCGGTTTCCTCGTCCTTCTCGTAGATCGGGAAATCCACGATCCAGGCAAAGGCAAACCGGTCCTTGTCCGTCAGGCCCAGTTCCTCGCCGATAACATCGCGCGCCTTGCCGGCGACTTTTTCAAAGGCTTTGGGCTTACCACCCAGGAAGAACGCCGCGTCACCGACCTCAAGGCCCAGCTGCTGGCGAATTGCCTCGGTGCGTTCGGGGCCGATATTCTTGGCCAGCGGGCCGGCCGCTTCCATCCCCTCACCCTGATCGCGCCAGAAGATATAGCCCATGCCGGGCAGACCTTCTTTCTGGGCAAAGGCGTTCATGCGGTCGCAGAACTTGCGGCTGCCGCCACCCGGCGCGGGGATCGCGCGGATCTCGGTGCCTTCCTGTTCCAGCAGCTTGGCGAAGATTGCGAAACCGGACCCGCGGAAGTGTTCCGACACCACCTGCATCTTGATCGGGTTGCGCAGATCGGGCTTGTCGGTGCCATACCACAGCGCCGCGTCTTTGTAGGAAATCTGCGGCCATTCCTGATCAACCTTCCGGCCACCGCCGAATTCTTCGAAGATTCCCGTCAGAACTGGCTGGATCGTGTCGAACACGTCCTGCTGGGTGACAAACGACATCTCGAGGTCGAGCTGGTAGAAATCCGTGGGTGACCGGTCGGCGCGCGGGTCTTCGTCGCGGAAGCAGGGCGCGATCTGGAAATACTTGTCAAAGCCCGACACCATGATCAGCTGCTTGAACTGCTGCGGCGCCTGCGGCAACGCATAGAACTTGCCCGGATGCAGGCGCGAGGGCACCAGGAAGTCGCGCGCGCCCTCGGGGCTGGATGCGGTGATGATCGGCGTCTGATATTCGCGGAAGCCCTGATCCCACATGCGGCGGCGCATGCTGGCCACCACGTCCGAGCGCAGTGCCATGTTGCGCTGCATCGCCTCGCGGCGCAGGTCCAGGTAACGATAGCGCAGGCGAGTTTCCTCGGGGTATTCCTGATCGCCGAACACCATCAGGGGCAGTTCCTCGGCCGCGCCCAGCACTTCCAGTTCGCGGACATAGACCTCGATCTCGCCGGTGGGCAGCTTGGGGTTCACCAATTCGGGGTCGCGCGCCTTGACCGTGCCATCGATGCGGATGCACCATTCCGAGCGCACTTTCTCCAACGCGCTGAACGCAGCACTGTCGCCGTCGCACAGAACCTGGGTCACGCCATAGTGGTCGCGCAGGTCGATGAACAGCACGCCGCCGTGATCTCGCACCCGATGAACCCAACCCGACAGGCGGACGGTTTCACCGACATTTGCGGCGGTCAGATCGGCGCAGGTGTGGCTGCGATAGGCGTGCATGGATGATATCCCTTCGGGCGCTGAATTCGTCGCGCCGATACACCGCGATCGGGTCGGGAAGTCAAGGGTTGGAGCACGATGCGCCTCCATCGGAGCCCGGAATGCAGACAAATTCGAAAAAATCGCTATCTTTTGGACATGTGAACTCGAATAGTTTTCCCGGCACGCGGGAGCCAGGCCCCTTGAGCAAGGAGGTGTTCGGCCGATGTGGCAAACTGTTTTGGATCGCGTATTGCGGGGTTTCATCACCCGCGGAACTCTGCGGATCACCTATCCTGACGGGACGGCGCGCACCTATGGCGACGCCACGCAGCCCGAGGCGCATATCACCCTGCATGACCCCGCTTTGATGGCGCGCTTGGTGCGCAATCCCGAGATGGCTTTTGGCGAGGGCTACATGAACGGCACCCTGACCGTCGATGAAGGCGGCCTGGAAAGTGGCATGCGGATCGCGATTCGATGCGCGGCCAGCGGTTCATTGCCCCTGCTGCAGCAGATCCAGGACTGGGCCGGGTATCTGCTGCGATCAATCCTGCAGCGCAACTCGGTCCGCTCGGCGCGGCGCAACGTGGCGCATCACTATGACCTGTCCGACGACTTCTACCAGCTGATGCTGGACCCTGACATGCAGTACAGCTGCGCCTATTTCCAGCAGCCCTGGATGACTTTGGAACAGGCGCAAGCCGCCAAAAAGGCGCATATCGCGCGCAAGCTGTGCCTGGAGCCCGGCATGCGGGTGCTGGACATCGGCTGCGGCTGGGGCGGGCTGGCCCTGACGCTGGCGCGTGACCACGGCGTGCAGGTGACGGGGCTGACCCTGTCGCAGAACCAGCACCGCACCGCGACCGCGCGGGTGGAGCAGGCCGGGCTGGCCGACCGCATCGACATTCGGCTGATGGACTACCGGCAGATGCAGGATCAGTTCGACCGGATCGTCTCGGTCGGGATGCTGGAGCATGTGGGCGCGCCACAGCTGCGCACCTATTTCGACCGGGTCGCAGCCCTGTTGAAGCCCGAAGGTGTGGCGTTGATCCATTCCATCGGCCGCAACGGGCCGCCCACCGGCCAGTCGCCCTGGCTGAACAAATTCATCTTCCCGGGCGGCTATGTCCCGTCGCTCGAGGAAATCGTCAAACCCGTGGCGCGCACCGGCTTGTGGTTTCTGGATGTCGAAAGCCTGCGGCTGCATTATGCCCTGACCCTGCGCGCCTGGCGCGACCGGTTCGAGACCAACCTGGACCAAGTGCGCGCGATGTATGATGACCGGTTCATTCGCATGTGGCGGTTCTATCTGACCGCCTGCATCCTGGTGTTCGAAGAGCGCGACCAGACCGTGTTCCAACTGCAGCTGGGCCATCGCCGCGACGCGGCGCCGTTGACGCGGGACTATCTGTATCAGCCCGATCAGGACATGCGCGATGCCGCGGAGTAAAGCACCTAGAACGGGCGCTGCACGTTGCCGGAATAGAAGAACACGCCCAGCCCGGCGGCAAAGATGATGTTGCCCGCGATCGCGTGCAGCAGCACCGCATAGAAGAACGACCCGCGCTTGCGGTAGGCCCATGAAAACAGCAGCCCGCCCGCGAATGTCATCACGGTGACGATCCAGCTCCAGTACATCAGGTGGGCAAAGGCGAACAGCCCGGAGTTCAGCAACGGCAAGGCCGCGCCGTCGGGCAGGATCGCGTGATAGCGGCGATAGAACAGCGTGCGGAACAGCAGTTCTTGCGGCAGTGCTGACAGCAATGGATAGCCCAGCCAGATCACGGCCAGAAATTCGGGCCGGTTCAGCAGCAGGAAAAAGGCCGCATCGGGGCGCGTAGCCATCACCAGGGCCGAACAGATTGCCGCCATTGCCAATGAAAACCCGATCACCTCGGCCCAGCGCCAGTTGCGCCAACCATAGCGCAGCTCGGCCCAGGAAAAGCCCGGAGTGCGGTGCAGCAGGGCGATTCCGATGGCGGTGAAGAAGAACAGAGCCAGAAACATCCAGTCGGGTGGAAACAGAACCGCGATCAGCAAGGGAACCGCGACATAGAACGCCACGAATTCAGCCTTCAGGCGCAGGTTCGATACCTGCAATCCACGCGCAGAGCTGCGGTCGCTCATGGCAGCATCACTTTGGCCGATATCAAACCGCGCAAGGAATTGCCCATCCAGACCCGGTGCGCGGCGGCCAGATCATGCAGGGTCAAGACCGCCTCGGCAGCGCGTCCGGTTTCGAGCAACTCCTCGCGCAGGATGCCCGGCAGCAGGCCCACGGCAACCGGAGGTGTCAGCAGGCGCCCGTCTTCCGTTTCGACGAACAGGTTGGTGATTGTGCCCTCGCACAGTTCATCCCGTTCGTTCAGGAACAACAACTCGTCCACGCCGTCGGGCAATTCCGCCCGCGCTTGATCATAGATCGCGCGGCGGGTGGTCTTGTGGCGCAGCCAGATGTCCGAGGACGTCAGCCTTGTTGTCGTCAGACCCACCGTCCAGCCCGGCGGGTTGTCTGCCAAAGACTCCGTGGTGATCTTGGGTGCACCGGTCAAGTCCAGCGTTAGCCGACACCGCAGCGGGTCAGCGCCGGACACACCGCCCACCACTTCGCCGACGCGCCGTACGTCGAACCGAACACCCAGCCAGTCCGCAGTCCGCGCCATACGCCGCAGGTGACGGGTCACACGTACAAAGCCCTGCCCAGGCCGAAACGCAAAGGTTTCGATCAGGCGGAAATCAGGCTCAGTTGGCGCGCGAACCGGGCTTTCCATAGCGCTTCCTCGTATTCCGAAGCGGCGGTGCTGTCCCAGACGACGCCTCCGCCGACATTCAAAGTGGCCCGATTGCCCTCGACCATCAAGGTCCGGATCGCGACGTTGAATTCCGACCGCCCGTCCGGGGCGGCCCAGCCGATGGTGCCGCAGTAGATGTCGCGCGGCCAGGGCTCCAGATCCGACAGAATCTCCATCGCACGGATCTTGGGCGCCCCAGTAATCGATCCACAGGGAAACAGCGCCGACAGGATGTCGGACAGCCCGGCCCCCACCTGCAGCCGCGCCTGCACCAGCGACACCATCTGGTGCACGGTGGCGTAGGTCTCGACCTTGAACAGCTCGGGCACCTGAACCGTTCCCGGCAGCGCCACGCGGCTGATGTCATTGCGCAGCAGGTCCACGATCATCAGGTTCTCGGCCCGGTTCTTTTCGTCCGAGGACAGGAAATCGCGCCGCCGCGCGTCCTCGGCCAGATCGGCGCTGCGCGGCTGGGTACCCTTCATCGGCCGGGTCTCGATCATCCCGTCGGCATCGGTGCGGAAGAACAGCTCGGGCGAGCGGCTGAGCAGATCGGGCAGCCCGTCCTGCTGCACCAGCGCGCCATGGCCGACCGGCTGCCCGGCGGTCAGCGCGGCATAGAGCGCGGCACTGTCGCCCTCGGTTTCCAGGTCGATGGGAAAGGTCAGGTTGGCCTGATAGATGTCCCCGGCCCCGATCGCATCATGCACGGCGCGGAAGGCTTCGGTATAGCGCGCCTCGCTCCAACGCGGCTGAAATGCAGTCAGCCCGGCCGCACCGGACGGCAGGTCCTGCACGCTCGGGCCGTCGAACACCCCAAAGCACAATAGCGGCAATCGACGGTTCGCGGGCAGCCTTGCGGCCAGCTTCGGCTCAAGCGCATAGCCAAGCTCGTAGCTGGCAAATCCGGCCAGCCAGCCGCCCTGCGAGCGCGCGTCATCCAGCGCCGCCAATGCCTGGGGCACCTGCTCCGCCCGGTCGGCGCGGATCACCTGGGCGGGCCGGTCGAAACCGGTGCCCGGACCGGCGGGTCCCTGATCGAAACGAATGCGCAATTGCTTCCTCATCTGCCGTTCAGCGGCATATAGAGAATACGGTGCCAAGGGAAAGGGGGGAAAGCGGCAATTTCGCTTCCGTTTCCGATCCCCCTTGCACCTTTTGCCCGGGTCCCTATAACGCACGACAATTTGGGCGCTTGGGCGGCGCCCGCGACTCGTGCAAAATCGAAGGGACCAGGCCATGCCGAAGAGAACCGACATCCAGTCGATCATGATCATCGGGGCGGGGCCCATTGTCATCGGGCAAGCTTGCGAATTCGACTATTCCGGCGCCCAGGCCTGCAAGGCGCTGCGCGAGGAAGGGTATCGGGTCATCCTGGTGAACTCGAACCCTGCCACGATCATGACCGACCCGGAACTGGCCGACGCCACCTATATCGAACCGATCACGCCCGAGGTCGTCGCCAAGATCATCGAAAAGGAACGCCCCGACGCCCTGCTGCCTACGATGGGCGGGCAGACAGGCCTGAACACCTCGCTGGCGCTGGAAGAGATGGGCGTGCTGGAAAAATTCGGCGTCGAGATGATCGGGGCCAAGCGAGAGGCCATCGAAATGGCCGAGGACCGCAAGTTGTTCCGCGAAGCGATGGACCGCCTGGGTCTTGAAAACCCCAAGGCCACCATCGTCACCGCCCCCAAAAAAGCCGACGGTTCTGCCGACCTGGATGCCGGCGTGCAAATGGCCTTGGACGAGCTGGAAAACATCGGCTTGCCCGCGATCATCCGCCCCGCCTTTACATTGGGCGGCACCGGCGGCGGTGTGGCTTACAACCGTGAGGATTACATCCACTTTTGCCGCTCGGGAATGGATGCCTCGCCGGTGAACCAGATCCTCGTCGACGAAAGCCTTCTGGGCTGGAAAGAATATGAAATGGAGGTGGTGCGCGACACCGCCGACAACGCGATCATCGTCTGCTCGATCGAGAACGTCGATCCAATGGGCGTGCATACCGGCGACTCGATCACCGTGGCACCGGCGCTGACGCTGACCGACAAGGAATACCAGATCATGCGCAACGGCTCGATCGCCGTTCTGCGCGAGATCGGCGTCGAAACGGGCGGGTCGAACGTGCAATGGGCGATCAACCCGGCTGACGGCCGCATGGTCGTGATCGAGATGAACCCGCGCGTGTCGCGCTCGTCGGCGCTGGCGTCGAAGGCGACAGGCTTCCCGATCGCCAAGATCGCCGCCAAGCTAGCGGTGGGCTACACGCTGGACGAGCTGGACAACGACATCACCAAGGTCACACCGGCCAGCTTCGAGCCGACCATCGACTATGTCGTCACCAAGATCCCGAAATTCGCCTTCGAGAAATTCCCGGGCGCTGAACCCTACCTGACCACCGCGATGAAATCGGTTGGCGAGGCGATGTCGATCGGCCGCACGATCCACGAATCGATGCAAAAGGCGCTGGCTTCGATGGAGTCGGGCCTGACCGGGTTTGACGAGGTTGAAATTCCGGGCCTGAGCATCGGTCCATGGGATGCGGTCGAAAGCAGCGACGACAAGGCACATGTCATCAAGGCCATCAGCCAGCAGACACCCGACCGATTGCGCACCATCGCGCAGGCGATGCGCCACGGTCTGACCGACGACGAAATCTTTGCCGTCACCAAGTTCGACCCCTGGTTCCTGGCCCGCATCCGCGAGATCATCGAGGCGGAACGCACCGTTCGCAAGGACGGCCTGCCGATGACCGAGGACGGCCTGCGCCGGCTCAAGATGCTGGGCTTTACCGACGCGCGTCTGGGCAATCTGGCCGGCCGCGACGAGGCCAACGTGCGCCGCGCTCGACACAATCTAGGCGTCACCGCCGTGTTCAAGCGGATCGACACATGCGCCGCCGAGTTCGAGGCGCAGACGCCCTACATGTATTCGACCTACGAGGCCCCCACGATGGGCGAGGTCGAATGCGAGGCGCGCCCCAGCGACCGCAAGAAGGTCGTCATTCTGGGCGGCGGCCCCAACCGGATCGGCCAGGGGATCGAGTTCGACTATTGCTGCTGCCACGCCTGTTTTGCGCTGACCGACGCGGGCTATGAAACAATCATGGTCAACTGCAACCCCGAGACGGTTTCGACCGACTACGACACCTCGGACCGGCTGTATTTCGAGCCGCTGACCTTCGAGCATGTGATGGAGATCCTGCGGACCGAGCGGCAGAACGGCACACTGCACGGCGTGATCGTGCAGTTCGGTGGTCAGACCCCGCTGAAGCTGGCCAATGCGCTCGAGGCCGAAGGTATTCCGATCCTGGGCACCACGCCCGACGCGATCGACCTGGCCGAAGACCGCGAACGTTTCCAGGCACTGGTCAACGATCTGGGCCTGAAACAACCCAAGAACGGCATCGCTTCGACCGACGCCCAAGCGCTTGAGATCGCAGAAGAGATCGGGTTCCCGCTGGTGATCCGCCCGTCCTACGTTCTGGGCGGCCGCGCGATGGAGATCGTGCGCGACATGGATCAGCTGAAGCGCTACATCAACGAGGCCGTGGTGGTCTCGGGCGACAGTCCGGTGCTGCTGGACAGCTATCTGGCCGGCGCGGTCGAGCTGGACGTGGACGCGCTGTGCGACGGCAAGGATGTCCATGTGGCCGGCATCATGCAGCATATCGAAGAGGCCGGCGTGCACTCGGGCGACTCGGCCTGTTCGCTGCCGCCCTATTCGCTGTCGAAAGAGATCATCTCCGAAATCAAGGACCAGACCTACAAGCTGGCCAAGGCGCTGAACGTCGTGGGCCTGATGAACGTGCAGTTCGCGATCAAGGATGACGAGATCTACCTGATCGAGGTCAACCCGCGCGCCAGCCGCACCGTGCCCTTCGTGGCCAAGGCGACCGACAGCGCAATCGCCTCGATCGCCGCACGGGTGATGGCGGGCGAGCCGCTTTCGAACTTCCCGCAACGCCCGCCCTACAAGGAGGGTCAGGATACCAAGATCGCTGACCAGATGACCCTGGCCGACCCGGACATGCCGTGGTTCTCGGTGAAAGAAGCGGTGCTGCCCTTCGCCCGCTTCCCCGGTGTCGATACCATCCTGGGTCCCGAGATGCGCTCGACCGGCGAGGTCATGGGCTGGGACCGCGACTTCCCGCGGGCCTTCCTCAAGGCGCAGATGGGCGCGGGCATGGTGTTGCCGTCCAAGGGACGGGCGTTCATCTCGATCAAGGATGCCGACAAGGGTCCGGCGATGATCGAGGCTGCGCAGGTTCTGGTCGAGCAGGGATTCTCGCTGGTGGCCACCCGCGGAACACAGACATGGCTGGAATCCAAGGGCGTGCCCTGTGACGTGGTCAACAAGGTCTACGAGGGCCGCCCCGATGTGGTGGACATGTTGAAGGACGGTCAGGTCCAGTTGGTCATGAACACCACCGAAGGCGCGCAGGCAGTTGAGGACAGCAAGGCCATCCGCTCGATCGCGCTGTATGACAAGATCCCCTACTACACCACGGCTGCGGCCAGCCACGCCGCCGCGCTGGCGATCAAGGCGCAGGCTGAAGGGGATGTGGAGGTCAAATCGCTACAGGGTTGACGCCCGCAGCGGACAAGCAAAAAGCCCCGGCCGTTCGCCGGGGCTTTTTTGTGGGATCATGCAGTCTGCGCCGCCAACCTGCGCTGTTCTTCCCGAGAGAAGAACAGCATGTAGAACACCGGCGCGGCAACCATGGTAAGGATCGTCGCGAAGGCCAGACCACCCATGATCGTCACTGCCATCGACACGAAGAACGCGTCGGTCAGCAGCGGCGCCATCCCCAGGATCGTGGTGATCGCCGCCAGCATGACCGGGCGCAGGCGCGAGACCGAGGCTTCGATGATCGCTTCGCGCAGAGGCTTGCCCGTGGCGCGGACAAGGTCGATCTCTTCGACCAGAACAATACCGTTCTTGATCAGCATCCCTGACAGGCTGAGCAGCCCGAGAAGCGCGGTGAAGGTAAAGGGCAGGCCTGTGCCCAACAGCCCGATCACCACGCCGTTCACCGACATCGGCACCAGCAGCCAGATGATGACCGGTTGCCGGATCGCGTTGAACAGCAGCACCGAGATCAGAACCATGATCAACAGGCTCAGTGGCAACTGTTTGCCAAGGCTGGCTTGCGCTTTGCCGGAATCCTCGAACTCGCCGCCCCATTCCAGCTTGTAGCCCAGCGGCAGTTCCATGTCCTCGATCGCATCGCGAACCTCGGAATGGACCTGGGCTGCGGTCAGGCCGGCCGGGATGTCTGCGCCCACCGTGACGGTCAGAACGCGATCGCGCCGATGCACCAAAGTATTGAGCGCTTTGTACTGGAACCCGTCCACCATCTGCTCGATCGGAACGAATTTCTGTGACTGGTCCGAGTACACTACTTGATCGACAATCGAGTATTCTCCGTCCGCGGGGCGACGCAGGATAATCGGGATCAGGCGGTCCCTTTCGCGGAACACGCCGCCGGTGATGCCGTCCGTCGAGAATTGCAGGGTCGCGGCAATGTCTTCGCGGGTGACACCGGCCGTCTGCGCACGCTCGGTCGCATAGATCGGCTGGACCGCCAATTCCATTTCACGCCAGTCGTGATGCACGTCCAGCGCATTTGGCGATGCCGCCGACATGCGCCGCACCGCCTCGTCGGCCAGTTGCCGCAGCACGACCGGATCGCTGCCCGAGAACCGCGCCTCGATCGGGGTACCGCCGCCGGGGCCGAAGACCAGACGCTTGGTCCGGAATTCGCCTTCGGGGAATTGAGTTTCACCAAAGGCCTCCAGATCGGCGCGCAGGACAGGAATGTCCTCGAGCGTTTCGGTCCGGATGATCATGTGCCCATAGCTTGGGTTGGGCTTCTCGGCCGAATAGGTCAACATGAACCGCGTCGCGCCCTGCCCCACGAAGGTGGTGACCGAGACGACATCATCCCGCTGGGCCAGCCAGTCCTCAAAGACTTGCATATCGGCACTCGTCCGCGCGATCGGTGTCCCCTGCGGCAGCTTGTAATGGACGAAGAACAGCGGCGTGTTGGAGTCCGGGAAAAACTGCTGTTTCACCATCGCGAAGCCGGCATAGCAGACCACGGTGACCCCGACCAAACCGGCCACCACCAGCCAACGGAACCGCAATGCCCAGCGCAGGATCGCCCCATAGGATCGGAACAGGATGCCGCTATAAGCGTCGACATCCACGTCCTTGCCCTGTTTGAAGAAATAATGCCCCAATAACGGTGTCGCCGTGATGGCCAGCACCCAGCTCAGCAGCAAAGAGATCGCGATCACCGCAAACAACGAGAACAGGAATTCGCCCGTCGCATCCGGGCTGAGCCCAATCCCGGCAAAGGCCATGATTCCGATGACCGTGGCCCCCAGAAGGGGGATCTGGGTCTTGGACGCGGCCTCGTCGGCAGCGTCGCGCGAGTTTTTCCCCTTGAGCATGGAGATCTGCATCCCCTCGGCCACCACGATGGCATTGTCGACCAGCATCCCCATCGCAATGATCAGCGCGCCCAGCGAAATGCGCTCCATCTCGATGGAAAACAGCGCCATGAACAGCAGGGTCCCGACAACGGTCAACAAAAGGGTCGAGCCCACAACGACTGCTGCGCGCCAACCCATGAATATTCCTAGCACCGCCACCACGATGGCAACCGACATGGCCAGGTTCACAAGAAAATCGTTCGAAGCCTGCTCGACCACGACGTGCTGCTGGTAGATCGGCAATACATCGACGCCCGCGGGAATTTCCACATCCAGTTCGGCCAGCTTGGCGTCGACGCGCTTTCCGACCTCCACGATGTTTTCCGTCGACAGGCCGGCAATACCCAGGGTGAAGGCTTCGACGCCGTTGAACCGGATCATGATGTCAGGATGGGTCTGGCGGGCCCGGTAGACATCGGCCATGTCAAAGAGGTTGATCACTTGCCCCTGAGAGCCAACCGACAGCCCTGCGATTTCGGACACGCTGTCCGATCCGTCCGCCGTCAGGATCGTGGTGCGATCGTCGTCTGACCGAAGCGTCCCTGACGACTGAACCGAATTGGCGTTGGCGATCGCTTCGTTGATCGACTGCAACGGCACGTTCTGGTTGACCGAAATGGCCAGGTCCGGCTCGATGAAAATGGCTTCGTCTGGCAAACCCTGCACTTCAACGTCCGCAACGCCCTCAACGGTCAGCAACTCGCGCCGCAAGAAGGTCGACAATTCGTGCTTTTCGGCGTCGCTGAACCCTTCCGCGGTGACCGCATAGAAAAGACCGAACACGTCACCGAACCCGTCATTCACATAGGGCTGGCTGACACCGGACGGCAATCCACGGGCCGCATCCCGGACCTTGGCGCGCAGTCGGGTCCAGATATCCGGCAATTCGCTGCCATCGTAGGTGGACTTGATCTCGACTTCGATCAGCGATTGACCGGGACGGTTGACCGAGGTGATGACATCGACCTCGCCCATCTGCTGGATGGCAGATTCCAAAGGCTCCGAGACCTCCTCGGCCACCTGTTCAGCCGTCGCACCGGGATACGTGGTCAACACTACGGCGTTCTTGATGGTAAAGGCCGGATCTTCGAGCCGCCCGAGCGACGAAAATCCCCAGATCCCACCCAGCAAAGCGATCAGGATCACCAGCCACGTATAGATCGGCCTGTCGATCGAAGCGCGTGCGATATTCATCATCGCCCCCTTCAGTTTGCAAAGCCGTCAAAGCGGCGCACGGTCTGCCCATCGGTCAGAACGGACCCGCCGGCCACCACGATTTCGTCGCCGTCCGACAATCCGGTCAGAACCCGGACGTCACCTGTCTGGGTAGGTTCGATGGTCACGGGAACACGCCGCACGGCGCCAACATCTGCACCGACCGGCGAAAAGACCATAACGCCCAGATTGCCCTCGGCGTCGGCGACAATCGCGGTCGGGGGAACGATGATGCCAATGCGTTTGTCATCGACCTGAACATTGACGGTTACCGACGAGCCGGGCAGCACCCGCAAGTCTTCCGGCGGCGTGAGGCCGAACTGAATCCGGAACGTCTGGCCGACGCTCGAAGTTTCAGCGTCGAATTCGCGGATTTCCAACGGGAAGACCTCGTCACTTGCGGGGAATTTTGCCGTGATCGAAATGCCATCTTCTTGGCTGGTCCTTTGGAACAGGATTTCGGGCACATCGACCTCGATCCTCAATTCGGACAGATCGTGGATCCGGACGATCGGCGTTCCGGCGGCCACGGTGGTGAAGTTCTCGACCTCACGCCGCGATACCAGCGCATCGAACGGCGCGGTCAGAGTCGTGTGCTCGAGGTTGTACTGGGCGTCACGCACCGCGATTGCAGCCAGTTGGGCGGCGGTTTCAGCGTCATCGACAGCGACCTGACTTGCAGTCGTCCCCCGCAGGCGCGACAGGCGGGCCACGGTGCGGTCAGCCTGATCCTTCTGAAGACGCGCACGTTCCAGTGCCAGTTCGAACGGCTCTTGGTCCAGCTTTGCAATCAGGCTGCCCTTGGGCACCTGGAACCCTTCGTTGACGGGCAGTTCCACGATCTGTCCGGCGACCTGAAACGCCAGATCGACAGTCTGCCGCGCGGCCACGCGCCCGAAGAACTGGCGTGAGAATCCGGGAGCGGTCTCATGCACCACCATAAGTTTTACAGGCTTGGTGCCGTCTTGCGCCGCAAGCGGTGCGGCCAGTACGGCAAGGGCAAGGCCCAGCGAAGTCAGCAGCTTCATTTCGTCAATCCCTCGGGTATTCCCGTTTTCAGAATGTTGTCCCGGATCTTGCGGGCAAGCCGGGCAAATTGAGCGGTTTCCTCGTCATCCAACCCGGAGGCACGGTGAAACAGCTCTCCGGCGGTGGTAACCAGCATGTTGCGGGCTTCGGCACCTTTGTCGGTCAGCACCAGCAACCACGCACGGCGATCATCGGGATCCTGCTGACGGGTCAGATAACCGGCCGCCTCAAGCGCATCGGCGGTGGCCGTAATGGTCGACGGCACGGTCAGCATGTCGGCCGCCAACACTCCCATCCGCTTGGGCTGATCTAACTTGATCAACATGTGGCATTCCTGATGGCTGAGATCGGTATCAATGCAGCCGAAACTCTCTTCCAGTTTCCAGTACAGCGCATAGACGCCCATCATCGCCTGGATCTCAGGGGTCAGTCGGGCCAGCCGTTCACTGATGTCTTTGGTCATGGATGCTCTCCGCGCGAGTCGAGCGGTGATATACTTCAGATTTCGAACTATTCAAGATGTGAAGTTGAATTTGCGCAAACCTATGCCGTTCCCTTGGGTCAACATCTCTTGATCTGGGGGCGCTGTGACTGCATTTTGGGCGAATCCGAAACATTCAGGACCCGACATGTACACGCCCGCAATCACCGGTACCGGGGTTTTCACGCCCGAAAACGTCATCACCAATGCCGAGCTGGTCAAAGCCTTCAACGCCTATGCCGACAAGATGAATGCTGCCAACGCCGATGCCATCGCCGCGGGCGAGATGGAGCCGATGCAGCACTCCTCGGAAGAGTTCATCGTCAAGGCCTCGGGCATCGAGAACCGCTACGTCATGGACAAGACCGGCGTGCTGGACCCGGACGTGATGCATCCCCTGCTGCGCCAGCGCAGCGATGATGAGCCGGGCATTATGACCGAAATGGCGCTGGACGCCTGCAACAAGGCGCTGGCGCAGGCCGGGCGGACGGCGGCGGATGTCGATCTGGTGATCTGTGCCGCGTCGAACCATGAACGCGCCTATCCCGCCATTGCGGTCGAAATCCAGAACGCGTTGGGCATCGCTGGTTTTGGGTTCGATATGAACGTGGCCTGTTCTTCGGCGACGTTCGGCATTCAGGCCGCGGCCGACATGATCCGGTCGGGGTCCGTACGGGCGGCGCTGGTGGTCAACCCCGAGATCTGCTCGGGACACCTGGAATGGCGCGACCGGGATTGCCACTTTATCTTCGGTGACGTGGCCACCGCCACGCTGATCGAGCGGATCGAGGATGCAAAGGGCCCGCATTTCGAAATCCTGTCGACCCGCTGCGCAACCGAGTTTTCGAACAACATCCGCAACAACAACGGTTTTCTGCGGCGCACCCGGCCCGACGGATTGAAGGACCGCCGCGACATGCAGTTCATGCAGAACGGCCGCAAGGTGTTCAAGGAAGTGCTGCCGATGGTCAGCAAACACATCAGCGACCACATGGATTCCGAAGGGATCGAAAGTGGCGATCTCAAGCGGCTGTGGCTGCACCAGGCCAACAAGACGATGAATGATTTCATCGGCAAAAAGGTCTTGGGCCGAGAGCCGGAGCCGGGCGAACAGCCCAACATCCTGCAGGACTATGCCAATACATCGTCCGCCGGGTCGATCATCGCCTTTTCCAAATATTCAGACGATCTTCAGGATGGCGATGTCGGCCTGATCTGCTCGTTCGGTGCAGGATATTCGGTGGGGTCCGTCATCGTCAAACGCCACGCCTGACACGCCGGCGCCGCCGGTCCACGTCCGGTGCAACAAGCGATAACCTCGAATATTTCGCCCGCGCAGGCGGACTGTTTTTGTATTCCTGAAAACTTCTTCAGAATTGATACAGCGCAACTTAACCCGCGGCCTCCATCTGGAAGGCCATGCAATTCCGCATGTCAGGTGACGCTAGGTTAAGAAAGGTGCGCCATGTTCAAGAGTTCTAAGTCAGGAATGGCGGCCTGGGTTGTCGCCCCGTTTTTGGGGGTTGCTGCAGCCAGCGCGGCCATGGCCGAGCCCCAGGTTTGCAACGCCAACACAGCACGGATCGCAGCCAACAATGGTGACTATGCGGCCCTTTGCGGCTGTTCGCAGGTTACGCCCAGTTTCCTCTCGCATCTGCAACAACGGGCAGATTTCGGGTCGGTTCTTGCCAATACCTCGCAGCAATGTCCGGGGCTGGCCAATCTGCTGAGCGATTTGCCGACCGGATCGATTTCCAACGCCAACAGCTTTGACGGCCGCGAAAACGACCCCAGCGGATTTCAACCCGCATCGAGCACCGGCCCATCCGCCGGCGGCGGATCCGGGTCGGGCGGCGGAAACAGCGGCCCCGGCAATGGCGGGGGGAACGATGACCCCGGTGATGGCGGATCCGACGATCCGGGCAACGGCGGCGGGAATGATGATCCCGGCAACGGCGGCGGCAAGCCTGGCGATGGCGGTGGCAAGCCCGGCAAGGGCGGCGGCAAGCCCGGCCATGGTGACGGCAAGCCCGGCAAGGGTGGCAGTCACGGCGGCGGTAAAGGAAACAACGGCGACGGGAAAGGCGGCGGCAAGGGCAACATTGGCGGCGGCAAAGGCAACAACGGGGGCGGAAATGGGCCCGAGGGCTCAAGCCCCGGACGCGGGAACAATGCCAACAACGACGAAAACTGACTAAGGTTAAGAGCTACTTCAGCTCAGCTTGAGGAAGGCGATGCGCACATCGCCTTTTTCACCGCCCCATGGCGGCTTTTCGGAAACTAGATCAGCTGACGCTTTCCTCTTCGAGGTGCAATTTCATCTCGATCAGAACCTGTTGCAGCAACGAAGTTTCTTTCAGCAGACGCTTGGCTTCGTTGACGGTAATGATGCCATCCTCGATCGCGGCCTGGTATTCGGTCATCAGCATCGCAAACCGCTGGCTCAGTGCGATCACGTCCGAATTGACGCCCCCGGTGCGCGTACGGGTCGAATTGCGCTCATCATAGGACAAGGTGATGTTCTTGAGGTCCGCCAGGGCCGAAGTCACATGCGGGTAGCTGGCCGCGTTTTCCAGACGTGCGACCGCATCCACCGGCATGAACCGGTCACTGTGCTCGGGATTGTCGGAGTAATACCGGCCCAATGTGGCCTTGGATTTCCCTGTGATCTCGCATGCTGCCTCGATCCCCACGTCCTTGACCAAAGCTTCGGTGTGCTTTTTCAGATAGGCCCCGATATCTGCCATTTTTGTACCTTTGTTCGCTGCGCCCTCTTGCCCGGCTGTCCGCACCGGGGAAAGGGAGGGGAAATTTCCCATACTCGAGTCATAATTGAAATGTCATATGTTGGCTATCCCTCAGATATGCGGGGGTTTTGTGAGTGAGTGGCGGCAGTTAATGCCGGTAAAGAGTGTTTGTGGGGCAGTATTTCAGGCCCTGCGCTGTTTCGGCCATTTCGTGGCCGGCGGTGTCGCTGTTGCGGAAGCGGGGTTATCCATCCCCAAGAGCATCTGCTCGGCCTCTGCGACTGCAATGGCGGCGTCGATTTTTTTCAGGACATTGACGACTTGCTCGCGCAGCGTGAGCCGATTAGACCCAGCCCATGGCCAAGCTGTACTTTAACTACTCAACCATGAACGCAGGCAAGTCCACGGTGCTGCTTCAGGCGTCGCACAACTATCGCGAGCGCGGCATGGACACCTATCTGATGACCGCAGCCATTGACGGGCGCGCGGGCCAGGGGCGCATCGCATCGCGGATCGGAATCTCGGAACAGGCCGATACGTTCACTCCCCACGACGATGTGTTCGCGATGATCCAAGACCGTCTTGATCAGGGGAAAGTGGCCTGTGTTTTTGTGGACGAGGCGCAGTTCCTGACCGAAGAACAGGTCTGGCAATTGGCTCATGCGGTGGATGACCTGAAAGTACCGGTTCTGGCCTACGGGTTGCGGGTGGATTTTCAGGGCAAGCTGTTTCCAGGATCAGCGGCTCTGCTGGCGCTGGCCGATGAAATGCGCGAGGTCCGCACCATCTGCAGATGCGGGCGAAAGGCCACGATGGTGATCCGTCAGGACGAAAACGGCAAAACCATCACTCAGGGTGCGCAGGTGCAGATTGGCGGAAACGAGACCTATGTTTCACTCTGCCGGAAACACTGGCGCGAGGCCGTGGGCAGTTAGACCAGATTTGGCAGCGGTCGCCCGGCGACAAAAGCCGCCACATTGTCCAATGCCATGTGCCCCATATCCGTGCGCACTTCCTCGGTCGCGGTGCCCAGATGCGGCAGCAGGGTGACATTCTCCATCTCGCGCAGGGCCTGCGGCACGGCGGGTTCAAACTCGTAGACATCCAGCCCGGCCCCGGCGATCTGGCCGTTTTTCAGCGCATGGATCAGTGCAGCTTCGTCCACGACTTCTCCTCGAGCGATGTTGACCAGAATGGCCGACGGCCGCATAGCCGAAAGAACCAAAGCGTCTATGAGGTGGAAGGTGTCAACACCACCGGGGACGGCGACGACCAGAAAATCGACCGCAGCAGCCAGGGCCGCCAAATCGGGAACGAACTCGGCAGGGAAATCCAGATCCTTGGGCGTGCGGGACTGATAGCTGACCTGCATTCCGAACCCGAAATGACTGCGCCGGGCAATGGCTTGCCCGATCCGTCCCATTCCGATGATTCCGACCCGTTTTCCGGTGACATGCTGTCCCAGCATCTGGGTCGGGTGCCAGCCCTGCCAATTGCCGGACCGGACCAGCCGTTCACCCTCGCCCGCGCGGCGGGCCGTTGCCAGCAGCAGAGTCATGGCAATGTCCGCCGTTGCATCCGTGACCGCCCCCGGTGTGTTGGTGACGCGAACACCAGCAACCTGCGCTGCCGCCACATCAATGTGATTGAAACCCACTCCAAAATTGGCCAACAGTCTGCACCGCGGAGCCGTGACCACTTCAAAGATACTGGCCGAAAAGACATCACCCAAAGTCGGGACGACCACGTCGTAGCCCAGCAATGCGCGCTCCATCTCATCAATGCTGAGCGGTGCGTTGCTATCTCGGATATCGACGTCGAACTCATCCCGCGCGCGCGCGGTGACCGCGGGGGTCATCGGTCGGGTGATCAACAGCTTCATCAGTGCATCCGCCCGCCCACGGGAACTTTGCCATCAGGACCGATCAAAACAATCTCGCCCGATTCGTCCGGCAGACCCAGAACAAGAACCTCGGACATGAACCGCCCGATCTGACGCGGCGGGAAATTGACCACGGCCAGCACTTGTTTGCCCACAAGGGATTCGGGCGTGTAATGCGCGGTAACCTGCGCCGAGGTCTTGCGCTCGCCGATCTCGTCGCCGAAGTCGATCCACATCTTGATCGCGGGCTTGCGCGCCTCGGGATAGGGTTCGGCCCGGATGACCTCACCTACGCGGATGTCGACCTTTAGGAAGTCGTCGAAGGAAATTTCACTCACCAGACAGCTCCTTGGATCGATCGGTTGCCGCCTTTACTGCACGGTGCAACAGGTTTGGAAACCCTTCCTGTTCATGCATCAGGACTTCCAGCGCTGCCTGCGTCGTGCCGTTGGGTGACGTGACATTGATGCGCAATTGCGAGGGATCTTCCTCGGACGCCATCGCCAGAGCCCCTGCCCCGGCGACGGTCGCCTTGGCCAGCCGCATGGCCAGATCATGGGGAAGGCCTTGCGCCTCACCGGCGGCAGCCAGCGTTTCAATCAGATGAAAGACATAGGCCGGCCCCGAGCCGCTGAGACCGGTGACCGCGTCCATCTGCGCCTCATCCTGCAGGCGCACGGTATCACCGATGGCCGCCAGCAGATCTTCGGCCAGGGTCATGTCAGAACCCGACGTGCTGGCATTTCCAATCAGCGCGGTGATGCCCTGCCGGATCGCCGCAGGCGTGTTCGGCATGGCCCGAATGATCGGAGTACCAGCACCCAGAACACGCTCGAACGTGGCGATGGAAGTTCCGGCGGCGACCGAGATGAACAGGGTTTCGCCTCCCCCCAACGCCTGAATTGCCGGCAATGCCTCGCCCATCATCTGAGGTTTGACGGCAACCAACACGACGGCAGGTCTTTCAGGAAGTGGAGTGTTGATATTGACCCCTTGCGCCCTGAGCCATTCGGAAGGGTTAGGGTCGATCACCCATACTGATGCGGCAGGCAGGCCATGTTCCAGCCAGCCGGCCAACATGGCCGACCCCATCTTTCCGCATCCCAGAAGCACCAGCCCCTGATCCGCGACGCGTGACATGTCCATGATTGCCCCTCCCCTGCCTTTACGGTTTGGGGCAAAGCTTTACGCGCGGCCGTAAGCCTCTGCAATGGCGACTTGCATCGCATCCTCGGGCGTACGATTGCCCCAGGTTACCAACTGGATCGCAGGATAGTAACGCTCGGCGCTCAGGACAGCGGCGGTGATCATCGTGTCAATCTGTTCGGGGCTGGCCGATTGCCCGCCGCTGAGCACCAGACCGTAGCGGTAGACCATCAGCTTCTGATTGCCCCAGTAGGTGAAGGCGCCGGCCCAGCACTGGTCATTCATGCGGTTCAGCAATTCATAGAGATCGGAAACCCGGTCCTCGGGCGGCTCCATCTCGAACGAGCAGACCATCCGCAGGGTCTCGTCATAGTTGGACCAGGCCAACGTGATCGAGTAGGTGCGCCACTGTCCTTCGACCGCCATGGCGATCTGGTCGTCACCGATCCGGTCGAAATCCCAATCGTGGTGTTCAGCCAGATGTTCGACAATATCAATCGGATGAATGTCTTCTTCGAAATACTGCTCGGAAAGTGCCATGGTGCCACCTCACTTAATACCTAGCATTTCGGGGCTGGCAGCGCCCCAGCGCTAGTTGCCTGCTCTACAAGCCGGGCTTCCCCCATAGGCCTGTACTAAATATGGTGCGCTGTGGCTGGGACTCTGGCAACCCCCATTCTTGGGGATAACAGCAATAAGTTGTGGACAGCTGGCAACGGCCACCAAAATATTGGCGCACCCTGCAGCTTTGCCTTGATTTATTTTCGCAATGCGGCGAGACTCCCCACACTGCGACACCCAGCGCGGGTTGAGCGGTGTAGGGTCTTGCCAAAAATTCCGAAATGCCGATCTGCGGCTGGGCTTATTTGTCCAGCTTGGCTTCAAGCGCGGCGATCCGCGCTTCCAGTGCCGCGTTTTCTTCGCGCGCTTTCTGGGCCATCGCGCGGACGGCATCGAACTCTTCTCGCGTGACAAAGTCGCGATCCGCCAGCCAGCGGTCGACCAAGGACTTCATCGCCGTTTCAGCCTCTTCTCGCGCACCCTGCGCCACGCCCATTGCGTTGGTCATCAACTGGGACATATCGTCCAGAAACTTGTTGCGGGTTTGCATGTGTCTACTCCGGAATCGCGAATGCCTTCTATATGGGGGATAGAGAGCCCAGTCTCAAGGTTGACTTGGTCAGCCAACCCCGGGCAATGAGACGCACATGCAAGCTGTTTTGAATTTCCCCGATCTGTCGCCCGAGCTGTTCTCGATTTCCGCCTTCGGGATCGAGTTCGCGCTGCGGTGGTATGCGCTGGCCTATATCGCGGGCATCCTGATCGCGTGGCGCATGGCGGTGATGGCGGTGCGCCGTCCCGCTTTGTGGCCGGATCAATCCCCTCCTCTGAGACCGGACCAGTTGGAGGACCTGATCACCTGGATCATCCTGGGGGTCATCATCGGCGGGCGGTTGGGCTTTGTCCTGTTCTATCAGCCCGAATACTACCTGTTCCACCCGCTTGAGATCCTGAAGGTCTGGCAGGGTGGCATGTCCTTTCACGGCGGCCTTCTGGGTGTGGTGACCGCAGCGCTGGTCTTCGCGCGACGCCATTCGGCCCCCTTGCTTTCACTGGCCGACTTGATCGCCCATACTGTTCCCCCCGGCCTTTTGCTTGGCCGTTTGGCCAATTTCGTCAATGCCGAGCTGTGGGGCCGACCCAGCGAACTGCCCTGGGCGGTGATCTTTCCCGGCGCAGCAGCTCAGGACTGCGCCAATGTCGCTGCTGGGCTTTGCGCCCGCCACCCGTCGCAGTTGTACGAGGCTGCGCTGGAAGGCGTGCTGTTGGGCCTGCTATTGTTGTGGCTGGTCTATCGGCGCGGCGCATTTCATTGGCCCGGTCGCATCATGGGCGTATTTCTGGCGGGCTATGGCGCTTCGCGCTTCATCGTCGAGTTCTTTCGCCAACCCGATGCGCAATTCGTCTCGGCCGGAAACCCGCTTGGACTTGCGTGGCATGTGGGCGGCTACGGCCTGACGATGGGCCAGATCCTATCTGTACCGATGATCGCAGTCGGCTTGTGGTTTGCCCTACGGGCACGGCGGGCGGCATGAGCCTGCTTGGCCATCTGACCGACCGCATCCGGCAGGACGGGCCGATGAGCGTGGCGGACTATATGGCCGAATGCCTTCTGCATCCAACGCACGGCTACTACACCACCCGCGACCCAATAGGCACACATGGAGACTTTGTCACCGCTCCGGAAATCAGCCAGATGTTCGGCGAAGTGATTGGTCTTTGCCTCGCGCAGAGCTGGATTGATCAAGGCAGACCCGGCCGGTTTGCGCTGGTCGAGCTGGGCCCGGGGCGCGGAACACTCATGGCCGACATTCTACGGGCGACCCGGGGCGTGCCCGGGTTCCACGACGCCGCGCAGGTGGTATTGCTCGAAGCCTCGCCCGTTCTGCGCGGACTTCAAGCCGAGGCCCTGGATGCGCACGCACCGAAATGGATCGTTTCGGTGGGCGATCTCCCAGAGCTTCCGCTGTTTCTTGTGGCCAACGAATTCTTCGACGCCCTGCCCATCCGCCAGTTTCTGCGCGACGGCGACGGCTGGTGCGAACGTCTTGTGGGTCTGCAGGGCGATCAGCTGGCATTCGGCCTTGGCCCGAGGGCGACGCAGGCGGCCTTGGCGACGCGCCTCGAGGATACACGGGACGGTGATCTGGTCGAGCTGTGCGCGTCGGCCGTTCCCATCGTGACCGAAACGGCCCGCATCATCCGCAGCCACGGTGGTATGGCTCTCGTTATCGACTATGGCGCCTGGCGTTCGCTGGGCGATACGTTGCAGGCCGTCAAGGGGCACGAATACGTCGATCCGCTCGCCACACCGGGTCAGGCCGACCTGACTGCACATGTGGATTTCGAAACGCTGGCATTGACGTCGCGCGCGACGGGCTGCGCCCATACGCGGCTAACGCCTCAGGGTGTGTTTCTTGAGCGTCTGGGCATCACACAACGCGCACAGTCTCTGGCCAGCGCGTTGACCGGATCAAAACTGGAAACGCTGGTTCGGGCACATCGGCGGTTGACGCACCCAGAGGAAATGGGAAACCTGTTCAAGGTGCTGGGCCTCTACCCGAAAACTGCGATGCCACCATCGGGACTTGGGACATGACTCTGGAAATTCTGACCTCGGATTTGTTGTCACCGATTCGACACGGGTTCTTCAGTCGCAAGGGCGGCGCCTCTTCCGGTATCTTCAGCGGACTCAATTGCGGCACGGGCTCGTCCGACCTGAGCGAGGCGGTCGCGCTGAACAGAAGCAGAGTGGCCGAGGCCATGGGCGTCGAACTGGATGCATTGGTCGGCGTGCATCAGGTACATTCCCTGCACGTGATAGCCGTCGACAAGCCGATTGCAGGTGAGAAGCCAAGGGCCGATGCAATCGTTACCGCAACGCCGGGCCTCGCGCTGACGATCCTGACGGCAGACTGCCAGCCGGTGCTGTTTGCGGATGCTCAAGCGAAAGTGATCGGGGCAGCTCATGCGGGATGGCGCGGTGCTCTGGACGGTGTCCTTGAGGCGACGCTTGACGCCATGGAGGCGCTGGGCGCGCACCGCAAAAACATCATTGCCGTCATCGGCCCGACGATCTCGCAGCGCGCCTACGAGGTTGGCCCGGAGTTTCTGGAAGACTTCCTTTTGGAAAGCCAGGACAACGCGCGTTTCTTTGCAAATGGGCAAGGTGACCGGATGCATTTCGACCTGCCGGCCTTTGGCCTTCACAAGCTGCGTCAGGCCGGTGTCGGGCAGGCAGAATGGACGCGGCATTGCACCTATTCCGATCCCGACAAGTTCTATTCCTACCGGCGCGCGACCCACGCCGGAGAGGCGGATTACGGCCGCCTGATTTCCGCCATACGATTGTAAAGATCGGCTGAATTAAGGCGAAAGCGCCACTTTTCCGCCACATTTATTGTGTCTATCTGTCATCAGAATCGTTGTTAATTTTTGCCAGTGCTCAGATGGTTATCCGTTCTCCGAACGTCTGATTTCTGGCATCCGAACTCAGGGGGTGCCGCAAGACTTCATCTTTGTCCTCAATTGATCCCGGAACAGCCACATCCCTGCCGCAAAGACGCGTCACATTGGCTATACAAAGGGAAAAGGGCTTAGCCCCGAACATCGAGCAGGACATGAGTATGAAGTTGAAATCTCGCTTTCTTCGCGCCGTTGTCGCGACCGCCCGGGACCAACAACCGGAAATGCCCTGGAAGCGGGTTTCCAGTCACTCTGCAAGGGTCGTGCGCCGGTTGGCCGCGCGACGCTGATACGAACTCCCTCTGGGGCCAGCTGCCGGCCTCAACAGGGCAAGACGCGCACCGGAAGCTGCTCTGGGCCGGTGCGTGAACCGAGGCTGGTATTCGCAGCCGACGTTTTTCAGGGCGTTTGTGTGCGGACAATTACGTTCGCAGTGTACGAGTTTGTCTGGGGGGTCATTGTGTTGACCAAACGAATGCGAAATCCATTCGCCATGCGCGGCCACGTCGGTACCCGCATGGAGGTGGCGCACTTTTTTCAAGACAAAGAATCAAGCTGTCAGGCGGGCCTGCACGGGGATGTTTCCCGCCTGTTCGGCGTATTGGAAGGAACGGAATAATATGACTATTCCAAATTCACTGGCACGGGCCGCGCAGAATGCCGTCGACACTTCGGCACTGCTGCGCGAAGCACCGCGTCCAGGCACCAAGCAGAAGGCGCAACTGCGTCGATACGAGGTGAGTGCACTGCTGAAAAGCGGGGAAGTTTCGCAGACACGCCACATCGCACCGGCGCTGCCCGTTTTCGAAGACGCGTTCTGCGCCTTTACACGTGGGTCTCTGGTCGAGACGGAACACGGCCCGGTCGCCATCGAGGACTTGATGCCGGGCGACACGGTCCTGACCCAGACCGGCGCATCCGAAAAGGTGTTGTGGAAAGGCTCGGTCACTCTGGTACCTGGTCGCGAAGACTCGCGCGGGCGGACACGCCCTTTGACCCGCATTATGGCAGACACGTTCGGCATGCAAAAACCATTGTCCGGCGTCATTGCCGGCCCCGCAGCCCGCTTGCTGGCAACACCGGCGCATCTGAGGCATCTTGGAGGTGGCCAGCCGATGCTGACACCCGTTGCCGAATTTCAGGACGGCATGTCCGTGATTGAAACGCAGCCGCCCACTCCGGTCGAGCTGTTCCACATCTGCCTGGAGCGCCACGCGGTCATCAATGTCGATGGGCTGCAGTTCGAAACCTATCATCCCGGCGTGAACGCGGTCCGGATGATGAGCCACTCGCTGCGCTCGATCTACCTGAACCTGTTCGCGCATATCCATTCGTTGCACGATTTCGGTCCGCTGCTCATGGCGCGCGCCGGGGAGGGCGAGATCGACGCCATCACGGCGTGACAGCTTTAACCATCACCACTGCATTTTGGGGGGCAACATGCAGATTTTACTGAGTTGGGCCATTTCTCTGGCCATCGTGGCGGTGCTGCCGCCATGCGCATCGCAAACCAGACGCGCCGGCTTTACGCCGTCCGGTTCATCCGTTCTTCCAATACGTCGAACGGCACGCCGGGTTCGTCTTTTGCACCGCGGATGACAAGCGAAGTCTTGACGCTGGCCACGTTCGGCGTGGTCAGCAACTCACCCGTAAGGAACTGTTGAAAACTGCTGAGGTCGGGGGCGACGCATTTCAGGATGAAGTCGACCTCGCCGTTCAGCATGTGGCATTCTCGGACCAGCGGCCAGTCTCGGCAGCGGTCTTCGAACGCCCGCAATTCCGCCTCGGCCTGGCTTTCAAGGCCAACCATCGCAAAGACCTGAACTTCGAACCCCAGTTCTCGGGCGTTGACCTCGGCGTGGTATCCTCGGATAAAGCCGGCCTCCTCCAGCGTGCGGACGCGCCGCAGGCAGGGTGGGGCCGAGATTCCGACACGTTTTGCGAGCTCGACATTGGTCATTCGTCCGTCTGCCTGCAGTTCTGCAAGGATCTTTCGGTCGATCTCGTCCAGCCGTGTCGTGACCATGCGGTGCTCCTGAAATTTTCGGTTCTTATATCAGCGCAGGTGCCATGCGCAATATTCTTTCGCACCAGCGCAATAATCTTTGTCTGTCGATCAGGCAAGCCGGCACCTTGGAACCACATGACTGACGCGTGAGACGAAGGGGCTTTAAGCCGACCGATGCTGTCGCTATATCGAAGCCCGGCGCCCACGACGGCGCTCAGGCAATAATCGAGTGGGGGTTCCATGGCCGAGACACGACACACCAAGGTTCTGATCATCGGATCGGGACCTGCCGGATACACTGCGGGCGTCTATGCCAGCCGCGCGATGCTGAACCCGATTCTGGTGCAGGGCATCGAACCGGGCGGCCAGCTGACCACCACCACCGAGGTCGAAAACTGGCCAGGCGACACCGAAGTTCAAGGCCCCGACCTGATGGTGCGCATGCAGGATCACGCCAAGGCCATGGGCTGCGAGGTGATCGGCGACATCATCAACGACCTGGACCTGTCCAAGCGTCCTTTCACCGCCAAGGGCGACAGCGGCACCGTCTACACTGCGGACGCCGTCATCCTGGCGACCGGCGCACGCGCCAAATGGCTGGGGCTGCCGTCGGAAGAAAAATTCAAGGGCTTCGGTGTTTCGGCCTGCGCCACCTGTGACGGGTTCTTCTATCGCGGACAGGAGATCGTGGTGATCGGCGGCGGCAACACCGCCGTGGAAGAAGCGCTGTTCCTGACCAATTTCGCCAGCAAGGTCACGCTGATCCACCGCCGGGACGAGCTGCGCGCCGAAAAGATCCTGCAGGAGCGCCTGTTCAAGAACGACAAGATCGAGCCGCTGTGGTTCCACCAGCTGGAGGAAGTGATCGGCACCGACAACCCACTGGGCGTCGAAGGCGTGCGGGTGAAGAACGTCAAGACGGGCGAAATCACCGAGATCCCTTGCAAAGGCGTGTTCGTTGCCATCGGCCACGCCCCGGCCAACGAACTGGTCAAGGACGTGCTGGAAACCCATATGGGCGGCTATGTCAAAACCAAACCCGGCACCACGCAGACCTCGATCCCCGGCGTGTTCGCGGCCGGCGACTTGACCGACCATGTGTACCGGCAGGCCGTGACCTCGGCCGGAATGGGCTGCATGGCTGCACTGGATGCCGAACGGTTCCTTGCCGAACAGGAATGACCGCGACGCGCAGCGTCTTCTGCGCTGCGTACCGCCCTCCTCTGGCACCTTGACCCACACAGCGCGGCAACGCAGACTTGCCCCGAGCGCGGCAGATTTCAGGTGATCTTTTGAACACCCCCCTTTGGCAGGGCAGTTGGGCGACCCGTCTCAGGATCATCAGTGGTCTTGTGCTGTTTGCCTTTGCTTTCTTCCACTTCATCAATATCGGGCTGGGGCTGTTTCACACCGACTACCTGCATGACATGCAGGACTCTCGGAAAACGGTCACGCGCCATTCGATTGGCAGCGCTGTCCTGTATCTTGCCCTGATCGTACATGCAGGTCTGGCATTGGTGTCGATCGCCCAGCGCCGAACTCTGCGAATGCCCTTTCATACGGGCCTGCAAATCATTCTTGGCCTTCTCATTCCGCTGCAACTGATCTCGCACATCGTACAGACACGCTATGCGCATCAGGTTTTCGACGTGAATGACGAGATGGGCTACATCATCATTCTGATGTGGCCAAACTCGGCCATCTGGATGCAAAGCCTGCTGATGCTGATCGTCTGGATACACGGGTGCATCGGACTGCATATCTGGCTGCGACTGACCTCGTGGTGGCGCCAAACCGTACCCTATCTGATCGGAGTTGCCGTCTTCATCCCAAGCTTTGCCCTGGCCGGTTTGCTGACCGAAGGGCGGCGCATCTGGATGGATTTTGCGGATCCGGATCTACGCGAACAGTATATTGAGCATTACAACTGGCCCGGCCCCGAAGAGTTCCAGGTTTTGTTCAGCGTCAAGGACAACGCCTTGATGGCCTTCTGGATCGCGCTTGGTGCAGCTCTTGCGTTCCATTTCGGAGGCAAGCTTTGGCGTAGACGACACTCGGTGCGCGTCAGATATGTCGATGGGCCGGAAGTGACCTCAGAGAAAGGCATGACGCTGCTTGAGATGTCACAAGCCAACGGTATTCCGCATACTGCACTGTGCGGCGGCCGGGGGCGCTGCACCACCTGCCGCGTCATCGTCGAGGATGGCGCCGAGTCACTACCACCGCCCAGCGAGGTCGAAGCTCGCAGCCTGAAGGCCGTGGGGGCCACACAGCGCACGCGCCTGGCCTGCCAGGTCCGCCCCTCCAGCCCCTTGACGGTTTTCCGTGTTTTCCGGCCGGATGGTGGACGCCAGCGGGCGCATGCCAGCCAGGGGCAAGAGCGTAAACTGGCCGTGCTGTTTCTGGACATGCGCGGGTTTACCGCGCGCACAACGGGGCAACTGCCCTATGACATCGTGTTCCTGCTGAACCGGTTCTTTGACGCCATCGTTCCAGCCATTACCGCAGACGGCGGGGTCGTCGATAAATACATGGGCGATGGACTTTTGGCCGTGTTCGAAACACCCGACACGTCCAGCTCGGCCCGTTCTGCTCTGAAAGCTGCGATCGACATCAGTCATGCGCTTGCGCAGTTCAACCAGCAGCTGTCCCAGGAAAACAGCCCCGAGATCCGCATCGGCATGGGCCTGCACCTGGGCGACCTTGTGTTGGGAGAGATCGGCGCTGCCGGCCACGCCGCCCGGACCATCATCGGTGACGCCGTGAACGTCGCCAGTCGGCTGGAAGGAGAAACCAAGGCGCTTGGGGCCGAGCTGTTGGTCTCGGAAGCCGTGCTGCGCGCGGCCGGGTTTGAGACCGATGGCCTTGACCTGCGTCTGTTCCAGCTCCGGGGCGTAACCGAGCCCGTCCCTGCCCTGCCGGTCGAGCGCGCTCTGGATCTGGACCAACTTCTGACCTCACCAGAACAGATCGCCGCCGGTTGACGATATTGTCCCCATCCGGTGGGATTTTCGTCGCTTTTTCGGTTCCGGCCCGGAAAAACCTTCCATTCCGGGGAAAAACCGCGCATATCCTCCTTTGTTTCATGAATGTATATGGACTTCGACTGACGACCGGGGCACATGGCCCGGAAATGCACCTGAATCACTGACTGACCACACTGCCTCAAGAGTATTGCGATGACGATGTTGAGTAACCTGGCTCCGATCCCAGAACTGTATGTTTCCTATGAGTCCGCCCAAAAGCTGAAAGTCGAAGCCGCCGACCTGACCAGCTGGGACCTGACCCCGCGCCAGATCTGTGATCTGGAATTGCTGATGAATGGCGGGTTCAACCCGCTAAAGGGCTTTCTGAGTCAGGAAGACTATGACAGCGTCGTCGAAAACATGCGCTTGGCCGACGGAAGCCTTTGGCCGATGCCGATCACACTGGATGTGAACGAAGATTTCGCCGATCAGATCGAACTGGGTCAGGACATTGCGCTGCGCGACCAGGAAGGCGTGATCCTGGCGACCATGACCGTTACCGACCGCTGGACCCCGGACAAATCGCGTGAGGCCGAGAAGGTGTTCGGTGCCGATGATGATGCGCATCCGGCCGTGAACTACCTGCACAACGTGGCAGGCAAGGTTTATCTGGGCGGCCCCGTGACCGGCATCCAGCCGCCGGTGCATTATGATTTCAAGGCGCGCCGCGACACCCCGAACGAGTTGCGCGCTTATTTCCGCAAGGTCGGTTGGCGCCGCATCGTGGCTTTCCAGACCCGCAACCCGCTGCACCGCGCACACCAGGAACTGACTTTCCGCGCCGCGCGTGAGGCGCAGGCCAACCTGCTGATCCACCCGGTTGTGGGCATGACCAAGCCCGGTGATGTCGATCACTTCACCCGCGTGCGCTGCTATGAGGCGGTGCTGGACAAATACCCGGCCTCGACCACCACCATGAGCCTGCTGAACCTGGCGATGCGCATGGCCGGCCCGCGCGAAGCGGTCTGGCACGGCCTGATCCGCAAAAACCACGGCTGCACCCACTTCATCGTCGGCCGCGACCATGCCGGCCCTGGCAAGAACAGCCAGGGTGAGGATTTCTACGGCCCCTATGACGCCCAGGACCTGTTCCGCAAATTCCAGGACGAGATCGGCATCGAGATGGTCGATTTCAAACACATGGTCTATGTGCAGGAACGCGCCCAGTACGAACCCGCGGACGAGATCGAGGACCGCGACAACGTCACGATCCTGAACATCTCGGGCACCGAACTGCGCCGCCGTCTGCGCGAGGGGCTTGAGATCCCCGAGTGGTTCTCGTTCCCCGAGGTGGTCGAGCAACTGCGCCGCCGCTATCCGCCGCGCAGCCAGCAGGGCTTTACCGTCTTCTTCACCGGATTCTCGGGCTCGGGCAAATCGACCATCGCCAACGCTCTGATGGTCAAGCTGATGGAGATGGGCGGCCGTCCCGTCACGTTGCTGGACGGTGACATTGTCCGCAAGAACCTCAGCTCGGAACTGGGCTTCTCGAAGGAACACCGGGACCTGAACATCCGCCGCATCGGATATGTGGCCTCCGAGATCACCAAGAACGGCGGCATCGCCATCTGTGCCCCGATCGCGCCCTACGCCACCACCCGCCGCGCCGTGCGCGAGGAGATCGAGCAGTTCGGCGCGTTCTGCGAAGTTCACGTGGCCACCAGCATCGAGGAATGCGAGCGCCGCGACCGCAAGGGCCTGTACAAGCTGGCGCGTGAAGGCAAGATCAAAGAGTTCACTGGTATTTCGGACCCTTACGACGTGCCGGAAAACCCGGAACTGCGCGTCGAGACCGAGAATGTGGACGTGGACAACTGTGCCCATCAGGTTCTGCTGAAGCTGGAAAGCATGGGATTGATTGCCGGATCCTGAGCCACAGCTAGTTGCTGTCAACACTGACCCCCGGAGACATCTCCGGGGGTCTTTCATTTCCAGAACACTGCTTTGAACACCCCCCTTCCATCCGCGAAGATTGGCGGTCGTTCGACGTTTCATCCAAAAAATGCTACTATTTCGCATATTTTGAGCAGACATAATTTGTCTGCATCCTTTTGGAGGGTGAACATATGGCAACTCAGAAAAATACCGACGATGGCGGAGCCATGTTTGCGGGAGACAATCGCGCAGCGGTAATTGCCGACTACAAGATCGCCCAGTTTTCCCGGTTGCAACTTCCGGCGTTGATGGCTTCGCCGGCTATGGCAGGGGGCCTGACACCATTTATCCCCATAGACTGGCTGCTGGACCTTCTGAAATCGATCCGCACCTACGCGGATTGGGTGAAGGAATGCGACAAGATCAAAGCCAAGATTCAAAAGGCGCTGGATACACTGCAGCCGCCACCCCAGGATCACCCTTTGGGGCTTGTCGTGCCACCGGTTCCGCCGACGCCCGGCACGACCCGTCTTCGCCAGATACTTGAGGTCATCGATGCGGCCAAGACCGCTGCCGGCAACATGGAGCCAGACTCGGCGCGCGACAGTCTCAAAGAGGCCAAGGACATGATGCACCACGACTCGGTCAAAGCCGAGTTCCGCCGGCTGAACGACGTGGATGGCTGGTATGACATTCTGGAGGAATTGCAGGACGCGATCGATTACCTGGAACGTGTCTCGAGGCACTGACCCACTGCGGCACAGCCAAAGCGCGCGTTCGGCACAGTCAGCCTGCTGAAAGCTGATCCCGCAGGGCCTCGGCAGCCCTCAGTTCGAACTCTCCATAGATGGCGGCCTGCGGCTGCATCGCCCGCAGATATGGCAGGCGTTTTTCATAGTCTTCCACCGACAGCATCTGCACGGCCTGCTGGATGTCTGCCTCGGTTTCGCACAGGATCATCCCCTCGGTATCGAGGAAGTCGCCGATATTGGGGCACCCCCAATAGATCGGGACTGTCGAACACAGAACGGCGTCGATCAGCTTCTCCGAGAAGTAGTTCCTCTCGCGCACGTTTTCGATGACGACCGAATAACGATAAGGTGCCAACCCGTCTGACTTGTTCTCGAACGGCTGATAGCCGCGGCCCATGATGTCGAGGTCAGCGCCTGTGTCGCGGGCCCAATCGATCAGCCTGTGCCTCAGCTGGTGCCCCTCCAGATCGCGCTTCGCCGACGCGATCAGCGAACATGACCGCGTCTTTACGACGCTCAGATCCTGCCACTCGGGAACTTGGGTCACGCCGTAGGGCAGGAAAACCGCGTTGGGCAGGCTGTTCAGCAATACGTCGTGAAAGGTGAACACCCGGAAAAATCGCCGCCAGGTCCAGCGCAGCATCCGATCGTGCTTGCCATGTATGGCCGATGGCTCGCCCATCATCAGCGATATCCGAGCCCGCGTGCCGCGTCGCAGGCGCAGATGCACGGTGGAATTGGGATACATGATCAGGTGGTCGGTGGGCGCGAGGTCACCAACGGTCTTTCCTGACAGGCGCTCGGGGCAACCCAGCGGCCAATTCAGATCTGCCAGCGGAACCGAGGCCAGTTTCGGCCCCAGACGGTGGCCATAGGGCAGGATCGCGATGGCGGGTTCTGTCATTGCAGGCTGTCCGGCAGGTCGGTCTGGCCGCGCATCAGGACGAACCCGCGCCCGGCAACCTTGATACCCGTCATCGCATCCGTTGGCCCGACCCGCGTTACGGTCGCGTGGCCGGGGCGGCCCATGTCGTGGCCCTGTTCGGCGACAAAGCTGTCTTTCGGCATCAGCCCGTATTTCCATAGGTAAGCCGCCATTGCGCCGGTGGCGGAACCGGTGAACGGATCTTCGGGTGGGCTGGGCGGCGCCAGCAACAGACGCGAGAACGTATCCCCTTGAGCCGTGGCCCCCTGCAGGGTCACCAGAAAGGGTTCGGCCATGTCAGAGCCGGCATATCCGGCAGTTTCCGCCACCCGCTGCAGCGCATCCACATTCAGTTGTGCCGCGCGCAAGGCTGCATGATCCCGCAGAACTGTAATGCAAAATGGAAGCCCGGTCGAAACCATCTGCGGCGGCGAAATGATCGCGCTTGCAGGTAGGCCGATCGCAGCGGCAACAAGGTCTTCTGGCACCCGCGTGCCGAATTCGGGCGCGATCTGGGTCATCTCGATCTGGTCGCCATGCAGCTGGATCGACACGATCCCTGCTCCGGTTTCCAGTGTCAGTGCGTCACCAGATATCATTCCACGGGAGCGCATGGCAGCCACGGTCGCAATGGTCGGGTGTCCGGCAAAGGGAATTTCACGGCTGGCCAGGAAATACCGCACGCGAATATCCGCCACATCCGATGGGCCGGTAAATGTGCATTCGACCAAAGACGTCTCGCGGACAAACGCCGTGCAGACCGTTTCCGGCAAATGCGCGCCACCATGCACGACTGCACAGCCATTTCCGCCGAATGCCTCGTCGCTGAAGGCATCCACCCAATCGAAGTCGAACCAGCTCATGCGCCCTCTCGTGTCTGCAGTCAGAAAGTGCCGGGAATGCAAACCCGCGGGTGGCATGTTTGACGCCTCACGCGCCGCTTGTCACGCTGAATCGGTCTGTGGCCGTGTCAGTGCACGGCCACCGGAGACAGGTCATGCTGCCGCGCCAGTACGAAGGCCAACTTTCGATCGGCGACAAGCGCCAGTTGCTGCCCATCTGAATCGTGAACGGCATAAAGATGATCCAGATCACCCACCTGCGTGCGCACCTCGTGCGGCAGATTGGCCACGTTCACGGCCTTCACATAGACGATCCGATTGCCTTCGGTGTTGATTTCATACGGTGTATTCATGGCTTACCCCTTCCTTATGTTGATCGTCTGCACAACGGTTTCGGGCACGGCGCGGGTCAGGTCGATATGTAGAAGGCCATTTTCCATAATGGCCTCGCCGACCTCGACACCGTCGGCCAGCACGAACATGCGCTGGAACTGACGGGCCGCGATGCCGCGGTGCAGGAACACGCGCCCCTCGCTGTCGTCGCGCTGACGACCCCGGATCACCAGTTGCCGATCTTCGATGGTGATCGACAGGTCGTCCTCGGCAAACCCGGCTACGGCCAAGGTAATGCGGTAGGAATGATCCGACGTCTGTTCGATGTTGTAGGGCGGATACCCTTCGTTTCCGGCCTTTGCAGACCGTTCCAGAAGGCGTTCCAGCTGCTCGAACCCCAGAAGATGCGGGTATGAGCCAAGAGTAAGTTTTGACACGTTTTCTCGTCCTTCTTTGTCAAAGCGACGTGATGCGCGGCCCCGTAACGGCAGCTGCGCACAAGACAATATGGGATGAAACGTGTGTCTCCACAAGGTCTAGGCGGATTCACTTGAACGCACTATCTTGTGTAACACGCACCACCAGCCACACATGAGTCGCCCATGAACGCGCCCACCGACATTTCGAT
This sequence comes from Ruegeria sp. CH5, assembly GCF_056537025.1. NCBI lineage: Bacteria > Pseudomonadati > Pseudomonadota > Alphaproteobacteria > Rhodobacterales > Roseobacteraceae > Ruegeria > Ruegeria sp. CH5. The sequence goes on along the minus strand of NZ_JBQFQT010000002.1, from coordinate 275,574 downwards.
GAAAACCGACGAGGTTCTGCGCGTCGAACTGGAGGTGTTCCGCCAACAACACCGCGACCTGGACGAGGCGATCAAGGCGCTCGAGGCGACCGGCACTGCCGATCAGCTGACGGTGAAGCGGCTGAAGAAACAGAAGCTGCGCCTGAAGGATATCATCCGGCTGATCGAGGATCGCCTGACCCCTGACATCATCGCTTGATCCGGCGCGGTCAACCGCATTGCCACGCAAGCGGATTTCACTATAGTGCGCGCTTCCTAAAGCAGGCGGGGAACAGGGCGGATGAGCGAGATCAAGGTCGGAATCATCATGGGCAGCCAGTCGGACTGGCCCACCATGAAAGGCGCTGCAGAGATACTGGACGAACTGGGCGTGGCCTACGAGACTAAGATCGTCTCGGCCCACCGCACGCCGGATCGTTTGTGGGAGTACGGCAAGACCGCTGTGCAGCGCGGGCTGCAGGTGATCATCGCCGGCGCTGGCGGTGCCGCACATCTGCCGGGGATGATGGCGTCCAAGACGCGGGTACCGGTGATCGGCGTTCCAGTTCAGACGCGGGCGCTGTCCGGTGTCGACTCGCTCTATTCCATCGTGCAGATGCCCAAGGGTTTCCCGGTTGCGACCATGGCCATCGGATCGGCCGGCGGCGCCAATGCCGGCCTGATGGCCGCTGCTATTCTGGCCCTGCAGGACTCAGCCCTGGCCGACCGGCTGGAAGTTTGGCGCGCGGCGCTGTCGGACTCGATCCCCGAGGAGCCCCGCGATGAGTAACCCCTTGCAGCCCGGCGCGGTGATCGGAATTCTGGGCGGCGGCCAGCTGGGGCGGATGCTGTCGATGGCCGCGGCGCGGCTGGGTTTCGTGACCCATATCTTGGAGCCGGGCGCCAACCCGCCGGCGGGCCAGGTGGCGCATCGCGTGACCACCGCACCTTATGAGGATGCCGAGGCGCTGACCGCTTTTGCGCAATCCGTCGACGTCATCACCTACGAGTTCGAAAACATCCCAACCGAGGCGCTGGACGTTCTGGAATCGCACCGTCCCATCCGCCCGGGACGCGAGGCGCTGCGGGTCAGTCAGGACCGGCTGACCGAAAAGACATTCCTGCAAGGCCTGGGCCTGAACACCGCACCCTTTGCCGATGTGACCGACCTGGACAGTCTGCAGGCCGCCATCGAACGGATCGGCACGCCGGCCATCCTCAAGACCCGCCGCTTCGGCTATGACGGCAAAGGGCAGGCGCGGCTGAAGTCGCCCGAGGACGCCCGGACCGCGCTGGCCGACATGCAGGGCGCGCCCGCGATTCTGGAAGGCTTCGTCAATTTCAGTCACGAGGTGTCGATCATTGCCGCCCGCGGGCTGGACGGCCAGGTGGCCTGCTTCGACCCCGGCGAGAACGTGCATCGCGACGGAATCCTGCACACGACCACGGTGCCCGCGCGCCTGTCCCCCGCCCTGCGGACCGACGCGGTGCTGCTGGCCGCGAATATCCTGAACGCGCTGGACTATGTCGGCGTCATGGGGGTCGAACTGTTCGTGACGCCGCAGGGCCTGATCGTGAACGAGATCGCGCCGCGCGTTCACAACTCGGGCCACTGGACGCAGAACGGCTGTGCAGTCGATCAGTTCGAGCAGCATATCCGCGCCGTGGCCGGCTGGCCGCTGGGCGACGGGCAGCGTCACGCGGATGTGGTGATGGAGAACCTGATCGGCGACGACATGGACCGCGTACCCGAGCTTGCGCAACAGCGCGACGTGGCCCTGCACCTGTATGGCAAGGCCGAGGTCAAGCCGGGCCGCAAAATGGGCCATTTCAACCGGATCAAACGCTAGCGTGCCGCGGCGACAAACCGCCCGGCGATATCCCCCGACAGGAAACTGACCCGGCCGCCGGCGATGGTTGCCGCCACGCGCTGCGTTTCGGCGTCCAGAATGACCAGATCGGCGCGTTTGCCGGGTTGCAGCGACCCCCGGTCCCCGAGGCCAAGCACCCGCGCGGGCCCCGACGACACCAGCGCCCAAGCGCCCGCCAGATCCAGCAACCCCGATTTCATCAGCATCAGCGCCGCCCTGCGCGGGCTGGGATAGTGGTAATCCGACGCCAGCGCATCGCACAGCCCCATGGCGATCAGATCCAGCGCGCTGACATTGCCCTTGTGCGATCCCCCCCGCACCACGTTGGGCGAGCCCAGAATGACGTGATCGCCCGCAGCCTTGGCTGCCTCGGCCGCCTCGAGCGTTTCGGGAAATTCGGCGATATGCACGCCGCGTTTGCGCCATTGGGAACGTGCCTCTGCCGTCGCGTCGTCATGACTGCCCAGACGCACACCTTGCCGGGTCAGCGCCGCGCACAGCGCATCAAGCGCGGCGGGAACCTCGGAGGTGCGGGCGTGCATGTCCTGCAGCATCTTCAGATGCACCTCGGGGCTGCGACCGGCCTTGAGCGCCTGCCCGGTCAAACGCGGCGGGGTGCGTCCCTGTGCCAGACGGTCATGGGGCAGATGATCGTTGAACACGACATAGGGCACCTGCCAGTCGGCGATGCGCCCCGGCAGGTCGGCATAGTCATCCAGCAGGTGGGTTTCGAACCGCAACTGCGGAATCAGGTCCGTGACCACGCTGCCCTTCACCGCCGCGATCGCGCGGAACACGTCGGCGGCGAACTTTGGGCCGCGTACGCCGCCCTCCCAGCTGTAGAACTGCGCCAGCACGGCGGTGGTGATGCCATTGGCTGCCAGTTCGGCCTCGGCGGCGCGGATGCCCTCGTCCATCTGCTTCATGGCCCCCCGGCGCGGGGCGATGTGACGCTCGAACCCGTCCCCGTGCAGGTCGATGATGCCCGGCAGGACCAGATAGCCGCTCAGATCAACGACCGGCGCACCGCCGCCTTCTTGGATCAAGCCGTCCGCGATTGAGAGATCGTCACTGACAAGTCCGCGATCAGGGTGCAGAACCTGCGCCCCGGAAAAGGTCAGTTCCAATGCGGTCATCGTGTGGGTTCCGAGGCGGGTTCGGCGCAGTCCTCTCCGATGCAGATCTCATCAATGATGTCCATCACACCGTCCAGCCAGGTTATGTTGGGATCGAACTCACCGAACTCGATGAAGTGCAAAGCCTGCGCCATGACCTGCGGGTTGTTCATCATGAACGTATGCGTCACCGGCAGCACGATGTGGTCGGTCATGCCCTGGACTTTGGTTTCTTCGACAGCGACCTTGCCGTCATCCGGTCCATCAACCAGCGACGAAAAGACCGGATTCAAGGAGTTCTCGCCTGCAATCACCCCCAGCTCGAAGTCGACCGGTGGCAGGCGACGCGGAATACCTTCGGGACCCGTACCCAGCTGCAGGCCGGCGGGGCCGTTCAACAGACCGAACACTTCCCAATCGCCCAGTTCATCGACCAATTGGCTGCCTTGGTTGGGCGGGCCAAGCATGACGACGCGGCCCAGATTCTGCGGATGGTGATCCTGCAGCCAGTAGCGCAACAGGATACCCCCCATCGAATGCGCAACAACGTTGACGGTGTCATCTCCGCACGCCGCAAACGCCTCGGGTATGGTCCGGTCGGCCAGTTCCGGAATCGGAAGATCCGTCGAGCGATAACCCGGCCGCACAACGGTGTACCCGTGCACCTTGAACAACTGCTCCATGACCGAAAACGATGCTTCGGTCCGGGCAAGCCCATGCAGCAGGACAACGCATTTTGCCTGCGCGGCGATCGGCATCAGGAAAAGCAATATGAAAAACAGGATCCGCATGGCTGCCAGATAATCGCTATTCTTCAGAGAGGAAAGACCTAGCGCCGCCTCACGCGCATAACTGCCAATGCAATACCGCCCAAAACCAACCCTGCCCCTGCCATCAGCCGCAGGCTCAGTTGCTCGCCGAGCAGCGCCACACCTGCAATGATCGCAATCACCGGGACGCTCAGCTGCACTACGGCTGCAACCGCAGGCGCCAACTGGGGCAGCAGGCGATACCACAGGGCGTACCCCAACCCCGAGGTTACGCCGCCAGATACGGCCGCCAGCCCCAAACCCGCCCAGGTCAAGTTCCACGCCGGAGCGCCGGCGATCAAAATGCCAGCGGTCACCGGCAGGGCCACCACAAAGTTCGAGGCCGTTCCCGCCAGCGCATCGGGCTCGGACCGACCAGCAATCGAATACGCAGCCCACCCGACCCCTGCGGCGGCCATCAAGGCTGCCCCTGTCGGGTCAACACGTGCCTCAGCGCCTGGCCACAGAACCCAGGCCAATCCGGCCATTGCAATTGCTGCCCCCGCCACCTGTCGAAAAGTCGGGATCGCCCCCGTCAGGGTGCCGGCCAGAAACATCGAGATCTGGACCACCGCAAACAGGATCAAGGCGCCCAATCCCGCATCAAGTGACAGATAGGCCACCGAGAACCCGACCATGTAAAGCGACAAGGAGCCTGCTCCGATCACTCGGCGCCTGTCGAACACCCGCAGGGTGCCACCCCGCGACACGACCAAAGCGCAAAGAACGAGCGCACCACAGAGCACACGAACAACGGCAAAACTTGCCGGGTCGCTGGCTCCGCTCTCCACGGCCAACCGGTTCAGGATGGAATTGGCCGCAAAGGCACACATTGTCAGGGCGGTCAGAAGAAACAGCTGCATGCCCAACCAATATCGTGTCTGCACACAATGGACACCCGCTTTCCTGCGCTTCCGCGTGACCGGCTGCGGCGATCCCCAGAATTGCAAGCAGCGCCGGCCGAAACCCCGCGGATTACTGAAATAAACCAAAACGGGGCCGCCCGAAGGCGACCCCGCTGAAAATTTCGGTAAGACTTTCCCTTGCGGGTTGTCTGAATTCGCTGACGCGAACCCGGACAGTCTTACATCATGCCGCCCATGCCGCCCATGTCGGGCATGCCAGCACCGGCGCCTGCACCTTCTTTGGCGGGCTTGTCGGCAACCATGGCTTCGGTGGTGATCAGCAGACCTGCAACCGAGGCTGCGTCTTCCAGAGCGGTACGCACCACTTTGGCCGGGTCGATCACGCCGAACTTGAACATGTCGCCATATTCTTCGGTCTGAGCGTTGAAGCCGAAGGCGGTGTCCGAGGACTCGCGCACCTTGCCGGCAACGACGGCACCGTCGACACCTGCGTTTTCAGCAATCTGACGCAGCGGCGCTTCGATGGCCTTGCGAACGATGTTGATACCGGCGTCCTGATCGGCGTTGACACCTTTCAGATCGGCCAGAGCCTTGCCGGCCTGAACCAGGGCAACACCGCCACCCACGACGACACCTTCCTGAACGGCGGCGCGCGTTGCGTTCAGAGCGTCGTCCACACGGTCCTTGCGCTCTTTCACTTCAACTTCGGTCATGCCACCGACGCGGATAACAGCAACACCGCCTGCCAGTTTGGCAACGCGCTCTTGCAGCTTCTCACGGTCGTAGTCGCTGGTGGTTTCTTCGATCTGGGTACGGATCTGGGCAACGCGTGCTTCGATCTCGGCCTTCTCGCCAGCACCGTCGACGATGGTGGTTTCGTCCTTGGTGATCGACACTTTCTTGGCGGTGCCAAGCATGTCCATGGTGACGTTTTCCAGCTTCATGCCCAGGTCTTCGCTGATGACCTGACCGCCGGTCAGGATTGCGATGTCCTGCAGCATTGCCTTGCGGCGATCGCCGAAGCCCGGAGCCTTGACGGCAGCGATCTTCAGACCACCGCGCAGCTTGTTGACAACCAGAGTTGCCAGCGCTTCGCCTTCAACGTCCTCGGCGATGATCAGCAGCGGCTTCTGCGACTGGATCACCTGCTCGAGCAGCGGAACCATCGGCTGCAGCGACGAGAGTTTCTTCTCGTGCAGCAGGATCATGCAGTCTTCCAGCTCGGCGACCATCTTGTCAGCGTTGGTGACGAAGTAGGGCGACAGGTAGCCACGGTCGAACTGCATACCTTCGACGACGTCGGTCTCGGTTTCCAGACCTTTGTTCTCTTCGACGGTGATGACGCCTTCGTTGCCAACCTTCTGCATCGCGTCTGCGATCTGGCGGCCGATTTCAGCTTCGCCGTTAGCCGAGATGGTACCAACCTGCGCGACTTCGTCGCTGTCTTTGACTTCGCGGGCAGCGTTCTTGATTTCTTCGACGACTTTGGCGGTTGCCATGTCGATGCCGCGCTTCAGGTCCATCGGGTTCAGGCCGGCAGCAACCTGCTTGAGGCCTTCCTTGACGATGGCCTGAGCCAGAACGGTCGCGGTGGTGGTGCCGTCACCGGCTTCGTCATTGGTGCGGCTGGCGACTTCTTTCACCATTTGCGCGCCCATGTTCTCGAACTTGTCTTCCAGTTCGATTTCCTTGGCGACCGAAACACCGTCTTTGGTGATGCGCGGCGCGCCGAAGGATTTGTCCAGAACCACGTTGCGGCCTTTGGGGCCGAGGGTCACCTTCACAGCATCCGCCAGGATGTTCACACCCTTCAGCATGCGGTTGCGGGCATCGGTGTCGAACTTGACGTCCTTTGCAGACATGTCTTTTTCTCCTCGAGAAATGTGTTTGAAATGAAGATCAGAGCAAGCGCGTGCGCGTTACTCGATGATCCCCATGATGTCGCTTTCTTTCATCATCAGCAGCTCTTCGCCGTCGACGTGGACCTCGGTGCCGGACCATTTGCCGAACAGGATCTTGTCGCCGGGCTTCACAGCCATCGCGATCAGTTCGCCGCTGTCTTTCCGCGCGCCTTCGCCGGTTGCAACGACTTCGCCTTCGCTGGGCTTTTCTTTTGCGCTGTCGGGAATGATCAGGCCGCCTGCGGTTTTCTCTTCGCTTTCGGTACGGCGAACCAGCACGCGGTCATGAAGCGGTTTCAATGCCATCTTTGCAGCTCCTTGGGCTCAAAGGTTGTTTTCCTCCCCCCGCGGTCTTGCGGGGCGTTAGCACTCAGCTTGGTCGAGTGCTAACGACGCATAGCTAGGGGGTGATTTCCGGCGAGTCAACAATCGGTGATGAATTTTTTTCGCGCGCAGCCTGAGGCCGGCCTGGTCAGGTCGGGTCTTCCCAGCTGTAAGCCCAGTGCTTCAGACCTTCGGACCCGGAAGGCGACAGTTCATAGACGCCCTTTGCCACCTTTTCGAACCAGCCATAATGGTTTTCGCGCATGAGGCGCGTCGCGGCCGCAACGCCGGTGGCACTGGCGACCTCAGCACCTTTGGTCGCCCCGTGTTCGGCCAGATGCGCGGCACATTTCAGGGCATCCTGCCGATAGGCAGTTACGATTCCGTGCCGGGTTGCCCCACCTGAGTTCGGATCCCCTTCCAACCGCTCGAACTCGCGCAGCAGTCGCGCAGCTTTGGCCTTGTTCTTTCGCGGCGCATAGGGGCCGGGGTCACAATGGACTTCGACCCGTCCATCCGCACGAACGGTGATCAAACCCAGCCCCAACCGACGACACAGGGACAGGTTGTCCCGCAGCGCCCTGCGCGCCGACCGGCCGGTAGGCTTGCAGACGGCCACATAGACCTGATCCGATACCTTCAACCGGGTCACGGCCTGATGGAATAAGGCCAGCGAAAATCTCAGCTTCAATTCAACGATCACTGGATCACAACCGGGCTTGACGGCCACGATGTCGGCGGCGCCGACCTCTCCTTTCACGGTGTACCCTTGCCGCTGCAATAGCGCCTTGATCGGAGGATAGAGATCCTGTTCGCGGTTCATGACGCCATGCTATGGTTTTTTCAGAGAAACGCCATACGGATACACGGCTTGCGCGCGGTAGGCGGGAGTGGCTATCTGTTCCCAAGTTCTTTCAGCCACAATCGGAATGGTCTCGATGCGCGTGTTTCTTTTTGCCCTGCTTTCTGCTCTGCATCCAATTGTGGCCCATGCCGCCTGTGACGGGCGCGATTTGCGGCAAGACATGACGCCTGAGGCCCGAGCCGAGTTGAACGCGGCGACCAGTCAGATGGCATATCCCGAAGGAAATCACTGGATTGCGCAGAAGGACAGCACTGTTTTGCATCTGATCGGCACATTGCACGTCAACGATCCGCGAATGGGCCCGGTGGTGGAGCGGTTGGCGCCTACGTTGAGCGAGGCGGACGCGTTTTATTTCGAGATCACCCAATCCGACATGTCCGCTTTCGAACAAGACCTGGCCAAGGATTTCAGCCCGGTTCTGATCAACTCGGGACCAACTCTGATCGATCTGATGAGCGAAGAGGACTGGGCCGTCATTTCCAAGGCGCTTTCGGCACGCGGCATTCCCGGTTGGATGGCCGCGAAACTGCGCCCTTGGTTCCTGTCGATGATGCTGGGTATGCCACCCTGCATGCTCCAGGTGCCAGACGCAGACCGGGGAATGGATGCGCGCCTGACCGAACTGGCCGAAGCTGAAGGCAAACCGCAATACTCTCTGGAACAGATCGACGACCTGATCGCGATCTTCGACAGCCACACGCTTGAAGAGCAGGTGCAGTCTTTGGTGCGCATGGTCGATGCCTTTGACGCCGGCGATGACCACATGGTGACGATGGCCAGCGCATATTTCGAGGAGAAGCACGCAGAAATCCTGCAATTCGCAAAGATATATGGGCGCGAGGCTTCGGGCCTGGCGCCTGACGTGTTTGCACAGGAATGGGCCGCATTCGAGGACCAGCTTCTGGTTCAACGCAACGACAACTGGATGGAAACGATCCTGACCATCGAAAACCAGACGGCGGTGATCGCGGTTGGTGCCGGCCATCTGGGTGGAGACCATGGACTCTTGCAACAGCTGGAACGCGCCGGATATCAACTGAGCCGCGCACAGTTCTGAGCGGTCAGCGCTTCTGTCAGACCAACCGTCGCAGCCGTGTTTCTGCCGGGTGACAACGCCAATGGACCACCCTATAAGGCGCGCAAACTCCTTATGTGCAGGAAACAGACATGACCACCCAAGTATTTGGCCACAAATCTCCCGACACCGACTCGACCGGATCGCCGATCCTGTGGGCTTGGTATCTGAACGAAGTCAAAGGCGAAAAGGCCGAGGCCGTCCTGCTGGGCGAGCCGAACACCGAAGCCGCCTTCATGCTGCAGCGCTGGAACCTGCCCAAGCCGCGCATCATCGAGGATGTCGAGACCGATGCGCCCGTCGTCATCGTTGACACCAACAACCCGGCCGAGCTGCCTGCCAATGTCAACAATGCCGATATCCGCGCCATCATCGACCACCACAAGCTGGTTGGTGGGCTGGAAACCAAAGGCCCGATCGACATTACCGTTCGTCCGCTGGCCTGCACGGCAACCATCATGATCGACCTGATGGGCGACGACGCCGCCAAGATGCCCGAGGCCGTCAAAGGCGCGGCCCTGACCTGCATCCTGTCGGACACGCTGGAGTTCCGCTCGCCTACCACCACTGCGCATGACCGCGAAGTGGCCGAGAAGCTGGCCGCCGAGCTGGGTCTGGATGTTTCGGCCTATGCTGCCGACATGTTCGCCGCGAAATCGGACGTATCGTCTTTCTCGGACGCCGAACTGATCCGCATGGACAGCAAGGAATACGAGGTCGACGGCACTAAGTTCCGCGTGTCCGTTCTGGAAACTACCGCGCCGGGCGTGGTGCTTGACCGCAAGGACAGCTTGGCCCAGTCGATGGTCGAGGTGGCGAAGGAAGACGGTGTGGACCAGGTGCTGCTGTTCGTCGTCGACATCCTGAACGAAGAGGCCACCCTGTTGGTGCCGAACGACCTGGTCAAATCGGTTGCCGAGAAAAGCTTTGACGCTTCGGTGTCCGGCGACACGGTTGTTCTGCCGGGCATCATGAGCCGCAAGAAGCAGATCATCCCGAACCTCAAGGTCTGATCCCGTTCACAGTTCAGCGAAAGGCGCCCCCACCGGGCGCCTTTTTTGTTTGCGCGTCGAAAGGTTTGCCGGATGGCAAATCGTTGCTAGGCTGGACGCAGGGACAGGGTGGGTCGAGACACGGTGGTCACACGGAAATACAGCACGACACGCAGCATTCTGCTGTTCGAAGGCGGCGACAGGCTTGCCTATTGGCGGCGCTTTGCCATGCTGCTAACCCTTTCCGTGATCATCGCAACCATGGGCCTTCTGCGGAACTCTGGCGCCGTGGTCATCGCCGCGATGTTGGTCGCGCCGCTGATGACACCAATTCTGGGCATTGCGGCTGCGATGGTCATGGGCTGGCTGAAACGCGCTTTCGTTCTGACCCTGACGGTCTGCATTGCGGCGGTACTGTGCGTTCTGATGGCCTGGATCCTGGTTTATCTGGCCGATGTCCCGCGCGGCATCCTGATCCCCGATCAGGTCTTGGCCCGCACCGACCCGGGCACCGAAGACCTGATAGTGGCGCTCGCGGCCGGCGTGGCCGGCGCATACGTTCAGATCAACAAGGCCGAACTGAGCCTGTTGCCCGGCGCCGCCATCGGCGTGTCTCTGGTTCCGCCATTGTCCGCGTCCGGGATCCTGCTGTATTTCGGGGAACCCGCCGACGCCTACGAGGCGGGTCTTTTGTTCGCGACCAACCTTGGTGCGATCGTTCTGTCGGCCTGCGCGGTCTACATCGTCTATGCCGCAAGGTCGGTTGCATTCGGCAAGGGCCGGCGCAAGCTCAACTTTACTGCCGGTGTGGTCATAACCATGGCGTTCCTGGCCCTCGTCGTGGTCCAGTTGGGCAAATCGACTTACAACCGTTACCTGGAAACCCGTACCGAGGCCGAGGTTGCGCAAGCGATCCGCGACTGGGCGGACCCGGTATCGGTCGAGATCATCCGCATCGACGTGAATGCCAAGCGCAAACGGGCCGAGGTTTGGGTGATCGTCGATCTGCCGCCCGAGGCGCAATTCAAGGTCTCGTCCGTTGCCGGGCTGTTGCCCGAGAGCCTGCGGGAAACGTCGTTGGTCGACGTCTTGCAGGATGAACTTGGCCCCGGCTACCTCGCCGTCATCCGGTACCAGACCCGCATCGGCGCGCAGGTCATTCTTGGCACCGAAACCGTGCAACAGGCCCCGGATATCGAAAAGTTGAGCGACGAGGAATGACGGCCTGCATCCGGCTGCCTCTGGTCAAGCGGGGCCAGCTTTGCCATAGGTGGCGCAACGCCGTTTCAACAGCCCGAGGCCCGCATGACCCAGATCATCTCCGCGCTTGACCAGATTTCCGACCGTTACAAGGCTCTGTTCGTGGATCTGTGGGGCTGCGTCCACAACGGCATCACCGCCTACCCTGAGGCTGTTGCCGCGCTGAAGGCTTATCGCGACCGGGGCGGCAAGGTTGTGTTGGTGACCAACTCTCCGAAGCCGCGTGCCGGGGTTGCCGAGCAGTTGAAACAGTTCAACGTCCCCGCGGACTGCTACGACACCATCGCGACCAGTGGTGACTCGGCCCGATCCGCCATGTTCCGCGGAGCCGTGGGTGAGAAAGTCTATTTCATGGGTGAATGGGAGCGCGACGCCGGCTTCTTCGAGCCGCTGAAAATCCTGGAACACCCGATCCACATCGAACGTGTGCCGCTGGACCAGGCCGAGGGGATCGTCTGCTGTGGCCCGTTCGACCCGATGGCCGATCCGGCCGTGAATCGGCCGGACTTCCTGTATGCCAAGCAGAAAGGCCTGAAGCTGCTGTGCGCCAATCCCGATATCGTCGTCGATCGGGGCGAAGTTCGGGAATGGTGCGCCGGTGCGCTGGCCAAGCTTTATACTGAAATGGGCGGCGAGAGCCTGTATTTCGGCAAACCACACCCGCCCATTTATGATCTGGCCCGGCGTCGCCTGCATGCGCTGGGAACGGACGTGCCGGATGACGAGATTCTGGCCATCGGCGACGGTCCGCATACCGACATCGCCGGCGGCATGGGAGAGGGAATTGATTCCCTGTTCATCAGCGGCGGTCTGGCCGCATCGGAAACAAAAACGTCGCACCAGCCGGATCCGGATGCTTTAAGCGATTATATTTCCAAGGAAAACATCAACCCAACTTATACGATCGGCCGTCTGCGCTAGGCAGAAAACGCTTGATTTTCTGCAGCTGCGAAGTAATAAAGTTGCCAACCTTGGGTCGTTGGTGATTTTTTGTTGCCGGGCCGATGCATAGTGAGGGCAACATGTTGGACAATCTTCCGCGCGGAACGATCTGCATCGAAGACATAGAAATGGGCATGACCCGCTACCTGCGCAAAGTGGTGACGGACGAAGACATCGAGATGTTTGCCCAGGTCTCGACCGACCGGAACCCGGTGCATCTGGATGACGACTATGCCCGCGATACGATCTTCGAAGGGCGCATCGCCCACGGGATGCTGACCGCCGGTCTGATCTCGGCCGTGATTGGTGAACAGCTTCCGGGCCATGGGACCGTCTACATGGGGCAGTCGCTCAAATTCCTTGCGCCGGTCCGCCCCGGCGACACGGTTTATGCCGAAGTCAAGGTGATCGACATCGACTTCGCCAAGCGCCGGGTCAAGCTGGATTGCCATTGCGCAGTAGACGGCAAGAAGGTTCTGATTGGCGAGGCGATGGTTTTGGCTCCATCACGGAAATTCGACTGACGGCAGGTTTTGACGCCCCACTGGACGCTGGTCCGGAACTGCCGCTTGAACCCGGCGGACAGTCCCGCTAGGCAAGCCCCATGCAGATCATCCGGGATTTCCAGTTTGTAGACCCAGAAGACCGCAGCGCCAGCGTTGCGATCGGGAATTTCGACGGCGTTCATATTGGCCACCAGTCGGTGATCGATCTGGCCCGGCAGGCATGCCCCGAGGCACCCTTGGGCGTTCTGACGTTCGAGCCGCACCCGCGCGAGTATTTCGCCCCCGATGCCCCGCCCTTTCGTCTGATGCGCGGCAATGCGCGTGCGCACCGGCTAGAGAAGCTGGGCGTGCAGAAGCTGTACGAACTGCCGTTCAACGCCGCGCTTGCCGGACTGACGCCCGAGGAATTCGCCACCAACGTGATCTGCCAAGGCTTGGGTCTGGCCCATGTGGTGATCGGGGCCGATTTCTGTTTCGGTAAAGGCCGCAGCGGCACCGCGCAGGACATGGTGCAGTTTGGCCAGCAGATGGGGTTCGGTGTCACCATCGCCCCATTGATGCAGCAATCCGATCACGTGGTCTCGTCCACCGCGATCCGGCAAGCCCTGAGCGACGGCCGCCCGCGGGACGCGGCGGCCATGCTAGGCCACTGGCACCGGATCGAAGGCGAGGTTATCGGCGGCGAACAGCGCGGCCGCGAATTGGGCTTTCCCACGGCCAATATGTCGATCGAAGGAATCCACCCCCCAAAATTCGGCGTCTACGCGGTTCTGGTCGACGTGCTGGATGGCCCACATGCCGGCAGCTATCACGGTGCGGCCTCGGTCGGGGTGCGGCCGATGTTCCATGGCGAGGTGCCGAATATCGAAACCTTCCTGTTCGACTTCTCCGGCGATCTTTATGGGGCGACCCTCTCGGTGGGTCTGGTCGAATTCCTGCGCCCCGAGATGACCTTTGACGGCCTCGATGCTCTGATCGCCCAGATGACCGAAGACTGCGATCGCGCGCGCAAGATCCTGGCCGCGACATGAGCAAGGATCCGATCGACCGCGCCGGGCTGGCCCCGCGTTTCTGGGAGCGCAAACCCCTGCAGAAGATGAACCCGCGCGAATGGGAAGCCCTGTGCGACGGCTGCGGCAAATGCTGTCTGAACAAGCTTGAAGACGAGGACAGTGGCGAGGTTGCCCTGACCCGTGTCGCCTGCCGGCTGCTGGATGACGCGACGTGCCGATGCACCCAGTATGACATCCGCCACCAGTTCGTACCGGAATGCATCGTCATGCGCCCGGACAACATTCACGAACACGCCTACTGGTTGCCCCAGACCTGCGCCTACCGCCTGTTGTGGGAGGGCAAGCCCCTTTACGATTGGCACCCGTTGCTATCAGGGTCGCCCGACAGCGTCCACGCCGCCGGCGTTTCGGTTCAAGGGCTTACCGTGTCCGAATTCGAGACGCCCGAGGAAGAGTGGGAAGACTATATTATCGAGGAGCCAACCTGATGCATTTCGCCTCTGACAATTCCGGGCCCGTCCACCCCGAAGTTCTGACCGCACTGGCCGAGGCCAATCAGGGCTATCAGATGGCCTATGGCGCCGATGACCTGATGAACGAAGTGCGCGACCGGATTCGCGCCATCTTCGAGGCGCCCGGGGCAGCGGTCTATCTGGTGGCGACCGGAACGGCGGCCAACTCGCTGGCTCTGGCGACCCTGTCGCAGCCGTGGGAGACCATATTCTGCTCGCCCGTCGCGCATATTCATGAGGACGAGTGCAACGCGCCCGAATTCTACACCGGCGCCAAGCTGACGCTGGTTCCGGGCGGCGACAAGATGCAGCCGGATGCACTGCGCCGCACCATCGCCGCTGAAGAGACCCGCGGCGTGCACGGGCCGCAACGCGGGCCAGTGTCGATCACGCAGGTGACCGAGCGCGGCTCGGTCTATTCGCTGGCCGAACTGCAGGCCCTGTGCGGGGTCGCCAAGGCGTTCGGCCTGCCCGTCCACATGGATGGCGCTCGGTTCACAAATGCGCTGGTCGCGCTGAATTGTTCCCCGGCCGAGATGACGTGGAAGGCGGGCGTGGATGCGGTCAGCTTTGGCGGCACCAAGAATGGGCTGATGGGGGTCGAGGTGGTGATCTTCTTCGACGACAGCAAGGCCTGGGAGTTCGAGTTGCGCCGCAAGCGCGGGGCGCATCTGTTTTCCAAGCACCGGTATCTGTCGGCCCAGATGGCGGCCTATCTGCGCGATGATCTGTGGCTGCGCTCGGCCCGTAAGGCCAACGCCAATTGCGCGCGTCTGGCCGATGGGCTGCGGGCTGCGGGTGCGCAGTTCCTGCATGAACCCCAAGCCAACATCATTTTTGCCAGCTTTCCCCGCAGCCTGCACAAGCGCCTGCACGCGGTCGGTGCCGTATATCACCTGTGGGGCGACCCACTGGACGGCCCGGACGAGGACGAAATGCTGGCCTGCCGGTTCGTCTGCGACTGGTCGACACCGACCGAAGAAATCGACCGGTTCCTGGCGTTGCTCTAGGCGCGCCAGAATTCGTCGATCTGCGCTGCCGTCTCGCCCGGGTGCGAGATGGGCAGCATATGCCCTGCCCCCTCAACAACGCCCTGCTGCGCATTGGGCAAGCGGGCGCAAAGCCCGGCATTGACCACGGCCATGATCGGGTGCGAGGCCGATCCATGCAGCAGCAGGATCGGCATGTCGGCCCGCGCCATGGCCGTCGGGGCCAGCAGGCCGGTGGTGTCGCGGAACAGCGGCCCCTCGACCGCGCCGACCACGCCAACACCTCGGATCATCGCATTTCGGGTTCGCTCCGGCAGGTCCGGCCAGCGCGGGCTACGGTCGGTCGTGCCCCACATGCGGTTGAACAGACGAGCGGCCCGGGGCGCGTCGCCTTCGGCAAGGGCAGTCTTGTATGGCTGGGATTCGGCCGCGTGCCGCGCCGCAAGCGCTGGCGCGTCTTGGTGGGCGACCGCAAAGAACACCGGCTCGATCAGAACGGCGCTGCGCACACGGTCCGGGTATTCGATGGCCAGCCGCAGGGCGACCATCGCGCCGAAACTGTGCCCGATCACGTCCATCGGTTCGCTCAACTGCGCCCGCGACAAAGCTGTGGTCAGGTCGAAGAAATCTCCCTGCCCGTCCCATTCCGGGCTGCGTCCGTGCGACAGCATGTCGGGTGCAGTCAGTGTCGCCTGGTCGCCCAAAGCGGCCGCCAGACCGGACCACGCACCAGAATGCGCAATCGTGCAATGCAGCGCCAGCACCTTGCGAGCACCCGCCCCAAGAGTGCGAACGTGTACGGGCGGCAGCACGGCCTTGGCCACGGTCATGCTTTGAGCGTCGCCAGATGCTCGTCCAGATCGTCAAGCCGGTCCTGCCCCCAGAACCGCTGATCGTCCTGCGTGATATAGAAAGGCGCGCCGAACACGCCGCGGTCCACCGCCTCTTCGAGGTTGGCCGCATAGGTCTCGGCCCCGACCAGCAGTCCGCTGTCGGCCAGCGCCGGATCAAAGCCCGCTCCGGCCAGACAGTTACGGATCACGTCGTCCTGTGCGATGTCCTTGTCCTCGGCCCAGCAGGCGCGCAGAAAAGAATGGCAGAGTTTTCCCACATCACCCGACCCATCCTGAATGGCCGCGATGATGGCGTATGAGGACGGCGCCGCGTTGGTCGGCCAATGTGCAGGTTGCAGGTTGAACGGCAGGCCCGTCTTTTTGGCCTGACGCACCAGTTCCTGCGCCCGGTATTCGATGCGCGACGGGTGGCGGTCTTTAGGGGGCACGCCGCCGGTGCGCCCGAACAGCGCAATGATGTCGACCGGCTTGTAGGCGATGGTGGCGCCGTGCTTGGCCGCGATCTCCTCCAGCCGCAGCCCGGCGAGATAGGAATAGGGCGACAGTGTCGCAAAAAAGTAGTCAATGTCGGCCATGTGCACTTTCTCCACCCAGTTACCTTTGCGGAACCGTAAGGCCATGCTAAGCGGTGTCAACATCACGAATCTGTCACATTGCCACTGCTGCCCGGGGACCTCAGCCGATGCCGACACATCACGAACCCAAGCTTATTGCTGGGAACGCAAACCTTCCGCTTGCCGAAACCATCGCGCGCCGCATGAGCCTGCACCGCGGCGTCAACCAGCGTCTGGTCGATGCGCGGGTCGAACGGTTCAACGATGGCGAGATCTTTGTCGAGGTTTTCGAGAACGTCCGGGGCGAGGACATGTTCATCATCCAGCCCACCTCGAACCCGGCCAATGACAACCTGATGGAGCTACTGATCATCGCCGATGCGCTGCGCCGATCGTCGGCGGCGCGGATCACCGCGGTTATCCCCTATTTCGGATATGCCCGCCAGGATCGCCGCACCAAGGCGCGCACCCCGATCAGCGCCAAGCTGGTGGCCAACATGCTGACCGGTGCTGGGATCGAACGCATCCTGACGATGGACCTGCATGCGGCACAGATCCAAGGGTTCTTCGACATGCCGGTCGACAACCTGTATGCCTCTCCGATCTTTGCGCTGGACGTGAAGGACCAGTTCCGCGACCAGATGGACGACCTGATGGTGGTTTCGCCGGACGTCGGCGGTGTGGCTCGTGCCCGCGAGTTGGCCAAGCGGATCAGCGCTCCTCTGTCGATCGTCGACAAACGACGGGAAAAAGCCGGGGAAGTGGCCGAGATGACCGTGATCGGCGACGTGAAGGACAAGATCTGCCTGATCGTCGACGACATTTGCGACACGGCCGGTACGCTGTGCAAAGCGGCGCAGGTGCTGATAGACAACGGCGCACGCGAGGTTCACTCGTACATCACCCATGGCGTCATGAGCGGCCCGGCTGTTGAACGCGTCTCGAACTCGGTGATGAAATCGCTTGTTTTGACCGACACGATCATGCCGACCGAAGACATCAAGAAGGCCAAGAATATCCGCACGGTGCCGACGGCCCCGATCTTCACACAGGCCATTCTGAACATCTGGCAGGGCACATCAGTGTCGTCGCTGTTCGAAGACAAGACCCTGATCCCGATCTACGAATCCCTGTACCACACAGACTGAAGAAACCGGAAAGCCATTCCCATGACCGCCAACAAACGTCTGGTTCTTTCCAGCGATCACGCTGCCATCGACCTGCGCAAGGAAGTTGCCGCTTTTGCAGCGGCACAAGGCTGGGACGTTCTGGATCTCGGCCCTGACAGCCCCGAAAGCACCGATTACCCCAAGCACGGCAAAGCCGCCGCCGAGGCCGTCGTCTCGGGCGAGTGCCAATTGGGCATTGTCCTGTGCGGCACGGGGCAAGGTATCATGATGGCTGCAAACAAGGTTCCCGGCATCCGCTGCGGCGTCTGTTCGGATACGTTCTCTGCCCGCATGATCCGCCAGCACAATGACGCCAACATGTTGTCGATCGGTGCGCGTGTTGTTGGCACTGGATTGGCGCTGGATATTGTCGATGCCTTTCTGAGCACCGAATTCGAAGGCGGCCGGCACGCGAAACGCGTGGCGATGATCGAACCCTAAATCATTACGGAGCGCCCGCTGGGAACGGCGGGTCAGGAGATATCCCAGTCGTCCTCGTGGGCAACTTCCCCTATCGCGGTCCATGCCACACGGATCCGGGCGATACGGGTGTCCGACCACGTCCGGAACACCGCATCAAAGCCCGTGGTTGTAACATTTTCGGACAGCAGCTCGGCGCGCAAGGCCGAAGAGGTATCGACATCCCACAAGGACACTCCAATCTGCACGACGGGCGGGGTCCGGAAGGGTTGGCTGAAGGTGACGGGCCGGCGTCGTTCCCGCGGCCCCTCGCCGGTCCACATGTCTCCACCATCTGCGAATTCCGAGAACAGAACCTCTTCACCTCGGTCAATTCCGATGGGGTGGGTCAAGAATTTCTTCATTGCGCATCAATTCCTATGAATTTCCGCAACTTATCCTGACCTTTCGGCGAAATCACGACAAAAAAACGGCCCCGCAGCAGCAGGGCCGTTTCCAATTCTGACGGTGCATCAGCCGTTACAGGCTCATATGCGTTCCCAGCGCTTCCATGTCCGCCAGCAGCTTGGCTGCCTCGTCGACAATGGTCTGTTCGCCGTTTTCCTTCGCGGCCTCGTGCGAGGCGCGCGCCTCGGCAATCAGCTCGTCCAGATGCGTGCGGGTCACTTCGTCAACCGGGATGGCCTTTTCGGCCAGTACCGACAGGGCATCTCCGTTGATCTGGGCAAACCCGCCGGTGACCAGGTATTCGCTGGACCCTTCGGGCGCTTCGACCTTCAGGATGCCCGGACGCAGCGTGGTGATGGTGGGGGCATGATCGGGCATCGCCGTCATGTCCCCGTCCGCGCCGGGAATCTGGACCGCGCTGGCCTGAAGCGAAGCAAGGCTCCGCTCCGGGCTGACGAGGTCGAATTGCATCGTGTTTGCCATCGGGGATACTCCTTAGGCAGCTGCTGCGGCCATCTTCTCGGCTTTGGCGATCACTTCGTCGATGCCGCCAACCATCAGGAAGGCCGCTTCGGGCAGGTGGTCGAATTCGCCGGCCACGACACGCTCGAACGAGTCGATGGTGACTTCCAGCGGAACCTGCACACCCGGCGAACCGGTGAAGACTTCGGCCACGTCGAACGGCTGCGACAGGAAGCGCTCGATCTTACGGGCGCGGGCCACAGTCAGCTTGTCCTCTTCCGACAGTTCGTCCATGCCGAGGATGGCAATGATGTCCTGCAGCGACTTGTAGCGCTGGAGGATCTGCTGAACGTCGGTCGCAACCTTGTAGTGACGCTCGCCGACGATGGCCGGGTCAAGCAGGCGCGAGGTCGAGTCGAGCGGGTCCACGGCCGGGTAAATACCCTTTTCCGAGATCGCACGGTTCAGAACGGTGGTTGCGTCCAGGTGGGCGAACGAGGTTGCCGGCGCGGGGTCGGTCAGGTCGTCCGCAGGCACGTAGATCGCCTGCACCGAGGTGATCGAGCCCTTCTTGGTCGAGGTGATGCGTTCCTGCAGGGCGCCCATGTCGGTGGCCAGCGTCGGCTGGTAGCCCACCGCCGAAGGAATACGACCCAGCAGAGCCGACACCTCGGAGCCCGCCTGCGTGAAGCGGAAGATGTTGTCGACGAAGAACAGAACGTCGGTACCGGACTGGTCGCGGAACTGCTCGGCCAGGGTCAGGCCGGTCAGAGCAACACGGGCACGCGCCCCCGGAGGTTCGTTCATCTGACCGTAGACCAGAGCCACCTGGCTTTCCGACAGGTTGTCGGGCTTGATGACGTTCGATTCGATCATCTCGTGGTACAGGTCGTTCCCTTCACGGGTCCGTTCACCAACACCTGCGAAAACCGAGAAGCCCGAGTGCACTTTTGCGATGTTGTTGATCAGTTCCATGATCAGAACGGTCTTGCCCACACCGGCGCCGCCGAACAGGCCGATCTTGCCGCCTTTGGCGTAGGGCGCCAGCAGGTCAACCACCTTGATGCCGGTGACCAGGATTTCCGACTCCGTCGACTGTTCGTCGAATTCGGGCGCGGGTTGGTGGATGGCACGGGTTTCAGTCGCTTCGACCGGGCCCTTTTCGTCGATCGGCTCGCCGACGACGTTCAGGATGCGGCCCAGGGTGGCGTTGCCAACCGGAACCGAGATCGGTGCGCCGGTGTCGACAACGTCCGCGCCACGGACCAGACCTTCGGTCGCGTCCATCGCGATGGTACGGACGGTGTTTTCACCCAGGTGCTGGGCAACTTCCAGCACCAGGCGCTTGCCGTTGTTTTCAGTTTCAAGTGCGTTCAGAATTTCAGGCAACTGATCTTCGAAGTGCACGTCGACGACGGCCCCGATGATCTGTGTGACTTTGCCTTTTGCATTCGCCATGTTTCGTCTCCGGTTTGTCTCTACAGCGCTTCGGCGCCGGAAATGATTTCAATCAGCTCGTTGGTGATCACGGCCTGACGTGAGCGGTTGAACTGGATCGTCAGCTTGTCGATCATCTCGCCCGCATTGCGTGTCGCGTTGTCCATCGCGGACATCCGTGCACCCTGTTCCGAGGCCCCGTTTTCAAGCAGAGCCGAGAAGATCGCCGTGGCGACCCCCTTGGGCAGCAATTCGGCCAGGATGGCCTCTTCGCTGGGCTCGTAATCGAACACGGCGCCGCTGTCGTCCCCTTCGGTGTCCTCGAACGAGGCGGGGATGATCTGCTGGGCCGTCGGGATCTGGGTCACGACGTTCTGGAACTTCGCATAGAAGATCGTGGCAACGTCGAACTCACCCGCGTCAAAACGCGACAGGATGTCCTTTGCGATGTCCTGCGCATTGGCATAGCCGATACGCTTGACCTCGCTCAGGTCGATGTGGCCCACGAACAGATCGCCATATTCACGTTTGAGTGCGTCGCGGCCTTTCTTGCCGACGGTCAGGATCTTGACCGTCTTGCCCTTGCCGCGAAGCTCATCCGCCTTGGCGCGAGCCAACTTGGAAATGTTCGAGTTGAAGCCGCCGCAGAGCCCACGCTCGGCCGTCATGACGACCAGAAGGTGAACATCGTCGCTGCCCGTGCCGCGCAGCAGCTTGGGGGCGCTGTCGCTGCCCCCGACCGATGCTGCCAACCCCGCCATCACGGCATTGAACCGCTCCGCATAGGGGCGCGAGGCTTCGGCAGATTCCTGGGCGCGGCGCAGTTTTGCAGCCGCGACCATCTGCATGGCCTTGGTGATCTTGCGGGTCGATTTGACCGACTCGATCCTGTTTTTAAGGTCCTTTAGACTTGGCATCGCCGCGTCTCCTTAAGCGAAGGTTGCGGCGTATTCGTCCAGCGCAGCCTTGATCTTGTCGGCAGCCTCGCCCTTGATCTTGGGATCTTCGTCGGTGATCCACTGCAGCAGATCGGCATGCTTACCGCGCAGATGCGCCAGCAGACCAGCTTCGTAGCGGCCAACGTCCGAAACGTCGATCTTGTCGAGATAGCCGTTGGTGCCGGCGAAGATCACGCAGACGATTTCCGCGTTGGTCAGCGGCGAGTACTGCGGCTGCTTCATCAGCTCGGTCAGACGCGCACCACGGTTCAGCAGCTGCTGGGTTGCGGCGTCCAGGTCGGAACCGAACTGCGCAAATGCAGCCATTTCACGGTACTGGGCCAGTTCCAGTTTCACCGGACCGGCGACCGACTTCATCGCGTTGGTCTGAGCCGACGAACCCACACGCGAAACCGACAGACCGGTGTTCACGGCGGGGCGGATGCCCTGATAGAACAGCTCGGTTTCCAGGAAGATCTGGCCGTCGGTGATCGAGATCACGTTGGTCGGAATAAAGGCCGAAACGTCGCCGCCCTGGGTTTCAATGACCGGCAGAGCGGTCAGCGAACCGGCGCCGAAGTCTTCGTTCAGCTTGGCCGAACGCTCCAGCAGGCGCGAGTGCAGGTAGAAAACGTCACCCGGATAGGCTTCGCGCCCCGGCGGACGACGCAGCAGCAGCGACATCTGACGATAGGCGACGGCCTGCTTGGACAGGTCATCATAGATGATCAGAGCGTGGCGGCCGTTGTCGCGGAAGTATTCGGCCATCGCGGTTGCGGCATAGGGTGCCAGGAACTGCATCGGTGCCGGGTCGGACGCGGTTGCGGCCACGACGATCGAGTATTCGATGGCGCCGGATTCCTCCAGTTTCTTCACCAGCTGAGCCACGGTCGAACGCTTCTGGCCGATGGCCACGTAGACGCAGTACAGCTTCTTCGATTCATCGTCGCCAGCGGCTTCGTTGTAGACCTTCTGGTTCAGGATGGTGTCCAGAGCCACTGCGGTCTTGCCGGTCTGACGGTCCCCGATGATCAGCTCACGCTGGCCACGGCCGATCGGGATCATCGCGTCAACCGACTTCAGACCGGTCGCCATCGGCTCGTGCACCGACTTACGCGGGATGATGCCCGGCGCCTTGACGTCTGCGACGCCGCGCTGCTTGGCATTGATCGGGCCTTTGCCGTCCAGCGGGTTGCCCAGGCCGTCAACAACGCGGCCCAGCAGTTCATCACCAACCGGAACGTCCACGATCGAGTTGGTGCGCTTGACGGTGTCACCTTCCTTGATGTCACGGTCCGAGCCGAAGATCACGACACCGACGTTGTCGGCTTCGAGGTTCAGCGCCATGCCCATGATGCCGCCGGGGAACTCGACCATCTCACCCGCCTGCACATTGTCCAGGCCGTAAACACGGGCAATACCGTCACCGACGCTCAGCACGCGGCCGATTTCGGCCACCTCCGCTTCTTGACCAAAATTCTTGATCTGGTCTTTCAGGATTGCAGAAATCTCTGCGGCTTGGATACCCATTTATCCGACCTCTTTCATTGCATTCTGTAGGGAGTTGAGCTTGGAGCGGATCGAACTGTCGATCATCTGCGAGCCCACTTTGACGACAAGACCACCGATGAGGCTTTCATCGACGGTCGCATTGATGGTCACGTCCTTGCCCACGCGCTCGGACAGTGTCTTGGACAGTTTTTCCAGCTGGGTCTTGGTCAGCGCCTTGGCCGAGGCAACTTCGGCAGTCACTTCGCCGCGCTCGTCGGCCAGCATTTCGCGCAGAACCTTGATCAGCTGCGGCAGCACGAACAGACGGCGCTTCTGCGCCATCAGAGCCAGCGTGTTGCGCATGATCGGGTGCAGGCCCATCTTGTCGGCCACGGCGGTGATGGCCGCCTGCTGGTCGGCCCGAGAGATCAGCGGCGAAGAGATCACCTCGCGCAGGTCCGCGCTTTCACTCAATGCAGCCGAAAGGTCATTGATGCCGGTTTCCAGACCTGCAAGGTCCTTGTTCTCTTTTGCGATCTCGAAGATCGCCGTTGCATAGCGTTTGGCTATGCCCGTCGAAATCGAAGCTGGTTCGGACACGTCCACCCTTCCGATATTTTGGGCCCCGATTTCGCGTGCGGCAGCTGAACCGGGGGCGTGAGGAAACCCCGTCCTGAAAGGGCGGGGATCAAAATCACCGGGGATGTAGCAGAGCCTAAGCCACCTAGCAATATGTTATGCCGGGGTCAGCTTTATCCACAAAATCTTTCTTTTCAATTGGTTAAGGAAACTGCGACGGTTTGAACCCATTCGCCGGCGTGAAAAATGTTACCAAGTTGCCTGTTTTTGCGATTCCTGTGGCCTTTTTCCCTCATGTTTCCGGGGATCCCGCGCTCGTGGATGCGCGCCGGTTCACGCCGGCTTCAACAATCCGTCCAGCGCTTTGATGGGGCGTTTTTCGGCATCCTTGGTCACGCTGCCGCTTGGTGGCCGGACAAGCTTGCTGGCTTCGACCATCAGAACACCACCGGCCATGATGGTCGGGATCCGCTGCCCTGTCTTTTCGATCAACCCACCCGAGCGCAGCCAGAACCGCCGGAAGGAAGGCGGCAGGTAAAGCGCGGAACAGTGCATCTCGGGTACGAAATGATGTGCGCGCAGCTGGTTCTCCAATTGCGTTGCCGAATACGGATGTCCGTAGCCAAAGGGCGTTCGGTCGGTTCGGGACCAAAGCCCGGCCCGATTGGGAACGACAAACACCGCCCGACCGCCGGGCCCAAGAACACGCCAGCACTCTTCAAGTAATTGACTGGGTCGTTCCGAGGTCTCGAGCCCGTGCATGACCACAAGCTTGTCCACATGACCGGTTTCGATCGGCCACCGGGTTTCCTCGGTCAGCACCGACACGTTCTGCATACCAGCGGGCCAGGGCATCACCCCTTGCGGTCCGGGCATCAGGCCGATGACACGCCGCGCGTCCGCAAGATAGGGGCGCAACAGAGGCACCGCAAATCCGAATCCGGCCACCGTCTGGCCCTTGGCCTCGGGCCAAAGCTCGATCAGCCGGCCACGAATGGCAGCCTGCGCTGCACGCCCCAGCGTACTGCGGTAGTAGAAGTTCCTAAGATCCTGCACATCAAGATGCATTGCAGATACCCGGTCGATCGGCTTAGCTGAGCGCAGTCTAGCAACGAAAGGGCAAAAGGCCATGCCTCTTGAGATCGTCACCATTCCCTGTCTCAGCGACAACTATGCTTTTCTGGCCCATGACCATGCAAGCAGACAGACAGCCCTGGTCGACGCTCCGGAGGCCGGACCCATTCTGGCCGAATTGACCGCACGCGGCTGGCGCCTGAGCCATGTCCTTCTGACCCATCACCACTGGGATCACGTCGACGGCTTGCCGGGCATCCTCGAGCAGCACCCAGCACAGGTGATTGGTGCGGTGGCCGACGCTCACCGACTTCCTCCCCTCGACAAACAGGTGGCTGACGGAGACCAGTTCGAGATTGGGGGCGAACCTGTCGAGGTTCTGGATGTCTCGGGGCACACGGTGGGACATGTGGCCTATTATTTGCCCCAAAGCGCGGTGGTGTTCACGGCCGACAGCCTGATGGCGCTGGGGTGCGGCCGCTTGTTCGAAGGAGACGCGGCACAAATGTGGACCTCGCTTTCGAAACTCGCTGCTTTGCCCGACGAGACGTCGGTCTGCTCGGGTCACGAATATACCCAGTCAAACGCCCGGTTTGCGGTGACCATTGATCCTGACAACACAGCGCTGCTGCAACGAGTGCATGAGATCGATCAGGCACGGGCAGAGGGCCGCGCGACCGTGCCGTCAAATCTGGGCGAGGAAAAGGCGACCAATCCGTTCCTGCGCGCCACTGATCCCAAGATTCAGGCGCAGCTTGGAATGGTGGGGGCTGACCCGGTCGCCGTTTTTGCCGAGATCCGGGGTAGAAAAGACCGGTTCTAATGCCTAATTGGTCTTCTTCACGGCCACGGTCACATTAAATGTGACTGTCAAGTGAAAGAAAACCCTTGAAGCCGCGCCATGATCAACCAAACTCTAAAAGTATGAGGTCATGGTTGGGATGGGGATCCGGCCAATACTCGAACCCCTTCCGGCCCAATACAGAGGAGCACCCGCGTGCCTTCATTCTCGAGCACACTGGAACAAGCCATTCACGCGGCCCTGGCGGCTGCAAACGAACGGCGTCACGAATTCGCAACGCTGGAGCATCTGCTGCTGGCGCTGCTGGAAGAACCCGATGCGGTGCGCGTCATGAAGGCGTGCAGCGTGGATCTGGACGAATTGCGCAGCTCTCTGGTCGAGTTCATCGACGAGGATCTGTCCAATCTGGTGACAGACATCGACGGGTCCGAAGCCGTACCGACAGCCGCGTTCCAGCGTGTTATCCAGCGCGCCGCGATCCATGTACAAAGCTCGGGCCGGACCGAGGTGACCGGGGCGAATGTTCTGGTGGCCATCTTTGCCGAACGGGAAAGCAACGCGGCATACTTCCTGCAAGAGCAGGACATGACGCGTTATGACGCGGTGAATTTCATCGCCCACGGCGTCGCCAAAGACCCGGCATTTGGTGAAAACCGTCCGGTGACCGGCGCTGATCAGGGTGAAGAGGAAGCGCAGAACGCCTCCGGTGACGCCGACCAGAAGGAAAGCGCGTTGGGCAAGTATTGCGTGGACCTGAACGCCAAGTCCCGCGCCGGCGATGTAGACCCTCTGATCGGTCGCGCCGACGAGGTCGAGCGGTGCATCCAGGTTCTGTGCCGCCGCCGCAAGAACAACCCGCTGC
Source organism: Ruegeria sp. CH5 (assembly GCF_056537025.1). NCBI lineage: Bacteria > Pseudomonadati > Pseudomonadota > Alphaproteobacteria > Rhodobacterales > Roseobacteraceae > Ruegeria > Ruegeria sp. CH5. The sequence continues at coordinate 249,466 of NZ_JBQFQT010000002.1, read as the reverse complement.
TGGTGGGTGATCCGGGCGTGGGCAAGACGGCGATTGCCGAAGGACTGGCCTACAAGATCGTTCAGGGCGACGCGCCCGAGGTTCTGTCGAACACGACCATCTATTCGCTGGACATGGGCGCATTGCTGGCCGGCACGCGCTATCGCGGCGATTTCGAAGAGCGGCTCAAGGCCGTGGTGACCGAGCTTGAGGATCACCCCGACGCCGTGCTGTTCATCGACGAGATTCACACCGTGATCGGTGCGGGTGCCACTTCGGGCGGCGCCATGGATGCCTCGAACCTGCTGAAACCCGCGTTGCAGGGCGGCAAGCTGCGCACCATGGGCTCGACCACCTACAAGGAGTTCCGCCAGCACTTCGAGAAGGACCGCGCGCTGTCGCGTCGGTTCCAGAAGATCGACGTGAACGAGCCGTCGGTCGAGGACAGCGTGAAGATCCTGCGCGGTCTCAAACCCTATTTCGAAGAGCATCACGACATCAAATACACCGCCGACGCGATCAAGACTGCGGTCGAGCTGTCTGCGCGTTACATCAACGACCGCAAACTGCCTGATAAGGCGATCGACGTGATCGACGAGGCCGGTGCGGCCCAGCATCTTGTGGCCGAAAGCAAGCGGCGCAAGACCATCGGCGTCAAGGAGATCGAGGCCGTGGTGGCCAAGATCGCGCGCATTCCGCCGAAGAATGTCACCAAGGACGATGCCGAGGTTCTGAAGGACCTTGAGAACTCGTTGAAACGGGTGGTGTTCGGGCAGGACCAGGCAATCGAGGCTCTGTCCAGCGCAATCAAGCTGGCACGGGCCGGTCTGCGCGAGCCGGAAAAACCGATCGGAAACTACCTGTTCGCCGGCCCGACCGGTGTCGGCAAAACCGAGGTCGCCAAGCAACTGGCCGATACACTCGGAGTGGAATTGCTGCGCTTCGACATGTCGGAATACATGGAGAAACACGCGGTCAGCCGACTGATCGGTGCGCCTCCGGGCTATGTCGGCTTCGATCAGGGCGGACTGCTGACTGACGGCGTTGACCAGCACCCGCATTGCGTGCTGCTGCTGGACGAGATCGAGAAGGCGCACCCGGACGTGTTCAACATCCTGCTGCAGGTGATGGACCACGGCGAGCTGACCGATCACAACGGCCGGACGGTGAACTTCCGCAATGTGGTGTTGATCATGACCTCGAACGCGGGCGCGCAGGAACAGGCCAAGGCCGCAATCGGCTTTGCCCGCGACCGGCGTGAGGGTGAAGATACCGCCGCGATCGAACGGATGTTCACCCCTGAATTCCGCAACCGTCTGGACGCGGTAATCTCGTTCGCGCCGCTGCCCAAAGAGGTCATCCTGCAGGTGGTCGAGAAATTCGTCCTTCAACTCGAGGCGCAATTGCTGGATCGTGGTGTGACCATCGACCTGACCCCGAAAGCTGCCGAATGGCTGGCTGACAAGGGCTATGACGACAAGATGGGCGCACGGCCTCTGGGCCGGGTCATCCAGGAGCACATCAAGAAACCGTTGGCGGAAGAACTGCTGTTCGGAAAGCTGGCCAAGGGCGGTGTTGTGCGGGTCTCGGTCAAGAAAGGCGATCTGGATCTCGAGATTATCGGGCCCGACAATCCGCGGATCTCGGGCGACAAGCCGCCGCTGCTGACCGCGGACTAGACCTAGGTCCAATCAAACAAATCTCATCGCCCGGCAGTCAGTTCTGCCGGGCGATTTCGTGAGTTCCGCCCCCCTCTCCCGCCAGTATTCGCCAAAAAGAAAGTTCTCAGCGACGGAGACCGCTGCGCGCCACGTTTCAGTCCAAAGCCTTTGGAGTGGAGCAGCGCAGTGTCCAGAAAAATCGCCGTCATTTGGAGCATCGCCTTCGCGGCCTCGGTCGTCGGCGTAATCGCCTCTGCCCAGCATCGGTTTCGCTTTCATGACGAAACCCGTGCGGAACCGTTGAACCTGGAACCGGCGACCGTCGACCCAGGCGTCAACAGGTCAGAGATCACCGAACAAGGCCGCGCCTTGTCGATTACCGGCAATGGCATCCCCAATCATCTGGTCGGTCGCTTTCCGAACAAAGGCAACCCCCATCAAATCGCCGAGCAGTCGGTCAAGTTGAACGTGCCGGCCGTTCCGAGGGCGAATGCAACCCCGACGCCTCTGCGCATGGGGTGGAATTTTGGCGTGTCCCTGACTGGGGTCGTCTTTGACCCATTGGCCGCTGAATTCTGGCACGGCGATCCCCGGTCGGGCTGGTCCTACAATGCCTTGGGCGGCGCGATCGCCCTTGGACTCGATGCCAATTTCGCACATGTCCAACCAAACGGAAAATATCACTACCACGGGGTTCCGACCGGCCTGATCGAAATGCTGGGCTGGTCACCGAAAGAACACTCTCCGTTGATCGGCTATGCGGCGGACGGGTTTCCGATTTACGCCCGAACCGGTTTGGTGGGCGGCAAGGTCACGCAAATGACCTCTTCCTACCGGCTGAAGGCCGGACAGCGCCCGGGCGGCGCCGCTCCTGACGGACGACATGATGGAACTTTCAACGAAGACTTCGAGTTCGTAGCAGGACTTGGAACGCTCGATGAATGCAATGGCGCCATGACCGTCTCGGCCGAGTTTCCTTCGGGCACTTACGCGTATTTTCTGACCGATGACTACCCGGTTGTTCCACGCTGTTTTGCGGGCACACCCGATCCCAGCTTCCGCTTCGGGCCGCGTTGACACTGGCTTAGCGTTCGGTCAGCTTCAATTCGATGCGACGGTTCTTTGCCCGCGCTTCCGGAGTGTCCGCCGTATCGACAGGTTGAAACTCTCCAAATCCGTTTGCTGACAGGCGTTCCGGCGGTATGCCCAACTGTTCGACCATGTAGCGCACGACCGACAGCGCCCGCCCTTGGCTGAGCTCCCAGTTGTCGCGATACCGTCCTGTTCCGTTCAGCGGGATATTGTCCGTGTGACCGTCGACCCGGATGACCCAATTCAATTCGGGCGGAATGTCCGCAGCAATCCCGCGCAGAATGCCCGCCACTTTCGCGACCTCGCGCCGGCCATCCTCGGACAGAACCGCCGAACCGGGGGGGAACAGCACCTCGGACGAGAATACGAAGCGGTCGCCCTCGATCCGAACGCCTTCCTGGTTGCCCAACAAGTCGCGCAGGCGACCAAAGAACTCGGAGCGGTACCTCTGCAGGTCTTCGGCCTGCGCCGTAAGTTCCTGATTCTGACCGGCCAGTTTCTCGGCCTCAGCCTCCAGGCGGACGCGTTCGGCCTCTTCCAACAAGCGGCGGCGCCGTTCTTCGGAAGCGGCCCGGGCAAGGGCCGCGTTCAGGTCCTGACCAAGGGTCTGAATTTGCACCTCGGCCTCGGCATTCCTGTCTTTGTAGTCATCCAGCAGCGCCTGCAAAGACCCCAATTGGCCGCGCAATGCGGCGATCTGCTGGTTCAACAGGGCCGTCTGGCGTTGCGCCTTGGCGGAAAGAGCCTTTTCGGTGGCGATCGTTTCCCGGGCAACGGCAAGCAAGGCGTCACGCTGCTCGGCCAGCGTCCGCTGGCTTTCGGCCTCGGCCTCGGCTTCGGTTCGCGCCGCAAGGGCTGCTTCAAGCTGAGCCTTGAGCTCCTCGTCATTTAACTCACCGAATTGCCGCTCAAGCTCGGCCTTGGCCGTCTGAGCGGCGGCCAACAATGTCAGCGTTTCCTCGGCTTTCTTGCGCTGCTCTTCCAGTGCCAGGGTCATGGCCGTCAATTCGGCATCCGCATTCTGCAGTCTGTTGCGCAGTGCCTCAGCGGCAGCAGCTTCGGCGACGCGGGCGGCTTCCTCTTCAGACAGTTGGCTTTGCAGTTCCGCGATCTGGGCCGCGCGCGCGCTGTCCGCTTGCTCAAGGTCGGCCACCAAGGCCTCCAGCGCTTCGCGGCGTGCAGCCGCCAGCCGTGCTGCCTCCGCCTGGGCATCCACCTCCGCACGGCTTTGGGCCAAGGCAAGGTTCAATGCCTCCTGCTGGGACAGCAGTTGCTCGCGTTGGGATTCCAATTCGGCAATATCGCCCTGCGCGCGCGCCTGATCAGCCAAAAGCGCGGCAACTTGCGCTTCGAACCCTGTGATACGAGTCTGCGCCTCTTCCAACTCGGCCGCGCGCTGGTCACGCTCCGAGGTGAGTGACGAGATCAAGGCCTGCGCCTGGCTCAGATCCTCTTCGGCCTGCGACAGCGTCGTGTTCAGCGCCCCCAGCCGTGCCTGCAGGCGGCTGTTCTCGCGCTCTTCCAGGCCCAAGGCATCCGCAAGGGCGGCCACTTCGTCCGACAGGGCCGTCAGCTCGTCTTCCTGTCCGGAGATGGTTTCACGCAGCACGAACTGCACGACCATGAAAATGGTCAGCACAAAGGTCATGACCATCAGCAGCCCCGTGATCGCATCAACGAAGCCGGGCCAGACCGAGCCCTGGAAACGCTGACCGGTTCGACGAGACAGGGCCATGTGTTATTCTCCGCCCGGTGTGTGGCGCGCCGCGCCGCGCGGAAGCGTCAGCGCCTTGACCAGCAGTTCGAAATCCTTGCGCAGTTCGTTCATGCTGTCCTGGCGCCCGGCCGAGATTTCTTCGAGAATGCGCAGAAGCTGCACGTCCATCGACCGCAGACGCATCCGGCTTTCGGCGTCGATCCCCTCGCCCGCACCATGTTCACGCATGTGATCCAGCAGCGCGTCCTGCCCCAACGCGATCCGCTCGAGCGCGGCGGTGACCCCTTCGGTTTCCGCCTGTCGTTGGTTCATGTCCGCGATGACATCGACCAATGCACCCAGCTTGGCCGATACCTCGGCGCGATCCGCCTCCTGGGCCGCGAACAGGTCCTGCAGCGCGTCCATCTGCTCGGACATGGAATCAAGGACCGGGGTCAGCACCGCAAGTTCCGCACCGCCTTCATCTCCGGCGGCAAATCCGACGCGCGTGATCGACGACAGCCATTCCTCAAGCTCACGGTAGAACCGGTTCTGCCCGTGGCCGGCGAATAGTTCGAGCAAACCCACGATCAGCGATCCGGCAAGCCCCAACAGGGAGGACCCGAACGCCACGCCCATGCCTTGCAGCTGGGATTCGAGGCCACTCATCAGACGATTGAATACGGCCAGGCCTTCTTCGCCCTCTTGCGGGTTCAGGCTGCGAATGGTGTCGACAATTGCAGGAACCGTTGTTGCCAAGCCGAAGAACGTACCCAGAAGACCCAGATAGATCAGTACGTTGGTGATGTAGCGGGTGAATTCCCGCTCTTCCTCGACCCGTTCCGCGACCGAATCCAGGATCGACCGGGTCGATGTCGAGCTGATCTGCGATTTCGCGCCGCGTGCGCGAAGCAGCGACGCCAGAGGGGCCAACAGCTGCGGTGTACGAGCGTCTTCGCGCACGACGCCGCCCACGAACGCTTCGATCCAGCGAACCGAGCCGATCAACTGGGTCACCTGATAGAAACAGGCCACCACGCCGATGACGAAGACCAGCAGGATGAATCCGTTCAGATAGGGGTTGGCATAAAAAACCGGCAGGACGTAGGGCAGAGCCATGAACACGCCCAGACCCGACAGCCCGATGGCGATCAGCATCATCACGATTTGACGGATCGGTTGCGAGAAATGCGGTCTCGCGCCCTGCTGTACATGCGCCATGCGCGTCTTTCCCGGTTTTGCCTGCTCTGAGGCGAATCTATCGAAAATCTGGTGGCAAGGCCAAGGGTTTATGCGGTCAGGCTGCGCACCCGTTGCGCCAACCACTCAAGATCCGGGTCGTGCAACCCGATCTCGGACAGGTGTTCAGCGGTATTGTAAAGATACTCGGGGTTGGGGCCGCGGCCGCCCACGGCCCGCGCGATGATTTGCGCCTGCTCCTCCAGCGGCAGGCCCCCGCAATACTGCACGTGGTCGGGATCGATCACATAGGTCACTGCCGTCACCGTCTGGCCGTTGTCCAGATGCACATCCAGCATCTTCTCCACATAGGCTGACGAGATCAATTCGCGCTCGCGCAATTCCTCGAGGGTGCGTTCCTCATGGCCCGGTTCGACCGCCAGCGCCAAGCCCTTGCAATGGGCATCCGGGTGTTCGTCCAAGGCCAGGACAAGTCCGGGGTTTTCCTCGGTTCCGCGGTGATGGATCGACCGCATGCAAAATGACCGCGCATAGCCGTGAAGTGTCGCCTGCTCGCGCCGGGCCACCGGAAAGCCCGGATTCCACAACAGCGACCCGTATCCGAATACCCACATCGTCATAGTTCTGGTCCTTGCCCGTTTAGGCCTATAAACATCAATTCCAAGGCAGGAAAAAGGGCCATTTGCGATGCGCCGATTGGTACGAGTGTTCATATTTCTGGCCATCCTCTGGGGAGGGTATTGGGCCATAGCCGGGTATGGGCTGCGCAGCGCCATCACCGGTTGGTTCGCGCATCAGCAGGATCTTGGATGGCAGGCCGACTATTCCGACGTGGAAATCGCCGGATTTCCGCTGCACCACGTGACCCGCTTGAACAGTGTCGCGCTGGCCGATCCGGTGAACGGCACAGCCTGGAGCGCGGATTGGATCGAATTCGAAAGCCCCGCGATCTGGCCCGGACGACAGATCTTGCGCTTTGCGGATACGCCGCAGCGGCTGTCCTATTTCGACCAGACCGCAATCATCCTGGCCGACAGCCTTCAGGCAGAACTGAATCTGCGTCCGGGCGTCGCGTTGGAGTTGGAGAAGATGGCTCTGACATCGGGCAACTGGTCGGTGACCCAGGACGGAACCGACATGGCTGCCGGTCAGTCACTTGCCCTGGTCATGGAACAAGGCACCCAGCCCGAGAGCTATGCGATCGGGGTCAGTTCGGATGCCTTCACGCCCGGTGAAGACCTGCGCGCGCTGATGCGAACGGCTGCTTCGTTGCCCCAAGCCTTCGAGACGCTTGAACTGGACATGAATGTCACCTTCGACAAAACCTGGGACCGCTCCGCGCTGGAAGAACGTCGCCCTCAACCTCGGTTGATCGACCTGCATCTGGCCGAGGTGCAATGGGGCGAATTGCGTCTGTTTGCAACCGGCGAACTGGAGGTTGATGAACAGGGCATTCCGGTCGGAGAGATTGCGGTCAAAGCCGAGAACTGGCGTGACATGATTGCCATGGCCAACGCTGCGGGTGCCCTGCCCGATCAGGCCGTTGATCCGGTCACGCGGGCGTTGAACCTGCTGGCCGGCCTGGGGGGCAACCCCAACGCGCTGGACCTGCAGCTGAATTTCCGCGACGGATTCGTGGCTTTGGGACCGTTGCCGTTGGGGCCGGCCCCGCGTCTGATCCTGCGTTAGCGGCAGTAGGGTCCGCTGCGGTAACGGGCGGTATCAAGGTGGAAATGGTTCTGATGATAGCGGTCTGAATTCGGGCCCAGCACCGTGCCGAAGGGCCCGCACGCCCCGCGCCAGATCTTGGTCAGCTGCTTCTTCGAGGGGTTCTTGCGCCAACCGTCCAGAACGGTCACCACCTCGCCATCGGCCATTTTGAACCCCGAGATATCAATGGCCCGACCCTTGCCATGCTCCGAGATCCTTGCACCTTTCCGGTTGTTCCGGGTACGGCAAGCGTAATGTGCGGCAACCTGCAGTTCGACCACCGGGCCGCGCCGTTTGAACGTCGGTTTGACGGTCTTGTCGACCCATTTGTTCAATGCGATCGCCGTGCCGCAATCCATCGTCGATGGGCGGCTGAGAACCACGCCTGACACCGATGTGATCTGGACGGCATCCTTGATCCCGCAGGCTTTGATCTTGCCGGGAACCGAGCCCACGGCCTTGCCCTGAATGGCGATGTCACCGCACACCGATCCTTTGCGCAGTTTTCGCTTTTTGAACAGGACTTGCTGTTCCAACGCCTCGGGCCGCAGATAGGGCTTGAGTGACGTATCCGGTCCAAGCAGCGGAAGGTCGGCCGGGCGTGCCGCCACGGCCAGCACCTGAGGGGATAGGGGCCGCACAGCGGGTCGCATCTTCGCTGGCACAGCGATCGGCGTCTCCGGACTTGCCGGGACAAAAGCGGCCTGCACCAGCTCTGCCGCCGGGGATGGCCGCGCAACCGGAACCAGTGATGTGTCGGGGGCCGATGCAGCAGCTGCGCCGGCCCAAATCACCGCAATCATCGACAGGGCTTTGCCTTTGATCAGTTTCATGACTTGGCCTTTACGCGCCCGAAATCAGGAGCATCTGTATCCTGCCCCGCGTCGATGATCCCGCGTCGGATCGCGCGGGTACGGGTGAAATAGTCGAACAACTGTTCGCCGTCACCCCTGCGGATCGCGCGCTGAAGGGCAAACAGCTCTTCGGTGAAACGGCCGAGGATTTCCAGCGTCGCATCCTTGTTGGTCAGGAACACGTCGCGCCACATGGTCGGGTCCGAGGCCGCGATCCGGGTGAAATCGCGGAAACCGGCGGCCGAGTACTTGATGACCTCGGAGTCGGTGACGCGCCGCAGGTCGTCGGCCACGCCCACCATCGTATAGGCGATCAGGTGCGGCGCGTGGCTGGTGACGGCCAGAACCAGATCGTGGTGATCGGCATCCATCTCGTCGACATTGGATCCCATCCCTTCCCACAAGGCGCGCAGGCGGGCGATGGCCTCGGGGTCAGAGCCTTCGACCGGAACCAGCAGGCACCAGCGGTTGTCGAACAGCTCGGCAAAGCCGGATTCGGGGCCGGAATGCTCGGTCCCGGCCAGCGGGTGGGCAGGCACGAAATGCACGCCTTCAGGAATATGCGGGCCAACCTCTTCAATGACGTGCCGCTTGACCGAACCGACATCCGACACGGTCGCGCCGGGCTTGAGCACCGGCGCGATGTCCTTGGCGACGGCGCCCATTGCGCCCACCGGCACGCAGAGCACGACCAGATCGGCACCCTCGACGGCCTCTTGCGCGGTGTCGCAGACCCGGTCGCACAGACCGATGCGCCGCGCTGTGTCCCGAGTGGCCTCGGACCGGGCATAGCCGGTCACCTCGCCCGCCAAGCCGGCGCGCTTGATCGCCCAGTACATCGACGAGGCGATCAGACCCAACCCGATCAGCGCCACGCGGTCATAGATCTGGCTCATGCGGCGCCCCCTTTGAACGCGGTGATGGCCGCAACCACGCGGCGACAGGCCTTTTCGTCGCCCACGGTGATCCGCAGTGCGTTGGGCAGCTTGTAGCCCGCAACACGACGCACGATCAAACCTTTCGATTGCAGATAGGCGTCGCAGGCCTCGGCCTCGGCCTGATCCGCAAACCGCGCGAGGACGAAATTGGTGCAGGACGGATCGGACGGAACGCCGATTTTGGCCAGCTCGGCCAACAGCCATTCGCGCAAACGGGCGTTTTCGGCCCGGCAGAATTCGACATACTCCTCATCGGCCACGGCGGCCTCAGCCGCGGCGATGGCCGTCAGCGACAGGTTGAAGGGCTGGCGCACGCGGTTCAGCACGTCGATGATTTCGCGATGCGCATAGCCCCAGCCGACCCGCATCCCGCCCAGCCCGTAAATCTTCGAGAAGGTCCGGGTCATGATCACGTTGTCGAACCGGTCCACCAGACCGGCGCCGCCGTCAAAGCCCGGCACGAATTCCGCATAGGCGCCGTCCAAAACCATCAGGCAGGTCTGCGGCAGGCCCTCGGCCAGGCGCGTCAGCTCGGCGTCCGAGATCATGGTCGAGGTCGGATTGCCCGGGTTGGTCACGAACACGATCCGGGTGCGGTCGGTCATCGCAGCCAGGATCGCATCGACATCGACCTTGCGGTCACGCTCGGGCACCTCGACCGGGGTCGCGCCGGCCATGCGGGCGATGATCGGATACATCGAGAATCCATGCTCGGTATGGATCACCTCGTCCCCCGGCCCGGCATAGGCCTGGGCCACGAATTGCAGCACTTCGTCGCTGCCCACCCCACAGATGATCCGGTCGGGGTCCAGCCCGTGTCGCTCGCCGATCGCGGCGCGCAGGTTGTAATGATCGGTCACCGGATAGCGATGCAGCATCGTGGCACTGTCGCGCACGGCTTCGATCGCCTTGGGGCTGGGGCCAAAAGGGTTTTCGTTGGAACTCAGCTTGATGACGTTTTCCACGCCCTCGACATGCGACTGGCCGCCCTGATACAGCGCGATATCCATGATGCCGGGTTGCGGGGTGATCTTGTTCATGAGGGGCTCCGTTGGTTGCGCCCCTCATACAGGTCTCAAGGCCTTGGGAAAAGCGGCAATTCCGTCACGCCGCCTTGAAGCGGGCAGTTGCCGGATCGGCGGCGTAGAACGGGGCGTATTCCTGCGTACGGCGCGACAGGTCATTGACGCTGTCGATGATGAACTGAACCGTGTCCTCGGTCATCATGTACGAGAAGTTCAGCCGCACCCAACCAGGTTTCTTCATCTCTTCCCCGGCCGACAACGCCGCGTGCAGCGCTTCAGAGCCCGCCTTGTCGATGCCCAGCAGCCGATGCGCATAGGGGCCGGCGCAGGCACACCCGCCGCGCGCCTGAATGCCGTAGATGTCGCTGAGCATCCGGGTGAACAGCTGTTGGTGCACCGGTTGCCCGGTGGTGTCGCGCACTAGGAAGGAAAAGATCGGCAGGCGGTGCGGGTGGTCCACGCCCAGCAGGGTCAGGTTCGGGTTGTCACGCCACCCATCCAACGCCATGCGGTTGTACAGCGCCTCGCGCCGGGCGATCTCGTCGGTACCCACGGCATCCTTGACGATGAAGGCCAGGGCCGCGCGGATGTCGCCGATCACGTTCGGGGTTCCGGCCTCTTCGCGGGTGGCCAGATCGGTGCTGTAGTCGTGGCGCCAGGGCGAAACGAAGCTGACCGTGCCCCCACCCGGCCAGCTGGGACAGGTACGGCGCACGGCACCCTGGTTCACGATCAGAACACCCGAAGCCCCCGGCCCGCCCGGAAACTTGTGCGGAGACACGACGATGGCATCCTTGCGCGCATCGTCCGGCCCCATGTCCATCGGCAGGTAGGGCCCGCCCCCGGCGTAATCCCAGACCGCGCGCGCACCGTACCGTTTCAGCAGCCGCGTCACCGGGTCAGGGTCGGTGATGACACCCGTGACATTCGACGCGGCCGAGAATGACCCGATCACAAGATCCGAATCCGAATGCTCGATCAGCGTCTGTTCCAGCACCGCAATGTCCGGCCCACCCTCGAGGCTTTCGGGGATCTCGATGACCTGCGCCTTGCTCTCGCGCCAGGGCAGGATGTTCGAATGGTGCTCGTACGGACCAATCAAGACAACCGGCTGGTCAGCCTCTTGCACTCCCATCAAACTGACCAGCCGGTTGAGCCCCGCAGTGGCACCGGACCCGGTGAAGATCACCGCGTCATCTCCCCTCGCGCCAACGATGCGGGCTATTTCCGCGCGCGCCTCGCGACGCAGTCGCGTCATGTAGGAACCGCAATGGGAGGCCTCGGTGTGGCTGTTCGCATAGAAAGGCAACACATGCTGGGCCACAAAATCCTCGACCTGCCGCAAGGCGCGGCCCGAGGCAACGTAGTCCGCGTACACAAGCGGCACGTCCCCATGCAGACCCGGGATCAGAACGTTCTCTCCGATCAGCCCGTCGCGCAGGGTCGAATTGTGAGTGGCGGCTTGGATTTCTGCACGAAAATGGGACAGGGTCATGTCATTGGCTCCATATTGCACTTCCAATATGATCTACTTCAGCTGAGTAAACTTCACCTATCTTTGCTTGAATTATTAATCTTTTGGGTCATATGATCTGTAATGAGTGAAAATATAGATCTAATTGACAAGCGCCTTTTGCGCGAACTGCAAAAAGACGCTACCCTTTCCCAGCGCGAACTGGCCGAGCGAGTCGGCCTGTCGCAAAACGCCTGCTGGCGGCGATTGAAGGCGCTGAACGATGCAGGCGTCCTGACAGGGTCGACGGCCCGGATCGCGCGCGAAAAACTGGGGCTGAATCTGGTCGTATTCGTTATGCTGCGCACGCGTCACCACTCGGCCGAATGGCTGCAGGCCTTTCGCAGCCATGTCCTGACCATTCCGGAAGTCGTGGATTTCCACCGGATCGGCGGCGACTACGACTATCAGCTACGGGTCGTGACGCAGGATATGGCGACCTATGACAAAGTCTATCAGCGCCTGATCGAGAAGGTCGAACTGGACAGCGTGACCTCGTATTTCGCGATGGAGGCGATCGCCGAAGACCGCCCTCTGCCGATCTGAGTGTTTGCCATGAAAAAGGGCCGCACCTTCGCAGGTACGGCCCGTTTTCTGAAACTGTCCGCGGAGATCAGTTCTTCGCGTAGAATTCGACGACCAGGTTCGGTTCCATCATGACCGGGTACGGCACGTCGCCCAGCGACGGGGTGCGCACGAAGGTCGCGGTCATCTTCGAGTGGTCAACTTCCAGGTAATCCGGAACATCACGCTCGGCCAGACCAACGGCTTCCAGAACGACGGCCAGTTGCTTAGACTTGTCGCGGACCTCGATCACGTCGCCTTCCTTGACGCGGTAGCTGGGGATGTTCACCCGCTTGCCGTTCACTTTGACGTGGCCGTGGTTCACGAACTGACGTGCGGCGAACACTGTCGGCACGAATTTGGCGCGGTAAACAACAGCGTCCAGACGGCGCTCCAGCAGACCGATCAGGTTTTCACCAGTATCGCCGTTCACACGTACGGCTTCGGCATAGATGCGGCGGAACTGCTTCTCGGTCAGGTCGCCGTAGTAGCCTTTCAGCTTCTGCTTGGCGCGAAGCTGCAGACCGAAGTCCGAAAGTTTGCCTTTGCGGCGCTGACCATGCTGGCCGGGGCCGTATTCACGACGGTTGACCGGGGATTTCGGGCGACCCCAGATGTTTTCGCCCATCCGGCGGTCGATTTTGTGCTTGGCAGACGTGCGTTTGGTCACGGCTGATCTCCTTCTTAAGGTCGAGGCCCTGACAGGCCACTATGAAGGGCGTTGTCCTCTTGAGGTTTCCCCCATGACAGGCATCCCCTTGCGAGGGCCACCAACACCAATGAAGCCGCGCTTATATCTGCGGACAGACCAGAGTCAACACGCTGCGATGCGTGGACGAAGAAATAGTTCCTAAGGAATGGGCCGTTTATTCAGCGGCGGTGGCAGTCATGTGCGGCGCAAGAACCAGCGTTTGCTCCGTTGACCTGCGATGCTTGGGGAAGGAAACAACGTTGCCCGCACCCGATTGGCTTGCGTCGGCATATTCTTCGACGGCGCACACCCAGAAGTCCTGACCCCGCGCGGGGCAGCCATTTTCGAACAGAAGAACCGCGTCCTTCTGACCTTCGACCAACGTCAACTCGGCCTCGTAGGTCTGCGCCCCATTCGTCAATGAGATAACTGCAAGCGTGGCGATCGGCTTCAGCGTTGCGGCTTCGGGGCCATGCCCGGCCAACGCCATCAACGCCTGATCATGTCCAGTCTGTACGGAATATTCCGCGTCACAATCCGGCAAGCGTGTCATGCACCCATGCCACGACCAAGACGCTCCAATGGCCAAATCTGCCACAGGCGCTGCTTCAAGCCCGTCAATTTCCGTCTGGGACCAAAATACTGCTACGCGACCGTTATACCCGGCTGTCATCTGCCCGCCCGACCTTTCAAACTCATCACCCCGTACACTAGCGGTGTATCAACGATGAATCCGGCGGAAAAGAGACGGAATTGCAGCTTTCACGAGAATGTTGCCGGAGAGTCAAATCAAATTGAGACTCCGGCAAAACACAATACAACTTTAACGACAGTTATGTGGCACTCGTCAACCGCATTTCGAGTGTCCGCAGCTGCGGCAGGTCATGCAGCCCTCGATCATCACCATGTCATACTGGCCGCAGGACGGGCAGGCCTTGCCGCGTGGGGCATCCATGTTGACCACCTGCGCCTGCGGGTCGGACTTCAGCCCCATCCCTTCCCCCTCAAGGAACCCGATCGCGATCATGTGCTGCTCGATCACGCCGCCGATGGCCGCCAGGATCGAGGGGATGTACTTGCCCTGCACCCAGGCCCCGCCGCGCGGGTCGAACACGGCCTTCAGTTCCTCGACCACGAAAGACACGTCGCCCCCGCGCCGGAACACGGCCGAGATCATCCGCGTCAACGCCAGCGTCCAAGCGTAATGCTCCATGTTCTTCGAGTTGATGAACACCTCGAACGGACGCCGCCGGCCACCGATGACGATGTCGTTGATCGTCAAATAGATCGCGTGTTCGCTGTCGGGCCATTTCAGCTTGTAGGTCGAACCCTCAAGCGATTGCGGCCGGTCCAGCGGTTCGGACATGTAGATCACGTCGCCGCCGTCCACCTCGTGCGGGGCATCGGCGCTTTCGCCCGGCACCTTGTCGTCGCTTTCCGAGACGGTCAGAACCGAGCCGGTCACGTCGTTCGGGCGATAGGTGGTGCAGCCCTTGCAGCCCTGATCCCAGGCCTGCATGTACACGTCCTTGAAGGCATCGAACGAGATGTCCTCGGGGCAGTTGATCGTCTTCGAGATCGAACTGTCGATCCATTTCTGGGCGGCCGCCTGCATCTTGACATGCTCGGCCGGGGTCAGGGTCTGAGCGTTCACGAAAAAGTCGGGCAGTTCGACGTCGCCGAACTTGTCGCGCCACATCTGAACGGCATAGTCCACCACCTCTTCCTCGGTGCGCGATCCGTCTTTCTGCAGCACCTTGCGGGTGTAGGCATAGGCAAAGACCGGCTCGATCCCCGACGACACGTTACCCGCATACAGCGAGATCGTCCCGGTGGGTGCGATCGAGGTCAGCAGAGCATTGCGGATCCCATGCTCGCGGATTGCCTCGCGGACATCGTCATCCATCTGCTGCATGGTGCCGCTGGCCAGGTATTTCTCGGCATCGAACAGGGGAAAGGCCCCTTTTTCCTTGGCCAAGTCCACCGACGCCAGATACGCGGCGCGGGCGATCGCGTGCAACCAGCGCTCGGTCTGACGCGCCGCCTCGTCCGAGCCATAGCGCAGACCCAGCATCAACAGCGCATCCGCAAGCCCGGTCACGCCCAGACCGATACGACGCTTGGCCTGCGCCTCGGCGGCCTGCTGCGGCAGCGGGAATTTCGAGGCATCCACCACGTTGTCCATCATGCGAACGGCCGTGGCGACAAGCTCCTGCAATGCCGCCTCGTCCAGACGAGCCGC
The DNA here is from genome assembly GCF_056537025.1 of Ruegeria sp. CH5. Classification (NCBI taxonomy): domain Bacteria; kingdom Pseudomonadati; phylum Pseudomonadota; class Alphaproteobacteria; order Rhodobacterales; family Roseobacteraceae; genus Ruegeria; species Ruegeria sp. CH5. The sequence continues at coordinate 234,301 of NZ_JBQFQT010000002.1, read as the reverse complement.
GTCTTCGAACGGTGCTGACACCAGCCGCGCCAGGTTGATCGAACCCAACAGACAGGCGCCATAAGGCGGCAGTGGCTGCTCTCCGCACGGGTTGGTGGCGGCGATGGTCTCGCAATAGCTCAGGTTGTTGGCCTGGTTGATCCGGTCGATGAAGATCACGCCCGGCTCGGCATAGTCATAGGTGGCCTGCATGATCTTGTTCCACAGATCGCGGGCCTGCACCGTGTGATAGACCTTGCCGTCAAAGACCAGATCCCACGAAGCATCGGCTTTGACCGCCTCCATGAAGGCATCGGTCACCAGCACCGACATGTTGAACATGCGCAGCCGGGCCGGGTCGGATTTCGCGGTGATGAACTGTTCGATATCCGGGTGGTCGCAGCGCATGGTCGCCATCATCGCGCCCCGGCGCGAGCCGGCCGACATGATGGTGCGGCACATCGCGTCCCACACATCCATGAACGACAGCGGCCCCGAGGCATCGGCGGCCACCCCATGCACATCCGCGCCGCGCGGCCGGATGGTCGAGAAATCATAGCCGATCCCCCCGCCCTGCTGCATGGTCAGCGCGGCCTCTTTCAGCATGTCGAAGATGCCGCCCATGCTGTCGGGGATCGTGCCCATGACGAAACAGTTGAACAGGGTCACTTGCCGCGCGGTGCCTGCTCCGGCCGTGATCCGCCCGGCGGGCAGGTATTTGAAGTCCTCAAGAGCTTCGTAGAACTTCTGTTCCCAGTGCGCGGGGTCCTTTTCCACCCGTGCCAGATCGCGCGCAATCCGCCGCCACGTATCCTCGACCGACTTGTCGATCGGCGTGCCATCCGCCTTCTTGAAGCGGTATTTCATGTCCCAGATCTGCTCGGCGATGGGGGCGGCAAAGCGGCTCATTGGTGATTCCCTGTCTTGAAAGAGGCATCCAGATTAGACCAAACCAGCGCCGAACCACAACAGCTTGATAGCGCGCAACGGTAAGCTACAATATAAAGATGGTCCGTGGGACGACTCTGTGGGAAAGCTGTGGATAAGTACATCAACCTCGTGAAACTCTCGGTCGGGTCCGAGAGCGTTGACAGCCTGATCGCCTGGCAGGACAGCTATCGCCGGCGGTTCGCGGACGGCCTGCCCCGCCACATCACCCGCATGTGGCCCAAGCGCGAGCCCGAGATTCTGAACGGCGGATCGATCTTTTGGGTCATCAAGGGTGTCATCCAGTGCCGCCAGCGCATTTTGCGGCTGGACGAGGTGACGGGTGAGGATGGCATCCGCCGCTGCGCCATCGTGCTGGACCCGCAGGTCCACCGCACCCAGGGCGCGCAGAAACGGCCGTTTCAGGGCTGGCGCTATCTGAAACCCGAGGACAGCCCCGCAGACCTGCCCGAAAGCCGCGCGCAGGACGACGCCCTGCCCGAGGATCTGAACCGCGCGCTGGCCGAGATCGGCGTGCTCTGACCTCAGCCCAGACGGCGCATCACTTCTGCCAGAGCGGCCTTTTCAGTGGCCCCGTACTCCGCAACCCGGCTGCGCCACAAAGTGGCCTGCGATTGCAGAATCAATCCATCCGAGAGGATCTTGAGGTGGTTGGCACGCAGGGTCTCACCGGTCGAGGTGATGTCGGCAATCGCCTCGGCGGTTTCGTTCATCACCGTGCCCTCGGTCGCCCCCTGGCTGTCGACCAGCGTATAGTCGGCAACCCCGGAATCGGTCAGGAACTCGCGCACCAGACGGTGGTACTTGGTGGCGATCCGCAGGCGGTGTCCGTGCGCGACGCGGAAGGCGGCGGCGGCGGCGTCCAGATCATCCAGCGTCTCGACATCGACCCAGCAGGCCGGAACCGCGATCACCAGATCGGCCTGGCCAAAGCCCAGCGGCGCGATTTCTTCGACCTGCTGTTCCCAGCGCGGAAGTTTCTCGTGCACCAGGTCAGTGCCGGTCACGCCCAGGTGAATCCGCCCGGCAGCCAGTTCGCGCGGGATCTCTCCGGCGGACAGCAGGATCAACGAGACATCCTCGATCCCGTCCACCTTGCCTGCGTATTCCCGGTCGGACCCGGCGCGCGACAGCTCGATCCCGTGGCGGGCGAACCAGGCAAAGGTTTTCTCCATCAGCCGCCCCTTGGACGGCACGCCCAGCTTCAGGGTCATTGGCCCGCCTCCTCGATTTCCAGCATCAGGTCGGGGCGCAGCACGCCACCCACCGCCGGGATCTCGGCCCCGTTGCCCAGCCGCCGCGTCAGCGCGTCATAGCGCCCGCCGGTGGCGATGGGCGGCAGGTCGGGGCGGCGCTCGGCGTAGAAACCGAAAACGAACCCGTCGTAATATTCCATCGAGGTGCGCCCATACGAGGCCTCGAAATCCAGCTTGCCGACATCAACGCCACGCGCCTGCAGGGCGGCGATCCGCGCCTCGAGCCGGTCCAGGGCGGGGGTGATCTGGGGCAGATCGACGGCGATGTCGCGCAGATGCTCCAGCGCATAGGGCATGGTCTCGCGCACGCCCAGCAACGAATCCAGCCCGGCCATTTCCGTGTCGGAAATCGGCGGCGTTTCGCGGTCGGCGCGCAGGGCGTCGATACGGGCGGCGATCTCGGCCGGCCGGCGCTTGCCGATCATCGGCGCGTCGCAGGCCATCGGGTCGGCCGCCCCGAGCAAAGCGGCGCGGTGGTCCGGCTCGGGCTTGCGGCCCGCGAACCGGTCCAGCAGAGACCGAAACCGGCGCGGACGCCACAGATGGCGCATCAGCGCGGCCTTGCGTTGGTCGGAGGTGCGCAGGCCTTGTACGGCCGCGGTCAGAATGCCGATGTCGCCGGTCGCCGCGCGCAGCGGCAGGCCCCGCAATTGCAGGGCAAACAGCGAGAACACCTCGGCATCGGCCCCTGCCGGATCGTCGCGGTCAAAGACCTCATAGCCCACCTGGATGTATTCATTGGCGCGGTCGGGGTCATGTTCCTGACGGCGGAACACCTCGCCCGAATAGGTATAGCGCGCCGGTTCGGCCCCGTCGCGCATGTGCATCTGCACCACCGGCAGAGTGAAATCCGGGCGCAGCATCTGTTCGCCGCGCAGCGCGTCCGAGGTGACATAGGCGCGCGCGCGGATATCCTCGCCGTAAAGGTCCAGCAGCGTCTCGGCCGATTGCAGCAGCGGCGTGTCGACGACCTGTGCCCCGGCGGCTTCGAAGCGCACGCGCATCATCGCGGCCCGGGCCTGGATCTGGGATCGATTGGGCATGGCTCAGTCCTGACTGTCCAGAATCTCGCGCACCTTGGCGACCAGATCACCGCGCGGCACCTCGAACTGGCTGGGGCGTTCCTTCCATTCCTCGAGCGTGGCGCTCTCGGCGATCTTGGCGCCCAGGATCAGGTCCTTGATCTGAACCACGCCACGGTCCTTCTCGTCCCCGCCCTCGATCACCGCGACGGGCGAGTTCCGCTTGTCCGCGTATTTCAACTGATTGCCGAAATTCTTGGGGTTGCCCAAGTAAACCTCGGCGCGGATGCCGGCATTGCGCAGTTCGGCCACCATCGCCTGATAGTCGGCCATGCGGTCCCGGTCCATCACGGTCACGACGACCGGCCCGGTGTCATGTGACTTGATCCGACCTTTTTCGCGCAGCGCGGCCAACAACCGGTCGACCCCGATCGAGATGCCCGTCGCGGGCACTTCCTGTCCGGTGAAACGCTTCACCAGATCATCATAGCGCCCGCCGCCCGAGACCGACCCAAACTGCCGCTTGCGGCCCTTTTCGTCGAAGATCTCGAAGGTTAGCTCGGCCTCGTAGACCGGACCGGTGTAGTATCCCAGCCCTCGCACGACCGAGGGGTCGATCTGGATGCGATCGGCACCATAGCCACCCGCGGCCAGCAGCTCGCCTATCTGTTCCAGCTCGGAGATGCCTTCGGCGCCGATCTTGCTGTCGCCCACGGCCGCGCGCAGGTTGGCCAGCGTTCCGGCGGTGTCATCAGCCTTGGACGTCAGGAAGGCGATCACCGGCTCGGCCTGATCGTCGGACAGGCCCACACCATCGATGAACGCGCCCGAGGCATCCAGCCGGCCCTTGGTCAGCAATTCGCGCACGCCCTGCTCGCCCACCTTGTCGAACTTGTCGATGGTGCGCAGTACGTCATCGCGCGCCGCCGCGTCCGCGCCCAGACCCATGGCCTCGAGCACACCGTTCAGGACCTTGCGGTTGTTGACCCGCACCAGATAGTCGCCGCGCGGGATGCCCACGGTCTCCAGCGTATCCGACAGCATGGCGCAGATCTCGGCGTCGGCGGCCATGCTGGCCGTGCCCACCGTATCCGCATCGCACTGATAGAACTGGCGATACCGTCCCGGCCCCGGCTTTTCGTTGCGCCAGACCGGCCCCATCGCATAGCGGCGATAGGGCGTGGGCAGGTCGTTGCGGTGCTGGGCATAGACCCGGGCCAAAGGTGCTGTCAGATCATAGCGCAACGCCATCCAGTCGCCGTTGCCGCCCTCGTCAAACTCCTGCCAGGCGAACACGCCTTCGTTCGGGCGATCGACGTCGGGCAGGAACTTGCCCAGCGCCTCGACCGTTTCCACGGCGCTGCTTTCCAGCGCATCAAACCCATAGCGATGATAGACGTCCGCAATCGTCCGCAGCATCTCGGTGCGCTGCGTGACTTCCTGGCCGAAATAGTCGCGGAACCCTTTCGGCGTGACGGCCTTGGGGCGGGGCTGTTTCTTGGGCTTGGCCATGTGGGGCGTCCTTGGGATTTCATCACTTGCGCGCGCGGTCTATCCCATGGTCTGGGTCGGGGCAAGCCAGCGCTGGCATTGCGCGCGCCACAGCGGTATGACCGCACCAGATCACAGGAGCCCCAGCGATGCAGCATCTGGAAGAGAAAATTGCCCATCTGACCCGCACCGTGGACGACCTGAGCATGGTGGTCGCCAAACAGCAGGACGAGATTGACCGCCTGACCCGCCACGTCGCGATGTTGATGCAGCGCGAAGCCGAACGTGCGCAGGAAGGATCCGGCGGGGTCATTCTGGGCGACGAGCGCCCACCGCACTATTGAGCCCGACCCCTACAGCCCAAGCGTTGATCTAACGGCATCGTCGACGACACCACCCAACAGGGCATCCTCATCGCCTGCGCAACCTTCGGTCAACGCTGAAAGAAAAGCCTCACGTAGCTTGGCCTTTTCTTCGTCCGAGGATGCAAACTCTTCGATATCAACCTGACGGTTGTAGAGCGAAAGAGCGGTCATCTTTCTGACGACGTCGAAAACGTATTCATCATTCCCATCAGCCTCTTCGATGACCGAAGCGCAGGTGTGGTACATCAGCGGAAGCGCGTCTTGCGCCATCTGGTCGGCGGCCTCGTCCGCCGTGCCGATGGAAGGGAGAAGGATCAAGCCGGCCAGAACCGGTTTGAAATCAAGCAGTCGCATCAGGGCTCCTTTCTGATGGCGGTCAGTCATGGACACCCCCGTCACTTGCGGTTTGCCCCAATGATGGCACCGACAACCGCACCTGCGGCCGCGCCTTTGCCATCTCCAATCAACGCTCCGACGCCGGCGCCGATCAGGGCGCCCTTCAGCGCGTCTTCTTCCTTCTTCTTCTCCGCCAAAGCGGCTGACGCAGGCAAGACGATCAACGATGCCGCCAATATGCAGGCTGGCGCCTGCGCGCATTTCCTCAGGATCCACATTTGGTTGCCCTCCCGTGACCAAGCCCAAACCGGGTGATCAGCGTAGCCTGCTCCTGGAATTCTGGCAACAAAGGCCACTCTCAGGCTATTTGCGCCGAATGCCGATTGGTTTGCCGATCTGCGGCTCGGGGGGCAATGCGGCATGGTCGGATACCATTCGCGCCAGCCGCGCCGCGGCCCAGTCCGGGTAGGGTTCCGACCGGCCTGTTGTGTGGCTGACATTCATGAACAGGGCCTCTTGGGTGGCACAGACCACGCCATCCTCGGCCGACACCATCTGCGCAAAATAGTGACCACGCTTATGATCGGCGTCCAGCACCCGAAACCGGAACACCAGCGCCTCGCCCTCGCGAACCTCGCGCAGGAAATGCAGATGCGATTGCAGGATGTACGGCCCCTGCCCCAGCGCCGCGACCTGCGGTTCGCCCAGGCCCAAGTGATCGACCAGCAGGCGCTCAAAGGCCAGATCGAACACCACGCCGTAATACCCCACATTCATGTGGCCGTTGTAATCGATCCAGTCTGGCCGAACCGTGAAACCGGTGATTTCGACCGGCGCGGGGTACGGTCCGTCATGGCCGCCCAAGGGTTCTGATTGCGGAGTCATTCGCCGTCGTCCTCCTCGAAGATCGCCACCGCGCGGATGAACCCGGCCGAGGCGCCCTTGATCTTGAACGGAAAGCACGAGATCTCGAACCCCGTGGGCGGCAGGCCTTCCAGATTGGTCAGCTTCTCCATGTGGCAATAGCCGATCTCCAACGACGCGCGATGCCCCTCCCAGATGATCGAGGGGTCATGGGTTTCCGCGTATTCCTGCGCGGTCAGCGGAAAGGGCGCGTCCCAACTCCAGGCGTCGGTGCCAGTCACCCGCACGCCGCGCTCGGTCAGGTACAGCGTGGCCTCGCGCCCCATTCCGCAGCCTTTCATCAGGTAATCCGGCTGGCCATAACAGGTGCCGGCCGAGGTGTTGACCACGACGATATCCAGCGGTTGCAGGTCATGCCCGATCCGCTTCAGCTCGGCCGCGACATCGGCGGCGGTGACGACGTAGCCATCCTCGAAATGCCGGAAATCCAGTTTCACGCCCGGGTTCATGCACCACTCCAGCGGCACCTCGTCGATGGTGATCGCCCTCTCGCCCCGGTTCATGGTCGAGTGGTGATGGTACGGCGCGTCCAGATGCGTGCCATTATGGGTGGCGATCTGCAGCCGTTCGATGGCCCAGCCCTCGCCGCCGGGCAGGTCCTCTTTCTTCAGGCCGGGGAAAAATGCCATCACCTGCTCGGCCGTCTGATCGTGGCTCATGTATTCGATCTGCGGCAGCATGATCGGCGGGTCCGACACGATGCCGGTTTCCAGCGGAACGGACAGATCGACGAAACGGCGGGCCATGAACTCCTCCGGGATTACGCGGCCCAAGGGTTGGCTGGCTGCAAGCATCTGTCAAGCCAAGAAAAAGGCGGGCACGCTGGCCCGCCCTTTCAGGGTTTTGGTGAGTGGTGGCAGTCGTTACTCGGCCGCAATGGCGTCCTCGATCTTTTCGACACGGATAGCCGAGAACTTGAACTCGGGGATCTTGCCATAGGGGTCGATGGCCGAGTTCGTCAGGATGTTCGCCGCCGCTTCGACATAGGCGAAGGGGATGAACACCATGTCCTCGGCGATCGCCCGGTCGGCGCGCACCATGATCTCGATCGAGCCGCGCCGGGTGGTCAGACGCACCATCTCGCCGGGTTCGATCCCCATCAGCTTGAGCGTACGCGGATTCATCGAACAGTTCGCCTCGGGCTCGACCGCGTCCAGAACCTTGGCACGACGGGTCATGGACCCGGTGTGCCAGTGTTCCAGCTGCCGTCCTGTGGTGGCAATCATCGGGAATTCCTCGTCCGGGGCCTCATCCGGAGGAATGATGCTGGCAGGGGTGAATTTCGCACGGCCATCCGGGCGCGGGAAGCCGTCTCCGAACACGATCGACTGGCCCGGATCGGTCTCGGACAGCGACGGATAGGTGATGCTCTCGCTCTCGAGCCGCTCCCATGTGATGTTGTCCAGCGAAGCCATGGTCAGCTTCATCTCGTTGAACACCTGCGAAACATCCGTGTAATCCCAGTTCAGCCCGATGCGCTTTGCCAGATCGACGGTGATCGCCCAGTCCTCGCGCGCCTGGCCCGGCGGCGGTACCGCGGGGCGCACGCGCTGCACCTGACGGTTCGTGTTCGATACCGTGCCGTTCTTTTCATACAGCGCCGAGGCGGGCAGGATGATGTCGGCATAGTTCGCCGTCTCGGTCAAAAAGATGTCCTGCACGATCATCAGATCCAGCTTGGCCAGCGCCTCGCGGGCGTGGTGCACGTCGGGGTCGGACATGGCCGGGTTTTCGCCCAGGATGTACATGCCTTTTATCTTGCCCGCATAGGCGTGGTCGATGATCTCGGTCACGGTCAGGCCCTTCTCGTTCGAGAAGTCGCCCGAGTTCCAGACCTGACTGAACTTGGCGCGCACGGCGTCGTCGGTGACCGACTGGTAGTCGGGCAGGAACATCGGGATCAGGCCTGCGTCCGAGGCCCCCTGCACGTTGTTCTGCCCCCGCAGCGGGTGCAGACCCGCGCCGGGCTTGCCCACATTGCCCGTCATCAGCGCCAGCGAGATCAGACAGCGCGAATTATCGGTGCCGTGGATATGCTGGCTGACGCCCATGCCCCAGAAGATTAGGCCCGCATTCGCATTGGCGAAAATCCGGGCCACGCGGCGCAGCTGATCGGGTTCGATCCCGCAGATCGGTGCCATCTTCTCGGGGGTGAACTGGCGCAGGTGCTCCTTCTCGGCCTCCCAGTTCTCGGTCCAGCGGTGGATGTACTGGCTGTCATACAGCTCTTCCTCGACGATCACGTTCATGATCGCGTTCAGCATCGAGACATCGGCACCGGGCCGGAACTGCAGCATCTCGGTCGCGAATTTGCGCATGCCCACGCCGCGCGGGTCCATCACGATCAGCTTGCCGCCGCGCTTAGCGAACTGCTTGAAATAGGTGGCTGCGACGGGGTGGTTCTCGATCGGGTTGGCGCCGATGATGATGGCCACATCGGCGTTCTCGATCTCGTTGAAGGTCGCGGTCACCGCGCCCGAGCCCACGTTCTCGATCAGCGCCGCCACCGACGAGGCGTGGCACAGCCGCGTGCAGTGGTCCACGTTGTTGTGGCCAAAGCCCTGCCGGATGAACTTCTGGAACAGATAGGCCTCTTCGTTGGTGCATTTGGCCGAGCCAAAGCCCGCCACGCTGCGCGGATCTTCATCCCGCAACTCCATCAGCCCCTTGGCGGCCAGATCCAGCGCCTCGTCCCAGGTCGCCTCGCGGAAATGGGTGCTCCAGTCGGCGGGATCGACGTTCAGGCCCTTTGGCGGTGCATCCTCGCGCCGGATCAGCGGCTTGGTCAGGCGGTGCGGGTGGTGGATATAGTCGAACCCGAACCGGCCCTTGACGCACAGGCGGCCTTCGTTGGCGGGGCCGTTGATGCCCTCGACATATTTGACCTTGCCGTCCTTGACCTTGAGGCTGACCTTGCAGCCCACCCCGCAGAAGGGGCAGACGCTTTCGGTCTCGCTGTCGTAATCCTTGCTGTCGCCGCGCTGCTGGTCGTCCTGCACGGTGGCGGGCATCAGCGCGCCGGTGGGGCAAGCCTGAACGCATTCGCCGCAAGCCACGCAGGTTGAGTCACCCATCGGGTCGTTCTGGTCGAACACCACCTGGGCGGTATGCCCGCGACCGGCCATGCCGATCACGTCATTCACCTGCACGTCGCGGCAGGCACGGACGCAGAGGTTGCAGTTGATGCAGGCATCCAGATTGACCCGCATCGCCACATGACTGTCATCCAGAAGAGGGATCTTCTCGGGCTCTTTCGCCGGAAAGCGGCTGTCGCTGATATCGTTCAGCTTGGCCATGTCCCAAAAATGGCTCGAGGCATCATGCGGCTGTTCGGGCTGGTCGGCCACCAGCAGTTCCATCACCAGCGCGCGCGATTTCTCGGCGCGGTCAGTGTCGGTTTTCACGACCATACCTTCAGCCGCCGGACGGATGCACGAGGCGACCAGCGTCCGCTCGCCCTCGACCTCGACCATGCAGGCGCGGCAGTTGCCGTCGGGGCGATAGCCCGGCGCAGGTTTATGGCACAGGTGCGGGATGACCAGACCCTTGCCGTTGGCCGCTTCCCAGATCGTGGTGCCCTCGGGCACGGTCACGTCTTCGCCGTTCAGGTTGAAGGTGACGGTCTTGGTTTCGCTTGCGTCAAGCATGGCTGTCTCCCTCAGATCTCATTGGCGAAATGTTTCATGACTAGGCGAATCGGGTTCGGGGCCGCCTGCCCCAGACCGCAGATCGAGGCATCGCCCATCACCTGGCACAGATCTTCCAGCAGGCCCGTATCCCACTTCTCGGCCTGCATCAGCTTGACCGCCTTTTCGCAGCCCGCCCGGCAGGGCGTGCACTGGCCACAGCTTTCGTCCTCGAAGAACCGCAGCATGTTCAGCGCCGCATCGCGCGCGGTGTCCTGATCGGACAGGACGACCACGGCGGCGGACCCGATGAAGGTGCCCAGCGGCTGCAATGTGTCAAAGTCGAGCGGGACGTCGTCGATGCTGGACGGGAGAAGACCCGAAGACGGCCCGCCCGGTTGATACGCTTTGAAGACGTGGCCCTCGGCCATGCCTCCGGCGGCCTCAATCACGTCAAGAATGGTCGAGCCGGCCGGCAGCAGGTAGACGCCGGGTTTCGCCACGCGGCCCGAGACCGAATAGCTTCGCAGGCCTTTGCGGCCGTTCTTTTCAACCGAATCTAGGATTTCCGGGCCTTCCCGGCAGATCTTGGACACCCAGTAGAGCGTCTCGACATTGTGCACCAGCGTCGGGCGGCCGAATACACCGACCTGCGCCACGAAAGGCGGGCGGTGACGCGGCAGGCCCTTCTTGCCCTCGATCGATTCGATCATCGCGGATTCTTCGCCGCAGATGTAAGCGCCCGCGCCGCGCCGCAGGTCGATATAGCCTTTCTCGACGATCCCGGCCTGTTCCAGCGCAACAATCTCGCGCCGAAGAATTTCCAGAACGGCTGGATATTCGTCACGCATGTAGATGAAGCAGGTCTGTGCCTCGACTGCCCACGCGGCGATCAGCATACCTTCGAGGAAAACATGTGGCGTGCGCTCCAGATAGTAGCGGTCCTTGAAGGTGCCCGGTTCGCCCTCGTCGCCGTTCACGGCCAGGTAACGCGGGCCGTCATTCATGCGGACAAAGCCCCATTTCTTGCCCGACGGGAAGCCGGCGCCGCCAAGACCGCGCAGCCCCGAGGCCAGAACCTGTTCCTGAACCTCTTCCCAGTCGCCGCCTTCGCGCAGCTCTTTCAGTTTGGCATACCCGCCGTTTTCGACATAGGTCGCGAAGGTCTCATACTCGGGCAGATGGGCGTGGGTGTCGCCCGCCGCGATGGCGGCCTGTACCTTTTCGGGGGTCGCGTGGTCGATGTGGTTGTGACCGAGTTCCAGCACCGGCGCGGTGTCGCAGCGCCCCATGCAGGGCGCACGCAGAACGCGCACCTCGGACGGGTCCAGCCCGTCCTCCAGCGCCTTTTTCAACTGCTGCGCGCCTGCCATTTCGCAGGACAGTGAGTCGCAGACGCGGATCGTCAGGGCCGGCGGAGGAGTTTCACCTTCTTTCACCACGTCGAAGTGGGCATAGAAGGTCGCGGTCTCGTAGATCTCGGCCTGACCGATCCGCATCTCGACGGCCAACGCGGCGATGTGGTCGGAACTGATATGGCCGTGCGCATCCTGGATCAGGTGCAGAAACTCGATCAGCAGATCGCGGCGGCGCGGGCGGTCGCCCAGCAGGCGCTGAATCTCGGCCTGCGCCTCGTCCGTGAATTGACGGCCTTTGGGCGTGTGCCGCCCCTTGCCTTTACCTGACTTCCAGACGCCCTTTGGCGCGCCTGACGGCTTGGTATCCAATGGTGCCATGATGCCCTCCGATCGAGCCTCGTCTCTCATCAGAGTAGCATATCGTCAAATCGCAAAAACCAATGGCACGATAACGACAGTTTATCACCGCAAAGACGTCACGACCTGCCGCAATGCGCCAACGGTGGGCAATTCCGGATCCCGCGCCAAGGTCGCCAGACAGATCGGCTTGCTGACCACCGGGTCGACCAGAGGCAGGACACGCGTGCCTTTCAAATCGCCGAGCGCCCGCACCAGAACCCGTGGCACGACCGTCGCCGCCAGCCCTTCGCGCGCCATGACCATCGAGGCAGTAAACCCGCTGGTTTCGGCCACTACACGCGGATGCAACCCCTGTTCGGCAAATATCCTGTCGAGAATGCGCCGGTTCTGCATCTGGGGCTCCAACAAGCTGAGCGGAAACTCGGCCACGCGTGCCCAAGGGATCGGGCCAGTTTCCTGCGTCATGTGCTGAGGGACAAGCAGCACATAGGTTTCTTCATACAGCGGGTGAACATGGCGCAGATCGGTGCCGATGCTGTCGCCATAGGTGATCCCGGCATCGATGCTGCCTTCGTCCAGCCGGTACTGGATCGCGGTGGCCGACATGGTTTCGATCCGCGACAGGATGCGGGGATGGGCTGCCTGCAGATGTTTGATCAGGCGTCCGGTAAAGGCGATGGCGGTCGGAATCACGCCAAGGATCAGGGTGCCGGTGATCTCGCCCTTTATCGCCTGCACCTCCTGCTCCAGCGCCTTGGCGTCATCCAGAATGCGGCGGGCGCGGCGGACGATCATCTCGCCCTCTTCGGTCAGGCCCTGAAACCGGTTGGCCCGGCGTACGATCGACACGCCCAGCCGGTCTTCGAGGTTGCGGATGCGCATCGAGAACGCAGGCTGCGAGATGCCGCACTCCTCGGCCGCCTTGGCAAAATGGCGGTAGCGCGCCAAGGCGCTGAGCAATTGCAGATCGCGGATTTCGAACACGTGCGGGCCTCGGGCGGATTGGAGCGATACCGTAAGATACCGCCAATGCCCGCCCAGAAAAGCTGTTTCGTGATCAGGTGTTGAACAGGAAGTGCATCACGTCGCCGTCCTTGACGACATAGCTTTTGCCTTCTGCACGCATCTTGCCGGCCTCTTTGGCACCCTGTTCGCCATTGCACGCTACGAAGTCATCATAGGCAATGGTCTCGGCGCGGATGAAACCCTTTTCAAAGTCCCCGTGGATGACACCGGCCGCCTGAGGCGCTGCAGTACCCCTGCGAATGGTCCAGGCGCGGGCCTCTTTCGGGCCGACCGTGAAATAGGTTTCCAGTTTGAGCAGGTCGTACCCCGCACGGATCAGCCGATCGAGGCCCGGTTCTTCGAGCCCCATCTCTTCGAGGAACATCTGCGCCTCTTCAGGCTCCAGCAGACTGATCTCTTCTTCGATCTTGGCGCTGATGATGACATGGGCATTGCCCTGCGCCGCGGCCATCTCGGCCACACGCGCGGAATATTCATTGCCTTCGGCAGCGTCTTCTTCCGAGACATTGCAGACATACAGGACCGGCTTGGTGGTCAGCAACTGCAGCATCTTCCAGGCTTTTGCATCCTCGTCAGACACCTCGACCAAACGGGCGGGTTTGCCGCTTTCCAGCATCTCTTGCGCGTTGGCCAGCAGGCGGTCCTGCTGCTGGGCCTCCTTGTCGTTGCCCTTGAGTTTACGCACGAGGTTGGCGCGACGCTTTTCGATGCTTTCCAGATCGGCCAGCATCAGTTCGGTCTCGATGGTCTCGGCATCGGCCACCGGATCGACCTTGCCTTCGACATGGGTCACGTCGCCATCTTCGAAACAGCGCAGCACATGAGCGATGGCATCGGTTTCGCGAATGTTGGCCAGAAACTGGTTCCCCAGCCCTTCACCTTTTGAGGCGCCTTTTACCAGGCCTGCAATATCCACGAACGTCATCCGGGTCGGGATGATCTGCTTCGACTTGGCGATCGCAGCCAACTTGTCCAGACGCGCATCGGGAACGGCCACGTCACCCACATTGGGTTCGATCGTGCAGAACGGGAAATTCGCCGCCTGCGCGGCCGCGGTCTTGGTCAGCGCGTTGAACAGGGTCGACTTGCCGACATTCGGCAGACCCACGATACCCATTTTAAAGCCCATGACGGCCTCCTGATGCCATTCGCGGGCTGCTTCTATGCGGGTCCGGTGCAATGCGCAAGGCACCTGCGGCTGCTGGCCCTGAGTCCAAACTGCAACATCACGAAAATGTAGGGAAAACGTGTGCTTGTTGACATTGAACACGAGAGAATAGTGTCAAACTTTAACATTTAACGAATATCAACAGCGAACATCCCCATGAAAAACCTCCTTTCAAGCGCCGCTTTTCTGGCTTTTTCAACAGCCGCGCAGGCGCAGTCGGTGATTTTCGGCGCCGGCTACGCCGACTATTCCGACAGCAGCTCGATTGACCAGGCGATCTTTTCCCTCGAATACCAGCACCGGCCATTTCACGAGGCCACCCGCTTCAGCGCTGCGCTGGGGGCCGCGCTGTCGGTGGACGAGGATGGAAACACACATATCGGCGCCGGGGTGATCGGGGTCTATTCCTTTGCCGACAGATGGTTCGTGGAAGGCAGCGTGATGCCGGGTTTCTACAGCGAAGCCAACGAATTGAACGACCTTGGCGGGAGCTTCGAAATCCGAAGCCTTTTCGGGCTGGGCTACACGTTGAACAACGGCAATGACATATCGCTGGCCGTGACCCACAAATCGAACGCCAGCACGCAAGAGGAAAACCCCGGCGTGAACGCGCTCTTGCTGCGGTATCACCTGAACTTCTGACCCCACCGCTCAGGACGGGATTGATTTTCGGCCAAAGTTTCTGCACATCAGGTCCAAACCTGTATGCAAGGATCGTCCATGACCCGTATCGACGCCAAGTTCGCCGCCCTTAAAGCCGAGGGGAAGAAGGCCTTTGTCGCCTATATCATGGCCGGGGATCCCGACTACGACACCTCGCTTGAGATCGTTCGCGGCCTGCCGGGGGCCGGCGTGGACGTGATCGAACTGGGCCTGCCCTTCACCGATCCGATGGCGGACGGCCCCACCATTCAGGCGGCGGGTCAACGGGCGCTGGACGGCGGCATGACGCTGCAACGCACGCTGGATCTGGCCAAGGCGTTCCGGGAAACCGATGACACCACCCCGATCGTACTGATGGGCTATTACAACCCGATCTACAGCCGCGGCGTAGACAAGTTCCTGGCCGACGCCAAAGAGGCCGGCATCGACGGCCTGATCGTCGTCGACCTGCCGCCCGAGGAAGATGACGAGCTGTGCCTGCCCGCGCAGGCGGCCGGGCTGAACTTCATCCGGTTGGCCACGCCCACTACCGATGACAAGCGCCTGCCGCGAGTGCTGCAGAACACATCGGGCTTTGTCTATTACGTCTCGATCACCGGCATCACGGGCGCGGCCGAGGCCAAGGCCACCGATGTCGGCCCCGAGGTCGCGCGTATCAAGGCGGCGACCGATCTTCCGGTGATCGTGGGGTTCGGCATCAACACGCCCGAGAAGTCGCGCGCCATCGCCAGCGTTGCCGACGGGGCGGTGGTCGGCTCGGCCATCGTCAGCCAAATCGCCGCCGGCAAACCGGTGGCCGAGGTTCTGGACTTCGTGAAATCGCTGTCAGACGGCGCCCACAGCGCCTGACGCCAGAACCCCAAACGGATTGCAACCGCTGCAGGCCGCACGCCTGCGGCGGTTTTTCTTTGCGCCTTCGTCCCACCTGACCACTTGCGCAACTGGCCGTTGCGCCGCGACGGAAGAATTGGTAAAGAAACCTAACCAATCTGCAGAAGGGCGCGGCCATGCCTGTCATTACCAATATCGACGACCTGAAACGCATCTATGAACGCCGGGTGCCCCGGATGTTCTATGACTATGCCGAAAGCGGCAGCTGGACCGAGCAGACCTTCCGCGACAACAGCTCAGACTTCCACGACATCCGCCTGCGCCAGAAGGTTGCGGTGGACATGTCCGGCCGCTCGACCGCGTCGCAGATGATCGGACAGGACGTTGCCATGCCGGTGGCCCTGGCACCCGTGGGCCTGACCGGAATGCAGCATGCGGACGGTGAAATGAAGGCCGCCAAGGCCGCGCTGGATTTCGGCGTGCCCTTCACCCTGTCGACCATGTCGATCAACTCGATCGAAGATGTGGCCGAACATACCGGCGCGCCGTTCTGGTTTCAGCTGTACACCATGAAGGACGAAGATTACGTCCGCCGCCTGATCCAGCGCGCCAAGGATGCCAAATGCTCGGCCCTGGTCATCACCCTGGATCTGCAGATCCTCGGCCAACGGCACAAGGACCTGAAGAACGGCCTGTCCGCCCCGCCGAAACTGACGGCCAAAACGATCGCCAACCTGATGACGAAATGGGCCTGGGGCATCGAGATGCTGGGCGCGAAACGACGCGAGTTCGGCAATATCGTGGGCCATGTCGAGGGCATCTCGGACGCCTCATCGCTGGGCGCGTGGACGGCCGAACAGTTCGATCCCAGCCTCGACTGGAAGAAGATCGAGAAACTGATGGAGCAATGGGGCGGCAAGGTGATCCTGAAGGGCATCCTGGACCCCGAAGACGCCAAGATGGCGGCCAAGTTGGGCGCCGACGCCATCGTGGTTTCGAACCACGGCGGGCGGCAGTTGGATGGCGCGCTCAGCTCGATCCGGATGCTGCCACGGATCATGGATGCGGTGGGCGGCGACGTCGAAGTGCATCTCGACAGCGGCATCCGCTCGGGGCAGGACGTGCTCAAGGCGCTGGCGCTGGGGGCCAAGGGCACCTATATCGGGCGCGCATTCGTCTACGGGCTGGGCGCGATGGGCCAAAAGGGCGTGACCACCGCGCTGGAGGTGATCCAGAAGGAACTGGACACCACCATGGCCCTGTGCGGCGAACGCAACGTGGCCGATCTGGGGCCGCACAACCTGCTTGTCCCGCAGGATTTCTGCGGCCGCTGGCAGGAATGACGCGGAAATCGTTTTTACCCCTTTCCAAATGGCCGGATTCGGTCTAAGGACGCCGCTTCACGCGGGGTGACAGCCTTGGAGGCACCCTGCCCTAACATTGGAGATTTATCATGGCTGGTGAGATTCCTGATCTCGTAGCTCTGGAACGGACGGGGACGGGCAAGGGCGCCGCTCGTCAGGCACGCCGCGACGGCATGGTTCCGGGCATCGTATTTGGTGGCGAGAAAGACCCGCTGCCGATCCAGATTCCGTTCAACGAACTGTTCAAGCGCCTGAAGGCAGGCCGCTTCAAGTCGACGCTGTGGAACCTGAAGGTCGAAGGCCACGAAGACGTCCGCGTCATCTGCCGCGACGTTCAGCGTGATGTCGTCAAGGACCTGCCGACCCACCTGGACCTGATGCGTCTGCGTCGCACGACCAAGATCGCCCTGTACATCCCCGTCGAATTCATCAACGAGGAAGAAGCCCCCGGCATCAAAAAGGGCGGCGTTCTGACCGTTGTCCGTCCCGAGGTCGAGCTGGTCTGCACCGCTGGCGACATCCCCGAAAAGATCACCGTCGATCTGACCGGTCTGGAAATCAACGACGTTGTCACCATCTCGTCGGTTGACCTGCCCAACGGCACCAAACCGACCATCGACCGTGACTTCGTGATTGCGAACATCTCGGCACCGACCGGCCTGGCGTCCAGCGACGACGAAGAAGGCGAAGGTGAAGAGGAAGTCGCAGCCGACGAAGTTGAAGTCGTAGGCAAAGACGAAGAATAAATCTGGATCCCTTCGGATTGGAATTTGAAGCGGGGCCTCGTCCAGGGCCCCGTTTTTCTTTGAACGACCGGCTGGCACTGGAAAGGCATCTTGTGCAATTCTGCGCCGGACCGAAACGCACAAGGAATTTGCGATGAAGCTGTTTGTCGGATTGGGCAATCCGGGCGCAAAGTACGCCCGCAACCGGCACAATATCGGTTTCATGGCGGTGGATGCCATCGCCAGGGATCATCGCTTTGGGCCATGGCGTTCAAAATTTCAGGGGGAAGTATCCGAAGGAATGCTGGGCCGAGAAAAGGTCCTGCTGCTGAAGCCCATGACCTTCATGAACCGCTCGGGCCAATCGGTCGGCGAGGCCATGCGGTTCTTCAAGATCGACTCAACCGATGTGACCGTTTTCCATGACGAACTGGACCTTGCACCCGGGAAGGTTCGCGCCAAGGCAGGTGGCGGCCATGCCGGGCATAACGGCCTGCGGTCGATCCACGACCATATCGGTGCAGCGTATGACCGTGTCCGGCTGGGGATCGGCCATCCCGGACGCAAAGAGCTGGTCTCGCCCTATGTTCTGGGCGATTTCGCCAAGGCCGACACCGACTGGCTGGATGATGTTCTGCAAGGCGTTGCAGACGGGGCGGTTCATCTGGCTGCGGGCGATGCGGCCAAGTTCATGAACGCCGTGGCGCTGCGAACAGCGCCACCGCGCAGTTCCACCACGACGCCCAAGTCCGAAACCAAGACCTCTCCTGCCCCGAAAGCCGAGACGGCAACGCCCGATGACCGTTCGGCGATGCAGAAGCTGTTGGACAAGTTCCGATAGCGGCAAAGACCTTCCGCAACGTAGCAATTGCGGAATTTCCGTCATCACGATCCAATGCCGCCAAACGGGAGGAATATCATGAAAACAGGTCTGAAATGGCTGCTGCGAATCGTCCTGACGCTGGTCTTGGCCGCTGCAGTTGTCGGTTTCTGGAAGCGCGAGGAAATTCAGCGCCTTCTGGCGGTGAACTCTCTGTTTTCCGAAGAAAAGATCGTTCAGAATTTCTCTCACATGGACGCGGCGTTTCTGACTGTCGACCTCCCTCGCGGGAACGGTCCCACTTGGGACCTGCCCTATGGCGCTGAATTCGACCTTTCCGCCGAGACGCAGGACTGGATCGAAGAGCGTACCGTTACATCCCTGCTGGTGATTCAGGAAGGGCAGATCCGGTTCGAGGAGTATTTCCTGGGCACATCGCCAGAAGACCGCCGGATCTCTTGGTCGATGGCCAAAAGCTATTTGTCCGCTCTGTTCGGCATCCTTCTTGAGGAGGGCGCCATAGCCTCGCTGGATGATCCGGTCATCAAATATGCCCCCAAGCTGCAGGGCAGCGCCTATGAAACAGCTACGATCCGCAACGTGCTGAACATGGCCAGCGGTGTAACCTTTGACGAAGACTATCTGGACCCGAAATCCGACATCAACCGGATGGGTCGGGTCGTCGCCCTGGGGGGCGAGTTGGATGATTTTGCGGCCTCGTTGAAGGACAGTTTCGCGGCACCTGGCGAGACCTGGCAGTATGTTTCCATCGATACACATGTCATTGGAATGGTGATCCGAGGGGCGACGGGTCAAAGCGTCGCCGCGTTGCTGGACGAAAAGATCCTGCAGCACCTAGGTCTTGAGCGGGACGGATACTATATCACCGACGGCGCCGGCGTCGCCTTTGTTCTGGGTGGCTTGAATTTCACGACGCGGGATTACGCCCGCTTTGGCCAAATGATCCTGCATAACGGCATGCGCGATGGACGCCAGATCGTTCCGGCCGACTGGATCAAGGAATCCACCTTGCCAAGCGCGCCGACCGAGCCCGGCAAGATCGGCTACGGATATCAGTGGTGGATCCCCGTCGGCGCCCATGACGGTGAGTTTCTGGCACGCGGCGTTTATGGCCAGTACATGTATTTCGACCAGTCGCGCGGCGTTCTGATCGTATCAACGGGCGCTGATCGTCGCTTCCGGGAACCCGGGGTCAATGAGCAGAACATCGAAATGTTCCGCAAGATCGCGCAAAGCCTGTAAGGTAGCTGCATGCAAAAGCAGGACAGCATAAATGTTCTGGGCGGCGTGCTGGCTCCGTGTTCTCGAAAGCCCCTGACCGGCTTTTTCCGCGACGGGGCCTGCAACACCTGCCCTGAGGATCGCGGCAGCCACACGGTCTGCGCGGTGATGACCGCTGAATTTCTGGCCTATTCAAAATATGTCGGCAACGACCTGAGCACACCACGGCCCGAGTTCGATTTCCCGGGCCTGAAGCCCGGCGACAGCTGGTGCCTGTGTGCCGCGCGGTTCATGCAGGCCCATGACGAGGGCTGTGCGCCAAAGGTTCATCTTGAGGCGACTCACCAGCGCGCATTGGAAATCGTGCCGCTGCACGTTCTGACCAGCCACCGCGCAGACTCTGGACAGTGAACCGGGAATGAAAAACCCGGCACGGTCGAAGCGTGCCGGGTCCGGATCTTTGGGCTGCCCTCAGGTTGCGTCGCGACCCTCGGTATCAGACATGTCGAAGTTCAGATACTTGGCGACCGTTTGAACATCCTTGTCGCCGCGTCCGCACATATTCATGCAGATGATGTGATCCTTGGGCAGATCGGGCGCGATCTTCATGACGTGCGCCAGCGCGTGGCTGGGTTCGAGCGCGGGGATGATGCCCTCGGTCGCGCAGCACAGTTGGAACGCCGCAAGAGCCTCTTTGTCAGTGATCGACACATATTGCGCGCGCCCGATATCGTGCAGCCAGGAATGTTCGGGGCCGATGCCCGGATAGTCGAGCCCGGCCGAAATCGAGTACCCCTCGAGGATCTGGCCGTCGTCGTCCTGCAGCAGATAAGTCCGGTTGCCATGCAGAACACCTGGTCGACCGCCCGTGAGCGAGGCGCAATGCTCCATCTTTTCGTTGACACCCTTGCCGCCTGCTTCGACGCCGATGATGTTGACCGATTTGTCGTCGAGGAAGGGATAGAACAGCCCCATGGCGTTCGAACCGCCACCGATCGCCGCGATGATCGTGTCCGGCAGGCGACCCTCGGCCTTCATCATCTGTTCCTTGGCTTCTTTGCCGATGATCGATTGAAAGTCGCGCACCATCGCCGGATACGGGTGCGGCCCGGCGACCGTACCGATGCAATAGAAGGTGTCGCGCACGTTGGTCACCCAGTCGCGCAGCGCGTCGTTCATCGCGTCCTTCAGGGTGCCGCGACCGGATGTCACCGGAATCACCTCGGCCCCCAGCAGACGCATGCGGAACACGTTGGGCGCTTGCCTCTGAACGTCATGTGCGCCCATATAGACCACGCATTTCAGGCCGAACTTGGCGCAGACGGTCGCGGTAGCGACGCCGTGCTGCCCGGCCCCGGTTTCGGCGATGATCCGGGTCTTTCCCATGCGGCGCGCCAGGATGATCTGGCCCAGCACGTTGTTGATCTTGTGCGCGCCGGTGTGGTTCAACTCGTCGCGCTTCATATAGATCTTGGCGCCGCCCAGATGCTCGGTCAGGCGCTCGGCGTGATACAGTGGCGACGGACGGCCCACATAGTTGGCCCACAGATCATCCATCTCGGCCCAGAAGCTCGGGTCGGTCTTGGCCTTCTCGTATTCCTCCTCCAGCGACAGGATCAACGGCATCAGAGTCTCGCTGACGAACCGCCCGCCGAAAATACCGAAGCGGCCGTTTTCATCCGGGCCGGACATGAAGGAATTGAACAGATCATTGGCCATGGTGGTCTCCATCGTCGTGCCTGTTGTTATTAGGAGGTGCCGGCGGGATTTGCCATCGCAAAT
The DNA here is from genome assembly GCF_056537025.1 of Ruegeria sp. CH5. Lineage (NCBI taxonomy): Bacteria > Pseudomonadati > Pseudomonadota > Alphaproteobacteria > Rhodobacterales > Roseobacteraceae > Ruegeria > Ruegeria sp. CH5. The sequence continues at coordinate 213,015 of NZ_JBQFQT010000002.1, read as the reverse complement.
CGCACTATTCCGCCGCGGTACTGCCGTTCATCCAGATAGTCAGCGCCTGATCCCGGGTCGGAATGGCGATGCAGGCAAAGTGACGGAAGTGGTAGGTATTGGCCAAACGCGGGGCGGCTTGCATCACCCCTCGGTGCGGGTTCGACTGGGCAAAGGTCAGCATGGCTTCGACGTCGTGCCAAACGCTCAGCGAGAAATACGCGCCCTCGTACGAAAACACCTCGGCATGGAGGCACAAGGGATCGCCCTTGGCCTGGCGCAAGGCCTTGCCCGCACGCCAGAAAAACTCGGGCCCGTGGTACCATCGCTTCAGTGAAACCGCGCCAATTGCAGCCAGCATCGTGCATCCTCCCCTTTGAGAAGGATACGCAAGCGCGTTCTGGTCAGATCACCGTGCCGCTTCAATAAATGAGCGGATCAGGCCCGGATCCTTGACACCCGGGGCGCTTTCCACGCCCGATGCCACATCCACCTGCCTTGCACCGGTCATACGGATCGCCTCGGCTACGTTGTCCGGGTTGAGTCCCCCCGACAGCATCCACGGCGTCCGCCAGTATTTGCGACCGGCGAGCAGACGCCAGTCAAAGGGCAAACCGTTGCCGCCGGGCAGCTCAGAGTTCTTCGGCGGCTTGGCGTCTACCAACAACTGATCAGCCACGTCCGAATACAGGTCTATTGCGGCCAAATCCTCGGCTTCAGCCACTCCAATCGCCTTGATAACCGGCAAGCCGTAGCGTGATTTGACCTCGGCCACGCGCTCGGGGCTTTCGGCGCCATGCAGCTGCAGCATGTCCAGTGGAACCCCCGCGACGATTTCATCCAACTGCGCGTCGCTGAAGTTCACCGCTAAGGCCACCTTGGCTACGCCGACCGGCACGTCACTGGCCAGCGCCGCTGCCTGGGCAATCGGTGCATAGCGTGGAGACTTGGGAAAGAAATTGAACCCAATGTAACGCGCACCTGCTTCAACGGCGGCACGCACATGCTCGGGTGCGGTCAAGCCGCATATTTTTACGCTGATCTCGGAAGACATCGGCTCTCAGCTGGCCTCGTCCAGAAGGGCAAGCACATCGTCCTGGCCTTCGTTCTGCTTCTTCTTGAGCTTCTTGACCTCGCGCTCGAGCTTCTTGACCTCGGTCTTTTTGACGGTGGCGTCCTTGCGGTGCTTGTGCTCACGCAGCCATTCCCACAGAAAACCGATGACAAGGCCGGCCACAATCCCGCCAAGAACTACAAGAAACAACGGCAGCGAAGTGGCCAGATTGAAGCCAAGCAAGTCAGACAAGGCGTCCGGCATCAACTGCAACTGAACCATCTGGCGATTGGCCAGCGAGACCGAGACAAGGACGATCCCCAGGACCGCAAGAAAACCGTATCGAATGTAGCGCATCATGAGATCACGCTTTACCGTTCAAACGATCCCTTAGCAACTTGCCGGTCTTGAAAAACGGCACGCACTTTTCCTCGACTTGAACCGTCTCGCCAGTGCGTGGGTTCCGGCCGACCCGCGCATCCCGTTTCTTGACCGAAAAAGCTCCGAAGCCCCGCAGTTCGACACGGTCACCGCGCGCCATCGCGTCTGTGACTTCCTCGAATACGGTATTCACGATCCGCTCGACATCACGTTGGTACAGATGTGGATTTTCGTCGGCGATTTTCTGAATCAGTTCTGAACGGATCATGCGTGCTACCCTCCCAGGTCACCGTGTCATCTCGTCTACTGGTTTGGTCAGTATAGGAAAAAACGGTGCCGGGTGGAATGTAAACTCTGTGTGTCCGGGGTGCATTTTCCAAGAAAGCACCGGAAATTCGCCTGTAGAGACGCGAATCCGGCGGTTCATGCCTGCACCTATCACCGAATAACTCGCAAAACCGGAACACATTGATTCGCAAAAGAAACGGCCCCGCTCGGGATGAGCGGGGCCGTCTGAGTGTTCAAAACTGCAAGTCTGGCTTAGTCGCCGGACTTCAGCGCTGCGCCAAGGATATCGCCCAGCGATGCACCCGAGTCGGAGGAACCGTACTGTTCCACGGCCTCTTTCTCTTCGGCGATTTCGCGCGCCTTGATCGACAGGCCCAGACGGCGGGTCTTGCTGTCCACGTTGGTGACGCGGACGTCGACCTTGTCACCGACCGAGAAACGCTCGGGGCGCTGTTCGGCACGGTCGCGGCTCAGGTCCGAACGGCGGATGAAGGACTTCATGCCTTCGTACTCCACCTCGATGCCGCCATCTTCGATCGCGGTCACTTCGACGGTGATGACCGAGCCACGCTTCACGCCGCCCACGGCTTCGGCGAACTTGTCACCGCCCAGGGCTTTGATCGACAGCGAGATCCGCTCTTTTTCGACGTCAACTTCCGAGACGACCGCCTGAACGACGTCGCCCTTGCGGTAGTTCTGGATGGCATCTTCGCCACGCTCGTCCCACGACAGGTCGGACAGGTGAACCATGCCGTCGATGTCGCCTTCCAGGCCGATGAACAGACCGAATTCGGTGATGTTCTTGACTTCGCCTTCGACCTGCGTGCCCTCGGGGTGCGTTTCTGCAAACACTTCCCACGGGTTGCGCTGGGTCTGCTTGAGGCCCAGAGACACGCGGCGCTTGGCGCCGTCGATTTCCAGAACCATGACGTCGACTTCCTGGCTGGTCGAAACGATCTTGCCGGGGTGGACGTTTTTCTTGGTCCAGGACATCTCGGACACGTGCACCAGACCTTCGACACCGGGCTCCAGCTCGACGAACGCGCCGTAGTCGGTGATGTTGGTGACGCGACCCTTGTGCACCGAACCCAGCGGGTACTTGGCGCCAACCAGATCCCACGGATCTTCCTGCAGCTGCTTCATGCCCAGGCTGATGCGGTGGGTTTCCTTGTTGATCTTGATGACCTGAACCTTGATGGTTTCGCCGATCGTCAGGATCTCGGACGGGTGGTTCACACGGCGCCATGCCATGTCGGTGACGTGCAGCAGGCCGTCAACGCCGCCCAGATCAACGAATGCACCGTATTCGGTGATGTTCTTGACGACACCCTCGACGGTCTGACCTTCGGACAGGTTGCCGATGACCTCGGCACGCTGTTCGGCACGCGATTCTTCCAGGATTGCACGACGCGAGACAACGATGTTGCCACGGCGGCGGTCCATTTTCAGGATCTGGAACGGCTGCTTCAGACCCATCAGCGGGCCAGCGTCGCGCACGGGGCGAACGTCAACCTGGCTGCCGGGCAGGAACGCAACTGCGCCACCCAGATCCACGGTGAAGCCACCTTTGACGCGACCAAAGATAGCGCCTTCGACGCGCTGGTCGTCGGCATATGCTTTTTCCAGACGGTCCCATGCCTCTTCACGGCGGGCCATCTCGCGCGAGATGACGGCTTCGCCACGGGCGTTTTCTGCGGCGCGCAGGTAGACTTCGACCTCGTCGCCAACAGCGATTTCAGGAGCTTCGCCGGGATTTGCGAATTCTTTCAGATCGACACGGCCTTCCATCTTGTAGCCTACGTCGATGATGGCCTGGCCCGCTTCGATCGCGATGACCTTGCCTTTGACAACCGAACCCTCTTCGGGGGTGTCCATTTCGAAGCTTTCGTTCAGGAGGGCTTCGAATTCCTCCATGGATGCGTTAGCCATGTGGCGTTGTTTTCCTTTACATAACGTTTTTGCTGGCCGAGCGGTTGTCTCCGCCGGTCTTGTTTCATGATGTCCTCTGGCGTGACCCGGTGCGCATCTGGCTAAACAAACACAAAGGGCCGAGGAAACCCGGCCCTGCTCAGATACGTCGTCCGGGCGTTGACCGCCCTTGTTCAGACAGCGCGCGTATAGGCGGATTCTGGGCACAGCGCAAGCAGAAAGGCCCTTGTTGCAAGCCGACGCGGGATTCCGCTTGCATTTTCCGGGCCAGCTACTCCTCCCAAATCCGGGCATCCCTCAGCAGCATGGCCTGCTCGATCGCATTCAAACGCGCCAGTGCGTCGGCCGGGGCCTTTGCCCCACCGGCTGCCTTCCAAATCTTGAGGGCCGAGTTCGGACTCCAAGGCAAGCAGGCATTCGCAAGCCACTGACGCAACTGAGGCGGAAGGGTGTCATAGGCCTGCATCGCGGGACGTTGCCGTCTCCGGCGGTTCAGGCGGCTGCGCAGATTGCGTCTTTGATTGGTCATGGGCATCGACTGTACCAATGCGAATTTTCAGAGCGGGAACTGGACCGGACGGAATGGGTTGGGGAAACGTCCCAACTGGTATGTTATGTTATTACGTAACATACTTTTGTTGCGCAACCCCGGATTGAGGCCAAAAAAAAGGCAGGGTTCTGCAACCCTGCCCTCAACCATTTCGAAGCTCTCAATATTAGCCGAAGCCGAGAGACCTAGAACAGTTGCAGGTCTTTCTTGCCGCTTTGAATCTCGGCCAGGTTCGGCATGTTCTGGATGACCACCGGTTCGGGCGCGGCACCCGGCATCGGAACGGTCGGCTGTGCCGCCTTGGCCATCGCAAAGGTGGGTTGCTTGAGCTCTCCGCGAATGTCGCGCAGAAGGGTTTTGTGATCCGGCATCGCTTTCAGGATCTGCGCAAGGTCCACTTTCGCGCCCTTCCACCACTGGAACCAGATGTCCTTCCGCAATGGTCGAATGCGATCACGAATTCCTGTGCCATACCCCGTGTCATAGACCTGCTTGCCCAGCAGAACCGTCTGATAGACGCGATGGTCAAACAGCGTTGCGAACTCGACATCGTGCTGCATCGGAAGGCGGTTCTTCCAAAGCTCGAGGTTTTCAGCCAGCCGGTCCGGCACCTTCATCTCGGTCCGCGCGTCGATCCAGTATTGATCATCGGTGCGATTGTTCAGCTTGTAATGCAGGCAAATGAAATCCAGCACTTCGTCATAGAGCTTGTTCATCTGACGATTGTACCTGTCCCTCAATGAGGGTTCGATATCGCGGGTCGGCAAATGCTCGGCGAACCAGCGCACAGCATGGTCGACCATATGGATCGCAGTGCTTTCAAGCGGCTCGATGAACCCACCGGCCAGCCCGATTGCAACGCAGTTCTTCACCCACGCATTGCGAACGCGCCCGATCCGCATGGGGATCACCCGCGGCGTCGCGCCTTTGCCGCTGTCACCCAGCCACTCCAGATATTCGTCCGCCGCTTGATCATCCGTCCGGTGCGCGGATGAATACACGTATCCCGTACCCACACGGTTGTAGAGAGGCACGCGCCATGTCCAACCAGCGCCAAGTGCAGTCGACCGCGTGACGCTTTCGATCTTCCGCGGATTGGGGTGCTCGATCTGCAACGCCATGGCACGGTCGTTCGGCAGATAGTCCGAATAATCCATGAACGGCTCGCCCAGTGCCTGATTGATGATCAGGCCGCGGAAACCGGTGCAGTCCACGACCATTTCGATATCGTGGCGGCCTGCACGCTCAAGCATCAGATGGCTGACATTGCCCTGTTCATTCAACTCGACCGACTGCACCTCGTCGCGGATATGTTCGACGCCACGCTGCGTACAGACCCTTGTCAACATGCCTGCGAATTTTACGGCGTCCAGGTGATAGGCATAGCCAAACCGCTGCTCGAATTCGGGTTGCCCCAGAAGCCGCGCGCCCTTGCACAGCCGAGCCAGGTCATCATGCGGCGAGATGGACTGAGTGAAATCCCGGTCCCCGTTGCCAAACCGAAGGAAGTATTCGGCGGCCTCGAGTCCTTCCAGCATCTGGCCATGGGCAAATGGGTTCACATAGTCGATGCGCTTTCCCTTTACGTCTTTGTTCCAGTTGCAGAATTTGACGCCCAGCTTGAACGACGCATTGGTTTCGCGGAAAAAGTCTCGCTCGGAAATTCCAGCCTGACGGAGCGTGACTGGCATACGTGGCACGGTCGCTTCACCAACGCCGACCGTGGCGATGTTCGGGCTTTCGATCAGGCAGATCCGCGGACGGTCCTTGGGTGCTGACGTGCGCGAAAACACCATCTCGAGTAGCAACGCCGTCATCCAGCCGGCCGTACCGCCACCCACGATGGTGATTTTTTGCAAACGATTATTCATGTTGTTCTGTCCCTGTTGGCTGTGAGGATTATGCGGCCGCCTGCCCGTTTTTCCGGGCCTCGGTGGCGACCTCCCCTTATCGCTGAGGGAAACTATAGCAGCTTTAAGGCATCCAGCTAGGGCCAATGGCGGCATCAAGTAGGCCCAAACGGGCGCCTTTGCCAAAGCAACGCATGGTCACGACCTGCTTCCCTTGCACTGAACGGACAGCGATGACGGTTGAGCCTTCCGAGGCAGCCTCAGATGTCCTCGCCTTTCTTCAGAAGATCGTCGATCAGTTCGCGTTGCAGATCATGGCTGTCCCCACCGCCGAACTCGGCCGCACCCCCGGAATAGAGAGTGCCATAGGTCCGAGCGATATTGACGGTCTGCGCCAGGCCCGAGATCAGTTGATCCTTGTTCAGCCGTGACAGCGGGTGGATGAACACGGCCCACAAGGTTCCGTTGGCGATCGCATAGCGCGCGTCCAGCGTGCTGTCGAAATTGGCCTGCATCATGCGCTGCAAGTCTTCGGCCGAAAGCTCTGAGGTTCCGCTGATCGCCACCATTGCCCGCATCCGGTCTGCATGCACATCAGTAACAACCAGTACCGGAACATCCGAAATCGTCATGGTAAAGCCCGGACCCTGCGGCTCGGCATCGGGGTCGAGGGCAAAGATGATCTTGCCCAGTCTCTCGTAGGTCATTGGTGCCTCGGCTTCCTGTGCCAACGCATGGCCGGCCAACAAAACCCAGATCAAGGCAAATCGGATCATCCGCTCTCTCCACCATAGACGCGTTCAGCCTAAGCGGGGACTGATCAACTGGCCAAACACAGCTTGGTGAGCCGGTTTGGCTGGCTCTCGGCAAGTGCGAACGATCTGCAAGGTTTTCCATTCGCGCTGCGATTACGCGTCCGCACGCCCGCATTTATCTGTTCAGCACGGGTCGGCGCGCGTGCCGGCCACAACTGAACACGAAAGGAACACACAATGAAATCTGTTGTACTCAGCGCCCTTGTCGCCGTCCTGCCGATGATCGCCGCACCGGCTTTTGCGGCGGATGAGATCAATGTCTCGAACGGGATCTCGGCCGGCGGTGCGCCGCTGGCTGCTCACGGGGTCGATCTGGTGGCGCTGGTCACTGAAGGCAACCCGGTGGAAGGGTTCGCCACGCATTCGGCCACCTATGGTGGCGCGTCCTACTACTTCACCTCGGCCGAGAACCGCGAAGCTTTCGAGGCCAACCCCGAGGCATACCTGCCGCAGCACAGCGGCTTCTGCTAGTATGGTGTTTCCGTGGGCAAGAAGTTCGATGGCGATCCGGATCAGTACCTGCTGGCCGATGGCAAGCTGTATCTGTTTCTGAACGCGGCAACCCGCGCTAAGTTCCTCGAAGACGTGTCCGGCACCGCCAAGACCGCGGATGACCAGTGGGCGAATATCAAGTCGATTGCGGTCGGCGAACTGTAATCGGACTGTCGCCAAGCGCTGTCCGCGGCCTCACCTTGCCGCGGGCAGCTTTCCTTGAATAACCGCGACCGCCTTTTCCAGCGCGGCCTCGATGCTCAGGTCCGAAGTGTCCAGAATTACGGCATCGTCGGCCGGTTTCATCGGGGCCGTGCTGCGTTCGGCGTCTCGCGCGTCGCGCTCGCGGACATCGGCCAGAACCTGCGCGCGCGTTATTTCCGCGCCTTTGTCAGCCAGTTCCAGATAGCGTCGCTCGGCGCGCACTTCGGGGCTGGCGGTGACGAATAGCTTCACCTCGGCCTCGGGGCAGATCACCGTGCCGATATCGCGCCCGTCCAGCACCGCGCCGCCGGCCCGCCGGGCAAAGCTGCGCTGGAAATCGACCAGAGCTGCGCGCACCTCGGGGATCACGGCCACTTTCGACGCCGCCTGCGCGATCTCGGCTGTCCGCAGGTCGCCCTGCTCCAACTCCTCGGCCGTCAAGGACCGCGCCGCCTCGACCGGATCGGTGCCGTCCAGCGTGCGCCGACCGACCGCGCGGTACAGCAGCCCTGTATCCAGATGCGCCAGCCCGAAATGCGCAGCCACGGCCTTGGCGATCGTGCCCTTGCCCGCAGCGGCCGGGCCGTCGATGGCGACGGTAAAGCTCATGTGCGCTCGACCTTGGCACCCAGGCCCTTCATCAACGGCTCGAAGATCGGGAACGAGGTCGCGATGGGGCTGCCGTCATCGACCGAGACCGCCTGTTGCGCGCCCATGCCCATCACCATGAACGACATGGCGATGCGATGGTCCAGGAAGCTTTCGCAGGTGCCGCCGCCGGGAACGCCGCCGATGCCCAGCCCGTCGACCGACCACCAGTCATCGCCCTCGTCAACCGTGACGCCGTTGGCCCGCAAGCCACGCGCCATGGCGTCGATGCGGTCGCTTTCCTTGACGCGCAGTTCCTTGACGCCGCCCATCATCGTCTTACCGGTGGCGTTGGCCGCAACCACCGACAGCACCGGATATTCGTCGATCATCGAAGCCGCGCGTTCGGGCGGGACGTCGATGCCCTTCATGTCGGGCGAGTAACGCGCGCGCAGGTCGGCGACCGGCTCGCCGCCTTCCTCGCGCATATTCTCATAGGTCAGATCGGCGCCCATCTCGCGCAGCGTGGTGAACAGGCCGGCGCGCGTGGGGTTCAGGCCGATGCCCGGCACCAGAACGTCCGATCCCGGCGTGATCAGCGCCGCGCAGACCGGGAAGGCCGCGCTGGAGGGATCGCGCGGTACGGCGATCACCTGCGGTTTCAACTCAGGCCGGCCGGTCAGGGTGATGACACGGCCTTCGTCGGTGTCCTCGACGGTGATTTCGGCGCCGAACCCTGCCAGCATCCGTTCGGAATGGTCTCGGGTGGCTTCCCTCTCGATCACCACGGTCTTGCCGGGCGCGTTCAGGCCGGCCAGCAGAACGGCAGATTTCACCTGGGCCGAAGGCACAGGCACTTCGTACCAGACCGGCACCGGATCGGCCGCGCCGACGATGGTCATGGGCAGACGCCCGCCCGAACGGCCCACGGCCTGCGCCCCGAACAACGCCAACGGATCGGTCACCCGCGCCATCGGGCGTTTGTTCAGGCTGGCGTCGCCGGTGAAGGTCGCGCTGATCGGGCTGGTCGCCATCGCGCCCATGATCAGGCGCACGCCCGTGCCCGAGTTGCCGCAGTCGATCACATGATCCGGCTCGGCAAAACCGCCCACGCCGACGCCATGCACCGTCCATTCGCCATTCCCGTGCGAGATCACCTCGGCCCCGAAGGCGCGCATCGCCTTGGCGGTGTCCAGAACGTCTTCGCCTTCCAGCAGGCCCGAGATCCGGGTCTCGCCCACGGCCATCGCCCCAAGGATCAGCGAGCGGTGCGAAATCGACTTGTCACCCGGCACTTCGGCCGTGCCGGTCAGCGGGCCGCAGGGATGCGAGGTCATCGGGATGGGCGTGCCGTGTCCGGACATGAGGGCTCCTTTTGCGCTATCAGTGCCCCTGCCGATTAGCGAATTGGCGCCGCAGCGTCCAGCCGCAATCACCCGTTGCGGCGGAAGGTCAGGTAGTGCGGCGTTCGGCCTTCACGCAGGGCCTTCTGCTCGTAGCGGGTGGAAATCCAGTCGTCCCACGGCTTGCGCCAATCCTCGGGGCCCTCGGCCAGCCATTCGAAACCGGCACGGGGCACCTCCTCGAGTGTCTGGCGGACATAGTCCGGGATGTCGGTCGCCACGCGGAAAATCGCGCCGGGTTTCAGCACACGCGCCAGCGGGTCCAGATGCTCGGGCGTCACGAAGCGGCGGCGGTGGTGCCGCTTTTTGGGCCACGGATCGGGATAGAGCAGAAACGCGCGCGAGATACTGGCATCGGGCAGCACGTCGAACAGGTCGCGCACATCGCCGGGATGTACCGCCAGGTTGGTCACTTCGGCCCGGCGGATCTTGCCCAATAGCATGGCCACGCCGTTGATGAACGGCTCGGCCCCTATGATGCCGATATCGGAGTTCTGCTGCGCCTGATGCACCAGATGCTCGCCGCCGCCGAACCCGACCTCAAGCCATACCGGCTTGCCGCCGAACAGCGCGTCCAGGTCGATCGGGGTGCGGTCGGGGTTGCTGTCCCAATCCACCGCGCCCGGCGACAGGGCGGCCAGGTCCTCGGACAGATAGGTCTTTTGGCTGGGCTTCAGGGTCTTGCCCTTGAAGCGGCCATAGAAGTTTCTGCGGGGGCGTTCGGGTGACTGGGTGCTCATGCCGGTGCCCTTACTGCGGTGGGGTTTGCGTTGCAAGGGGAGGGCTGTGCCGGAGGGGCGACCTTCGAAACGAAAAAGGCGCGCCACATCGGACGCGCCTTGCCGTGTTTGATTTCCCGGTGCTGGCTCAGACAGCCTTTTTCAAGGCCTCAACCAGATCGGTCCGCTCCCAGCTGAAGCCCCCATCGGCTTCGGGGTCGCGCCCGAAGTGCCCATAGGCCGCCGTGCGCTGGTAGATCGGCCTGTTCAGTTGCAGATGTTCGCGGATGCCGCGCGGGGTCAGGTCCATCACCTGTCCGACCGCCTTCTCGATTTCGGCGTCAGCAACCTGTCCGGTGCCGTGGGTGTCTGCGTAGATCGAAAGCGGCTTGGAAACGCCGATCGCATAGCTCAGCTGGATGGTGCAACGCTCGGCCATGCCGGCGGCCACGACGTTCTTCGCCAGATACCGCGCGGCATAGGCCGCCGACCGGTCGACCTTGGTCGGGTCCTTGCCCGAGAACGCCCCGCCGCCGTGCGGAGCCGCACCGCCATATGTGTCGACGATGATCTTGCGCCCGGTCAGGCCAGCATCCCCGTCAGGGCCGCCGATGACGAATTTGCCGGTAGGGTTCACATGCCATTCCGTCTGGTCGCTCAGCCATCCATCGGGCAGAGATTCGCGGATGTAGGGCTCGACGATCTGGCGAATATCGTCCGAGGTCAGCGCCTCATCCAGATGCTGGGTAGACAGCACGACCGAACTGACACCGACTGGTCGCCCGTCACGGTAGATCACCGACAGCTGCGATTTGGCATCGGGACCCAGAGCGGGCTCGGACCCGTTCTTGCGCACTTCCGCCAGACGGCGCAGGATGGCGTGTGCATATTGGATCGGAGCCGGCATCAGGGCTGGGGTTTCGGTAGTGGCATATCCAAACATGATGCCCTGGTCACCGGCGCCTTCATCCTTGTCAGCGGACGCATCGACCCCTTGGGCAATATGCGCGGACTGCTCGTGCAGCAGGTTCGTCACCTCGACCGTTTCGTGGTGGAACTTGTCCTGCTCGTAACCGATGTCCTTGATGCAAGCGCGGGCGATCTCTTCGATCTTGCCCATGTAGTCGTGCAGTTTTTCCTGATCCGACAGACCGACCTCGCCGCCGATGACCACCCGATCGGTGGTGGCAAAGGTTTCGCACGCAACGCGCGCTTCGGGCTCTTCGTTCAGAAAGGCATCCAGGACCGCATCTGAAATTCGGTCGCACACCTTGTCGGGATGCCCTTCGGAAACGGATTCCGAAGTGAAAATGTAGTTCTGTCGGGACATGAAAGCGCTCCATTAAGATTTCCCCGTCACGCCAGGAAGCCGTTGTGACAGGCATTCGACGGGATACGCCCGAAGAAACAGGGGGTCAATCGGTAATTATGCCCCGCCAAACCGAACGTTGCGCCCAAACAGCAGCAGAAGCACCAACAATAGCCCAAGCGTCAGCCCGTCGCCGGTTCGCGCATACAGTGTCGGAGGCAACGGCGCCGGAAGATGAGCATCCACGAAACCCGCCTGTCCCAAAGGCAGGGAGGCGATTACGTTGCCATAGGGATCGACCATCGCCGAAACACCGGTATTTGCCGACCGCGCCAGCGGCAGACCCTGTTCGATGGCCCGCATCCTTGCCTGCGCCAGATGCTGGAATGGTCCTGTGCGGGTCCCGAACCAGGCATCATTGGTTATCTGCAGAAGGAAATCCGGACGCTGCGGTGCCGCCGAGACATCCTGCGGAAAGATCGCCTCGTAGCAGATCAGCGGCAGCGCCAGACCCAGCTTGCCGGCGTTCAGCATCGCCGCTCCGGGCCCGGCACTGAACCCGCTTCCGGTGGTCGCGGCCATACCGTGTATTCCGAACCTGTCCATCAGATCGCCAAGGGGAACATACTCGCCGAAGGGCACCAGATGATGCTTGTCGTACAGGCCGGTCTGACGCCCCTGCTCGTCGAGGTAGATCATCGAGTTGTAGATGCGCGGCCCGTCTCCGCGTTGGATACCGAGGATGACGGGCGTTCCCGGAGCGGCCTCGGCAATCGCTTCCAGATAGGGACCCGCGCTGCCCAGCCACGCCGGAACCGATGTCTCCGGCCATACGATCAGGTCGGGGCGCGGATCGGCGGCAGTGAATTCAATCTGTCGAGCAAAAAACAGCGGGGCAAAAGAAGGGTCCCATTTCTGCTCTTGCGGCGCGTTGGGCTGGACCAGACGAACAATATGACCGGTCTCTGCAACCCTCGGGCGGTTGCTGGCTTGAACCAGCGCCAAACCGGCAAAGATGCCAACTGCCACGACGGGCCAAAGAAACGCCTTGCCGTTGCGAGGACCGGCGACGGCAGCGCCCAACGGCAGGGCAAGCAAAAAGGTCGCGGCCCCAAGGCCATATGGACCAACCCATGCCAAGAGTTGCCCGGCCGGGGCATCCACCCAAATCTGTGCCATTCCCGCCCAAGGAAACCCGGTCAGAACGTAGCCGCGCGCCATTTCAACCAGCGACAGGGTCAGGGCCAGAACGATGACCTTCCGCGGCCCCACCTCTCGGGTTCCGCGCGCGAGCCAAAAAGCAAACGCCCAGAACAAGGCCAAGCCAGCAGCCATGAACACAAGCGCAAAAGGGGCCATCCAGGCATAACGCTCAGCGTCGATCTGAAAGGGCTCGATGATCCAGCTCAGGGCATTGGCGAAGTAACCGGTTGCGAAAGCCCAGCCCACCCATGCCGCGCGAGCGCGCGTGGCACTGGCCAGAAACAACGGCGCGACGGATGCAAGCGCAATGCAGGTGATTATCCAATAGCCATACGGCGCCAAGCCAAAGGCCGCCAACGCGCCGAGTATCGCGGCCAGTACCACGCGCAGCCAATGCGGCCACCGCAAGGCAGGATTCATGCAGCCATATCCGGCAGCATCACCCGCAGGCGCTTGATGCGCCGCGGATCCGCGTCGATAACCTCGAACTCGGGGCCTTCGGGGTGCAAAACCACCTCACCGCGAGCTGGAACCCGCCCAGAAAGCATGAAGACCAGCCCGCCCAGGGTCTCGATCTCTTCCTCGTCCACATCCTCGTGGCTGGTCAGCGACCGGCCGATTTCGGCCTCGAAGTCCTCAAGCGGCGCCTTGGCCTGAACGATATAGCACCCGGGCTTTTCTTGCACCCACAGCTGATTTTCGTCGGCGTCATGCTCATCGGCGATTTCTCCGACGACCTGTTCGATCAGATCTTCGATCGTGACAAGCCCGTCGACGCCACCATATTCATCGATCACCAACGCCATGTGGCGACGCTCGGTCTGCATCTTGGTCAGCAAAACACCGATCGGCATCGAAGGCGGGACAAACAGCAACGGGCGGAGCATCGAGATCAGATCGAATTCCGCCGATCCACCGTTGAACCCATGCGTCAGGGCAAAATCCTTGAGGTGAACAAAGCCCAGCGGCGTGTCCAGCGTCCCCTCGTAGACCGGTATTCGGGACAGACCGCTATCCCGGAAGACCTGGGCCAGTTCCTCTTTGGTGATGGTCGAAGGCACGGACACGATGTCGGCGGAAGGAATTGCCACATCCTCGATCCGCATGCGCCGCAGATTGATCATGCCGCGTGGCTGAGGGGTCACGGCCTCATTCCCGTTCACGACGACTTCGGCGTCATCCTCGGCGGAAGAAAAAGCATCAAGAATACGAGAGAAAAGCCCGCTTTTCTCTTTGGTTTCATCGCTGCTCTGCGAGTGCGCGCTCTGCGCCGCTCCAGAACTGCCGTCAATATCGCCCATTTTCCTGTTCCAATAGATCGGGCACCAAGGCCCACATTACCCATTATATGGGTCATCAATACCCATTTTGCCAAGTATCTCGACCTCGGCACGTTCCATCAAAGTGGCGTCAAGGTCACGAATGTGATCATACCCCAGCAAATGCAACACTCCGTGAACCAGCAAATGGGTCACGTGGTCATCCATGGATTTCCCAGCCTCCTGAGCCTCGCGCCAGCAAGTGTCATACGAGATCGCGATGTCACCAAGCGCGATGTCACCCGTGAAATCCGGCTGGGGCACGAGCGGTGTGCCGCCGGGCTGATCCGCCGCAAGTTCCTCGGCGGGCCAGCTCAGCACATTCGTCGGCGCAGGCTTTTCACGAAATTCAGCGTTCAACTCGGCAATCCGGGTGTCGTCGCAGCCCAGCACGCTGACTTCGCACAAATCGGCATCCACGCCGCAATGCGCCAGCGTCGCGGCCACGGCCTTGTGCGCCAACGGCTCAAGACCCTGCCAACGCGGGTCTTCGATCGTGATTTCCAAGTTCATCTCGAAACGCTCCGAGGCCGATTCCCCAGCTCCGACGGTTCAACCCGTTTCCCGGCCCGAGTCGGCCTCATACGCCTCGATGATCGCCGCGACAAGCGGATGGCGCACCACGTCCTTGGATGTGAAGTAGTTGAAGCTGATATTCGGGATCGTCTTCAGCAGCCGCTCGGCATCCGCAAGCCCCGAAGCCACGCCGCGCGGCAGATCCACCTGCGACCGGTCGCCGGTGATCACCATCCGGCTGCCCTCGCCCAAGCGCGTCAGGAACATCTTCATCTGCATCGTCGTGGCGTTCTGGGCCTCGTCCAATACAACGAAGGCATTGGCCAGTGTCCGCCCGCGCATGAACGCCAGCGGGGCGATTTCGATCCGCTTTTCCTCGATCAGCTTGGCCAGTTGCTTGCCTGGCAGAAAGTCATTCAACGCGTCGTAAAGCGGCTGCATATAAGGATCGACCTTGTCCTTCATGTCTCCGGGCAGGTAACCCAGCTTTTCGCCGGCTTCGACGGCTGGGCGGCTGAGGATGATTCGATCCACATGTCCGCCGATGAACATCGACACACCCACAGCCACGGCAAGGTAGGTCTTGCCCGTTCCCGCCGGGCCGATGCCGAAGGCGAGTTCGTTGTTGAACAGCGACTGCACATAAGCCTTTTGCGCGTCTGTACGGGGTTCGACCAGCTTTTTGCGGGTCTTGATTTCGACAGTTCCACCCTTGAACATTTCAAGCTGGTCGCCATCACGCGAGCCGGTTCCGGCCTCGGAATTGCCCATCCGCAATTCGCGATCAACGTCGGCGGCTTCGACGTCGCGCCCGCCTTCCAGTCGGGTGTAAAGGGCCTGCAAAACCTCGATCGCCTGCTTCTGAAGCTCGTCTTCGCCCATGACGACAAGTTGGTTGCCGCGGCGCACGATCTGAACGGAAAGCTTCCGCTCGATCTCGGCCAGGTTGCGGTCGTATTCGCCGCAAAGATCAATCAACAATCGGTTGTCAGGGAATTCAACAAACGCCTCGTTCGCGGGCATTTCATCTTGCGGTGGGGTAAGGGCACCGATGGCCAATCCGTTCTCCTGTCTTGGCGTTGTCACCCCAAGCGTAGACAACAAGAGTCGGTCGGCGCAAGCCACAGATTCAAAAATCTGAGCAACTGATCGCAAATCGGTCAGGCGGAAAGGAATTCATGGCCCGGCGCGATGAAATCTCAGGCCGGAATCCGCCCTTGGGATCAGAACTTGTAGTTCAACCCGACGCGAATCCCCTGGTAGCTGGGCGTGGATTTGGTCGAGAAGCCCGAGCCAAAATCGACGACCTTCGACTGGAACTGCACATATTCGAATTCGCCGGTGACGGACCAATTGTCGTTCAACTGATGCTCGGCCCCGATGCTGGCAACGAATCCGTTGCGTCGGTCATCGCTTGCGAAAGACTGAGTGGTGCCGCCGCTGGACAGGCTGTTGGTCGTTTCGATTTCACCCTGAACGAACCCGACGGTAACGAAATACAGAACCGAACCGCTGGGGTTGGTCAGCCCGTTTTTGAACCGCAGCGACAGCACATCCGATATCTCGGAACCGCCCTGAACGGTCGTGGTGCCTATCTGCGTGGTGACACTGTCATCCAGCGACGCGAAATCGTACCCGATCTCAAATCCGTAGACGTAATCGCGCCCGCCACGCGCAGGCAGAACACCGCGCCAACCGCCCCGTATCCCGCCATAGGCACCGCTCAGGTCAAGTTTGCCGATGGGAAAGGTGCCCGCATTGGTAGCGAGCCCGAACTGGTCTGTTCCGCCTGATCCATACCCGGCGCTGAACCCCAGATAAAAGGCGCTGACGTCTTTGGAATAACGCTCCGGCCCCAACACGACCGGATCGGAAACGGCGCCGTCCAAATCCCCCGCATGAGTGGGAATACCTGCGCTGGCGGCCAGCAATAGGCCGGCCAGAACACGGCCCACCCCTGTTTGTCGAATACCTGCCTGACGTGTCACTCGTACCCTCCATTGCGGTGCCCGGACGACCCGAAGCCCCGCCGATGTAAAGCCCGAAGGCCACCTGAAACACGGCCCCGAGAATTCTGGCTATTCTCCGACCATAGTTCCAAGCGATAAATCAAGGGTAAATTTTGGAAACAAACGCCACGAATGTTGCGTGAGCGGTGAACCGCAGCCCGGTCACAGCACCTCGCCGGCCAGTGAATTAGCGCCCGAGGCCGTGATCCGGACGTTGCGAAGATCTCCCGCCGAAAGATCGGCTCCGGAAACGTGGACGGCATGCAGATACTCGGACTTGCCAACCATCTGTCCGGCCAGACGCCCGGGTTTCTCAAACAGAACCCGGACTGTCCGACCAACCATCGCATCCTGGATCTCTCGCTGGTGCCGGGTGATCAGGGCCTGCAAGCGTTGCAGACGGTCGTCCGCCTCCTGCGGATCGACCTGAGGACGCTCGGCCGCGGGCGTGCCCGGCCGGGTCGAATACTTGAACGAATACGCATAGCCATAGCGGACCTGCTCGACCAGATCCAACGTGGCCTGGAAATCCTCTTCGGTCTCTTCGGGGAAACCCACGATGAAATCACCCGACATCAGGATGTCGGGGCGCGCTTCCCGGATCCGCTCGATCAGTCGCAGATAGCTTTCGGCGGTGTGGCTGCGGTTCATCCGCTTGAGGATCTTGTCCGACCCCGACTGCACCGGCAGGTGCAGATAGGGCATCAGCTTTTCGCAGGTGCCATGCGCCTCGATCAGGTCGTCGGTCATGTCGTTGGGATGCGAGGTTGTGAACCGGATGCGCTCCAGCCCATCGATCTTGTTCAATTCCCAGATCAACCCGGCCAGGGTCATGTCGCCATCGGGTCCGGCACCGTGATAGGCGTTGACGTTCTGGCCAAGGAGCGTGATCTCGCGCACGCCGCGCTCGACCAGGTCCTGTGCCTCGCGCAGGATGCGGTCGGCGGGGCGGCTGACCTCGGCCCCGCGGGTATAGGGCACGACGCAGAAGGCGCAGAACTTGTCACAACCCTCCTGCACGGTCAGAAACGCCGTCGGGCCGCGCTTGGCCTTGGGACGGTTCTTAAGCTTCTCGAACTTGTCTTCTTCGGGGAAATCGGTATCCAGCGCCTTTTCGCCCGCACGCGCCTTGGCCTCCAACTCGGGCAGGCGGTGGTAGCTTTGCGGGCCGACGACGAGATCGACCAGCGGCTGCCGGCGCATGATCTCTTCGCCCTCGGCCTGCGCCACACAACCGGCCACGCCGATCTTCAGATCGGGTTTTTCGGCCTTCAATCCCTTGAAGCGGCCCAGTTCGGAATACACCTTCTCGGCCGCCTTTTCGCGGATGTGACAGGTGTTCAGCAGGATCATGTCCGCATCTTCGGGCGACTGCGTTTCCACATAGCCCTGCCCGCCCAACGCCTCGGACATGCGTTCGCTGTCATAGACGTTCATCTGACAGCCATAGGTCTTGATATACAGCTTTTTCGGTTCGGACATGGGCTGGGCCTTTTGCGTTCGCTGGACCGGCGTCGTCTATACCCATCGAACGCCGCTTGCAATGCTGGCGCAATTACCCGAATTTGACGGATATTTCCAGCAAGGCAGGCTACACGCGGGCAATGAAATACGAATCCCTCGACCACTTTCTGAAATCGGGCCGGGCAGCGTTGACCAAGGGGCCGGTCGCATTGGTTTTTGCCGAAGACGATGTCGAGCTTGATGGGACCTTGCGCCATCACTTGGACTTGGGGTTCAAATCCGTGATCGTATTTGCACCGGCCCAGTTTTCGATCCTGCCTGAAATCCTGGACCGGGTGCACCGGGTCACGATGCGCTGCTCGCCCAGAAACGTGGTTTTCGACACCATAAATCGCGTCATTCAGGCGGCGCCAAACATCTGGCTGTACTACTGCTACAACTCGGAATACCTGTTCTTTCCGTTCTGCGAAACGCGCACGGTCGGCGAGATGCTGGCCTTTCACGCCGAGGAGCGGCGCGACGCGATGCTCTGCCACGTGATCGACATCTACGCCGACGACCTGTCCGCCTATCCCAACGGTGTGGCCCCGGATCATGCGATGCTGGACAGTACTGGATATTATGCTCATTCCCGGCACGACCGATCGGGACAACCGCTGGAGCGTCAGTTGGACATGTCCGGTGGCCTGCGTTGGCGGTTTGAGGATCACATCCCGTACGAACGGCGCCGGATCGATCGGATCGCGCTGTTCAAAAGCTGCAAGGGTCTGACCCTCCAACCCGATCACACCTTTAGCGAGCCCGAGTACAACACCTATGCCTGCCCCTGGCATCACAACCTGACGGCTGCCATCTGTTCGTTCCGCGCCGCCAAAGCTCTGAAAAGCAACGCGGGATCGACCTTTGATATTCCCAGTTTCCGCTGCCCCTCCTCGGTTCCTTTCCAATGGAATTCGCACCAGTTGCTGGACCTTGGCCTGATGGAACCTGGCCAGTGGTTCTGAGCGCGCCGGAACGGCTCAGCGATTGAGCAGAATCGGGAACCAGTCCTCGCGCAGTCGTTGTCCAGCCCGCATGTCATGCCCCGGAAACGGCGGCGACGTCCGGCCCGGACGCTCGACATACCGGGCGTCATCCCCGACCAGCCGCAGCGAGAAGGCGCGGCGCCGGCTGTCCGACTGGTTTCCTCTGGCACCGTGCAGGGTTCGGAAGTTGAAGGCGACCGCATCGCCGGGTTCCATGTCGAACTCAACGATCCGCATCCCTTCGGCCACGGGGTCTGGTACCGCGATGTACTGGCCCTCGTCAGGAAAGAAACCCTCCTCCGAAACCCAGCGCGTCGGCAACACTTCCTTTTCCCACAGGTGAGACCCCGCCACGCACCGCAGAGTCGCCTGCGTCACCGGGTCGAGCGGCGACCAGAAGCTTATCGTCTGACGCCCTTCCACAAAGTAATAGGGCCCATCCTGATGCCACGGCGTGGCCATCGAGGTGCCGGGCTCCTTTACCAGAACGTGGTCATGGAAAATCTGGACCGAACGGGACTCCATCAGGTCGGAAGCAACCTCGGCAACCGGAGAGGCTTGAATGACCTGCCGAAACTCGGGGATGCGAGACCAGTTGCAGTAGTCGTCAAAGAAACGGCCGGTTTCGCCTTCTTTCTTGTTTTCCGACGCATATGGCCCGGGATCAGCCATGTTGCGTGCCACCCCTTCCCGCAAGGCATCAACGTGATCGGCGAACAGGCCCTTGACCAGAACAACCCCGTCATTGCGATAGGTTTCGATCATCTCCGGGGAAACAAGAGGGTGTGGCATGTTGGTCTCCGTCATTTGCTGAGGCCGATTTGCACATGTCCGGCACCCCTGTTCAAATCATATCTTTCAAAATAAGCATTAACTCCATGTTATATATCACCTTGCGCCAATACGAATATGTTTGCGCCATTGGGCGACACGGAAGCCTGTCCGCCGCGGCACAGCACCTGAACGTTTCGCAACCTGCGCTTTCAAACGCGCTGACCCGGGTCGAAGAACACCTGGGCCATCCGCTGTTCTCGCGCCGACGCGGCGCGGCAATGTCGCTGACGCCTCAGGGGCGCGAGTTCATCGACAGGGCCGAAGCCTTGCTGACGAGCGCTGCCCGGATCGAAGAGACGAAAGCCCTGGTTGCCGGAACAAGCCGTTTGAAGTTGGGTTGTTTTGTAGATCTTGCACCGTTCCTGCTGGCGCGGGCAATGCAAACGATCAGGGACACCCTTCCCGATATCGTTCTGACCCACGGGGTAGACACTTTCGAAGGCTTGATCAGCGGATTGACCGACGGCCGTTTCGATCTGGCGCTCACCTATGATCTGGGCCTCGATGCCGGTTTCTCACGCCACAAGCTGCTGGACAGTACGCCAAACGCGCTGGTCAGTCCCGCGCACCCTTTGGCCGGGCAAGGCAGCGTTTCACTTGCCGAGCTTGAGCAATACCCGCTCATCCTGTCCAAAGAAGGTCTGTCAGCGCAGCATGTCTTGGGCCTGTTCCGGCGTCATGGGCTGCACCCCAGCGTGTCCTACCGCGCGGAATCGCTCGAGATCCAACGCAGTCTTGCGGCCCATGGTGAAGGGGTGGGCATCAGCTATGCCAGCCCGCAAAACGGCCTCAGCTATGATCGGATGCGGCTGCTGAGCCTGCCGATCAGCGACCCCGATGCCACCGAGGCCGTGATTCTAGCTCGTCACGGCACCGGCCCTGCGGACACGACAATCGCTGCTGCTGAACAGGCTCTGGTTAGGTCGCTTGGGAAACTGTGATCAGCGCTTTTTGCGCAGCCGGATGACAACGTCCACCGACGCGATCTCGACCCCGGCCGGCGCTTCGGGCAGACGCTGGATAACCAGTTGCTCGGACGGCGCATCGCTCAGTCGGCCCTCGTCCTCCCAGAAGAAATGCGGGTGGTCATGGGTGTTGGTGTCGAAATAGCTTTTTGAGCCGTCCACGGTGATTTCCTGCAGAACGCCGGCATCGCAGAAGGCGCGCAGGGTATTGTAGACCGTTGCAAGGGACACGGCATCGCCCTTGTTCTTGGCCGACTCGAACAGGCTTTCGGCGGTGACATGTCGGTGGCGGCCATCGCCCACCAGCAATTCGGCCAAGGCAACACGCTGGCGCGTCGGGCGCAGCCCGGCGTCAACCAACCAGTTCGTAGCGATGTCCCGGCTTTGAGCTGTCATGAAACCATTACCCAATTTCCCCTGCCCCAATATATAAGTGCCGACCACCACCAATTTCAAATGAAATTCATTCGCAACCAGCGGCTCCGGCGGGCCGGATGTGTTCGGGTGGTCTTGCAGGACCTTGCAAACGGGTGATAGACGAGGCCAGATTGAATAAACAGACCCCTGGCAGGAGACGCGGCAGAATGGCCCAATTCCCAAGCAGCTTTGACAAGGACGATCTGCTGAAATGCGCCCGCGGCGAACTCTTCGGCCCCGGAAATGCTCAGCTTCCGGCTCCCCCGATGCTGATGATGGACCGCATCACCGACATTTCAGGCGACGGCGGCGCGCACGGCAAGGGGCATGTCGTGGCCGAATTCGACATCACACCGGACCTTTGGTTCTTCGATTGCCACTTTCCCGGAAACCCGATCATGCCGGGTTGTCTGGGTCTTGACGGACTGTGGCAGCTAACCGGTTTCAACCTCGGCTGGCGTGGCTGGCAGGGTCGCGGCTATGCGCTGGGTGTGGGCGAAGTGAAACTGACAGGCATGGTGCGCCCTGACCGCAAGATGTTGACCTACTACGTGGACTTCACCAAGGCAGTCCAGACCCGCCGCCTGACCATGGGTGTGGCGGATGGCCGGGTCGAAGCGGATGGCGAAGTCATCTATCAGGTCAAGGACATGAAGGTTGCATTGTCGGAAAGCTGACCCCAGCTGACTGACAGTCAACAGGGAATGGAACACAGGAGAACGCAAATGCGTCGCGTCGTCGTCACCGGTTTGGGGGTTGTCTCTTCCATCGGGAACAATGCCGAAGAGGTTCTGGCCTCGCTCAAGGCGGGTAAGTCCGGCATCGAGGCCAGCGAGCAGATGGTCGAGCACGGCTTCCGCAGCCAGGTTGCAGGGACGCTCAAGATCGATGTGTCGGAACAGGTCGACAAGCGCACTTTGCGGTTCATGGGGCCAGGCGCCGCGTATGCCCATATCGCGATGAGCCAGGCAATCGCTGACGCGGGGCTGAGCGAAGATCAGGTCGTCAATCCGCGTACGGGTCTTGTTGCCGGGTCCGGTGGCCCTTCCACCAGCGCCATGCTGACGGCGCACCAGACCGTTCTGAAAACCGGCGCAACCAAGCGCATCGGACCGTTTGCCGTTCCGAAATGCATGTGCTCGACGATCTCGGCCAACCTTGCGACCGCGTTCAAGATCAAGGGCATCAACTACTCGATCACTTCGGCCTGCTCGACGTCGCTGCATTGCATCGGAAACGCGGCCGAGCAGATCATGCTGGGCAAACAGGACGTGATGTTCGCCGGTGGCGGCGAAGAACTGGACTGGACCCTGTCCTGCCTGTTCGATGCGATGGGCGCGATGTCCTCGAAATACAACGACACGCCCGAAAAAGCCTCGCGCGCGTTTGATCAGAACCGCGACGGGTTCGTGATCTCGGGCGGCGGCGGCATCGTCGTTCTGGAAGGGCTGGAACATGCTCTGGCCCGGGGCGCGAAGATCTATGCCGAGGTGACGGGCTATGCCGCAACCTCGGACGGGCACGACATGGTCGCACCCTCGGGAGAAGGTGGAGAGCGCGCGATGCGCCTGGCCTTGTCCACCCTGCCCGAAGGCCGCAAGGTCGGCTACATCAACGCCCACGGGACCTCGACACCGGTCGGAGATGTGGGCGAAGTCGAAGCCGTCCGCCGGATTTTCGGCGAGGGCAATGTGCCGCCGATCTCCTCGACCAAGTCGATGACCGGCCACGCTCAGGGTGCTGCCGGCGCGCTCGAGGCGATTTTCTGCCTCTTGATGCTGCAGCATGATTTCATTGCGCCGTCGATCAATGTCGACACGCTGGCCGAAGGCATCCAGCCCGGCGAAATTGCAACTGAGGTTGTTGAAAACGCAGGTTTGGACAGTGTCATGACCAACAGCTTCGGCTTTGGTGGCACCAACGGTTCCATGATTCTGTCCAAGTATAACGGGTGATTATGATGTCGGATTCTATGAAGGGTAAGCGCGGGCTGATCATGGGCGTCGCCAATGATCGGTCGATCGCCTGGGGCATTGCCAAGGCCATGCACGAGGCAGGCGCTGAACTGGCATTCACCTACCAGGGCGAGGCCTTCGGAAAACGGCTGGAACCGCTTGCACAGAGCTTGGGCAGCGACTTCATGGTCGATGCGGACGTGACCGATGACGCATCGCTGGACCGGGCCTTCGACGAACTGGCCTCCCGTTGGCCAACGATTGATTTCCTTGTCCACGCCATCGCCTACTCGGACAAGACCGAACTGACCGGGCGGTTCCTGAACACCACGCGGGCGAATTTCAAGCACTCGCTGGATGTCTCGGCCTATTCATTCATCGAAGTGGCCCGTCGCGCCTATCCAATGATGAAGGAAAACGGCGGGACGCTGCTCACCCTGACCTATCAGGGTTCGAACAAGGTCGTGCCGAACTACAATGTCATGGGTGTTGCAAAGGCTGCACTGGAATCGGCGACTCGCTATCTTGCGAATGATCTGGGCCCCGACGGGATCCGGGTCAACGCCATCTCGCCCGGACCTATGAAAACCCTGGCCGGCGCGGCCATCGGGGGGGCTCGCAAGACCTACAAGTTCTGCGACCAGAACGCCCCGCTGCGATCGAACGCCACGCTCGAAGCGGTTGGCGGCACGGCCGTTTACCTTGCGTCGGACGCAGGGGCCTGCACCACCGGTGAAATCATTCGCGTAGACGGCGGTTTCCACATCTTGGGAATGCCTCAACCCGACTTCATGTGACGCGATCTTTCCCTGTCGTTGCCAAGATTTTACCAAACTTCAGCGGCAGGGATATCACATGAGCAAACTAGACCGGATAATCGCGACCAATACGCGTGCATCTCACTCTCGTCGCAAGACCGGAGTGCTCAGCAGCCGCGCGCGAACGCTGCTGCTGACCCTGACGACATTGTTGGTATTGTGGATCTTCTATACCCAACCGCAGCTTCGCGAGGCGGTTGGGTCATTGTTGGGCGGCTGAACGCGCGCTGATCAGTTGATCGAAACGACCTCGATGTCGAAGATCAGATCCTGGCCCGCCAGCGGGTGGTTTGCGTCCAGGGTCACGGTTTCTTCGTTGGCGTCCACCACGGTCACAGGCAGCGCCTGACCATCGGGGGTTTGCATCTGCAGCTGGGTGCCGGGGTCCAGCGGGATGTCGTCCGGGATGCCTTCGCGCGGGACGTCCTGGCGCATCGCGGGATTGATCGGCCCATAAGCGTCCTGGCAATCCACTTCGACACGTTTTTTCTCGCCAATTTCCATGCCCGGCAGTGCGGCGTCCAGACCGGGAATGATCTGGCCGGACCCCACGGCGAACTCAAGCGGATCGCGTCCTTCCGAGCTGTCAAAAACGTTGCCGTCCCGCAAAGTTCCAGTGTAGTGAATGCGAACCGTGTCGCCTTGTTTGATCGCGGTCATGACTGTCTCCGACCTGAGTTTGGAATGAGCGGTCCAACCTAGAGACTGACCCGGCAATGTAAACCCTTTTACGCTTTAACCCGCGCATGGCCTGTGCCAACCTGCCCCGGAAGATGGGGAGAGGCAGATGGCGATCACAACCTGCGTTTTCGATGCGTACGGAACCCTTTTCGACGTGGCCGCAGCCGCGCGTCAGGCGGCCGCCGAACCGGGCCAGGATGCGCTGCGTGACAAGTGGCCTGAACTGGCCAACCACTGGCGGTTGAAACAGCTGCAATACACGTGGCTGCGTGCTGTGGCGGACGCACATGCCGATTTCTGGGACGTAACGCAGGATGGCCTGGACTGGGCGCTCGAGGCGACAGGCCTGCAGGGGGACCCAGCGCTGCGGCAGAGACTGCTGGACCTGTATTGGGAACTGCAGGCCTATCCCGAGGTTCCGGCCATGCTGAAGGCGCTCAAGGATGGCGGGATGCAGACCGCAATCCTGTCAAACGGATCGCCGCCCATGCTGGAAGGCGCGGTCAGATCTGCGGGTATCGGCGGCGTATTGGACGACATACTGTCAGTCGAAAGCGTCGGCGTCTTCAAACCGCATGCCCGGGTCTATGATCTTGTGTGCGACCGTTTCGGGTGCGAACGATCGAACGTTCTGTTCGTCAGCTCGAATGGTTGGGACGCCGCCGGAGCCAGCGGGTACGGGTTCGTTACGGCCTGGGTCAACCGCGCCGGCGAGCCGATGGACCGCTTGCCGTGGACCCCGGCGCATGTCCTGTCCGACCTGACCTCGATTCCGGAACTGGCAGGCGTTTGATGCCACAATTCACGACGTCTGACGGTCTGCGCCTGACCTACGAAGATACAGGCAGCGGCAAGCCGCTGCTGTGCCTTGCCGGCCTGACCAGAAACAGCCGGGATTTTTCCTTCTTCACGCCGTACGCCAACAGACTGCGTGTCATTACGATGGACTATCGGGGGCGCGGAGACTCGGATTTTGATCCGGATTATCGCAACTATACCGTTCCGCGCGAGGCACAGGACGTGATCGAGTTGTTGGATCATCTGAAGCTCCATCGGGCCAGCATCCTTGGCACCTCGCGTGGCGGGTTGATTGCCATGACCCTCGCCGCAATTCGCCCCGAACGTCTGAGTGCCGTCATTTTGAATGATGTGGGCCCCGTAATCGAACCGTCGGCCATCGGGCGCATCATGGATTATGTCGGCAAGGCTCCTGCCGCAACAACGCTGGAACAGGCCGCTTTTGCGCTGAAACAGGCAATGGACCCGCAGTTTCCGGGCGTATCGATTGAAACCTGGAGAAAGCAGGCCGCATTCCAGTACGAAGAAACCGGCACCGGCCTGCGGTTGCGCTATGACCCCGCATTGAGAACCGCGTTGCAAGAACAGATTGCAGCGGGCCCGCCCGCTGATTTGTGGCCATTGTTCGAAGCCCTGAACCCGCTTCCCACCGGAGTGATCCGTGGGGCGAACTCGGACTTGCTTAGCGCCCAGACACTTGCAGAGATGCACCGGCGTCATGCGGGGTTGATTTCGGCCGAAGTGCCCGACCGGGGCCATGTTCCTTTTCTGGACGAACCGCAGTCCATAACCGTCATTCGCAAGGTACTGGATTTGATATGAGCACAATTGACCTGATCGAAGCCGCTGCCGTGCGCCTGCAAGGGCACGCGCGCGAAACCCCGATCCTCACATCGCTGTTTTTGGACGAACTTGCCGGGCGGCGCGTTCTGGTCAAGCCCGAGTGTCTTCAACACACTGGAAGCTTCAAGTTTCGCGGCGCGTGGTCTGCGATTTCCGCCCTGGATGCCGAGGCTCGCAAACGCGGGGTCATCGCGTATTCATCAGGCAACCACGCGCAGGGCGTGGCGCATGCGGCTACACTTCATGGTGTTCAGTCCGTCATTATCATGCCGTCCGACGCGCCGGCTCTGAAAATCAAAAACACCCGAGCTTTGGGCGCCGAGGTCATCCTTTATGATCGCTCCAATGAAAGCCGCGAAGAGATCGGCGAGGCGTTGTCCCGGGAGCGCGGTCTTACGTTGATCCGCCCGTATGACGAACCGCAGGTGATCGCCGGTCAGGGTACCGTCGGCCTCGAGGTGGCGCGGCAGGCGCGCGATCTCGGCGTGACCGACGCCGATGTTCTGGTATGCTGTGGTGGCGGTGGACTGACCTCAGGCGTGGCACTTGCCTTGGGAAAACATGCGCCGGGTCTCAGGGCACGCCCCTGCGAGCCCGAAGGATTCGACGATGTCAAAAGATCCCTGGCCTCGGGGTCCGTTCAGACCAACAACGCAGCCGCAGGCAATATCTGCGACGCGATCCTGACACCGCGGCCCGGTGATATCACCTTCCCGATCCTCCGTCGCCTCTGCGGACCGGGATTGGCGGTATCCGAAGACGAGGCTCTCCGCGCCATGGCCTTGGCGTTCCTGCGCCTCAAGGTCGTTCTGGAACCGGGTGGGGCAGTCTCGTTGGCGTCGGCGTTGTTCCGCAAGGACGAGATCCAGGGCGACGCCGTTATCGTCGTGGCATCGGGCGGGAATGTCGATCCGCAGGTCTTTGCCCGCGCGTTGGAATTCCTTACCTGACAACGGGTTAGGACAGATGCAATAAATCGCGGCGTAAACTGTCGGAATGATCGCAGCAAAAAAGGCTGACCAGATGCACATCGCTGATTTCGGAGATGTTCAGATTCACTATCGCTTGGACGGTGACCCGGATGGTCCACCTCTGGTCTTTGCCAATTCGTTGGGCACCGACATGCGCTTGTGGGACCCCGTGCTGCCTCTGCTCCCCAAAGGTCTGCGCATCATCCGCTATGACAAGCGGGGGCACGGCCTGTCCTCGCAACCGGATGGTCCCTATTCGATGGGAAGTCTGGTGCGCGATGCCGAGCGGCTCCTGGACTTTCTCGAGGTGCGGAATTGCGTCTTCGTCGGCCTGTCGATCGGCGGAATGATCGCGCAGGGGCTGGCCGTCAAGCGGATGGATCAGATCCGGGCGATGGTCCTGTCCAACACGGCCGCCAAAATCGGGACGCCCGCCATGTGGGCCGATCGGATGGCCGCCGTTCGTGCAGGTGGGATCGAGGCGCTGGCCGACGCAACCATGGAGCGCTGGTTTTCGAAAGCATTTCGGGAAACCCCCGATGTCGAGCTATGGCGCAATATGATGGTACGCCAACCGGTGCAGGGGTATCTGGGCTGCTGCTCCGCCATCTCGGGCACGGATTTCTATACGCCAACCAGCGGGCTCAGACTGCCGACGCTGGGAATTGCGGGCTCGGAAGATGGCTCGACCCCTCCCGATCTGGTGCGCGAAACCGTCGACCTGATCCCCGGCTCCCGGTTCGAGCTGATCCGCAAGGCCGGGCACCTGCCCTGCGTCGAGCGGCCCGAGGTCTACGCCGAGCTGCTGAACGCTTTTCTGCGAGAAACCGGACATATCTGAAGGAGGTCACGGTGGCGGAATTTCTTCTTGTTCACGGGTCTTGCCACGGCGCATGGTGCTGGCGCGATCTGATACCGGAACTTGAGAATCTGGGGCATTCGGTCCGGGCGATCGACCTGCCCAGTCATGGATCGGACCCGACCCCAGTATCCGAGGTCACGCTCGAGACGTGTCGAGATGCGGTGTTGAATGCCACGACCCCGCAAACGATTCTTGTCGGCCATTCCTGGGGCGGCTACCCGATCAGTGCGGCCGCCGAATTCGCCTCAGATCGGATGCGAGCCCTGATCTATGTCTGCGCCTACGTGCCGGTCTCCGGGCTGTCGATGATAGAAATGCGCCGGCGTGCACCAAGACAGCTGATTGGCGATGCGGTCGAGAAATCGGCAGACGGACTGTCCTACAGCGTGTTGCCGGATCGGGTGCAATCTCTCTTCTATCACGACTGTCCGGCCGACGTTGTCACCTATGCCCTGGCCCGCCTGTGCCCGCAGGCCATCCGCCCGCAGGACACGCCGTTGGACCTGAGCGAGCGTTTTGACGGAATTCCCAAGGCCTATGTCCGCACCATGGATGACCGGACGATTCCAACTGAGTACCAGGAAGAGATGAGCCATTGCGCGCCGCCCGAATTGCGCCTGACGATCGACAGTTCCCATTCTCCATTCTTCTCGCATCCCGCGGATCTGGCTCGACACCTGAACGAAATCGCCACCCGCGTCTGAGATCCGGCCCGGCCAAGGCTGACGTGCCGTCAGTCGAGAATTTCGCCTCGATCACAAAAGACCGGGTTACAACACGACAGGCGGGCGACTAAGGTCCTGCAAAATAAGTCATTCGTGCGGTTTCATGCGTCTTCCTTTTCTGTTCGTTCTCGGCACTGTCATGATCGATGCCATGGGCATCGGACTGGTCATGCCGATCATGCCTCAGCTGATCGTCGAGGTTCAGGGCGGCTCTCTGGCATCGGCAGCCATCTGGGGTGGGATCCTCAGCACTGCCTTTGCTGCGATGCAATTCCTGTTCGGTCCGGTGCTGGGCAACCTGTCGGATGCTTACGGACGCCGCGCGGTCCTGCTGGTTTCCCTGTTTGTCATGAGCTTGGACTACGTGGTCATGGCCTTGGCCGGCAGCATCTGGCTGCTGCTGATCGGCCGCATCGTGGGTGGCATCACCGCGGCCACCCACTCTACCGCAGCGGCCTTCATGGCGGACGTTTCGAAACCTCATGAAAAGGCCGCCAATTTCGGTCTCATCGGAGCGGCTTTTGGTGTAGGTTTTGTCCTCGGCCCTTTGATGGGAGGATTGCTGAGCGAATACGGAACCCGCGCCCCATTCTGGGCGGCTGCCGGATTGTCATTTGCGAACTTCCTGCTGGGCCTCGCGGTCATGCCTGAGACGGTAACGGACAAAAACCGCCGCGGATTCCGCTGGCACCGCGCGCGTCCTGATAGCGCATTGCGTGCCATCGCCGCCCTGCCCGGCATCCGACCGTTGCTGTGGGTATACTTTTTGTACTCGGTGTCGATCTACGTCTATCCCGCCATCTGGTCATACTTCACGACCGAGCGTTTCGGTTGGTCACCGCAGATGATCGGGTTGTCACTCGCGGTCTACGGATTGGGCATGGCGGCGGTTCAGGGCGGGTTGATCCGCCCCGCCACCCGCCACTTGGGAGAGCGGACCACGATTGTTTGGGGCATGATCTTCGAGATCGTCAGCTTTCTGGCCCTGGGTTTTCTCACAAACGGCACAATTGCGTTGATGCTGATTCCGATCACCGCACTGGGCGCCGTCGTGACGCCGGCCCTTCAGGCACAGATGTCACGTGCAACCCCGGATTCGCAGCAGGGAGAGCTTCAGGGGGTTCTGGCCGCGCTCCACGCGCTGTCGATGGTGATCTCCCCGTTGGTGATGACCACCGTTTTCGCCCAATTCGCGCGCGTTGATGCAGCATTCTACCTTCCAGGGGCCCCGTTCCTGTTGGCATTGCTGCTGATGCTGGCCGGATTCGTCCTGTTTCTGCGCGCACATCCCAGCGAAACGTGACAACGACACGGGAATGACGGTTTCAGCCTTGCGGACCGCAGATTCCCGCGTCACCGTGGCCCAAACCAAACGAGGGATCCATGCAGACCATCAAAGCCGCCGTATGCCGCGCCTTCAACGAACCGCTTGTCATCGAAGACATCCAGATCGCGCCGCCCGGCATGGGCGAGGTCGAAGTCACGTTGGATGCGGTGGCGATCTGCCATTCTGACATCACCTATGCCAGCGGCGCTTGGGGCGGGTTTCTGCCCGCCGTCTACGGGCACGAGGCCGCCGGTGTGATCTCGGCCGTCGGAGAAGCCAGCGGAGGATTCAAGGTTGGCGATGCGGTCGTGGTGACCCTGATCCGCGCCTGCGGGTCCTGCCCGTCCTGCGCCAGCGGCAAGCCGGTGATCTGCGAAACACCCTATGACACCGTCAAGGGCCCGCTGCGCACTGCGGATGGCGGGCCGCTGGAACAGGCGATGGCCTGTGGCGCCTTTGCCGAAAAGGTCGTGGTCAGCCACCGCCAGATCGTCAAGATACCCGACGCGATGCCCAAGGACGTGGCCAGCCTGCTGTCCTGCGGGGTGATCACCGGCGTGGGGGCGGCGGTCAACGCCGCGCAGTTGCGCCCGGGTCAGGATGTCGTGGTCATCGGCGCCGGCGGGGTGGGCCTGAACGCCATCCAGGGCGCGCGGCTGGCCGGGGCCCGGCGGATCGTGGCCGTCGACATGACCGAGGAAAAGCTGGAAATCGCCAAGGAATTCGGCGCCACGCACGGGGTCTTGGCCACGCTGAAAGAACCATGGAAGGCGGCCTACAAGGCCCTGGGCGGTCGCGGGGCCGATGCGGTTCTGATCACCGTCGGTGCGATCCCCGCCTATGATCAGGCCCCGCGCTATCTGGGTCGCGGTGGCAAGGCGGTGATGATCGGCATGCCGCATTCCGGCGCGCAATCCAGCTATGAGCCGGTCATTCTGGCGGCCTTGGGTCAGAGCATGGTCGGGTCAAAGATGGGCGACGTGGTGATCCAGCGCGACATTCCGTGGATGATCGATCTGTATGAACAGGGACGGCTTAAGCTGGACGAGCTGATCTCGGGGCGCTGGACGCTGGAACAGATCAACGAGGCCATCGAGGACACCAAGACCGGGTCGGCCAAGCGCAACGTCATCGTATTCGACCGGGGCTGACGGCCCCGGACCACCGGCGGGAGGAGACCGAATGAAACTGCAGGATCTCGACATCATCGTGACCGCTCCGCCCGCGCCGGGCTGGGGCGGGCGCTATTGGATTCTGGTGAAAGTCACCACCGATACCGGCATCACCGGCTGGGGCGAGTGTTATGCCTCCTCGGTCGGTCCCGGGGCGATGAAACACGTCATCCGTGACGTGTTCGACCGCCATATGGCCGGCGAAAACCCCGAGAATATCGAGCTGATGTTCCGTCGCGCCTATTCCAGCGGCTTCACCCAGCGCCCCGACTTAACCGTGATGGGCGCGTTCTCGGGGCTGGAAATCGCGTGTTGGGACATTCTGGGCAAGGACCGGGACCGCCCGGTATACGCTCTGATCGGCGGCCGGATGAACGACCGCATCCGTGCGTACACCTATCTGTACCCGCTGCCGCAGCACAATCTGACCGATTTCTGGACCTCGCCCGAACAGGCCGGGGAAAGCGCCGCCGAAATAGTCCGGCGCGGCTTTACCGCAGTCAAGTTCGACCCGGCGGGCCCCTACACGATGCGCGGCGGGCATATGCCGGCCATGTCCGACATCTCGATGTCGGTGGCCTTCTGCAAGGCGATCCGTGACGCAGTGGGCGACAAGGCCGACCTGCTGTTCGGCACCCATGGCCAGTTCAACACTGCCGGCGCCATCCGCCTTGGGCAGGCAATCGAGCCTTATTCGCCGCTGTGGTTCGAGGAGCCCACCCCCCCGGACATGATCGAGGACATGGCCCGCGTCGCCCGCAATGTCCGCATCCCCGTGGCCACGGGCGAGCGGATGACGACCAAGGCCGAATTCGGCGCGGTTCTGCGCGCCGGCGCGGCCGAAATCCTGCAGCCCGCCTTGGGCCGGGCCGGTGGGATCTGGGAGATGAAGAAGGTCGCCGCCATGGCCGAGGTCTACAATGCGCAGATGGCGCCGCATCTCTATGCCGGGCCGGTGGAATGGGCCGCCAACATCCATCTCGCGGCCTCGATCCCGAACCTGCTGCTGCTCGAGACCATCGAAACGCCGTTTCATGACCAGCTGATCAAGGGCTCGATCCGGGTCGAGAACGGCTTTGTCGAGCCGCCTTCGGTCCCCGGTCTGGGCATCGAGGTCGACGAGGAACTGGCCCGTGCCCACCCCTATTCCGGCGACGGTCTGCACCTGCAGATGCAGGAAGAACCCTGCGACTATGTCAATGGCAATGCGTTTCAGGGCGGGGCCCCGGCAACCGAGGGATGACAATTTCAGACAAGTTGGTGCATACTGCGTTCACCCCTTATTTTCATCCCCAAGGTACCACGTGACTTTCACTGACGCCGAATTGACGACCCCACAATCCGAATTGCCCTCGGAAATGGAGGAAAGCGCCGCGCAAGCTGCGGCTTTCCTCAAGACGCTGGCGCATCAGGGCCGCTTGATGATCCTGTGCCATCTCGCGGCCGGAGAACGCTCGGTGGGCGAGCTTGAAGCCTTGCTCAAGTTGCGCCAGGCCGCGGTCAGCCAGATGCTGGCGCGCCTGCGAACCGAAGGCCTGGTTTCAACCCGCCGAGAGGGCAAGACGATCTACTATTCGCTGCGCGACGGCAAAGCCAAGCAGGTGATCGAGTTGATGCATTCCCTGTTCTGTAGCCCGCAGGCCTGATCCTGTCAGCGTGATACATAGCCTGCGATCACCTGCAACAGCTTGAACGCGGTCGCAGCATCGTTTTCGACCACCGCAAGGAACTCTTCCTCGCCGATACGCAGACAGGTGAGATCGGTTTCAGCCACCATGCTGAGCGCACGGGGCTCTTTGCGGATCAGGCCCAGTTCACCCACCAAGGTACCGCTGCCGACGCGGGTCACCAGCCGATCCTCCTCGGGCGGTTGCGGCAGGTACAAACCAGCTTCGCCGTCGATGATCATGTAGGCACCATCAGTTGGCTGGTCATCCTTGAGGAACACGACTTCGCCGGCCTTTGCCTCGTACCAGCGCGCACCAAAAGCCAGCAGTCGAAGCTGGCGACGATCCAGCCCCGAAAACAGCGGTGTCTGTTCCAAAGCACGCAGCTTTCGCGTGAGGTCCGCCGAGGCTGCACTGTCACCTTCAACATCCGACGGAACCTGATCGGACACTACGCGCCCCTGTCGGATTTCGACAAACATGTCGAAAGCGCCGGGGTTCTTGAACTGTTCGTTCAGGTAGATGATCGTGGCGTCCGGAAGCAGCTCTCGCAGGTTCCTGAACACAGCCACCTGCGTGTCCATGCCATAACTCGCCAGTGCGTTTTCCAGTATCAGGATATCCGGCTTCTTGATCGTCGCGCGGGTAAAGGCCAAAGGCTCGGCCAGCGCGGCCGGCAGGTTCTGCCCGCCCAGCGCGACCGGTACATCGTAGATCAGTTCAACCACCAGCGGACGGGCTCCGTTTTCGGTCAGTACGTCTGCGATCACTTTCCGTACCTCGTCCGACCGCGCGCCCCCGATCTGGCTGACCTTGCCAAAAAGCGCATTCTCCATAACCGTCAATCCCGGCGCAAAGGTGGCCGGGTCCAGCGGCTCGAACACGTCGTTCAGGCGCTCCATCAACTTGTCGGAATGGCTGTGCCGTAGTTCGAGGATGCGATTCTTGAGCTCTTCGGAAAAAGCCGGCCCAATCTGTTCGGCCGAGATCACGAAAGGCACCGCCAGCAGGCTGGCCAACTGGTCATCGTCCAACCCCGATGCGCCGGTTTCCCGGGTCCTCTCTACCAGGTCGACAGCAGCTTCGTAGGTGGCGGCCTCGAGTCCCAGCTTGCGGAACAACGGGTGATCCGTCCCGTCTAGACCAAAGATCTGACGCAGCATTTCGATCACGTCACGTGTCAGGCCGACCAGTGTTTCATCCAGACCCAACTCGCGCAACTGCCCGAGGAAAACGGTCTGCCGGGCCAGCAACTCTTGCGTCACCTGCACGCGTGGCACAGCAAACAGCAGGTTTTCGGCAACGGGCAGTGCAGCGTTGTACGTCATGCGGTCGAAAATCAGGGCTTGCGACTCCAGACCGGCCTTTTTGACGGCGTCCTGCACCAAGGGCCGCAGCTCGATCAGCTTGGCAGCAAGGTCGGGGTGCTTTTCAGGATCGAAACCCAACTCGGCCCCGCGTTGGAACAAGATGGGCCCGGAGCCCAGTCCGTCGATCAGCTTCAGCCACCAATCGCGCAGCTGCTCGGCCGTTTCGAACCCGGCCAGGGAAGGGTCCAGCCAAGTGGCCCGGAAGGGATCGGGGCTGTTGCCCGCACGCAGCGTTTCAAGGTGGTCCGCGTCCTCCGGTGGAGCGGTCAGAGGCCTGAGCTGCATCGGCATCATCACGTTGCCGCCAACGGTTCCCTGGAACATCACCGGTCGCGATGTGGCATGACCGATCCGGGCCGCCACGACGGCCTGGTGCAGCGAGGACAGGTTAACATCCCCGATTTCGACCCGGCCCGAACTTGGCAGGATCTCCCGGGTCAATAGATCCGCCAGGGCCCGGCGGTCCTCTTCGCTGGGGGCCGCGATCCCTATGGTCTTGCCGGCAGGGAAGGTCAGGTTCAGATCATCCAGAACCTGATTGCCATCCAGATCACGCACCGAGACCTGCTCCAACTCGATCGGGCCATTCAGGTGCGGTCGGCTGTCGGGCTCGCCTTCGAACAGGCTTTCATCCAGCATGCCGCTTGGGGCGAACCGTTCGATGACCACCTCCCAGCGCAGAGACATGTCCTGTGTCTGGTTGTAATAAGTCAGCAGCTCCTTCCAGGGCGAGCTGAGGTCCTTGTAGGCAGCGAGCGCGGCCACGAGAGCACCGAGTGAAACTGACCCCTGCAAAACCAGCAAACCACCGACCAGGTAGAATAGGAACGGAGTCAATTGAGAGATGAAGTTGTTGATGAACTTCATGAAGAATTTTTTCTGGTAGATCTCGAACCGGATGCTGAACAGCCGGGACAGTTGATCTGAAATCAGCGCTCGGCGATGGCGCCAGCCGCCGTTCTGCCGCAGGGTTGCCGCGCCTGCTGCATTCTCGCCGATCTGAGCCGCCAGTACGCGCACCTCTTGGATCCGGCGCTTGTTCAACAGGTTGATCTGGCGCTGCAATCGCGGGATCAGCCAGGCCTGCAATGGGATCAGCGCGACAGCAGCCAATCCGAACCAGACGCTTTGCAGGAATAGAAAGGACAGGATTGTCAGCATCTGCCCCGCCTGAAGGACAGGCTGGCTGATCGCATCGCCCATCAGCCCGCCCATCGGCTCGCTTTCGGCGGTGATCATCGAGACCAGTTCGCCCTGACTGACGCGCTCGAAATAGGGTTGAGGAAACAACAGTGCGCGATTGATCAACTGGTATCTGAACCGGCGCAGCATTCGTTCGCTGAGAACGCCTTTCATCGTGTTGATGCGCATCTTCATCAAACCATGCGCCAACACCGCCGCCAAAAAGGCGAAGCACAAAATTACCAGAAACGTCGTCTGCGACAGACTGTATCCCCAGACATCCACGATCTCGCTGGAGGCGCCGATTGCGTCGTTGATGATGCGTTTGGGCAATTCAAGCGTCAGGTACAGCAGCGGGAACAAAGTTGCCGTCACGGCCAGCAGAACAAGCTGATCACGCTTGGAATACTTCCAAATAAATCCAAAAATTGAACGTTCTATGGCCCCTGCCCCTACTGGTGACCCGAAACTGTTTTGCAGCGATCCTGCCGCGGTCAAAGCAGCACGACGGTACTGCAATCGCGCTTGGATAGGCAAATGGTTTCCAAGGCGAAAACTATTTCGACTTGTGTGAACTAGTTCATTTGCGATCCTGTCTCATAGCCCTTAGTCTGAACGTCAGGACGATATCGGGAGGGTAGTTTTTGCCTGCTACACTTGGCACTGTGTTGCTTCTGCTGTGTGCACTGCAGATCAAACACATGTTTGCCGATTTCTACCTCCAAACGCCCAAGATGCTGTCTGGGCGGGGGGAGTACCTGCATGTCGGGCGCGCACAGCATGCTGCGGTGCATGTTGTGGGTTCAGTCGTGGTTTTCCTGATATTCGGCGCGCCGCTTTCGTTCATTCTGATCATTGGTGCGCTTGAGTGGATCGTGCATTTCAATATCGATTTCGCCAAAGCCAGCTACTCCGACAAGAAACAATTGCAACCTGATCAGGCCGCCTTTTGGCGGGCCGCCGGTCTGGATCAATGCCTGCACAACCTCACTTACATCGCGATGGCCTGGGCCTGGGTTGAATTCGTCGCGCGGTAATCAGAACTCGACCGAACGATTGCGTTTGACCGCGCGCAGAACCACATTCGTCTGCGCACTTGCGACGGCCGGCAAACGAAACAGAAACCTCTCCAAAAAGACGTTGTAGGCGGCAAGATCGGGACACTGCACTCGCAGGTGATAGTCTGCCTGACCGGTCGTTGCGAAACATTCCTGAACTTCCTTGCAGGTTTCGATTGCCCGGATGAACTCCACGATCTTGTCAGGATCATGCCGCGTCAGATGCACATGTACGATCGCCTCGAACCCCAACCCCAGCGCGACCGGGTTCACAACTGCGCCGTAGCGTTCAATGATCCCGGCCTCTTCCAATGCGCGCACCCGTCTCCAAAGGGCCGAGGTCGACATACCGACCGCATCGGCAAGGTCCGCATTCGACACACGGCTGTCCCTTTGTAGCAGGGTCAGAATCCGGCGATCTCTGTCGTCCAACTGCATCATTTGGTAAACCTTTTCGTCTTCTTAGGGTTTATCGGCAAATTTTTTCGAAATGATATCAAGCTTGCGGACCCATTGGCACAACATTTCGCAAATACCGAACTACAGTTGTTCAATCTCAAAGCCAATCCAGGTCCAAGCCATGAGCCGCCACGACAGCACTCTTCGCACTTATCAACTCACAGACCGGTACGAACAGACCGAGGGTCGCGTGTTCCTGACCGGCACACAGGCACTGGCGCGCATCCTGATGGATCAGGCGCGGCGCGACCGCGATGCCGGGCTGAACACGGGCGGGTTCGTCTCGGGCTATCGCGGCTCGCCCTTGGGCGGGCTGGACCTGGAATTGTGGCGCGCGCGCGAACGGCTGAAATCCGACCGCATCACGTTCATGCCCGCCGTGAACGAAGACCTGGGCGCAACCGCCGTTTTGGGCGCGCAACAGGCGACGCTGGACCCGCAGTGCGAATTCGAAGGCATCTTCTCGATGTGGTACGGCAAGGGGCCGGGCGTCGACCGCTCGGGCGATGCGCTGAAGCACGGCAATGCGTATGGCTCGGCGCCTAAGGGCGGCGTGCTGGTCGTGGCCGGCGACGACCATGGCTGCGTCAGCTCCTCGATGCCGCACCAGTCCGACGTTGCCTTCATGGCATGGTTCATGCCCACGCTGAACCCCGCCTCGGTCGAGGAGTATCTGGAATTCGGCGAATACGGCTTTGCACTGTCGCGGTTTTCCGGCACCTGGGTCGGGTTCAAGGCGATCTCGGAAACCGTCGAAAGCGCCCGCTCGGTCGAGCTGCGCCCCGACCGACAGTACATCCTGCCCGAGATCGAGCTGCCCCCCGGCGGGTTGCATGTTCGCGCCGCCGACCTGCCCTCGCCCGAGATCGAGACCCGCATCCAGCACAAGCTGCGCGCCGTGCGCGCCTTTGCCGAGGCCAATCCGATCGATCGGCGCATCTATGACATCGACAACGCCAAGTTCGGCTTTGTCACCACCGGAAAGGCCCATCTTGACCTGATGGAGGCGTTGCGCCTGCTGGGGCTGGACGAGGCCGCCTGCCGCCGTCTGGGCATCGACATCTACAAGGTCGGCATGGTCTGGCCACTGGCGCGGCGCAACGCGCTGCGCTTCGTGAAGGGCAAGGCCGAGGTGCTGGTGGTCGAAGAAAAGCGCGGCATCATCGAAAGCCAGTTCAAGGAATATTTCTATGACTGGCCCGGCGACAAGCCGCACAAGATGGTGGGCAAATACGACAGCCACGGCGAGCCGCTGATCCCCTGGACGGGTGAACTCAGCCCGCTGATGCTGGTGCCCATCGTGGCCGACCGCCTGCACCGGTTTTTCCCCGAAGAGGACCTGCCCGCCAAGGCCAAGGCGCTGACGGACCAGCCGCCACAACTGATCAACGTGTCCGGCGCGACCCGCACGCCCTATTTCTGCTCGGGCTGCCCGCACAACACCTCGACCAAAGTGCCCGGCGGCTCGATCGCGGCCAGTGGCATCGGCTGCCACGTAATGGCTTCGTGGATGGATCGCCACACCGTCGGCTATGCCCAGATGGGCGGCGAGGGCGTGCCGCATGTGGTGGCGTCCAAGTTCAACGGCGGCAAGCACATCTTCCAAAATCTCGGCGAGGGCACCTGGTATCACTCGGGCTCGCTGGCGATCCGGCAGGCGGTCGCGGCCGGGACCAACATCACCTACAAGATCCTCTACAACGACGCCGTGGCCATGACCGGCGGCCAGCCGGTGGACGGCCCGGTCAGCGTGGCCGGCATCGCCCAGACCTGCCGCGCAGAGGGCGTGGAACGGATCGCCGTCGTGTCTGACGACATCTCGAAATTCCACCACTCGGATTTTCCGGCGCAGACAACCTTCCACGACCGCGCCGAACTGGACATCTTGCAACGCGAGCTGCGCTATATCCCGGGCGTGACCGTTCTGATCTATGAACAGACCTGCGCCACCGAAAAGCGCCGCCGCCGCAAGCGCGGCACGATGGAGGACCCCAAGCGGTTCGTCTGGATCAACGATCTGGTCTGCGAGGGCTGTGGCGACTGCTCGGTCGAATCCAACTGTCTGAGCGTCGAGCCGCGCGAAACCCCGCTTGGCCGCAAGCGCAAGATCAATTTGAGCTCGTGCAACAAGGATTTCTCGTGCCTCAACGGATTCTGCCCCAGCTTCGTGACCATCGAAGGCGGTGAACGCCGCAAACGCATGGCAAAGCTGGATCTGGCAACACTCGAGGACGGGCTGCCTGACCCCGCCCTGCCCCGCCTGGACAAACCGTTCGAGATACTGGTTACAGGCGTGGGCGGCACGGGTGTGGTAACGGTGGGGGCGCTGATCACGATGGCGGCCCATCTCGAGGGGAAAGGCGCCTCGGTCCTGGATTTCACAGGCTTTGCACAGAAATTCGGAACCGTTCTCAGCTATATCCGTTTGGGAGACACTCCAAACGCATTGAACCAGGTCCGCATTGATCAGGGCGCGGCCGATGCGGTGATTGGTTGCGACGTCGTCGTCAGTTCAGCCCCCAAAGCCTCGGCGCATTACCGCAAGGGTACGCGCGTGGTCCTGAACCGGGCGGAAATGCCGACCGGCGATATCGTTCTGCGCCGCGACTCTCAGTTGCAGGTAAAAGCCCGTGAACAGGCCATTCAGAACGTGGTCGGGGCGGAAAACCTGTTCGGTTTCGACGCCAATGCGGTGGCTGAAACCCTGTTGGGTGATGCGGTGTTTGCCAATGTGATCATGCTGGGTTTTGCGTGGCAGCACGGTCTTGTGCCGGTATCGCAAGTCGCGCTGGGTCAGGCGATTCTGCTGAACGGCGTCGCTGTCGCGAAGAACCGTCTGGCTTTTGCAATCGGGCGCAACATGGCGGTTCGTCCGGACGTTCTGGCGCTGCCTTCCGACGACGTTGGTTCAGCAGAAACTCTGGATCAGATGATTGCGCGCCGCACCGCCTACCTGACCGAGTATCAAAACGCGAAATACGCGCAGGCCTACGCCGATCGTATCGCCGCCCTCCGCTCGGCGCTGCCGCAGGCTGACGAGACCCTGCTGCGCAGCGTCGCTCGCAACCTGTTCCGGTTCATGGCCTACAAGGATGAGTTCGAAGTCGCGCGGCTGATGACTTCGGACCATTTCGCAAAGGATCTGGCCAACCAGTTCGAGGGCGATTTTGCGGTCCGCTTCCACATGGCTCCGCCCCTGCTGAGCCGCAAAACGGATGCCCGGGGCCGACCGCTGAAAAAGGCGTTCGGACCTTGGATGCAGCCGGTTCTGCGGGGCCTGTCAAAGATGCGGGCACTGCGCGGAACAGCTCTCAATCCGTTTGGCTATCATGCCGAAGCGCGCCTGCACCGCGATCTGCTGAATTGGTACCAGGGGCTGTTGGACCGCCTTGTGGCAGAGTACGGGGATCGGGATACCGAAACGTG
The DNA here is from genome assembly GCF_056537025.1 of Ruegeria sp. CH5. Lineage (NCBI taxonomy): Bacteria > Pseudomonadati > Pseudomonadota > Alphaproteobacteria > Rhodobacterales > Roseobacteraceae > Ruegeria > Ruegeria sp. CH5. Next base: position 172,388 of record NZ_JBQFQT010000002.1, on the reverse strand, counting down.
GCAAAGCATCCTGTCCTGCGCTGACGAGATCCGCGGTTACGGCCCGGTTCGGATACAAGCGGCCGAGACCGCCAGACGAAAGGTCGATGACTTGTTGCGCGCGCCGCGCGCTCAGGCCGCCTGATCCAGCGCCGAGGCTTTGTAGGCCGCAAGCCAAGCCGCATCCAGCCGGTCGACAACGGCTGGATTGAACCGGTCTTCGACCTCCCAATACCGGCCGGATGGCACCATGTAGCCCGCCTCGTACTCGGCCTGCAGCAGAGCATCGACGTGTTCAGTGCGCGGCCGGGCCTCGGGGATCTTTTCGGTATGAGAGACGGACGGATAGACCAGCCGGCTGGGTCCAACGGACAACCGCACCACGTTGCAATCCTGACGCGCCGCCAGCAGCGCCAGCCGTGCCGATTTCGCCTCGAGCGAGCGCAGGGTGACGTCGGCGCGCAGGGGATCGGCCGTTCCCTGGCCGTAGAAATGCGTATTGCCCGAGCGCGGATAGACCATGTCGCAGCCAAAGAAGGCCATCACCGATGGTTTGAGAGCACCCAGCGCCCAGTACCCGGCGGTAAAGGCCATGGTGCCACCGGCATAGACGAAGCCGCCATACGCGTTCTGGATCGGAACATAATCCTGCGCCGTCACGATGCGTTGCGTCGCTGTCAGACAGTCGGGGCGGTTCTCGGCCGGAAAATCCTCGGGATGGATCAGGAAATCCCAATCTTCGCGGATGCGCCAGGCGTTGTTGATGGCCACGATATGAGTGAACGACCCACGCGCCCAATCCCGCGCCGCCAGCGCCGCAGGCGCACTTCCCAAGATCAGAACTCTGGTGTCATTCTCCGCCATCGCGCCCGCCCTTTCTCAGTGTTTCCCGAGAGCTAGCGCATTTGTCCGGCATGGCTAGCCAAGGACCGAAAAACTGCTCTCGGCATTGATCGGGCGCCTGCGAGAGTAGAAGCTGACGTCGATGCTGCGTTGGATATAGGGCAATTGGAATTGCAGCGGCTGGGTATCGTGATCGCCACCGCCCTCGCAATACTCAACCAGCGCCGCCATCATCTTGCCCGCGATCGGCGCGTTCTTGTACTGGTTCCCGCTGGTGCCGCAGGCCATGTAAAACCCGGGCAGGCTGGATTTGTCATAGATCGGGATCCAGTCGGTCGAGGCGTCGTACAGATCGACCACACCACGCGTTCTGGACGGAATGCCCAGGCTCGGCACTCGCTGCGCGTATCGCATGGCCTGCGTCGTCCACTGGTCGGTGAAGTCGTGGTTGTAATGGACATCGTTCTCGCACCACTGATGCGGGTCGCATTCCGGATCCTCGGATCCTATCAGGATGTGGTTGCCATGTTCGGGCCGACAGTAGCAGGCGATATCGCTGTCCGACACGATGGTTCCCTGACGCTCGAAATCAAATCCTTCGGGCGCCGGAACATGCACCACCTCCTGCCGCAGCGGGCGGGTTTCGATGGTCATGTCGTCCAGCACCCCGGCCATGCGGTTGATGATCGACGATCCCGGCCCTGCCACGTTGATCACCACCGGCGCGTGAATCTTTTCGCCCGAGGCCAGCCGGACGCCTTTGACCTTGCCACCTTCCTGCAAGATTTCGACGACCTCGACCCCGGTCCGCACCTGCGCGCCGTGTCGCTTGGCAGCATCTAGAAGGTTCTGCGCCGACAGGGCCGGATCGGTGACATAGCCGGCCTTGGGCCAGAACACCGCCTCCTGCATCCTGCTGCCATTGGGCTGACCAAAAGCTGGATCGTCCATCCGTTTGGCCGGGGCAAAGCTGTCCAGTGTATAGATCGGCAGGCGGTCGAGAATCTGTTCAGCCGACCATTCCTCGAAGGGGCACTCCAACTCGGCGCTGTATTTCATGTGCTTCGACAGGTGGCCGTTGGCCTCAGTCTTCATGACCAGGCACCCGGTCTCGCGAAATTGCGCCAGATCGGCCCCGTCGGGCAGGCCCAGATAGTCGGGCCAGTCGCGCCAGTAGTGATAGCCCTCCCATGCGAAGGCGGTGCCGTCGAAGGTGGAATAATGCATCCGGATGATCGCGCAGGACCCGGCGGTCGAGCCATGCCCCACCTGCGCGTTGCGGTCCAGCGACAGGGTCTTCCAGCCGGCCTTGACCATCTCGAACGCGATCGCAGCGCCGATCACGCCGGTTCCGATGATGATTGCGTCAGGCTGGCTCATGATCCGATCCTCCTTCCCAGCAGCGCTTGGCATAGGCGCTGAATTCCTCGATTTCCGCGGGCCGCGGCTCGACCCCGGTAAAGACGTACAGGTAATGCGGCACCAGAGACAGGCGCGTCGCCAACGGCTCGTTCAACTGCGCCAGATCATAGCCGATCTGCATGTAGTACAGCACGCGCGCACGGGTTTCGGCCTCGACCGCCTCATAGCCATGTCGGGCGAACATGGCCCACAGCGCGGCCAGGCGGCGGGCATCGGACTGGTCCAGCATCCGCCGCACCTTGCCCGACCGCCGCGCCCAGTCGCGCACGGCAAAATCCAGCGCCGTGTCGAACAGGGCGGTGTTGACCACGCAGCGATGCACGTTGCAGACGGCAGCGGTGATGGTCTCGGCCGGCGCTTCGGCCTGCGCGATCAGGGCGGCGGTGTTGGTGGCCTGCCAGCGATCCAGCAGCGCGTCCAGCAGGTGCTGCCGGGATTTGAAGTACCAGTAGAAGGACGACCGCGACACCGCCATGCGCTCGGCCAGGTTCAGCACCTTGACCTGCTCGACCCCATCCGAGATCAGCACGTCCATCGCCACGTTCAACCAGTCGTCGCGCGTGACCTTGACGTTGCCGACCAGAGGCTCGGCCTTGGGGTCGTCACGGTGCAGGATCGGTTTGCTGTTCATATCAACTCTCCGGCGGCGCGCCGCCCTCGGCGGTTCGGCGGGCAATGAAATCACGCATTGCGTCCAGCCCCGGCTGGTCCTGCGCGGGTGGTTCGAAATTGTTCAGGATGTCACGCCAAACCGCAGTTGCCCGGTGGTTCGCATCGACCGATCCGCGTTCGGTCCAGGTGCCGAAATTGGCATAGTCATGCAGGTGCGGTTCGTAGAATTCGGTGGTGTAGCGCTCCATCGTCTGGCTGGCGGCAAAGAAATGGCTGCCGGGCTCGACCTCGCGCAAGGCAGTGTCAAACCCGATCTCGGCCGAACCCGCCTGAGCCCCGGCGCACAGCTCGGCCACCATGTTCAGCACCTCGGCATCGCAGACCAGCTTTTCGAAGGACACGGTCAGCCCCCCTTCCAGCCACCCGGCCGAATGGATGATCACCGTGGCCCCCGCCATCAGGCAACCCCACAGCCCGAACTGATTTTCATTGGCGGCCTGCACGTCATTGGCGTTCGAGGCCGACCCGGCCGCCGACCGCCACGGCAGGCCCAGATGGCGCGCCAGTTGCCCCGCCGCCAGCGAGGCCTGGAAATGCGAGGGCGTGCCAAAAGCCGGGGCGCCGGATTTCATGTCCACGTTGCTGGTGAAGGTGCCATAGCAGACCGGCGCGCCGGGTTTTGCCAGTTGGGTCAGCGTCAGGGCCGCCAGCGCCTCGGCATGAGACAGGGTGATCGCGCCCGCGACCGTGATCGGCGCCATCGCCCCCATCAGCGTGAACGGCGTGATGATCGACATCTGCCCGTGACGGGCAAAGTCGATCAGCCCCTGCGCCATCGGAATGTCCAGCGTGCGCGGGCTGTTGGTGTTGATGATCGTGTAGCAATGCGGCCGGGCGCGGAACTCGTTGTCGGACAGGCCCCGCGCGACGGCCAGCATCTGGAAACAGTCCATCACTTGCGGCGTGCCGCGCGAGAAGAAGAACGGGAACTTGTCGGTCAGCTCCATCTGCGCCTGCGTGGTGAAATAGTGGCGCAGGTGGGTCGGCACGTCCTGCGGCTCGACCTGCGGCGAGATCATCTGGAACACGTCAAAATGATGAGTGAGTTTCAGGAACTCGAGGTAATCCTGCCCGCTGGCCGGGCGGCGGCCGCGTTCCAGATCGGTGGCATTGGGCGCCCCTGCGCCGGGCTGGAAGACAAGGCTGCCCAGTTCCAGCGTAAAGTCGCGATGCCGCGCCCCGGCCCGGCAGGCGATGGACTTCGGGGCCGAGGCCACCGCGGCCTCGACCAGATCGCGGCCGATGAACACCATTTCGCTGTCTTCATCCACCCGCGCGCCTGCAGCGGCAAAGAGACGCCGCGCCTCGGGCAGCAGGACCTTGACGCCCAGTTCCTCAAGCGTGCGCAGAGCGGTTTCGTGCATGTCGGCGATCTGGTCGGCGGGAAAGACCTCCATCACCGGAAACGGGTTGCGCAATTGGCGGTAATTCACGTCCCGACGGGTGGCGGGAGCGGCCTCCGCCCCCCGCCCCCGCCGCCGGCCTTCTCTGCCCCGCGCCGCCACGATCAGCCCCGCATCGCTTTGCCCTCAGGGTCATAGGGCGACGGCGCGATCACCCGCGCGGGCCGCTCGACCCCGACCACATGCACCGACAGTTCGGTGCCCGGCTGCGCTTTGTCGCGGTCCACCAGCGCCATGGCCAGCGACTTGCCGATATAGTGGCCATACCCGCCGGAGGTCACGAAGCCCACGCGCTGGTCGCCGGCCCAGACGGGTTCATACCCGCTGGCATCCGCATCCAGCGCGTCGACCTCGAGCGTCACCTGAACCTGCGCCGGGCCGTTGCCCTCACGCTCGGCCAGTGCCGCGTCCTTGCCCACGAAGTCCTTGTCCCAATCGATCCAGCGGTCCATGCCGGTCATGCCGGGGGTGTAGGCCTGGGTGAACTCGGCCGACCAGATGCCAAAGCTTTTCTCAAGCCGCGTGGACAGCATCGCGTTGAACCCGCATTCGCGGATGCCTTCGCTGGCTCCGGCCTCGAGAAGCGCGCGACGCAGGGCGATGTGGTCGCCACAGCGGCAGTTGATCTCATAGCCCTTTTCGCCAGTCACCGACATGCGGGCCACGCGGGCGCGCACGAGGCCGATGTCATAGTCACCGCAGCCCATGAATTTCAGGCTTGAAATGTCCTGCTCTGCAAGGTTCTCGACCACCGCCTGCGATTTCGGGCCGACCACGGCAAAGCCGCAGACTTCCTCGCCCAGGTCGCGCACCTGTACGCCATCGATCATGTGATCGTCGAACCAGCGCATGTGCCAGGCCCGCAGGTAATAGCTGCCCATGATCCACCAGGTGCCGTCGCCCCAGTTCAGAACCGTCAGGTCGCCCTTGAGCCGCCCGTTCTCGCCCAGCATCGGCGCCAGTTTCGCGCGGCCCGGTCCCGGCAGTTTCGAGGCCATCACCTTGTCGAGCCAGATTTCCGCATTCGGCCCCGAAACCTCGAACCGTGAAAACCCGGTGATGTCCATCAGGCCCACGCCTTCGCGGATGGTGCGGCATTCCTCGGCCACGATGTCGAAGGCGTTCGAGCGTTTCAGGGTCGGCGTTTCCTCGAACCCTTTGGGCGCGAAATAGAGTGGCACCTCGAGATCCCAGCTGACGCCCCATTTGCAGCCTGCCTCGGTCATCGCGTCATGGGCCGGCGACATCTTCAGAGGGCGTCCGGCGGGCAGTTGCTCGTTCGGATAGGTCATCACGAAACGGCGGGAATAGAACTGGCCCGTCGTCTCGCGGATATAGCGCTTGTTCTGGGCAAAGTCGCCATAGCGCGCCACGTCCATCGGCCAGGCGTCGGCCTCGGGCTCGCCATGGATCATCCATTCGGCCAGCGTCTTGCCGACGCCGCCGCCCTGCAGGAATCCGGCCATCACCGCGCAAGCGGTCCAATAGCCGCGCTTGCCCGGGACCGGACCGACCAGAGGGTTGCCGTCCGGCGAGAAGGTGAAGGCGCCGTTCACCCATGTCTTGATGCCCACGTTCTGGATCGCCGGGTAGCGCTGGAAGCCCAGCATCAGTTCGTTCTCGATGCGGTCCAGCTGTTCCTGAAACAGCTCCTCGCCATAGTTCCACGGCGCACCGTCCATGGCCCAGTGCTCGTGATCGACCTCGTAGATACCGACCAGAACACCTTTCTGGTCCTGCCGCATATAGGTGAAGCCCTCGAGATCCACGGTCATCGGCATCTCGAAATCGGCCGCCGCGACCTCGGGCACCGTGTCGGTGATCAGGTAATGGTGCTTCAGCGGAGAGACCGGCAGTTCGACCCCTGCCATGCGCCCCACCTGCTTGGCCCACAGGCCGGCGGCGTTGACCACATGTTCGCAGGTGATCGTACCCCGGTCGGTCACCACCTGCCAGCCATCGGCAGTCTGGATCAGTTCCTCGACCTTGGTTTCCTCGTAGTATTCCGCTCCGCGCTTTTTCGCGGCACTGGCATAGGCCTGCACGGTGCCGGTGGTGTCGATGTAGCCCTCTCGGTCGGCCCACATCGCGCCCAGAATGCCGTCAGTGGACATGATTGGGCAGCGTTTCTGCGCCTCTTCCGGGCTCAGCAATTCGCAATCGTCGATGCCGATGGACTGGAAGATGCGATAGGTCGCCTGCAACCACTCCCACCGTTCGGGGGTTCCGGCCAGCGTGAGGCCACCGGTCATGTGCAGACCGATATTCTGGCCCGATTCCTTCTCGATCTCACTCAGCAGGTCGATCGTGTAGGCCTGCAACGCCGCCATGTTCGGATCGGCGTTCAGTGCGTGGATGCCCCCCGCCGCGTGCCATGACGACCCCGAGGCCAGCCGCCGGCGTTCCAGCATGACCACATCCGACCAGCCGAACTTGGCCAGATGATACAGAACCGAGGCGCCGACGACGCCGCCCCCGATGACCACAACGCGATACTGCGATTTCATCCCGACCTCCCTGGACGATTCCAAAAGGACGCTAGGAGCACTGTTCACTTCTGTCTAGACATTTCTGTACAGTGCCGTCAGGCGCTGGCGCTTGGCCGCGCCTGCACGCTGTCGAACCAGGCTTGGGTTGCGGTGTTGCCCTCGGGGATGCGCATCTTGATGACCCGGGCGAAATCTACGAACACGAAGGTCGAGATATCGGCCAGCGAGAACGCCTCGCCCGCCATGAAGGGGCTGTCTTGCAGGCGCTCTTCGAGCAGGTCGAAGAACGCTCCGGCGCGCGCGATGCCGCGTTCGGCCAGTTCGGGGATCTGCGGATGGTTCTGCGGGCCAGGGATGGCGCGGTCCTTGAAGGCCGGATGCGTGTTGCGCAGCGCCTCGGCGATGGGCGCCCCGCCCTGTTGCTCGACGATCGCGTTCCACATCAGCACCAGCCCTTTCTCGTCCGGTGTCCGCCCCATCAAAGGGGGCTCGGGGAAGCGCGCCTCGAGATAGGCGGCGATGCCGAGGTTTTCGGTCAGAGCAGTCCCTTCGTCGGTAACCAGAACCGGGATGGTGGCGCGGGGATTTACCTTTCGGAACGCCTCGCTCATTTGCTCGCCCTTGGCGATCGAGATGTCGCGGGTTTCGATCTGCAGCCCCTTTTCGGCGATGAACATGCGGGCGCGGCGCGGGTTCGGGGCGGTCGAGCAATCGTAAAACAGCATGGGCGGTCCTTTGCGTGAACGTCACGCGAAGGTTAGACCGCCCGCCGTGCCGGGATCGAGTCCCCGCGCAAAGTGACCCTGCGGAACGCCGCTCAGCGCCGGTAGATAAAGCAGCGACCTGGAACCGCATCTGCGGGAAGGGTCTGCTCCGTGAGCGTCTCGAAATACATCCGGTCGCTCGAGACCATCAGCCCGCCCTCGGCCAGCAGCGGTTCGATCAGCGGTGAAACGAAGCGGGCGAAGGCATCGTTCTTTTCGCGGTTGTGACCGCCCAGATCGGCATGGATCAGGCTGGCGGTCGCGCCGAACCGATCCAGCGCGGCGGGCAGAGTCTCGCGCACGTCGCCCAGGATCAGACGATCTTCGGGCGGGGTGGAATCGGGGTGCGAGGCCACCGCGCGTTCGAACACATAGACGGGTCGGTTGCGGACCCGGTTCATCATGTGATGATAAGTGCGCCCGTTTCCCAGACCCAGTTCGAACACCGGACCGGCCAAATCGGCCGTGTCGGCAATCGCGAAATCCAGACATGCCCGCTGCGAGACCATGCGATCAATGAACAGATCCAGTCGGCTTTGCGCGTCGGACATTGCGAAATATCTCCCTGATACCTTAACGACCACCAATCGCGGCCAATCGCGGCTTTGATGACAAAAACTCAAGACTTTGTGTAGGCACAATGCACTGTTCGTCACGTTTCCGCGACATTTCAGCCCAAGAAGGTATTTGACTAGTCGCCCCCAAGCGCGCGAAACTGCGACAAAAAAACCAGGGAGTTCAAAACCAATGTCACGTGGTGGCCACACGGGTGGAAAGCCCGCATGACGGCCTTGCTGTCTGTCCGAGACCTGAGCATCGGTTTCGGCGCCGGGGAGCCCGTCGTCAGAGATGTGAATTTCGATGTCGAGGCCGGGCAAACGCTGGCATTGGTCGGGGAATCCGGGTCGGGCAAGACGATCTCTTGCCGGGCGGTGCTGCGCATTCTGCCCAGAACGGCCCAGATCCGCAGCGGCGTGATGCAGCTGAACACCTCCAAGGGCAGCGTCGCGCTGTCCGAAATTTCCGAACGTGAGATGCGTGGCATCCGCGGCAATCGAATTTCGATGATCTTCCAAGAACCTATGCGGTCGCTGTCTCCGTTGCACAAGATCGGCAACCAGGTCAGCGAAGTTCTGTGGCTGCATCGGGGCGCCTCCGAGTCTGAGGCCCGCAAGGAAGTGCTGTCGCAGTTCGAACGCGTGGGTTTTCCCGATCCGGCGCGTGCCTATGACTCGTATCCCTTCGAACTTTCGGGCGGGATGCGTCAACGCGCGATGATTGCGATGGCGATGGTGTCCAAACCGGAATTGCTGATTGCCGACGAACCGACAACTGCGCTGGATGTGACGACCCAGGCTCAGGTGCTGGGACTGATCAAGGATCTGCAGAAAGAAACTGGTATGGCGCTGGTTTTGGTGACGCATGACCTGGGCGTGGTCGCCAATATGGCCGAACAGGTCGTCGTCATGCACAAAGGCCGGGTGATGGAGGCGGGTTCAGCCGAGCTGATCCTGAATGCTCCGGCCCATCCCTATACCCGCCAGCTGTTTGATGCGGCCCCCGAGATCCCGGACAAGGAAGCCGTGGGAATTCCGATGCCGGACGAGGATCTGATCCTCGATATGAAGGATGTGTGCAAGACCTACACGATGCGGTCGTCGCGCGGTTGGAAAGCGGGCAAGCTGATTTATGCCTGCCGGGGCGTCGACCTGAAACTGGCCCGCGGCAAGACGTTGGCCGTAGTCGGCGAAAGCGGATCGGGCAAGACCACCGCGGCCCGGATCGCGCTGGGGGCCGAGTTGCCAGACCCGGGCGGCGAAGTGCTTTTTCGCGCCGCGCCGGGCGAGGACCCGATACGCGTCCACCAGATGACCCGCGAGGAGCGCACGGCGTTTCAGCGCAAGGCTCAGATGGTGTTTCAGGATCCCTACAGTTCTCTGAGCCCGCGCATGCGCATTCAGGATGCGATGACCGAACCGCTGGAGATCCACAATATCGGTACGACGGCCGAGCGCCGCGACAAGGCCGCTGAGATGCTCGAACGCGTGGGATTGAACGCCGGGATGCTCAAGCGCTACCCCCACGCTTTTTCCGGCGGGCAACGCCAACGCCTGTCAATCGCCCGTGCGATGATGCTGGATCCGTCCCTGATCGTCTGCGACGAGCCGACATCGGCTTTGGACGTTTCGGTCCAGGAACAGATCCTGACCCTTCTGGAAAGACTGCAGGACAGTCTGAACCTGTCCTATCTTTTCATTTCTCACGATCTGGCCGTGGTCGCCCGTATCGCGGACGAGGTCGCGGTCATGCGCCAGGGGCTGGTCGTCGAACAGGCTCCACCCGAGACGTTGTTTTACAACCCGCGCCACCCCTACACCAAGGCACTGATTGCCGCACAACCCGAACCCGATATCAATCGTCCCATCGATCTGAAGCTGGTCGCCCTTGGCGCCGGGTCTCCGGACAGTTGGGATGACGCCTTTAGATTCTCTGACACCATGATACCTTCACTCGTGGAAATGGAGCCCGGCCATAAGGTACGTTGCCATGTTTAAGACCACTCGATTCAAGTTTCTGGTCGCCGCGCTGACGCTGGGCGCGGCGCTGCCCGCCTGGGCCGACACCCTTCCCGACCTGCAGGAAAGCACGTTCTGGAAAGCCGAGGTGGACATCGGAAACCTGCCCCCGGTGCAAGATCGCATCCCGCAGGAACCGCTGATCGTCGACCTGTCTTCGAAGGGGCGCGAATTCGGCAAACAAGGCGGAACCCTGCGCACGATGGTCACCCGGTCCAAGGATATCCGGCAGATGGTGGTCTATGGCTACGCCCGACTGGTGGGCTTCGATGCCCAGTACAATCTGGTCCCCGATCTGCTGGCGTCTTACGACAACGAAGAAAACCGCAAGTACACCCTGCACCTGCGCAAGGGACACAAATGGTCGGACGGCACACCGTTCACCTCGGAAGACTTCCGATACTGGTGGGAAGACGTGGCCAACAACGAGCTTCTCAGCCCGTCCGGCCCCCCAGATTTCCTGCGGGTTGAGGGCAAGCTCCCCACTGTCACGTTCCCGGACGAAACGACGGTGATCTATGAATGGGACGACCCGAACCCGAACTTTCTGGCCTCACTGGCGCAGGCGCGACCGCCATTCATCTACCGCCCTGCTGCGTTCCTGAAGCGTTATCATGAGAAATATGCCGACAAGGAAAAGCTGGACTTCGAGGTCAGTGACGCACGTGTCAAAAGCTGGGCCGCCCTGCACAACAAGCTGGACAACCTCTACAAGTACGACAATCACGAACTGCCCACTCTGCAGCCTTGGCTGAACGCAAGTTCGGGCAAGAAGATCCGGCACAATTTCGTCCGCAACCCATATTACCACCGCATCGACTCGAAGGGTTTGCAACTGCCATACATCGACGTGGTCGAGATGGAGATCGTTGCTCCCGGCCTGGTGGCGGCCAAGGCCAATGCCGGTGAGACCGACCTGCAGGGTCGTGGGCTTGATTTTCGGGATGCCTCGATCCTGAAAAAGGGCGAAGCCAACGGAAATTACAAGACGCTACTCTGGAAAACCGGTGTCGCCTCACAGATCGCGATCTACCCAAACCTGAATTTTGAAGACGAGGTCTGGCGCAATGTGCTGCGCGATGTCCGTGTCCGACGCGCTCTTTCGCTGGCTATCGACCGGCAGACCATCAACCAGGCGCTGTACTTCAAACTGGCGCATCCGGCCGCCATGTCCGTTCTGCCTGCCTCGCCCTTCTACAGTGAAGAGAATGCGCAGGCCTGGGCGCAATACGACGTCGCACAGGCCAACGCCCTGCTGGACGAGGTCGGGCTGACGCAGCGCGACAAGAACGGCACACGCCTGTTGCCGGACGGCCGCCCCATGGAGCTGGTGATCGAGACGGCCGGGGAACGCCAAGAGGTCGAGAACGCGCTGCAGATCGTGACTGATACCTGGCGGGAAATCGGGGTGAAACTGGTCATGCGACCGCTTGACCGCGACATCCTGCGCAACCGCGTATTCGCCGGCAATACGATGGCTTCGGTCTGGTATGGCTGGGATGATGGCATCCCGCAGCTGCATACGTCGCCGGTTTACCTGGCCCCGACCGACCAGGTGTTTCTGGCCTGGCCAAAATGGGGGCAGCACTATCAAACCGGCGGCGAAGCCGGCGAGCCGCCCGACCTGCCCGAAGCCCAGCGCTTGCTGGAGTTGAACCACCTCTGGGAACTTGCAAAAACCGAGGATGAACGCCGGGCGGTCTGGGAGGAGATGTTGAAGATACACGCCGACCAGATCTATGGCATCGGAATTCTGAACGGGGCGCCCCAGCCGATCGTGGCTTCAAACCGTCTGCGCAATGTTCCCGAACAGGCCATGTGGGCCTGGGAACCCGGCGCGCATTTCGGAGTGCACCGCCCAGACGAATTCTTTCTCGCCGACTGACAGGAGCGGATAGATGATCATGCTCCGCTACGCGGTGTATCGCTTTTTCACGATGCTGCTGACCCTGTTGGTGGTATCGATGCTGATCTTCGTGATCATCAACCTGCCGCCGGGAGACTATCTCAGCAATCAGATTGCCGAGCTGCAGGCTTCGGGGCAGTCGGCCGGTGTGGCCAAGGCGGAATTCCTGCGAAAGGAATACGCTCTGGACCGCCCGATGTGGGAACAATACCTGATCTGGGTCGGCTTCTTTCCCGGCCCTCATGGGTTTGAGGGGTTGCTGCAGGGCAACTACGGCTGGTCCTTCGAATTCGATCGTCCGGTGGCCGACATCGTCGGGGACACGCTGTGGCTGACCGTGGTCGTGAACCTTGCCGCGATCCTGTTCGTCTATGCCGTGGCCTTGCCTCTGGGCGTTATGGCGGCGGCCAAATCGCGGACCTGGGTGGACTATTCGACCGCCTTCGTGGGGTATCTGGGATTGGCGACGCCCAACTTTCTGCTGGCGCTCATCCTGTTCTACTACGGGCACCGTTACCTCGATTTGCCCATCGGCGGGTTGATGGACCCGGTGTATGAGGGGCAACCCATGAGCTGGGACAAAATGAAATCCATCCTGGTTCATCTGATCGTGCCCACATTCGTGATCGGCACCTCGGGCGCGTCGGCCATGATGCAGCGCCTGCGCGCCAACATGCTGGACGAATTGGGCAAGCCTTATGTTGAAACCGCTATAGCCAAGGGCATGTCACCGTCGCGGATGCTGACCAAGTACCCGCTGCGCGTCGCCTTCAACCCCTTCGTGGCCGACATCGGCAACCTGCTGCCCTCGATGGTGTCGGGATCGGTTCTGGTTTCGGTGGTGCTGGGTTTGCAGACCATCGGCCCCACGCTGCTGACGGCGCTTAAGACACAGGACCAGTTCCTGTCAGCCTTCATTCTGATGTTCGTGGCGCTGCTGACGCTGATCGGCACCATGATCTCCGACATTCTGCTGGTCATGCTTGACCCGCGTATCCGGTACGAGGGGCGCGAAGCATGAGCAAACTTCCCGACGGTCGCTTTGTCGACGACGCCCCCTTCGATCCCGAAGCATCTTTGCAGCAATTGGAGCGCAGGGATCTGGACGCCCCGAATTGGGTTCTGGTCTGGCGCAAATTCAAGACACACCGGCTGGGTCTGATATCGGGCATTTTTCTGCTGCTGTGCTATCTGATGCTCCCGTTTGCAGGGTTCATCGCGCCTTATGGCCCGAACGAACGAAATGGCGAGCATCTCTACGCACCGCCCCAATCGGTGAACTGGTTCCACCAGGGCGAGTTCATCGGGCCGTATGTCTACCCGATCGTGGCCGAGGCCGACCTCGAGACGTTTCAATGGAAATTCGTCCCTGACACCGAGGATCCGCGACCCGTGCGGTTCTTCTGCGAGGCATCCGAATACAAGCTGGCCGGGCTCATCCGGTCAAATACGCATCTGTTCTGCGCCCCGGAAGGCACGACACTGTTCCTCTGGGGTTCGGACCGGCTGGGCCGCGATATCTTCAGTCGCATCCTATACGGCGCACAGCTTTCGCTGACCGTGGGCCTGATCGGCATTTCGGTCTCATTCTTCCTTGGCATCCTGTTCGGATCGCTGGCCGGCTATTTCGGCGGACGGATCGACTGGGTCATCAACCGCGTGATCGAAATCCTGCGGTCTTTGCCCGAACTCCCCCTGTGGCTGGCACTATCGGCCGCGGTGCCGTCGAACTGGTCGCCGGTTGCGGTGTTCTTCATCATCTCGATCATCCTCGGCATCCTCGACTGGCCCGGGCTGGCCCGATCCGTGCGCGCCAAATTCCTGTCGCTGCGCGAAGAAGAATATGTGCGCGCCGCCGAGATGATGGGCGCCAGTTCCGGCCGGGTGATCCGCAAGCACCTGCTGCCGAACTTCATGTCTCACCTGATTGCCTCGGCCACGCTGTCGATCCCCGCCATGATTCTGGGGGAAACGGCACTCAGCTTCCTTGGCCTCGGCCTGCGGGCACCGGCGGTCAGCTGGGGCGTGATGCTGAACGACGCGCAAAACCTCGCCTCGATCGAGATCTATCCGTGGACGGCCATCCCGATGCTACCGATCATCGTGGTGGTGCTGGCCTTCAATTTCCTGGGTGACGGGCTGCGCGACAGTCTGGACCCCTATCAACAATGAGCCTGCTGGCTTCGCTTCCACCGTCCGAGGCCTATCAGGTCGCCGGCTCCGGTGCGCTTCCCAGCGCATTTGCCGTATCCGAGCTGGCCACAGCAAGCTTTGCAGCCGTGGGCCACGAGCTTGGCCGGTTCATACAGGCCACCAATCTTGTCTCGCTCCCACCAAAGTCATTGGTCGATCACCGCCTCGCGTCGCTGTGGTTCGGGTATTCGTTCAAGCCCGAAGGCTGGGATATGCCAAGCCTCTGGGATCCGATCGCGGGCGACTATCGGGGGGCCGATGGCTGGATCAGGTTGCATACCAACCTCCCCCACCATAGGGAAGCGGCCCTCAAGGTTTTGGCGACCGAGGGGGATCGTGCCGCGGTGACGCAGGCCATCAAGAGCTGGTCGGTCTCGAACCTTGAAACGGATATCGTGGCGCAGGGTGGTGTTGCCGCCGCCATGCGCAGCCGGGCCGAGTGGCTGGACCACCCGCAAGGCCGGGCCGTGACGCGGGATCCGTTGATCGGCTGGCATGGTCCACGCCGGATCACCCTGCGCGACAGGCCACAGGCGCGCGCGGATCGGCCTTTGGCCGGGCTTCGGGTTCTCGACATGACACGCGTGCTGGCCGGCCCGGTTTCCACCCGCACGCTGGCCGGGTTCGGAGCCGACGTACTGCGCATCGACCCACCGGGTTGGGATGAGCCGGGCGTGATCCCCGATATCTCGCTCGGCAAGCGCTGCGCGTATCTGGACCTCAAGACACCCGCCGGCCTGGAAAAGCTGCAAGAGCTGCTGGCGCAAGCGGATGTCTTTGTCCACGGCTACCGCCCCGGTGCGCTGGATGCCCTGGGCCTGACCAAAGAGGTGCGCGATACGGTCGCTCCAAACCGGGTCGAAGTTACGCTGGATGCCTATGGTTGGCAGGGGCCCTGGGCCACCCGTCGCGGATTTGACAGCCTCGTCCAGATGAGCGCGGGAATCGCTGACGCCGGCCGCGTTTGGGCCGGAGCCGACAAACCCACCCCGCTGCCTGTTCAGGCACTTGACCATGCCACCGGCTATTTGATGGCCGCCGCTGCCCTCTCGGCCCTGACAGAAGCGGCTTCGGGGCATTCGATCATGGATGGGCGCCTGTCGCTTGCCCGTACTGCCGAGTTACTGGCCAGCCTCGCGAAATCCGGGACAGGCGACCCGATCACCGCTGCCGAACCCGGGGACTACGCATCCCGATCAGAAGAGTCCGGCTGGGGTCCCGGCAAACGGTTGTACCCCGCGCTCAGCGTCGGTGAGGCACGGATGCACTGGCCCGTCCCGGCATCCCGGCTCGGCACGTCCGATCCTACGTGGCAAACCACCTGAACAAAGACCAAACCGCCGGGCGGAACGCGCGGCCCTGCCCAACGCTTTGAACGGTGGCGCGGCGGCGCCGCAGGTCAAAGGGGCGGGAGCGCCCTAGCGGTCGTCTCCACCGGGGCCGATATCGTCCAGATACTCCTCGTCAATCGCGGCTTGCACCGCGCCGGTGACTGCCTCGCGTTGTTTCGGAGAAAGGTCTTCGGGGTCCTTGCCATCGGCCAGTCGTACCGTGACTTCGCGGTGGGCAAACTTGATGCCTTCGCGCGCGAACAACTCGCGGATTTCTTGATACACCTTCTTGCGCACCAGCCACTGGTCGCCCGGCTTGGTCATGAACTTCACCCGGATGATCATCGCGGAATCCTGCATCTCGATAACGCCCTGCGACTTGAGCGGCTGGATGAAGTTGTCCCCGATCACCGGATCCTCCAGCAACTCCTGCCCCAGTTTCTTGATCAGCTTTCGAACCTTCTCGACGTCCGTGTCGTAGGTCACCCGCAGCGGAAGTTTCATGATCACCCAGTCGCGGGAATAGTTGGTCAGAACCTTGATTTCACCAAACGGGATCGTGTTCAGTGCCCCCAGATGGTGGCGCAGCTGGAAAGACCGGACCGAGATTTTTTCGACAGTGCCTTTGACATCTCCGATGTCGATGTATTCCCCCTTGCGGAACGCGTCATCCATCAGGAAGAACGCGCCTGAGAAAATGTCCCGCACCAGTGTTTGCGAGCCAAAGCCCACGGCCAGACCGACAACGCCGGCGCCTGCAAACAGCGGGCTGACATTTATGCCCAGCTCCATCAGAACGATCAGCACGATGGTCACGACCACCACAGCCAGTATGGCGCCCCGAAACAGCGGCAGCAGCGTAGCAAGGCGGCTTTGACCGCCCTCTCCGCCCTCGTCACCCAACTCGGCTTCGGCGGCTCCATCATCGGTTTCTTCAGCGATCTTGGTGTCGATCCAGATCCGGAAGAAGTGGAACAGGATGTAGCCGATGAACAGGATCACCATCACATCCAAAGCCCGTCCAATGGGCAAATCCTCGCTCCAGCTGGCTTCGGGATTCCAGATGACGACCAGTGCATAGATGCCGACGACAAAGGCCAGGATGCCCGCGACACGCCGCGCAAGATCTTCGTAGGTCACCAATGTGTGCTTGCGCTGCTCCGCCTCAGGCGTCTCCGAGGTGCGAACGGCGTCCTCATCGGAATCGAGTTCGGCATTCAGAGCCTCGATCTGCCGATTGCGATCGAAGTACCGCTCGAGCAGATAGTTCATAGCGCCATAGGCGATGACGACCGACATGAAGATCATGTAGCTGCTTGCGACGATCGGCAGCGAGTCCTCGGTCTCGAGCACCAGATCCACCGCCAGCTTGAACCAGCTGAAGACCAGATAGACGATCAGGGCCGGGGCCCAGCCAAATGACACGAACCGCAGCAGCCAGGACACCTGGTCCGGCTGACGGCCGCCTCGGATCGCGTTCGAAATGGCCCGGGCGTTGAACAGGATCATCAGGATGTTCCCGACCATCCCGATCAGGGTCAGCCCGCCATAAACCATCGCGTAGACGTTGTAGTTCAGCCCGAAATCCGCCACCCAGGTGGAAAACAGAACAGCGGTAATGTCATAGGTCGCCAGCGCCGATGCCCAGATATACAGCCGCTTGGCGTCACGGTCCGAGAATGGCGGCAGCCTGTACTGGCTGAGATACGGCGACAGCACCATCCGCCACAGGTCGGAAACCGTACGTGACAGGAAAAACGCCGTGAAAATCGCCGTGACGGTGAACTGGATCGAGATATCTTCGGCCTCGCCAAAAAACAGATACCCAACGATCAGAGCCATCAGCATTGCAAACACCGTGGCCCCGATACCCATCAGAAACCGGAACACAAGGAACGGCATCTTTTCCCGATACCCCTGCGGGTTTTCCTTGATCCGGGCGACGACCCACCGTCGGGCAAAGCGCTTGCCGTACAGCTCGATTGACAGCCATCGGCCAACCATCAGGAACAGGATGTTCCATCCCAGCACCTCGACATAGGTGAAAATCCGGCCATCAGGACTGGTTTGCTCGAGGATGTAACGCACCTCGAAGATCGAATAGGGCAACGCCTCAAGGCGGGATCGCACGGCTTCGCTGAACTTGGCAAAGCGCTCCTGCGCCTTCATCAACTGCGAACTTTCCGCCATCGGATCATGAGCGACGTCCTCGGGCTGGCCACCAGCCTGCCCAACCGAGGATACGACCTGCCCGGCGCTGTCGATGACGATCACGCTGGCGCCCGCTTCGGTCGCGGCGCGGATCGCGGCCGCAACATCGTTGTCCTGCGGAGCCTCTGTTTCACCGGACGCCCCGGGATACCCCGGGATCAGCGAGGTCTGCGCCGCCGCACCGGTCGCGCAGACCAGAGCGATTGTCCACGTCAGGAACAGTACACGGACAAGAAAGTTCGGTTTCATAAAGTCTTGCATCCTGATCTCTTGCTGCACGACAGCCTATAGAACGCACCGGCCTTGATCAAACGATCCACTCGTTGCTTCCCGACATCGTGTAGGACCGTGTTTTTGGCGCAAGCCCAAAGGCAGGATGTTTCCAACCCTCTGGAATTCCTATAAGAGCAGGCAGCATCCGGCAAATCCGGGCTTTGCCAACTTCGGGGAATGTTGCAGGCTTCGCGTTATTGGTGACTTGCGCAATGGCTGTTGCCAAATCGCAATGATTGACGCATTTGCGGCTTTGACACAGACCCTTTGGCAGGCGGCGTCAAAAAATATAAGATAACTGGTGCGAAACGCGCGGAAACTGCACCGTAACAATGATACGAGCGAGGGCATGAGCCTAGGCATCGACGACAAACAGACCGGTCGCGCTCCGCGCATAATGTTCTACAGTCATGATACGTTCGGACTGGGTCATCTCAGACGCTCCCGAGCGCTGGCTGCGGCAATGACGCGGGCGAACCCGCGGGCTTCGGCGCTGATCCTGACGGGCTCGCCCGTTGCCGGGCGCTTCACTTTTCCGCGGCGCGTGGACCATGTACGCCTGCCGGGCGTGACCAAGCGGGCCGATGGTTCGTATGCCGCGCGCACGATCGGAATGGGGATTGACGAGGTCACCGAGCTGCGTTCGGGACTGATCCAGACCACCGTGCGCCAATTCGATCCGGACGTCGTCGTCGTCGACAAGGAGCCGACCGGATTCCGAGGCGAACTGCTGCCCACCCTGGAACAGCTGCATCAATCCGGGCGCGCCAAACTGGTGCTGGGTCTTCGCGACGTTCTGGACGAGCCCGAGGTTCTGGCGGCGGAATGGGCCCGAAAGGACGCAGTCGCCGCGACCGAGAAATACTATCACGAAATCTGGGTCTACGGCCTGCGGTCGGTTTATGACCCGACAGAAGGATTGCCGCTCAGCCCGTCGGCGCAGGCGCGGATTCACTGGACCGGCTATCTGCGCCGCGATCTCGGCCCTGTCGGCGAACCTCCCGAGCAGCCCTATATCCTTATCACGCCCGGAGGCGGTGGCGACGGGAAGGCAATGGTCAACCTTGTCCTGTCCGCGTATGAAAAAGACCCTGATCTGTCCCCCCGAGCCCTGCTTGTCTATGGCCCTTTCCTGTCCGGTGAGTTGCGCGAAGAATTCGAGGCCCGCGTGGCGGCCCTGAACGGTCGTGTGACGGCGGTCGGGTTCGAATCCCAGATCGAAACCCTGTTCGCCGGCGCGGCGGGTGTGGTCTGCATGGGCGGATACAACACGTTCTGCGAGGTGCTCTCCTTTGACAAACGCGCGGTTATCGTCCCGCGAACCACCCCGCGGCTGGAACAGTGGATCCGCGCCTCGCGGGCCGAGGAACTGGGCCTTGTGCGGATGCTGGACGAAACCCGTGATGGGTTGACGGCCGATGCGATGATCACGGCCATTCGCAACCTGCCGCAGCAGCCCCTTCCCTCGCAGGCGATCCGGGCCGGTTTGCTGGATGGCTTGGACTATGTCTCTGATCGGGTCGAAGCCCTGCTGAGCGTGGAACAGGAACGAGCGACCGGATGACCGACGCAGAGCCGAGACTGGCGGTGTTGGTCAAAGGTTGGCCGCGCCTGTCCGAGACGTTCATCGCTCAGGAACTGGTTGCTTTGCAGGATGCCGGCCACGCCTTCGACATCTGGTCATTGCGCCACCCAACCGACACCAAACGCCACCCCCTGCACGACCGGTTTCAGGGGCGGGTGCACTATCTTCCCGAATACCTGTACCGGGAACCCCAACGCGTATGGGCGGCGAGACGAACCGCACAGGCGCTTCCGGGTTACGCACAGGCCTACCGGGTGTGGCGAGAGGATCTGCGTCGTGATCCCACGCACAACCGAATCCGCCGCTTTGGGCAGGCTTGCGTTCTGGCCGCGGAATTGCCCGGCGGTACACGCGCGCTGTATGCCCACTTCCTGCATACCCCGTCCTCGGTTGCCCGTTATGCTGCAATCATGCGCGGCCTGCCGTGGAGCTTTTCGGCTCACGCCAAGGATATCTGGACGTCGCCCGAGTGGGAAAAGCGCGAGAAACTTCATGCCGACACCTTCGGAGCGGCATTCGGCGCAACCTGCACCGAGATCGGCGCGCGGCACTTGCGCGATCTGGCCGATGACCCCGCCCGTGTCGATCTGATCTATCACGGGCTGGACCTGACGCGATTTCCTGAGCCGCCCGTACGAAAGCTACGATCCGTCGATGACCGGTTCCATATGGTGTCCGTCGGACGACTGGTGGAAAAGAAAGGCTTTGATCGTTTGATCCACGCCTTGGCCATGCTCCCCCCAGAGCTTGACTGGCACTGGACCCACATTGGCGGCGGCACCTTGTCGGACAACCTGCGCAGCCTGGCGGAAAATCTGCGCCTACAGGATCGCATCACCTGGAAAGGTGCCTGCGATCAACCCGAGGTCATTGCAGCCATGCGCGAGGCGGATCTGTTCGTGCTTCCTAGCCGCATCGCCGCGGATGGGGACCGGGACGGCCTGCCCAATGTCCTGATGGAAGCCGCGTCGCAAAAACTGCCGATCCTGTCCACTCCGGTCTCGGCCATTCCTGAATTCATCCGCAACAACGTGCACGGCATCTTGTCCGATGACGAACCCAAGGCGCTGGCAGACGCCATTTCCACCCTGGCCGCCGACCCGCAGAAAGCGGCAATCATGGCCGATGCGGCTTATGACCGCTTGCTTGCCAATTTTCGCATGGACCCCGGCATTGCGCGTCTGTCCCGCCGCCTGAAAGCCTTGTGCGCGGAGGGTACTTGATGGTTCGGGTCGCCTTCTATGCGCCGATGAAAGCCCCAGACAGCCCGGTTCCGTCCGGCGACCGCGAAATGGCTCGCAACCTGATGGCTGCAATCGGGGCCGACGGGCATCGTGTTGATCTGGTCTCGCGGCTGCGCATCTATGACAAAACCGGAGACCCGGACCTTCAGAACCGTCTCGACCGCGAAGCCGCGGCCGAGGTCACCCGACTGAGCACAGAACTGCCTGCAGATACAGGCCTCTGGGTGACCTATCACAACTACTACAAAGCTCCGGACCTTTTGGGGCCGGCGGTCTGCAGGGCGCGCGGGATACCCTATGTTCAGCTTGAGAGCACCCGCGCCATGTCGCGCCTTTCCGGGCCCTGGGCCGGCTTTGCCCAAGCTGCGCACGATGCCTGCGACGCCGCGCAGGTGATCTTCTATCACACAGCAAATGACTTGATCACACTGGAACGCGAGCGGTTCGGTGATCAGTCATTGATTGAACTCCCACCCTTCCTGCCCCGATCGGACCTGCCTCGGCCCTCTCGATGCGCGGGGCCGATGCTGACGGTGGGAATGATGCGATACGGGGACAAGTTGGAGTCCTTCCGCATTCTGGCCGATACGCTGGCATTTTTGAATGAGGATTGGACGCTGAACATCGCCGGCGACGGGCCAGCCCGCCCGGATGTCGAGGCTTTGATGGCCCCCTTCGGCACACGTGTCCGTTTTTTGGGCCTGCTGAGCCGCGATGACCTGGAAACGATTTACTCCGATGCTGCTCTGTTGGTCTGGCCGGGCGTCAACGAAGCCTACGGGATGACCTATCTCGAGGCGCAGTCCGCGGGCGTCCCCGTTGTCGCCCAGGATCGCCCGGGAGTGCGCGACGTACTGGCGCCTGCCAATCATCCTGCCCCTGATTACGGCGCCGCCGCGCTGGCCGAGCGAATTGACCGGCTGCTGTCCGATCCCGAACTGCGTCGGAGCGAAGGTCAAAAAGCGCGCGACTACGTGGCCGGCCGTCATTTGATGCCAACCGCAACGCGGACGTTCTGGTCGGGAGTTTCTTCGCTGGTAGAGGAGATGTCATGACACGTCTGGCCCTTCTGCGCCACGGTCATACCGCCTGGAACCGCGCAGGGCGCATTCAGGGGCGCAGCGACATCAGCCTCGATGATCAGGCAAAGGCCGAACTGGCCCGATATCGCTTGCCAACTCCTTGGGACCGGGCCGAACTATGGTCCAGCCCCCTGACCCGCGCCAGCGAAACTGCGCGGCTGGTCGCCGGACGCGAACCCGCAACCTCGGCCGCCCTGGTCGAGATGAATTGGGGCGACTGGGAAGGCCAACGCGGGGAAGACCTGATTGCAGATGCCAACACTGGTTACCGGCATATCGAGGATTGGAGCTGGGAATTTCGTCCCCCCAACGGCGAAAGCCCGGCCGACATTCGCCGCCGCCTTGTGCCATGGCTGTCCAGCCTGACCGGTGACAACGTAGCTGTCTGCCATATCGGAATCATGCGGGTCATCCTGGCGCTTGCCTGGGGGTGGGAGTTCACAGGCCCCGCGCCGTTCCGCATCAAACGCAATCGTCTCTACGTGGTCGATTTGGAGCAAATGCGACCGGAGGCTGAGCCCGTCCGGCTTATCCCGCGCGAGGCCGGGTCATGAGGACCATGATCGTCGTCACCCATCTGCTGGGGACCGGACATCTCAGCCGAGCCTTGACCTTGGGTCGGGCTTTTGCGGATGCCGGACACGACGTGACCGTCGCATCCGGTGGGATGCCTGCACCACAACTGAATGCGGATGGAGTTTCCCTGCTGGCACTGCCACCCCTGCGTTCGTATGGTACCGATTTCACGCGGTTGCTGACGGCCGACGGAGATATTGCAGACGCGACCTATCTGAACTCCCGCGCTATTGCCCTGACCGAGGCTGTTCGACGGGTAAACCCCGATGTCCTGATAACGGAACTCTATCCCTTCGGGCGCCGAAGCTTGGCCGACGAATTTCTGGCCCTGCTGTCCACTGCGCGGTCACTGCCGTCCTGTCCGGTTGTTCTGAGTTCGGTCCGGGACATCCTCGCGCCACCGTCGAAACCCGCCAAAGCTGTACGGACCGAAGAAATCATTGTGCGTTTCTATGACGGCGTACTGGTTCATTCCGACCCCGAAATCACGCCGCTGGATGCCAGCTGGCCGGTTACAGGCAACTTGGCCGGACGCCTGTTCTATACGGGCTTTGTTGCCCCGCCTGCGCCGGGTCCTCATGAACAGGGGGAAGGAGCGAATGAAATCCTGGTCAGCGCTGGCGGCGGATCGGTCGGGCAACCGATCTTTCGCGCGGCCATCGAGGCCGCCCAAAAGATGCCCAACTGGCGCTGGCGCCTGCTGGTCGGCGGTCAGGATGCCGAAGACCGGATTGCCGAACTGAGGCACATGACAAATGGCGAAAATGTCATTCTGGAGCCCGTACGTCCGGATTTCAGACAAATGCTACCGCTGGCCGCAGCCTCGGTCAGCATGTGCGGGTACAACACCGCCATGGACTTGCTGCAATGCGCGACCCCGGCCGTTCTGATCCCATTCGACGATGGTAAGGAAGTGGAGCAGACCCTGAGGGCAAAGAGCCTCGCGCGCCTGCCGGCCGTCGACGTGCTGCCCAGCGCGAAGCTGACCGGAGAGGCATTGGCCCAAGCAGTCGACCGCGTTCTGCATCAAGGCCCGCGCAAACCGTTGGATGGCGGGTTTGACGGAGCCCGCAAGTCGGTAGAGATTGCCACCTCACTCTGGGAGGCTCGGCAATGACAACCGATTGGACACCGCTGCGATCCGAATTGCAGGTGTGGCGAGAGGCTGGGCTTACGCTTCCACTGTGGTGGCGGGACGATGACGCGATCGCGCCCAGCCGGCAATTGGACCGTTTGGTGGGCCTGTCATCCCGAACCGGGCTGCCGGTTCATCTGGCCATCATTCCACGCGATGCCAGTCAGGATCTGGTCGACCAGGTTGCCAACCAGACCAGCTTGGTTCCGGTGGTTCACGGCTGGGCGCACGAGAACCACGCACCAAAGGGCGAAAAGAAGTCCGAGTTCCGCCTGCATCGTCCGCCCGCCTCGATTGTGTCTGATGCACGCAATGGCTTCCTGCGTCTGCAGGAGTCCTTCGGTGATCGTCTGTGCCCGATGTTCGTCCCCCCTTGGAACCGCATCGCGCCCGAAGTGACGGCAGAGCTTGCGGAGATCGGCTATCAGTTCCTGTCCACGGCCACGCCCAGAACGCACGTAGAAGCAGCGCCGGGCCTGACTCAGGTCAATACCCATCTGGATCCGATCGACTGGCGTGGTAAGCGAGGGTTGGCCGATCCGAATGCGTTGATCGCCAAAACCGTCTCGATGCTGCAGGATCGCCGAGAGGGACGTGCCGACCCAACCGAACCTTTTGGCGTGTTGACCCATCATCTTGTCCATGATCAACAGATCTGGGACTTTACCGAGGCGCTTCTGGATTGTCTCATGGCTGGCCCCACACGCGTCTGGTCCGCAGGACCACACTGATTACCCGAGGAGACCTTGATGAGCCGACTGGATTCCATGCTGCGACGCCTGACCGCCCAGCGCGACGGGCTGAACTGGGCTGCGGCGCGGATCAAAGGGCTGAAAGGCGATGTGCTGGACATGGGATTGGGCAACGGCCGCACCTATGACCACCTGCGCGAGATCCTGCCCGACCGGCGCATCTGGGTCATGGACCGGGTTCTGCAGTGTCACCCGGACAGCACCCCGCCGGCCGAAGATTTTCTGCAGGGCGAGGCCGAACCGATGCTGAAGAAGCTGGCCGAAGACGGCCCGCGGATCGCATTGGCGCATTATGATTTCGGTCGCGGGATCAAACATGAAGACGTGGTCGAAGCGGCGAGGCTCAGCAAGCTGATTGGCTCGGTCATGGTCCCAGGCGGGTTGCTGATTTCCGGCCAACCGCTGGAAGGGTTCGAACAGATCAACGGCCCGGACTCCATCGCGCCTGACCGCTATCTGTTCTACCTCGCCTGATCAGGCCACGCGCTGCCCGCGCGACCAGACGGCAGTAAGGGCCGGGACGTTGCCCCGCATTCGAAAACGGATCAGGTCTGCCCGCAGCCCCGGTTTCAGAGCGCCGCGATCCGCTAGGCCCGCCGCCCGCGCCGGAGCCCGTGTGACAGTGGCGATGCCACGCGCCATGTCATCCCAGATGCGCCCAAGGGTAACGGCGGACAACAGCAAGGCTGACGGCACATAGTCCGACGACAGAATGTCCAAACACCCCAAGTCGGCCAGTTCCCGTGCTGCCACATTCCCAGAATGTGACCCACCCCGGATCAGGTTTGGCGCGCCCATCATGACCTGAATGTCATGAGCGTGACAGGCCCGTGCGGCCTCGACCGTCGTTGGGAATTCGGCCAGCCGAATGCCATGGCGGGCGGATATCGCCACTTGCGTCTCGGTCGTGTCGTCGTGGCTGGCCAGAACCGCTCCGAAGCGGCGCGCGGCGTCCACGGCCTCCTGCTCGTGGCGGTCTCCATTGCGGTCCCTCAGCCCCCGCAACTGGTCGACGTGCCGTGCGAACATGTCGTCATCCATAGCGTACTTGCCTTTTAGATAGGCTTCGAACTTGGACAGGTCCCGAAACTGGCGCTGGCCGGGCGTGTGATCCATCAACGAAACGATGCCCACCCGGTCTTCTGGACCGAATTCCTGCAGTTCCTCGACCAGCGTCTCAGAACAGACTTCGGCGCGCAGATGCAGAAAGTGGCTGATCTTGAGTGCGTCCTGCTCTCGCAACTCCCACAGCTCGCGGGACAGTCCGCGCGCGTATTTCAGATACCGTCCAGCACCGGACGGGATCGACCCCACGCGCATAGCGTCAAAGACGGTCGTGATCCCGGTGCTAGCCAGTTCCGCGTCATGCGCAAGAATGGCTGCGGCATGGGGCCAGTCCACCCTGGGCCGCGGCTGGATGTGGCGTTCCAGGTTGTCGGTGTGCAACTCGACCAGGCCGGGCGACACATAGTCCCCGTTACAGTCAATCGCGCCTTTCGGAACAGCCGCGCCGGTGTCTATGTCAGCGATCGTCTGGCCAACGATACGGACACACCCCCGGACAGTCTCATCCGGCAGAACAAGCAACGCATTGGCAAGGGTCAGGTCATCTGTCATCGGATTTTCACGTGGTTTGAGGTAAGGAGAGGCCACGCAACAGGAGGCCATTGTGAATTTTGCGCGATACGCGATCTATTTCGTTCCCCCCGCCCAATCCGAATGGAGCAGGTTTGCAACCGGGTGGCTGGGGTGGGACATCGATGCGGGACGGACCGTCGACCATCCGGCCATCGACGGGTTGGACGTCGCCTCGGTAACACAAGTGCCGCGCAAATACGGGCTTCATGCCACGATGAAGCCGCCGTTTCGCTTGCGTGAAGATCAGTCGCTGTCCGCTTTGCAGGATACCTGCGCCCGTCTGGCCGGTAAATTCGCCCCCGTTTCGCTGGACGGGCTCGAAGTTGCACGCCTTGGTCGGTTTCTTGCTTTGCGGCCCGTGGGCGACACACGAGACCTGAACGCGCTTGCGGCGGCTTGCGTCCGCGACCTGGACCCTTTTCGTGCCCCGGCCTCGGAAACCGAGATGAACCGGCGCCGAGCGGCCGGGCTGACCATGGAGCAAGACGCCAATCTGACGAACTGGGGCTACCCATACGTTCTGGAGGCTTTCCGCTTTCACATCACCCTGTCCGGTCGCCTGAGCAAGCCGATGCTGGCAAACGTGCAAACCGTGTTGAACCAACGGCTTGTCCCATTGCTGCCAGCCCCTTTTGACATTGGGGACCTGGCCCTTGTGGGCGAGGCTGAAGACGGGCGGTTCCATATGCTTCAACGGTACGCCCTTTCAGGTTGAAGGCCGGACAAGATGGTTTCAACGGTCGCATCCAGTGACCCGGAATTGTCGACCTCGATCACGTGGTTCAGGCCTTCGGGCAGGGCTGCCTTGGCGCGCCCCAAACGCCGGGCTTGATCGGCCGCGCTTTCCCGGCCGCGCACTGCCAGACGTTGCGCCAGAACCTTTGGGTCGGCCGTCAGGGATATCACGATCAGCTCTCGAAATTCCTTTTGTGCCTCGGGCAACACAGCCCTTGAGAGGTTGACCAGAACGGCGTCGGCCCTTCGGCGTTGTTCCGTGATCGCAACGGGAATGCCGTAGTGCAGCCCGTGCGCAGCCCAGTGCAGAACAAAGCCGCCCTCTTGGACCATTGTTTGAAACGTCCGGTCGGACACGCGGTCAAAATCCTCACCGCCTTCGCCATGGGGACGGGTGATGACTCTACGCACCCTTTCGAAGTTCGGCGCGCGCGCCAACAGTGCTTGGATCACGCTGTCTTTTCCAACACCCGAAGGCCCGACAACTGCAATGACCGGGGCCATCTTCATGCCGCCGCCCCCTGCGCAAACTGCGTGACGTCAACCACGCGGTTGCAGACCCGGTCACGGGCCTCTTGGTCGTGGAATATCCCGATGATCGCCGCGCCGCGGGCCTTTGCCTCTTGGATCAGGGACAGCACGGTTTCGCGGTTTCGTGCGTCAAGGCTGGCCGTGGGTTCATCCAGCAACAGAGCCGGATAGTCATGCGCAAATCCACGCGCGATATTCACCCGTTGCTGTTCCCCGCCCGAAAATGTCGTGGGGCTGAGGCGCCAAAGCGGTTCCGGAATATTCAGGCGCTGAAGGAGGCCCGCTGCCTTGTCCAGTGCGGTCTGCTGCTCGCACCCCTTAACCAGAAGCGGTTCGGCCACGACCTCCAGCGTCGGCACCCGCGGCACGACACGCAGAAACTGGCTGACATAGCCCAGGGTCTCCCGGCGCAGCTGCAGGATCTCGCGCGGTTGGGCCCGGGCGACGTCCAGGCCACCCACCCGCACCTGCCCCGAGGCCGCCAGGTAGTTGCCGTAGATCACCCGCATCAGTGTGGACTTCCCAGCCCCGCTGGCCCCGGTCAGGGCCACGCATTCTCCGGCCCCGACCTGCAGCGACGCGCCCGCCATCACCGGGATCACGGCGCCGCCCTGATTGTGCAGGGTAAAGCTCTTGCTCACGTCGATCAGTTCAATCATCGGATTTCATCTTTTCTGTAGCATTCAAACCTGCAGGACGCTGGACACAAGCAGTTGCGTATAGGCATGCTGCGGATCGTCCAGCACCTGATCGGTCAGCCCCGCTTCGACCACCTCACCATCCTTCATCACCATCAACCGGTCCGCCAGCAGCCGCACCACGGCCAGATCATGGGTGACGATGATGGCGCTCAGCCCCATCTCGCGCACGAGGCCGCGCAGCAGGTCCAGCAGTCGGGCCTGTACCGAGACGTCCAGCCCGCCGGTCGGTTCATCCATGAAAACCAACCGCGGACCGGTCACCAGGTTGCGCGCGATCTGCAACCGTTGCTGCATGCCGCCCGAAAACGCGCTGGGTCGGTCGTCCACGCGGCTTTCTGCAATCTCGACCCGGCCCAGCCAATCCAGAGCCTGCCCGCGGATCTGACCATAGTGCCGGCTCCCCACGGCCATCAGCCGCTCGCCTATATTGCCGCCGGCGCTGACCGACATGCGCAGCCCGTCGCGGGCATGCTGATGCACAAAGGCCCAGTCGGTGCGCCCCAGCATCCGGCGGGCAGGTTCCGACATCGTGACCGTGTCCACCGGCCCGTCGGCGCGGGTATCAAAGATCACCTGCCCGGCATCCGGCTTAAGATGCCCAGCCAGACAGTTCAGCAGGGTCGACTTGCCCGACCCGCTTTCGCCGACGATCCCCATCACCTCGCCGGGGTAGAGGTCGAAACTGACATCCCGGCAGCCGATCCGCGCGCCATAGCGCTTCTCGATGCCTTTGACCTGCAAGAGCGGGGTCATGCCGCATCCTCCTGCGCCAAACTGCCTTGGTGTCCGGCCTCGCGGCGGGACCGACAGTAATCGGTGTCCGAACACACGAACATCCGGTTGCCGGCATCGTCCGTGATCACCTCGTCCAGGTAACTGTCTTCGGCCCCGCACAGATCGCAGGCATGATCGGCCTTGCTGGCCTCGAACGGGTAGTCCTCGAAATCGAGGCTGACCACCCGCGTATGCGGCGGCACCGCATAGATCCGCTGCTCGCGCCCGGCCCCGAACAGCTGGATCGCGTCCATCTCCAGTTTCGGATTGTCGAATTTCGGGATCGGAGACGGGTCCATCACATAGCGTTCGGCCACCCGGACCGGATAGGCATAGGCCGTGGAAATCGCGCCGTGCTGGCTGATGTCTTCGTAGAGCTTCACATGCATCAACCCGTATTCCTGCAGGCTGTGCATCTTGCGCGTCTCCGTCTCGCGCGGTTCCAGAAACCGCAGCGGTTCGGGGATCGGGACCTGATAGACCAGGATCTGATCAGCACGCAGCGGGGCCTCGGGGATGCGATGGCGGGTTTGGATGATGGTGGCCTTCTCGGTCTCTTCGGTCGTGGCCACGCCCGCCGTCTTTTCAAAGAACTTTCGGATCGACACGGCATTGGTCGTGTCATCTGCTCCCTGATCGATCACCTTGAACACATCATCCGGGGTCAGCGTCGCGGCCGAGACCTGAACCCCGCCCGTGCCCCAACCATAAGGCATGGGCATCTCGCGGCTGGCAAACGGCACCTGATAACCCGGAACGGCCAAGCCCTTGAGAATGGCCCGGCGGATCATCCGCTTGGTTTGTTCGTCCAAATATGCGAAGTTATACTCATTCATTTGATGTATCACTTTCGTTTTTTGGTGTTGTTGTGGACGGTTTTCTGGTTACCTCGGCCTTCGCGGTCGTCATGCTCTACTTTCTCTGGCGCAGGATACATTCCCAGCGACGGCGCCGGGCCATGCGGCGGGACGCGCGAGGCGAATGGTCTGCGATCAGCGCGGACGCGCCACGCCGGGCTGCGGCTGGCAGGGCATCTCGGCCGGCGGACAGGATGCAGGAAGGGCACTGAAGTCATTCGGCGGCCTCGCGCGGTTCCAGGCGTTCTTTGGCTTCGCGGCGCAATTTGCGCACCAGTTCCAATTCGGACTGGAAATCGACGTAGTGCGGCAGCTTGATATGCTCCAGAAAGCCGGTCGCCTGAATGTTGTCAGCATGGCTGAGGACGAATTCCTGATCCTGCGCGGGGGCGCCCAGATCGTCTTCGCCCAATTCCTCCCAGCGCAAGGCGCGATCCACCAGCGCCATCGCGATGGCCTTGCGCTCGGACTGGCCGAAGACCAGCCCATAGCCGCGTGTGAATTGCGGCGGCTCGGTCTGTGATCCTTTGAACTGGTTAACCGTTTCGCATTCGGTCAGGGCGATCTCGCCGATCTCGATCGTGAAACCCAGTTCGGGGATTTCCATCTCGACCGCAACGGTGCCGATGCGCAGCTCGCCCACGAAAGCGTGGTTGCGCGCATAACCGCGCTGGGTCGAATAGGCCATGCCCAGCACGAACCCCTCGTCCCCGCGCGTCAGCGCTTGCAGACGCAGGGGGCGGTCCGCCGGGAACTCCATCGGTTCGCGCGTCAGGTCGCCGGGCGGCTCATCGCTGGCGGGTTCGTCCTGGATCACGCCTTCGTCCTGGAGGAATTCGGTGATGTGCGGGGTCGGCTCGTGACGCGGCGCGGCGGTGGGGGCCTCAGGCTGCGCGCCATCGGCGGCCAGTTTGAAATCCAGCAGACGGTGCGTGTAGTCGAAGGTCGGGCCCAGAACCTGCCCGCCCGGTGCATCCTTAAACGTGGCCGAGATCCGGCGGTCGCAGGTCATGCTGCCGGTATCGACCGGGGTCGAATAACCAAACCGCGGCAGGGTGGTACGGTAGGCGCGGATCAGGAAGATCGCCTCGATCAGATCACCGCGCGCCTGCTTGATCGCAAGTGCGGCCAGATCGGGATCGTACAGAGAACCCTCGGCCATCACGCGGTTCACCGCAAGGCTGAGTTGTTCGCGGATCTGGGCCAAGGACAATTCGGCCACGCCGGGATCGCCCCGGCGTTCCTCGGCAAGCCAGGCATGGGCGTTTTCGATCGCCTTTTCGCCCCCTTTGACGGCTACGTACATGGCCTAACCCTCCGGCTGGATGCGGGTGCTGCGCGGCAGGGCCGCAACCATATCCCAGCAGGTGAAGAAGAAATCGCACCCCAAGGGGTACAGGTCCGAATTGGCCTGAACCGCCGCGACATCGGGCACGGCCAGGCGCGCAGTGTCGCGTATGCCCGGCCCTCGCAATACGGCACCGGAAAGGTCCAGCGCGTCACACTCCACGATCAGGGTGGCGGATCGGTCGGGGTATTCCGGCGTTCCGATCAGGTATTGGTCCAGCGGCACAAGGTCCTGCCAGCAGCCAACGGCGAAATCGGCCTGCGCGGCGGGCACGAGTGGCGCACCGGTGTGGAAGGTCAGCCATTGGCGAATGGCCGGGTTGTCGGCCCCGCCCGCCAGATAAACGCCCGTGTCCGGGTCGCACAGCGTCAGCAGCAGCGTTCCCGCGGCGACCGACAGGCCGTCGGGCGGGGTCGCGCCGACCAGCTGCCGCAACTCACCCGGCCGCGCCATCACGGTCATGGCCGCACGAAAGGCGTGGGCCGCCTGAACCGGCGCATCGGTGAAACCGCCCGAGAAACGAGTCTTTGGGGTCATTGATCCTCTCCCCGAACCATCGTGAAGAACTCGACCTTGGTGGCCGCAGCCTTGGCGGCCCGGGCCGATCTGGCCGCCTGAACCTGACGGGTCAGCGGCTCCAGGATTTTCGCCCGCACGGCGTCCGCGTCCCCGGTCTGCATCAGCGCGTCGATCAGGGCGGCGGTTTCGGCATGGGTCTTGTCGCGCCCCTGCACATATCCGTGGCCCTCGGTTCCGTCGGTCAAGGCCAGAGCGCAGCGCGTGATCGTCATCTCACCCAGATTGAAGGGCGCGCCCGAGCCGCCTGCCCGCCCCCGCACCATGACGCCGCCGATCTCGGGCGTGCGCAGCCACTGGAATTCGGGACGCGCGCCATAGGCGGTCCACAAGGCCGCCAGCGCCTCGGCCGGCGCACGTGCCAGAAGGCCCAGCCAAGCCCGTCGATCACCCGTCGCGATTTTTGTCTGATCCGCCATCAAAGCCTCTTGGCCAATTTGTCTACAACTACTATACAACTAGACAAATCATAGCGGGGCAAAGTGTGACTCGCAACGAATATGCTGTGAAGTTTTGATGACATGGGCCAAACACCGATCTGGAAGACCATCGCGCTGGCGCTGACCGCCGACATTGCCGAGGGGCGCTTTGCAACCGGCGACCGCCTGCCGACCGAGGCGCAGCTGGCCGCAACCCACGGCGTGAACCGCCACACGGTGCGCCGGGCCCTGGCCGAACTGGCCCGGCAGGGGCTGGTGCATCCGCGCCGCGGGGCCGGCGTGTTCGTTTCGGCAGCAGCGACCGATTACCCGATCGGCAAACGGGTCCGGTACCACCAGAACATCTCGGCCAGCGGCAAGATCCCGGGCAAGCAGGTGCTGTCGCTGATCACCCGCGCCGCCGACAAGACCGAGGCCGAGGCGCTGGCCCTGGCCCCCGGCGACCCGGTGCATGTCTATGACGGGTTGTCGCTGGCCGATGGCCAACCGATCGCGGTGTTCCAAAGCGTCTTTCCCGCCGCGCGCCTGCCCGACCTGCCCGAAGCGCTGGCCCAGAACGGCTCGGTCACGCGGGCGCTGCGGTACTGCGGCGTGGCGGATTATACCCGCATCTCGACCCGCCTGACCGCCCGCGCGGCTGATGCGGTTCAGGCCCGGCACCTGCACCTGATCGAGGGCGCGCCGGTTCTGCATTCGGTCGGCATAAACGCCGATCCGCAGGGGCATCCGGTTGAATACGGCAAGACCGTCTTTGCCGGTGAGCGGGTCACTTTGACGCTGGATGACGATCACGGGTGATGCCGGTCAATCCTCGTATTTCTCCAGAAACGCCTCGGCGGGCAACGCGCGGAAATCCGGAAGCGCCGCACGCAGGCGGGCATTGTCCCAATCCCACCAGGCCAGAGCCATCATCCGCTCGGCCACGTGCGCAGGGAACCGGCGGCGGATGGTTTGGGCGGTGACACCCCCGACGATGGTATAGGGCGGCACGTCCTTGGTCACGATCGCCCCGGAGGCAACGACTGCCCCGTGCCCGATCGTCACCTCGGGCTTGATAATGGCCGCGTGGCCGATCCAGGTGTCATGCCCGATATGCGCCAGCCGCCCGGCGCGCAGCGCGAACCAATCCGCATCGTCCTCGGCATCGTCCCAATAGTCGGCCGAGCGGTAGTGGAAGTGATGCAGCGACGCTTTCTCGATCGGATGGTCGGTGGCGCCGATCCGGGTGAAACTGGCGATATTGGCGAATTTTCCGATCCGGGCATTCGCGATGTCGCAGGTCCGGTCGCAATAGGAATAGTCCCCAAACACCGAATTCGTCACCCGCGTTCCGGCACCGATTTCGACAAAGGCGCCAAAGCTGCTGCCGGTTATCTGGCATTCCGGGTGGATGAAGGGCTGGTCCGGTCGCAAGCGCGCCATGGTCTGCAAGTCCTCGTATACGGTTCAAGGCAACATCAGGGGCTTGGCCTGCGGATCGCGCTGTTTGCGCGACTTGGGCGGCCCGCCCTGGATCAGCCGCCTGCGCAGCCAGCCCGAAAACCAGTCCATCAGCATGACCATCAGGATGATCAGCACGATGTAATAGGCGACTTCCTCCCAGTCTTTCTGGGTGATAATCGCCTGTGTCAGCAACAGACCGATCCCGCCCCCGGTTATCGCCCCGATCACGGTTGCGCTGCGGGTGTTGGATTCCAGGAAGTACAGGAGCTGACTGAGCAGAACCGGCGTGATCTGCGGGATCACACCGAAACGATATTTCTGCGGCGCATTGGCCCCGGTAGACTGCACGCCCTCGATCTGCTTCTGATCAACATTTTCCAGCGCCTCGGAGAAGATCTTGCCGAAGGTGCCGGTATCGGTGACCAGGATGGCCAGCGCCCCTGTTAGCGGCCCTGGCCCGAAGGCGCGTGCCAGAACCACCGTCCAGATCAACGCATCAACACCGCGCACGAAGTCAAAGATACGACGAGTGGCAAATCGGACCGTTCTAAACGGATTGAAATTTCGTGTCGCCAGAAATGCGAGGGGCAAAGCGATCATCCCTGCCCCCAATGTACCCAGAAAAGCCATCAGAAGCGTTTCAAAGATCGCCCACGCAACATCCTGATGGCGCCACATCTTGTTGGTCCAGAAATCGTCAAAGATTTCTGCGGCCTCGCCCGAAGCGGCACGCCCCATCAACTGGCTGAAAGACTGACCGTGATAGGGGCTGTCCAAAGTGAACCAGAACAGTTCCCAACCGTTGAAATACCGGAACACCTCGGCCCGGTTGCGTGTCACGGTCAGCCGACCCGCCGGCGTGGTGATCGCCAGGCGATTCTTTGACATGTTGATCCAGTCCGGCACCTCGGCAGTCGGTAAGTCGGCCTGCACTCCGGCAGACCGGCTGGGCGTTGCGCGCATGGTTCCATAACCCGGGATGTCATATTCCACGGTTTCAGGTCCAAAGCGAACGATGTGGCCGTCTTGCAGGTCAATCACGGTGGTTTCGCCCAAAACGACCCATTCCGGCGCAGTGCCATCCGGGTAAGCGCCCTTGCGCTCTCCTTCGATCGCAACGGACACTTCTCCGTTTCGATTGTCCCGCGTCACGTGAGTCTTGTAGCTGTAGCTGTCGGATACAAGCGTCTTGCCGTTTTCCCAGTTCGCCCGCTCGGCCAAGCCGGGCACGTCAAAGGCAAAGAAAACATAGACCAGGTATAGAATGACCAGCCCCGGCAACCCGAAACTCAGCGCCCGTTTACGCCGAAAGAATTGGTCGGTTCTGGCTTTCAAGTCGTTGATCGGCAGATCAGTGGCAAAGGTGCTCATGCTGCGGCTCCTTTGGCGGAACCGTGTGTCAGGCGGTCACGCAAAACGCCGGACAGCTGATCCACGGCCACGATGGTGACGAACAGAAGCAGAAAGATGGCCGCCGCCTCGTCGTAACGCCCCTGCCCCCAGGACATGGCGTTGCGCAGTTCGTACCCCAAGCCGCCTGCACCCACGAAACCAAGAATGGCCGAGGCGCGGATGTTGATCTCGAACCGCAGCAGCGCGTAGCTGACATAGTTTGGCCCGACCTGCGGGATCACGCCCAAATACATCCGCTGCGACCAGTTGGCGCCAACCGACTGCAGCCCCTCCACCGGTTTCAGAGAGGCGTTTTCATTCACTTCGGAAAACAACTTGCCCAGAGCACCGGCAGTGTGAATGGCGATGGCAATCATTGCAGGCACAGGCCCGCCGCCCAGAACAAAGATCAGTACCAACGCGATGACGATTTCCGGAACGGCCCGACAAATATCAGAAATACGGCGAAAAACGGGGATCAATGACGGCCACAGCGCCATGCCGCGGGTGGACATCAGCGCCAGAAAGGTGCCGCCCAGAGTGCCCACCAGCGTGGCCGCGGCGGCGATATTCAGTGTTTCGATCAGCGCGGGAAAGAACTCGACCAAATTTGCGGGCAATTCCCCGATCTTCTCCCAGGCCTCAGTCAGAACCTCGGCAGGGTAATCGAAAATGCGGTTCCACCCATCGGCAAAACTACCGGCGTTTCGCATGTCGGCGGTCCGGAATCCGGCCGCCATAAGAGCCACGAACAGGATCAGGAGTATCCCACCGTAAACCCGTTTGCGACGGGTCATGATGGTGTAATCCTCCCGAATCCGGTCGAGTCCGGCGGATCCCGCGGTCAGGTCGGTCATGAAAGGCTCCGATGGGGATAATGGGGTCCGGTTTGCGGCCGGACCCCGAACAGAAGTTGCGCAGGCTTAGTTCGACTTCAGCTTGCGGGCTTCAATGATGATTTCGTAGGCCTCGTGGGTGATCGGCTCGAACGCTTTTGCTTCACCTGCGGCCACGCCATAGAAGCACTCACGGTCTTTGTCGGCCAGCCCGGCCATCAGAGCCGTCATCTTCTCTTTGACATCCGCCGGCAAAGCCTTGCGCAGAACCACCGGACCTTCCGGGATCGGCTTCGATTTCCAGATTTCGACCATGTCGTTCATGTCGACCAGTCCGGCATCCACGGCGCGGCGCAGCGCACCCGAATTGTAGCCGTCTTCCCAGTTGCCCAGACCATCGGCCCAGGTCACGCCACCATCCACGTCACCGTTGTTGACGGCGACGATTGTCTGCTCGTGACCACCGGTGAACTTCACTTCACCGAAGTAGTCGCCCGACTCCATCGTTGCACCCGTTGCCTGAGGGATTTCGATCGAGGGGATCAAATAGCCCGAGGTCGAGTTCGGATCACCAAAGCCAAACACCTTGCCTTTCATGTCATCAAGCGAGGTGATGCCGCTGTCCTTGCGGGCGAACCCGACCGAGTAGTAGCCATACCCACCATCCACGTTCACCTTGACCAGAACCGGCTCAACCGCCTCGGGGTCGCTGAGATAGGTTTTGGCATAGGCGGAGGCGCCCAGCCAAGCCATGTCGATCGTACCGCCCAGCAGGCCTTGGATCACGCCGTTGTAGTCAGCCGGGGCGAACAGCTTGGTTTCGACACCCAGCGCGTCCTCGGTGTATTCACGCAGACATTCGTTGTTGTTCAGCCGGTCCTGCGCGTTTTCTCCGCCCAGGATGCCGATACGGAATTCGCTGATCTCCTCAGCCATGGCAGGTGCGCTCAGGGCAGTGGTCGCGACCAGGGCGGCAACGAGTTTCTTCATCTGTCTCTCTCCAGGTTGATTGGCCCACCCCATTCATCGGGCCGGGCGAAAAAAGAGGTGGTTGGGGCTCAGATCGTGGCCTCGGCTTCCATCAGAGCCTTCCGGGTGGCATCCAGTGTTTCGATCTCGGTCGAGGTCGCGGCCTCGGAGAAGCTGGCATCAGCACCGTAGATCTCGCGGGCGACGCCGGTGGTCAACTGTTCGGGCAGGCCGTCAAACACGATGCGTCCATCGCGCATGCCGACTACGCGGTCGCAATAGCGGCGCGCGGTGTCCAACGTGTGCAGGTTGGCGATCACGGTGCGGCCGTCCTCTTCGTGGATGCGGCGCAGGGCCTGCATCACGACTTGCGCATTCATCGGGTCCAGCGAGGCGATGGGTTCATCGGCCAGGATGATCTTGGGGTCCTGCATCAGTGCCCGCGCGATGGCGACGCGCTGCTGCTGCCCGCCCGACAGCGCCTCGGCCCGTTTGGGGGCATGTTCGGCGATGCCAAGACGGTCGAGAATGTCGATGGCGCGGTGGATGTCCGCGGTCGGGAACAGGTTGAACAGGGTGGCCAGGGTCGAGTTCCGGTTCAGCGTTCCATGCAGCACATTCGAGACCACGTCCATGCGGGGCACAAGGTTGAATTGCTGGAAGAT
The DNA here is from genome assembly GCF_056537025.1 of Ruegeria sp. CH5. NCBI lineage: Bacteria > Pseudomonadati > Pseudomonadota > Alphaproteobacteria > Rhodobacterales > Roseobacteraceae > Ruegeria > Ruegeria sp. CH5. The sequence goes on along the minus strand of NZ_JBQFQT010000002.1, from coordinate 135,047 downwards.
CATCGCGCAATCGGCCTGCCACGCACGTTTTTGGCGGCCTTTCAGCGTGGTCACGTCGCGCCCGTGAAACAGGATCTGCCCGGCGCTGGCATCAGTCAGGCGGTTGACCATACGCAGCAGGGTGGACTTGCCCGCGCCCGACCGCCCGATGATCCCGATCATGCATGGCTTGTCGACGTCCAGCGTTGCGGTGTCGACTGCAGTATTGTCGCCGAAGCGCTTGGTCAGTTTTTCGATGCGCAGCACGTGCCACCCCCAGTTCATGATGGAGGTCGTCTACAGCTGGTGCTCAACGGTGATGTGTCGATCCGGTGAAGCTTTTGTAACGGGCTGAAAGCGGATGGCCTATGCAAGGGCTGGGCAATGCCGCTCGTCCCGTCTATACGCGGGCTCAACACCTGAACCGTCAGATCTGTCACATGAGGCCGCCATGAGCTTTGACCGCAAGATCAAGATCGCACCGTCGATCCTGTCCGCCGATTTCGCCAATTTCGGACAGGAGATCCAAGCCATCGAGGCCCAGGGCGCCGACTGGGTCCATGTTGACGTGATGGACGGGCATTTCGTGCCGAACCTTACCTTCGGCCCACCGGCGGTCAAAGCGTTCCGCCCGCATGTCAAGACGGTGATGGATGTGCACCTGATGATCACGCCGGTCGACCCCTACATCCAGGCCTATGCCGATGCCGGCGCGGACTATCTGACGGCCCATATCGAGGCCGGCCCCCACACGCACCGCACGTTGCAGGCCATCCGTGCGGCGGGCATGAAGGCAGGCGTGGCGCTGAACCCCGGCACCCCGGCCGAAGCGGTCGAGCACCTGCTGGATCTGGCCGATCTGGTCTGCGTGATGACGGTGAACCCCGGCTTTGGCGGGCAGAAATTCATCGACATGACCGCAAAGGTGAGCCGCCTGCGCGAGATGATCGGAGACCGTCCGGTGCATATCGAAATCGACGGTGGCGTCGACACCACAACCGCCCCGCTGGTCGCAGCGGCCGGCGCGGACGTTCTTGTTGCCGGTTCCGCTGTCTTCAAGGGCGGGTCGGTTGCGAACCCGAACGTCTATGGCCAGAACATCCGCGCCATTCGCGCCGCAGCCGAAGGCCACGCGGCCTGACGGCGGCTCCCGCCCTTCGTCGACGTTTTTGGCAAAACGCCTCCTCCTGTTTGGCCCGGCATCGGCGCAGCCGATGTCGCGCGGGCGCGGGAGCGTTTTGCCGGCCCTGCCCCTAGGCCAGTTGATCCGCGAAATGCGTTAGCAGCTTGTGTTTTAGAATCTTGCCCGTGGGCGCGGCTGGCAGTGACGTGGCCAGTACGATCCGGCCCGGCCGTTTGTAGCCCGCAAGACGTGCGGCCACGAACTCCGCCAACTCTGCCTCGGACGCAGCGCCGATTTCAGGCACCTGAACAAAGGCCAGCACCTGTTCGTCGCCGCCCACCCGATGCCCGATCACCGCAGATTGGATCACCTGCGGGTGGTCGTTCAGCGCGGCCTCGACCTCGGGCGGATAGACGTTGAAGCCGCCGTGAATGATCAGTTCCTTGGCGCGGCCGACGACGTGCAGATTACCGTGCGCGTCGAGACGGCCGAGGTCGCCCGTGCGCAACCATCCCTGGGCCAGAACCCGGCCCGTTTCCTCGGCGTTGCGATAGTATCCTTTCATCACATGCGGGCCGCGCGTCAGGATCTCGCCCACGCCATCTCCGCCGCCGGGTATGGTTTCGTCAATGCGCAGTTCGACCCCCGGCAAGGGCGGGCCGACCGAGATATCCGGATCCCCGATCCGGTTGTGCGAGGCGCAGATCCCCGCCGTGCTTTCGGTCATGCCATAGCCGTTCTGCAGCGCAACGCCATAGAACGCCTCGGCCTTGCGTTTCCACGCCGGATCCAGCGGGGCAGCCCCGGACGAAGTGTAGCGCAGGGCACCCGAGGGCAACCGCTCCAACCCCTGCTCCTTGGCATATTGCATCAACAGCGCATGCATCTGCGGCACACCCGAAAACACCGTGACGCCCGCGTTCAACGCGGCAAAGGCGCGGTCCGCCGCGAACCGGGCATCCAGTTGGACGAAGGCCCCGGCCAGCGCCGACCCGGTGACGATCGAGGCCAGTCCGAAGATGTGCGAAATCGGCAGCACCCCATAGACCATGTCATCCTGCGTCAACCCGCGGAAATTCGCCGAGGTCAGCCCGCCGAACCGCAGGTTTTCGTGAGTCAGCATCACGCCCTTGGGCGTTCCAGTCGTGCCGGTGGTGAACAGCATCGCCGCGACATCCGCCAGATCGGGGTCGGGCGCGCTCGGGTACGGCGCGGCCAGGTGCATCTGCCCGAAGGCCCCGGAAACGGGCCGGGCCCCGGCAGTTTGCGCATGGTCGCGCGCCTCCGGCGACGCGGCCGATGTGAACAGGATCACTGCCGGGGTCACGTGATCCACGATGCGGGCCAATTCAGCCTCGGTCTGGCGGGCGTTCACCGGCACCACGCAGGCCCCGATCCGGGAACAGGCAAACAGCGCGGCCACTGCCGCACAGCAATTCTCGAGCACCAGCATGACCCGATCGCACGGGCGCACCCCCGAGGCCAGCAGGATTTCTGACAGCTCGGAAATCGCGCGGTCGAGGTCAGCAAAGCTCCAATCGGCGCCGAACCCGTCTGCAAAGGCGCGGGCCCGCGGACGGGTCCGGATCTGGGCATCCGGATAGTCGTGCCATTTGTTCATGTCCCTTCGCCCTCCCCTGCGCCGGAACCGGTTTTGCGCTCAGCGTTTCGTGGTGCGCTTGAACACCCCCGCCGCTGTTGCGATCAGGGTTCCGTCGTCGCTGTGCAACTCTCCGGTCACATAGGCCAGCGTGCGCCCGCCACCCATTGCGCGCCCCGTGGCCGTCACGCGCCCCTGACGCACCGCCGCCACATAGCTTGTGTTCAGCGACAGGGTCAGAACCAGCGGATGGTCGTCCCGGTCGAACCAGGCCGAGGCGGTGTTGCCGCAAGCCACGTCCAGCAGCATGGCGATGATGCCGCCATGCAGGATGCCCTGGCTGTTCAGGTGATCCGCCCGGATGGTCAGATGGCACCGGGCCCGGCCGTCGGGGTCGGACAGATCCACCTCGAACCCGATCGCGTTCTGACAGCCCGACCGCCGGACCCTTGGGTCTTCTTCAGGCCGCGCCGAGTGCAATGAACCGCTCCAAATGATAATCCGCGTCGCCGAACCTGTGATCCGACATGACGATCCGCTTGGCAATATGCGCAAGCTCATATTCCTGCGTCATGGCGATGCCGCCATGCATCTGGATCGTTTCCTCGGCCACCAGCCGGCCCACCCGCGACACCAGGTTGCGGGCCGCGGCGATCTGCCGGTCGCGATCGGGTGCTTCAAGGTGACCGGCCGCGTTGATCACCGCCGAGCGCGTCTGCTCCAGCTCGATCAGCATATCCGCGAACCGGTGCTGCAGGGCCTGAAAGGTCCCGATCGGGCGGCCGAACTGCTTGCGCGTCATCAGATATTGCCGTGTCAGGTCCACCGCGATTTCCATCGCGCCCAGAACCTCGGCGACCAGCGCGACATTGGCTGCGGCCACAACGTTCATCAGCGGCTCGAACGCCTTCCCCGCGGCGCCCAGACGCGCGGTTTCCGGCAGGCGCACATCGTCCAGAGTGACCTCGGCCGCGCGGCCTCCGGCCAGCATCGGATACCCGCGCAGTCCCAGACCCGGTGTGCCAGCAGGCACCAGAAACAGCGAAATGCCATCCAGATCGAACGGCCCGCCCGTTTCGCGCGCGGATACGATCAGCAGCCCGGCGGCCTCGGCATTCACGACCACGGCCTTTCGCCCGTTCAGGATCAGGTCCGTGCCGTCGGTCCGCACGGTGGTCTCGACCCGGCTCAGGTCATACCGGCTGGCAGGCTCCCCATGCGCCAGCGCCAGATGCAGCTTGCCCGAGATCACCTGATCCAGCAGGGTCCGTTGATCGGGGTCGCCCACCTGCGCGATCAGCCGACCGCCCAGAATGCAGCTGTCCAGAACCGGCTCGACCACCCCGGCCCGGCCCAGTTCCTCGAACACAGTGGCGATGTCAAAACCCGCCCCGCCGAACCCGCCGTCCGCTTCGTCGAACAGCGCGCCCAGAACGCCCAGATCGGCCAGTTCGCGCCAGATGTCGGCGCTGAACCCCGCCGCGCTGTCCAGAATGTCGTTGCGCACCAGAGTCGTATATCTGTCGGCCAGATAGCGCCGCAGCGTGTCCTGCAGCATCTGCCGTTCTTCGGTCAGGTTGAAATCCATCTCAGCCCCCCATCTTGACCTTGGCGATGATCCCGCGCTGGATCTCGTTCGACCCGCCGAAGATCGACAGTTTCCGGTTGTTGAAATACTGGGCGGCGACCGGCGCGGCATAGTCCGGCCCGATCGGGTCGTTGTCGCCCGCCACCGCCTCGGAGGCGAAAGGCATCGCATAAGGCCCCACCGCGCGGCGGGCCAGGTCGTTGATCTCCTGCCGGATGATCGTACCCTTGACCTTCAGCATCGAGCTTTCGACCCCCGGTGCCTGTCCGGCCGCAGCCTTGCTGATGATGCGCATGTTGGTGGTGGCCATGGCCATCAGGTCGATCTCGACCCGTGCCAACCGAGCGGCGAAATGCGGGTTCTCGATCAGGGGGCGGCCATTCGCGGTTTCGATCCGGGCAATCCGTTTGACCATGTCCAGCCCCGCCTGGCTGAAGCCGACACCGGCGATGTTGGTGCGTTCATGCGTCAGCAGATACTTGGCATAGGTCCAGCCCTTGTTCTCCTCGCCCACCAGGTTTTCGACCGGGACGCGCACATCGTCAAAGAACACCTCGTTAACCTCGGGCGTTCCGTCCAGCAGGACGATGGGGCGCACCTCGATCCCCGGCGTGTTCATATCGATCAGCAGGAACGAGATCCCCTCCTGCGCCTTGGCCTCGGGATCGGTGCGCACCAGGCAGAAGATCCAGTTGGCGTATTGCGCCAGCGTGGTCCAGGTCTTCTGGCCGTTCACGACATACTGGTCGCCGTCCCGCACCGCGCGTGTCTTCAGAGAGGCCAGGTCCGACCCGGCACCCGGCTCGGAATAGCCCTGGCACCACCAATGTTCACCATTGAGGATGCGCGGCAGGAAATAATCCTGCTGTTCCTTCGAGCCGAATTTCTGCAGCACCGGACCCAGCATCGACAGGCCAAACGGCACGATGCGCGGCGCATAGGCGGCGGCGCATTCCTCCTCGAAGATATGGCGCTGAACCGCGTTCCACTCGGCGCCGCCAAACTCCTTCGGCCAGTTGAAATTCAACCAGCCGCGCTCGTTCAGCGTGGCATGCCACCACTCATACCCTTCCTTGCCGATATTCCGGCCAGCCCGGATCTTGTCCGAGATCTCCTTGGGCAGTTTCTCGGCCAGAAAACCGCGAACCTCGTCGCGAAAGGCCTTCTCCTCGTCCGTATAACTCAAGTCCACAGCCGCCCTCCTCCTCGACGCGATCGGAACCTTGCCTGCTCGGCCCCGCGGGCCGGGCTGCGCCGGGCCGGCCCTCGATGGGCTAGCCCGGTGCCCCATTCTTCAATAGATTTCGAACAGACCGGCCGCGCCCATGCCGCCACCGATGCACATGGTCACGATACCCAGCTTTGCCCCGCGCCGCCGCCCTTCGCGCAGCAGATGGCCGACCATCCGCGCGCCGGTCATGCCGAACGGATGCCCGATGGCGATCGAGCCGCCGTTCACGTTGCATTTCTCGTCATCGATTCCCAGACGGTTGCGGCAGTACAGCGCTTGCGAGGCAAAGGCTTCGTTCAGCTCCCACAGGTCGATGTCCTCGACGCTCAGACCATGCCGTTCCAGCAGGCGCGGCACCGCAAAGACCGGGCCGATGCCCATCTCGTCGGGCTCGCACCCCGCCACGCAGAACCCCTTGAACGCGCCCATGGGCTCCAGACCCCGACGCTCGGCCTCGGCGCTGTCCATTACGATCACCGCGGCTGCGCCGTCCGACAGCTGGCTGGCATTGCCGGCAGTGATGTAGTTTCCGGGGCCGCGCACCGGCTCGAGTGTGGCCAGCCCTTCCAGGGTCGTGTTCGGTCGGTTGCATTCATCCCGGTCCACGGTGACCTGCCGGTGCGAGACCTCGCCCGTCTCTTTGTCCTTGACCGCCATGGTGGTCTGCATCGGCACGATTTCGTCGTCGAACTTGCCCGCCGCCTGCGCCGCCGCGATGCGCTGCTGCGACCGCAGACCATAGGCGTCCTGTTCTTCGCGGCTGATGCCATAGCGCTCGGCCACGATGTCGGCGGTCTCGATCATCGTCATGTAGATCGCCGGCTTGTGCTCCTGAATCCACGCCTCGGGCACCGGGCGGGTTTTCGGCTGAACCAGCGAGATGCTCTCGACCCCACCGGCCACGATTGGCCCAGCGCCGCCCTCGGTGATGGCCTGCGCCGCCAGCGCCACGGTCTGCAGCCCCGACGAGCAGAACCGGTTCACGGTCATGCCCGAAACGCTGACCGGCAACCCGGCCCGGATGGCGATCTGGCGGGCGATGTTGCCGCCGGTCTCGCCTTCGGGGAAACCGCAACCGATGATGCAATCCTCGATCTCGGCCCCATCCATCCCCGAGCGCGCGACCGCGGCCTGAACCGCGTGGCCGCCCATCGTGGCGCCGTGGGTCATGTTGAACGAGCCCCGGAACGACTTGGCCAGCCCGGTGCGCGCGGCGGATACGATTACGGCTTGTTTCATCACTCGGCGTCCTTGTTCAGATCGTCAAAGCTGCGGCCCTCGGCCACCAGTTTTTCCAGCAGCGGCGCGGGCTGCCAGAAATAGTCATCTTCGGCCGACCAGGCGCGGATGTCGTCCAGAATACCCGGCAGGCCCTGCAGATCCGCCCATTTCAGCGGCCCGCCGCGATAGCGCGGGAACCCATAGCCATAGAGCAGCACCACATCCACGTCCAAGGGGCGGCGGGCGATGCCCTCGCCCACCACCTTGGCGGCCTCGTTGACCATCGAGACCATATATCGCCGCACGATCTCGTCATCCGTGAACGTGCGCGGGGTGATGCCCTGCGCCGCGCGGTCGGCCGCGATCAGGTCCAGAACCTCGGGGTTCGGCGTGCCGCCGCGCTTGCCTCTTTCATAGACATAGAAGCCCTTGCTGGTCTTCTGCCCGAAATGCCCGGCCTCGCAGAGTTTGTCGGCATAGCTGCTGTCGCGGGCGCGCGGGTCCAGCCCCTCGGCGCGTTTGCGTTTGCGTACCGCCCAGCCGATATCCAGCCCGGCCAGATCGGACACCGCGAACGGCCCCATGGCAAAGCCGAAATCGGTCAGCGCCTTGTCGATCTGGAACGGGCTTGCCCCGTCCAGAACCATGTGGTCGGCGCAGGTGCGATAGGTACTGAGGATCCGGTTGCCGATGAACCCGTCGCACACCCCTGCGCGCACCGAGACCTTCTTCAGCCGATGCCCCAGCGCAAAGCCGGTTGCGACCACCTCGGGCGCGGTCTTGTCGGCCACCACGATCTCAAGCAGCTTCATCACATGCGCGGGCGAGAAGAAATGCAGCCCGATCACGTCCTGTGGCCGCGTGGTGGTGGCGGCGATCTCGTTGACGTCCAGATACGAGGTGTTGGTCGCCAGAACCGCCCCGGGCTTGCAGACCGCATCCAGCTGGGCAAAGACCTGTTTCTTGACGTCCATATTCTCGAACACGGCCTCGATCACCAGGTCGACGGCGCTCAGCGCGTCATAACCTGTGGCAAGCTGCAACTGATCCGACAGGATCGCGTCGTTCTGCTGCTGGCTGATCTTGCCGCGCTTCAGGGCGCCTGCCAAGTTTCCGGCGATCCGGTCCTTGGCGGCATGGGCGGCCTCCTGCGTCATCTCTAGCAAGGTCACGGGCAGACCTGCCAACAAGGCGGCGGTGGCGATCCCCGCGCCCATCGTGCCGCCGCCGATGACCCCGATCTGATGCACCGGACGCGGCTCGACACCTTTCAGTTCGGGCAGTTTTCCCACGGCGCGTTCGGCAAAGAAGGCGTGGATCAGGCCCTTGCGCTGATCCGATTCCATCAACTGCATGAACAGTTCCCGCTCGCGCGCCATGCCCTCGGCAAAGCTGGGCGCCTCGCAGGCGGCTTGCACGGCACGCACGGCAACGGCGGGGGACAACTGGCCGCGGCCCTTCTTCAGAACAGCCTCGTAGACCGCATCGAAATCGACGGGGTCCGGCGCAGGCATCTCTCCGACCGCGCGGCGGGGCGCACCCGAGTCAAGCAGCTCCTGCGCATAGGCCAGCCCGATCTCGCGCGGGTCGCCATCCTGCACCTTGTCGATCACGCCCAGCTTCAGCGCCTCGTCGGCGCGGACATGGCGACCGGTTGTGATCATGTCCAGCGCGGCCTCCACCCCGGCCACGCGCGGCAGACGCTGGGTGCCCCCGGCACCGGGCAGGATGCCCAGATTGACCTCGGGCAGGCCGACCTTGGCCGAGGGAACCGCGATGCGGTAGTGGCTGGACAGCGCAACCTCGAGCCCGCCGCCGAGCGCCGTGCCGTGCAGCGCCGAAACCACCAGCAGGGGCGAGGCCTCGATCCGGTCGCACAGGCCGGGCAACCACGGTTCCTGCGGGGGTTTGCCGAACTCGCGGATATCGGCCCCCGCGAAATAGGTCCGGCCCTTGCCGTAGATCAGCACCGCCTTTGCGCGCTCGGCCTCGGCCCGTTCGATTCCGGCCAGCAGGCCCCGGCGCACATCCACGCCAAGCGCATTGACCGGCGGGTTGTTCGCCGCCAGCACCGCGATATCGCCAATCCGTTCGTATTCCACCGCCTCGGACATCAGACTTGGTCTCCTCTTGCCAACCCCAGCTTGTTCCGCATTGCGGAACAATATTCCGCAACAGATTGAACCCGTCCGCGCGCGGGTTCAACCCCTTATACCCGACTGCGCCGCCGGGCCGCATTTGTTGCCGGCGAGCAGGCCCCAAACAACTTGTGAACCGGATCGCGGAAAACCGTGCTAGGCTTTGCCCACCCGGCCAATGAATTCGGCCCGGAACGAAAACAGATTGCAGAACAGGGAGTTTTGAAATGTGTGACGTTTGCGTAATGAACGCGGTGAAAGACCGGATGCTGTCGCGTCGATCCTTTTTCAAGGCTGGCGCAGCGATGGCGGCAGGCACGGCGCTTGGGACGGTGGCTGCCCCACCAGCGCTTGCGGCCGGCCATGGCGAGGTGCTGGACATGACCCATGTCTACGATGCCGATTTCCCCACCTATTTCGGCCAGCCGGGGATCGAGGCGACACAGGCCTTCAATTTCAAGGAACATGGCTTCAACCTGTTCAACCTGGCCGTCAACGAACACACCGGCACGCATGTCGATGCCCCGCTGCATTTCTCGGCGGATGGGCAGTCGGTGGACGAAATCCCGGTGTCGAACCTCGTTTGCCCTCTGTGCGTGGTGGACATTGCCGCCCGCGCGGCCGAGGACCCGGATGCGCAGGTGACCCCCGACGATCTGAAGGCGTGGATCGCGGCGAATGGCGACATCCCCGATGGCGCCTGCGTCGCCATGCATTCGGGATGGGCCGCCAAAACCGCCACACCCGAATTCCGCAACGCCGACGGCGACGGCAAGATGCATTTCCCCGGCTTCCACGTCGAAGCGGCGCAGATGCTGATCGAAGGAACCGGCGCGGTTGCGCTGGCCGTTGACACGCTGTCGTTGGATCACGGCCCATCGGCCGATTTCGTGACGCATTACGCGTGGCTGCCCACCAACCGCTACGGCATCGAGAACCTGGCCAATCTCGACAAGGTGCCCGCCAGCGGAGCCACGTTGGTGGTCGGCGCGCCTGCGCATCGCGGCGGGTCGGGCGGTCCGGCGCGCATCTTTGCGATGGTCTGAGCATGGCAACGGTTCGCCTGTTGACGGACGAAGAGGTCAGCGCCGAGGCGCTGGCCGTCTTCGATGACATCCGCGCCACCCGCAATACTGATTACATCAACAATTTCTGGCGCGCTCTGGCCCATGACCCGGCACTGCTGCAAACGACGTGGGAGCGGCTGAAGACCGTCATGGCCCCCGGCGCGCTGGACTCGCTGGTGAAAGAGATGCTGTATGTGGCCGTCTCGGTCGCCAACAATTGCGAATATTGCGTGCACTCCCATTCGGCCGCGGCCCGCGCCAAGGGCATGACCGACCAGATGCAGGCCGAACTTCTGGCGGTGATCGCGATGGCCAGCCAGACCAACGCCCTGGCCACCGCTTTGCAAGTGCCGGTGGACGACCTGTTCAAGGCCTGAGCCTGCGCCTGTCGGGCCAGACTTGCACCAGATGCACAGCGGCTATTCCCTCAAGTGCCTAGCTGCACTGCAGCATCAGGTCTAAATCTCTTTGGTCACATACAGACCAGAGAGGCTCCGCTCATGGCACAGACAAGCACGCACCGCCCGGCAATCCTGAACCTGTTCTCGGCGGTCGCCGATGTGTTCAGCGGCATTTATGATGCTTTGATCCGCATGGGCGAAGCAAATGCCAAGGTCATCAAGATCAAGCAACTCAGCGAGTTGACCGACGAAGAACTGGCTGCGCGCGGCATGAAGCGCGAAGACATCGTTCGCCTGGTGATGGCGGGCGTCTACTAGGACACGCCCGCACTCTGCATTTCGGCCACGGCCTCCGCGGCGTTGGCATAGGCGGCTTTGCATAGGTCAAAGTCCGCTTCGGTCAGTGCCAGGGACGGATAGGTCTTGCCCGGCGACTTGAACATCCCGTTCTGCATCAGAACCGCATTGAACCGGGTTGCCTTGGCCGTGTCCGCGCGGACCACATCGCGGTAATCGCGCACCTTTCCTTCCGTGAACACGATTTCGAAAAGGGTCGGATCGCCGATGACGCGGTGGGCGACCCCCTGCTTGGTCAGCGCGGCCGAGGCCATGTCCATCAGACGCTGACCATTGGAGCGCAGCCGGTCGTACTGACCGGGGCGGCGCAGCACTTCCATCGTCTTGAGCCCGGCCACCGCGGCCACCGGATTGCCCGACAGGGTCCCCAACTGCATCAGCCATTTCTCATGGCCAACGGCGGACTTATCGAAATGGGCCATGATCTCGGCCCGCCCGGCGATCGCGGCCAGGGGAAAGCCGCCGCCGATGATCTTGCCCAGCGTGGCGATGTCGGGGGTCACGCTATACAGCTCCTGCGCGCCGCCATAGGCGAAACGAAACCCGGTCACCACCTCGTCGAAGATCAGCACGATGCCGTACTTGTCGGCCTCGTCCCGCAGAAGCTGCAAGAAGCCGGGTTCGGGCGGGATGATGCGTTGCAAGGGCTCGACGATGATGCCCGCGACCTGGTTGCCGTGCTCGGCCAACAGCGAGCGGATGTAGTCCGGGTCGTTGAACGGCGCGATCAGCATTTCGGCCTGAACGCTGGCCGGTATGCCCGCGCTGTCGGGAACCGCCTGCGGGAAATTCACCATCCGTGACGGGGCCAGGCTCATCTGCGCCTCGGCGCTCATGCCGTGATAGCCGCCTTCGAACTTCACGATCTTGTCGCGGCCGGTAAAGGCGCGGGCCAGCCGGATCGCGTACATGTCAGCCTCGCCGCCGGACGAGACATAGCGGATCTGATCGGCGCAGGGCACGGCGGCGCAGATCGCCTCGGCCAGTTCGACTGCGCGCGCGTTGTTGGCGAAGAACGTCATGCCCTTGGGCAACTGTTCGGCGACGGCCTCCAACACCTCGGGGTGGCCATGGCCCAGCAGCATCGGCCCCGAGCCGATCAGCAGGTCGACATATTCCTTCCCTTCCTCGTCCCAGACGCGGCTGCCGCAGCCCTCGCGGATGAAGACCGACGGGTCGAAATTGCCCAAGCCGCCGCCGGGCAGCAGCGCGCGGGCGCGCTGGCCCCAATCGGATTGGCTGAGATGTCGCGGCATGGTCGCCTCCCTAATCCAGAATCACGTCCGGCGCGCCCAGGTATTCGCGGTCGGGCGGGACGCCCAGGCCGACCCCGTCGGGCGGCGCGATGCGGCCGCCCTTGCGGGTTGGGCCATCCGGCGCCAGCCTCGGCGCGACATAGCCTGACAGGTCGCACACGTTCATCAGGCGCGCGGGTTCGGTGGCCGCGCCCAGATGCAGCAGGGCGGCGGTGGTGATGTCAGACCCCCAGGTGTCTTCGACGCACATCTTCGCCCCCAGATGCAGGCACAGATCACGCGCGCGGCGCGCCGCCGAAAGCCCGCCGAATTTCGACAGCTTCACCGCGACCGCGTCCATGCAGCCCAGCGCATGCGCGGCCAGCAGGCTGGCGGTGTCGTGTGCGCTTTCGTCCAGCTTCATCGGCAGGCCGGTGGCAGCGCGCACGCGGGCGCAATCTTCAATCGTGGCACAGGGCTGCTCCAGCATCACATCCAGATCCGCGACCGCCCGCCCCACCCGGCTGGCGTACAGAGACGTGGCGCCGCAGTTCCAGTCGCCATAGACCAGCGGCCCGTCGCCCACCGCCTCGCGCACCAGACGGAGGCGTTCGACATCGGCCTGCCAATCGGAATCCGCACCCAGCTTGACTTGGAACTGGGTGATGCCCTGCGCCTGCGCCTCGCGGGCGATGCGGGCCATCTCGGCCGGGGCGATGCAGGTGATCGAGTGATAGAGCGGCATCGTCCGCGCCCGCCGACCGCCCAGCAGCGCGTGCAGTGGCAGCCCTGCCACCTGCCCCGTCAGATCCCACAGCGCGATGTCGATCGCCGATTTGGCATAGACATGCCCCGGCAGGTGCCGGTCCAGCCGCGCCATCAACGCCTCGGGTCCGATCGGGTCGGCGCCCAGCAGAACTGCGGCCATGTCCTTCACCGCCGGGGCCACGCCGCGCGCATAGGCGGGCAGGTAATGCGGAATCGGGCAGACCTCGCCCCAACCGGTCAGATCGTCATCGGTGTCCAGCGCCAGAACCACCGTTTCAACCGTGTCGCAGGCCTTGCCGTCAGCCATGTAATAGGCCTGATGGCTGGTCAGCGGCACATGCCAGAGCGAAATGCGGGTGATGCGGGTCATTGGTACACGGCCTTTGGTTCCCCCAGTGCATCTTCATCCGGGGCTACCCCGAGGCCGGGTGCCTCGGGCAGTTCGAGATGACCCTGACGGTTGCGCGGGCCGCGCCCGCCCGCGACATCCAGCGTCAGCATGTCCTGACAGGCCCAGACGCCCAAACGGTTGTGATCCGGGATGGTGGCGGCCAGATGCAGCGCCTCGGTATCGGCCAGAACCGAGCCGCCGGTGGCCATCACATACATGTCGATGCCATGCGCCAGCGCGATGTCCCGCATCCGCGCGGCCTTGGTCAGGCCGCCGACACGGTTGAGCTTGATTCCGAAAACCTCGGCCAGCCCGTCGCGGGCAATGCGCGCGGCGTCCTGCAGGGTGACCAGGCTTTCATCCACGCTGACCGGGGCGGAATGCAGGGTCCGGATGGCGGCGATGTCGTCCAGCGTCTCGCCCGGTTGTTCGAACATCACGCCCAGATCCTCGGTGGCCTTCATCACCCGCAGCGCCTGCTGCCGCGTCCAGGCGCGGTTGACGTCATAAAGGATGCGCTCACCCGCCGGGCGGTGCGCCTCGACATCGCGGATGCGTTCTATGTCACGCTCCACGTCGCCACCCACTTTGACCGAATGCACCCAATAGCCGCGGCCGCGATAGCGATCCATCACCGCGCGGGTTTCCTCGACGGTCTTGGCCCCGACCGAGGAGGCGATCGGCGCGGGGCTGCGTGACCCGCCGCCCATCAGATCGGCAATCGGCAACCCCGCCGCCTGTCCGGCAATGTCCCAGCAGGCCATGTCGATCGGCGATTTGGCGTAAAGATGCCCGGGCAGCGCGTGGTCCATCGCCTGCTCGACCTCCAGAACCCGACGCGGGTCCAGCCCCAAGACGAAGGGCGCCATGGTCTCGATCCCCGCCCGGATGCCCGGCCCATGGGCGGGCACATAGGTGTGGCCCCATGGTGTACCCTCGCCCCAGCCGGTCAGCCCGGCATCGGTTTCGATCTTGACGAAGGTGGCATCCAGCACCTCGAATTTCAGACGTCCGCCGGACAGCCAATAGGGATGTTCAAGCGGCAGATCGACGTGAAAGACCGAGATGCGGGTGATCTTCATGCGGCGTCCATCCTTGGCAGGTCGTTCAACCCCTCTCCCCGCCACAGCACGAATGTCAGGATCGGCTGATCCCCCGTGGACATGGCGTGGCTTTGCCAACTGGCGTGCCAGCGCGTGCCTTCAGCGCCCACAAAGGCCTGGTCCTCGGCAACCTTGAAGACCGCACCGCCCGCCAGCGTCAGGTAAAGCTCCTCGGCCTGATGGCTGTGCCAGTCATAGTCCAGCCCGGCGCCCCAATAGGCGACATAGCCCCGCAGCTGGGTCGAATGGAAATGACCGCTTGGCCCGAACAGTTCGAAATACCCGTACCGATTGCGGAAATCGGCACCGACCTCTGCCTCGGTATAGGTTCGTTTCCAGTGGGCAAGATGCGCCGCCGACCGGATCGCCTGAACCAACCCCGTTGTCCGGGGTGATCCGGGTTGATCCAGCGCCTGCACCAGTGGCATGGCGGGGATCGCCCGCGGTTGCAAACCGGTCGCGGTCAGGTCGGTGGGCCAGGTGCCGAATTCGGACAGCGCCGGCAGGCTCTGATGCAGGTGCCGCGCGGCTTCGAGAACGTTTTCCAGGGTCATGGGATCACCACGATGTTGCCGGTATGTTGCTTGTCGATGAAGGCCTGCTGGGCCTCTCGCAGTTCAGTCAACGGGTAAGTGGCGGCCAAAGCTGGCTTAATTTGCCCATTTTCTATGTATTTCACGACATCAAAGAAGTTCTTCGGCGTGTTCACGGTCGACCCGGTGAAGGTCAGATCGCGCAGATAGAAGGTGCGCAGGTCGAATTGCACGATCGGACCGGCAATCGCGCCCGAACAGGTATAGCGCCCGCCACGCTCCAGCATGTCGATCAGTTTGGGCCACATCTCTCCGCCCACGACATCAGCGACGACGGTGATCCGTTCGCCTTTCAGCTCGGCCCGCAGGTTCCTGGGGTTGCGCGGCAGGATGCGATCCGGGCCCAGTTTGGCGACCTCCGGGTGTTTGGCCGCGCTGGCCATGGCGATCACGCGTGCGCCGCGCAGCTTGGACAGCTGGATCAGCGCCCCGCCCACACCGCCCGAGGCACCGGGGATCAGAACCGTGTCGCCCTCGCCGACCTGCGCCCTGTCCAACATGCCCTCGGCCGTCACGTACGAGCAGCTGAAGGTCGCCAGTTCGGCATCGCTCAGGTCGGAGTCGATCGCCGCCACGCCGCGGATGTCGGCCTTGGTGTATTCGGCAAAGCCGCCGTCACATTCGGAGCCGAAATACCCGGCCTTGTCGCGGTTCATCGGATCGGACCAGTCGCGCAGCCAGCCCGCCACGATCACCCGCCGGCCGATGATCGCAGGATCGGCCCCCTCGCCCACGGCCACGACCGTGCCAACCGCATCCGCGCCCTGAATGCGCGGGAAGGTCAGGGGCGCGCCGCCCCAGGTGCTATCGTCGTCATCCACCTCGGAATAGGCGCCGCCGGTGGTTGCCTCGTCCACCGCCTTGGAATACCAACCGGTGCGGGTGTTCACATCCGTGTTGTTCAGCCCGCAGGCGCCCACCTTGATCAGCACCTCCATCGGGCCGGGTGTGGGCGTGGGCCAGTCCTCGTGCCATTCGTATTTGTCCAGATCGCCATGCCCGGTCAGGACCATGGCCTTCATGGTTTTCGGGATCATTCCGCAGCCTCCATCGCGGTGTCGGTACGGGGCCGGAGGCTTTGCGGGTCATAGGCGGGCGCGCCCAGGATCCGCCCGCGACGCGGTGCGCCGGCGATCACCACCTGCACGTCGGTTCCCGGCACATTGGCCTGCGGTTTGACATAGGCAAAGGCAAGGATCTTGCCGACCGTATGCCCGTAGGCCACCGAGGCGGTGGAACCCACGACCTGGCCATCCAGCAGGACCGCCTCGCCGCCATGCCCATCGTTTTCGCCATCCGGTTCGATCTCCAGATAGGCGCAGACCCAGCGCAGATCGGGGTTCAGGGTCTGGTCCTTGCCCAGGTATTCCTTGTCGGTGCGGGCAAAGCGCAGCACGTCGGCCTCGGCCAGAGTGACCTCGTTGGTCAACTCGCCCGCGCCCTTGAAGGCCTTCTCCATCCGCAGCGCGTTCATCGCGAACGACCCGTAATCGGCGATGCCATGCGGCGCGCCTGCAGCCCAGAGCGCATCGTAGACGGCCAGGGCGCTGTCACGCGGCATGTGCAGTTCCCATCCCAATTCACCAGCATAGGACATGCGGAAAGCCCAGAGCCGATGACCCGCCACGTCGATTTCCTGCGCTGTCAGCCATTTGAAACCGGTATTGCTCAGATCGGCTTCGGTGCAGGCGGCCAGAACCTCGCGCGCCCGGGGGCCATTGAGGCTGAGCGCGGCCCAGTCGTCGGATCGCAGGATGATATCGACGTTTTCTTCGTCGCGATGCTGGGTCAGGTGGTCCAGCAGGCGCTGCTCGAAGAAGGCGGCACAGACGAGGTAGTACCGGTCCTCGGCCAGCTTCACGACCGTGGTCTCCAGCTCGATCCGTCCACGGCGGTTGAGCATATGGGTCAGCGCGATGCCGCCCACCTTTTGCGGCAGGCGGTTGGCGACCAGCCGGTCCAGAAGGGCCCGGGCATCCGGGCCGCTGATTTCGACCTTGGTGAAGGCCGAGATATCCATGATGCCGACCGCCTCGCGCACGGCCCTGCATTCGGTGGCCACCATGTCATGCACCACATTGCGGCGGAAGGAATAATGGTCGCGCTGTTCAACGCCGTCCTTTGCGAACCAGCGGGGGCGTTCATGGCCATAAACCTCTTCGAACACGGCCCCCTTTGCTTTCAGCCGGCCATACAGGGGGGACGGCTTGACCGGCCGCCCGGCAAGACGGTTGAAATGCGGAAACGGAATTTCGTGGCGCAGCTTGTAATCCTCATGCGCCTTGGTGACCTGCCAGTCTTTGGTGGCATAGGCCCCGAACCGGCGCGGATCATAGTCGCGCATCGAAATGTCGGCCGCCCCATGCACCATCCACCGCGCCAGTTCGCGCGTCAGGCCCGGGCCCCAGCCGATGCCGATCTGAGTGCCGCAGCAGCACCAATAGTTTCGCACCCCCGGCGCCGGGCCGATCAGCGGATTGCCGTCGGGCGGGTGCGAGATCGCCCCGTGAACCTCGCGCTGGATGCCCAGATCGGCGAAAATCGGCATCCGGTTCAGGCTCTCTTCAAGCCACGGCATGACCCGGTCGTAATCGGCATCGAACAGCCAGTTTTCATAGTCCCACGGGCAATGGTCATGCCAGACCGAATTCGTATTCTCCTTCTCATAGATCCCGATCAGCCCGCGCTTCTGCTCCATGCGGATATAGCCCGAGACCTTGCGGTCATCGCGGATCACCGGCAGCTCGTGATCGAGGTCCTGGAATTGTGGCACCGGTTCGGTCACGAAATAGTGGTGGGTCATCGAGGTCATCGGCAGTTGCAGGCCCGACCATTCGCCCATCTGCCGGGCATAGGTGCCGCCCGCATTCACAACGTGTTCGCAGCGGATCGTGCCCCGTTCGGTCTCGACCACCCATTCGCCATTGGCCGCCTGGGTGATGTTGGTGGCGCGGCAGCGGCGGATGATCCGTGCGCCCAACTGACGCGCCCCCGCCGCCATGGCCATTGTCACGTTCGTCGGGTCCACATGCCCGTCATCCGGCGTGTGCAGCGCGCCCAGAACCCCGTCGAGGTTGTAGAACGGGTGCAGTTCGGCCACGCGGTCGGGGCCGACCAGTTCGATGTTGAAGCCCAGTGACCGGCCCACCGACAGGGTGTGGCGCAGCCAGTCCATCTCGTCCTCGGTATAGGCCAGCCGGAACGAGCCGCATCCATGCCATGTCACCGCCTGCCTGGTCTCGGCCTCGAGCGCACCGGAATAGAGCCCGATGTTGTAGTCCACGCATTTGCCCAGACCAAAGGAACTGGTCGAATGGGTGATCTGCCCGGCCGCGTGCCAGGTGCTGCCGCTGGTCAGCTCGGCCTTTTCCAGCAAAACGACATCCGTCCAACCCTCGTGCGCCAGATGATAGGCCAGACCCACGCCCATGACACCTCCGCCCACGATCACTACGCGGGCCTGTGACGGCAGTTCCTTCCCGGACATGATTTTTCCTCTCACCGAGTCGCATTTCTTCTCGACAGGCTAAGGCCACATTTGTACCATCGTCAATCATGAATGACACAAATGTATCAACCACCGTTCTTGACCGGCTGACCCGTGAATGGGACGCCCTGACGCCCGAGGCGCAGAAGGCCGCCCGCTATGTGCTGGAGAACCCGGCGGATGTGGGCGTTTCGACCGTACGCGAGATCGCCGAGGCCGCAAACGTGAAACCCAACACCTTCGTCCGCATGGCGCGGCAGGTGGGGTTCGAGGGCTACGAGGATTTCCGCGCGCCATTCCGCGACGCCATCCGCCGAGGCACCGTGTCGTTCCCCGACCGCGCCCGCTGGCTGCAGGAGATCGGCAAATCCGGCGAGCTGGGCGGGCTCTATGCCGACATGGTCGGGGCCGCGATCCGAAACATCGAGGAAACCTTCGCGGGGATCGATGCGACCCGGCTGCAGGCCGCGGCCGAGGCGATCTGGACATCGCGGCAGGTGTTTACGCTGGGCGTCGGCGTCAACAACGCGAACGCGCGCAACTTTACCTATCTGGCCTCGACCGGGATGAAGCAGTTCCACGCCATCCCCCGCCCCGGCTCGACCCCGGTGGACGATCTCGCCTGGGCCGGCGAACAGGACGTGCTGATCGCGATGACCTGTCACCCCTACCGGACCGAGGTGATCGAGGCGGTGAAGCTGGCCCGCGAACAGGGCATGACCGTGGTCGGCATTTCCGACAGCCCCGCCAGCCCGGTCATTCTGAACGCGCAACATGGGTTTGTCGTCGCCGCCGACACGCCCCAGTTCTTTCCGTCATCGGTTTCGACCATCGCGCTGCTGGAGACGCTTCTGTCCTTCGTGGTCGCCCTGTCCAGCGATGAAATCGTCGAGCGTGTGGAGCGGTTTCACCGCCGCCGGCACCAACTTGGCCTCTATGCGGAGGAGCCTGAATGACCGCACCGCTGACCCGATCGTTGGAGGCCCGCTATTACACCGACCCGGCGATATTCGAGCACGAGAAACAGGGCCTTCTGGCCCGCACCTGGCAATTTGCCGGCCATGTGGCGCAGGTGCGCGAGCCGGGCGACTACTTCGCCTTTGAAATCGCAGGTCAGAACCTGTTCTGCATCCGCGGGCGCGATGGCGAAATCCGCACCTTCTACAATGTCTGCCAGCACCGCGCGCATGAGATGGTGACCGGGGCCGGCAACACCCGCGTCGTCGTCTGCCCCTATCACGCGTGGACCTATGAACTCACCGGGCAACTGCGCGCCGGGCCGAACATCAAATCGGTTCCGGGCTTCGACCGCAGCGCGATCTGTCTGACCCCGGTGCGGACCGAGCTGTTCAACGGCTTCATTTTCGTCAACCTCGACGATGACGCCGCCCCGATGGACGACTGGTACCCCGGCGTGCGTGCGGAAATCCGCGCCTTTGTCCCGCAGATCGACGATCTTGAGCCGCTGGAATGGGTCGAGATTCCCGAAAACTGCAACTGGAAGGTCAGTATCGAGAATTACTCGGAATGCTATCACTGCCCGACCAATCACCCGACCTTTGCCACCGGTGTGGTCAAACCCGAGACCTATGACATTCAACCCGACGCAGGCGGCGGATACGTCCTGCGCCATACGACCGAGTGTCAGAGCCTCGACAAGATGACCTATCCCATCGACCTGTCTGTGCCCCATGCGGGCGATTATCAGTCGTGGTTTCTGTGGCCGATGTTCTCGTTCCAGTGCTATCCCGGCAATGTGCTGAACACCTATCACTGGCGCGCGCAGGATGCCGACCACTGCACCGTCTGGCGCGGCTGGTACACCGAGGGCGGATCCGAAAGCGCGGTGATCCGCCAACTGGCGGTGCAGGACCGGGAAACCACGGTCGAAGAAGACATCCGGCTGGTTGAAAGCGTGCATCGCGGCCTGAAATCGCGCGGCTATCGCCCCGGCCCGCTGGTGCTAGACCCGGCTTGCGGCGTAATGTCGGAACATTCGATCGCCCGCTTGCAGCAATGGATGCGCGAGGCGGTGGATACAGATGCAAGCGGAGTGGACGATGGCCGACATCTTTGACGAAGACCTGTTCCTGAAAGGACTGGCGCAGCGCAAGGCGACGCTGGGCGACGAATACGTGGAAAAGAACCTGGCCGCGGCGGATGATTTCACCCGCCCGTTTCAGGAGGCCATGACCGCCTGGTGCTGGGGCTTTGGCTGGGGGGACAAGGTGATCGACCCCAAGACCCGCTCGATGATGAACCTGTCGATGATCGGCGCCCTGGGCAAGATGCACGAGTGGGAGATCCACTGTCGCGGAGCCCTGAACAACGGCGTAAGCAAGGAGGAGATTCGGGCGATCATCCATGTCGTCGGCATCTATTGTGGCGTCCCGCAGGCGCTGGAGTGCTTTCGCGTGGCGCGCAAGGTTCTGACCGAAGCCGGTCAGCTTTAGTCGGTTCCTGCCCCGAAGATCGAGATCGCCCGCCCCCGTGCGGGTTTTCTCATGTCGGCACAAATACGTTACTGAATTTCGATTTGGCGCACGATTGCGTTACATTTTCCTTGCCGCGAATCACTTCCGGGCGTATTACCCGACCAAGCGGTCACTTATTGACTCGGACGCAAGACACGAGGTTCTGACGCATGGACGCTTTCATCTGCGACGCACAGCGCACCCCGATCGGACGCTATGGCGGGGCTTTGTCCCAGGTTCGCACCGACGATCTGGCCGCGATTCCGCTGGCTGCGCTGAAAGAGCGGAACCCGCAGGTGGGCTGGGCCAGCCTGGATGACGTGATCCTGGGCGATGCCAACCAGGCCGGCGAAAGCAACCGGAACGTGGCGCGCATGGCCGCCCTGCTGGCCGGTTTCCCGGTTCAGGTGCCCGGCACCACGATCAACCGCCTGTGCGCCAGCGGCATGGATGCGGTCGGCATGGCCGCGCGGGCCATCAAGGCGGGCGATTATGACATGGCGATTGCCGGTGGCGTCGAAAGCATGTCGCGCGCGCCCTTCGTGATGCCCAAAGCCACCAGCGCTTTTTCCCGCGCCAACGCTGTCTATGACACCACGATCGGCTGGCGTTTCGTGAACCCGAGGATGCAGCAGATGTACGGCACGGATTCAATGCCGCAGACCGCCGACAACGTGGCCGAGGACTATGACATCAGCCGTGCCGATCAGGATGCCTTTGCGGCGCGCAGCCAGGCCCGCTGGGCGGCCGCGCATCAGGCCGGCGTTTTTGCCGAGGAAATCACCCCCGTGACCATCCCCCAGCGCAAGGGCGATCCGCTGGTGGTGGACACCGACGAACATCCCCGCCCCGGCACCACGGCCGAAAAGCTGGCGGGCCTGAAGGGCGTCAACGGGCCGGACAAGACGGTGACGGCGGGCAATGCCTCGGGCGTCAATGACGGCGCCGCGGCCATTCTGCTGGCCAACGAGGCCGCCGCGCAGAAAAACGGCCTGACCCCAATGGCCCGTGTCGTGGGCATGGCGGTCGCGGGGGTCGAGCCTCGGGTCATGGGAATCGGTCCGGTCCCGGCCACCCGCAAAGTGCTGGCCCGCACGGGGCTGAGCATCGAGCAGATGGATGTGATAGAATTGAACGAGGCCTTCGCCGCCCAGGGTCTGGCCACCCTGCGTGAACTTGGCGTGGCCGATGACGCCCCCCATGTGAATCCAAATGGCGGCGCTATCGCCATCGGCCATCCGCTGGGCACGTCCGGCGCACGGCTGGTCATGACGGCGGCCTATCAGCTGCGCCGCACCGGCGGGCGCTATGCCTTGTGCACCATGTGCGTGGGCGTGGGCCAGGGCGCCGCACTTATTCTCGAACGCGTGTAAGGGAGGAGACCCGACATGTACGCTCAGATGATCAAGACGGCAGGAACAGGCGTCAAATCCCGCGAGGAAATGACCGAGCAGGAACGCGCCTTTCAGGACAAGATCGACGCCGACATCAAGATCGAGCCCAAGGACTGGATGCCCGACGACTATCGCGCGACGCTGATTCGCCAGATCGGCCAGCACGCCCATTCCGAGATCGTCGGCCAGCTGCCCGAAGGCAACTGGATCACCCGCGCGCCCACGCTGGAACGCAAGGCGATCCTGCTGGCCAAGGTGCAGGACGAGGCCGGGCATGGCCTCTATCTGTACTGCGCCGCCGAAACCCTGGGCGTCAGCCGCGACGAACTGACCGAGATGCTACTGGACGGGCGGATGAAATACAGCTCGATCTTCAACTATCCAACGCTGAACTGGGCCGATATCGGCGCGGTGGGCTGGCTGGTCGACGGGGCGGCGATCATGAACCAGGTGCCGCTGCAGCGCACCTCGTTCGGGCCGTATTCGCGCGCGATGATCCGCATCTGCAAAGAAGAAAGCTTTCACCAGCGCCAGGGCTATGACGCGATCCGCAAGATGGCCGAGGGCACGCCCGAACAGCGCAAGATGGCGCAGGACGCCCTGAACCGGTTCTGGTACCCGTCGCTGATGATGTTCGGCCCGTCCGACAAGGACTCGGTGCATTCGGCCCAGTCGATGGCGTGGAAGATCAAGATCAACACCAATGACGAGTTGCGCCAGAAATTCGTGGATCAGACCGTGCCGCAGGCCGAGTATCTGGGCCTGACCATCCCCGACCCCGACCTGAAGTGGAACGAAGAGCGCGGGCATTACGATTTCACTCAGCCCGACTGGTCGGAATTCTTTGACGTGATCAAGGGCAACGGCCCCTGCAACACCGACCGCCTGGCCGCCCGCAACAAGGCCTGGGACGACGGCAAATGGGTGCGTGACGGTCTGCTGGAACATGCCCGCAAGAAACGCGCCCGCAAGGTCGCAGCCGAATAACCCACCCGATAGGAGGACACCTGATGAAAAACGAATGGCCCCTGTGGGAAATCTTCATCCGCGGCCAGCACGGCATGAGCCACCGCCATGTCGGCTCGCTGCACGCGCCCGACGCCGAAATGGCGATCAAGAATGCCCGCGACGTCTATACCCGCCGCAATGAGGGTGTCTCGATCTGGGTGGTCGAGGCCAACAACATCACCGCCAGTTCGCCCAGCGACAAGGGCCCGCTGTACGAGCCCAGCGAAAGCAAGGTCTATCGTCATCCGACCTTTTTCGACATCCCCGAAGAAGTGGGGGCGATGTGATGACCCGCGACGAGGCATTCCTGCAATTCCTGCTGCGGATGGGGGACAACACGCTGATCCTGGGCCATCGCGTCAGCGAATGGTGCGGCCACGCGCCGGTGCTGGAGGAGGACATCGCGCTGGCCAACACCGCGCTGGACCTGATCGGCCAGACGCAGATGTGGCTGGGCCTGGCCGGAGAGGTTCAGGGCGAAGGCAAGTCCGCCGACGATCTGGCCTTTCTGCGCGACGCCTGGGATTTCCGCAACGTGCTGCTGGTCGAGGTGCCCAACGGCGATTTCGGCCGCACCCTGATGCGCCAGTTCCTGTTTGATGCCTGGCACTCGATCATGCTGGGCCGGTTGCTGAAATCGTCCGACGACCGGGTCGCGGCGATTGCCGAGAAGGCCAGCAAAGAGGTCGCCTATCACCTGGAACGGTCCAGCGACACGGTGGTCGGACTGGGCGACGGCACCGAGGAAAGCCACAGGCGCATGCAGGAGGCGCTGGATTACCTCTGGCCCTATGTGGGCGAGTTGTTCGCCAGCGACGAGGTCGATGCCGAGATGGCCGCCGCGGGCATCGCCCCCGATCCGGCCAACCTGCGCGAGGAATATGACGCGCTGGTTCGGCGCGTACTGACCGAGGCCACCCTGACCGTTCCCGACAGCCGCTTTGCCCACAAGGGCGGCCGCGACGGACGCATGCATACCGAACATCTGGGCCACCTGTTGACCCAGATGCAATGGCTGCAGCGGGCCTATCCGGGCGCAACCTGGTAAAGGCAGATGAACCGCGCCAACGTAGAGCAGGTCTGGGAATGGCTCGACGCCGTGCCCGACCCCGAGATCCCCGTGATCTCGGTCGTCGATCTGGGCATCGTGCGCGATGTGACATGGGAAGGCGACACGCTGAAGGTTGCCGTGACGCCCACCTACTCGGGCTGCCCAGCGACCTCGGTCATCGCGATGGACATCGAAACCGCCCTGCGCGACCACGGCATCGACAAGATCAAGCTGGAGACCCGCATCTCTCCGGCCTGGACGACCGATTGGCTCAGCGACAAGGGGCGTGCGAAGCTGAAGGACTATGGCATCGCACCGCCCCAGCCCGCGGGCGGACCCGACCGCTGTCCGCATTGCGGCAGCACGGCAGTGGAAAAGGTCAGCCAGTTCGGCTCGACTCCGTGCAAGGCGCATTGGCGCTGCACCGACTGCCTGGAACCTTTCGACTATTTCAAGTGCATCTGAGGAGGACCGGATGGCACGTTTTCACGATCTGGAAGTCACCGACATCCACAAGACCATCCGCGACGCGGTCGTGGTCACGCTGAAACCGGTGAACGGCGCGGCCGAGGAATTCGACTTTGTCCAGGGCCAGTACCTGACCTTCCGCCGCGAATTTGACGGGGAAGAGCTGCGCCGCTCCTACTCGATCTGCGCGGGCAAGGATGACGGCGTTCTGCAGGTGGGCATCAAACGGGTCGAGGGCGGCGCCTTTTCAACCTGGGCCAACACCGAGCTGAAAGTGGGCGACAGGCTGCAGGCGATGCCGCCGATGGGGGCCTTCCACACACCGCTGGACCCGGCCGCGCATCGGCAGTACCTGGGCTTTGCCGGCGGGTCGGGCATCACGCCCGTGCTGTCGATCCTAAAGACCACGCTGGCACGCGAGCCGAATGCGCGCTTCACGCTGGTCTATGCCAACAAGGGCGTGAACACGATCATGTTCCGCGAAGAGCTGGAAGACCTGAAGAACCAGTATATGGGCCGCGTGAACGTGATCCATATCTTGGAAACCGACGCGCAGGAGATCGACCTGTTCACCGGGTTGGTGACAAAGAGAAAATGCGCCGAACTGTTCCAGCACTGGATCGACGTCGAAAACACCGACACCGCCTTCATCTGCGGCCCCGAGCCGATGATGCTGGGCATTGCCGAGGCGTTGCGCGAACACGGGCTGGACGACAGCCAGATCAAGTTCGAGCTGTTTGCCAGCGCCCAACCCGGCCGCGCCAAACGCAAGCAGGGCGATGCGGCAACAGCTGCACAGGCCAACCAGACCCAGGCGCGGGTCACGCTGGACGGCGCCACCCAGACCCTCACCATGCCCAAGGACCAGACCATTCTGGATGCGGCGCTGGAAAACGCGATGGACGCCCCCTATGCCTGCAAGGCCGGGGTCTGTTCGACCTGCCGCTGCAAGGTGATCGAAGGCGAGGTCGAAATGGTGGCCAACCACGCGCTCGAGGATTACGAGGTCGAGAAGGGCTATGTGCTCAGCTGCCAGGCCTACCCGCTGACCGACAATGTCGTCGTCGATTACGACCAGTAAAGGGAGAGGGACCATGGCCGAAGACATGAGCATCGAAAGCTACCTAGCGGCAGGCGGCGTTCTGACCAACCCGACCAATGTGCCACCCCGATACCGGGCCGAGCTGATGAAACTGATGGCGACCTTCGTCGATAGCGAACTGGCCGGTGCGGCTGGGTTTGCGGACATCATCAACCAGGGGCCGGGCATCAAGGAACGCATCGCGGCGGCGAAGATCGTTCTGGAAAAGACCGACAATGCCGACCGCGTGCTGAAGATCATGGGCGAGTTCGGCGCGGATACCGACCGCTATGCCACGCATCACCCGTGGACCGCCCGGCTGGACCGTTCCGCCGATATCGGGGCCACGCGCAGCGAACATGACATGCGCCTTGCGGTCTTCAACTATCCAATCGAAGGCTGGACCGATGCGGTGGTGATGAACCTGCTGATGAGCCGGGCCGTGGGCGTGCAACTGGCCGAGTTCGCGCTGGTGTCCTATCAGCCGCTGGCCGAGGCGTTCCGCGCCATCGCCCCGATCGAGGCGCATCACGGCGAACTGGCTCTGGAAGGCGCGGTCAAGCTGTTGGAACAGGGCGCGGCGCCGGCGATGCAGGACTCGGTCGATTACTGGTGGCCCCGCGTGGCCGCAAGTTTCGGCGCGGGCAACCCCGAGCGGATGGAAAAGCTGCGCCAGATGGGCCTGCGCCGGGCCTCGGGGGTCGAACTGAAAAACCGCTGGCTGGCCGAGGCCGCAGAGGTCGTCACGCGGCTGGGCCTTCGCACCCCGTGATCACCGCCCGCTGGGGCGGCTGATCAGGCCGTATTTCAGGGCAAGCGATCGCAGGCCGCGACGCCGTGGCCGAGCCACCATGTCCGCGTCACGCGCACCCGCTTTGCGGTTGAATTCATGGACGTCGATGATGCGCTCGGCGCAACCGCAGGCCTCGCCCATCCCGACCTTGGCGAAATAGAATTTGTCGAACCGTTCCGGTTTTTGCATGGCGCCCTCCGACCGCAAGTAAACGCCGGGACACCCGCGAAAGCCAAATCACAATGCCGGCAGGGCCGGAGCTACAGCGCCTTGACGCCCGACAGGGTCAGGTTACTGACCAGCGCGGCATAGTCCCGGCGCGCCTGCGCATCGGCACCGGAATTCCACATGTAGTACCAGTTCAGCATGCCGAAGACCGACATCGTGGCCGACCGCAGCTTGGCTCCGTCGCCCTGGAACACGTCGGGTGCGACCTCGGACAGGATCCCGCTGAGGAAATTCACCATGTCGCGCTGATATCCGCGCAACAGGCGCTGCTGATCCTCGGGCAGAGCCGACATGCCGCTGGTCTGGACCCGGTGTTCGTCATCCACACCCTGATAAGCCAGCAGGATCTCGGCCACCACGCGGTGCAGTTTTTCGGGCGGGCTTAGGCCGTCCATCTCGAGCCCGCAGATCAGGTCGCGCAGTTCCCGCAGATAGGTCTCGAGAATGTCGAACAGGATCGCGTCCTTGCTGTCGTAGTAGTGATAGATGTTGGCCTTCGAGATCCCGCATTCGCGCGCAAGCTGGGTCATCGAGGCGCGGTCGAAGCCTTCGCGGGCAAAGACCCGCGCCGCCGATTTCAGGATCTGCGCGCGTTTCTGGTCGTGATCTTTTGCAATCGTACGGGCCAAACCTCACTCCTTGTCTCGGTTGTCGACGACGCGCTTGGCCTTGCCTTGGCTGCGCTCGACATCGCCGGGGTCCCCTACAACGATCTCGGTGGAAACGCCAACGATGTCCTTGATCCGCTTGGTCAGCATCCGCGCGGCGGCGGTCTTGCTGAGTTCGTCGGCCGCGTCGGGCATCGCCTCGACATAGACACGCATCGCGTCCATGCGGCCGGATTTGTACAGCTCGATCTGGTAATGCGCGGCGATGCCGCCGGTTGCCATGACCTGTTCCTCGATCTGGCTGGGGAAGACGTTGACCCCGCGCAGGATGATCATGTCGTCGCTGCGGCCGGTGATCTTCTCCATCCGCCGCATCGAACGCGCGGTGCCCGGCAGCAGCCGCGTCAGGTCGCGGGTGCGGTAGCGGATCATCGGCAGGCCTTCCTTGGTCAGCGTGGTAAAGACCAACTCGCCCATTTCGCCGTCGGGTAGAACCTCGCCGGTCTGCGGGTCGATGATCTCGGGGTAGAAGTGATCCTCCCAGATGACCGGGCCGTCCTTGGTTTCCACGCATTCGTTGGCGACGCCCGGCCCCATGATCTCGGACAGGCCGTAGATGTCGACGGCATGCATGTCAAAGGCCTGCTCGACCTCTTTGCGCATCGCATCCGTCCAGGGCTCGGCCCCGAATACGCCCACCGACAGAGAGCTTTCGCGCGGGTCCATCCCGACCTTGTGATACTGTTCGAGGATGTTGAGCATGTAGGACGGCGTGACCATGATGCCGTCGGGTTTGAAATCGGTGATCAGGGCCACCTGCTTCTCGGTCTGACCGCCGGACATGGGAACGACCGTGGCACCGAGACGCTCGATTCCGTAATGCGCGCCCAGACCGCCGGTGAACAGGCCGTAACCATAGGCGTTGTGAACCATGTCGCCTTTGCGCAGACCGCTGGCGCGCAGGCTGCGGGCCACCAGATCGGCCCAGTTGTCGATATCGGCCTTGGTGTACCCCACCACGGTCGGTTTGCCCGTGGTGCCGGACGAGGCATGCAGGCGGATGATCTGCTCCCGCGGCACGGCAAACAGACCGAACGGGTAGTTGTCGCGCAGGTCGTTCTTGTAGGTGAAGGGAAACTTGGCCAGATCGGCCAGGGTTTTCAGATCGTCGGGATGTACCCCGGCCTCGTCGAACCGCTGCTTGTACATCGGCACGTTGTCATAGGCGTGACGCAGCGACCATTTCAGGCGGTCCAACTGCAAGCTGCGGATTTCATCGATCGACGCGATCTCGATCGGGTCAAGATCCGCTTTGTTCGGGGTCAGATCCTTCATGATGTCCTCCTCACCTCAAGTTTCTGGAAACAGGGTGCCATTGATCGCGCGGGAAAAGCCCCGGAACTCGGCGATCTTTTGACCGTCCTGGTTGGTCACTGTCACGTCATAGATGCCGCTGCGGCCGGTCAGGCTCTGCTCGGTCGCGCGGGCGGTCAGCCGGTCGCCCAGCCGGCCCGGCGCGACATAGCTGATCACGTTGTGCTGGGCCACGGTCGACTGGTTGCGGCTGTTGCAGGCAAAGGCAAAGGCGCTGTCGGCCAGCATGAAGGTCACGCCGCCATGGCAGATCCCGTGCCCGTTGCAATGGTGCTGCTGCACGGTCAGCGCCAGTGTCGCAGTGCCCTCGTCGACCTCGACCAGGTCCATCCCCGCCCATTTCGAGGCATGGTCCTGCGCCCACATCGCAGCGGCGGCCTTTTCGGCGTGTTCTTTCGGCGTCATGCTCATTCGCCCCGAAACTCCGGGCTGCGCTTTTCCAGAAAGGCTGCGACGCCTTCGGCATAGTCGGCGGATTCACCGCAGGTCTTCATGGCGTCGGCCTCGATTTCCAGATG
Source organism: Ruegeria sp. CH5 (assembly GCF_056537025.1). NCBI lineage: Bacteria > Pseudomonadati > Pseudomonadota > Alphaproteobacteria > Rhodobacterales > Roseobacteraceae > Ruegeria > Ruegeria sp. CH5. The sequence continues at coordinate 105,768 of NZ_JBQFQT010000002.1, read as the reverse complement.
ATCGGTCAGGCTGTTGGTCGCGGCGGCCTGGATGGTCTGCTTGGTCAGACCCAGGCCCAGCGTCGGGCCGTTCGACAAGCGTTCGGCCAGCGCGCGTGCCTCGGCCATCAGATCGGCATCGGGCAGGGCTTTCCAGATCAGGCCCCAGTCCGCGGCCATTTTCGCCGCCAAGGGCTCGCCGGTCAGCGCCAGCCCCTTGGCACGCGCCTCGCCCAGCAGATGCGGCAGGTGCCAGCTGCCGCCGGTATCGGGGATCAGCCCGACCTTGGCGAAGGACTGGATAAATTTCGCGGACTCGGCGGCCAGCACGATATCGCAGGCCAGCGCAAGATTGGCACCCGCGCCCGCGGCCACGCCATTGACCGCGCAGATCACCGGAAAGTTCAGCGACCGGATCAACCGCACCAGCGGCGCATAGAAGGTGCGCACCGTGTGGCCCAGATCCGGTGGGCCGTCCATTTTCGACGGGTCGCGATCGGCCAGATCCTGCCCCGCGCAGAACCCGCGCCCGGCCCCGGTCAGCAGGATCGCCCGCGCGCCCTCATCGCGCGCGCCTTCGATGGCGCGGCGTAGGGCATGGTGCATTTCCTCGGTGAAGCTGTTCAGGCGATCAGGGCGGTTGAGAGTGATTTCCACATAATTTCCACGCCGCTGCGCAAGAATCGTATCGCTCATGGGCCGCTCGCTTTGCATTCGTTTCGATATTCTTCTTGCATTAACCGAACGGTTGGTCAATAAATTTCTCCGACGAAGCGCCGAATCCGGGCTTTCGGCCGGTTGATGGTTACAAAAAGGACCATTAACGCATTTGTGACTCATGTTTTGGAGGAGGAAACCAGTCATGAAACTCAACGGGATCAAAACGCTATTGGCGACGGCTGCCTTGGCAGTGTCTGGCAGCGTGGCATTTGCGGCGGATTACACCCTGACGATTTCCAGCTGGGCGCCGCCCACCCACGGGATAAACGCCAAGATGTGGCCCAAATTCGTCGAGATGGTCGAAGAGGCCACTGACGGCAAGGTGACTGCCGAGCTGAAGCTGGGCATCGCCCCGCCCCCGGCCCAGATGGACCTGATCATGGATGGCGCGGCGGATGCGTCGATCATCTTCCACGGCTATCAGCCGGGCCGTTTCGTGACGACCAAACTGATCGAACTGCCGGGCTATGAAGGCTCGGCCGAGGCCGCCTCGGTCGCCTATTGGCGCGCTTACGACAAATACCTGAAGGCCGCCGACGAACACCGCGGCGTCAAGGTCATCGCTCTGCACACCCACGGCCCCGCCCAGCTGCACACCAGCAGCCCGGTGACCTCGATGGACCAGATCTCGGGCCTCAAGGTGCGGATCCCCGGTGGCGTCGGTGGCGACGTGGGCACCGCGCTGGGTGCGACCGGCATCCAGGTTCCGGCCCCCAAGGTCTATGAGACGTTGGCCTCGAAGGCCGCCGACGGTGTGGTCATGCCGTTCGAATCCCGCAAGGGCTTCAAGCTGACCGAAGTGGCCCCGAACGTCTATGAGATGCCGGGCGGCCTGTATCGCGGGTCGTTTGCCTTCATCATGAACGAGGACACCTTCGCCGACCTGCCCGAGGACATCCAGAAAGCGCTGGAAGAAAACGTGTTCGGCGAACCGCTGAGCCGCGAAATCGGCAAGATCTGGGACGAGATTGACACCATCGGCCGTGAAGCGACCCAAAGCACCGAAGGCAATGCGATCCACGAAGCCGCTGCCGAGGACATGGAGAAATTCTCGACGATCGCCGAGGACGTGCGCGCCAAGGTTATTGCCGAAGTCAACGAAGCCGGCGTCGATGCGCAAGCCGCCTACGACATGATCAAGTCGGAAATGTCCTCGAACTGATCCCTGATGCGGGGCGGCACAGGCCGCCCCCACCCAGCCCCATTCGGAGCCACCCGATGACCCCTCTCATCCAGCTTGTACGGCGCGCCAGCGTCCTGCCGGTGATCGTCGCCTGCACGGCCCTGTTCATCCTGATGGTGATGACCTTCTGCGACGTGATCCTGCGGTCGGCCTTCAACGCGCCGATCGAGGCCGCCACTGAACTGACGCGCATCCTGATGGCGATTCTGGTGTTCTCGGTGCTGCCCATCATCTCGGTCACCAACGGGCATATCGCCGTGGACCTGACCGACGGTATCTTTCACCGCCTGCGCCTCAGCCGCCTGCGTGACGCGGTGATCTATATCCTCAGCGGCGTCATGTTGTACTGGCCGGTCCAGCGCGTCTGGATACTGGCCGAACGCGCCCGCGACTATGGCGATGTCACCGAATACCTCAGCATCCCGACCTACCTCGTCGGCTGGTTCATCGCTGCGTCGGTGGCGATCACCGCCGTGGTGATGATCATCACCGGACTGGTGCACCTGTTTGCCCCCAAGACCCTGACGGAATCCACTCAATGACCGCTGCACTCATCGGATTTGCCCTTGTCCTGATCCTGGTGCTGATGCGCCTGCCCATCGTCTTTGCCATGGGGCTGGTCGGCACGTTGGGCTTTGCCTATGAACGCGGCGGCTCGATCTTTGACGAGCGCGGGCTGAAGGCCGCGATGTCGATGGTCGGCCGCCAGATCACCGATACCGCGCAGGATTACGGCCTGTCGGTCGTGCCGCTTTTCATCCTGATGGGCCTGTTCGTCAACAAGGGCGGCATGGCGCGCGAGCTTTACGCCGTTTCCAACGCCTTTCTGGGCCATATGCGCGGCGGTATCGCCATGGCGACCGTCGCGGCCTGCGGCGGATTCTCGGCCATCTGCGGATCGTCGCTGGCCACCGCCGCGACCATGTCCAAAGTCGCGATGCCGCAAATGCGCCGTTATGGGTATTCCGACGAACTCTCGACCGCATCGATCGCGGCCGGCGGCACGCTGGGCATCCTGATCCCGCCCTCTGTCATCCTGGTCATCTACGGGCTGCTGACCGAAACCTCGATCGGCAAGCTGTTCATGGCCGGCATCATCCCCGGCATTCTGGGCATCCTGTTCTACCTGTTCGCCGTGCGCTGGACCGTCTGGCGCAACCCGGAGGCCGGCCCGGCCGGTGAACGCGCCAGCTGGGGCGAGCGCATCAGCGCGCTGGGGTCCGTCTGGGCAGTGCTGCTGCTGTTCTTCCTGGTGATCGGCGGGCTGTATGGCGTGTTCGATTTCGAACCGCTGAACCTGACCTTTTCGCCAACCGAGGCCGCAGGCATGGGCGCCGCCGGCGCCTTTCTGATTGCGCTGTTCCGCGGCGGGCTGACCGTTGGATCGACCTTCGAGGTGCTGAAGGAAACCTGCTTTACCGCCGCCGCGCTGTTCGCGGTACTGATCGGCGCGCAGATCTTTTCGAACTTCATCAACCTGGCCGGCTTGCCCGAGGCGCTGATCGCCATGGTCACCGCCTATGACGTGGCACCCTTCGTCGTGATCCTGATGATCCTGGGCATCTACATCATCCTGGGCTGCGTGTTCGAATCCCTGTCGATGCTGCTGCTGACGGTTCCGATCTTTTTCCCGCTGGTGACCTCGCTGGGCTATGACCCGATCTGGTTCGGCATCGTCGTGGTGGTGGTCACCGAGATCTCGCTGATCACCCCGCCGGTGGGCCTGAACGTCTTCATCCTCAAGGGCGTGGTGGGCGATGTCTCGACCGGCACGATCTTTCGCGGCGTGACCCCGTTCTGGGTGGCCGACATCTTCCGCCTGGCGCTGATCGTTCTGGTTCCGATCGTGGTTTTGTACCTGCCGCAACAGATGGGCGCGCTGGGTCACTGAGCAGATTTCGCCGCGCAAGGCGGCCCCAATACAGGAGCATTTCATGTCTCTGAAACAGATTTCCAGTTTCGCCGCGGGCCAATGGGTTGCGCCCGGCGCCGGGGCCCGCACCATCGCCTCGGCCATCACCGGAGAGCCCTTCGCCACCGCCGGCAACGACGCGCTGGACGTGCAGGCGATGCTGGCCCATGGCCGCGATGTGGGCGGCCCTGCCCTGCGCCGGCTGACTTTCCATGAACGCGCCAAGATGCTCAAGGCGCTGGCGCAGGCGCTGTCGGAACGCAAACAGGCGCTCTATGACCTGAGTTTTGAAACCGGCGCCACGCAGAAGGATCACCTGATCGACATCGACGGCGGTATCGGCACCATGTTCGTCTTTGCCTCGAAAGGACGGCGCGAGATGCCCGACGGCCATGTCTATCTGGACGGCGATGTCGAGCAGCTGTCGCGCAGTGGCACCTTCCTTGGTCAGCATGTCTGCACCCCACTGCAGGGTGTCGCGGTGCATATCAACGCCTTCAATTTCCCGGTCTGGGGGATGCTGGAGAAACTGGCCCCCACCCTGCTGGCCGGGGTTCCGGCGATCGTGAAACCGGCCACCAACAGCTGCTATGTCACCGAATTGGCCGTGCGGATCATGCTGGACAGCGGCATCCTGCCCGACGGCGCACTGCAGCTGGTCTCGGGCGGGCTGGGCGACATGCTGGATCACCTGACCTGTCAGGACGTGGTCAGCTTTACCGGATCGGCCGACACCGCGATGAAGCTGCGGCAGAACCCGGTGATCGTTGCCAACTCGGTGCGGTTCGTGGCCGAGCAGGACAGCCTGAACGCCTCGATCCTTGGCCCCGACGCGGCACCCGGCACGCCCGAATTCGACCTGTTCGTCAAGGAAGTCGTGCGCGAGATGACGACGAAGGCCGGGCAGAAATGCACCGCCATCCGCCGCATCATCGCCCCCGAGGCGCAGGTCGAGCCGCTGATCGCCGCGATCTCGGCCAAGCTGGCGCAGACCACGATCGGCGATCCGCGGCTGGAATCCACGCGCATGGGCGCGCTGGTCTCAAACGGGCAGAAGGCCGACGTTCTGGCCAAGGCCCGCCTCATCGGGCAAGAGGCCGAACGCGTGTTCGGCAACCCCGACGCGTTCGAGGTGGTCGGCGCCGATGCCGAAAAAGGCGCCTTCGTCCCGCCGATGCTGTTTCACTGCGCCGACCCCGACGCCGCCCGGCACGTGCATGACACCGAGGCGTTCGGCCCGGTCTCGACCATCATGGGCTATCGCGATCTGGACCACGCCATCGCGCTGGCCAATCGCGGCCAGGGGTCGCTGGTCACCTCGCTGATCACCCATGACCCCGAGGTCGCGCGCCAGGTGGTGATGGGCGCGGCCGCCTTCAACGGGCGGATCTATATCAACGACCGCGACTCGATGCAGGAATCCACCGGCCATGGCTCGCCCCTGCCGCACATGGTCCATGGCGGCCCCGGCCGCGCCGGCGGCGGTGAAGAGATGGGCGGCGTGCGCGGCGTGAAACACTACATGCAGCGCACGGCCCTGCAGGGCTCACCCCGGATGCTGGCGACGATCGGCCGGAAATGGATCCCCGGCGCGCCAGAGATCCAAGGCCCCGCCCATCCCTTCACCCGCAAGTTCGGGGACCTGCAGATCGGCGAGACGCTGCACACGGCGCCCCGGACCATCACGCTGGACGACATCGAACATTTCGCCCATTTCACCGGCGACACCTTCTATGCCCACATGGACGAGGACGCGGCGGCCAGAAACCCGTTTTTTCCGGGCCGCGTGGCGCATGGCTATCTGCTGCTGAGTTTTGCCGCCGGCCTGTTCGTCGAGCCGAACGAAGGGCCGGTGCTGGCCAATACCGGGCTGGACGGCCTGCGCTTCATGAAGCCAGTGGTGGCCGGCGACAGCATCAAGGTCCGGCTGACGGTCAAGCAAAAGACCCGCCGCACCGACGACTATGGCGAGGTGCGCTGGCACGTGACCCTGACCAATCAGGATGACGAGAAGGTCGCCGAATACGAACTTCTGACCATGAACGCCTACTGAGCGCACGGCAAAGTGTTTTTCTTGCACAGCCGGGCCGGATAGACTGGGCGCATGACCAACGCGCATCCGTGGTTCACCCAGGCCGTCGCCGAATTGGCCGACCCGCAGAATCAGCGGGTCTGGTCGATCATCGTGTCGCTGTTCGGCGACATGGCGCAGGAGCGCGGCGCCAAGATATCGGGCGGGGCGCTGGGCCGCATCATCGAACCGATGGGCATCAAGCCCGAGGCGATCCGCGTGGCCCTGCACCGTCTGCGCAAGGATGGCTGGATCGAAAGCGACCGGGTCGGGCGCGTTTCGATGCATTTCCTGACCGAATATGGCCGCACGCAATCAGCCCGGGTCACGCCGCGCATCTATGCGCGCGACCCTGCGCCGGATACGCCGCTGCACCTGCTGATCGCCGAGGATGGCACCGGCACCCGGCTGCTGGAAGACATCCTGCTCAGCCACGACTACACGCCGATCGGCCGCAACGCTGCGTTGGGACCGGGGGCACCGCCCGTGGACCAGGACGACCTGCTGATCCTTGAAGTCACCGCCCGCTCGGTCCCGCAATGGGTGCATGAAAAGCTGTTTCCGCCCGAATTGCGCACGGCTTGCCGGTCCTTGTACGAGGCCGTGCGCCACGTGTCCCGAGGCCGCCCGGCCAGTTGGGAACCCACAGCCTGTCAGATCGCCACCCTGCGCACGTTGATCGTGCACCGGTGGCGGCGCGTCGTTCTGCGCCTGCCCGACCTGCCCGACGGATTCTGCCCGCCGGACTGGACCGGACCGGCATGCCGTGCGCAGGTGTTCCGTCTGCTGGATCAACTGCCGCGCCCCCTGCCCGACGATCTAAACCAAGACTGACCCAACGGCAGGTTTTCCTGGAACGCCGTTTGACCCTATCCTGACCTTGTACCTTTGGGAGGAGGTGCAGGCATGACCCACGACACTGACATGCTGATCGTAGGGGCCGGGTTCTCGGGGCTGATCATGGCGATCGAGGCCCGCAAACGCGGCATCCACAACATCGCGATCCTTGAAAAGGCCGACGACATCGGCGGCACATGGCGAGAGAACACTTATCCCGGCGTGGCCTGCGATGTGCCCTCGCACCTGTATTCGATGGCAACCCATCCGAACCCGGACTGGACCCGCGCCTATGCAGGCGGGGCCGAAATCTGGGACTACATGCGCCGCGTTGCGCGTGATGAAGGGCTGTACGATCTGTGCCATTTCCACACCGAACTGAAGTCCGCCCACTGGGACGGAACGTATTGGCAGGTCGAGACGACCGGCGGCGCGCAATGGAAGGCACGGTTCCTGGTGTCGGCCATCGGCGCCCTGCACATCCCCAGCACTCCCGAGATCCCGGGAGCAGCGGGCTTTCAGGGTCCGGCATTCCACTCGGCCAAATGGGACCACACGGTGCCGCTGCAGGGTAAACGCATAGCAGTTGTCGGCACCGGCGCTTCCGCCGTTCAGTTCGTGCCGGAAATCGCCAAAACCGCCGCCCATGTCACCATCTTCCAACGCAGCGCGCCTTACGTTCTGCCGCGTCCCGACGGGCCGATTGCGCCCTGGGTCCGGCACCTCTATCGCCGCATTCCGCTGCTGCCGCGCATCCGCAGGCAGTTCATCTACTGGCTGTTCGAATTCCGCCACCGCGTGTTTCGCGGCGAAAAACGCGCGGTCGCCTTTGCCATGAAAATGTGGCGCAAAGGGCTGGAGGAGGCCATATCCGACCCCGAAATGCGCCGCATTCTGACACCGAACTACCGGATCGGATGCAAGCGCGTCCTCAGCTCGAACGACTGGTACCCAGCGCTCGCCCGCGACAATGTCAGCGTGATCCCGCATGGGGTCGAGCGGATCGAAGGGTCCGAGATCGTCGCGACGGACGGCAGTCGGACGGCGGCCGACATTCTGATCTGGGGCACCGGATTCCACGTGACGGACGCGGTCCAAAGGCTGGACATCCGCGGCGCGGACGGACTGAGCCTGCAAGACGCCTGGGCCGAGGGCATGCAGGCCAATCTGGGCACCGCCATTGCCGGGTTTCCCAACTTTTTCATCCTGCTGGGGCCGCATACCGGGCTGGGCCACAACTCGGTCGTTCTGATGATCGAAGCGCAAGTTGCCCATATCGGACGGGTGCTGGAGGAGATGCAGCGCGCGGGTCTGCCCGCGATTGCTCCAAACGCTGACCGGCAGGCCGACTTCACCCGCGAAATGCAGGAGCGTCATACCGACAGTGTCTGGCAGGCCGGCGGATGCACTTCGTGGTATCAGGACGCACAGGGGCGCAACACGACGCTGTGGCCCGGCACCGTTTCGGAATTCCGCAAACGTCTGGCGAAGGCCGGGCTCGAGCATTACCATCCCGTTGATCCCGCCCAGACCAAAGGACCGCCGACATGACCACCCTGCTGACCATTGCGCTGATCATCGGCGCCGCGTTGATCCTGATGCATCTTTGGACCCGGCGCCTGACGCGGATGGGAGCCCAATCCGTGCCTCAGCCCGGGCAGATCCTGCCGGTGAACGGCGGTTCGATCCATTATGTCGAACAGGGCGATCCAGAGAAGCCGACGGTGGTTCTGATCCACGGGCTGACCGGCCAGTTGCAGCACTTCACCTATGCCATGACCGACCTTCTGGCCGACGACTTTCACGTCATCGCGGTTGACCGGCCCGGGTGCGGGTATTCGACCCGCGACCACGCGCGGCTGGCCACCCTGCCGGAACAGGCGCGGATGGTCCACGAATTCCTCGAAGCCAAGGGCGTATCGCAGGCCATTCTGGTCGGACACTCGCTCGGGGGCGCGGTGTCGCTCGCCATGGCGCTGGACAATCCTGAGCGGGTTCGGGCGCTGGCCCTGCTGGCCCCGCTCACACATCGGGTACCCAGCACACCCGCCATCTTCAAGGCGTTGGAGATCCGGACCGAATGGCTGCGCAGCCTGATCGCCAACACGATCGCTGTTCCCCTGGCGAAAACCACGGCGCCGCATGTGATCGGCGAGGCGTTCGCCCCTGAACCGGCCCCGAGTGATTTCCTGAACCGCGCCGGTGGCGCCTTGGGGCTGCGCCCGTCAGCCTATATCACCGGATCGCAGGATCTGGCGGGCGTGGACGCCAGCATCGATGCCCAATCCCAACGCTACCACGAACTGAAGGTAGGGGGCGGCATCCTGTACGGGGCCGAAGATCCGATCCTGTCACCCAGCCAGCAAGGCGCACCGATGGTGGAATACGGGCTGAGCTTTGAACAGCTCGAGAACCGCGGCCACATGATCCCCCTGACCGCGCCCGAGGCCTGCGCAGAGTTCGTCCGCCGCATGGCCAACGCTTCGCAATCATCGTCGAAACCCGCCAACACGGCCGGATGAAGAATCCCGCATTTTCGTGGCATTTCCCTCTTGACCCTCTTCGGCCCCTCCCTTAAATCGCCTCTCACCGTGGCGGAGTAGCTCAGTTGGTTAGAGCAGCGGAATCATAATCCGCGTGTCGGGGGTTCAAGTCCCTCCTCCGCTACCACTTCCCTGAATTCCTCGAGTTTGGCCTTGGGCCGCGTCCGCTTGGCCAGTCGCGGTTATCATCGACTGCCGCTTATGCCCTCATGCCACCTGTCTGCATCAAGCGATTTGGCCAAACGGCCTGTTCCCCTCCAATGATCAACCCCGCAGGTTTGATTTTGGATCGCCGGCCCTATCATATTCAAATCTAGGATAATGATAGCCAAACAGGCACAAGCGGGAGGAACAGTGATGAAACGTCTATACCTTGGAGTGGTCTGTGCCCTCAGTTTCGCTTGGCCGGCGGCGGCCCAGGATGAAAAACCAGCTCAAACACTGTTCACCAACGTGCATGTCTTCGACGGCACAAGCGAACAACGCATCGAAAACGCCAGTGTTCTGGTCGAAGGGAACCTGATCAAAACGGTTTCGACCGAAGCGATCAACGCCCCAGACGCCACGGTGATTGAAGGCGAGGGGCGCACACTGACACCCGGGTTCATCGAGAACCACGCGCATCTCATGTTGATGGGGCCAAGTCTCAGCGCCATGGAAGCCAATTCGACATGGGAGGATTTCGGGATCCATGCCACGAGGATGGCCGAAATGTATCTGATGCAGGGTTTCACAACGGTCAGGGATGCAGGCGGGGCCAACGGTGGACTTCGCCGGGCTATCGACTCGGGTCAGATTCCCGGGCCACGCTATTATCCGTCGGGCGCTTTTCTAAGCACTCGTGGAGGCCACGCCGACTTTGGCAACTTCACCGCACCTCCGGGGACAGACACCAATTTCAGCCGCCTGAACATGGCACAGGAAATCAGCGGCGTTGACGACGTTTACAGATTCGGACGCAACAACTTCCGGATGGGCGCGACGCAGCTCAAATTCATGCAATCGGGCGGTGTCGTTTCGGCCTTCGACCCTTGGCAGTTGCTGGCCGGATCGCCAGAAGAGATCAAAGCCGCCGTGCAGGTCGCGAATGAATATGGCAGCTATGTCATGGCTCATTCCTATCGGAAGGAAGCAATTCTGGGTGCGCTCGACGCGGGAGTGATGTCCATCGAACACGGATTTTCGTTCGACTGCGAAATCGCTGAAAAGATGAACGAAATGGGCGCGTATATCACGACCAATCTAACAGCGTTCGATCCGGGCCTTCTAGATATACCGGCGGTCAAGAACCAACCATCGAGCCTTGCCAAGGCAATCTCGGCTTCGGCGACCTTCGAGAACTACATCCCGAACATGAAGGAATGCCCGGTCAAGCGCGGGTTCCAGACCGATTGCGTAGGCACAGTCGAAGCCTGCAACATCCAGATCGCGTATGAAAAACACCTGAACAACGAATTCTTCGGCCCCTATCAATCAATGGTCACACTGACCTCGATCGGAGGCGAGATCGCCCAGTTGTCCGGCGATTTCACCAATCCCTACACCGCCGGTAAGCTTGGAGTGATCGAGGAAGGCGCTTATGCAGACATCCTGCTGATCGACGGCAACCCGCTCGAAGATTTCTCGGTCGTGGGGACAGGCAATCAGTGGTTCGGCGCGGACCCGCGGCCTGACAGCCCCGAGACCATCCGCCTGATCATGAAGGATGGCGTGATCTACAAAAATACGCTCAACTAAGGCCATGATGAGGATTCGCGGTCGGGACCGCCATGACAAGCCCGCTTTTCTGAACTCCGTCGGAACTCTGCTGATTGCGGCGACGCTCAGCTTGGGTGCGGGCGCGCCATCCTGGGCTGGCCTCTCGGTTGGTTGGGACGATCTGCCCGACCCGACCGTTCAGACCTTCGAAGACCCCTATCGCGATCTCAGCCCCGAGCAGTTCGACGACGTCCTGTTCGTCGTTCGGCTGCGTGGCCGGCTGCAGCAGGATGTCGGAACGGAAGAGGACCGCCAGAAGTGGCAGGAGCTTCTGCACGAGACCGAGGATGCCCTGGCCGCGGGCGGTGTCGACGTGGACTGGCTGTTGGGTCAACGCGAGGTCGTGACCGAACGCAGGGAAAAAGCAGCCACGCTTGGCAACCCCTTGTATGACGGGCAAGAGGTCACGCTGTCCGGTTTCGCCATTCCGGCCCCGGCGGACGCGGACGGGCGATCTGTTGTCTATCTGGTGCCCGAACGGGGCATGTGCAGTCATATGCCGCCGCCGCCGCCGAACCAGATGATCCGTGTGATGCTGGATGCCGACTGGGTTCCCAGCTATGTCCACGAACCCGTCCGCCTGACGGGGCGTCTGACGATTTCGCCGACCGATCACCAGATGGTGGTGGTGGACGGGCTGATGCCGATGCGCGCCACGTTCCAATTGGAGGCAGACAAGGTCGAGACGCTCCAGAACCGCACCGACGGGCTGGAGTGGAGCGAGGATGCGACAGATCTTCTTCGGGCCGCGGGGCGGCGCAAAACCGGTGGTCAGGCGGCCTCGGAATGATCCGGCGGATTGCGCTGGTGCTGGCGGCCTTTGTCTGGGCCTCGGGTGCGGTCGCTCAGGGATTGTCAGGTCCCTCGTCGGTGAATGCCGAGCTTGAACCCGGAGACGGCTTGACCGATCCGCAATTCCGGTCGGATTTTCCACGCAATATCGCACCTGGATGGTTTGCCTGGAAGGATCGTCTGGCCGAAGACGGGTTCCGTTTCAACATTGACTATCTGGCCCTTGGGCAAACGACGGATGCCGACCTGGGCGCCGGTGAAGCCGCCAGCGGAATTGCCCGTTTCTATGGCAGCTGGCAGGCGACCGAACAGGGTTCGGTGACGTTCAAGGTGGAACACCGGCACAGCTATACCGATGTCGCGCCGCAGTTTCTGGGCCTGGACGGAGGCGCGCTTTCGATCACAGGAACCGCCTTCAACGACACGGGTTTGCTGCTGACGAACCTGTTCTGGTCACAGCGGGCCGCGGACGGGTCATGGACGCTGCAATTCGGTCAGATCGACGTGACCGACTTCGTCGACATTTATGGCCTTGTCAGTCCCTATAGCGGTTTCCAGAATCTGTCGTTCAACACCAACCCGACGATAAACGCCCCGAACCCCGGGCTGGGTCTTGCCGGGGGCGTGCGGCTGGGCAGCAATTTCTATGCTGTGGCCAGTGTCGCTGACGCAAACGCCGATCCGTCCGATCCGAACCTCGACGTTTTCAGCGACGGCAACCTCTTCAAATCGCTCGAGCTGGGCTACACGTCGGGCTTCGATCGGATCTATTTTGACAACATCCACCTGACCCTTTGGCACGCGGATGCAGCCGATGACGGCAGCCGGGCCGAAGACTATGGCGCGGCCTTCTCCGCCGCGTGGTTCGTGGGCAACCAATGGATGCCGTTCCTGCGCGCCGGTGCGGCAAAGGGAACGGCGGCGCTGTATGATCGGTCCCTGTCAGCCGGCATCGGGTACTACGGCCGGAACACCGATCTGGCTGGGCTGGGGCTGAACTGGGCCGAAGCCCGTGGCATCGACGGCGATCAGTTCACCCTCGAGGCTTTCTACCGTTTTTCGATTTCGCCCGGCCTGCAGATCACGCCGTCTGTGCAGTTCATCTCGAACCCACTGCTGAACCCCGGCCAGGACAACGTGGCCCTGTTCGGCCTGCGGACAAGGCTCGTGTTCTGACGCTGGCTGGGTCTACCCACTTGAGGCAATGAAACCCATGGAAGGACACTCGATGAAGCCACTGATGACTGCAGCCGCAATTGTCCTGGCAATCGCCGCCCCCCTTCACGCCAGCGAAGAAAGCAAGACCTGGGACGCATCGGACGAAGCCAGGCAGTTCGTGCAGGACACGATCGTACTGGGCATGCTGGCCAGCCCCTACGGAACCGGCTGGACCGAAGACGAGCAACTGAACACCTACTTCCAACGCGCCCGGGACAACGGCATCACCGGCCATGAAATGACATTGGCCGCCGCTGACATGTCGTTCGATGTGTTGCTTGAACAGCACTATCATTTCCGCGCAGCCATGGCGCAGCAGCCCGAGAATTATCTGATCGTGAATGAAACACGCGATATCGAGGCCGCGCATGCTCAGGGCAAGACGGCTGTGATCTGGAACAGCCAAACGGCAACGGTTCTGAATGGCGACCTCAAGAAGATGGCCTTGCTCAAGGACATGGGCATCAAAAGCATGATCCTGGCCTACAACGACATTTTCCGAACCGGATCAGGGCAGTTGGCAGCTTACAACGGACGGGACATCGGTCTGACCCCATGGGGCAAATCCGTGATCGATGAGATGGTGCGTTTTGGTATCCTGCTGGACCTTAGCCACACCGGGTCGAAAACGGCCAACGACGCGATGGACTACATGGACGAGAACTATCCCGGCGTGCCCTATGTTTACACCCACTCGGTTCCGGCGGGGCTCTACGCGAATGAGCCCAACGCCACGACCAAGGGCTGTTACCGAGCCATCCCGGACGACGAGGCACTGCGAGCAGCCAAGTCCGGAGGATACATATCGCCCACATTCACAGAATGGATGATGGACGGGGTATGGCCCGAAGACATCTCACCCAAGCAAGCCGCCGATATGATCGACTATTATGTCCAACTCGTCGGCGTCGACCATGTCGGGATTGCGACGGACGATATGTTTTCAACCGAACTTGTCGTTCAGTTCGCGACCGCGAATGCCAGCATGTATGACGACGGCGGCTACATGATTGATGCGTTCAACAAAGGCGCAACCGGAAATGGTGAATTGGCCAAGATCCTTGCCGCAATAACCGACGATCTGTGGGCGCGCGGCTATTCAAACGAGGACCTCGCCAAAATCTACGGCGGCAACAAAATGCGCGTCTATGCCCAGGTCTGGGAGGGCAAGCCGCCCGAACGGTTTTTGCAGGAATACCCAGAACGCCTGCGGATGAGGCAGGAGTTCCAGAACCTGTTCCACTCGCGCTAGTCCCCGTTCGGTCGTTGAATCTCCGACAAGGTGCTGACACCGATCTGGGCCATGGCGATGTCCATCTCCTCGGACAGCACCTCCCACAACCGGTGTAAACCGGCCTCGCCGCCCGCCGCGACGGCGAATTGCAGGATCCGCCCGAAGAACAGGAAATCGGCACCGGCCATCAGCGCCTTGAGCGCATCTTCGCCGGATCGCAGGCCGCTGTCGTAGAACAGCGGATAGTCGTCGCCGACCGCCGCCCGGATCTGCGGCAGGACCGAGATCGGCGCGGGCGCGCTCTCCAACTGGCGGGCGCCGTGGCTCGAGACCTGGATGGCGTCGACTCCGGCAGCCTTCAGTGCAACCGCGTCTTCGACGTGCAGCACGCCCTTGACCACCAGCTTGCCCGGCCACCGGTCGCGCAACCTTGCCAGCGTGTCCCAATCGGCCATTGCACGGCTTTCGGTGCGGTCGAACGCGAACCCCTCCATCAGGAAATTCGCCATCTGCGGTTTGCCCTTCAGCAAGGTCGAGATCGACCAGCGCGGGTGCAGCGCGAAATCCAGAAACTGCCACGGCCCGACCCGGAACGGCATACGGAAGCCGTGGCGCAGTTCGCGCGGGCGGCGGCCGACTTCGGGCACGTCAACCGTCAGGATCAGAGTCTTGTAGCCCGCGGCCTTTGCCCGATCGACCAGCTTGAACGTACCGCCGCCATCGCCGCTGAAATACAGCTGAAACCAGGCATGGCCCCGGGCCTCTTCGATCAGCGCCTCCATCGGTGTCGAGGCCACCGTGGAAACGCCCAGCGGCACCCCGTATTGCGCCGCCAGCCGCGCCAGCATCAGGTCAGCGCCCGGAGCGGACAGGTTGCACATGCCCATCGGCGCGATACCAAAGGGCCTGTCGGCTGGTTGCCCGAATACGCGGGTTGCCAGTGACCGGGTACTGACATCGCGCAGGATCCGGGGGCGGAGGGTCATCGCGTCCAGCGCCGCGCGGGTGCGCCGGGCCCCGGCCTCGGACCCGGCGGCCCCGTCGATATAGTCGAACACCATCCACGGCAGACGCCGCCGGGCCAGCCGGCGGGCGTCTTCGGCGCTGTGGATGGCGCTTGCGCCCATCAGGCCTGAACGGCCTTCATGAAGCGGTCGCGGATGACGACCGGGTCCATCGTGATCGGCGGCATCTTGGCGTTTCCGCTTTCACATTTGCTGACGATGATGGTCATCTGGCGGGCGTCCAGCGCCTCTTGCAGCACGCGGCCGGTCTCTTCGGCCTGGCATTCGATCACGCGCTCGCAGCCCGCCGCCTCGGCCATCTTGGCCAGCGAGGTCTTCTGCCCCGCATAGGTCGGCTGATCTCCGGTCGAGCCGTACGAGCCGTTGTCGATGATCAGCAGGATGTAGTTGTCGGCCACGTTGTTGGCGATGGTCGGCAGCGTCCCCAGATTGGTAAGGATCGAGCCATCGCCGTCGATGACGATCACCGGTTTTGGCTGGGCCAGCGCCAGACCCAGACCGATGCTCGAGGCCAGCCCCATCGTGCCCAGCATGTAGAAATTGGTGGGCTGATCGTCGATGGCATGCAGTTCCTGGCTGGGGATGCCGATATTGCACACGACCAGTTGGTCGCGCAGGGTCGGGGCGATTTCCTTCAGGATTTCAGAACGGATCATTGGTCGCCATAGCCTCCCCAGAAATTGGCGTCGGTCAGGATCGCGACGGGCTTGTTGCACATGAAGGTGTATTTCAGGATCGCGTCCAGTTCGGCCACGTCTTCCTGATGATGGAAATGGTAGGTCGGAATGTGCATCTGCGCCAGTAGGGCCTTGGTGTGAACGGCCATCTCGACCTGGCAGGCGATGGGCTCGCGCAGTTCGCCCCGGTACGAGATCAGCATCGGCAGCGGCATCCGGTAATACTGAATCAGCGTCGCCAGCGTGTTGATCGTGACCCCGATCGCGGTGTTCTGCATGATGATCGCGGGGCGCTTGCCGCCCATCCAGGCCCCGGCGCACAGGCCCATGCCTTCGTCCTCTTTGTTCGAGGGGATGTGGTAGATGGAGTCGTGGGCGTCGATCTCGGCGATGACGCCGGCCAATTGCTTGCACGGCACCGTGGTGACGAACGAGATGTCGTTGGCCACCAGATCTTCGGTGATCTTCTTGTCTATGTTCATGTCGAAACTTCTGTTCCTGGGTTGGGGCGCCGAGGGCGCGATGGACGGGTCAGGCCCTGCGGTGGACGTGGACGGCACATTTTGCATGCCGCACCACGCGCGACGCGGTGGAGCCAAGGAAATAATCAGTCAGTCCGGGACGGTGCGAGCCAATGACCACGCAATCGAACCCGTGGTCGTTGGCATAGTCGATGATCGTGCGCGCGGTGTGGCCTTTGACCAGTTCGGGCTTTACGTCCGTAAGGCCTTCCAGCTTGTTCATCAGGACTTCGCGGGCGCGGGCAAAGCCATCGGCCACGGCATCCTTATCCAGATAGACGCTGACCGAGCCCTGCGGCATCTCATAGACATGCAGCGCCACGATCTCGGCGGATCCGCCGCCCAAGGCGCGGGCAATCTCGAGCGTTTGTGGCGAAATGCCGTGGTCAAGCGCCATGGGGACAAGAATTTTCTTATACATGGTTACCTCCAGTTCCGGGCAGTCAGGCCCACGGGGACAGCACGATTTTCGGAACCGCGACCTCACCCGAGCGTAACTGGGCAAAGGCCCGGGCGCCATCGGCCAGATCGCGTTCTTCGATCCAGTCCAGAGGGCCCAGAGCGCCGTCAAAGATGGCCTGCGCAGTCTGACGGAAATCCTGCGCGGTATAGGTGTAGGTTCCGATGAAGGTGATCTCTTGCAGGGTCATGCGTCGCACGTCCAACCCGCCGGCGTCCTCGCCCAGGCCCACATGCGCGATCACTCCGCCGGGTTGGGCCCGTTCCGAGGCAACCACACGGGTGGCGGCAAAACCCACGGCGTCGACCACGATCGGAAATTCGCCTTGCGCTTCGGGTGCGACCTTGGCGCAATCCAGCCTTTGCAGGAACTTACGCCGCAGGTCGTTGGGTTCGACGATGGTCACATCCACGACATCCATCGCCCGCAGCGCCAGCGCCGCCGCAAGGCCAATCGCCCCACCCCCGATCACCAGCGCACGACGCTCCATCGCCGGGTGCAGCGCCTCGAGCGCAAGGCGCGCGGCATGCCAGCTGACGGCCAGCGGCTCGGCCAAGGCGGCTTTGGCGAAGGGCACGTGATCCGGCACCTCGACCAAATTATCCCAGGGCATCGAAACATATTGAGCAAAGGCGCCTTCACGCGGGGGCATCGAGATGATCTGACGGTCGGGGCACAGGTTTTCCCGCCCCGCTTGGCAGGCCGGGCACTGCCCGCAATTTACAAGCGGATTGATCGTGACCCGCGTTCCGTCTTTGGGGCCGCCGATCACTGTGCCCGCCGCCTCGTGACCCAGGATCAAGGGCGCCGGGCGGCGCGCATCATGGCCCAAGTAGGCATGCATGTCGGACCCGCAGATCCCAGCGGCCTCGACCCGGATCAGGTGCTCGCCCGGTTGCGGCGCGGCGTCCGGTACGTCGCGATAGACCAGCTGTTCGACACCTTCATAAACCAGAGCTTTCATTTCGCCGTGAACCCCCCGTCAACCATCAGGATCTGCCCGGTGACATAGTCGGATGCCTGCGAGCACAGAAAAAGGATCGGCCCGTCGATGTCTTCCATACGGCCATTGCGACCGATGCATGTCTGCGCCGCGTTGCGGGCCGCGCGGGCGGGGTCATCGAACACCGCCTGTGTCAGCTCGGTCGGAAAGAAGCCCGGGCCGATGGCGTTGGCGGTGATCCCGTGGGACGACCAGGCCTCAGCCATGGCGCGGGTCAGCTGTGCGATCCCGCCCTTGCTGGCGCCATAGGCGATCCCGCCGGGAAAGGCCCGCGTCGTCTGCAGCGAGGCGAAATTCACGATCCGACCCCAACCGCGCGCCTTCATCGCAGGCACCATGGCCTGGCTGAGGAAGAACGGCGCGCCGAGGTTCAGGCCCAGCGTCGCGTCCCAGCCTTCGGGCGTGACGTCATCGGCGGCCTGTCGCGTGTTCACCCCGGCGGCATGAACCACGATATCCGGCGCGTCGAACGGGGCCGAGATTTGTTTGACCAGCCTTGGCAGGCCGTCCCGGTCGGCCACGTCACCTGCGACCACCGCAGCGTTTAAACCGATCTCGGCCTGCAACTCGGCCAGTGCCTCGGCCCGGCGGGCAACGCCTACCACCTTCGCGCCTGCAGCCGCCAGCACCTGCGCAACGCGCCGGCCCAGCCCCGAACTGGCGCCCGTTACGCAGGCCACCCGGCCTGTCAAATCGAACAGGTCGCGGGGGTCATTCATCTGCGGTCAGGTCAAAGTTCTCGTCCGGGAAATACTTGGCCAGACGCACATCGGCAGCGCGGGCGTGGCCCTCCATCCCTTCCAGGCGCGAAATCCGCGCGGTCGCCTCGGCGATGGGTTTCGAACCCTCGCGCGTGGCCCGCTGCCAGGTGACGATCTTCATGTATTTGTGCACGCTCAGCCCGCCGGTATAGCTGGCCGCGCCCGAGGTGGGCAGGACGTGGTTCGTACCGGTGGCCTTGTCGCCATAGGACACGGTCGTTTCTTCGCCCAGAAACAACGAGCCATAACAGGTCAGCCGCTCCAGCCACCAATCCAGATCCGCGGCCTGCACGGTCAGATGCTCGGGGGCGTAGTCGTCGGAACACGCGGCCATCTCTTCGCGGTCCGCGCACAGGATCACTTCAGCATAGTCGCGCCAGGCGGCGGCGGCGTTGTCGCGGTTCAGTTCGGGCAGATCGGCGATCAGGGTCGGGACCATCTCCATCACCCGGGTCGCCAGATCGCGGTCATCGGTCACCAGCCAGACGGGCGAGTTGTAGCCATGCTCGGCCTGACTGACCAGGTCGGTGGCCACGACGAAGGGGTCGGCCGTGGCATCCGCCAGGATCAGGCTATCGGTCGGACCCGCGATCATGTCGATGCCGACCTTGCCGTACAGAATGCGCTTGGCCTCGGCCACGAACTGGTTACCCGGCCCCACAAGGATGTTGGCGCGCGGCAGCCCGAACAAGCCATAGGTCATGGCGGCCACGCCTTGCACGCCCCCCATGGCCAGGATGCTGTCGGCGCCGCTGATATGGGCGGCGTAGACGATCGCCGGGGCCACGCCCTCGCCTGGGCGGGGCGGCGAACAGGCGGTGATGTGACGGCACCCCGCCACTTTTGCGGTGGTCACGGTCATGATGGCACTGGCGATGTGGCTATACCGCCCGCCGGGCACATAGCAGCCCGCCGCATCGACCGGGATGGCTTTTTGCCCCGCGATGAAGCCCGGCACGATTTCCAGCTGCACATCCGACACGGTGGCCTTCTGCGCCTCGGCAAAGCGGCGCACGTTGTCCTGGGCAAAACGGATGTCGGCCTTGAGCTTTTCCGGCACCCGGGCGCAGGCGGCGTCGATTTCCGCGGGGGTCATCAGCACGTTGCCCTCGAACTTGTCGAACTTGGCCGCGTATTCCATCGCCTTGGCGTCTCCGCCGGCCTCGATGTCGGCCAGGATGGTCTTGACCGTGTCATGCACCTCGGACGCGTGGGATTGTGCGGTCAGGGTGGCCTTCTTGAGGTATTCACGCGGCATGTTCAGAAGATCCTATTGGTAGATTTCAGGAAGCAAAGTGGTCGACAGCGCCGGAACGTAGGCGATCAGGATGACGACGATCAGCATGGTCAGCACGAAGGGCACGGCGCGGGCTGCGATCTTGAGGATGGATTCACCCGTGATCCCCGATACCACGAACAGGTTCAGCCCCAGTGGCGGCGTGATGAAGCCAACGCCCAGCGCGGTGATCATCATGATACAGAACTGGATCTCGTTCATGCCGATATTGTCCGCCAGCGGTTTCAGGATCGGGGCCAGGATGACGATATTCGGTGTCGTCTCCATGACGCAACCGGCCGCGATCAGAATGCCGATCATCAGCAGGATCAGCAGGAACGGATCCTCGGTCAGCGAGGTCACCGAGGCCACGAAGCCCTGCGGCACGCCCATGATCGCCAGCGCCTCGGCCAGCGGGGCCGAGAAGGCGATGATCGGCAGGATAACCCCGTTCACCTTGGCCGAGCTGACCAGCATCGACGGGAAGTCCGCCAGCGTCAGCGTGCGCAGGATGAACCCCATGATGATGGTGACGACGACGGCGGTCGCGCCGGCCTCGGTCGGGGTCAGGCGACCCGAAAAGATGCCATAGAAGATGATGCCCGGCACGATGAAGGCGTACCAGCCCGACTTCAGCGCCTTGCCCAGGTTGGCCAGCCATTCGCCCATGGTCATCATCCCGCCGCCCTCGTAGGCGTAGAGACGGTTCATGATGATATTGGTCACGAGGATCGAGATCAGGATCGCCAACCCCGGGATCAGAGCAGCCAGAAACAGGGTCGAGGCCGAGATACCCAGCACGAGCCCGATGATGATATAGGCAATCGAGGGCGGGATCAGGATGCCGGTACAGGCCCCCGCCGCCACCAGCGCACATGCATAGGGTCGCGGATAGCCGCTTTCGACCAGTCGGTTGATCGTCATCCGACCCACCGCCGCCGCCCCCGCCGCGTCAGAGCCGGAAATGGCCGCGAACATGCCGCAGACCAGAACCGTGGCCGAGCCGAACCCGCCCTTGGCGAAACAGGTCAGCGCCTCGGCCACGTCCAGAAACTTGCGCGACAACCCGGTGCGCACCAGCACGTCGCCGGTCAGGATGAACAGCGGCACCGCGGTCAGGGCAAAGGCGTCGATGCCGGTGAACAGGCTTTCGCCCACAAGGCTCAGCGGCAGATCGCCCGACATGATCAGCATCACGATCGCAGCCGAGCCGATCGCGGCCCAGACCGGAACCGCCAGCGCGATCAGGCCGACGAACAGGATCACGGGTAGGTAGAAATCCCAGCCCAGTTCGACCGTTTGATTGAGAGAACTCCAAAGCATCCGGTTTCTCCTCAGTCAAACAGCTTGTCGCCTTCGAAGACGGGCGTGCCGTCACGAAGACTTTTGATGTCATTCATCAACGATTGGATCAGGCGCCAGATCATCAGAGCAAAGCCCGTGGGCACCGCCATCAGGAACCACACCTTCGAGACCCGCAACCCGTCAGTGACCGAACCGAACTTGGCCGAGACATGCACCGCCTCGTAGGACCAGTAGAGCGCGATGACCGCCACCGCGAACATCACCAGATCACCGAAGATATACAGCACCGCCTTGGGCCGGGGGCCGAGGTAATGCATGATCACGTCGATCCGGATATGGGCGCGTTCCTTGACCGCCGCCGCTGCGCCGATCCAGGCCAGATAGATGAAGGAATAGCGGACGATCTCCTCGCCCCAGATCGAGGAATAGGCGAAGATCTCGCGCCGCAGCACCTCGATTGCCATCGTGATGACGAGCATCACGTAGAACACCAGAAGCAGCCAGCGTTCGGCATTGCGGTCTATGGTTTTGAGTAAGGACATCGCTTCCCTCGGCAAGGCTGGGGGGATGGGCCTGAAAGCTCAGGCCCTGCAGGTCTGACGAAAAGGCGGGCGCGCGTCCGGCGCCCGCCCGGTTCGCATCAGGCGTCGTGGACGTAGTATTTGCCTTGGGTACCGGCCGCCTCGACCAGCTTTTCGAAGGCATCCATCGACCCGGCCAGCTCGGTCTTGAAGGGGTCCCACTCCGAGCGCTGATAACCGCCGGCCTCCTGCCACTCGGCCAGTTGGTCGTCGGTCAACGAGTGGAACTCGACTCCGGCCTTGTTCAGCTCGGCCATGGCATAGGCGCGGGCCGAGGGGACCTTGGCAAGGTTCTGGTGGCTGGTCATCTCCGAGCCCCACATGATGCCCTCTTGCACGTCGGCCGGCATCGAGTTGAACCATTCCAGATTGCAGGAATAGACTTGGCTGTCCGGCACCGCCTGGGTGAAGGTGACGTGAGACAGAATATCCTTGAACCCAAACACATAGAGCGCACCGACCGACGGGTCGAGCGCATCCGCCACGCCCTGCTTGATGGCCGAGGGGGTCTCACCCCAGGCAACGGGCGTCGGGTTGGCGCCGGCCATGCGGTAGTATTGCTGCAGCATCTTGGACCCGGGCACGCGGAACTTCACACCGCTCATGTCCGATGGGGTAATGATGGCATTTCCGCCCTGGCGCACGGCCACGACGCGCGGGTCGATCACGACATAGAACAGCGCCTTGAAGCCTGCGGCCTCGACCTTGGGGTGCACTTCGTTCTTCCAGGTGTCGGAATGCACCAGGTTGGTGAACCGCTGGTTCGAGCCGCACAGATACGGCATGTTGATCAGGTCCACGGTCGAAGCGAAGGGTGCGAAGTTCGACAGCGAATGCTGCGCGGCCTGGATGGTTCCACCCTGCACCTTCTGCACCAATGCGCCGCCCGCGCCCAGCTGCCCGCCCGGGGCCAGCTTGACATAGACCTTGCCGTTGGTTGCGTTCTGGATGTTCTCCTTCAGGTCCAGCTGCATGATCGGATAGCTGCGCGAGGCGCCCAGCACATAAGCCGTAGCGACCGTCATCACATGCTCGGCGGCTTGTTCGCGTTCCTTTTCCTCCTTCGCGGTCTGCGCCGCGGCCTCGGATGACCACAACACGCCGCTTGCGCCCGCCACTAGCGCGGCCGTGAACGCGCCGCTGGCACTGAGTTTCAGGAAATTGCGGCGTTCAGCTGACGCCAGTTCCATTTGATCTTTGTTCATTGATTGCCCTCCCATTGGAAAAATTCAGCCGCCGCTCTCCTCGCGTGCGGCCTCTTTTTTCAGAATTGCGACAACGAACAGGATCGACGCCGCGAACAGAACCAGCATCTCACCCACGTCCCCAAGAAACGCGCGGCCTGCGAACGCACCCAGCGCCACGTTCGCGAAATAGACGACGAAGACGATGGCGGATGCGGCAAGAAACATGTTCGGGACTCCGGGTAGAATCGGCACTGAAGCCATTTGTAAGCGCTTACATGGAAAATGCAAGCGCTTACATTTCAACTTTCATTGCCAACCCGATCCGGTTAGAATTGGACAGAGCAAAGATTAGGTTTGGAAATGTCGAAGCTGAAGCCCGCCCCGACACTGGATGACGTTGCCAGAAAGGCGGGCGTTTCCACGGCTACGGTCTCGCGCTGCATCAATACGCCGGATCGGGTTGTAGAAGCGACCCGCGAACGCGTGCAGTCGGCGATCGAGGCGCTGGGCTATACACCGAATTTCGCGGCTCGGGTCATGGCGGCCAAACGCACGTTTACCATCGGCGCGATCATCCCGACGATGGAGAACGCCATCTTTGCGCGCGGCTTGCAGGCCTTTCAGGAAGAGCTGCACCAACATGGATATACGCTGCTGGTATCCAGTTCGGCCTACAAACCGGCCACCGAAGAAGAGCAGATCCGAACTCTGGTCGCCCGCGGCGCCGATGGCCTGCTGCTGATCGGACACGACCGGGCGTCGCGCATCTACGAATTTCTTGAACACCGGGAAATTCCGGCGCTGGTCGCGTGGTCATTTTCCCCGGACGGGCGTTTGCCCTCCATCGGTTTCGACAACCGGGCGGCCATGTACGAGTTGGCGAAAAGGGTCATCGACCTCGGGCACAGACGGCTTGCGGTGATATCGGGCATCACCCACGGCAACGACCGCGCGCGCCTTCGATTGGACGGGGTGCGCGACGCAGTTCGGCAGCACGGGCTTGACCAGCAGATGCTTCAGGTCATCGAGACTCCGTACGAGATCGAAAACGGCGCAGAAGCCTTCGCGCGCCTCATGTCGCAGGACGCGCCGCCGACGGCTGTCATGTGCGGCAACGATGTGTTGGCCGCTGGCGCCTTGCTCAGGGCTCAGGACATGGGGCTGAAAGTGCCGCAGGATGTCTCGATCACCGGGTTCGATGACATCGAACTGGCCCGGATCCTGCGCCCGGCGCTGACGACCGTGCACGTGCCGCATCGGGAAATGGGTAGAAAAGCCGCCAAGGCATTGATCGAAATGGTAGAAAAAAGGGCCCCGGCGGCCGGTGAACACTTGTTCACGCATATCGTCGAACGACAGTCCTTGGGTCCTGCCAACTCGGGGTGATCCGCGTGACGGGGTCAGGCGGCCTGATCTTCCATCGTCCGGAAATCACCCTTCAGCCACAAATGCCGCTTGCACATCGGTTCGGTAAAATACTGCCGGATCAAGCTGCTGAGGGCCTTGTGGATCAGTTTAGAAGTAGTGTCCGGATAAACCTCGGTCGTGAACAGAGAAACGATCCTGACAAAGTTCCGACCCGGAAAAGGCGTTGCCCGCACCGAGTCATGATAGCGATGCGCCCGATGGAAACACCCGGCCGTGGTGATCGCCCATCCGCTGCCTTCGGCCACCAACCCCATGATCGACTGGTTGCATTCCAGTTCGAACCGGTTGGGCAGGTTGTACTTGTTGCGCGTGAGCTGGATCTCGATCTGCTTGCCGATCGTGTAGTCTCGCGAATACCGCAGCAGCGGCAGGTCAGAATGGGGCGAGAACAGGTCCTGCACCTCGCCTTTGAACTTTTCGGGCACGATCACGATGAACGGATCTCGCATCAAAGGATATTCGATCAGGCCCTGTGTGCCGCCGGGCGGTCGGGTCGCCACGCCCGCGTCCAGCTTGTGCTCCTGCAATTTCTCGATGATCTCGTGGCTGGGCCGTGTGAAATGCCGGAAATTGCAGCGCGGCAGCGCATGGGCCAGGAACCGGATCAGTTCAGGCGCGATCTGGTTGTCGAAATCATCCACCAGGGCCAGCCGCAGATCGGTGGCGTGGCGCCAGTTGCCAGACCGGATCTCGGCCTCGCCCCGCTTCAACACGGTCAGGCCATCGCGTACATAGCGCGAAAATACCTCGCCAGCCGGTGTCAGGCTCATCGGACGACGGCCGTGATCCACAAGTGCGATGCCAAGGGCGTCTTCCAGGCTGCGAAGATGGTTGGAAACGGTGCTGATCGACAAACCCGTTTCCGAGGCCACCTGCTGAATCGAACCGGACTTGGCGATCAGGCGGAACACTTCCAACCAGCGCAGGCTCAGTGTTTTGGACACGGGGCAAAACCCTCCCGCAATTTCGATTTCATCGAAACTAGCGAAACAGAGTTTTTGCTTTCGGGCAATGGTGAATGTTGGTCACACCCATTAGCTGCGCATGCGGGTGAACTCGGGATCGTAGGGGCAGGCAGGGATCACCCGCGCCGGAACCCTGTCACCACACAGGTCCAGCATCATCTCGCTGCCCTCGGCTGACAGGTGCGGCTCGACAAAGGCATGCGCCAGGTTCAGCCCGGTGCGATGCCCCCACTCGCCTGAGGTCACCGTTCCCACCACCCGATCCCCGACCATCAGTGACGCACCGGGTTGCGCGGGCGCGTGCGTGGCCTGCACTTGCAGGGCAACCAGCTTGCGCGACGGCCCATTGGCTTGCCGTTCGATCAGCGCCGCGCGCCCGATGAACTCCGGCTTGTCCAGCCTAACAAAGCGGCCCAACCCAGTTTCGAACGGGTCATATTCGGTGATCAGGTCGGCCTTCCAATGCAGGAAGGTCTTCTCCATCCGCATCGACTCGATCGCCCGCGCGCCGAACAATTGTAGGCTAAAGGCCTGTCCGGCCTGTCGCAGCGCAAGATAGGCCGCATAAAGCGAGGCGTTGGGCACATGGATCTCATAGGCCAGTTCGCCCGAGAAACTGACACCCATCACGGTGGCGGGCGCGATGCCGACAAAGCACTCGCGCACGCTGAGCCACGGGAAGGCGTCCCGCGACCAATCCCCGCGCGAACAGGCCGACAGCACGTCACGCGCCCGTGGCCCGGCCAGAACCAGGATGGTCTGGTCGTTGGTCAGGCTACGCAACTGCACGTCCTCGTCGGGGGCGATGTGCCGGGACAGCCAATCCATGTCATGCAGTTCGGCCGCTGCGGCCGAGCCGTACCAAACCCGATCCGGCCCCCGGTCACTGGCGGGCAGATTTGCGATGGTCGCCTCGGCCTTGACCATGCCCTGATGGTTCAGCAGATAGGCCAACCCCACCCGCCCCGGGCGACGGGGCAGCGCGCCGCAGATCATCCGGTCGAGGAACGCATGCCGGTCGGTACCGGTGATCTCGATCCGGTTGAACCCGTTCACCTCGGCCAGCCCGGCATTCTGCTGCACATTGGCAACCTCGGCGGCGATCACGTCGAATGTTTCGTCAAAATCGAAACTGAGTGTCGGCGTGAAATCGGGCGCGGGCTTGATGTACTCGACCCGCTCCCAGCCATTCACCACGGTAAATTCCGCGCCCTCGGCGGCCAAAACCGGGGTCAGCGGCGTTGTCTTGGCGGGCCGCCCGGCGGGGCGGTGTTCGTGCGGAAAGTGAAAGCGGAACTCGTTCTGGTAATCCTCGATCGCCTTCAGCGCGGTCAGCTCGACATTGGCATGCCCGGCGAACCGGCGCGGGTCGAGGCACCAGGTGTCATAGCAGGCCTCCCCATGCACGATCTGCTGGGCCAGAAGCCAGCCGTGACCGCCCCCCTCACCCAGCCCGGCCCGCAGGCCGATGATGCAGAATGCGTTGCGCTTGCCGGGGATCGGCCCGACCAGGGGTGCACCATCGATCGTGTAGGTGATAGGGCCGTTGACGACCGTGTGGATCCCGGCCTCCATCAGCGCGGGCATGCGGGCAAAGGCGCCTTCCAGCACATCGGTCACCCGGTCCAGATCGTCCGGGCACAGCGCGTTGACGAAATTCGGGTCGATCCCGTCCATGCCCCAGGTCTTGCAGTCCTGCTCGTAGAAACCCAACAGCAGCCCGTTCTTTTCCTGCCGGCAGTAGTAATCGCTGATCGGGCAGCGCAGCAGCGGCATGCGGTGGCCGGCATCGCGGATCGCGGGGATTTCCTCGGTCAGGAAATACTGGTGCTCCATCGAGGCCACGGGATGGTGCACGCCCATCATCGCGCCCACCTCGTTCACACGGTAACCGCAGGCGTTCACCACGATGTCACAGTCGATGTCGCCGTGCTCGGTATGAACGGTCCAGGTGTCGTCCCTGTGCTGGGTCAGGGCCGTGACCGGCGTGTTGCGATAGACTTCGGCCCCGGCCTTACGCGCCCGCCGCGCCAGCGCCTGACACAGCTGGGCGGGGTCGATGTCTCCGTCCAGCGGATCCCACAACCCGCCCAGCAGGTTCTCGGTGGAAATCAGCGGGTGGCGGCGGGCGCATTCCTGCGCGTCGATCACCTCGAAATGCACGTCCATCCCTCGCGCCATCGACGCGAAATGGCGATAGCCCTGCATCTGCGCTTCGGTATTGGCCAACCGGATGCCGCCGTCGCCATGATGGTAGTTGATCGGATAGTCCGGGTCCTCGGCCAGTTCCTTATACAGGCGGATCGAATGCGACTTGAGCCCCACCATCGTCTGGTTCATTCCGAAATTCGTCACCTGCGCGGCCGAATGCCATGTGGTGCCGGATGTCAGCTCGTTGCGCTCTACCAGAACCACGTCGCTCCAGCCTTCCTGCGTCAGGTGATACAGGGTTGAACAACCGGCTATTCCGCCGCCGATCACCACGACCTTGGTGCGCGATTTCATGGGTGTGCTCCTTCTGACGTTCCCCGAACCCTGCCGAACGGCGCAGCGGGCGGGCAATGGCGCAGTGGCCGGTCCCGAAAAATCGAAACGGGAATTGAGATTTCTCAAAACGGCATTTCCGCTTTGGCTGCACCCCGCGTTGCCGCATACCCTGCAGGACAGGATCGGATCAGGAGCCTTCGGAGATGCCAGAACAGGGCAAACGCGGCGGGCGGCGGGCCAGGCTGGCGCAACGGGCGGCCAAACCGGCATTTGACCCCTGCCCGCCCGGCCAGATCGGCGGGCAGTACAAACCCCTGACCTTGCCCGAGATCGCGGCAATCCACGACACCGCCGTGCGCCTACTGGAAACGCTGGGCATGGGTGAAGTGCCCGACCGCTTGGCACAGGACCTGATCGCCGCTGGCGCGCGGCCCGGCCCGCCGGGACGGCTGGTCTTTCCACGAGCGATGGTCGAAGGCGCGGTCCGGCGGGCCGCCAAGCGGTTTACCCTGCACGGGCGCGACCCGGCCCGGTCGATCGGGGTGGGCGGCGACCGCGTGCATTTCGGCACCGGCGGAGCGGCGGTCCAGACGCTGGACCTGGACAGCGGGCTCTATCGCCCGTCGACCCTGGCCGATCTGCATGATTTCACCCGCCTTCAGGACACGCTGGCCAATGTCAGCTGGTTCACCCGATGCTGCGTCGCCACCGACGTGCCGGACAATTTCGATCTGGACGTGAATACCGCCTATGCGCTGATCCGAAATACCACCAAACCGGTGGCGACCTCGTTCACGTTGGCCGAACATGTCGCGCCCATCGTGCGGATGCTGGACATCGCCGCCGGAGGCCAGGGCGCCTTTTCGGAACGCCCGTTCCTGAAGGCGCATATCAGCCCGGTGATCTCACCCTTGCGGTACGGCGAAGATGCGGTGGACGTGGTCTATGAATGCATCGCGCACAACATCCCCATGTCCTGCATCACAGCAGCCCAGGCCGGGGCAACCGCGCCCGCCACCATGGCCGGGTTTCTGGCCCAGTCACTGGCCGAAACCCTGGCCAGCCTGGTCATGGTCAACGCGATCCGGCCGGGCTTTCCCATGGTGTTTTCCAACTGGCCCTTCATCATCGATTTGCGCACCGGCGCGTTTTCGGGCGGCAGTGGCGAAACCGCCGTGCTGAACGCGGCCTCGGCCCAGATCACCAACTGGCTAGGGCTGCCCTCGGGCGTGGCCTGTTCGATGACCGATGCCAAGGCCATCGACGCGCAATACGGCGCCGAAAAAGGCATCACCTCGCTGGCCGCCGCGCTGGCCGGGGGCAACCTGATCTATGAAAGCTCGGGCATGACGGCCTCGCTGCTGGGGGTCAGCTTCGAGGGGTTCGTGCTGGATGACGAAATGCACTCGCACACCTATCGCGCCCTGCGCGGGATCGAGGTGACCGAAGAAAACCTGGGCTTTGACACGATCTGCCAATCAGTTCTGGGCGAGGGCCATTTCCTGGGCAGCGCCCACACCCATGCGGCGATGGAGCGTGACTATTTCTACCCCGCCCTTGCCGACCGGGCCGAGCCGCGCAGCTGGCAGGACAGCGGCGCCCGCGATGCCTGGTCCACCGCCCGCGACCGCGCGCGTGAAATCCTGCGCACGCATCACCCGCAATACCTCAGCCCCGAACAGGAGGCCGAGATCCGCGCCATTTTCCGGATTCTGTCCTGATCCGACGTTGCTGTGTCGCGGACTGGGTGTTTTTGACGCGGGCTTGGCGCTAGGCTCGGGCAAATGACGACACAGGGGGCCTCATGGCAAATGCGTTCTTTCAACCCGTCTCGGCGATGGAGCTGGCGCGCTTTGCCGGTGTCCCTACCTTCATGCGTCTGCCGGCCCTGACCGCGGACGACGACCGGATGGATCTGGTCGAGCTTGGGCTGGTCGGCATCCCCTGGGACGGGGGCACCACCAACCGGCCCGGCGCGCGGCACGGGCCGCGGCAGTTGCGCGACCAGTCCACCATGATCCGCGCCATGAACCCGGTGACCGGGGTTGCCCCGTTCGAACTGGTCAACTGTGCCGACCTGGGTGACGTGCCGCCCAACCCGGTGGATATCGAGGATACGCTGGACCGCGTCACCCGCTTCTACACTGACCTGATGCTGCGCGGCATCGTGCCCCTGACGGCGGGCGGCGATCACCTGACCACCCTGCCCGTCCTGCGGGCGCTGGCCAGCGACGGCCCGCTGGGGCTGATCCAGTTCGACAGCCATACCGACCTGTTCGACAGCTATTTCGGCGGGCACAAATACACCCACGGCACCCCGTTCCGCCGCGCGGTCGAGGAAGGATTGGTCGATCCCGAACGCTTCGTGCAGGTGGGCATTCGCGGCACGGCCTACAACACCGAGGATATCGAATGGGGCGAGGCGCAAGGCATCCGCATCATCCGCATCGAAGAGCTGTTTGACCGCGGCATCGACGATGTCATGGCCGAGGTCCGCTCCATCGTCGGCGACGCGCCCTGCTATTGTACCTATGACATCGATTTCGTGGACCCGACCCACGCCCCCGGCACCGGAACGCCCGAGATCGGCGGCCCCAACAGCTTTCAGGCTCAGCAGGTCATCCGCAAGCTGGAAGGGTTGAACCTTGTGGGCGCGGATCTGGTCGAGGTCTCGCCGCCGTTTGACCCGGCGGGCGGCACCGCATGGCTGGGCATTTCGCTGATGTTCGAACTGCTGTGCGTGCTGGCGCAGGCGATCGACGCGCGGCGCTAGGCCCGCGCGACGTTCTCGGCGATCATCGAGATCATCTCGAACATGACCGCCGCCGCCGTCAGCGCGGTGATGTTGTTGGGGCTGTCCTTGGTCGGCATCATGCAGACCACATCGCCGCCGACGATGTTCAGCCCCCGCGCGGCATGCAGGATGCCCACGGCCTCGTCGACGTCAAAACCCTTTTCGCCGGGTTCCAGGTTCGACACGCCCGGCGCGATGGTCGGATCAAGGCAGTCGAGATCGAAGGTGATGTAGACCGGCCGGTCGCCCAGAACCTCGCGCGTTTGGGCCACCACATCGGCCAGGCCACGCTGGCGGAACTCGCGCATGGTGACGATGTTGTACCCATAGTCATAAGAAGGCTGCAGCCAGTCGAGGCTGCGCGGATGCCCCCGCAACCCGATCTGCATCGACCGGGTCGGGTCCACCTGCCCCTGATCGGCCAAGTAAGCCCCCCAATGCGCGGCGGACTTCTTGGCCCCCAGGAAATGATCGACCTTGGTGAACACATCCGTATGCGCATCCAGATGCAGAAAGCTGACCGGTTGCCCGCCCGCCAGTTCGCCTCGGCCCAGCGCCTGCACGATCCCGCCCGTGATCGAGTGATCGCCGCCCACCGAAACGGGCCGCGCACCGGCGGCGTCGATGTCACGGTAGAAGGCGGTTATACGCTCGATGCAATCCTCGTTGTCGTTGGCGCGCGGGAACGGCACGTCGCCAACATCGGCAATGCGCGCGCTCGACCACGGATCGATCTGGAACAGCGAATGCACCCGGCGCTGCACGGCGGAGACATGACGCAGCGCACGCGGGCCCAGATGCTGGTCGCGCTCGGTGGTGCCGTTGCCGGCGGAATGCGGCACGCCCACAAGGGCGATATCCTGATCCTGCGGCCCCACATGGGGGCACCGGAACAGGGTCGGCACGCCCCACCAGTACAGGTTGTCCATCATGGATTGTTCGTAGCGGTCCGCCATCGTGTCTCCCCGCCCTGAAGTGAAACCGCCCCAATTGGTGTTCCAGAGGGGCGGCTGTCGCGTCAGATCTTTTCGTCTTCGCGTCGGAAGGCGCCCTGAACGATGCGATCCATGACCATGGCCAGGAACAGGATCGCAAAGCCACCCAGCAGGCCCGGCCCCTTGGCCGCGTATTGCAGCGCCTCAAGGATTTCCTTGCCCAGCCCCCCGCCGCCGATCAGCGAGATGATCACGACCATCGACAGACACATCAGGATGGTCTGGTTCACGCCGGTCATGATCGACGGCAGCGCCAGCGGGATTTCCACGTCCTTCAGCAACTGCCATTTCGAGGCGCCAAAGGCCACGGCGGCCTCTTTGATGCTTTCCGGCACCCCGCGCATGCCCAGCGCCGTCAGGCGGATCACCGGCGGCATGCCGAAGATGATCGTAGCAAGGATGCCCGGCGGGTTGCCGGTGCCAAAGAAGGCGATGATCGGGATCAGGTAGACGAAGGCCGGCAGGGTTTGCATCAGGTCCAGCACAGGCTCGGCCGCGCGATAGGCGCGTTTGGATTTGCCGAACCAGATGCCCAGCGGAATGCCGAAGGTGACGCACAGCAGCACGGCCGCGCCCACCAAAGCCACCGTCTCCATCGCCACGTCCCAATAGCCCAGCAGCGCGATATAGGCCAACGACGCGGCGGTGAAGATCGCCACGCGCGGACCCGCCGCGCGCCACGCGGTCACGCAGATCACCAGCATGACCACCGGCCAGGGCGACCCGATCAGGGCCACGGTCAGCCCGTCCAGAACCGAGCGCACACCGGCAACAATCCCGTCGAAAATGTCTCCGCCCGCGGCGGCTGCGGCGTCGATCCGGGCCTCCATCCAACTGGCCACGACCGAGAACAGTGTTCCCTGATCAGGCCCGAGTATCATCTCGGAGACTTGTTTCTCGGGGAAGGCATCCAGCAGCGGAAGCGAGGCATTCACCGTAAATTTGTAAACGATCAGCGGTCCGATCGCAGCGATCAGAACTGCCCCCAGAACCGTGTTCCGAGTCGAGCGGCCGCTTTCGGTGTTGTCGGGGTTGATCCGCCAGTTCGAGTACTGTTTTTCGTACACCCGGTCAGCGTAGAACCCCTGAACCAGCTTGAAAACCAGCAGCATCAGAAGCCCGGTGACCATGATCCCCAGGGCTTCGGACTGTGCCAGCTGCGCTTTCTCAAGGCTGCTGTCAGCCGCTTTCTGGATATTCGCGGCCAGTTTGTTGAACCGGTCTATGTCTGTCTTCTCGGTTGCATCCGCCGCGCGGGCCAGCAGCTCATTTGCGCGTTCCTGCTGACGGGCCGCGCGTTCGGCCAGATCGGCCCCCGGGTTACCCCAGGCACCGCGACCGATCTGCACCCAGGCGATGATCTCAAGGATCAGGAAGGTCCAGAACATTCCCCAGATCGCCCGCGAGGCGGACCAGAACGGCCCCAGCACCGCCGCCCACAGGTTGAACGTATTCGGGATCGGACTGGTCGCGTCGTGGATCTTGTGAAAGGCGTTGACATAATAGTCACCGTTGGGGCCGGCGAATTCATGGATCGACCGATCCAGCGCCTCGCGGTCCACCTCGATGTCGGAGGCGGCCGTGACTTTCAATTCCGTGGTTGCATCAGTCATTTTTGCCCCCCTGAATTCCGCGCAACAGGCGTGGTTTGGTCACGACGCCGACATCCTGACCGCCATCGGTGATCACCACCGGAAGCTCGGTGTTCACGGCCAGGTCGATCAGCTGGTCGAGGTCTGCGCCCTCATCGGCACGCGGCGCGCCATCCAGCGGGCCGGAATAACTGTCCAGCGGCTCCATGATCGAATGCGCCTTGACCAGTTTGAGTTTGGATATGCCCTGCACGAACTCGCGCACGTAGTCGTCGGCCGGGTTCATCACGATGTCCTCGGGCGTGCCGATCTGGACGATCACACCGTCCTTCATGATGGCGATGCGGTGGCCGATGCGAATGGCCTCGTCCAGGTCATGTGTGATGAACAGCGTAGTTTTTTTCAGCTGCGCAACCAGCGCCTTGAACTGATCCTGCAATTGCAGCCGGATCAGCGGGTCCAGTGCCGAGAATGGTTCATCCATCAACAGGATTTCCGGGTCCGAGGCCAGCGCGCGCGCAATGCCCACGCGCTGCTGCATCCCGCCGGACAGTTCCTTGGGCAGCCGGTCCTCGTAGCCGGTCAGGTCCACCAGTCCCAGCGCGTGATCGGACACCGCCCAGCGCTTGGATTTCGAGACTTTGCGGATCTCAAGCGGATAGGCCACGTTGTCGCGCACCGAGCGGTGCGGCATCAGCGCCATGTGCTGGAACACCATCCCGATCTGCTGGGCGCGAATGCGACGCAGCTCGGACTCGGAGATCTTGGACACGTCCTGCCCCATGATCTCGATCTTTCCGGCCGTGGGCTCGATCAGGCGATTGACATGGCGCACAAGGGTCGACTTGCCGGAACCCGACAGGCCCATGATGCAAAAAATCTCGCCGCGCGGCACTTCGAATGTGGCGCCTTGAACGCCGACCACGCAATTGAATCTTTCAAGAACTTCAGGTTTTCCAATACCTTCATTCCGGACCGCAGCCATGGCTTCTTCGGCCCGTGCGCCGAAAATTTTCCAGACATTTTCTAGTTTTACGACAGGTTCGTCCATTTGCCCCTCATCTACGGGGTTGCATCCCGGCAAACAGGCAAAGGGCCGCCGCGATCAGTCGCGACGGCCCCATGCGTTTGTGATTTAGTTCGTCAGCCAGCCGATAACGGTGTCTTCGTTTTCAGCCACCCACTGGCGGGCGAAATCGGCTGCTTCTATGTTGTCCACGGCCAGCGCCTTGCCCATCGCGCTCAGATCATCACCCTGCATCTGGTAGTTGCGGAACAGGGCCGCGACCTCGGGGTGATTTTCCTCAAGCTCTTTGGCGTAGTGCAGGTGTAGAGTTGCCCCGTTCCACGCGGTCGAGGCCTCGGACTTGTCCAGCCAGTCCGGGTCATCGGTCGGCTGAACGATCGTCCAGGTGGCCGGATCATGCGGCGGCTCTTCCAGCACGGTCAGATCCTGGGTCACGAAGATGTAGTGCGGGCTGTAGCAGAACCCGATCCACGGATCGCCGGCCTTGGTCGCGTTTGCCAGGTTGGCATAGGCGATGGTTTCTTCGTACTCGGTCAGTTCGAAGATCTGGTCATAGCCATAGGACTTGGCGCGGATCTTCTCGACCACGGTCGACGCCCAGCCGGGTGCGCCGATCCAGACCTCCGGGGTGCCGTTTCCGTCAGTGTCGAAGATGGCCATCTTGTCCGGATCGCTCAGGTCGTCGATGGATTTGATGTCATATTCCTCGGCAATGTAGGTCGGAACGCACATACCCTGCTCGGCCTGAACCGGGTTCTCGTTCATCACGACTGTGCCGTTCTGCTTGACATAGGTGTCGTGCAGGTTCTGCTGGTTCGGCATCCAGACTTCCGGATGGACGTGCATCGCTCCGGAATCCATCGCTTCGAAAACGATGGGGTTGGTGCCGTTCTGCAATTCGACATCAAGGCCAAGGTTTTCTTCGATAACGACTTCAAGAATGTGCGCGGTGGCGTTCACCGACGCCCAGTTCGGCACACCGATCACGATATCGGCAGCAAAAACCGGGGCAGCGACCGCCATCGATGCGCCCCCCAGTAACGTAGCAAGTTTGTTCATGTTGCATCTCTCCATGTTGGTCGTCTTCGGCGCTGATTCTCGTTGATCGAAAGCGATCGGGCGGACGGGCCAGATCGTCGAGATCGGGTCAGCGTCTCGGATGTATTGAGCGCGTTTCGCATGTGAACACGCCCCGCACTTAAAAAAGTGAAGCACCTGCAGTTTGACCCATCAAGCGCAACTTCGAACCGGGGTCACGGTTTCGAAATTCTCGCAAAATGGTTTCGCTAAATTCCGAATAACGGTCCCACGCGTCGGGGTGAAGCCCGTTAGACCGTGCGTTGGATTGGTACGCCTGCAGCATGAAATCTGGCTGCCATGCAGTTTGGTTCAGTGGGGATTGGGCCTCAAACCAGCGCCTGCGGCAAGACAAACGGAACGTCAGTTGTCGGCAGCGTGCTGACCGGTAAATCGATGCCATAGACCTGCCGCATCACCTCGTCTGTCATGACGTCCGAAACCGCCCCGGTGCGCCAGACCTCTCCGTTCGACAGCACGCAGACCTTGTCGGCGAACAACGCGGTCAGGTTCAGGTCATGCATCACGACCACAACGCCCCCGCCCTGATCGGCGAATTCGCGCGCGATGCGCAGAACCGTGAACTGATGCGCGATGTCCAGGCTGGCGACGGGTTCGTCCAGCAACAGCCAGCGCGGCCGGTCGCGCCGCACCGCGCTCCAGACCTGGGTCAGAACGCGCGCAAGCTGCACGCGTTGCTGCTCGCCGCCGGACAGGTTCTGGTACGAGCGCGGCTCGAACCCCGCAAGATCCACATGCGCCAGCGCGCGCGACGGTAGGGCGTCGTCGCCGTCGGCCAGGCCACCGGGTAGGCCCAGCCGTACGACTTCCAGCGCGGTGAAGGGAAAGGCGACCGCCGAGGATTGCGGAAGAACGCCCCGCATCGCCGCCAGCTCCCAGGGCTGCAGCGCCGCGATGTCGTGGCCGTTCAGGGTGATCCGGCCGGTGTACGGGATGTCGCCCGACAGCGCCCCGAGCAAGGTGGATTTGCCCGAGCCGTTGGGCCCGATGATCGCGGTGACCTGTCCGGGTTCGGCCAGAAAATCCACATCGCGCAGGATCTGCTTGCGCCCGATGCGGACGCTGACATTTTCAGCTTTCATCAATCACATTCCCATCGATCCGTGGCGGCGCAGCAGAATCCAGAAGAACACCGGCGCGCCCAGAATGGCCGTGACGATGCCGATCGGCAGCTCGGCCGGGGCCACGATCACCCGGCTGATCATGTCGGCGGCCAGCAACAGGGCGGCGCCCAGCAAGGCGGAATTCATCAGCAGCCGGTGGTGATCGGGGCCGGTGCCCAGCCGCAGCAGATGCGGCACGACGATGCCGATGAACCCGATCCCGCCCGACACGGCCACGGCCGCGCCGGTGGCGGCGGCCACCGTCAGGATCGCGATGTTCTTGCTGCGTTGAACCGGAATGCCGATGTGATGCGCCACCGCTTCGCCCATGGCCAGGCCGTTCAGGGCGCGGGCCAGACGCTGCGCGCACAGGATCGACGCCAGGATCAAGGGCGCGGCGGTGGCGAGTTTGGTCCAGGTTGCGCCGGCCAGCGACCCCATGCCCCAGAAGGTCAGATCGCGCAGCTGCTGATCGTCGGCGATGTACACCATGACCCCCGACACCGCGCCCGACAGGGCGGCCAGGGCGATGCCGGCCAGCAACATCGTGGCCACCGAGGTCTGCCCCTGACGCGTCGAAACGCGATAGAGGATCAGAACCGACGCCCAGCCGCCCAGAAAGGCGGCAACCGCGACCAGGCCACTGCCGATCCAGGCCAGAACGGCGGCGGGCAGAAGGTTGCCGAAGACGATGGCGGTGATCGCGCCCAACCCCGCCCCGGCGCTGACGCCGACGATGCCCGGATCCGCCAGCGGGTTGCGGAACAGCCCCTGCATCACCACGCCCGACACCGCCAGCGCCGCCCCGACCAGGATGCCCATCGCCAGCCGCGGCAGGCGGATGTCCCACAGCACGATCCGGTTCAGATCCGACAGGCCCCGGCCATGCAGCAGATCCGACGCGGCCATCTTCAACGAAGCCTCGGACGCGCCGACCGAGATGCTGGCCACGCTGGTCACGGCCAGAAGGCCGACCAGGGCCAGGGTCACCCATGCCGCCCGCGACCTGCGGGCCGCGGCGGACGGGGGCGCGCCGTTGTCCAGTGCCAGTGTCATGAGCCCCCGACGCCCCGCAATGCGGCCGACAGATCCATGACCGCGTCGGCGGTGCGCGGGCCGAAGCCCAGCAGATAGGCGCCGGGCATCCGGATCAGCGCCCGGTTCCGCCCTGCCGGAGTCAGCCGGACCGCGGGCAGCGCGAACAGCTCTTCCTCCGAGAGGATCGGCCCGCCCTGACGCTCCATCATCAGGATCACGTCTGGCGCGGTGGCGGCCATGGCTTCGGGCGTCATCGTCTTGAAACCCGTCACATCGGCGGCCGCGTTTTTGCCTCCGGCCATCCGAATGATGGTGTCGGCCTGGGTCTCGGCCCCACCGACGACAAACTCGCCGCCCCGAGCCGAAAGCAGGAACAGCACCTTCACCGGCGCGTCCTGCGCGGCGGACGCCTGGGCCAGCGCCCGGTCCAGCCGGCGCGCGGTTTCGGCCGCCAGGGCTTCGGCCTCGGCCTCGACCCGCAGCGCGGCCCCCACGGCGCGGATCTTGTCGATGACGCCATCGCGCGAGAACTCGTCGGCAATGGTGACGTAATCCACGCCGGCCTCTTGCAGCACCGCGATGGTCTCGGGCGGGCCCGACCCTTCGAGCGCAAGGATCAGGTCGGGCGCAACCGACAGCACGCCCTCGGGCGACAGGGCCCGGCGATACCCGACATCGGGCAGATCCGCCGCCTCGGGCGGCCAGGTCGAACTGCGGTCACGGCCGACCAGCCGGTGCTGCTGGCCCAGGGCATGGACGATCTCGGTCAGCGAGCTGCCGATGGCGATCACGCGTTTGCTCTCGGCCTGCGCAGCCGCCGCCGAAACCAGCAATGCCGCGCAGAGTGCCACCAGGCGCCGCATCATGCCGCTCCGGCATCAGCCGGGCCGGGCAGCGCGGCCACCAGCGCATCCCAGGCGGGGCGATGATCGGCCTCGCCGGTGCGGCGCCCGAAGATCTGCAGGATCAGGGCGCCGTCCGCGTCGAAAGCCTCGACCGAGATCGCCGGCCCGCGCTGGGTCGGTTTATCGACGGCCCAGACCTCGGCGATGTGATCGCTGCGCAGATGCAAGTTGAAGCCCGGATCCAGCACGTTGAACCACGGCCCCATCTGCTGAAGATTTTGCACCGGGCCGCCGTGGATCTCGATGCAGCCGCGGTTGCCGACGAAGATCATCACCTCGATGTGCCGGTCCCGCACCTGTTCGAACAGGTCGGTGACCGCCGCGGGATCAACCGCGCGGGCCAGCGGTTCGCCCGCGATGCGATAGGCGCCCAGCCGGTTCATCTTGAGCTTCGAGGTCAGGCGCAGGAACTGGTGCGTGTCCGTCATCTTGGCCCATTCGCGGCGCAGCGCGTCGGCCTTGTCGGCATTGGCCTTGGGCGCTTCGGCCGGTTTGCGCGGCGCGACCGTCATCGTCTGGCCTTGATCCTCGGCGGCCAGTGTCCGAACCAAACTGTCCCAGTGGCCCAGGTCCGAGCCATCGCGCAGGAAGATCTTGTGAACCGCGTCCCCGGCCGCATCGAACACCTGGATCGAGCGGCGCAGACCGGCCTCGGTTTCCCGCTCGACGGCAAGGACATGGCGCCATTGCGCGGGGAACATACGCAGGTCGATCTCTTCGGTCAGCACCATCGCGGCATGCTGGCCGCTGTGGTAATTGTCGTATCGCCCGATCTTTTCGATCACGCAGGACGGGTTGCGCGTCAGCGCCATGACCTCGCCCAAGCCGGCCAACTGGCCGAACAGCCCGTCAAGGCCGGGGTTCAGCCGCGTCACGCCCTGCCCTGCAAAGGCCGCGACCAGCTGGCCCTCGCTCAACCCCAGCGATTCCGCGAAATCGCGGTCTCGCTGGCCTGTCTTCTGCGCATAGGCAGCACGAATATCCTGAGGAGCCATAAGCACCTGTTCCATAGCGGGTTTCCCGTCTTCTTCGTGGTTCCAAGGGGGTGCTGGCCCGGGTGCTGATCGCAAACAGCGCCCTGCTGGCAGTGCCAAAATTACAGGCACGAAATTATGTTGACTGTTTTAGTCACCTTTATTAACGAGCACAAGTCGCCGCGAACAGGCGATTCCAAAAAACAGAAAAAAAACTGACCAGCGCCAGCGAACTGCAAGCATCTCCGGTCCTCACACTTGTTTCGAAGGGACAGAAATGCGTGCGCGTACTCATATTGCAGGCCTGCTTGGGACGGCCTCTTGCCTTGGTTTGACGGCGTCCATGGTTTGGGCGCAGGAACAGGATGACGGGTTCCTCGGGACCCTGGAACTGGGCGAAAGCAAACGCGAGATCCAGACCGCCACCGCGGTTCCGGTCACGAATATCGACCAGGAAGAGATCGATGACCGTCAGGCCAACACGGTGGCCGAACTGATCGATTCGGTTCCCGGCGTCACCCTGGTGAACGGCTCGACCCCGCAAGGATCGGGCATCAATATCCGCGGATACGGGGCCAACGGCACCTTCGGCACCGACCAGAAGGTTCTGATCCTTGTCGACGGCGCGACCGCCGGCGCGGAAGAGCTGTACCGGATCGGCAACCAGATGTTCACCGATCCGCAGCTGTACAAAAGCGTCTCGGTCATCCGCGGCACGGTGGGGTCCTTCGAATACGGCTCGGGCGTCGTCGGCGGCGTGGTTCAGCTGGAAACCAAGGACGCGTCCGACTTTACCGGTGGCGAACCGGGGTTCCGCTTCCGCCAGACGCTCGAGGGGTATTCCAACGGCAGCGGCTTTGCCTCGTCGTCGATCCTTGCGTGGCAACCCAACCGGCAGACCGAATTCCTGTTCAACTACACCTATCGCGACCAAAGCGATCAGAAGGACGGGAACGGCGACACGATCGGCAACAGCGCCTTTACCCTGCCGTCGCTGCTGGCCAAGGGGAAATACAGCTTTGGCGACAACCTTGAACATTCGATCACCGCGTCCTGGAACCAGTCCACCTCGGAAGAGCGCGACGTGCCCTATGATTCCTTCGGTACGACGGCGGACGCCTTCGGCAACGTGGACCGCGACATCGAAACCCGGATCGCCGTTCTGCGTTACCAGTACCGGCCGGCGGGCAACGATCTGGTCGATCTGGACGTCAATCTCAGCTATTCCGAACAATCCATCGACAGCAGCTATGTGCCCGGTTCGTCCAGTCTGGAGGGAACGCCCTTCTTCCCCGGCATCCGGGCGCTGGCCGATGCTACGCACAATTACGAAACCACCAAGCTGACGATCAAGAACAACGCGTATTTCCAGACCGGGGCCGCGTCGCATGATCTGCGGTTCGGGGTGGAATTCATCGACCGCGAGCGGCTGGATGCCCCATCGGCGCCGGGTGGCACCGACCGCCGTATCGCGCTGTTTGCCGTTGACGACATCCAGTTCGGCGACCAGCTGACCGTCACGCCCGCGCTGCGGTACGAAACGCAGGACATCAAGGGCAACGGCGACGCGGCGGCGCCCTTCAACGCCAGCTATGACAACGACGCGCTGATGGGCGGCCTGTCGGCCCGTTATGAATTTGCCAGCGGCTTCGCGGTGTTCGCGGGCGGGGCCTATACCGAAAGCCTGCCGATCATCGACGATCTGGGCACACCGCTCTACATGACCCAGCCCGAGAAATCCCGCACCTGGGAGGCCGGCTTTTCCTATGACCGCGGCGACATCTTCGCCGCCGGCGACGCCCTGCGCGCCAAGGTCAATCTCTACAGCACCGATCTGTGGGACATCACCTCTTACGTGTCGGGCACCCCGTCCCACCCCCTGTCCAAGGTCGAAACCGAGGGCGTCGAGATCGAGGCCTCCTATGCCCATGCCACGGGCTTCTACGTCGATTTCAACGCCAACATCGTCAGCGCCACCGAATTCAGCGCGGCGGGCATCGGATCGCCGTGGCGCAACGAAACCACGGATTCGGCCCGGATCACCCTGGGCAGGCGGTTCGGCGAAACCTTGGATGTCAGCTGGGAGATCTTCGGCGCCAAGTCCGGGCTCGATTCCTCGGGCGATCCGGTGGGTGGGTACGGGGTGAACACCCTGCGCGCGACCTATCTGCCGCAAGAGGGCGCGCTGGCAGGCTTCGAACTGCGCGCCGGGATCGAGAACATCTTTGACAAGGCCTATCAGCCGAACCTGTCGACCCGCAATTCGCCAGGCCGGAATTTCAAGCTGACCTTGGCCAAGACCTTCTGAGCCCACAAGGGAAAGGACCCTTCATGACAAAAGCCATGCAAAATCTTGTTCGGGCGGTCCTGCTGGCCCTGCCCCCCATCGCGGGGGCGGGGTTGGCCAGTGCCGCGGGCACCCAGGGCGCGGGCGGCGTCACGATCGAGCTCAGCTCGGCCGTGGACCAGGATCAGGGCTGCCTGCTGAGCTTCGTGGTCGAAAACGCCCACCCCGCCGATATCGGCGGCGCCGTCTACGAAACGGTGCTGTTCGGCGCGCAAGGCGAAGTGGCCCTGCTGACGCTGCTGGATTTCCAGGACCTGCCCGCCGGGCGGCCCCGCGTGCGCCAGTTCAAATTCGACGGTCTGGCCTGCAATCAGATCAGCCGGATCCTGATCAACGGGGTGCAGGACTGCGCCTATCCCGGTGATCTGGCCGATGCCTGCCTGTCCGGCCTGACGCTACGCAGCCGCCTTGAGACCGAATTGATTGGATGATCCGATGGATGCATTTCTGCAAAGACTGACCGCAATTCTGGACCTGGGCGGCCCGGTCGTGGCGGTGCTGATCGCGACCTCGGTCGCGACCATGGCGCTGATCCTCTACAAGCTGTGGCAGTACAAGGCCGCCGGGGTCGGGCGGCATGTCGAGCTGTCGCAGGCCATCGAAGCCTGGGACCGCAACGATCGGGCCACTGCGCGCGCGCATCTGGACCGAAGCCGCAGCTATCTGGCGCCGGTGGTCGCCATGGCGCTGGAGGGGCACGGGCCGGAACTGATGGACCGCGCCGATGCCGAGGCCGAGGCGCGCTTTGCCGGGCTGGAACGCGGGCTGAACATGCTGGACATGGTCTCGCAGCTTGCGCCGCTGCTGGGGCTGTTCGGCACCGTGCTGGGCATGATCGAGGCCTTCCGCACCCTTCAGGAGGCCGGCAACGCGGTGGATCCGGCGTTGCTGGCCGGCGGCATCTGGGTTGCGTTGATGACGACCGCCGCGGGGCTGGCCGTGGCCATGCCCACCTCGCTGGTCCTGACCTGGTTCGAGGCGCGGATGACCCGCGAACGGGTCTTTGCCAACCGCGCGCTGCGCACGGTGTTTGCCCCCGGCCACGCCGCCGCGTCACGCCCGGCCATCCCGTCCTCCGAGGCGCTGGCCCATGGCGCTTGAAACCCGCAAAAGGCGGCACCGGCGCCTGTCGATGACCTCCCTGATCGATGTCATCTTTCTGCTGCTGCTGTTCTTCATGCTCACCTCGAACTTCTCGAAATATGCCGAGATCGAGTTGACCACCGCCGCGGCGGGCGGAGCGCAGGCCCAGCCGTCCATCCGGTTCATCAAGCTGGAGCGCGACCGCATCCTGATCGACGGCACCGAAGTCGCGCCCGGCGCGGTCGCCGCCCGGTTCGACGGCCGGACCGACCAGCTGGCCTTGATCAGCCTGGGCGGCGGGGCGACCGCGCAGCAGTTGATCGACTTGCTGACCGCGCTTGCGCCCGTGTCCCGGCTCAGCACGCAGGTCATCGGATGATCCGCCTGACCCCCAAAACGAAACCCGGCCGCGAGCCGACGATCGCGCTGATCAACGTGGTCTTTCTGATGCTGGTCTTCTTCATGATCGCGGGCACGCTGGCGCCGCCTCTGGGCAAGTCGGTGCAATTGGTGCGGACGGCGGATCTTGAAGGGCGCGAGCCCCCGGATGCGCTGGTCATCCGCGCCGACGGCGTGCTGGAATATCGCGGGGCCGAGCTGACGGATGTGGCGGCCTATGTCGAGCGCGCCTCGATCGACCTGCCATTGGATGCCGTGCGGCTGGTGCC
Organism: Ruegeria sp. CH5; assembly: GCF_056537025.1. NCBI lineage: Bacteria > Pseudomonadati > Pseudomonadota > Alphaproteobacteria > Rhodobacterales > Roseobacteraceae > Ruegeria > Ruegeria sp. CH5. Next base: position 62,221 of record NZ_JBQFQT010000002.1, on the reverse strand, counting down.
CGACCGGGCCTTGCCGGCGGTGCGGCTGAAACAGGTCAGCGACGCCCTGCGGGCCCTGGGCGCCAACCGGGTCTTCGTCGTGACCGAGCGGGGCCTGCCATGATCCCGCAATCCCGCATCATGGCCGCCGTGCTGGTCGTGCTAGCCGCCGCGGCCCACGCCGCCGCCCTGTTCGAATTCGACACGGACGAGGCGGTTTTCGTCGAAGGCGGTGGCGCGGTTGCCCCTGCGGCGCTAGGGTCCTCGTTCCGGGATTACGCGGCCGGAACCGTAGCCCCGCCCCCGGCGGCCGCGCAGCAGTCACCCGTTGCCCCAGCACAGACCGCGCCAGAGGCCCCTGCGGACCGTGCGCGCGCGCAGCCGGCCACCAGGGTGCGGGCGCAGGCCCCGGCCCAGCGGCAGAACGCCCATACGCCGACCCTGCAAAAACCCCAGCCTCAACAGGCCCGGCCTCCAAAACCACCCACCCAGACCGGGAATGCCGCGGACAGCCGCAAAAAGGGCAGCGCCACCGGCAAGGCGGCGACCGGGGCGGCCTCGGCGAAACGGACGAACCGCGCCGCGCAGGAACAGGGAAATGCCGAGGCCAGCACCTATGCCGGTCTGGTCAAGCGAAAGATTTTGCGGGCGCGGCGCAAAAGCGTGAACATCCGGGGCTCGGTCCGGGTGGCCTTTCGCATCGCCGACAACGGTGCGCTGGCGTCGGTCAGCGTCGCCCGCAGCTCGGGTTCGTCCCGGCTGGATCAGGTCGCACTGGCGCAGGTCCGGGCCGCCGCGCCCTTCCCGCCGCCACCAGCCTCGGCCCGGCGCACCTATTCGATGGAAATCGTCAACAAATAGAAACTCGAACCCGTGCTTCTCCGACTACCTGGTGTCCAGCGGCTTCAGCAGATCGAACACCTGTTGCCGCATCCATTTTGCCATCGGATTTTCATCCGATCGTCTGTGCCAGATAGCTATGATGTTGACGGGTTCGATTTCGAACGGCGGGGCAAGGACCTTCAGGCCGAACTCCGGCGCAAACTTCCTGGCCAGCTGAGAAGGCACCAAGGCCACAAGATCGCTTGCACTGACCACTCGGCACACCCCTGAAAACACCGGAAGCGTCATCGCGACGTGCCTTTTTCGACCAACTTTCGCCAGAGCCGCATCACCCATCGCCGCCAGTTTGCCCTCGGGTGAGAACAGCACATGCGACAAGGCGCAGAAGGTTTCCATCGGAAGTTCAGCACCGTCTTCGATCTGTACAAGGAATGGGTTGTCAACGCGCCCGACGACCATGAAGGACGACCGGAACAGCACCTCTCGGCTGATCCAATCCGGTGCATCTGTATCCGGGATCAACGCGAGATCAGCATTGTAGCGCTCAAGACTCTCGACATAGTTCTCGGGAACAAGATCCACCAATTGCGCGACCATCTTCGGAGCCTTGCGGTTCAGGACACCCCCAAGGCCGGGCATCAGCAGCTCGGCGAAAAAGTCGCTGGCCGCGATCTTGAAAGTTTCGGATGCCTGCCTGGGGTCGAAATCATCATTGCGGCTCAGTAGACTTTCAAGTCGATTGAGTTCCTCACGCAGCCCGTCCTTGATCGAAACCGCAAAATCCGTTGGGACAAGCTGATTTCCCCGCCGCACAAACAGATCGTCACCTAAGGCGTGCCGCAGGCGGTTCAACGCATTCGACACTGCCGATTGCGAAACCCCAAGTCTTTCCCCTGCCTTGGTGGTGGACCCCGCCGTCAGAATCGCATCAAGAACACGGAGCAGGTTCAGATCAAGCGTTGCGAAATTCATGTTGGTAATACCGCGTATTATGAACTTTCGTTAGATTGATACCGTTTTTTGCGCCTACAAGTAAGGTACCGAAAGCGCTTTCGTTTCATGTCGGATCAAAGGACAGAAGCGATGCATGATCATCTGGTTGATGACGCCACGCTCGAATGGCAGGGCGTTCGTTACAAAACAATTCTGGACCCCGCCGAAACCGGGGGCGCCATGTCGATTGTAGACAGCCTTTCGCCGGTCGGAAGCGGTCCACCACGGCACATCCATCACGCAGAAGACGAAGTCTTCGTGATTTTGACCGGTGTCTGCAAAGTCTGGGTCGAAGGTGTCGAAACGCGTGTCGGCCCGGGAGAAAGCATCTTCATACCCCGCGGAAAAGAACACACGTTCAAGGTCATCGGTGATGAGTCCAGCCGTCACCTTGTCATTCTCACACCGGGAGGTTTCGAGGGCTTCTTCCACGCCATGGCAACGGCCCGGTACAAAATTCCGGAATACATGCCGGACATCGAGGCCGTGGCCGCCAAGTACAACCTGTCATTTACTGGCCCTCCATTGGATTGAACGTCATGACCCAGCACATCGTCTACCATATTCCCGTGTGTCCCTTTTCACAGCGGCTTGAAATTCTGCTGGCGTTGCGGGGGATGAGGGACCGGGTGGAGTTCCGCGTCGTGGACATCACCAAACCCCGCGATCCAGAGCTGCTGAAGAAAACGCGCGGAACGACCGCTCTGCCGGTTCTCGAGACTCCAGACGGGCAGATCATCAAGGAAAGCCTCGTGATCCTGCGCTATCTCGATGAAATGCTCGAAGGGCCAAAGCTGCGGCGCACCGACCCGGCCGAGCATGCGGTCGAGTCGATGCTGATTGCCAAAGAGGGCGCCTTCACGATGACCGGCTACGTCTATGTGATGAACCAGGACCCCGCGCAGAAAGACGCCCACAACGAAAAACTGCTCGCGCTATATCGTGACCTCAATGACTTTCTTCTGACCCACAACCCGAACGGTGTTTTTCTGTTCGATCAGTTCGGGTTGGCCGAGGCGGTATTTACACCGATGTTCCAACGGTTCTGGTTTCTGGAATACTACGAAGATTTTGAACTCCCGCAGAACGGCGAGTACGACAGAGTCCGAAACTGGAAAGCCGCCTGCATGGCGCATGAGGCCACGGGGCAGGTGACACAAGAAGAAATCGTGAAACTCTACTACGACTATGCCTTGGGTGCCGGAAACGGAGCGTTGGTGGGCGGCCGCAAAGTGTCGAGCTTTGCGTTCGAGCCACATTGGAAGTCGAGGCCAATGCCGCCGCGGGACAAATACGCCGGGACGGCATCGGACAAAGAACTTGGGCTGGTAGTCCCGGCATCCGATTGAAGCCAGAAGGCATGCGGGTCGATCGGGGGCACCCACCGCAGAAGACCGATGCCCTCAACACGCATTCGGATATGGCCCGGTGGCGCACAGCCGGTCTTAAGTCATGAATACCGGCTGATTAAACCGAACCAGTCTTAGGCTTCCGGGCGCGGAACCGTTGAACCTTTAGCCGTCAGACAAACCTGTTGACGTAGTTCTCCAAGCGCTCCTGCCTTCCGGATCGAGGCTCGGGATTGGTACCTTCGGCTAACACACGGGCCGCGATTTCATCCAGCGATGAGGCAAGCATCGATTGCGCCTCCGGGCTGTCCCATCCGGAATATCTGTCGGTCAACGCGGCATCAAGCCCGCCATCCTCGATCATCGCGGCCGCGGCCTTCAACCCGCGGGCACAGACGTCCATGCCGCCCACATGCGCCGCGACAAGATCCTCGGGGTCGATCGACTGGCGGCGGATCTTGGCGTCGAAATTCGTGCCCCCGGTCGAAAACCCTCCGGCCTTGAGGATGTAGTAGTAGGCCAACGCGACTTCGGGCACGTTGTTGGGAAACTGGTCAGTGTCCCATCCAGATTGATAATCGTTCCGGTTCATGTCGATCGAACCCAGCATACCCTCGGCCGCCGCCACGGCGATTTCATGTTCAAAGCTGTGGCCAGCCAGGATCGCGTGGCCCTGTTCCAGGTTCAGCTTCACTTCGTCTTCCAGCCCGTATTTCCTGAGAAACCCGATGCAGGTTGCGGCGTCATAGTCGTATTGGTGCTTGGAGGGTTCCTGTGGCTTCGGCTCGACCAGGATGGTGCCCTTGAACCCGATCTTGTGCTTGTAGTCGACCACCATGTTCAGGAACCGTCCCATATGGTCCAGTTCCAGCCCCAGATCGGTGTTCAGCAACGTCTCGTAGCCTTCGCGCCCGCCCCACAACACATAGTTCTCGCCGCCTAGCTTGTGGGTCGCGTCCATACAGGATTTCACGGTTGCTGCGGCAAAGGCAAAGACGTCCGGATCAGGGTTCGTGCTGGCACCCCCCATCCAGCGGCGATGGCTGAACATGTTGGCGGTGCCCCAAAGCAGCTTGGTTCTCGACGCCTGCATCTTTTCACCGATATAGTCGGTGATTTCCTCGAGCGTGCGCAGGTTTTCGGCAAAGCTGCCCTGTTCGGGGCGAATATCCGCGTCGTGCCAGCAGAAATAGGGCTGTCCCAGTATTTCAAACATCTCAAAGGCGACATCGGCCTTCATCCTGGCGCGTCCCATGTCGTCTTGCGGGTGCCACGGGCGAACAAGAGTCGGACCGCCGAACGGGTCTCCGCCCTCCCATGCGAAAGAGTGCCACCAGGCGACGGCAAAGCGCAGATGGTCCTCCATGCGCTTGCCCAACACCACTTCGTCCGGGTCATAGTGACGGAACGCCAGCGGGTTCCGACTGTCTACGCCTTCGTACCGGACCTTTTCGATACCCTCGAAGAAACCGCTTGTCATACCTGCCCCCTATTCCGAGTTTTGACCGGGCTGCTTGCCCAGAATAATCATCGACAGCAGATCGTCGTCGGTCACGTCCGCGATATCGACCGTGCCGACCAGCTTGCCGTTCTTCATGACCGAGGCCCGATCGCACAAATCCATGACCGCATGGACATCATGGTCGATCAGGAAAATTCCGATCCCCTGCGCCTTGAGCTGGTGGATCAGATCGGCCACCATCTGCGTCTCGTGCGGGCCCAAGGCGGCGGTCGGTTCGTCCATGATCAGGATGCGGGCGTTGAAATAGACAGCCCGCGCGATGGCCACCGACTGTCTCTGGCCACCTGACAGAGCCGAAACCGGATCGTTGAACTTCTGAAAGTTGGGGTTCAGCTGCGCCATGATTTTACGGCATTCGGCCTCCATTGCCGCGTCGTTGACCAGACCGAAAGGCGTAGTCATTTCGCGTCCCAGGAACAGGTTCGAGGTGGCGTCCAGATTGTCGGCCAAGGCCAAGGTCTGGTAGATTGTCTCGATATTGTTGGCCCGCGCGTCGCGCGGATTGTTGATCTCGACCGGTTTGCCGTCGATCAGGATCTGCCCGTGGTCCATCTGATAGGCTCCGGACAGGACCTTGATCAGCGTCGATTTGCCAGCCCCGTTGTGCCCAAGCAATCCCACCACCTCGCCGGGATACAGATCGACCGAGACCTGGTCGACGGCCTTGATCCCGCCGAACGAGATCGAAATGTCTCGCATCTCGACCAGAGGTGGTTGCCCGGATCCGCGACCGGATGCCGGCGGCGTTTTCTGAGTTTCCTGCGCTTGCGTCATTTTCCACCCAATCGCTTGCGATAGACGATGTCGATATAGACGGCCAGAACCAGCACGCTTCCGACGACGATGTTCTGGAACGGCGCATCCACGCCGACCATGGCCATGCCCGATTGCAGCGCCTGCATGATCAGCGCACCAAGGATCGCGCCATAGATGGTGCCGATCCCGCCGGACAGGGCGGTTCCACCAATGACCGCAGCCGCGATCACTCGCAGTTCGTCCAGTGTTCCGATGTCGTTGGAATGGTTGGCCAGCCGCGCCGAGGCGACCACTGCCGAAACCGCACACAGGAAGCCCATCAGCGCAAAGATCTTGACGGTCAGCAGGCGGGTATTGATACCCGACAGCTCGGCTGCGTCCGGGTTGCCGCCGGTCGCGAAGATATAGCGCCCAAAACGGGTTTTGCGGGCCACGACCGTCAGGGTCACAGCGACGATGATCAGGATCAGGACCGAGATCGGGATGCCGTACCCGACGATCAGGCCCTCGGGCATCGTCTCGCCGCGGGCTTCGAACATACGCTGCAACCGGCGCGTCGGAATGGCATAGCTGTTCAGGATGTACACATATCCCAGGATGCTTGCGGCAATGATACCGGCGAGCGTTGCCTCGGCCCAGACGGGTTTGACCGGGAAGCCATGCGCCGCCTTGGCCCGGCGGCTGCCCCACAGCGCCCAGATCGCAATGGCCGCCGCAAACAACCCGAACAGCCAGCTTGCCGTTGTTCCCAACGTTCCGTTCGTTCCCCCGAACATCATGAAATTACTGTCCAGCGGCCCGATTGTCTGCCCGCTTGTCAGATACCAGGCGACGTTGCGCCAGACCAGAAAGCCACCCAAAGTCACGATGAACGCCGGAATGGTCAGGTAGCCGACCATCCAGCCATGAAACGCTCCGATCAGCGTTCCGATGGCAAGACCGACCAGAATGGTGATGATCCAGGTGGCGGGATGGTCCAGACCCATCCCCAACACGCGCGGCAACAACTCGGTCTGCGTCATGGCCATTACCGCCGAGGTGGTCGCCAGCAAAGCGCCAACGGACAGGTCGATGTGCCGGGTTACGATGATGAACACCATACCGCAGGCCATGATCGCCACCGAAACCGATTGGATCGACAGGTTGAACAGGTTGCGGGGCGTCAGGAACCGCCCGTCAGTGACGATATTGAACCCGATGCACAGGATCACGAATGCGCCGATCATGCCCAAAAGCCGCATGTCCAGTTCCAGCTGCTGGAACAGGCTTGGCTTGGTTTTCTGAGGTATCGGCTGAGACGAAGTTTCGGTCATTTCCGATCTTTCATATTCAGCAAGGGTCCCCGGCCCGCCCATGCAGGCCGGGGACTTTGGAGTTTAGTTGCAGGGTGCGGGGCCGTTCTCGACGCCTTGGCACAGATCTTCCAGCGCGATCCATCCGGCATCCACAACAACCGACAGATTGTCCTTGGTGATCGGAACCGGAGCCAGGAAGACAGAATTCATCGTCGTTCCACCCGGCGAGGTCCAGCTGACCACTCCGTCGATTTCCGACGGGTCGGTGCCACTGCTGAGTGCGACGGCAATCTCGCCGGCGGCCTTGCCCAGTTCGCGTGCGTCCTTCCAGACGGAAACGGTCTGCGTACCCAAGGCTACGCGGTTCAGCGCGGCGTGATCGCCATCCTGACCCGACACTGGGATACCTTCCATGCCCTGCGCGGTCAGCGCCGCGACAACGCCACCTGCGGTCCCGTCATTCGACGCGACAACCGCATCGACCTTGTTTTCATTGGCGGTCAGGATCTGTTCCATGTTCCGCTGCGCATTGGCGGGCAACCAGCCATCGGTATAGGCTTCACCGACGATCACGATGTCACCGCTGTCCAGCGCCGCCTGAAGGATTTCCTGCTGACCACCGCGCAGGAAGTCCGCGTTCGGATCCGTAGGCGAACCCTTGATCATGACGTAGTTGCCCTTGGGCATCGCCTCGTACACGGCGCGCGCCTGCATGCGTCCCACTTCGACATTGTCGAAGGTCAGGTAGAAGGCGCGATCGTCCTCGATCAGGCGGTCGTAGGCGATGACGGGAATGCCCTCATCCGCGGCGGCCTGTACGGCCGGACCGATGGCCTGCGCGTCCTGCGCCAGAATGATCAGAGCGTCCACACCCTGTGCGATCAGGCTTTCGATGTCCGACAGCTGCTTGGCCGCGGACGACTGGGCGTCCGCCGAGATATATTCGGCCCCACCGGCCTCAAGCGCAGACTTGATTGCCGCTTCGTCCGTCTTCCAGCGCTCTTCCTGAAAGTTGGACCAGCTTACACCGACGACCGGCTCGGCAAAGACAGCCGAGCCAACCATGGCAACAGCAGCTGAAAAGCTGAGAATTCGTTTCATGATTTCCTCCCGTTGATGGGGCCATCGCGTCATGATTCGCGGCCCTCGTATTTCTGCGTATCATATTTATTTCAGCGGGTAAAATATTTACTCTGTTCGTGGACCTCAAATCCCAATAGATTGAGGCCAACAGAAGATTCGCGGAGACAAGATGCTGAAAAGCAAGGCTTCTCAAAACTCGCTGGACCAACGGAATGCCACGCGCCTGCGGGTGTTGGAGCATATCCGGACCAAGGGATCGATTTCGCGGATCGACATCGCATCGGCCCTGCAGACCAGCCCGGCGACCGTCACCGCTGCAACCGCTGACCTGATTTCCGCCGGCCTGGTCCGAGAGACCGAAGGCGAGGCGCATTCCAAATCTGCCAAACGCGGGCGGCCGCGGGTTCTTCTGCAACTGGACGGGCCCTCCTATCTTGTGGCGGGCCTCAAGGTCGCGCGCCAGGTCATCTCGGTCATCCTGGTCGATTTCGAAGGCAACGAAGTCACCTCGCACATGTACGCCTTGCAAGATGCCAGAATGTCTCCGCGCGATTTCGTCCGCACTGTGCGCCTTGCGCTTGAGGAGACCTGCGCAAAGATCGACCGTACGATCGACGGGCTTTCAGGTGTTTCCATAGGCATCGCCGGTTTGGTCGATGCCGAGAGGAATTTCGTGCATTGGTCATCTTCGATCACCGAGCGCAATGTGAACTTCGCCGCGTTTCTGGACGAAGGCCTGCCGTGCCCGGCCTTCATCGAAAACGATGCGAACCTGGTGGCCAAGGCCGAACAGCTGTTCGGGCTGGGCAAGGGCCTGTCGAACTTTCTTGTCGTCACGATCGAGCACGGTGTCGGACTGGGCATCGTTCTGGACGGCAAGCTGTTCCGGGGCAACCACGGCTGCGGGGCCGAATTCGGGCACGCCAAGGTCCAGTTGGACGGGGCGCTGTGCCAATGCGGGCAACGGGGATGCCTCGAGGCCTATGTCGGCGACTATGCTTTGATCCGAGAAATGACGGTCGCCGGGCAAAGCAGCGCGCTGGAAACCGTTTCCGACATTCACGACCGTGCGCACGCCGGAGACCAACGGGCGATTTCCGTTCTGGCCCGCGCCGGCCAGATGTTCGGCTTGGGCCTGTCCAACCTCATCAATCTGTTTGCCCCCGATTGCATCATTCTGTCCGGAGCCCAGGTCAGCTTTGAGCACCTATGTTCGGACGACGTGATGGCGCGCATTCGAAACGGAGTTGTGAATGTCGACACCGCCCTGCCCGAGATCAAGGTGCATCATTGGGGCGACCTCATGTGGGCCAAGGGCGCGGCGGCCTACGGGATCGAACAAGTGTCGATCCTAAAGGTGCAGGAGATCGCAGCCCATGCGAGCTGAACTCGCCTTGGTGGCGGCCCTCGCCACGACCGCCAGTGCCGATCCTGCCGTTCCCCGGTATCAACCGATCGACATTCCCTCTCATGTCTACGACGGCGGTTGGGAGCATTTCGTGGGTGGCGGCGTCGCGGTTTTCGACTGCAGCGGGGACGACTTGCCGGAACTCTTCCTTGCTGGTGGGGCGAACCCATCGCAGCTGTTCCGAAACACCTCTCGGGCGCAAATCTCCTTTCAGGCAAGCACGCCAGAGTCGCTGTCGCTGACAGGTGTGACCGGCGCCTACCCAATGGACATCGACGGCGACGCCATCTTGGACCTTGTGGTTCTGCGCGTTGGGGCGGACCTGTTGCTCAAAGGTGGGCCCGATTGCCAGTTCAGCCCATTCGCGGGGCTTGGGTTTGAGCCCGATGACCACTGGACCACAGCCTTCTCGGCCACGTGGGAACCCGGGCAGGCACTGCCCACTCTGGCCTTCGGAACCTATGTGGACCGCGACAATCCGAATGGCCCATTCGAGGCCTGCGGCCCCACTCTGCTGTACCGCCCCTTTGGTGAAACCTATGGCCCGCCCGTTCGGCTGGAACCCGGATACTGTGCGCTGTCGGCTTTGTTCTCGGATTGGGGCCGGACCGGGCGCGCGGATCTGCGGATCAGCAACGATCGGCACTACTATGTCCGTGACGGACAGGAACAGATGTGGGCGATGGAAGACACTCCGCGCCTGTATGATCAGGCCGAAGGCTGGTTGCCTTATTCGATCTGGGGCATGGGCATTGCGTCGCGTGATCTGACGGGGGATGGCTATCCCGATGTCTACCTGACCTCGATGGGAGATCAGAAATTCCAGATTTTCGACCCCGAGGCCGGCGGTCCCACATGGCGTGATGCGACCTATGACAAGGGCACGACCGCACATCGGCCGCACATCGGCGCGGACGGGCGACCATCGACCGGTTGGCACGCGCAATTCGCGGATGTGAACAACGATGGGCGTGACGACATTTTCGTCGCGAAGGGCAATGTCGAGCAGATGCCGGATGCGGCTCAGGACGATCCCAACAGCCTGTTGCTGCAGCTGGAATCCGGTCAGTTTTTCGAATCCGCGGCTGGGGTCGGTGTGGCATCGATGGCAAAATCTCGCGGCGCCGCGCTGCATGATCTGAACAATGACGGCTGGTTGGACTTGGTTGTGGTCAATCGCGGATCACCCGCCGAAATCTATCAGAACCAGCCCGCAACAGGGAACTGGGTCATGGTGGATCTGGGCCAGCTCGACGTCAATTCGCAGGCCATCGGCGCCTTTGTCGAAGTCCGGACCGCTGCCGGAATTCAGACCCGCGAGATCACGATCGGCGGAGGCCATGCCAGCGGGATGGCAGGGCCGCATCATTTCGGTCTGGGCGACGCCAGGACCGTGGACATTCGTGTCGTCTGGCCCGGCGGAGACCGCTCGGACTGGGAGACATACGACACCAACCGGATCATCCGACTGCGGCGCTGATCACTTGTCGACTGGCAGCCCACTGGGCACCCGCTCTGGTACACCCAGCCGTTCGGCGGGATCCTCCAGTGCAGCCAGAAAGCTCAGGATGTCGTCAATCTCTGCATCTGACAGGGCAATCGGTTGCAGTTCGTTGGCCGCGGCGATGGCATCGACCAAGGCCGGATCCTGTAGCGGCCGTTGATCATCGGCTCCGGGAAAGACAGGCAGCTCTGCCATTTCGATCGAGTAGCGCCGCAACGCGCCTTCGGGGTCAAGGTGGTGCCTAACCACGTCCTCGAGCCGAGCATAGGCGCCATCGTGGCCATAGGGCGCAGTCAGCGTCACATTGCGCAGCGACGGTGTCCGGAACGCAAACGCATCTTCGGCTGCTCCGGTTACGCGCAGTCGACCATCATCCCGGACGTGGTTTTCAAAACGAGCAGCTTTTCCCGGGCCGATCTGCGGCATCGCGATCGCATGAAACCCGTGGTCAGTCTGAAACCACCCCGAATGGCACGATCCGCAACCGGCCTTGCCGTAAAACAGCTGCATGCCGCGCGCCGCGTCGGGCGGCAGAGGTTCCTCTCCGCGCATCGCGCGATCAAAGGCGCTATTGTCGGCGCGCCATTCAAAGGCGATGAAATCGGCAATCGCGTTGGCGATGGCTACGAACGAGACCTCCTTTTCGGGGGTCACGTCGCGGAACATCCTTTGATAATCCGGAACCGCAGCCACACGACCGGCGATCAGGTCCCATGCACCACCCTGTTGCGTCAGAAAGCCCAGCCGTACCGCCTTGCTGATCGGGTTTTCCGAATAATGTCCGGCCATTTCATCCGGCGACAGAACCGGGAACATGGCCTGAGCCGCCAATGCCGAGCGGAACCCCGGCCGCATATGCTGCCCCAACGGTGTTCTGATGCCGAAAGGTTGCTCTGGATCATCCTCGAGCCTGCCGTCGTGAAAGAACGTCGTGAACTCGGTCGCGCCAAGGTTCCAGAGGGCCGGGGAATTGCGCGGGATGCGCTGTTCGGGCCGGTTGTCAGACCCAAGCCCGCGGGCGCTGCCCAGCCCAATCCCGCCTTCGCCGATGCCCAGCGACATCCCGTCCGAGGTCCCAAACCTTGGGTGGTGGCAGGTGGCGCAACTGATATTTTCGTTTCCCGACAGGATCGGGTCGTAGAACAGCATTTGGCCCAGTTCCACGATGGCAAGGTCGGGCTCGATGAACTCGGGAGCCGGGCCCAGGTTCTGGGCCGCTGTCCCGGTGGCAAAGCTGGCAAGAACAGCCAAGGCCGATAAGGAACGGAACACGCTCATGCCCCTGCCTCGGATATCTCAAGCATCAGCGTCTGGTGATACGGTTTTTCGGGCGTACATATGATCGATGGAAACGCGGGGACGTTCGGCGCATTCGGATAGCCCGATGGCTCGATACAGAGCCCGGCATGCGGTGCAAATGGCGCGGACAAATGGGCGGCAGAGTAGACCTGCGCCCCGGGCTGATCGGAATGGACCGTCATCGTCAGACCCGACGGCGCCGCAAAGGTGGCAACCGGTTGGGTCACCATGCCGCGGGTGCCGAACAGGAAGAAGTGATCGAGGTCCGTAGCGACCTGTCCGATCGGCTGGGGGGCCGCGAAATCCAGCCCGACCGATGCAGAGTCGACGATCCCGCCAGACGGTATCCCCTGATCGTCCAGCTCCAAGTGACGATCCGACACCAACTGCAATCGGTGCTCCGAGATGCCTAGAGCAGACTCCAACGTGTAGTAGTTGTGTTGCGCAATGCTGATCGGGGTCGGCCTGTCCGGCCAGGCAGAGATCGAATATGTCAGGCGAGGGAAATCCAACCGGACCCTGACCTCGAAGCGCACAGCCCCCGGAAATCCGCCCGCGCCGTGGGGCGAGACATGGACCAGCACCGCCTCGCACGGCGAAAGCTGCTCGACCTGCCAGAACTGGCGCGAGAGCCCTTCTGCCCCCCCATGCAGCGTATTCGACCCTTCGTTCGCAATCAGCGCATGATGGGTGCCGTCCAGATCGAACCCTGCGCCGCCGATCCGGTTGGCAACCCGCCCGACGAGCGCGCCCAGATAGAACGGGTCGTTCAGGTATTCGGTCGGGTCGTCATAGCCAAGGATCAGCGTTTGGCCCTTGTACCACCACCCTTGCGTGATCGCTCCATAGCCCAGCAATGACACCCGCATGTCCCCGTCTTGCAGGACGATAACCGGGATATCAGTGCAATCATTGCGACTTTTGTTCATCATCCAGCCAATGGCGCCAGCGCCTTGTAATACGCTCTGTATCGTCTGTAGGCGCTGTCATAGGCTTCGGTCAAATCACTCTGCGGCTCGATGACGGCGTCGATCTCTGGTGGGGTCATGACCTGTTCGGGTGTTGCGTCCCCGGCAGCGCACATGGCCAGCCGCGCGGCACCAGTCGCAGCCCCGAACGCGCTCCCCTTGGGCAGGGCCAGCGGCACATTCAGCGTGGTGGCGATGGTCTGAAGCCAATATCGGGACCGCGCACCGCCGCCTACGGCAATCAACTGCGACGGTTCGGTGCCTGTGCTCCTCAGAGCCTCAAGGCAATCCCGCATTGCAAAACCGACGCCCTCCATCACCGCCTGCACCAGATCCGCCGACCCCGAGGCGATGTCGAGGCCCAGAAAAGCCCCTCGGATGGCGCTGTCATTGTGCGGCGTCCGCTCGCCGGACAGGTAGGGCAGAAAGGTCAGCGCCGACGGCCCGCTTGGCTGGGCGGGAAGCGCCCCTGCCAGCGCCTCGACCGACTGGCCGAGGTTGCGCGACAGCCAGTTCAGGCTGTTGGTCGCCGACAGGATGACGCCCATCTGTATCCACCGGTGAGGCACCGCATGGCAAAAGCAATGAACCGCCGTCTCGGGTGCCGGTGCATAGCTGTTCCGGGCCATCAGCAGCACACCCGAGGTGCCAAGAGACAAAAACCCGGACCCTTCGTCGATGCTGCCGATACCGCAAGCGGCCGCGGCGTTGTCGCCAGCACTGCCAGCGACCACAACCGGGCCGGACAGCCCCCATTCCCGAAGCAGTTCCTCCCGCAGCTCGCCACCATGGTCAGTGCCCTCGACCAGTCGCGGCATCTGATCGGGCCTCATGTGACCCAACTCCAGCGCCCTGTCCGACCAGTCTCGCGCGCCGACATCCAGCCAGGACGTTCCCGCGCTGTCGGACATGTCACTGACATATTCCCCGGTCAGCCAGAACCGCAGAAAATCCTTCGGCAACAACACCATGGCCGTTCGGGCGAACAGGTCGGGTTCATGGGCACGGACCCATTCCAGCTTGGGCGCGGTGAACCCGGGGAACACGATATTGCCCGTGATCTCGCGCATCCCGGGGGTCTGGTCCAACTCTTTGGCCTCTTGCGCCGATCTGGTGTCATTCCACAGAATGCACGGCCGCAGGACGGTGCCGTCCCGATCCAACAGCGTTGCGCCGTGCATGTGGCCACTCAGTCCGATCGCCCGCAGTTGCGCCAGTGCATCGCCGTTCGTCTCACGCAGCCGGCCCATGACGGTCGCGCAGGCGTCGATCCAGTCCTGCGGGGCTTGTTCGGACCATCCCGATTGCGGGTTCGACGTAGCGATCTCAGCCTCAGCCTCGGCCAGAACCTGCCCGGCCTCGTCCACAAGAATTCCCCTGAGACCAGAGGTCCCCAGATCCAAACCCAGATACACGAGACGCGCCCTCACCAACATTATTTTAGTTGGTAAAATTATTAACCGAGATCAGAAAATGTCAACACCGGAATCCGCCGCGCAAATTCATACGAGACAAATAGGGCGGAACGTTCGGCCCCACCAGGCTTCTTTGATCGGCAGCGGATCAGCCAGTACTCTGCCAATAGGCTGTTTGCGCGCTGAAGACGTAGTTCGCTGTAGTTTGCCAACTCTTGCGCATGCTGCCCTATATCTCCGAGATCAAGGCGGGAGTCTCATTGCATGACGACCGCAGCATGGGGCATGGCTGCAATTCAACCTGCAGGGAAAACGCGCGCGTTCTTTGGGTTACCCCCATCAGGTTTGATGGATGGCGACATCCCTTTTCCGGCAAACGGGCCTCAGGGATCCGGGCGCAGGCACAGCCAGATCAGAAAGCCCAGGTACAGAAAGACGGTGACGTTCAAAACGGTATCCAGAAACTCACCTGTCATGGTCTTTCCTCTCGCGCCAGCACCCGGAACAGACAGACCACCAGAACCGGGACGATGAAAACAAAGGCGATCGCCGAAATTGCGATCACAGATCTCACCAGCCCGATATCTCCGACAAAGACCATGGCAAGCCCCAACGCACCCAGAATTGTCCCCCACACCGTGCGGATCCGGGGAGACGGGTTTTCATCACCACCGGTTCCGATCATCGCAAGGGTAAATCCGGCGCTGACAACGCTGGTGACCACAAACAGAAACGCCGCGACGATGGTCGCTGTCTGCGTTAGCCCCGACAGTGGAAACCGCTGAAGCAAAGCGAATGTGGTCGCATCCAGGTTCTGCTGATTGACCACGGACAGGGAGCCTTGCTGCCGCAGCGCATCAAAAAACCCAAGCCCGCCAAACACGCCAAACCAAAGGATCGAGAACAAGGTTGGTGCGACGATCACACCCAGAAGAAACGCCCGGATCGTTCGGCCCCGGGAAATCCGGGCGATGAAGATGCCGACGAACGGCGACCAGGCCAGCCACCAGATCATGTAGTTCAGAGTCCAATCCTGGAACCAGTTGACGAGATCGTCACCAAAGAACTCGGCCGTGGCAAACCCGGCTGGCAGAACGTGGAACACGTATCTCCCGAAGCCGCTCACGATACCGTTCATCAGGTATGAGGTGGGGCCAAGGATCAACAGATAGATCATCATTGCCACGGCAATCAGCATCGCAGCATTGGACAGTTTGGCCATGCCGTCCCCCAAATCCCGGCGCAGAGGGATGACAAAGGCCACACACATGGCGAAAAAGACCGGAAGCGTCAGAGCCCCCGAATCCGCCACGCCGAGCAATCCGGCCAGCCCGGTTTGAACCTGAAACACTCCCATTGCCAGCGAGCCAGCCAACCCCACGGCAATGGCAACGATTGACAGAAGATCAAAGCCCCAGCCCATCGCCCGAACCCACTGGGCCGACCCAAGAGCGTCGTTCAACGGCGCGCTCAGCAGCAGAGTGCCCCCACGGCGGAAGGCGAAATAGGCAATGATCAGACCGACCACCCCGTAGATTGCCCAGGCATGAAAGCCCCAATTCAGGTAGGTTACGAACAGAGCGTTTCCGGCGGCCCTCGGATCTGGCTCGTATTTTCTGAGCTCTTCGAAATGAGTCAGCGGCTCGGCCGCACCATAAAACAGCAGCCCAACCCCCATCCCGGCCGCAAACAGCATGGCGATCCATGCGGGGGTCGAAAACTCGGGCTCGGCACCATCCGGCCCCAACCGGATGCGCCCAAAGCGCGAAAAGGCCAGAAACAGCGCGACGAACAACAGGCCGCTGGCCTCGAGCATGATGAACCAACCCCGGCTTACGAACTGCGTCGCAACCGCGGCAGACGCCAACCGGCCCAGCCCCGCCGGGTCGACAAGGCCCCAAATCGCAATGCCTGCGCTGATCGCAAGCGCGATGACAAGCAGCGAATTGGTTGATGTGCGGCGCATGGGCTTTGGTCCTTGGATTTGATCCAAAGCCGAGCGTAGAGACCCGCTTGCAACCTGTCCAGAAATCAACTCTTTCGAGAATTTTGTTTGAGAACAGCCAAATATCTGTGCCTAATGGCGGAACCGACCAACGGTGGCGGGCCGCAATGGTGCTGAGCCCGCAGGAGACGTGCATGGCAACTCAACCCAAGGCCGACAACCAGCGCGTGGGCAAGCCTGGGCTGACCTTCTGGTATCAGCTGGTTGTTCTGCTGTTTCTGACCATCGCGTCATTGGTGCTGGCGTCCTCGGTTCTGATACCGCTTTCTTTCGCCATACTGTTGTTTGTGCTGCTTACTGCAACATCTGACCGGATCCACCGGATCGTCATTCTGGGCCATTCCGTACCGAAATGGATGGCGCATCTTGGGGCCTTGTGCCTGATCCTGTTTGGATTGCTGATCATCCTGTCGATCCTGTCCAGCCAGGCCGGTCTGGTGTCCGAGGCTTTCCCGAAATACGAAGAGCGCCTGTCCGGTATCCTGGCAAAACTTGTCGCCCTCGTCGGCAACGAGAACTATGCCGCGGCCCAGAAGGCGCTGAGCCAGATCAACCTGTCGGGTTTTGCCGGCAGCATCATCGGATCCGCTGGCGCCTTCCTCAGCGCCTTCTTCCTTGTGCTGCTCTACGTGCCGTTCATGCTGGTTGAACGCCTGCCGATGCAGACCAAGATTGACCTCGCGATCTCGGATCCAAGGCTTGCCAACAAAGTTCGCAACGTGCTGCACAGCACGTCCGCCAGCATCCAGCGCTATGTCGGGATCAAGACTTTCGTCAGCGCGCTAACCGGGTTCGGCAGCTTTCTTGTCATGTGGGCGGTTGGGTTGGATTTCGCCGAGACCTGGGCGGTTCTGGCCTTTCTGTTGAATTTCATCCCCACGGTCGGCTCGATCATCGGTGTCGCCCTGCCCTCTCTGGTCGCTCTTGTCCAGTTCGAGGAACTAAGCCCGTTCCTGATGGTGCTGTTGGGATGCGGGGCCGTGCAATTCTCGGTCGGAAATATTCTTGAGCCGACCTTGCTGGGCAAAAGTCTGAACTTGTCCCCTCTCATGGTCATACTGGCCCTGACATTCTGGACCGCGATCTGGGGCATTCCCGGTGCGCTGATGAGCGTGCCGATCACTGTCTGCATCATGATCATTCTGACCCACATTCCGGCCACGCGCCCCATCGCCATACTGATGTCGGGCGATGGCCGCGTGGGTCCCAAAGACTGATCTCGATGCCGCCAAACTGGATTATCGGCCCATCGCCCGCGCGACTGGCCGCTTCACGAAAGGACAACGCCAATGGTTACCAAAGCGGAACTTGAACAGCAGGTCGCTGAGTTGAAGCGGCAGCTTGAGGAGCAGGCCGAGGACAAAAAATCGGGCGCGCGCAAGGCGGGCGAAAAGGTGAAAGAGGCCGTCCAGGACATTCCCGATAAGTTGTCGGCCGAGTTCGAAGACTGGTCCGGTGAGATCGAGACCGCGCTGGCCGAGTTGGATGCCATGCCACACAAGAAAGCCATCCTGTTCGCCCTGGGCGTTTTTGCTCTGGGCTACGTGATCGGTCGGTCCAGGTAGGAGACAGTCAGATGAGCCGCATTTCCCGAAACATTTCCATCATCCTGCGCACCGAACGGCTGATCGCTCAGCGGAACATGACCGTCTTGGCCAAACGCGCAGGCTTTTTCGCCGCAGCCGGATTGGCGGGCGGGTTGGCCATCATCATGCTGAATGTCGCGGGCTATCTTGCTCTGGCGTCAGTGATGTCCAAGCCGTTGGCTGCACTGGTCATCGCCCTGATCAACCTGATCGTGGCGCTGATACTCGCGGCTATCGCCAACTCGGTCAGCGCCGAGGCCGACACTGCGCCAGTAGCAGAACTGCGCGACATGGCGATCGGCGATATCGAGGCCGAGGTTCAGGACATGATGTCAGAGGCTCGCGAGACGGTCCGCGACCTTAGAACCGTCTCACGCGACCCTCTGGGAACGCTTGCCCCCGGGGTGGTGACCATGATCGCAAGCGCCGTTCTGAAACACCTGAAGAACCGCAAAGAGTAAGCGGCGACTGTCGCCCTAGACGGTCGCCCCTTTCTGGCGGATCAGACAGCCAATGCTGCTGGCGCACACACCGACCAGCACGCCGATGATCAGCTCCATGGGCTCGACCTTGGCAAAGGCCCAATGGGCGAAAGCCAGGGTTTCCAGTATGCCGATCACCGCGCCCATGGTCGCGGCCAACCACAGTTGGCGGGTCATCATGCCCACCGCAAGGCCCAGAATGCCGGGCAGGCTCAGGATGTTGCCGCCGATTGTTCCAAGAATCTCAAGCATGTCGTGCCACTCCTAGTCGGATGTGCTGTTCAGGAATGATCGGATCTCGGCCGCGCCGGTACTCTGCGCAATTTCGGTGCCGGTCACCGGATCCAGCGAGGCGACCACTTTCTGATACTCCTCCAGATAGCCCGGCGGCAGGCTGTGCGCGATGCCCTGGTGGCAGTCGATGCAGGTCATGTTCTCGTCGATCGCACGCTGGTGTTCGTTGGCGGCGCGCGTCTCCTGAATGGTGAAGTCCATGTATTCGAAATTGTGACAGTTTCGGCATTCGCGGCTGTCCGAGGCCTTCATCTTTTTCCACACGGCCGAGGCCATCTGCAGGCGGTGATCCTCGTATTTCTCGGGCGTGCTGATGGTGCCGACCAGCTCGTGATAGACGTCTTTCACCGCCATGATCTTGGCTTCGATCTTGAAGCTCCATTCCTTGGGCACGTGGCAATCGGAACAGATGGCCCGTACGCCCGAGTGGTTGTTGTAGTGGATCGTCTCCCGGTATTCGCCAAGGTTGGTTTCCATCGTGTGGCACGAGACGCAGAATTCTTCGGTATTCGTCATCTCAAGGGTCCAGTGGAACCCACCCCAGAACAGGATGCCGGCAAGAAAGCCCGCCAGAACCAGAAAGCCTGCGCTGAACGCGGCGGCCGGAGTCCAGATCCACGCCCAGATGCGGCCGATCAAGCCGCGCTTTTCAGGAGAGTCTGCCATATTCGGTGCTCCTTTCAGTCCAAAGCTGGATCAGTTTCCGGCCGAGGGCTGGAACAGGTTGTCGACCAGGGCCGGCGCATCCGCCTGCGGCACATGGCACTGGTTGCAGAAATACCGGGTGCCCGCGATCTGATCGAGCTCGTTGCCTTCGCGATCCAGATAGTGGGTCATCGACAGGGTCGGCGCGTTGCGCTCACCGGCCTTGGTCCAGTCGTGGCAGGACAGGCACTGATTGGTGCGGATGTCGATCTGGTACTGGTCGATCTTGTGCGGGATCAGCGGCGGCTGCTGGCGATAGTTGCGCTGCATTCGCCCTTCGATGTTGCGGTGCACATCATCTAGGATGGCCGGATCATCGATATCCACGCCTCGCAACGTGGTCACGGACGCGGATTGCGCAAAGGCAAGCCCGGTCACAAGAAGAACAGGGATCAGGGCTATTGCGCCTGTCGCTATTGATTTTTTCATCTTGGCACTCCCTTAAGCAGGTCTGGCGGCGCGCGGTTCTGGCGCGGCGGCTGGATCGGGTGGCGCGACGACGGCGTCATCGAACCGGTGGGTAAGCTTGAAGACATCGACCGAGCACACGTCGATGCAGCGGCCGCATGTTGTGCAGCCGGGTGACAGGATCAGCGGGCTGGATCCCGGCTTGCCCTTCAGTGCGGGCGAGATCACCTGGTTTTCCGGGCAGACCGCATAGCAATCCATGCAGTCGTCACAGGCGGCGCGGTTGGTGGCGCTGACCCTCAGCAGGCTTTTGGTGCCGATCAGGCCATAGAAGGCCCCGACCGGGCAGATATGGCCACACCAGCCATGCCGGGCCACGAACAGGTCAAAGACAAAGATCGCCACGACCATCGCCCAAACAAAACCCATACCAAAGACCAGCCCGCGGTGCAGCATGGTGATGGGGTTCACCAGTTCCCATGCAATCACGCCGGTCAGGGCGGACACGATCAAAACGGTCGCCAATATCCACAATCGGGTGCTGCGTTTGGGCTGCCAGCCTTTGGGCAGGTCCAGCCGGCGGTGCAGCCAATGCGCGGCATCCGTGACCGGGTTGATCGGGCACACCCACGAGCAATAGACCCGCCCTCCGATCAGCGCATAGGCCACCAGAACGATCAGCCCGCCGATCAGCGCGGTCATTTCCGGCCAGTGGCCGGCCACCAGCCCCTGCAGCAGGATGAACGGATCGGTTAGCGGCAGCACGTCCAGCGTCAACGATCCGGCCAGCGTGCCCTTGACGATCCAGATGCCGAACCACGGTCCCAACAGGAACAGCGCCAGAAAGAACACTTGACTGAACCGCCGCAGCAGCAGGAACCGATGGGCGCCGACCCATCCCTTGACCTCGCGGGCCTCGTGCCCGACGGGCATATGTGTCCGCGCCGTCATTGGCCTGCCCCCGGAAGGTTGTAGCCCGGTTCGTACCCGCCCGGCGCGGCAAGGTTGTCCGCGCCCGGTCCGGGCAGGCGATCGGGCAGGTCGATGATGCCTTCGACCAGCGGCCCGCCCTTTTCAGCCTTTTCTTCCCATCCCTTGCGGTAATGCTCGGCCGAACTGCCGCGCGCCAGCCGTGCGGGCAAAACCTTGATCGCCGCCTCGGGCAGAACGCAGCTTTTCTCGCAGACGCCACAGCCGGTGCAGCGGTCGGCATGAACCGTCGGCGCAAAGATCGCGTGGTGGCCGGACCGGTCGTTGTGCGACAGTTCCAGCGTGATCGCCTCGTCGATCACGGGGCACACGCGATAGCACACGTCGCAGCGCAGCCCCAGGAAGTTCAGGCAGTTCTCCTGATCGACCAGAACCGCAACACCCATCTTGGCGCCGTCGATATCCTGCAACCCCTTGTCCAGCGCCCCAGTCGGGCAGGCCGCAACACAGGGGATGTCTTCGCACATCTCGCAGGGCACGTCGCGGGCGATGAAATACGGCGTACCGGTCGCCACCGCATCGACGCCCAACTCGGCCAGCTTCAGCGTGTCATAGGGGCAACCGCGGACGCACAGCCCGCAGCGGATGCAGGCCCCCAGAAAGCCATCTTCGGGCAATGCCCCCGGCGGTCGCAAGGCCTCGGCCGGCAGGGCGCGGGCGTCGCGGGCCAGATAGGCCAGCACCGACCCGGCGACCAGACAGCCACCCGCCGCGCGCGCCGAGTCCTGCAGGAACCGGCGCCGTTGCGGCGAAAGAGGTTTGCCGACCAGAGACATTACACGCGACCTTTGCGATCCCTGCCCTTACGCCCGCTCGACCTTGCAGGCGCATTTCTTGAAGTCCGTCTCTTTCGACAGCGGACATGTCGCATCCAGCGTCAGCTTGTTGGTCAGTTGGCCCTCGTCGAACCACGGCATGAACACGAGGCCACGCGGCACCTTGTTGCGGCCACGGGTCTCGACACGGCTGATCACCTCGCCGCGGCGGGTGGACAGCACGATCTCCTGCCCGCGGCGCACGCCGCGTTCCTTGGCGTCCTCGGGGTGCATGAACACCACGGCGGCGGGGAAGGCGCGGTGCAGCTCGGGCACGCGGCGGGTCATCGACCCGGAATGCCAGTGCTCCAGCACCCGGCCGGTGCACAGCCAAAGATCGAACTCTTCGTCCGGCTCCTCTGCTGCCGGTTCGTAGGGCGCGAAGATGATCTTGGCCTTTCCGTCCTTGTGGCCATAGAATTTGACGCCAGCACCCTCAGGCACATAGGAATCGTAGCCCTCGCGGAAGCGATAGAGCGTCTCTTTCCCGTCCACGACCGGCCAGCGCAAACCGCGGGCCTGGTGATAGGTTTCGAACGGTGCCAGATCGTGCCCGTGGCCGCGGCCAAAGCTGGCATATTCCTCGAACAGGCCCTTTTGGACGTAGAAGCCGAAATGCTCGGATTCGTCGTTGTGGAAGCCTTCGGCGGTTTCCGACAGCGGATACTGGTCGATCTTGCCGTTGGCATACAGTACGTCGAACAGGGTCTTGCCGCGATGCTCGGGCATCTTGGCCAGCAACTCTTCGTCCCAGACCTCCTCGACGGTGAAGCGTTTCGAGAACTCCATCAGCTGCCACAGGTCCGACTTGGCCTCGCCCGGGGCCTTGACCTGCTGGCGCCAGAACTGGGTGCGGCGTTCGGCGTTGCCATAGGCCCCTTCTTTCTCGACCCACATGGCGGTCGGCAGGATCAGGTCGGCCGCAACGGCAGTCACCGTTGGGTACGGATCTGATACGACGATGAAGTTTTCGGGGTTGCGATAGCCGGGATAGCCTTCCTCGTTGATATTGGGGGCGGCCTGCATGTTGTTGTTGCACTGCACCCAATAGACGTTCAGGTCACCATCCTTCAGCTTGCGGTTCTGCAGAACCGCGTGGTAGCCTGGCTTGGGCGGAATGGTGCCTTCGGGAATGTTCCACTTGGTCTCGGTGATCTTGCGGTGTTCATCATTGGTCACCACCATGTCGGCGGGCAGCCGGTGGGCAAAAGTGCCAACCTCGCGCGCGGTGCCACAGGCCGAGGGCTGACCGGTCAGCGAGAACGGCGAGTTGCCCGGCTCGGAGATTTTGCCCACCAGTAGGTGCACGTTGTACATCAACGAGTTCACCCAGGACCCGCGGGTGTGCTGGTTGAAGCCCATGGTCCACAGGCTCATGACCTTGCGGTTCGGGTCTGCATATTCCTTAGCCAGTTGCTCAAGCTGGTTCGCCGGTACGCCCGACAGCTCAGACACGTACTCCAGCGTGTAGTCGGCAACCGAGGCGGCGTATTCCTCGAACGAGATCGGCTCCAGCTTGCCCGAGTCAGGGTTCGCCGCGGCCTGTTGCAGCGGGTTGGTCTCGCGTAGGCCGTAACCGATGTCGGTAGCGGTCTTGGTGATGTTGACGTGGTTCTTGACGAACTCCTCGTTCACCGCGCCGGTCTGGATGATGTGGTTTGCGATGTAGTTCAGGATGGCCAGATCGGTCTGCGGCTTGAAGATGATGCCGTTGTCGGCCAGTTCGAACGAGCGGTGCTCGAAGGTCGACAGCACATGCACCTGCGCGCCCGGCTTGGTCAGGCGCGTATCGGTCAAGCGCGACCACAGGATCGGGTGCATCTCGGCCATGTTCGAGCCCCACAGCACGAAGGTGTCGGCATGCTCGAGGTCGTCATAGCAGCCCATCGGCTCATCAATGCCGAAGGTCCGCATGAAGCCCACCACGGCCGAGGCCATGCAGTGCCGCGCGTTCGGGTCGATGTTGTTCGTGCGGAACCCGGCCTTCATCAACTTGGCCGCGGCATAGCCCTCCCACACGGTCCACTGTCCCGAGCCGAACATGCCCACGCTGGTCGGGCCTTTCTTGGCCAGCGCCTCTTTCCACTTCTCGGCCATCACGTCGAAGGCTTCGTCCCAGCTGACGGGTTCGAAGTCACCGTTCTTGTCATAGACGCCGTTCGATTTGCGCAGCAGCGGGGTGGTCAGACGGTCCTTGCCGTACATGATCTTGGACAGGAAATAGCCCTTGATGCAGTTCAGCCCCCGGTTCACCGGAGCGTCCGGGTCGCCTTGCGTTGCAACCACGCGGTCGTCCTTGGTGCCGACCAGAACCGAGCAGCCCGTGCCGCAGAATCGGCAAGGTGCCTTGTCCCATCGGATGTCGGCATTGGCGACTTGGGCGGCAGCTTGGCCCGTCGCCAGCGGGATACCGGCCGCAGATGCTGTCGCGGCGGCGGCGGTTGCTTTCAGAAACGTACGGCGAGATTCGGAAATGGTCATGACAAGGGCCTCCGGCTGGAATCTTGGCTGGGAGTTTCAGGACGCGGACGGGTCTCCGCGAGATCTTCGAAATGGTGATAGGTCAGGGTCAGCGAGACGACCCCGGGGATCTGATGCAGGTCCATGATGATCTCGGACGCCAGCCGTGTCGGCGTGTCCTCGACAACGACAACGAACCGGCTGTCGTCGGATTCGGCATGGACTTCGACCCCATCGAACGCGGTCATCGCCGACCGTGCCGCCGAGGCTTGGTCCGGCGCGACATGCACGAGGCATCCACAGATATTCATTCACGCACCTCCACTGTGGCGGGCTGGTATCTTTCAAGGGAAACGGCACCGGTCGGGCATGCGGCCGAGCAGGCCCCGCAACCGACACATGATGCCAGGTCCAGGTTCACTTCGGCGCGGCCTCCGGTTTTCAGGCGGAATCGGATGGCCCCTTGATCGCAGCTGTCCTGGCACACCCGGCAACTGACACCGTTTGCCGAAAGGCAGGTGTCGGACACTTTCGCGCGCCACGGCCACTCGGCGAACCGGTCCAGGCTCAATGCGTCGGTCTTGCACGCATCGGCGCAGTCTCCGCAAAAGGTGCAGCCACCCTGTTGCGGCTGAAACACCGGCAAGCCCGCGTCGTCCATCGCCAGAACATCCTCGGGACAAACCGAGACACAGTCGCCGCATCGAGTGCAGAGATCATGGAAGTTTTCGCGCGCCGCTCCTGGCGGCCGCTTCACGCTGTCGTCTTCGCGAGGCAGGCGTCCCGTCAGGAACGCGCGCCTGCTGGCTACCGCAGACATGTGCCGCCCACCTGTTCTAGAAACATTTGTGGTACTCCGTTCATGCTGCGTGGATAGCGGATACGAGTCAACTCTGACTTGATCTTGATCAGATTCGCTCATGGATTGAGCAAACGAATCCTTCCTGAAATCCAACTCTGGAAAGGCGCGGCACAAAGCTGATCCGAAATACCGGAAACGGCGGATTGCGCAGTCATAATCGAATATTACTATAAAAAATGCAGACTCGACCCGGTGGTCTGTACTAGGCTGCCTGCGGGTGGATACTTCTGAGGGCACCAATGTCTGGCGACCTACGGGAATGGCTGAGCGCCCTTGGGTTGTCCGATTACACCCAAGCGTTCGCGGAAAACAAAATCGACTTTGCAATTCTTCCGGAACTTACGGGCGAGGATTTGCGCGAGATCGGAGTGACTGCCGTCGGCGACCGTCGCCGGTTGCTGCGCGCGATATCCGAGCTGGACGTCCCGGAAACCGTCGGCGCGTTTGAACCCGAGGTTGAACTGGAACCGGCAAAACGTCAGGTCACGGTTCTGTTCGCGGACCTGACCGGCTTTACCAAATTGTCCAGCGAACACGACGCCGAAGACATGCACGCGCTGCTGAATGCATTCTTCGGCAAGGTCGACCGCGCCGTCGAGAAATTTGGAGGCCGGATCGACAAGCATATCGGAGACGCCGTCATGGCGGTGTTCGGGGCGCCGATCTCGCACACCAATGACACCGAACGGGCGGCCCGAGCCGCGCTGGAGATTCACGCCGCGCTGCCCACACTTGACCCGCCCCTGTCGTGCCATATCGGCATCGCCTCGGGGCAGGTCATCGCCAGCACCACCGGAAGCGAGGCCCATACCGAATACACCGTGACCGGGGACGGCGTGAATCTTGCGTCCCGCCTGACCGACATTTCTGCGCCGGGTCAAACGCTGGTGTCGGACGACATCCAGCGCGCGCTTGGCCCACTGTTCGTGGGCGAGGCGATCGGCACCAAGGCAATCAAGGGCCTTAACAAGGAGGTCGGAATCTGGCGTCTGGACCGTCTGGCCCGGAACATTCGCACGCGGCGCCACAAATTCATCGGGCGGGAACGCGAGATGTCGTTGTTCTCGGCGACATTCGACCGGTGCCAGCGCCACGGAAAGGGTGAGGTTCACATCATTCTTGGCGAACCCGGTATCGGCAAGACCCACTTTTCGGAACAGGTGGCCGAGCTGGCCGCAAACCGGTCCTATTCGATCCACGGGGGCGTGGTGATGGATTTCGGCACACGCGAAGGGCATTCGGCCATCCAGTCCATCGCCCGCAGCCTTCTGGGCCTCGACCCGACCGACGACTCCGATGCCAGCACCGCGGCCGCTCATGACGCGATCGACCGGGGGTGGATCAACCCCGCCAGTTCAGCCCATCTGAGTGCTTTGCTCGAACTTGAACAGGATCCCGGGCTGGCCGAAGTCTATGCCGCGATGGACAACGCCGCACGCATGCGGGGTCGGCGACAGGTCATCGACGAACTGCTGCAGGCCCGCAGCCGCGAGGCCCCCCTTCTGCTCCAGGTCGAGGACATCCATTGGGCGCCACCGGACATTCTGACCATGTGCTCTTACATGGCTGCCGCGACGCGGGACCTGCCTTGCGTTCTGATGATGACCAGCCGGGTCGAAGGCGACCCGATCGATCGGGAATGGCAGATGGGAACGGATGGTGCGCTGGTGTCCAAGCTTGAGCTGTCGCCTATGGGTGACGAACAGGCGCGGAAACTGGTCGAGGAATTCACCGCCATCGACCCAGAGCTGTTGGAAACCTGCGTGCAACGCGCCGGAGGCAATCCGCTGTTTCTCGAGCAACTGCTGCGTAATATCGACGGCCTGACCCGCGACACTGTCCCCGGCAGCATCCAAGGCATCGTGCAATCCCGTCTGGACGGGTTGGATCGTCGTAGCAGAACGGCGATTCAGGCAGCATCGGTTCTGGGGCAGCGGTTCTCGCCCGAAGTTCTGAATTATCTGCTGGGTGAAGGCCATCTGGACACGTCCGACCTGATCCGCTCGGCCCTGATCCGCGAGGCCGGGGCAGATCTGATGTTTGCGCATGCTCTGATCCGCGACGGATCCTACGCCACGTTGGTCAAGTCCGAGCGCGCCCGGCTGCACCGGCAGGCAGCAAGCTGGTACGAAGGCAAGGACGCCACCTTGCGCGCCCAACACCTGGACCGTGCCGACGCCTCCAACGCAGCCGAAGCCTATCTGGAGGCCGCTGAAAACCTGATCCAGGCCTTCCAGTTTGACGAGGCCAGCCCGCTGATCGAACGCGCGCTCGAGCTTTCGGCGCCGCCGGGTATCCGGTTTGACCTGATGTGTGCCCGCGCGGAAACCCACCGTCTTCAGGGCCTGTCGGACGAGGCCCTGAGCGAGTTCAACGAAGCCGCCGCCCTGGCCGAGACTGACGCGCAGAGCTGCCGCGTTCATATCGGTCTGGCACAGGCCGCGCGCCAGGCCAGCCTGTACCAGGATGCGCTGCACAGCCTCGACATCGCCGAGGCCGCCGCTGACCGCATTGGATCGGAACGGGATCTGGCCCAGATCAGCTATGTCCGCGGAAACATCTATTTCCCGCTGGGACGGGTCTCGGATGCTCTGCAAAGCAACGAAAAAGCGCTGACGCTGGCGCGCAAGCTGGAATCCGTCCGGCTGGAGGTCGGCGCGCTCAGCGGCTTTGGCGATGCAAATTTCATGAATGCCGCAATGCGCACCGCCGCAGGGTTCTACACTCAGGCCGTCGAAAGAGCGCGGGACAAAGGACTGGTCCGGGACCTGGCCGCCAACCTTCACAATCTCAGTGTTGCCCGCAGTTACTCAGGTGACGTGGCGCAGGGCCGGGCCGATGCGCAGGAAGCCATCGAAATCTCGCAGAAATACTTTGCCTTCGTGCCGGAATGTGTCGCGCAGACCTGCCTGGGCGTCGCATGCACCTTTCAGGATGACTTGGACGGTGCGCTGCAGGCCTTCATCCAATCCGCCGATATCGCCCAACGTGTCGGTGCCAAGCGACTCGAGGCTCAGGCGCTGGAACACTTGGCGCGGGCGCAGGTTTATGCCGGGCAAAGGCACGAGGCTGAACAGGTGGGGCGGCGCGCCGTGGAAATCGCGTTGGAACATGGCCGCAACTTTGTCGGCCCCAAAGCGCTGTCGGCATTGGCCTTGGCTCTGGACGATCCAGATGCCCAGGATGATCTGTTGGATCAGGGCGTCCGGATACTGGGCGAAGGCTGCGTTGGGCATAGCCACCTGCATTTCTACGCAGACGCCTGCGCCGTGATGCTGGCCCGCCAGAATTGGGACCGCGCGATCCGCTTTGCCGACGCCTTGTCTGAGTTCACCGCCTCGGAACCACTGCCGATGGCCGATCTGTCCATCCGTCACACCCGTCTTCTTGCTGCGGCCGGGCAACAGGGCCTCGCCCTGTCTGACCACGCCGAGTTTCCAGAACTTCGATCACAGTTCGATGATCTGGGCGTGGTGCGGTCGCTGATGGGGCATCTGGATTTTCCGGTGGCCGGGATGGCCGGTCAACCGACGGCATGAACCGCATGACGATGGAACAACAGGAAGAAACAGGGCGCGTAATGACGGTCGAGAAAAAGGTCTGGGGTCTGTCAGGCCTCGTGTCGCTGATACTGACGGCCGTATTGTTCTACCTTTGGGCATCGCTGAACCATTTCGAGCAGGACCCGACCCAATTGCCGGATCAAGCCTCGGTCGATTCCTACCTGGAGTCGCTGGAGAACGCGCCGGATTATCGGGTCAGGACGGGAATATTCCTCAAATCCTTCAGTTTCGTCGATGCAAGCGATATCCACGTCACGGGCTATGTCTGGCAACACTATCAAACCGGCGTCCATGACGCGATCAAACCCGAACCCGGTCAGGCCGGGTTCCTTCTGCCCGAGTCCGTGGATGTCGGGAGCGGCCTTATCGAAGAAGCCTACCGGATGCCAGAACCCGGTGGTGAAGTGATCGGCTGGTACTTTGAGCAGACCCTGCGCCAGTCCTTCGACTACACCAGCTATCCTTTCGACCACAAAACCGTCTGGGTGCGGTTCTGGCCGGGCCGGTTTGACGTGAACGTCGCCTTGGTTCCCGACTTCGACGCCTATCCCGCGACTGGGCCAAAGGACATCTTCGGGATCGACAACCGCATCGTCATGGGCACCTGGGAACGCGAAAATACCTATTTTGACTACAAGCTGTCTGATTTGGACACGACGCTGGGCATCAACCAGAACGAGTTTCAGACCAGACTGCCCGAGCTGCACTACAACTTTGTCATAAAACGCAATTTTGCGAACGCCTTCGTGGTGCACATGATCCCATTGATCGTGGTCACGATGCTTCTGTTCGGCGCCGTAATGACGGTGACGCGGAAGCCAAACCTGGTCGAACGGCACGATTTCAGCACCTCAAGCGTGATCGGCACCTGCTCGGTCCTGTTCTTCGTGATCCTGCTGGCGCATGTGCAATTGCGCGAGGGTTTTGCTGGGTCACCGGTGATCTACATGGAGTCGTTCTTTTTCCTGATGTATTTCATGCTGCTTGTGGTGTCGGTGAACACCTATCTGTTCGTCTCCGAGTCCGCGCCGTCGCTGCGCTTGATCCACTACCGTGACAACCTGATTCCAAAGGCCGCGTTCTGGCCATTTGTCCTGAGCTGCATGATCGCGATCACCGCCTACAACCTCAGCCTCAAGTCACCTCCGTCAAGGGATGCCCCCGAGGCCATCACGCATCAGGACGGCTAGCGGCCGCCTCATACCCGGGCTTGAGCGTCCCGGTGGCCATGTCGATCGAGTATTCGTCGACCAACTCGGACGCACCACTTTCCAGTTCGGCAAGATATTTTTCCGGATTGGCGATGACGTAGACATAGGCCGGTTTTTTCACCCCATCCATCAGAACGTTGATCCGCTTGCGCACATAGACGTTGTCGGCCGCGCCCGGTCCGTGAAAGCCCTCGAGCTTGTCCAACTCCTTCAGCCCGCCCGAGGTGACCCGGTAGACCTCGCCCTTGATCGGACGCCCAGTGCCCTTGCGATCCACCAGTGTGGCCATGCGGTGCAGATAGGCACAGTTCGGGTTGTCGCAAAACGGCTCTTTCGGAACGATCAGGGGCATGGGCTGCCGAGTGACCGCCTGTCCAACGAAATCATCCAGAACGTCCGCATGAGCGTCGTGGTTGGGGAATCCTTTCTTGAGCGATCCGTAGGTGAAATACAGATAGGTCTTTTCGCGTTCATCGATCAGGTCGTCTTCGTCTTCCACCGCTTCCGGTTCTGAAAGGGCGTGCGTGTTGGCCCATTCGTCCAACATCGCGCGGATCTCGTCCGACACCCTGACGCCCCTGGACCGCACCGGATCCTGAAGGAAGTGGATCAGAGGGCTTGCATCGATGCTCTCCGCCGCCAGCAGTGTTTCTACCATCTCGGCCGAGTTGTTCATCGCGGCGACATGCAGGCTGGTAAATCCGTGGTCATTGACCGCGTTCACGTTGATACCCCTTGCGATGAGGGCTTTGGCCGCCTCGATGTCCGGTTTTCCCAGATCTTGCCCGTTCTCGGTCAGCTCGCCCTCGCCGCCCGCCGCATAGTGCAGCAGCGTGTCGCCATTATGGTCATCGACAATGTCGATACCGGCGACCCCATCATCTATGGCCTGAAACACCGGCTCCCATTGGGCGAAGTCATCCGAGGCCGCAGCATCCTGCGCCCATTTGCAGATATTGTGTTCGTGGTTTTCCAGCTCTTCGAAGGCTTCTTCCAGCACCTCCATGATCTGGTCGGGAGTGGCCATCATGCCGACGCCCATCATCCCGTTCGACAAGCGCCCCTTGCGGGGACCCACAAGATCAATCCCCAGATCGCGCAGCTTTTCGACATTGTTCTGGGTGGTGACATTGTTCCACATGTTGGTGTTGCAAGCTGGGCAAAGGATCGCCGGCTTGTTGCGGTACTGCCAGGCCACAAAAACCGAGGTCAGCAGGTTGTCGGCAATGCCGTTGGCGATCTTGCCCATCGTGTTGCAGGTGACCGGCGCGACAATGACGCAATCGGCCCAGTCGCACAGCGCAAGATGCGAGGCGCGCAAGGGCATTCCGAACTCGGTATAGCGAAAGTTCCACTCGTCATCGTCGCGGTAGTAGTCATTGTGGGTGATGTAGTCGTCGACTGTCTTGCTTTTCTTCCCGGTCTTTTTTGCCTTGCGGGCCTCGCTGGCCTTGTCGGTCCCGATATCGCGAAAGAACTTTTCGGCCGAAACCGAAGGTATCAGTTTCACATTGTGACCTGCCTCGGTGATCCGGGCGACCAACTGAGGCACCTTGTCCGCAGCCGACGAGCCGCAGGCGCATAGCAGAACGTTCCGGCGCCCGTTTGGCGGGGCTGTCAACCCGCCCTTGGGATACCCGAAGATGTTCTTGTCGAGGCTCGGCGACTCGTGGCGCAGCAAGACAGGCAGACCGGCTTTCTTCATGTCTTCCTGCAGGCCGCCTTCCAGGATCATGTCAACGATATCGCTGCGCTTGCCCAGGCATTTCCCATGGAAGAAGAGATAAGGCACCTTTTCCTTGCCGCTTTCCGCCACCAGTTGCCGGCGCATTTTCATGGCGTTGGCCCCGTGTCCGGCGACATCGACCAATTTCAGACCGGTCGCGCCGATATTGGCCAGAATGTTCTTCAGCATGTTCGACCACGGGTCCTCATCCTCGTAGAACAGAACCAGCGGGTTTTCCCGGACGATCCGAGCCACGTCGCTGGGGTCTTCCGGGGGCTGGGTCTCTTCGATCACCAGCATGGCCGGGCTTTTCAGGTCGCGCAGCCCGCGAAAGATATGCCCGCGCGGCGCCTGCCAAACCTGCGAAGTCGCCGGGCTCATATCTACGACCGTTACAAGATCGGCCTTTTCGTCATAGGCCACGCACAAGCACCAGAACTCTTCCAGCAGCGCCGTCTCGCGGAACACGTTTTCGGGCGGCCGGATCACCTCGAACCCCAACACGCGGTTGAAGTCGATGTTGATCATCAGGTGGCGCCCCTCATGTTCGTTCAGGCTGCGCAGCTGATCCCGGAACCAGTCTTGCGGCGACCTTTTGTCCTTCCCGGATCGTTCGGCATAACTGCGGAACGTGCTGCCGATATGCACCTCGGACGTTCCAGCCAGATACCGCTGGGCCATCTCGCTCATCTTCTTGGCGGTCGATACCCGGCTCAGCGCCTCGGTGTACGAGGTCTGGGTCGCAATAAGCAGCTTGTCTTCGGTGACCTGGACATCGCCCAAGATCTGCAGGCTTTCGGCCAGAACGCCCAGGCTGTTCATGTTCGGGCTGGCCCGCCGGAACAGGTTGCGGCGCTTCTTGGGATCGCGGGCCAGATACCTGGTGCTGTCCACATAGTTGCAGTCCTGCCGGAAGGTCTGCAGCGTGGTCTGTACCGCTTCGCGTGCAGAGAACCGCAGCAGGCCGCGCGCCCGCATCGAAGTGCCGTCGCGGTCGGACATGGCAGCGTACAGGCGGTCGATCGTGGTGACCCACAGCTTGCCGTATTTTTCGGGATGCACGTCCATCATGTGCACCAACCCGGTGCTGGGGTTGCACTTGGCGATCACCGCGAAATGGCCGCCGGGCATGGTGGGCTTGCCATGCGCGACCCCAACCTGAAAATTCGCCACCAGAATGTCGTTGTCTCCGCCCAGTCGATTGGATTCGTCAATCGCCTCAAGCAGCAGCGGCACCGAGGTCGTGGCCTCGTCCATGAAATAGGCCTGGACCTGCACCAGGTCGCGCAGACCCTGCGAATGGATATAGGTGCACGCCACGTCGAACAGTTCACCCAGCGAGATGCCGTCATTGACGACAAAGCTGGTGGGCAGTTCGCAGACGCGGAAGATGTCGTTCACCTCGCAGCTGAAGCCCAGCGCCGACATGCTCAGCGCGGCCGCGGTCACGCTGCAGCAGTTGATGGGTTGCTGGAAATTCTGAAGATGCACACTGACCAAATCGCCGAACAGCGTGGCGTAGCATTCGCGTCGAATTTCCGCGGGGATATCCAGCCACTCGTTACTGGCCAGAAAGGCCAGCCGAGTGCCGGGCAAGGCCACGGCCTGCAGGCTGACCGGTATGTCGCGGATCTCCAGATGCTCCTCGTAGAAATAGTCCCCGGTATCGGCGGTCGCCAGATCAACGTCGTTCTGGCGCAGCTTCACGATGCCGTCCAAAACCACATACATCCCGCGCGGCGGCAGAACCGTGTCCTCAAGAACTTCGAACAGATCGAAATGCTGCCTGAGCCGCTCGGCGCTCTGCCGCACCTTTTCGCCGGGCAGAACGGCGAATATCTTCTCCCAATCGGCAGATGTGGCTTCAATCGGTTTTGAATTGGAAATCGTCTGTGTGGTCACGGCCAGTTCCTCCCCCAAAAAGTCAGTGGCGCAATGGTTTCGTATTTCGTGGTCACTTTCCTGA
Organism: Ruegeria sp. CH5; assembly: GCF_056537025.1. Taxonomy (NCBI): domain Bacteria; kingdom Pseudomonadati; phylum Pseudomonadota; class Alphaproteobacteria; order Rhodobacterales; family Roseobacteraceae; genus Ruegeria; species Ruegeria sp. CH5. The sequence continues at coordinate 28,734 of NZ_JBQFQT010000002.1, read as the reverse complement.
AATCAGCATTTGTATTTTGCAGTCTCCCCCGCCGGACAAACGGCAGACCGCCCGACGCGTGGCGCCATTCAATGCTGGCTCCACCCCTCAATTTGCGCAGGCAATACGAGCGATACTTGCATTCTTAGTACAGATTTGCAGAAAAATCACCGGGATTGTGGGGTTTACCCAGCTTCGCAACCTGATGCACCGCTGGGGCAGAGCGGCCTTGATTGATCGGGTGATAGACGCCAACGTGCAAGCAACCCGCCAGACCCGCGGCCGGTTCAAAGCAACGGAGCCCCCAATGTCAAAACATGGATATGAATCCGGCCGCCTGAATCTGCCGTTCGTCGGCATCGCCACATTCGGCAAGAAGCCATATGTGCAGGACTGGGACCAGATCGATGCCGATGTCGCCATCCTGGGCGCCCCGTTCGACTTCGGCTGCCAATACCGGTCCGGAGCCCGGTTCGGCCCGCGTGCGGTGCGCGAGGCATCGACTCTGTTCAGCTTTGGTCATGCAGGTGCTTATGATCACGAGGACGATGCCACCTACTTGGGCGAAGAGGTGCGCATCGTCGATCTGGGGGATGCCGATATCATCCACACCAAGACCGAAGCCAGCCACGCGAATATCGAATACGGGGTACGCAAGATCCTTGAGGCCGGCGCTCTGCCCGTGACGATCGGTGGTGACCATTCCATCAACATTCCATGCATCAACGCCTTTGGTCAGGACTGCGCCCGAAATGGTCCCATTCACGTGGTCCAGATCGACGCGCATCTGGATTTCGTGGACGAGCGACATGGCGTTACGGCGGGCCATGGAAGCCCGATGCGGCGGGCGATCGAGAAGGACTATGTCTCGGGTATGACCCAACTGGGCATCCGCAATGTCTCATCGACCGCGAAAGAAGGTTACGAGGATGCACGCGCGCGCGGCTCCGACATCTTGTCGGTACGGCAGGTCCGCAACCTGGGGACCCAGGGGGTATTGGACCGCATCCCCTCGGGCGTCCGATACTACGTGACCATCGACATTGACGCGTTTTGCCCATCCATTGCACCGGGCACCGGAACACCAAGCCACGGCGGTTTTTTGTACTACGACGTTCTGGAAATCCTGCAGGGCCTTGCCCGGAAAGGGCAGGTCGCCGGCATCGACCTTGTAGAAGTTGCACCGGCCTATGACCCGACTGAAAGCACGCAGATCCTTGCCGCGCAGCTGTTGCTGAACTTCATCGGCTTCATCTTTCACCACAAGGAATGAAAGAAACCCCGGTCACATCAACTCGGAGAGATCAACCAACGGGGTCTCTCGTGTGACCGCGACGGCGTGACTACCACCGGGGGACTGAACCCGCACGTCCACACGTTCAGCCTGCGAAAACCGGTCGAAGTAATCAAATCTCATTTCACCAAGCGCCTGAAGGTTGCTGCACCTGATCGTGTATTCGGCCTGAAATTCGGGCCGGTGATCGTCAGACCCCAAGGCCGAACCGGCTTCGCCGCCGACCAGCGCCACGTTCGCCGTGGCCGTGGCACAACCCGCCTCGGCCGTGACCGCGAACAGGGTCATGGGCTGTGACAGGTCCGAAATGGCGACCGCGACCTTCGCCTTTTCCTCTGCGCTCGAAGCGGGAAGTTCAAAGCCAACGATTTCTGACGCGGGAACAGACAGAGACAGCGTGTACCCCGAATCCAAAAACGCGATCTTCAGTGCTGCGGGTTTTGGCGCCCTTTCCTGCTGCGCGTCCAACGCAAGGGGAAACATGCAAAGGGCAAACGCCAGGGATCTCATCACGCAAACACCACCAACTCAAGAATCACACCATCATTGTATCTGCGCGCCATCCGCAGGCAACGGCGCGCAACCCCGTCTGACCCCGCTGGAAATGGCTAGGCAGATCCAGAGAACCCATCCAGCCAAACCGTATTTGGCCAAAACAACGGCGTGTTTCACAATTAATTCCCGACTTAAAGACTCGGGTTGACATAACTTACAATTTCACTCAGTTAATATTCATCTCAGCACCCGCACCGGGTGCTCTTGCCCATTCATTTCGACAGGAAGGCCTGAACTTCATGACCCGCGTATTTTCGACGACCAGCCTGGCAGCTTTGCTGATGGCAACGGCGGCAGCCGCCGGCGACGCGCCCGCAAAGGTCGACATTCTGGAAACCTATGCTGACATTGCCGAAGCAAAATATGACGACAGCCTGCGTGCTGCCCGCAAGTTGCAGGCCGCCGTTGCCGCGCTGGTTGACCAGCCTTCTGCTGAAAACCTGACCGCCGCACGCCAGGCCTGGGTTGCCGCGCGCGTTCCGTATCAACAGACCGAGGTCTATCGCTTCGGCAATCCCATCGTCGACGAATGGGAAGGCAAGGTGAACGCGTGGCCTCTGGACGAGGGTCTGATCGACTATGTGGATGCGGCCTATGGCGGCGCGACGGACGAAAACGAGCTTGCGGTTCTGAACGTGATTGCCTCGCCCAGCTTTGAGCTGTCTGGCCAGCCGGTCGACGCCACCGAGATCACGCCCGAGCTGCTGTCTGAGACCCTGCACGAGGCCGACGGGATCGAGGCCAATGTGGCAACGGGTTATCACGCCATCGAGTTCCTGCTGTGGGGCCAGGATCTGAACGGTCACGGCGAGGGCGCCGGCAACCGTCCGTGGACCGACTATGCGCAGGACGAGTCCTGCACCGGCGGCAACTGCGATCGCCGGGCCCAGTATCTGGTGGCGGCGACCGACCTGCTGGTCTCGGACCTGGAATGGATGGCCGCGCAATGGCTGGAGGACGGTGCCGCGCGGGCGGCCCTGACCAACGACGCCGACTCGGGCATCAGTGCAATTCTGACGGGCATGGGATCCCTGTCCTATGGCGAACAGGCCGGTGAGCGCATGCGCCTTGGACTGATGCTGAACGACCCGGAAGAAGAGCATGACTGTTTCTCGGACAACACGCACAACAGCCACTACTATGACGGGTTGGGGATTCAGAACGTCTATCTGGGTCGGTATGTCCGGATTGACGGCACTCCGGTTTCGGGTCCGTCCCTGTCGGATTTGGTTGCGGCCTCGGACCCGGCTTTGGACACCGAGATGAAGACAAAGCTGGCCAACACAATGTACGCGCTAGGCCAGATCAAAACCGCAGCCGAGGCCGGATTAGCCTACGATCAGATGCTCGAGCGCGGGAACGTCGGTGGCGAAACGCTGATCATGGGCGGTGTCGAAGGTCTGATCGATCAGACCAAGACGATCGAACGTATCGTGTCCGTGCTGGGCTTGGGCAATGTCGCATTCGAAGGGTCCGACAGCCTCGACAACCCCGACGCCGTTTTCCACTGATGAACCAAAGCAGCCGGGCGCAGCGACCGCTTGCGCCCGACCCTGCGACAAGCTGTGTCTGGACCCGAAGCAAATACCCTACTATTTGACTAGGAATTACGAAAGGCCGAGTCGCCATGATCATCTGCCACTGCACCAACATCACGGATCACGAGATCCGCGCGGCAATCGACTGGATGCGCGCGGCAGATCCTCAAACCATCATCACGCCGGGCAAGATTTACCATGCTTTGGGAAAATCGGCGGATTGTGGCGGGTGTATGCCGCTGTTTCTGGACACGATGCGCGCAACCGATAACCTCGAAGTACCCATGCAACTCCGCGCCCTGCGCGTGGATGATACACAGGAGAGTGCAGATGAAGGGCGACCCCAAAGTCATCGAATACTTAAACAAGTCCCTGCGGCATGAACTGACGGCGGTCAGCCAGTACTGGCTGCATTACCGCCTGCAGGAGGACTGGGGCCTGGGCCACATGGCCAAGAAAAGCCGCGAGGAAAGCATCGAAGAGATGCAGCACGCGGACAAGCTGATCGAGCGGATCATCTTCCTCGGCGGCCACCCCAACCTGCAAAAGCTCGACCCGCTGCGCATCGGCCAGACGCCCAAGGAAACCCTGGAATGCGACCTGGCGGCCGAGATCGACGCCCGGGCCCTGTACAAGGAAGCGCGCGAATACTGCCAACAGGCAGGCGACTTCGTGTCGATGGCGCTGTTCGAACAACTGATGGCCGATGAAGAAGGCCATATCGATTTCCTCGAAACCCAGCTCGATCTGTACGAAAGACTCGGCGAAGCAAATTATGCGCAACTCAATGCATCGAAAATGGACGAGGCCGAATAAGACGGGCCTCTTCGTGGTGGCCGTTTTTGCGGCCACCCCTTCCCTGTCTCAGGATCTGCGGGACAGTCATTTGAACCCCCTCCCCCGAACCGACGCTGAACGGGCACGGATCGCCACAGTCACCGCAGCGCCGTCGGATTTCACGCAGCCCCAGCGCTATGAGGACCTGCCGGCAGGCGCCGCGACGGTGCGCGCCCGGACCGATGCGGATGCGTTCTCGCGACCCTCGGCCAACCTGAGCTTTGAGCAGGAGCTGGATTTCAAGGTCGGCAACGGGCTGTTCAAGAAGGTCTGGGTGTCGTCTCCGTCCTCGACTCTGGCCTCGGATGGGCTAGGGCCGCTGTTCAACGCCCGGTCGTGCCAGCGCTGCCACATCAAGGACGGGCGTGGCCACACCCCGGCCGGACCCGAAGACAACGCCATTTCGATGTTCCTGCGCGTTTCCATCCCCGGAACGCCCGCGGACGCGCCGGAAGGGATCGAAGGGTATCTCGCCACCCTGCCCGAACCCACCTATGGCGGCCAGATGCAGGATTTCGCCCTGCCCGGCCACAAGGCTGAATACCGGCTGGACATCACCTACGAGGAAATCCCGGTGGCTCTGTCCGACGGCGAAACCGTGTCGCTGCGCAAGCCCACCTACAGGGCGGCCGATCTGGGCTATGGGCCGTTGCACCCCGACGCGATGCTCAGCCCGCGCGTGGCGCCGCAGATGATCGGTCTGGGCCTGCTCGAGGCGATCCCGGTCGAGGACATCCTGGCCAAGGCCGACCCCGACGACGCCGATGGGGACGGGATCTCGGGGCGGCCCAACATCGTGTGGTCGACGGAATTCGGCGAACCCATGCTGGGCCGGTTCGGGCTGAAGGCGGGCATGCCGACGATCATGGAGCAGTCGGCCGCGGCCTTCGCCGGCGATATCGGCATTTCCAGCCCGCTCTACCCCGCGCCTTTTGGCGACTGCACCCCTGCGCAGGCCGATTGCCAGGCCGCCCCGCATGGTGACGGCGACGAACGCGGCTTCGAGATCGACCAGCAAGGCATGGATCTGGTGGCCTTCTACAGCCGCAACCTGGGCGTTCCCGCCCGCCGCGATGTGGATGACCCGCAGGTTCTGCGCGGGAAAGAGGTGTTCCTCACCATTGGCTGCGCGTCCTGTCACACGCCTGCTTTCGTCACCCACCGTCTGCCCGACCGGCCCGAGCACAGTTTCCAGCTGATCTGGCCCTACACGGACCTGCTGCTGCACGACATGGGCGAGGGACTGGCCGACAACCGCCCCGAGGCCCGCGCCACGGGCCGCGAATGGCGTACCGCGCCACTGTGGGGCATCGGCCTGACCGAACGGGTCTCGGGGCATACCCAGTTCCTGCATGATGGCCGGGCGCGCTCGCTTCTCGAAGCGGTCCTGTGGCACGGCGGCGAGGCCCAGGCCGCGCGCGATGCAGTCGTTTCCATGCCCAAACCCGACCGCGATGCGTTGATCCGGTTCCTGGAGAGTCTCTGACCCATGCGCCTGATTGCCGTGATCCTTTCCGCATTGATCCCGCTCTGCGCGGTGGCACAAAGCCGCGATGCGATCCTGACCGACGTGACCCAGGCCCATATCCTGCCGCGTTTCGAGCAACTTGTCGAAATGACCGCCACGCTGGATGCTGCCGCACGAGCCGACTGCGCGCCGGGGTCCGCCGATCTGCGCGCGGCCTATCACGCCGCCTTTGACGCCTGGATATCCGCAAGCCACCTGCGGTTCGGTCCGACCGAGGTCGGAGATCGTGCCTTTGCCCTGGCCTTCTGGCCCGACAGCAAAGGGTTCACGCCCAAGGCGCTGTCGGCGAAGATCGCGGCCGAAGACCCGGCCATTGCCGACCCCGATGCCTTTGCAGAAACCTCGATCGCGGGGCGCGGCTTCCTCGCGCTCGAGAGGATGCTGTACGAACCGGCCTTTGCCGATCAGGGCGATGCGGCCTATCGCTGCGGGTTGATCCGCGCCATCGCCGCCGACATCCATCGCACGGCCGGGGCCATCGACCGGGACTGGCACGGCTATGCCCGCATCATGACCCAACCCGGGCCGGACAGCCCCTATCGGTCCTCCGACGAAGCCCTGCAGGAGCTCTACAAGGCCCTGACCACTGGGCTCGAATTCACGGCCGATACGCGCTTGGGCCGCCCGATGGGCAGTTTCGACCGCCCCCGCCCCAACCGGGCCGAGGCCCGCCGGTCGCTGCGGTCGCTGCGGCATGTGGAACTGTCGCTGGTGGCGCTGCGCGATCTGGCGGCGCGGTTGGCGGCCGACCACCCGCAGATTGCCGCCGCGCTGGACGATGCCTTTGCCCGCAGCATCGCCCGGGCGCAGGCGCTGGACGATCCCGCGCTGGCTGGCGTGGCCGAGCCACAGGGGCGACTGCGGATCGAGGCGCTGCAGCAGTCGATCAACGACATCCGCAGCCTGGCCGCCGCACAGCTGGGCCCGACCCTCGGCATCAGTGCCGGGTTCAATTCGCTGGACGGAGACTGACCCATGACTAGCCGCCGAGGATTCCTGGCCGGTTTGGCAGCGGCCACTCTTGCCCCCCTGCCGGGCTGGGCTGAGGTCGGTTCGCCCGATTTCCTGTCGGCTGCGCTGTTCGACGATGGGTCGTACCGCCTGGTCGGGCTGACCGGTTCAGGAGAGTTTCGGTTCTCGGTCCCCCTGCCCGGCCGCGGGCATGCCGCCGCCGCCCATCCCCATCTGGCGCGGGCCGTTGCATTCGCGCGCCGTCCGGGGCGATTTGCGCTTGTGATCGATTGCGCGACCGGGGACCAGCTGACCCGGCTCGAGGCGCCGGCCGGGCGTCATTTCTATGGCCACGGCGCATTTTCGCCCGACGGCCGCCGGTTGTTCACCACCGAAAACGACTATGAGGCTGGCACCGGGGTCATCGGCGTCTGGGACGCGGCCGAGGGCTATGCCCGAATGGGCGAGTTTTCTTCGGCGGGGGTCGGCCCCCATGACGTAGTGTTGATGCCCGACGGCAAATCTCTTGCCATCGCCAACGGCGGCATCGAAACCCACCCGGATACCGGGCGCAGCAAGTTGAACCTGCCGACCATGCGCCCGAACCTGACCTATGTCAGCCTCGACGGATCGGTTCTGGAGCAGGTCGAGCTGCCCGCGGCGCTGCACAAAAACTCGATCCGGCATCTGGCCGTTCGTGCGGATGGCCTGCTGGCCTTCGCGATGCAGTGGCAGGGCGACCTGTCCCACAAGCCGGCCCTGCTGGGGCTGAATCGGCGGGGTGGCCGTTACCACCTTCTGTCCGCGCCGGATGACATTCAGGCGACGCTGGCCGGCTATGCAGGCAGTGTCGCCTTTTCCGCCGAGGGGCGTCAGGTCGCCATCACCTGCCCACGCGGCAACGCGCTGCACGTCTTTGATGCCGAGGCAGCTCGTTTTGACAGCGCCCATTCGCTCGGCGACGTGTGCGGGTTGGGCCCCGGGCCATCCGGCTTTGTCTTTACCACCGGGCATGGCGATGTGGGGCATCTGGTTGGGTCAAACCCGGCGGTATCGCCCCATCCTCGGGTCCGTTGGGACAACCATCTGGTTCCCATTCGCCCTGCGATCTGAATTGGGCTAACCTCCGATACAGATTACACTTGGAAGAATCGAACGGCTGCCGTATTGGCGGGCGAAATTTCCACGCCTGCAACGCAAGGACTGACTTGATTGAAACAAACGCCCGTCGCACCGCATTCCATCTACGGGGTTGAAAAATGGGGCAAGGGTCTCATCGAGGTGACGGAGGACGGCGAGATCAGTCTGCGCAATCCCATGGCACCCGATGCGGCGGCCATCAGCCTGCCCGGTATTCTGCACGACCTTGATCAGCGCGGGATCAAGGCGCCGATGATCCTGCGCATCAGCTCGTATCTGGAACGCGAGATCGCGCATATCAACGAAAGCTTCCGCGATGCGATCGCGCGTACTGGCTACAAGGGGTCCTATCGCGGCGTATTCCCGATCAAGGTGAACCAGCAGGCGCAGGTCGTCGACCGGATCGTCGAATTCGGCAAGCAATACAATTACGGGCTCGAGGCCGGATCGAAGCCCGAGCTGGTAATCGCACTGGCGCACCGTCTTGCCCCCGAGGCGCTGATCGTGTGCAACGGCGTCAAGGACGCGGAATTCATCGAACTGGCCATCCTCAGCCGCAAGATCGGGTTCAACACGGTCATCGTTCTGGAAAGCCCGAAAGAGGCCGACACGGTCATCGAGGTCTACGAACGGCTGGGCATCGAACCACTGCTGGGCGTGCGGGTGAAACTGACCAACCAGATCAGCGGCAAATGGCAGGAAAGCTCGGGGGATCGGTCGACCTTCGGCATGAACACCGATCAGCTGGTCGCGGTCGTCGACAAGCTGCGCGATGCCGGCCTGCTGCATTGCCTGAAGCTGCAGCATTCGCATCTGGGCAGCCAGGTGCCCGACGTGAACGACGTACGCCGCGCCGTGGGCGAGGCCTGCCGTTATTACACCGAACTGACCCGCGAGGGCGTGCCGCTGACGCACCTGGATCTGGGCGGCGGCATGGGCGTCGATTACACGGGCGAGAAGAAGGCGACCGAGAACTCGATCAACTACACGGTCGAGGAATACTGCGCCAATGTGGTGGAAACCGTGGCCTATGCCATGGACGAGGCCGAAGTGGACCACCCCACGCTGGTGACCGAGAGTGGCCGCGCGGTGGTGGCGACCTCGTCGATGCTGGTGTTCAACGTGCTGGAAAGCACGCTCTATGACGCGCCCAACGGCCCCGAGGTGGAAACCGGCGACCACCACCTCGTGTCAGATCTGGCGGCGGTGAACGGTTATCTCAGCCAAGACCGCCTGCAGGAATGCTGGAACGACGCCACCTTCTACCGCAACGAGCTGCGCGCCCTGTTCCGCCGCGGTTACGTGGACCTGCGCCAGATGGCCCGGGCCGAGCGCATCTACCTGTCGCTGATGGCGCGGATCAAGGCGCTGGCGGCCTCGGACGATGTCGAAACCGATGTGGACGACCAGTTGGAAAAGCTGGCCGACATCTATCACTGCAACTTTTCGCTGTTCCAGTCGCTGCCCGATGTCTGGGCGATCGACCAGCTGCACCCGATCGTGCCGCTGCAGATGCTGGACCAGGCCCCCGACCGCCGCGCGGTACTGTCCGACATCACCTGCGACAGCGACGGCAAGATCGACCGGTTCATTCTGGCCGACGGCGTCTCGCCCAGCCTGCCGGTGCATTCCCTGCCCGAAGATCGCGATTATTACATGGGCGTGTTCTTCGTCGGCGCCTACCAGGAAACCCTTGGCGACCTGCACAACCTGTTCGGCGACACGAACGTGGTCACCATAGACCTGCGCGCCGATGGCGGGTTCGACCTGCTGCATGAGCAAGAGGGCGACACGATCAGCGAAGTCCTGTCCTATGTCGAGTTCGACCCAAGCGACTGCATCGCTGCCTTCCGCAAGATGGTCGACGAGGCGATCTCGACCGGCACACTCAAGGCGAATGAACGCAAAACCCTGATGACTGCCTATCGCGACAGCATCAACGGCTATACCTACTACGAATAACCCCGGCGAAAGGAGAATTTCCCATGGGCAAGACACTGGTTGTTGGCGCAGGTGGCGTCAGCCACGCCGCCGTGCACAAAATGGCGATGAATTCCGACATCTTCACCGAGATCACGCTGGCCAGCCGCACCAAGGCGAAATGCGATGCCATCGCCAAATCGGTCAAGGAGCGCACCGGCGTCGACATCAAGACTGCCGAGCTTGACGCCTACAAGGTCGCCGACACCGTCAAGCTGATCAAGGACACCGGGGCCGAGCTTCTGGTGAACCTTGCCTTGCCCTATCAGGACCTTGTGCTGATGGATGCCTGCCTCGAGGCCGGGTGCCACTATCTCGACACCGCCAACTACGAGCCCGAGGACGAAGCCAAGTTCGAATATCACTGGCAATGGGCCTATCAGGACAAGTTCAAGCAGGCCGGCCTGACCGCGATCCTCGGCTCGGGCTTCGATCCCGGCGTGACCAGCGTCTTTGCCAAGTGGCTCAAGAAACACAAGCTGGACTCGATCCGCCAGATCGACGTGCTGGACGCCAATGGCGGCCAGAACGATCAGGAATTCGCCACCAACTTCAACCCCGAGATCAACCTGCGCGAAGTGCTGGCCGACGCCCGCCACTGGGAAGGCGGCGAGTGGAAAGTGACGCCTGCCATGACCCACAAGGTCGAGTTCGACTTCCCCGGCATCGGCCCGAAGAACATGTACCTGATGTATCACGAGGAGCTGGAGTCGCTCTCGACCCACTTCCCCGAGATCGAGCGCGCCCGCTTCTGGATGACCTTCGGCGATGCCTACATCACCCATGCCAAGGTGCTGCAGAATGTCGGCATGACCCGCATCGACCCGGTGGTGCACAACGGGGTCGAGATCATCCCGATCCAGTTCCTGAAGACCCTGCTGCCCGATCCCGGCGATCTGGGTGCCGAAACCAAAGGCAAGGCCTGCATCGGCGACATCGCCACCGGCCAGGCCAAGGACGGCTCGGGCGAGAAAACGTACTACATCTACAACATCTGCGACCACGAGGAATGCTACCGCGAGGTCGGCAGCCAGGCCGTCAGCTACACCACCGGCGTCCCCGCCATGATCGGCGCGGCTCAGGTACTGAAGGGCAACTGGCGCGAGCCGGGCGTGTGGAACATGGAACAGCTGGACCCGGATGACTTCATGGACATGCTCAACAAGCACGGCCTGCCCTGGCAGGTCCACGAACTCGACGGCCCGGTCGAGTTCTGAACCCTCGGGGCGGTCCGCGCGACCGCCCTACTTCATCTGGCCCAAAATATCCGGGGGGGCGCCATTGGTCCGAGCGACAATGGAGACGGGCGGCGCCCCCGGCCTCTAGAGTTCAGGAGACGCTGGTTATGTCCGACATGATGACCACACAAGCCGGCGACGCCGGAGCCTTCCGCACCTTCGACCTCAATCGCGTTCCTACGCCTTGCTTCGTCGTCGACGAAAAAGCGGTCGAGCGAAACCTAGCGGTTCTGGCCGATATCGGAGAGCGGTCCGGCGCGCATATCCTGTCGGCGCTCAAGGCATTCTCGATGTTCGCGCTGGCCCCGCTGGTGCGCCAGTACTTGGGCGGCACCTGCGCCAGCGGCATCTACGAGGCCCGGCTGGGCCGCGAGGAATATGGCGGCGAGGTCGCAACCTTCTGCGCGGGCTACAAGGATTCCGACATTGACGAAATCTTGGCGCTTTCGGATCACATCATCTTCAACAGTCCGGCGCAGAAAGACCGCTTTCTGGCCGAGGCACAAGCCGCCGGGCGGCAGGTCGGGCTGCGCATCAACCCCGAACACTCCGAAGGCGAGGTTGCGAAATACGACCCCTGCGCCCCGTGCTCGCGCCTCGGCACCCCGGTCAGCCAACTAGACGCCAAGGCGCTGGAGGGCGTGGATGGCCTGCACATGCACACGCTCTGCGAACAGGGGTTCGAGCCGCTGGCGCGCACATGGGCGGCGATCGAACCGAAGCTCGCGCCATTCCTGAACAGCCTGAAATGGCTGAATTTCGGCGGCGGCCACCACATCACCCGCAACGACTATGACCGCGACGGGCTGGTGGAGTTTGTCAAACACATCCGCGCCAAATACGGCGTCGAGGTCTATCTGGAACCCGGCGAAGCCGTGGCACTGGACGCGGGCATCCTGGTGGGTGAAATACTCGACCTGCCGCACAACGGCATGGATCTGGCGATCACCGACATCTCGGCCACCTGCCACATGCCCGACGTGATCGAGGCCCCCTACCGCCCCGCCCTGATGGACGAAGCCGAAACCGGCCACACCTATCGCCTGGGCGGCCCCTCGTGCCTGGCGGGAGACGTGATCGGCGACTACATTTGGGCCGAGCCGCTGCGGATCGGGCAGCGCTTCGCCTTTCTCGATCAGGCGCATTACTCGATGGTCAAGACCAACACGTTCAACGGCGTGCCCCTGCCCACCATCGCCCTGTGGAACAGCGAAACCGATGACCTGAAGATCATCAGGGAATTCGGCTACGACGACTTCAAAGAGAGGCTTTCATGAGCATTTTCCTCGACAGCGAACTGACCGAGGCCGAACGCAGCGAAGACGCCCGGTTCCGTGTCATCCCGGTGCCGTTGGAACGGACGGTCTCCTACGGTTCGGGTACTGCAGGCGGCCCCGCCGCGATCATCGCAGCCAGCAATGAACTCGAACGCATTACTGGACATTCCGAACCCTGTGTCGATGGCATCTTCACCGAACCTTCGCTGGATTGCACCGGCCCGCTGCCGGACGTCATGGAGCGTCTGGCCCAGCGCACCGAGGCCGCGATCCGCGCCGGCACGGTGCCGGTCACGCTGGGCGGTGAACACTCGCTGAGCTATGGCGCGGTGATGGGCGTGGCCCGCGCATTGGGTCAGCCCCTCGGCATCGTGCAGATCGACGCCCATGCCGATCTGCGCAACGCCTATCAGGGCGAGAAACACAGCCACGCCTCGGTCATGCATCTGCTGGCCGAGGAAGGCGTCCGTCTGGCGCAATTCGGCGTACGCGCCTTCTCGACCGAAGAAGCCAAAAGCCGTCTGAGGAACCGTGTCTTCCATGTGGATGCCGAAGAGCTGGTCACCGGCAACATTCATGCCGTCGACCTGCCCGAGGACTTTCCCGAACTGGTCTATGTCAGCTTTGACGTCGACGGGCTGGACCCGTCATTGATGCCCGCAACCGGCACGCCGGTTCCGGGCGGGCTGGGATACTATCAGGCGCTGCATCTGGTCGAACACGCCTTGAAAGGCCGCCGCTGCGTGGGCTTCGACGTGGTCGAACTGGCCCCGGACGGCAACGCGGCGTGGGATTTCACCACGGCACAGATCGTCTATCGCCTGATGGCCTCCTGCTAGTCCTCGGCGGTTTCGTTGAGTTCCATGTGCCCCTCGCCCTTGTTCAACACGCGGCGCAGCATGGGCTCGAAGAACTCCAGCGGCCTGGTCGGATAGTCCGGGTCGAACGCCTTTTGATCGTATTCGTGGCAGAAATAGCGGCAGTCCTCCCAATAGGGGCTGTCGCGGTATTTGTCCCGCGCGTTGCGGTCTCCACCCAGATGGTGGTTGTAGTAATAGCCCTGGAACACGCAGTGATGTTTCAGGATCCAATGGGTGCGTTCGCTGACATAGGGCTTCATCATCGCCGCTGACAGCTCACCGTGGTTGTAGGGTGACAGGATGTCCCCGGTGTCATGGATCAGAGCAGCCACGACCAGTTCCTCATCCGCGCCATCCTCGTAGGCCCGCGTCGCGGCCTGCAGGCTGTGCTGATACCGGTTGACCGGATAGGGTGTCCATTCCTCGTCCAAGGACCGGATCGCGTCCAGAATCCGGTCGGGCAAAGCCGCGTTATAGGCCTCTTCATATTCCATGACGGCGTCCCAATCCGCCTTGGTGGCCTCTTCGAAACTGGTCCAGGTGGGTTTGCGGCTTTTGTCCAGCATGGCAGGTCCTTTGGCTGCGGGTCACTGCCAGACTAGCCGCGACCAGCCAATAGAAAAAATGAATTGATTTTATCACGTCGATCAAAAAATAGTCTCACATGCAGATGCGTGAGCTCGAAACGTTTTTATGCGTGGCGGAAACCGGTGGGTTCCATGCTGCGGCCCGACGGATGAACGTGACACAGACGGCTGTCAGTGCACGGATCCGCCAGCTTGAGGCCGCCACGGGCAAAGCCCTGTTTTCACGTGGTGCCGGCGGTACCAGCCTCACCGACTTCGGGGCGCAGTTCAAACCCTATGCCGAACAGATGCTGTCGCTTTGGTCCTTCGCCTCGCAGGACCTGCCGGCCCAAAGTCAGGGTCGTGTGGCCCTTCGCCTGGGCGCTCAGCTCAGCATCTGGGACCCGCTTCTGGTCGATCTGGCCATCCGGTTCGAGCAGAGGTTTGGCAAACTTCTGTTGACGCTCAACTATGACCACACGCTGAACATGGCCGAGGCCGTTGCTTCGCACGTTCTGGACGTGGCCTTGACACATGAGAGGCCATCGCGGTCCGGGGTTTCGTGCCAGGACTTGCCGCCCGAGCACTTGATCCTTGTCGAGACGCCCCATCTGGCTGAGTCCGGTACCGATCCTGTTTTCATCAATCTCGAACTTGGTGAAGGCTATCAGGAGCATGTACGCGGTCTTGCCCGGCTGTCTGCTGGGCAAACCGTGTTTCTGGGCAATTGCATGATGGCACTACGCTATATCCTGCAACGCGGCGGGCGCGGTTTTTTCCCGCACAGCGTTATCGCCCCGCACCTTGAGAATGGCGCGCTGCGCATGGTCGAGGAAGCCGCACCGCTAATTCTACCGGTCCACTTGGTCTCGCGCGCAGAGGACGACCACCAAAAATTGTTGGGTGAATTACACCAGTGCCTGTCAGAGCTGCGGGGCTGACCTCAGGCTGGGGATGGCGCGGGTGCGGCAGTTCTTACCCGCCGGCGGATGATCGGTCTTCCGGCGAAAGCCAGGAACACGGCCGATATTGCGAACCCGACAACAGCCGGACCATAGAGCAGCGGCCAAAGCTTCGCATCCTTGATCACCACCGGAGATACGAACCCACGCACGCCTTCCAACAAGACAAGAATCGTGAATGCCGCGAATATCTGAGGCCAAAGGCCGAACCGGGAAAAACTGCCCAGCATCAGCGTCGAATACCCAACCAGCGCCACAGTGATGCAGATCGCGATCCAGGAAAACCGCTGGTGCAGCTCTTCCACCAATTCCCCCAACGGGTAGCCATCCGCCGCGGCGACAGCGTCAAGATCGCCCAACAACTCGATCGTCGGAATCGCCTCAAGACTGCGGCGTCCATTGTCGGTGCTTCGGGACAGCTCCGAAATGTCGTATGATGCGTCGTCGAAAAGGGTCGACGACAGCGTCTTGCCTTCCTTGTTCAGCCGCAGTGCAACCCCATCCACCATGACCAGATGAACGCCGGATCCGTTGTTCACCAGATAGGCGGACGTGCTGGAGTATGTGGCGGGGTTTTCCTGATCGCGACGGTCGGACACGAACACCTCGTGCAATGTGCCATCCAGATCAATCCGACCGATATAGACGGTCACGCCCCGAGCCGGGTGCATGAACTCCCCTTCCTTGAGCAACTGCGCGGTGATGTCACCTGCCACCTCAGCCTGGCGCAATTCCAGCTGTTCTACGGATGCGGGCCGCAGAATGACGCTGACGATCGCCATCATTAGCCCCGCCACCAGGCCAAACAACAACACCGCTCGGCCCAGCCGCCATGGGCTGGACCCGGTGGCCAGCATCACGGTCAGCTCGCTTTCCCGGCTCAGCCGGTTGGTGGCATAGACTGCGGCGGCAAAGACCGCCATCGGCATGACCGTTCGGACAAGCGTCGGCAGTGTCAGCGCCGTGAATTCCAGAAACACCATAGCCGACTGGCCGCCACTGATGACGTGTTCGAACAGGCTGACCGAGCGGGTGATCCAGAACACGCCCACCAGAACAAGCGTGAAAAAGCCGAAAAGAACCAATAGCTGCCGCAGGAAATACCCATCAAAGCGCGACATGTGACCTCTTTCGGCTGTTTTATCCTGGCGGGACATTAGGCCATTCGCCAGTCAAGGGGAACCGCGATTGCGCCACAGCTCACCGGCCGGCACAAGGATTTTGGTGTGCCACAGCCACCGCAGGACCTGTGCCGCCGAGGTGGGTCCGATGCGGCTCGACCATCGCTGCAGAATATCGGGCACAGAGCGTGGGTCGCGCAGATCGGATATCAACGGCGCCAGCTCGGCCCCCGCCAGCGAGTGGACCGCGCGCGGCAGATTGGGGTGGGTCAGAATCTCTGACCGCACAACATACGCGTCGCCTTGCACACCGCCCTGTATCAGCTTCGCCTCCGGCGACCGGCGAAGCACCTCGCCCTTGGACAGCTCCGCATTCTGCAGGTCTGCAGGCGGGCGGCGAAGCCAGTCCAGCGGCCGCGCGCGCTGGCTCCAGAACGGCCCAGAGGAGACCTCGTGGTGACGTGCATAGAATGCCGCCGCCAGTTCGGCGTGGGTTTCGACGCGTTCGCGCTGTCGTTCCGAATAGAACCCCAGCGCGATGTTGGTGTCGCTGGGCCGAGTCAGAAGCGTGTTTGCAACCACTGCGGCCTGCATGGCCTGCGCCATAGCCAGTTGCACCCCTTGCGATGACAGCGCATCTACCGAGAAACTCGCTTCGCCCACGCGCAGCAGATCATCGGCGGGCGGGGTCAATTCACATTGGCTGCTGGCATCACACCGGCGCACCGGGCCCATTCGCGCCTGCTCCAGACAGCCGGCCAGAAGAGTCGATCGTGCTAGAAGGTTCAGATACAGATCACGCCGGGCCGCCGGCGACAAACCAGTGCAATCCGACGGGTCAATGAAAATGCAAGCGTTGACCGTACCATCCGGCTGTGCTGCGCCCCAGTACCAATGGGCATCACCAGCCTCCACGCGGGCCTGCGCGCCAAAACCCGGAGGGGCTTGCCAATAGGCATAGAGCGCCATCAATGGCGCTGAGGCCGGGCGGAATCTCCGGCCCAGTCCCGCATGCTTGCCCGCCGCATCCACCAAAAGGTCAGCGCGCAGCCGGCTTTTTCCCTGCGCCGTCAGGACCGGAACCTCCCAACCGGCGCCGGTGCGCCGTGGTCGATAGGCGCGTGCTGGTTGCAACACACGAACACCCGACTGGCGTGCAGCGTCCAGCAGGATGGCATCAAACTGGCCGCGATCCACCAGAAGGCCCGGATCGTCAACTGGTTCACCCCGCCTTTCAAACGTCCCGCCCCACATAAGGACGGAACCCGACGATTGCAGGAATCCCGCAGCTTTCATCGCCTCGTCCACACCCAGAAACCGCAGAATGGGCCAGATGGAGGAAGGAAGTGACTCGCCGATGTGTGGGCGTGGGAAGATGGCGCGTTCCAGCAGACAGACCCGTCGCCCCAGCTGTGCCAGCCGCATCGCTGTCACGGCCCCGGCCGGGCCACCGCCGATCACGCAGATCTCGGCTTCAATCTCGGCCGCCATCCGCTGCGCCCTCAGGCCGAACGGCGGGCAGCGTCGCCGAAGAAATCCGGGCGGGCAGCCGACAGCCTGACATAGGCCTGCAGGCAATAATCCAGCCAGCCGCGGATATAATCACATGCCGGGCGGCCACGATGAATGACCTCGTGATGGCAACCGCCACCGCACATGTACCGTGCCCAACAGGTGTTGCACGGCGATTGGTTGTGCACGTGGCGCTCGGCCAGCCAGGCTTCTCGCCGCGCATCCGGGCCGTCATGGACATTGCCCATCGCGGCCAAGTCATCCTCGACGAAGCGGTGGCAGGCGAACAGATCGCCATCCGCCGAAACCCCGAAATATCCGCCACCGGCTCCGCAAGCGTAGGGCCGGTGCGTGCCACGGTGGATCTCGTGCATTGCGGCGGCCATGTTCGAGAAGGGAAAGCGGCGGCCCTGCAGCACTGCGTCTTCGAAAACGCGTCCGCAGCGGATCATCTGCGAAAGCATTTCGGCCATGTCCTTGCTGCTCATTTCTTCGCGCCCGGTTGGCGAAGCCAGCATGGGTGAGAACCCGACCGAGTGGAAACCCATGCCTATGAAATGGCTCAGGGTCTCAGGCAACTCGAGGTTGCGCGGTGTCACGGTGACCCGAGCGCCCACCTGCATGCGATGCTGTTTGTCCAGCAACGGCAGCACCTTGCGCAGAATGGTGTCGTAGCTGCCGCGCCCACCCTGGTTGGGGCGCAACCGGTCATGTGCCTTGCCAACGCCATCCAGACTGATGGTGACGGCAAAGGCGTGGTCTTCGAAAAACTCAGCGTCTTCCGGGCGCAGCAACGTGCCATTCGTCGTGATCGAAAATCCCACATCCACTTTGTTGCGTTGCGCGTGTTCAGCAGCATAAACCGTCGTTTTTCGGATCAGGTTGCGATTGATCAACGGCTCGCCTCCCAGGAAGGCAAGATTGATCCGGGTGCCGGGTTCCGAGTCCATGATCAGCCGATCGACCGAGGCTTTCGCGACCTCCCATTCCATACTGCGGGCAGGACCACCAAAGCTGCCCTGCGAGGCATAGCAATAGGTGCACGCCAAGTTGCATTTCTGCGCGACCGCCAGCGACAAAGACCTGACCGGCATGCGACGCGGCGGCGCGTCGTCAATGAACGGCACACCATCAAGACCCATCTGCGTCAGAAACTCTCGCTGACTTTCGGCGGCCATACGGGCGAAGTGATCCGCCGTTCCTTCGGCCACATCGAACACGCGCGAGCCATCTACGGCGAGCATGTGCTCGCCCAATGTCGTTTCGAAAAAATGCACCTCGGCAGATGGGTCGGTCATGTCTCGACCTCGGGCCAGAACGGGATACCGACACCCTTTTCCGCCAAGGCTTCACCGGCGACCCGGAAGCTTTTCATCGTGTCGCGCACCTGCTGGATATACTTCTGCGCTTCGGTAAATCGGTTCTGAGCCTCGTTTTGATAGGCCTGTTCGAGCCCATCGGTGATGCGGCGGAACAGATCCAGTGCCTCTTTCGCCTGCGTTTCCGAGCCCACTTGGATCGGGCGCAGATAGGCAGGTGTGCCGCGGCCCGTTTGGTATTTGGCCAGAACGTCCTTCATCTGGCGGAACCGCAGAAAATGCTCGTCGCCGTCGGTGTCGATCCGCACGGCCAAAGCATACAGACGCCGATCGGTGAACGCCTTGTGTTCCAGTGTCGCCACGCACTGGGCATAAGCACGGTCGATGAACCCGTCGGGGCGTTCGATCTCGATGAAGTCGTCGATGGCCTCAGGCGTCAAAGGGCGCAACGACCGTGGGATGATCCGCTTGGGTCCGATGGGCAGGGCAAGCGCGGGCGTCAGCACCGGTTCGTAATCCTTGCCCTGCAACGACCACAGCAACTGGTTTGCCCAGCGCATGTGGGTCATCTCGCCGATCGCAACTTCAAGCAGGGCGCGCCGCGCAAAGATCAGATCATCCTTCAGCGTTGGCCAGCGCTCGGAACCGGCGGTTTCGGGATCGGCCAGCGAAAAATAGGCATAGAGGTATTGCAGGCTGAGCGTCATCTCCATCGGCGCCAGACGGGTCTGCAGGTCCTGGACCATCGCCGCTACGCTTTCATACGGTTCGACACCGGGCAGGTCCGTGTCGGCCTCGTAGACTTCGCCGGTCTCGCGTCCCTCGACGACGATCGGCAGGTCGCTCCACATCTGGTTGACCTCGTAGTGGTCAATCTGGAACGGGCGGTTCTGTTCGACGGTATTCAACGCCGCCACATTGCCCGAGGGCGATTTGTCCGAACGCAGCCAATCCAGATAGGTTTCGGCCACGACCGGATCGTCGGGCGCACCAGTCGGCAGGCGGGTGTCATGCGGTACTTCGGCAGTGACCACATCCGGGTGGTTTGATGGCCAGTAGTGGCAGCCGCAATCCCGAAAGTCATGCGACCAGGGATTGCACAGGCTTTGGGTCA
This sequence comes from Ruegeria sp. CH5, assembly GCF_056537025.1. NCBI lineage: Bacteria > Pseudomonadati > Pseudomonadota > Alphaproteobacteria > Rhodobacterales > Roseobacteraceae > Ruegeria > Ruegeria sp. CH5. The sequence goes on along the minus strand of NZ_JBQFQT010000002.1, from coordinate 8,963 downwards.
GCTCTCCGGGGTCGTAGGCCGTATCGAACACGCCGGCTTCGGTGCGGTACTGCCGGCGGTATCCGTGCAGGACGACCGGCGGTGCGTCGACGACACCGTCGTGATTGCGCCGCTCCAGTGCGATGGTCACCGGATGGTCGTCGCCGCATTCAAGGCTGCGGATGAACCGCCAGACCAGCATGCCGTCGTAGGGATTGCCCTTGTCATCACGGAACGAGATACGTCGCCCGCCTTGTTCGACCCAGGCCAGAAACCACCGGCCGCTGGACAGCTCGGCGCCGATGTCACCACGATAGGCGTCCAGCAAATCCTGCACCCAAGGTGCCGAACTGTCATCGGGCAACATCGGGTCATAGAAATAGTCGACATAGACCAGATGAAACCCTTGCGCGTTTTCGGGTGCTTCCGGAACCGGGTTCAGCGGGACACGTACGGCATTGAAAACCAATCCCGGAAAGAACCGGCGATCGAGGTCGCGTACGTCCATTTCCAGCCCCGGAAAACAATTGCCGACCGACCCGTCCAGCCGGGTGTTGTCAGGGTTGCCGGGCACCTTGTAGGCCGCACGGGCCGTCAGGTTGCGGGGTTTGATGCGGATCGGCGCTGGTTTGTCAGACATCCCGAGGCTCTCCTACCGGTTCGGTTTCGGGCGCGGGCGGGTGCGCCTCGAGGTAATCGATGAAAGACATCACCAGGTGGTACTGCCGCCGTGACAACGAGAGCGGAAAATAGTTTGAATCCCGCATGTAAGGCGGCATGCGGGCGTCGTGCATCATGTCGCGCACGATCCGTGGGTCGCGGAAGGCAGGATCGGGTGTCTGGTCAGGGTTCGGGTCCTCTTCGAACTGGGCCAGAACGCCAAAGGGCGGGCGCATCAATCGCCGCACGAAATCAGGCCTGCGGCGCAGAAAGTCCAAAAGGTTTTCCTCATCGATCAACTGCTCATGCACAAACTTGGTGGCGACCGTATAGGGCAGCTGTTCATTCGGGACCGAGTTCGAGAAAACCGACACCGGCTGTGGGCGGATCAACTCATCGATCTTGTCGAGAGGCACCGCGTCCTTTTCCGTCATCGATGCCGCATCGGTAGACGGCAGGCCCGGTGTGGGTGCGATATTGGTCTGCGCCTGAAGAGAGGCATTGTCCTTGAGGCCCTGTGCCCGGATGTCATCCAGATTGATCAGGCTGTTGGTCTCGAACGCCCTTCGGAAGATGTCGACCACTTCGGTTTTTGCATCAACATAGTTTTCGGCGGTGACCGAGATCAACGACATGTCGCGATCCGCCAGATCGTCTTCGAGGCTGTAGAAAGGCCGGCAATCCGGTGCGAAATCCGGCGGTCCGGTGAAGATGCGCGCCCGGGCGACCAAACGCTGACCGCGAACAGCCAGCGTGGCCTCGATCGTTCCATCACACGTGTCGTCAACCACCCCCCAGGACTGATCGTTGCCGACCCGGGCACCATCATAACTGTCATGCGGTTCAGGATCGTCAGACAACCCCGACATCATGATCCATTTCGACCAGGGCGTGTCCGGGTTAAGGATGCGGTTCTGCGCCGGCACGATCTCATGAATCCGGCCATATTCCGATTTGGGCGGGTCATTCTTGTATCCCGGCACAGCAAGGGTTGCAGGGCCGAAGGCGGCATCGGGCGGGCCGTATACTTCGCCCTTGGGCGGAGTGAACCGCAAACGCAGAAGACTGCGGTCCACCATCTCGCCGGGCACCGGCTCGTCCGTCCCGTGGACCGGGCGGACAACCCGCACCGAGCCCAGCGGGATCGGGTTGTGTTCATAGACCAGCGGCTGCTGTTCCGACGTGTGCGGACTGAAGGCCAGCACGGGTTTGGGAGTAAAATCCTCGGCCGCGATCTCGACCCGGGCGCGAAACCCGCAGGCTGCATCTCCGGTGCGACGGGCGGCTTTCTGGTTGCCTACAGCGACCGTGTAGCGGATGTTCTTCAGCGACAGCCCCTGCCCTTCAAGAAGGTTCAGAGTCACAGGAGTTTCATAGGCCTCGCCGGTTTCAGCATCGAACATCCGCGCCCACAGTTCAAAGAACGGCGCGACCGGGCGCAGGGCGCCGGTGCCTTCATCCCGAAATCGGATCTTCCGCGGGTCCGGCAGGTAGGCCGAGACACTCCCATCTTCGTTTTCCCGCAAAGTCACGTTCGAGCGTATGGCCGTCTTGTTGTTGCCATGCGCGTCCAGATCCTGCTGCCATTCGTAGCTTTCCAAAGGGGTCTCGCCCGGACCAAGCCTGGCAACGGCCATCGGCGGCAGAAAGAAGATTTCCTGTATCGTGTCCATGCCGGGCCCTCTCCAGTTTGGCAATGCCGGTCCGCAACCCGTTTTCAGGGGTACGAATAGCTTTGATAGGTGATCGTCGGGTCCGAGAAGAACGGAGTCGACTTGTCCCGAATGATGTCCGGCGGCGCTTCGTCCGGAACCGGAGAAATACTCTGCTGGTAGTGAAAGAAGTTATGGGGGTCGAATTTCTGCTTCACGAACATAAGTGAGTTGAAGTTGTCGCCCCAATACAGCCAACGATAGTTCAACTGAGTGCGCCGCGGATAATTCTGATAACAGCGGTCGATGAAGAACCCCTCGTCCGTCATCATCTGCATGAACCCATCCAGCCACGGGACCACGACGTCTTTCTCATCCTCGGACAACCAGAACACGTCAACGTAGAAATTCATCGACACGTCGCGGTGAATGAAGGCGTTTCCCTGTTTGCCAACCGGCATTCGGTTGATCGCCCCGCCATACGGCTCGATCGCCACCGCCCCGTAGGCGTTTGGCGTGCTGTCCAGATAATCGACGACCCTTTGCCATTCATCTTGCGACAACTGGCGGGCGATATACCCGCCCTGTTTGTCTTCGCGGGCTTGGTCCGGGACCACCGGGATGTCGTATTTCTCGTCATACAGCCAGGAATTGATCTGCTGGTAGGTTCCTGTCTTGCTGTTTTCCATGTGGCCGCCAATGGGTTCGTCCAGCAGCGGCTGAAGGACCCGGCGCCCTTCGTCTTCGGGCCCGTGATATAGGGCCGAGACCAAAAGAACCTTCTGGTCTCCTTGATACGCAAGAAAGATGTAGGCCCCAAATTTGTCCGAGAGACCGTCCTTCATGTAGTTGGCCTGCAGAAACTCCAAAGCCCTGGCAGCCCTGTCCAGCGGCCATTTGATATGAACGCCCCAAACTTCGTACAGGTTGTGCAGCTTGAACCGGATTTCCAGAAGCACCCCGAAATTGTTGCCGGTGCCTCCCCGGATCGCCCAGAAAAGATCGGGGTTGGTCGTGTCATCCGCGATCACGATACTGCCATCCCACAGCATCACCGTCACGCCCAGGACATTGTCGCAGGCCATTCCGAACAGGCGCGACGTGAACCCGTATCCTCCGCCCATCATGAATCCGGCCACGCAGACATCCTGACACGCGCCACCCGGCACATGCAGATGATAGGAATCCAGCACCGAGTTCAGGACTTTGAACGGGGTACCGGGGCCGACATAGGCCATCGGGGTATCTGGATCGACCGTCACGTAACACATCCTGCTGGTATCCAGCACCATCGCATTGTTGACCGAGTACCCCGCCGTACTGTGCCGGCCCGATCGGCTGACCACCCACAGATCATGGGCCCGCGCGAAGGCCAGACTGGCCCGCACGTCCTGAATGGTTTCGCAATAGACAATGATTTCCGGGTAGTCCTGAAAGGCCGGGTTCCAAAGTTGGCGATCCGTGTTGTAGTTCGGGTCCGTCGGCAAAACGACCGATCCAACCAGGCCTTTTTCAAACTCCCGTATCTGCTCGGGCGTAATCGGATGATAGCGCTGCAGCGACAGGTCCGTTCGGCTGGAAGCGACGCGATCCTTGGCCAGAATGTTCTTGCTTATCTTGCGCATGATGGACGCTCCCTTGGCATAACATGCAGAACGCGCAGGGAAAAACACTGCGCGCACGTTTTACGGTCTTTCCATCAACCCATTTCTGCCCGTCCCAAGCTGGCAGAAAGCTTCCGTACCGGTCAAGAGATCGTTTCAAGCAATGCCCGGGCTTCAAGCAATTCCGGGATGTCGGCCTTTGGGTCGAAACGATCCAAGGCATCCGACAGCCATGGCCCCGGCTTCCCCACGGTTTTGGAAACGTGGCGCGTCAGCGCCACGGCTGCGCGCAGTTCGAACAGGCTGGCCCCGCATTTGCGCGCCTCGGACACCGCCTGTTTGAGCATCGGTTCGGGATCTTTCCGCTCATGATCGTCAAGCAACGAGCGGACCCTGAAAACCTCGGCATCGGCCCAGCCTTCGTCGGTATCTTTGCGCCATAGTTCAGCCTGCGTCAGCGCCTGCTTGGCGGCCTTGAGCCCCCCGGCACGCACCAGAAGTTCCGCGATCAGCGACAGAAAGAAGCTTTTGTAGTTTCCGGCGCCACTGGACCACCAGTCATCCGACGCCTGCCGTAGGGCCGCGATGTGCTCGGCGTCCGGGGTCCGGTGCGCACGCGCCCAACCGAGCCACATGCGGGCCGTGATCGACATGAAGGCCAATCTGTGCTCGCGAGAGATCTCCTCCAGCGGTGCGACGGTCGCGATCAGTGCGTCGATATCACGGTGCAACAGATGGACCATGCACGTATAGGTCAGGACCTGGGCTACGCTGTGCGCGTGTTGCAATTCATTGGCCCAGTCCAAAGCCTGCGCCTGAACCTTTCGCGCACGGGCCGGCTCACCCATCAGGCTGTAACAGACCCCCAGGAAGCCAGCTGTGATGGCCGCATGGTCGGTGCCATAGACATAGGCCAGCTTCCCATGTGTTTTGAAATCGTAAAGGGTCCAGGCCTGCTCCAGGTGCGCCCGGGCATCCGTCAGATTGCCGATGTGCAGTTGTACGGCCCCCATGGCGCGGTGCCCTACCATCCGGTGCTCGGTCCGGCCGCTGACTTCGGCCAGGTCCAGGATCTGGTCCGCCACCTCACCGGCCAGGCGGTACTCGGCCCGAACAAGGTGAAACGCATAAAGCCCATTGAGAACCGGGAACAGGCGTTCCGTCTCGCGTGCCCGACGGCACAGCTCACGCAGCCGGCCATAGGCCTCGCCTGTCGCTTCGCCTGCAATCCCGTCAGTCGAGCGCAAGACACCGGCCCGAAGCACTTGCAGGTCAATCTCGCGCAAGTCGCGGTCGCGGCTTTTCGGCAGGTCTGAGACAAGACCGAGCGCCTTGGACAAATGGGTCAGTGCTTCGGACAGGGCCGACCGCTCGATCGCTCTCTGACCGGCGTTTTGCCAATGAGTAACGGCCTCTTCGGGGCGATTTGCCAGCGTATAGTGCTGGGCCAGAACTTCGGGCTGGGTCTGTGCAAGATAGGGTTGCTGGTCCAGCAATACACCCGCAGCCTGGTCGTGCAGGACCTGCCGCTCGGATCGCAGAAGGCTGTCATAGGCCATGTCCCGGATCAGGGCATGGCGAAACAGGTATTCGTCCTCGGCCCCGTCCGGTGGCCGCTGGATGATGCCCGCCATGGCCAATTGTTCCAGGCTGGCCTGCATCGACGCCGTCGGCAGCATGGAGACCGCCGCGACCAGAGCCACCGAAAAGCGTCGCCCGAACACGGCGCCGGTCTGCGCCACGTCCTTTGCCATACCCAGGCGGTCGAGGCGCTCCATCAGCGAATCCTTGAGCGTGCTGGGTACCGACAGCGACGGCAGCGGACCGCGCAGGACATAGCCATCCTCGGTCAGCCGCAACTGGCCGGATTCCAGAAGGCCGCGCGTCACCTCCTGTACAAAGAGCGGGATCCCATCGGTCTTGGCGGCAATCAGGTCGCAGACCGGTCCCGGCAAAGGCTTGCCCCCCGCGACATCCGTGACGATTTCCGCCACCTCGGCATTCGACAATCGGGTCAGGGGGATGTGCAACGTGTTGTGGTGGTGCCCCCAGCTGGGGTCGAACCCCTGCCGGGCCGTGACCACGATAAGAACCGGCAGGTCACGGATCCGCTCGATTACCCTATCCGTCAGCGAAAGCGTGGTCGGGTCCACCCAATGCGCGTCTTCGAACAGCAACAGAACGGGTTTGCTTCGGGCCATCGACACCAATTGCTGCGTTACGGCTTCCAGCGTCTTTTCCAACTTGACCTGCGGCGGCAGGTCCAAAGGCCCCAATGCATCATCGGCATCGATGCTCAACAGATCCGCAATAAGGCGCTGTTGTTCGGACGTCAGATACCGAAGCAGCGGCAGAAGCTTGTCCAGCTTTTGGGCGTCCGTATCCGCCGGCGCGAACCCGGCTGAACGTTCCAGTTGCTGCACGATCGGATACAGGGCACTGCTTGAGTGCAGCGGCGAACATTGGAAATTCAGACGCAGAATATCCTGCCCCTGCAACTCGTGCGCCAACCCTTCGATCAGCCGCGACTTTCCGATCCCCGCCTCACCTGAGATCAGAACGGATTGACCCGCCCCGTGACTGGCTTCGTTCCACTTGGCACACAGCTTGCGAAACTCAGAGCTGCGACCGATCAGTCGGCCGGAACCCGCTTCGGGATTGATCTCGAACCGCCGTTCGATCCGTGCGGTACCCTCCACGGTCCAGGCCTGAATCTCGTCCGCAAACCCCTTCAGAACATGCCTGCCTGAATCCTTCAGCCGGAAAGCGCCACCGATCAGGCGGCGCGTCGAGGGGCTGATGATCAGCGAATTTGGTTCGGCCAGACCCTGCAGGCGGGCGGCCAGATTCGGGGTCCGCCCCATGACCACGTCGTTTTCCCGCAACCCGTCCCCATAGATGGTGCCGACCACCACAAGTCCCGTGGCGATTCCGATCCGCGCCTGCAGCTCTTCCTTTCGGTCGATCGCGGGCAGTTCGTCCAAAATCTGCAACCCGGCCTCGATCGCGCGCGAGGCCGCATCCTCCTGCGCGTGCGGATAGCCGAAATAGATCATCGCACCATCCCCCATGAAACAGGCAATGTGACCACCGAATTTCGAGACGGCGGTTGTGCAAGTCTCTTTGAATCGCCGCACCAGCTCGCCCAGGTCTTCCGGATCCAGGCGCTCGGACATTGCCGTCGAGCCGACGAGATCAACGAACATGACCGTCAATTGCCGGCGCTCGGCCACGATTTTGCCCTGTCGGCGGGTGTGCACGGCGTCACCGGCCGTGTCCTGGGCAAAACGCGCGGTTGCGGCAAGCAGGCGACGCCGGGGACCCAGCGGTAGCCCGAGATCGATCAGATCATGCTCGGACAGATGAACGAGGTCGGACAAGGCCACTTCTGCCGCAGCGAAGGCGGGTGCGTATTTGGACAGCCCCAACTTCTCCAGAAAAGCGGCGATATCCGTCATTTCTCCCCCAACGGCCTGTCCAACGCCGGTTTGTTTTGGCACGGTCCAACCCGCGCAGATCGCGCGTCGAAAACCGTGGCCCGTTCATTATCCAACTGACTGAACAGCCTTTTCGTTCTTTACCCGCACGTCAAGAGGTTTGGCGCACCAAACCGGCGCAGCACGGTTGACCGTGGAGGCAGCATTGCTGAATTGTTTGGAGAATGGCAGGGGCAGCAGGGTTCGAACCCGCGACCTACGGTTTTGGAGACCGTCGCTCTACCAACTGAGCTATACCCCTGTGGTGCGCCATCAGATATGCCAGCGGCGCGACGGACTCAAGAGGCTTTTTCAGTTTCTCGGACACATATGCAATCGACAAAGAAGTTGCGTGCGTCGTGCAGTTCTATAAGACAAGGTTCGGCCCACCGAGAGGAAATTACCCTTGAGCCTTCGCAAGAAGATTGCCGACAGCGAGACAACCCTGAACTGGGCCGCGCGCCGCATCGCCAGCTACATCAGGATGGTCCATCGCAACACCAAATGGCAGCGGATCGGCTATGATGAGTTGGACAAGCTCGCGGAACAGGGCGAGCCGGTCATCGTCGTGCTGTGGCACCAGCGGCTGGTCCAGTCGCCCTATTTCTTTCCGCTGGACAAAGGGCGCATCTGCTCGATCACATCGGCCGCGCGCGCCGGCAGCATGGTGGGCCGGGTGCAGAAACTCTTCGGCATGGACACCATCGCCATGTCCAGCCACAAGCGTCACGTGGCCCTGTCGCGTGAAGTGTTGGGCAAGATGAAACAGGGGATCTCGATCGGCATAGCTGCCGACGGTCCGCGCGGCCCGGAACGGGTGTGCTCGACCGTCCCGCTGGTCTGGGCGCGCAGCTCGGGCAAACGCATTTTTGGCATCACCTATTCGGCCCGCCATGGCCGTGAGGCCGGCACCTGGGACCGGCTGCTGCTGCCACGCCCTTGGCTCAACGAAGGCGTCTTTCTGTGCCGCGAATGGACTGAGACCGTACCCCGCAAGGCCACGGACGAGCAGATCGAGCAACTGCGCCAAAGCCTCGAGAAGCACATGAATGATATCACCGCCGAGGCGGATCGTATGGTCGGTCGCACTCCTTGGGAACCAAAGCTCTAATCAGCCCGCCTGCTTTCCGCCAAAGTCACCGCGCAAGGCGCCGGTTTGCTTGCCCCCAAACCTTCTGCGTTCCCGACAAAAATCGCTGACGGTGCAGTCGACTTCGTGACCATCGTCGCTGAGAATGGCCTCGCGCATATCTTCAAGGTCCTTGTTGTGAAGGATTTGCGCCCCGTAATTCAGAAACTCAAAGCCAAACATCGCGTCCTCCTGCTGGTCGGGCATTCTGCCGAGCGTGCACAGGTCGCTGCCGGCGTTGCACATCAGGTAGACATTCAGCTTCTGGAGCAGATGGGCGGAAGGTTAAGATTTCTCAAGCCGAGGGTCGGGGGCACCATCAAATCGAAAACACTGGCCGACTTGGAACAGTCTGATCTGCTTCCCAATAAGAAAAGGCCGCCCCGGATTGGGACGGCCTTCTTTGGTTTCTCACCGAGTTGCTTTCGGCTGGCTTCGCTTTGGAAAACCGCCTGCCGCAACC